>NZ_JARUKV010000042.1 GCF_029688865.1 Natronococcus sp. A-GB7
ATACTACTGGAACTTCCTCAGGATTCCAGTCTGACTGAGCCATACTTCAACAACCGTCCGGACCTACTTCTCATCCGGAGTTGCGCTGGCTACTCCCGGTGCTGTATCTCAAATCGCCTGTTGTTCGTATCAATAACTGTCCTCGTCTGAAACGATGTGCAGAGTGTTTACGATAGTCGCCGTTATTAACATACGAAATGTGGTTCATCGACATTGCTGTTGAGGAAACGCAATCACAGCTAGATCGGAGGTTCAAGAGATCGTATTTATAGTACAAATCTCCCAAAAGTATTTTGCCGGATTGCTCTCTGCGGTGCGAAAGGCCTAATACGTATAGTCCATAGTCTAGCAAAGTGTTGGTGTGGTAGTCCGAACTCACTCGTGTATCGAGTCCCTCTCGTTCACGAACCACATCAACATCGCATTCCTGGACATCCAGGAGAGTCTACCCCTGTGGGCTCTCCTGCTCGGCCCCGTCTACACAGCAACTGCAACACCCTGAATACGTATCATTGGCTTTTGCCGGTACTGCGATAGGTCGAGCGGTATAGAACTCTCGAGTGACAGTCCTTACTGAGCAGTCCCACTTCAACGAGCATCACGCTTCTTTACCAATTATTGGTCTTAAATTCGGTGCCATTACGAGATTGCTGTCTACTCAATCACCTATTCTGCGCAGTTGGCCATTGTTATATTTAATCTCCATAATCAGTAGTTGTAAGTTATTTCGATAGTCGAACCAGAAGTTTTAGTTACACCAGTACGTTCGTAAAGTGAAGAAGTGACCAAGGACTGAAATGGAAGTTAATCGAGAGTGGCGGCTCCATTTCGAAACTCTCGATACTGATTCAGAGCCCAGTTGACTGCTTTCGGATCGTTATTGATCAAGACGGCTTGCACACCACCGTTGGCATGGATCGTGAGTCCAGCATGGTTTTGCTCACCTGATTTCGCTATCCAAATTGAATATGGAAGCGGTTGAGTTGCAAGCCAGAAGGAAACACTCTCCATCTGTTCTAACCTCTGCATGACGTCGCTACACGATTCCCTCAAGCCCTTTAGAACGTCTTTTTCGATGATTATCTCTGCTTGGAGGTCCTGATCCTGAAGAATTTCATAGAGTGATCTTGGATACGATGGAAGTGCAACTGGTGCAAGTCCTAGAAAATGATCGGCGGATCGAATTATTTCATTACTTGCTTCGAGAGCCCTCCCTGGTACTGATGGATCTGCAGGATATCGTTGAGCGTTCTGAATAAACGAAATATCAACTGATGCTCTGTCGGGAAGGGAATTCAGTTCGTCGGAGGAAACCAGAAGTGATGAGATGCTCTCTACATAACGATTATATGCGGCAAGGGCAAGTAAGCCGGTAGTCGTTATCCGGCATTTTTCTTCATCTTGTTCAACACAATCATGTTTTTCGTAGACTTTCAATGCTCGTGAGATTGTAGACCTTGATATCGGTAATTTCTGGGAGAGTTCAGATCTGGTATGAGGGGCAGAGGCAAGAGCTTGGAGTAATTCACTACGTTTTCGAAGAGTGTTGCATAGGTCTGAACTGGTCGATTTCATGTTGTCCGCTTCATCCATCATTCATGATAAACTTAACCATAGATATTGAAGAGTGAAGCAGATGATGTTAGTCTGTTACTCAAAACCTATAGAATGGTTTATCTGACCCTGGTATAATGGGTCAAACAAGGCTAATTGGCGAGTAATTGAGATGGTCCCAGAAACAGACCGCTGCCTACAAAGCGAGGAAGGCACGCGTTTCAATCCTTGCTCGGAGCCCCAGCCAATATCCAGGAATGAAATATTTCATCTACTGAGTACAACTCGTCGGCGAGAAGCAATCCGGTATCTTCTCGAAACAGAAAACCAAGTTGGGCTACCGAAGCTTGCCCGACATATCGCAGCACTAGAGCACGAAACATCTGTTGAGGACGTAACGCAGGCGCAATACCAACGCATCTACATTCCACTCTATCAGTCACATCTCCCGAAGCTCGACAAAGCAGGAGTCATTCGGTTTGATTCGACCAAAAGGCTCATTGAGCCAACTACACAGCTGAATGTCTTCGCACCGTATCTTGAGCTCTCCCCTCGCGAAGAGAGCGATGCTCGGTCTAGTTCTGACACAATGGCCTTTGATATACAAGCGGTCGACAACTGGTATTTAGGGTCCGCTGGTCTCAGTGCGGTACTGTTACTGGCCGTCACACTTGGGTTGATTCCGATCTCTGGAAAATCTCTTAGTGGTATCATCATTGCGCTGTTTCTCGTCGCGAATGGAGCTACAAGGCAGTAGTATGCAATTGTTGAATTACTCTACTTGCTGTATGATATAGATGAGTTCTGTGGCGTCACCTGATTGGTGAATACTCGACAGTTCGCCTTTGAGTACAATAATACAAGAGCAGTAGTAGGTAGTATAACTTCTTTATTTAGGTTGGTCTGTGAATCATAGTTGGCCGATTCGTTATCTACAGATGCGTATTGACCGCTTCGATTCCCACCAATCAGCGTACCTTTTCGGAAAGTGGTGATCAGCTCAGGGCGCGAGTCTTGCAGTCGGTGGAGGCCAAAGAAGGTCTTAACGCCGACGAGATATGCTCCGCAGCTGGGAACTCATCAATGTGAGGGTGAAAATCATAGACCTTACTACTGTTGACTGCTGGGTATATCATATGAGCGGCGGTGGCCCCACCAAACGAATCCAAAATTCTCTGGATTATTTTTTGATGGCTGGATTCGTTATTATTGGTTTTGCAGGACTCTATGCTGGTGTAACAGCACTCGCGCTGCTTGGCGCTCTGGGATTTTTTGTTATTACACCTCTTCTTCTCGTCCTTACCGGCGACCGTGAACTGATTGTGAAGTGGTTTGGAGAAGAACGTGCTGAACAGATTATCGAATCAGAAACAGATACCGGCGAGAAGGGAGCTCCGCTTGAAATTCTCAAACGAAAATATGCCGAAGGTGAACTTTCGGAGGCAGAGTTCGAGCGAAAAGTTGCCCAACTGCTTGAGGTAGACGAACTTGAGCTCCATTCAAGCGAAAGTTCCGGTCGTTTAGCGAATTATGGAGAATCGTTCAACCAATCAAGAGCAACTGACGCACAATCCCGAGAACGTGAGGTGGAGCGAGAATAGTATCAGTAGGTCACCGGTTTTCAATCGCTAAGACTCTTACCGAGTTGAAATTGATCACAACTTGGTGCTACATCCATCCTCTCCATCTCTCGAGCGGTTTCTAACAATAAGTCGACAGATCGAAATCTGTCCCGCTACATCCTTCACCTATACGTAACGGCGGCCTCTCTTGAGTACAGTTACGCTTGAGACAAACAAGCGTTACGTAGAGAGACGAACTGAGCGGGTGCAAATAAACGAGTAGAGGCCATCGTATAGAGAACGGCAGAGTTTGTACCAAACTCAGACGATTATCATGTCTAATGACATATCATACAGAGAGTGGAAGAGAACGGCGGTTGATGCCGTCGTTTTACGAAGGGAACAGAGCTTCTCTAGATTCCATCACATGGAGATTCGTCACGAACGACGTCCCCTTCGTGCTCGCGGGCCCGATTCGCGACGACAGCTCGCCCTCGACGCGATCCACGAGCAGACTCAAGAGGCCAACCTCGTGCTCATGCTCTCGACGCTGTTGCACTCCGTGGCAGTGGGCAACTGCCTTCCCTCGACGACCACGACCGTCTGCGTCGACATCAATCCCGCTACCGTCACCCAGCTACTGGATCAGGGGAACATCCAGGCGATCAGGATGGTCACCAACATCGGGGCGTGCATTCCGATGCTCGCCGATAAACACCTCAAGGAGAGCTACGAGACGTATTCTTAAACCGGTAGCATCGTCTGCTTTCTGTCTCGCGTTGCCGGCGTTTGGCGACGAAGCCATTTCACTGAGAGATAGTAGTTTTATACACATCTGTAACGTAAGTTACTCATAGTCGCCGTCGGACGGCTGGAGTCGCAAATGCAACAGGACCACATTGACGCGGGCAAGGCGATTCAGAAGCGAACCGGGAAAACCTTCTACCTCGCGACGCGGTTCCTCCCAGAGCGCGTTCGCAACGCTACCCACGTCCTGTATGCATTCTTCCGCATCGCGGACGAGATCGTCGACGACGCGGCCGACGTCCCGCCGGCCGACCAGCGCGCCAAACTCGAGTCGCTTCGAGCGCAGGCACTCGGCCGCACCGACCCGGATGACCCAGTTCTCGAGGCGTTCCGTGAACTCTGTGACCGCTACGGGATCGCCGACGAGGAGATCGAGACCTTTCTCGACGCGATGGAATCAGACATCGACACCGAGCGGTACGACACCTATGCCGACCTCGAGGAGTACATGCGGGGCTCGGCTGCCTCCGTCGGCGTGATGATGACCGCGATCATGGAGCCCGACGACCCCGAGACCGCCCTGCCCCACGCGGTCAAGCTCGGCAAGGCGTTCCAGATGACGAACTTCCTGCGTGACGTCCGCGAGGACGTCCTCGAGCGCGATCGGATCTACCTCCCTCAGGAGACGCTGCGGGCCCACGATGTCCCAGAGAGTCAGGTCGAGACCCTCGAGTACTCGGAGTCGTTCCGGGACGTGATAGCCGAGGAGCTGCACCGAACCGAGGAGCTCTACTGGGAGGGCATCGCCGGCATTCGCTACCTGCCGAAGGATTGTCAGCTGCCGGTGTTGCTCGCAGCGGTGCTGTACGCCGAACACCACGCAGTCATTCGGGCACAGGACTACGACGTGCTCTCGACGGAGCCGTCGCTGTCGACGACCCGGAAGCTGTGGTGTCTCGCCAGAACCCGCTGGCACTGGCACTGGAGCCACGATCCCAAGTCGGTGTTCGACCGGGTGTCCGCGATCCCTGCGCTCGAACCCGATCGGCGCAGTTCGGAGCACGGCGACGGCGTTCCGACGCGATAACAATAAAAAGGAGCACGTTTCGTTATTCAGAACCACTCGCAAAAATCAGCTTGGTTCTATAGTAACTACTAATTACGTGTGCGAACGGAACACTGTTCTTTCCCTAATTGCCAAATTATTGAGAGAGAAGAGAAATGCCAATCGATACGATACTGCTCTTGCTTGGACATCTTTAGTGAATGCCAAGGTTGTGGATTTGTTCTGCAAGCGGTGAGCGATGCTGATCCCACTCCCGTGAACTGGGACTCATGTCCAAACTGCGGCGGAACTGACTTCGAGCTAATTGATACGTAGGCCATCTGTACGTACCGTTCGTTGAGTAATTGAAGAGGAATATGCGAGCCGTTCTATGGCACTCTTCTATACGAATTTGCTTCTCGAGAGTACCGTCGCTGTCGTCATCCTGGAGCTCATTGATGAGATCCTTTTCGAGAGGCAGTACAGCCTATGCTACTGAATTGAAAGCATGAAAGAACGGCTTCTCTTCATAGCTCTGTTTTGTGGCCAGAGTCATTCAAACGAAAACGGCTGAAAGGCCGACCTCGTTCCTTCGAATCGTCATAGACTCGTCGCTCGTGTAGCGGTCGAGTGACTGAGTCCGGCTACTCAAAGGACTCTTATCTTAACCAACAAATACCCTTCCTGCTTCCCGAATGTTGGTTAACAGCAGCTTGAGAATAACGACAAAGCTTGGAGCGTAACCTACTGGGGGACAGTTTGGCTGTGTCGATTGGTTCGAAGAGCGGTTTCCAGACACGAACGGGAATCGCCGCAAAGCGATCCGGTCTAGTCTCAAGCCAGTAGCAAACGATGTCGATCGGTATGCCGGCCTCGGTCAATCCGAGGTAAGTGACGACCGCGAGCGATTCATCGAGCTGCTCGAGATGCTTAAGGCCAGGTATACGCATCTCGTATGCTGGGAGATCAGCTGTCTCTCCAGGAAAGACACGACATTGGAGCAATTCTTCGTTCTCTGTGAAGACACCGAGACAGCTGTCGTGGTCACAGAGAATGTCGAAAAGTCACTTCTGACGGCACTGGCCGATTCGTTACCGATATTATTGGCGTGGTATACAGCAAGAGCGCCGCACGCTCGTTCGGCGAATCGCCGAACTTCCACCTCAATCGTCGGCTGCGGTCTCGAGTTCGAACTGCTCGTTTTCGGCGACACTATTCAGGACGATACTGGTGTTCGACTGCTTGATGTCGGGATCAGTCACGAGAGCCTTGATTTGGTCGTTCATGTCATCGGTATCTTTGAACTTGCCGATCGCGATGATGTCGTAGTCACCGGTCACTTCGTAGACAGACATCATCTGATCGTGGTCTTGCAGCGTCTCCGTGATTTCACCGAGTGCATCACCTTCGACTTTGAGCTGCATCACAGCAGTAACGTCGTACCCGGCAGCATCGTAGTCGATGATCGGCGTGTACCCTTGGATGACGCCTTCCTCCTCGAGGTCGGAGAGATGGTTCGAGACCGTTGTCACGGACACATCAAGGTCCTCAGCAAGACTCCGCAGGCTAGCGCGTCCATCTCCGAGTAGCTCATTCACCAACTCGGTATCCAGATTTTCGTAGGTCATTAGATAATACAGTGTATACCTGATACTAGAAGTTTACGAATGTCCACGTCTTTCCTCAGAGGAGTCAGAATAATGCCAGTAACAGTAGAGGGGCACCGTCTAGTTAGCGCGGTTTGAGAAACGAGCAGGTCGTAGAGCTAGTTTGGCTATGACGCTCGCAGACCTGCTCAGCGAGTGCTACGCGGCGGAATTTGATGAAGCTTGGGAGCGCGAGCGGACGGCGACCCCCGTCAGGGTGTTCGCCGTCCGCCTCCACGCGACCGGATGTTCGCTTCGAGAGACACAAGCAATTCTTCGCTCGATTGGCGTCAAACGATCTCATCAAGCAATCTGGAACTGGGTACATCGGCTGGCTGACAGCGTTTCAGACCCGCCGACGGCGAAGCCGTCGCGGGTCGCCATTGATGAAACCGCTGTCAGGATTAACGGTGGCTGGTCTTGGGTGTACGCTGCAATAGATGTAGACTCTAGACCCGTTCTCGATGTCGCAGTGTTCGAACGACGAGGCACCGATCCAGCCGCTGCGTTCCTGCATCGATTAACCGAGAAACACGACCTCTCCGACACAGTGTTTCTCGTCGATGGCTACGGCTATCTGACTGCCCTCTCTCGATTAGGATTGAGCGGTCAGCTCGACTACGTTGATCGAAACCTGATCGAAAAATGGTTTCACACCTTCAAGATGCGAGTTGACCGCTTCCATAACTCGTGGGTGGGCAGTCGGGCGAGCGTCAGGGAATGGCTTGAGCAGTTCGTACACTATTATAACACACAACGACCGCACCAATCACTCAACGGACAAACGCCAGCGGAGGTGCTAAACTAGACAGTGCCAGTAGAGGAAAAGAGAAACAGCGAAAGACAGTTATGTAGATCAACGTGAAATCTACTCAGGAGTCTGCATCAAACACGTCTGCTAATCGCTCGCGCATGAACTCACGTCGGTACTTCCGACGCTCGGCTTCCGAGAGGTAGTTTTCCAGGACAACGCTCGCGTCGGAGCTCCCCTGGTCGCCCGCGATCACGTCAAGATTCTCGAGCAGTTGCTTCTGTGCCTCCATGTACGTCGTATACCAGAACCGTCGGCCCATCTTCGAGGTCGGCGTCTCCCCACGAACAGTGACGCCAGCACGGTTTGCGAGCCGCTGAAAGCGCGATTGGACTGTCTCACCGACGATATGGCCACTCGAGGACGCCGTCGAAGGGGACAGATACCCGTTCCATTCGTCGTCTCGAGCACCGAGTGCGTCAATGTAATCCGACAGTTGCTCGCGACCGTAGACTAGTGCAACCGTCCCCGGACCGTTCTTTCGTTCCTCGAAGTAGATATGTGGATCTTCGCCCTCGAGAACCACCTGAGAAACGTGCAATGATGCGACCTCGTTCCGTCGAAGCCCCCACGCACACAGCGCGAGCACGAGCAGTTCCTCCTCAGAACTCTCGACAGCTCCGTACAGTCGCCGGACGTCCTCGCTCGAGAGCGGCTGGTTGTCTTTCTCCTCACGGTTCCAATTGTACTCCTCGCTGATTCTCGAGGACGGGTTGAATGCGGCAATCGCCCGACGCTCGAGGTGGCTGTAGAACTGATTGACGTCGCTCAGATAGCGCTGTTTCGAAGCATCAGTCCCAAGATCGGTGTCAAGCTCGTCGAACACCGCAAGGACGCGTCGAATCTCGGCAGCCCGTTCGGCGTCGTCGACAACACGGTCAACGAGGTTGGCTTGGCCATGGAGTTCGTCGTAGAGCTGCGCGTAGGTTGCGAGTCGTGAGCGTTTCGTTGCGACTGTAGTGTCGGCGAGCCCTTGCCGGCGCTCAAGCGTTCAGATGAACGACTCGAGTTCCTCAGTAGTGGTCTCATCATCGATACCCCACGGATAGCCTTCCCCAGACTCCTCGACGTAGCCCGCAGACTCGAGAAACTCCGAGAGGGTTATCTCGTGATGCTCTCGAAGCGTATAGGTGAGTCCGCCGTAGCCGACGTTGAGTAGGTCCTGGTAGGTTGGTTTGTCCTCGAGATCGTGACCAGCGCATCGCAACGCGAGTTCAATTTCGGTATTCCAGAACTCACGGAGTTCCTCGAGAGATTTGTGCGACCACTGGATCTGCTCGCTACTCACGCGAAATCGCCTCGAGTAACCCGTTTCCTCTGGATTGTGGTGATTCTAAGCGTATCATTTTTGTACGATCCGCTACTCATGACACTCACTAAAAACTATCGTGTATTTAGTTGTCGCAACCTGGACAACCAAAATATACAATATAGGCCCTACACACGTGTCGAAGTGCCATAAACTGGTTACAGCTATATGAATTTAGGAGCGCGCCCCTCCAGGTATGGTTCTGGCGAAAACGAACGGCTAACGTGTCTCACCTACCGGATAGGAATTCAAAGAAGGACTCGGGCCGGTCTCACTGTCGAACGCTGCTTCTCCACTGAGATCATAGACATCGACGCAGTCAAATCGTGTTCGAGTAACACTATGATTCGTCGGAAAGAAGCGGGCCAGACTCCCGCTCTTCTCGAGTCGCAACGAAGGCGTCGGCGATATCTTCGGCAGTGAGTTGTTGTGCTGCAGATTGGAGTAACGCATTGTGGAGCTCGCGTTTCTGCACAGCCCCGTACCCGTCACGTCGGAGCATGATTTCAGCCTCGAACAGCAGACCAGATGCCCCATCGATTGTATCCCAGGTCTCAGGGAGACAGTAGATCGAATGTTGCGTCTGTGTTTTCAGAGTAGGGAACGCCGGCTCCTTCTGTGGATCATATTCTGAATTGCCATCGTTTTCCGTGGATTCAGTTTCCTCATCATGAGGCGAATCATCCGATGAAGAGTCTTCGGAGAGAGTCCCGGCGAGTTCATCTAATGCTTCATCACCGGGATCGGGTTCTTCTTCATCGGCTAGATCATCGAACGGCATTACCGAACCACCCCTCCGTTTTCGACAATCTGAGCAAGTTCTTCGTAGCACCCGAGCTGATCACACTCTGCATCGTAGTCGCGTAGTGGTTTGCGCGCACGATGTGCTTTGTCGATACTGGCTCGATGACGGATACCGGGAAGGTCACCAGTGTAGTCTCCAGCATCGATTGCCTCCCAGTCGGCTGCAGAAAGATGAGCAAAGTTTGGAACGAACGATGCAAGTTCATCGCGACTGTTGATCGCATAGAGTAGATTCCGGTCACGAGTATCTTGATCAAGGCGCTCACTGAGATCAGTCGGAACGAGCGCGAGTAATTCTAGATCAAAGTATTGCCGTGCTTCCTGTATGAGACGTTTGTTAGTCTGTGTAATCCCCGATTCCCATCCACTCTCTGGACGGAGCGGGACAATGAGGTTCTTCGTTGCGAACAGAGCGTTGTCGTTTAGCTTGCCTCTATTCGCTGGTGTGTCGACAACGATGTAGGAGTAGGTGTCCCCAAGTAGGGGATCAACAATGTTGCGCCCGAGCCGCTGACTCGAGGCCATCGCTGATTTCAGATTCGTTTCTACTTCTTCGAGATCCTCGTGAGACGGGAAGAGATCCAGATTATCTGTGACCTGGACTACGTTCTCTAACGGATCGGCATCATCAAGCAAGACTTGTTGGACATGGTTATCGGATTCATACTGATCGCGATAGCCGAGATTGAAGGTTGTATGGCCGTTGTCATCGAGATCGACAAGAAGGACGCGACCGTTTCGGTCTGCAAGTTCTCGCGCAAGGTTGATCGCGGTAGTCGACTTTCCGAACCCTCCTTTGAGAACGTTGACCGCGACAGCTCGAGGTTCCTTTGTGGGATCCGTCTTTTCAGCCATAGATGACGGTTCACGTTCCTACAGTATAAAGAGTGCTGAAAGGAGATCATGTTGCGAGTGTAGTAACAGGGCGAAAAGTGCTGGAAGGAATAGATCTAACCACATGAACTACAGTACAGGCATTAACCACAGTGTGAACATTACTGAGACCATAGGCTGTAATAACACTCTTAACTGTTTTAACCCTATGGACATTTGAGAGTGTAGAGAGTGTAGAGACATTCGGGAATGTACAGATAGAACAGTTAGCATGGTTGCAGCTTAGTCATGGAAAGATCAGAGAGACAATTAGAGTGGGGGAGATTCAGCGAACAGTACCTGAAGGGTGGAAGGTCGACTGAAAGAAGACTACCTGGGGGGGCCCCCGGGGGCGTCCAGAAAAGACGGGAAAAGAGGACCAGCAGAATACGCTCACAGGGGAATGGTCGGGGCCAATTCCTCTAGTAAGGTTTAGATTTGCCTTAGCCAAAAGTTGGCTAGATCGAAATCTATAAAAGGTGTACTACTGTACAGAACCGCAGAGCGAACAAGACAGAGCAAGGAAGGATAAGAATCCGACCGCGCTCTTAGCGGCCGTTTCTCAGCCGCTCCCGTTTCTTCAGTGTCTCGTCGGAGACAGCACCTTCTTCCTCTAATCTGGAGTCTGACTAGCCAGTTCTCTCGGGGAGACTCTTTTTCTCGCTAATTCTGGACGCCCCCGGGTGGGGGCCTCAATTGCTCCTCAATCAGTTCTGGCTTTTCTGGACGTTCCCGGGGGTTCCAGACACTACCGGGTGTTCTGGACACTACGGTTATTTATGCAATGAGTGCGTTGCCCTCTGTCATGACCGAGTACTTTCAGGATCGATCAGCGATCTTCGAGAGTGAGCGTCTCCTGAAAGAGAGTTACACACCCAACGATCTTCCAGAACGAGAAGAGCAGCTCAAACGGCTTGGATTGGAAGTCCTTTCCCCTGTTCTCAATGACGCACCACCGCATAACGCATTCCTGTACGGTAAGCCTGGCCAAGGAAAGACAGCTGCAGCACGTTTTCTTCTCGAGAAACTCCAAAACGAGGTCGACGATCGGAGTGGAGTCAACTTAACTACGATTTTTCAGACGTGCAAAGGTCACCACTCTTCGTACCAGGTTGCATGCGACCTTGTAGAACAACTGACTGGGGAGAACCCAAACGGCCATCCGAAACGAACGGTCTTTGCTCGACTGTACAATGCCCTTCAAGAAATCGGCGGCATTGTCGTGATTGTCCTCGATGAGGTCGATAACATTGGGAACAAGGATATGATCCTGTACGAGCTCCCGCGGGCTCGCGATAACAACCATATCGAGGATATGGACGTCTCTGTAATTGGGATCAGTAATGACATGACGTTCTACGACGAGCTCGATCCTCGTGCTAAAGACTCGCTCTGTGAGGTCGAAATCCACTTTCCACCATACGGTGCCGATCAGTTACGGAGTATTCTCAACCGCCGGTCGGAGAAAGCATTTGTCGATAGTGCTGTCACACAGGAGGCAATTGCACTGGCAGCAGCGCTTGCTGCCCAAGACTTAGGATCGGCCCGACAGGCGATTCGATATCTCTACAAGGCGGGTGAATTCGCTGCACTCAACGATGAATCCCAAGTCTCTGAGGAGCATGTTCGCGAGGCCGAGAACCACGTCGAGCAAATGAATATCGCCCAGAGTATCCGAGATTTGACAACACAGGACCAACTGGCGCTATTAGCGCTCACTTCGCTAGCAAATGAGAGTGAGACACCAGCATCAACCCCAGAGGTCTACTCACGATATTCCGACATAACGAGCCATGTTGAGACGAACTCAATCGCGATGCGGAGAGTACGCAGTCATCTTCATGATTTAGATATGATTGGTGTCGTCTCCGGTGCGAAACGCAGTGGTGGATCACGTGGCGGACCGAAATACTACTGGGAGCTAAACACTGATTTCGAGACGACGGTTGATGTTTTGACGGAGGAAAACCGGTTCAATAACGTCCTCGATTTGATAGACAAGCCTTAACAGCTTTTCCGGACATTCAGGGGTCAACTGGACGTAACGGTTCTTCCTGTTCGCTCCCTACCGTATCCTGTGTTCAAGCTCCAACGCCTTCGTGACATAGGGGCTTGTTTCTACTACCGATATTCGTCAGGAAGCACGTCGCCAACGCTCTCAACCGGAGCATAGTAACTACGCTCATCGATCCAGGTTTCGAGCCAGCTGTCGGCTGTCTCAACTGTGAGTTCCTCTTGCGCGATACCTCGGACAAGTAACCCAATTGAGCCCGTTAGCTCGATCTCACGTGAAGATGCGAGTTGACGAGCTGTACCGTCATCAGTTACAAGTGTCCCTTCGATTCTGTCGGCGGTTACGAGTGCTTCTGCCTCACCTGGATCAAGTTGGTCGCGGATCTTTGGATACGCTTGCTCGAGTTCCTCAGTCGCAGTTTCGTCAATAGTGATCTTTCCACTTTCAATAGCTCCGAGTGCAGACGTGAGGTACTCGTACCCGACTTCGGTTCCTCGTCGAAGTTCATTTTTGACCGCTGGGACAGTCATCAGTCCATCAAATGTTGCGGTAAGCCATGTGATAGAATCTGTGCTCGCAAAATTACTCAGTACCGTTGCATCGAGAACGACCGGTCGCGAGAACGCCTCACTCATTCGAGGTCAAGAGCCGTCTCAACCTCGTCCTCGAGATCGTCTCTATTCTGTGGTCCAAGGCGAACCTCTATGCCTGCCTCGGAAAGTATCTCTTCCATCTCCCAGCGAGTAACACCAGTTCGCTCTGCGGCCTTCCCAAGTGAGATTTCGCCGAGAACGTAGAGCCCGATAGTGGTAGCGAGCTCTTCGGTATCGTCGACCTGTGGATGGCGACGGTCAGTAGCCATGGGACTCTCTAAACAGAGGGGATACACAGTGATTAATGTGTCCTCGTTTAGCTCGTTTGAGCACTAAATCCCTACACGACCCAATTAACCAACGACGGGCAGGTTTTGTGCCGGTGTTGGTTAGAAATCCGCGCTTTTACGCACAGCTACAGAAACAGCAGGCGACGAAACATCAACGAGTAACATCCCAATTTGATCTTTGACGAGTGATGCGCTGTCTGTAGCTGAATGTATAGGGATCTTTCGCAACTTTGCATAAGAGCGAATACCGTTAACCAACAATGCTAAGAAAAACCCCGCCGTTGGTTAATAAACACGATGTCCGATCCGCCGAAGTACATTCTCGAGGGCCTCGAGAAGCAGTCACCAGAGACGCTCCGAGAGATCGCGCAGATCGCTACCGAGATGGCGGACAAAGAAGAGCGCCAGCTCGAGGCAGAACTCGAGGAACAGGAGGTTGCCGATCGGCCAAAGGATCTCGATCGTGACGACGCACCATCCAGTGCGACGTTGACCACGAAGGAGATCAACGGGAATCAGTACTACTACTGGCAGTGGCGTGAGGGAGACAAAATCAAGTCAGAATATATTCGGCCGGTTGATGCAAAATAGTCGTTGTTCCTCAGTTGGCAGTCTCAACAACACTGCTACTCCGCGCAGCTATTGAAGAAGCCACCAGAGAGATTACGGTGTCGTAATCTCTCCTAGGCATATAGCGTAATCAGCGAGTGGACTATTTTTCACGGCTCCATTTTGAGTAGTGAAAGAGTAGTAGATATACCCCACTGTAGCCGACCCCAAATAACAACATCGGACCCAAGGCAATTTACCTCAAGTCTTCATCTGGACATCAGCCCGGACCGGATAAGTCAGTTGCTGATTACGGTTGTCTCTTGGTCGGTGATTACGACACCGTAATCACTAGGTGAAGACTGCTTATCGGGTTCTTGAGCCGCTCGGTCTTCAGCCTCATCACGCTTTTTCCTCGCGCTTACGGTCTCATTCTCGGTGTTTACAGTGCCGTAATCTGTTGACTCAATGCCTTCCGTGACTTCTTGAGTGTACTCGACCCATGCACCCCGATCAATCAGGAGTCGGTTAGTTTTCGCAGAATCATCGAACTCCATGATTTCACTTCCGAACTCTCCAACGAATTTCATCACACGTCGGATTGTATTTGTGTTCGGATTTTTAACGTCGAGCCGTCGAGAAAGCTTAGGCGTCGCAATTTCCCGCTCGAGGATATCTTTGATCTTGGTCGAAGGGAGCACAAGTTTCCTACTGTTCGAGTGTGCGTACTGCCCGAGATATGGAAAGAGACGGGCAGCGATCTCCTGGTTTTCACTAAGATTGTGTTCACTTGGGTGCAGATTCTGAACCGACAGGTACGCGTTGTGTAGTGGGAGCAAGTCCGATGGATCCACATCAGTGCCAGCATTTGCGACGATCTCTCCGGGATCAACCTCACCACGTTCGATGTTAGTGATCCGACCTTCGAGTTGCTTTACGACTTGTTTTCGATTACGGAGCATCTTCCCGACTGGCAGGTTACGAATCCAGAGATTCTCCATTGCGTTATCTTCACCACGAATCTCTATTTGGGATTCGAGCTCATCGATCCGGTCATCTTTCTGTTCGATCGTATGCTCAAGTGTGTCGACTCGTTGCTCGAGCTGCTGTACATCTTCGAGTAGCTGTGCGACAGCGGAATCAGCTCCTGGGGTCTCGTCCAACTGGCTCGTTCTCATCACAATTTCGATTGGCTTGGCGACGCCCGAAGGCGCCACTCCAGACACTGAAGACCATAGTTATGGCCAGCAGCCTTTTTAGATTGGAGCGAATGGGATTGAGTGCTCATCTCGGTCCTTTTCACCAGAGTTGTGTTCTTTAGTATGTACTGTACTCCTCTGCTCCGCGTCTTAGCGCCTAATAGCCTGTATTGCTCTGCAGATCGGCAGCAGTTTGTCGAAATATCTGTTCGCTAGTGTTAACGAGTGCAACCATTCCTAATTTGCCTGCTACAGCTCCTACTATCAGATCTACTCTACTTATAACTTTGGCAATGAAGATTATCAAATTAATACTCTACTCTTCTTAAAAGTCACTGACCGATATAATTATAGGGATATAGTATCATACTGTCACTAATGCGTCTGCAGGCTGACTGGATGGTAAACACTGATGAGTTGCTTCTTGAGTTCCTCGAAGAGACTGGTTTAGCACTTCCACCGCGAGTGATGGCATACAACATCAAGACACGATACAATCGCCAAATTTCATATTCAACGATCAACCGTCGTCTGAAACATCTGAAGGAATCGGGTTTAGTGGAAAAGGAGTATGAGTCAGGCGGATTTTACTCGCTAAGCGATGATGGACGTTCGTATCTGGATGGCGATCTCGATGCTAGTGAACTTGAATACGATGTAGACGGTGATTAAGAAACACCCTCAAATTATCGAGACCAGCTGGCTGCAGAAACCATTCAGGCCCTGACATTTATATAATTTAAGCGTAGTCTGGTAACAGATGGCTGATCCACAGGATTCTATTGAGATCGAAAACGTGGTTGCATCATCTAGTATCGGACAAGAACTTGCTCTCGAGAGCCTTGCAATGGACCTTGAGGGAGCCGACTACAATCCTGAACAGTTCCCTGGTCTCGTCTATCGTACTACAGACCCCAAATCTGCTGCCTTGATCTTCCGCTCCGGAAAGATCGTCTGTACTGGTGCCAAAAGCATCGAGAACGTCCACGAAAGTCTGAAGATTGTTTTCGGGGAACTTCGAGATCTCCAGATTGAGGTGGAGGCGGATCCAGAAATCGTCGTTCAGAATATCGTCAGCAGTGCCGACCTCGGCCGGAATCTCAATCTGAATGCGATCGCAATTGGCCTTGGTCTCGAGAATATCGAGTATGAGCCAGAGCAGTTTCCGGGATTAGTATACCGCCTCGACGAGCCTAATGTCGTTGCTCTCCTCTTTGGCTCCGGAAAACTAGTTGTCACTGGTGGGAAAGAAGTCGACGACGCTGGACAGGCTATCGATGTAATCGTCGAACGTCTCGAGGACCTCGGCCTGCTCGAATAATATTATTCAGGTCATCCAGTAGTCTCGAGTACTCCTATTTCGAGTCGTTTTGATATTGAAGTGGGCTGTGATTAAGAGTGCTTCTTTGGTCATTCCTCATCGACTTTTAGAATCACCCCTCTATAGGCAACTCTCAAATAACATATTAATGAGAAAGACTGAAGAAGCGGCCTTACCAACTACTAGTAATGAACCGCAGGGATACACTCAGGACGCTTGCCACTGGCACGATTGCTGTGCCCCTCTCAGGGTGTCTCGACTTCGCTGGACTTCGCCCGGATAGCGACGATGACCAGGGCACAGAGGACGCCATGGAGAGTCCGGATGACGACAGTCGTGACGACGAGCGGCTGGACGACACCCCCAAAACCAATTCAGACGACGAAGCGGACGAAGAACCCAACGTGGACGATGAATCGCCGGATCCCGACGAGGCCGAGCGGCGCGACGCAGGTACAGACCTCCTCAAGTTTGGCAATCTTCAGATCATCGACTACGAGGAGCAAATTGAGGAACTCGAGTACGGTGACGAGCAAATTAGCTACACGGGAGAGGTCAAGAACGCTGGTGAGGAAGCGTACAAGTCAGTGGTGGTCGAAGTGAGAGTCTACGATGAAGACGGTCATGAGTTGGGTAGTCACCGTGATCTGACCCCGTCGCTCGCCGGCAATGAGACGTGGCGTTTCGAGATTGCACCCCATAGCCGGCCAGAAGAGATCGTCGACCACGACATCGCTGTGATCGTCGAGCAGTAAGCATTCACCTCACTCTACTCTTAGTTTAGATTCTTCACTTCGTTACGAAGTACGAGGAGGTTGTCGCGGATCGCTTCGACCCACTCCTCGAGTGTGTCGTGGTTCTCGTGCGGGTCGTAGAGGATACTTCGCAACTGCTCGTTTTCCTTCTCGAGTTTCTCCACGCGAGCCTCGAGTTCATCGAACCGGCGCCGCACTTCTCCCTCTCCGATCGGGGTGAGGTCGTAGTTTGTTTGGGCTTCCGCAAGCACCTCCTTTCCTCTATCAGTGATTCTATATTTGTACCCCTCTTTGGGAAGCGCTCCGCCTTCCGATCTCTCTCCCTCGTCGATTTTCTCGACTAGACCGGCGTTGATCATCCTTTTAAGATGGTCGTTCACGATCTGGTTATACAACTCATCACTGCTTGAAGTGATTTCGGGGGTGCGAGCTTCCCCACCCTGGTTACGAATCGCGTTGAGAGTCATGTATCGCTTTCTCGTCAGTTCGCGGGCAACCTCCCATGGCTCCTGGTCGGGATCCATACTTCTGCCTCGCTCTGGTAGTCAAAAAGTTTTGTGACCATTTGATAACCAAACCACTGAGCCGACAGTACTAATGCCGGCTACCCCCTCAACGCTAATCTCGAGCAGGCCGCGTTGGGGCTCCGCGACTAGAGCCTCGAGAGAGTATCAACAATGCGAGAAAAGAGTGGAATATCGACTGGGCTATAGCAGATCAAATCTCGAGAAGAGCAGTGGAGCGCGAACAGCAGAATGAACCTCGAGGGGTGCAAAAAGAAGTAGAGGGCAACGAGCAATAGCAGTGTGGACTATCACCTCGAGAGCAAGGGAGACTATCTGACTGAGCACCAGCAAAGTGGACTATCAACGAGCTGGTAGATAGGTGGACTATCACCTCGAGTGTAGGCATGCGATCCTGGGAGATCTCGAGGTAGTGTCTGGGGGTCACCTCTGGCTATAGCATGGAGAGCGAGCACGGAGCGAAGCGGAGTGCGAGCGGCCAGTCGGTAGTGGTGTGGCGCGGTGTTGGCTGGTGTCGTTCGGTGTCGGCCAGTGGCTCGAGCTGGGGTAGTCGCTGCAGTTCTCAACCTCACAAATTAGTTGGTTTTCCGAAAGCAATATCACCTTGAAATATGATTATAGACACATGAAAAACTCATATGCACGTCGAGATTTTCTGCGAGGTGGTGGGGCGACATCAGTGACGCTGATAGCGTCTCTGGCGGGATGTATGGCCTTTGACGGTGGATCCTCTATGGGGGAAGGAAACCCAGCCAACGCTGGAGCGACGAACATCGATACGGGGGTAACGACGGTGATCGACCCGGCGGCCTACGAGGACCGGTTCAGCAACGTAGTGGACATCACCGACGATCCCTACAATGCGGATCCGACGGGGGAGGAGGCGATCGACGATGCCCTAATGATGGCTTGGGAGGACGACACGCTGATCGTGTTCCCACAGGGGCAGTACAAGATGAATCAGGGGTTCCGTCGGACCGGCTGGCGAGATGTTGGTCTAGTCGGCCAGAACGCCGTGATTCGGCACGGTGAAGTCGACGCGATCAACGGGCATACGGTCGACGAAGGAGAGTACCGCGGCGGGACGATGCTGTTTCGAATTGGGACGATGAGCCAGCCTCACCAGGGCGAGTTCGTCTTTGGCGGGTTCATCTTCGACTGGGCTCGAGAAAACGCGGGAATGCGGGGACTGTATGCGATGGTCAACGACCGGGCGGAGATTCGCAATATCGCGTTCAATGGCGTCCACGATCTTGGCTCTCATGGGAATATGCGAGTCGCGACGACCTCTCGAGACGCCTTTGCGTTGGTCGATTCGGTTGATATGAGCGGTGGCGGGATGCACTACCACGATACGATCAACACTCGCCAGACGGAGCGCTACGACGGAACAGTGAACGAACAGGGATTCGGCCAGAGCTGGTCGACGACGGGAATCGTCGGGCACACGGATATGTCGGGGACGACGCTATTCCAGAACGTGATCTGTGGGCCGTGGCCGGATAACGGATTGTATGTCCAGGGGGGCGGTCGGCAGATCGTTCGGAACTGTATTGCCTCGAATTCCGGGACAGCAAACATCCGGTTCAATCAGACCGACGAGTGGGAGCCGATTCCGGAAATCGACGAGACTGACGACGGTGAACTCACTCGAGATGGGCCGTACGGCCAGTCGACGGTGGAGGACTGTGTGACTATCGTTGATCGTGTGCCATCAGGGGTGCATGAAAGCGGCCGTTCGATTTGGCACTACTCAGGGGAAGGTATGATTCGAGACTGTGAGGTGACGATAGCTCAAGAAAGTGAGGCTGGCGGTGCCGGGGGTAACTTCGCGATCGGGACTCGTTCTGGCGTGACTGAATCGACGATTGAAAACTGTCGGATTTCGTTGCTCGAGCCGACGGATGCCTTTTATTCTGGGACGTCGGCACCAGTGACGCTCCGGGATGTGGATATCGTTGCGGAGGGGTGGGATCCCGGTACAGCACCAGTCGATGTGATGGGTGGTCAGACACCCTCTCTCGAGAACGTGACGTTAAACGGCTCACCGTAATATTATCTAACACTCACCAAAATATATTTATAGAACAAGGCTATACCATGCAAAAGAAGAGATGCCAGGACTTCTCACTAGATCGAACGCCGCTGCTGCACGATTTTTCGCGGTGATAACGTTTTTAGCCGCCTATATGGCCTATTCTGGATTCGGATTACTCTCCGCACTCGTTATTGCAGTGTCTGGCGTCGTTTTGTGGGTCTTCACTGGGGATCCGCATAACCACGGTGCAATTCGGCGTGTTTCAGGCGGTATACTCTGGATGATACTCTTCTTCTTCGGAATCGGAATTGGCGTAACGTAACTGGATCTAGAATTAGAGTTAGATGAGGATTGAGCTATGTCTGGCCCTCAAGATCGCGACCCGCATACAAGAGCATTCCCTTCCAGGTGAATCCATGCCACTGGCGAGTTTCGTTCAGTTGTTCGTACTGGTCCAAACTCTCTATTTCCGGAGTATCGAGCTGGCGATGAGTGTGCATCAGAAGCCCGCGCCAGGTAAGTCCGTGCTGTTCTTTGAGCTCGTCGAGACGTTGGTACTGTTCAGAAGGGAACTCAACTGAGACATAGCGGGTCTTGTTTTCCCCTTCGATCTCGATGTTGACTGATTTAGAGTTGTCTTCGTCAGTATCGGTTTCATTGCTGTTCGCCATGCTGATCACCCAGCACCCCATGGCTGTGTGATTGGCAGATCTATGCTGCGTATCACACTATGCGGGGTTAGTGCTCACTCACATAAATCTCCGCGAAGAATCGGATGGCATCAATAACTAGTTTAGATACTGTTAAGGAATAGATTTATTGTCTTGAGGCTAGACTACACTTATAGAAGTCTCACTGATAGAGTGTGTATGAGTTGCTAATAGCTTGGTGGGACTTTGAGAATACAAATGACCGAAGAAAAACCTACTGCGGGTACGGATCGGGATCGTACAGTTCTCCAGAAACTCTTCTTATGGGTTCTGCAGTCGGCTCACGAGAGCCGAGCAGAGCTCGAGGATCTCACACAACTACAGGAGGGATCGGAAGGGGGATCGCTTCAGCGTCAGCTACTGACGCCGGTTCGAGCAATGGTTCTCATGGGTCTTGTCTCACTGATTGCATCGCAGTCAGTGGCGGCACAGGAAGGAGAGGGAACAGACATTTGTGGCGAGGGCTTCGGGCTGATGATCTTCGATATTCAGATGATGGCCTGGCAGGTCATCCTCGGCGCACTGTTCCTGATCTTTATGCTTGGGCTGGTTCTGCGAGCAGTGCCGCTGTTTACTGGTTCAACGGCAGTTGGGAGTCTGATGATGATTGGACCGATCGTCGGTGTGATCGCGTTCATCTTCTTCGTCCAGTTTATCGACATTGCTCTCGGCTATGCCGGGGGACCAGGCGTCGGCGAAGGCTGCTCGCCGTTCGTCTAAACTCACACACCAATGAGAATTTCCCGAATTGTTCTTTTAATCGCAGTACTGTGTAGCGTCGGAGTACTTGTTGGGTCAGGTCTTGCTGCTGCTGACGCTGGTGTCTCGGCGGATGATGTGGTACTTCAGACTCAGGGTACTGAGGAAAACGAGAGTGTCTGGGAATCGCCGGAAGATGATGAAGAGACTGATGCAGTAGATGGTTCAGATAACGGTCTTAGTGAGGGGTTGGACGAGACTAATGACGCTCTCTCTGAGAACGAGTCTGAAAATGCGTCAGGTGATGAGCTCGAGGACGACGAACCGCTCCAGATTGAGGATAGTGAGGACCGCGAAGAACTCGAGGAACTCTATCTCGAGGAGAACGAGGATGAAGAGGAGGAGTCTGCAGGACGTTCGATTCTTGATGGCGCCGGAAGTGCAGTCAGTGATACACTAAATCCGGCGGACGCAGCTGAAGAAGTCTGGGAGCGACTCACCGAGATGTTTGCTGGTGCGATGAGCTTCTTTGTTGAGGAAGTCTTCAACGAGGCTCTCGGGACGCCGACGATCAACAACGACGGTGCCTTCGGAATCTTGGGCACGCCCGAGGCCCTCGAGGAAGGAGAACAAACGCCGTCGCACAAAGAAGCTGGGCTCTACGATGCGATGGCTACAGAGAACTATGTGACGGTATACGAGGAAGTCTATCTCGGATTGGTGATGCCGATGGCGATGTCGGTCATGTTCCTGCTGGCGCTGTTGATGTTGGTCGCGCCGGCGATCACGGCAATTACGCGCCGGAAAGTCGGTTCGATACTCGCTTCAGGCGTGTTCGTCGTGATGATGATTGTCGCCGTCTGGGAGTTCGCGACACTCATGCACGCGTTGAGTGACGCGGCGGCGCAGTTGTTCCTTCCCGATGGGGAGGACGTTCTCGACTCGGAGGTGACGACGTACTCAGGTGGCGTAGCGACGGCGCTGATCCTCTACTTCAAGGGATGGGTCGGTGGCGCTGCCCTTGGATTGATCCATGCAACTCGGCATGTTCTCTTATTCGTGTATCCGGCCGTACTGCCGATCTTCTTTATTTTGGCTTACTGGGGCGGCCACCGTCGAGTGAAGCAGGTTGGCTCGTTCTTCATCTGGCAGTGGTACGGCCTGCTGGTGATGAACATCCCGACGGCAATTTTGCTCGCGTTCGCGAACGCCGTCGGTTGGCAGCTCTTTCCGTGGGAGCTGCTCAATTTCTTGGCGACGCTTGGAATCTTCGCCCTCGCAGTTTTGATTCCGTTCACTGTGAGTGGCTCATTCTTCCTGATTGGGCTCTCGATGCGCGGGGCTGCAGTCGGGACCGCTTCATCGGTCGTCTCGAAGTACGCTCCGTCACCACGGCCGGCGTCGGTCTTTGGCGGCGAACGGACCCGGTCGGCGAAGGAGCGTCTCAAGCGTGGCGGTGAGAGGGCGGGTGCCGCAGCGGCGAATCGATCGAAGGCAGCAGCACAGCGGGCGAAGTCCTCTGTGAACTCGAGACGTCCGATTCGGACCGATGGTGGGCAGTCTTCGGGCTCGAGTTCGGGTTCGTCCTCGGGCGGCTCGAACTCGAGCACCACGCAAGGAGCAGGTGTCACGCCGGATCAGCGTCGCAAGGCGGCACAGCGTCGGCAGGACCGTGCACAGAATTCAAAGCAAGCTGAGCGGGCTCGGAAGCAGTCAGACCACTACCGCAAATGAGCGATAGCACTAGTCAGTCAGACGGTATCGACCACAAAGTGATCCATACTGGGACGAGCGATCAGGTCGTCCTTGGGATGAGCAAGATGGAGGTTCTGGCGGCGGTCGCGCCGCCGGCGATGATCTGGTTTATCGGTCGGCAGATGATCGGCGGTCTACTGGGTACGCTTACGTACTCTGTGGCGATCGTGTGGTTGTTCGCAGGCTTCGGTTTCATCGTCGCAAAGGATCCCTGGATGACCGCTCGCTTCTACGCCGAGACAGTGCTTCGATCGTTCTCGCAGCAACCAACCATGCTCTTCGATAGAAACCCCGCTGACTCCGGTATTGCACAGCCAACGAACGATTCTCTCTTTGGGAAGGTAGCGTCGATTCCCCTCACAGGACTCCGCTATCTTTCGTCAGTCCGTGGGCCGGATTCTCCAGAAGACAAGTCAAAGGGTCCGGTCCGCACTCAGGATTTTGTACAGTACACGAAAGCCTATCACGGGACGCCGGCGGTCGAGACCGACGATGGTCACGTGATTGGTGCGATTCGGATTTCGCCGGCGAATATGGTCACCTCGAGCGAAGAGGAGTGGGAACGGCAGTCTCGATTCTACGCGAAGGTGTTGGACACGGCGGTCAAGGGAAACATCCAGATTGCGGAGTACATGCGAATGGTCGACTACACGCCGCGGATCGAGCGTTATTCCAAGCGCGAAGAGGAGATTCTCACCACTGCCGACGGTGAGACTGCGCCCGGTGAGGTCGACTACTCCGATCTCGAGTTCGGGAAGAAGGTGCTCGCGGATCTGTGCCAGGAGCGTGCTGACGTCGTCTCGATGTACGACCTCTCGACGTACACGGTCGATCCGTACCTGATTGTGGAGGTCAAACCCGGCGACGTCGTCACTGAAGACGATGTCGAGGGTGGGCTCACGTCGATTCCGATTCTTGGACGGGTGTATACTCACTGGAAGGTTCATCAACTCAAGCAAGCAGGTGAGCATATTCCACAGATGATTACGTTGCTCGAGGATCGCCTCGACACGATCAGTGACTCGATCCGGCGCCTCGAGGATGTGAGCGGACACCCGATTCCGAGTGCAGAGCTCTCGCAGGTCGCGGCGGACCACTACCAGGCGGCGAACGTCTATGCGCATGCCGATTACACGTCTCTGGTTCGGCAGAGTCCGATTCCAAGGCCTGAAGTTACTGAGGGCGGTGTCGAAGTTGGTGAAGCGTCTGACCCGGAGTACGATGTGACCTACGCGCATCTGGACGTTGAGGCCGAACGGGATCCAAGGACGACACTCTCGAGGCGGCACAATCAGCTCGCGATCGCTGATCAGGATGCGAGTGACTCGGATGATCCAGACCCCTCAGTGCAATCGGAGTCACCTGAGCGGCCAGAGGCGACGACTGATGGCGGTGTCACAACGAAAGAGCCGACTTCGGATTCAGTCGAAGTCGCGGAGTCTCCAGGGAGTGCGGAGATCGCTCTTACCGACGAGGAACTTGAGGAGCAGTACATCTCACTACTTGCTCCCGAGGAGATCGAGCGCTCCTGGATGGACGGTGGCGGCAATCATCTTCGGATTGACGGCGAGATCTACGCGGCAACGATGTTCATCTCGAGCTACCCGAAAGACCCACCTGAAGGGTTCCTCGAGCCGATCCTCCAGTTCGATGACGCGGAGGTACAGACGAACGTCGCGACCCATATCGAGACTGTCGATCAGGACAAGGCTGAACAAGAGCTCGAGGACTACGCTGACGCACTTCGGAAGAAGTACGAGCGGGTCAAGGATTCGCGGGTGGAGATGTTCGCGAGCCGCTATCGTGATGAAGCCGATGAGACGCAGGCAGCTCTGGATTCCTATTTGCAGAGCGAGCACGATATCTTCGAGGCCCAGACGTACATTGAGGTTCGGTCGTTCAACCCAGATGCATTGAAGCGAGCCATTCGCTCGATCCGGACGAAGATGTCCGACATGAGCGCGGAGGTCTCTGTGCTTCGGCAGAACCACGATGTCGGCCATCAGACGGTTGCGCCGGCGTGTCAGGACAAAGTCGACCAGAAGGTGAAGGTTCGATCGGAGGCTCTTGCGGCGATGAACCCGTGGACGACAACGAATCTCCACGAACCTTCGGGTGTGGAGATCGCCGAGAACATGGCGACGAACGAGCCGCTTGCTGTCGACGTTTACAAACGCGATGCGGGGTATAATTGGGTAATCGTCGGCAAGACCGGGGCCGGGAAGACGGTTACCTCGAGTCAGTATCTGTGGCGCTACAAGGTCGACAACCCTGATTCGTTTATCGCGGTGATCGATCCGCTACAGGAGTTCGCTAACCTCCAGGAGGTCTTTGGTGGCGAACGCATTGTGGTCGGATCGACCAACATCAACCCGTTCGATATCAAGCCGACGCCGGAGGACAAGCTGGATGCGATCGGACACTCGGCGCCGTACCGCGAGTGGCTCGATTCGGGATTGGACTTCCTCGAGCTCTACTACAAGATGCAGGGCTTCGACTTCTCACAGTATCGAGCGATCTGGACGAAGGCGCTTAAGCGTGCCGGCGAGAAGAAGGGGATCACCGAGGATCCGAAAACGCACGACCCAGAGTACCGCAAATCGGAGGGGTATGACGGTAAGGCGCCGACGATGGCAGATGACGTCCTCGAGATCATCAACGACATGTCCAGCGACGGTGCTGCGTACGTCGAAGATTCGTCGAACGAGAGTCAGGTTCGCGATCGCGAGGAGAAGGCGACGGCGGTGATCAACAACCACGTCGAGCCGTTTCGTGATGGGGGTCATCTCGAGCATCTCGCTCACGAGACCGAGGTTGACCTCGAGGATACGGACTTCGTCTATGCTGATTTGCAGCTCAAGGAAGGGGATGAGGAAGGCGGCGGGCTCATGATGCACCTGTTGCTGGACTTGCTCTATAACGAGGTCAAGTCCCGCCCAGAGCCGGGAACGATCTTCTGTGACGAGTTCCACTACCTGCTTCGCGACGATATGACGGTGAAATCGCTCTCGCAGAAGTATCGCCACCACCGTCACTGGGACCTCTCGATTGGGGCTGGGACGCAGAGTCACAAGGACTTCTTCGGCACCGACGGCGAGGGCAACGTTCATCTGACAGATAACGCAGAGGTCATGCTCGAGCTCTCGTCGATGGAGATCTACCAGTATGTCGAAGGGATGAACGAGCAGTGGGGCAAGCGCCTGGGGCTTTCTGTTGATGAGGCCGATTTGATCGACAACCTCCAGAAGGGGAATCTAGCGGATGGATTCTCCGAAGTGCTGCTACGGGTCGACGACGAGGGCTGTTACCCTGGGCGTGTCCGGATGGATCACGACCAGAACCCTCGAGAAGCGGTTGCGTTAATGTACGATCCCTCTGAGCATGGCGAGGACTATGCGTCGTATCTGCAGCAGTACGACGATGTCTGTACCTGGAGGTGGTCCTGATGGGACTCGGCAATCGAACCGTGTGTGCCACGAAGCAGAAGCTCGGTCTTGGCGATGGCTACGAGGCTCTCGAGGTAACGCCAGAGCTGACCGAGAAGTTGTACGGTGAACTTCCGGAGCGCAAGTCGATCGCGGTGCAACCGAGTAAGGATGGCGGTGGCCCGAAGGACGCGATCGACCTGCTGACAGCCGTTCACAATCCTGGGCGTAGTGGCTTGCTCGGATCCGCCGATGGACCGACGCATTCGTTCGAAATGCGCTACATCAACGGGTTGGTTGGCTTCCAGTGGGTGATGGCAACAACTGAGGCGCAAAAGCAGATGCAACGGCAGCTCGAGACGTTCTATCCTGACGCCCATATTGACGTCTCCGAGCACGATCGACCGGCACTGTTGCCCCTCGAGGAAGGTCGCTACGTCGCCGGCGCCTACCTTCGGCTTCGGAAGCGTTCGGATGGGAAGCATCTGTACCCGATCAAGCATATGGATATCGAGGGGTTCGAGAACGATCCCTACGGCTCGATTACGGCTGAGATGATCGGCGAGCGGGAGTCGGACATCGAGACCGATCTGGCCGTCCAGACGATCTTTGAGCCGGCGCCGGCCGACTGGTGGAAGGGTGGCTTGCTCTCATCATCAATCGATGACATTGCAGATGAACTCAAGAGTCCGCGGAAAGACGAGTCGTTCCTCCATGCGCTGAAGTACGAACTCTTCCCCGAGAAATTCGAGATCATCGGCGAGGAGCGAGAAGCGTCGAACAAGGACAAGCAGGCATCAAACATCGTTCGCGAGCAACGCGGCGAGAAGGGCTTCCGGATGAATCTGCGGATCGTCGGCGTCTCGGATGATCCCGATTCTGCGGTTCGGCGGGTAGCAGAGACCGCCCAGCAGTTCGACGGCTACTACGAGAGTAAGACCGAGCAGGGCTTCGAGGTTGTTCCGCTGTATGACAAGCGGCTTCGAACCGAACTCGAGCGGGCATACGGTCGCACCCGTGCAGATCGGAAGATGATTATGGGCGTTCGTGGGGCTGCTGGCCTGATCCATATCCCGAACGACGATATCAACACTCAGGACGTCGACTGGTCGCTGACGTCTCACGCCGGCGACGTCCCGGCGAATGCGCCGAGGTTTTCGGAGTTCCATGACTCTGAGATTGTTCCCTGGGAAAAGGAGCTCCGGTCGGTCAGTCTCGAGGGCGCTGATTGGTGGACATACGATATTCCCTCGACTTGGAGCGATCCTGAGGAGTACGATGACTGGAGTGTTGACATCGATAGTCAGCAATCCGATGACGATCGTGAGTTAGACCGCAGTTCTGAGCGAGACCAGGAGGCGTTCATATAACATGACTCTACCATTCGGCGACGATGGCGAACCAGTTGAAGAGATGGAAAAGTTCGGCGCACGGATCGAAGGTGAGGACGATCCGAGTGAACCCGTTCTGATCAACTCGAAAGAATGGGCCATACAACGCTACGATCCAGTCGAGGAGGAGATCGAGACCTACGCTGGTGCCTGGCCTCGAGCGATGATCGAGAACGCACAGGCCGTGCCCCGACAGCCACTGTGGATCGGTGTCTCGGAGAGTTCTGGCCGCGAAGTTCCCATTGAGTTCGATCGGCTCTTTCGGCATGTTTTCTACGGTGGCTCGACGGGGACAGGGAAGACGACGAAGATGTACAACGACGCCGTGGCCCTCATGTATGGCGGCCATGGCGTCACGATCATTGATCCGAAGGGCGACGACATCTACGACCTCCTACGGCGGGTTCCAGAGGACCGCTGGGACGACGTGATCTACATTGCGCCGGGGGACGATTTCCTGGATAAATCGGTCGGGTTCAACCTCTTCGAGACCTACCACGAGCCCGACGAGACCGGATTCGACGAAGAGATTGAGGGGATCGTCGACGACTTTAAGGAGTTGCTCAAGGCCGGCGATTTCTGGGGGAACCGGATGGACCGTGTCATGAAGACGATGGTCCGAGGGATGATTCGCCACGAGTTCGAGTTTACGCCCCTCGAGCTGTACTACGCGTTGCTCGACGAGGAGAATCGGCGGCAGTATGCGGATCTCATTGCGTCGGCTGACGACGATGACATCGCCTTTCTCGAGGTCTACACGCGACAGATCGCTGAAGAGTTGACTGAGCAGGAACTCGACGCACTCGTTGGTCGGCTCAAGGACTGGGTCGAGAATCCGATCACGCGCCAGATTCTGGCTCAGCGTGAGTCCGATGTCTCGATCGCTGAGGCGGTCAACGAGGGGAAGATCATCATCTGTAAGAACGACCTCCCCGGTGAGGCAAAGCGAATGGTGGCAACGGCGGTTATGCGCCGGGTCTGGACGTGTGTGAACGATCGGATCAACCCATCGGAGAAAAAGGTTCGTGAACTTGCCGGTGCGAACACCTCCGGTGGGGACTACGATCCGTATTTCTTGATGATCGACGAGTGTGACGATG
>NZ_JARUKV010000043.1 GCF_029688865.1 Natronococcus sp. A-GB7
CGTCGGCGCTGTGTATTACTGAGCGTACGTAGAATCTCGTCGAACTGGTTGCTGGGGTTGAAAGTAACGTTTTCGTAATTAGTGTCGGATTCGCTAGCACTGTCGGACATACATAGCCGGTTTGATACTGGTGTATTTAAATGTCGGTTTCACTCGAAAATTCAAAAACCGTTTCCTATCGACGTCAGTATCGTCGACCGCTCTCGCGTGCGCTCGGCCGGTCGATAGCGCACGCCACCGCAGTAAACAGGGGTCGAACCGAACTGATAGACGGTTTACCGATAGTAGCCACTGACCGTCGGTGCGTACTCGTTCGCACGACGGAAACGCGGTTCGGAGCGAGCGCGGTTCGGAACGAACGGAGTGAGTGAGAACCGCGGGGCGAGCGGGGAACGAATGTGACCCGCGAGCTCGGAGTGAGTGAGAACCACAGAATGCCGAACGGGAGACGGAGTGAGCCGCGAGCTGT
Organism: Natronococcus sp. A-GB7; assembly: GCF_029688865.1. GTDB lineage: Archaea > Halobacteriota > Halobacteria > Halobacteriales > Natrialbaceae > Natronococcus. The sequence goes on from NZ_JARUKV010000043.1 coordinate 470, forward strand.
GCAATCGGTGTGCAAACGGTTGGTACGAGATACTGTACGCGGATCTCGTAGGCGACTTCGAACGACGAATCGGTCGACGATCACTCGAGCGTGTACAGATCGAACGTCTCGCAGGCGTAGAGGAACGACACCGGCGGCGCGAGGAGGCCGATCGCCAGAACGGTCCAGGCGACGACGGTGAGCTGAGTGCCGGTCACGGAGAGTTCGGGCGTCGGCGCCCAGGCCGACGTCATCGTGAGGAAATCGGCGATCGGTCCCGCGGCGTCGGCGTAGAGTACGGCCGCGGCGGCCGCCGGCAGGACAACCGCGATCGAGTAGGCGACGAACGCCGCCTTGCTCGGCATCACCGCCTCGCGGCTGTTCGTGACGTTGACGCTGCCGAAGCGGGGCAGCGCCGTGCCGATCCCGGTCGCCAGCGCGGGCGTCGCGACGGTGCCGACGACCGTCGCCGCGGCGAGCGCCGCCGCCTGTTCGAGCGAGAGGGGACTGACGAGGCCGAGCGCGAGCGACCCGATCAGGCCGATCGGCGCCGCGACGAGGACGCCGGCGACGACGAGCCCGGTGATCGCCTGGCGGCCCGACAGCGTCGAGGTCACGACCGCGGGGAGCGCCGACCCCAGGTCGCCCAGCGGGTTCAGCGTGAAGAGGGCGCCGGCGGCCCAGACGAGGTACAGCGAGAGGATCGCGGCGACGTAGGCGGGAACCGTCCCGATCTCGAGGATCACCTGAACGAACCCGACCGCGCCGAAGAGGGGGTAGCCGACGTACGCCAGTCGGATCGGCGCCCGTCGGGTCCGCCGGATCGCGGTGATCGTCACGGTTCGGACCGGACGGTCGAAGCCGCGCGAGAGCACAGCGGCGAGCCGGCTCGAGGAGTCGTCGGACGGGCGTTCGTCCTCGAAGCGCGCGGGGTCGGCAAACCAGTGGATCCGCGCGGAGGCGACGCCGACCGCGATCGCGACCGATCCCAGCGCGGCCGTACCGACGATCGCTCCGAGGATCGACGTCGCCGATGCAGGGACGTTGGGCACGCCGACCAGCAGGAGGTGGCCGAGCCAGCCCAGCGGGCCGTCCTGCAGGGCGACGAACAGTTCGCTCACGACCAGGTCGAGCCGACCGGTCGCGATCGCGCCGAAGTACAGCGCCCAGAACCCGACGAACAGCACCCACCGGTAGCGGGCGATCGGCTCGTACACCGTCACCAGGTGTCTGAACCAGATCCCGGCTACGAAGCCGACCGGGACGGCGGTGAGCAACGCGAGCGCAGCGGTGGCCGCCGCGGCTCCGACGAAAAGGGCCGTGCCGGCGCCGATGGCGAACGCGCTCGCCAGCAGGATCGCCGGCGGAAGCACCCAGACGGCGAACAGCAGAATTTCGGCGACGACGATTCCGACCGCGGCGTTTCGCGTCGACGTCGAGACGAGCAGGAACGCGGGCTCGTCGGGGTTCGCCGCGGCGGTGAACGCTCGGATCGCGCTCATCCCGACCAGGAACAGCCAGGCGACCGCGACGCCGCCCGTGGCGGCGTCGGTCGCGAGCGCGACGTGCTCCGCGCTCGGCGTTCCGGCGTAGTGCTCGCCGAGGGAAGGTAGCAGGTAACCGCCCGCGACCGTCACCGAGCCGAGCATCAGGGCGCCGAGCAGCGCCAGCAGGAGGAGCTTCGTCCGCTCGGTTGACACCGCGCGGACCGTTCGCCGAAACTCCGTGCGGGCGACGAGGAGCGCCGCGCGTCTCACCGTCGATCACCGCCGGAAACCGGGAGACTGCGCGTCGACGTAGGGACCATAGCCGATACCCGAACTCCCACCCAGTAAACGATTCGGATCCGATCAGCGCTCGAGACTGTCTCTACTGAGAACCCGAGAGCGGTGCTCGATCGGAGGGCCCCTCGAGCGGCCGACCGGAGCGGTTGGCGAAGGTGAACGTACGGTTTTACGTGCGGCAAACCGAAACGAAGGGTATGCACCCGAGCGACGGCCCCGCGATCGAGACCGACTCGCTGACGAAACGCTACGGGGAGACGACGGCCGTCGCCGAGCTGACGATGGCCGTCGATCGAGGGACGGTGTACGGGTTTCTCGGCCCCAACGGCGCGGGCAAGACGACGACGATGCGGATGCTGACGACGCTGACGAAGCCGACTTCGGGGACGGCCCGGGTCGCGGGACACTCGATCGCGGACCGGGAAGCCGTTACCCCCCACATCGGTTACCTGCCCGAGGAACCCCCGATCTACGACGAGCTGACCGGTCGCGAACAGCTCGAGTACGCCGCCGGCCTCCGGGATCTACACGAGGACGAGTCCGCCGAACGGATCGAGTCGCTGCTCGAGCGTTTCGACCTCCTCGAGGACGCCGACAGGCGGATCGAGGGCTACTCGAAGGGGATGCGCCAGAAGGTCGGCGTCATCCAGGCGGTGCTCCACGAACCCATCGTCGCCTTCCTCGACGAGCCCACCAGCGGGCTCGATCCCCGCGCCGCCCGGACGATGCGGGAGACGATCGCCGACCTCGCCGACCGGGAGATGACGATCGTCCTCTCGACGCACATCCTTCCCGTCGTCGACGAGCTGGCCGACGAGATCGGCGTGATCCACGACGGCGAGCTGGTCGCCCAGGGCGACCCCGAGACGCTCAAGTCCCGCGCCGAGACCGGCGAGACCCGCAGCCTCGAGGACGCCTTTCTCGAGATCACCCGGGAGGCGCCCGAGGAAATCGACCACTCACCGGTTCCGTCGTCCGAGTGATCGGGCGACCGGGCTCGCTCGTCCCACTGCTCGCCGCCGTTCACAGCTCGTGATCAGTTAACAACACAATATATTCATGCTATAGTGAATATGGGGCGGTATGGACGCGTTCCGAGAGTACCGCGAGGCGGTTGCCGGCGACCCTTTGCGGTTCGCGATTCTCGTCGGCCTCGCGACGGTCCCGTTCACGGTCGCGTTCTCCTGGCAGCCAGCGCCCGACGAGGCGACCATCGTGGGTGGCACCGTCTCGGGTGCTCCGCTGCTGGTGGCCGGCGCGCTCGTGGGCTACCGTTACGGAGACTGCGCGAGTCGGACCCGCCGCGCCGGGATCTGGGCCGGACTCGCCGCCTCGGTCGCGACGGTGTTGCTGTACGCCGCCACCGCGGTTTTGACGATCGGCGCCGCGTCGACGACGACGGCCGCGTTCGCCGTCGTCCTGACACCGATCGCCGTCGTGATCGGCGTGGGACTCACCGTGCTGGTGACGGCGGCGACCGCCGTCGTCGTCGGCTGGATGCGGCGGCGCACCGCTCGAGCGTCCCGGGGTCGGGACGCGACCGGAAAGGGGAGCCCAAACGCGCTCGAGTCGCGGTGGTGGCTCCCCGTCGTCGCGTACGTCCTGCTGGTGCCGACGGTCGCGCTCGCAGAGGGACTGGTCGAACCCGACGGCGGCGCGGGCTTCGCGGTCGCGTTGCTGCTGATCGGCACCGTTCTCCTCTCGGTGCCCGCCGCCCTCGGCGTGTTCGTCGACGCGACCGTTCCCCGGTGCGAGTCGGCGTGGCTCCCGAGCGTGCGGGCGTACGTCGGGCTCCCGGTTTGCGGGTTCGCGGTCGCGTACGTCGGCGCTACCCTCTACGGATCTCCGCGCCCGTCCGCACCCGCAGGATTTGGCTTTCTCGTGGCACTGTGGCTGACGGCCGCCGCCTACCTCGCGAACAGGTACCGCCACCGCGGGCGAGTCGCGGGCGAACGGCCGCGCTGACCGAGGTTCGCCGGTCGTACGCTCCTCGAGTCCGACATCCCTAAGCGCGCGGACTCTCTGATTCGAGTATGGAGTATCACGAGGCGGCGGACTTCTTGTTCGGGCTCCGGCGCTTCCGTCCGAAACCGGGGACGGAGTCGACGGCCCGGCTGCTCGCCCACCTCGAGGACCCCCAGGAGGACGTCGAGTTCGTACAGATCGCGGGGTCGAACGGGAAGGGGAGCACGGCGCGGATGGTCGAGCGGACGCTGCGGGAGGCGGGGCTGTCGGTCGGTCTCTACACCTCGCCGCACCTCGAGGACCTGCGAGAACGGATCCGTGTCGACGGACGGAAGATCCCGAAGTCGTCGGTCCGCTCGTTCGTCGCGGAGATCCGCGAACACGTTACCGAGCGGGCCGCCGACGGCGAGTCGCCGACGTTCTTCGAGGTGCTGACCGCGATGGCGATCCGGGAGTTCGACCGCGCCGACGTCGACGTCGCCGTCCTCGAGGTCGGGATCGGCGGGCGCTACGACGCAACGAGCGTCGTCGACCCGGTCGCGAGTGCAGTGACGAGCGTCACGCTCGAGCACACGGGGATCCTCGGCGACACGGAGGCCGAGATCGCTCGTGACAAGGCCCACGTCGCGCCCGCCGACGCCCCGCTCGTTACCGGCGCCACCGGCGAGGCTCTCGAGGGAGTCCGCGAGGTCGCCGGCGATGTCGTCACCGTCGGGTTCGACGGCGCTCGCTCTCGCCGTCCGGACGTCCGCGTCGCCTACGAGGGTCGAGTCAACCACACCGAGGCGGCCGTCTCGATCGACGACGGCAGCCCGCTCGAGGCACGGATTCCGCTGCTCGGTCGCCACCAGGCGGAAAACGCGGGGATCGCGGCGACCCTGGCCCGACAGGTCGTCGACGTCTCCGACGCCGACCTCCGACGGGGACTGCGCAACGCCCACTGGCCGGGCCGGTTCGAGGTGCTCGAGACCGAGCCGCTGGTCGTCCTCGACGGCGCGCACAACCCGGGCGCCTGCGAGGGGCTGGCCGAGACGCTGGCGACCTACGACTACGACGACCTCACCCTCGTCGCCGGCGTAATGCACGACAAGGACGTCGCGGGGATCGCCGACGCGTTGCCGACCCCCGACGCCGTCGTCGCGACCGAGCCGGGTCTCGAGCGCGCCGAGGACCCCGACGCCCTCGCGACGGTGTTCGAGCGGACCGGCGTCCCCGACGTTCGAACGATTCCGGACGTCCGGGACGCCCTCGAGGCCGCGATCGCCGAGAGCGGCGACGACGACTGCGTGCTCGTCACGGGGTCGCTGTTCGCGGTCGCCGAGGCCCGCTCGCGGTGGACCTCGCTGCAGGTCCCCAAGCGGGTTCGCGACCTCGAGGACGCCCGCGAGGCGCTCTCGAGTGCGGACGCGACCGAGGGCGACGTCGACGACGCGGCGGGCTCGGCCGTCCACCGGGTGGTCAAGACCTCGCTCCGGTACCGGCAGGCGACGGCACTGCGGGAGGAGCTGCTCCGGATCGGCGGCGAGTGTACCCTCTCGGGGCTCGAGCGAAACGACGAACGGATCGACGCCGTCCTCTCGGGCACGCTCGAGCAGTTTACGCGGCTCGTCGACCGGCTCGCGGAGCGCTCGGACGGGCTGACCGCGGTCGGACGGGAACTCGAGTCGACGCTGGAGCTTGCGGACGCGGGGGACGGCGAGGAGCCGGCGCGACCCTGGGATGACGGGACCGCCGTCATGGGGATCCTCAACGTCACGCCCGACAGCTTCCACGACGGTGGGGAGTACGACGCACTCGAGGACGCCGTCAGTCAGGCGAGGTCGATGGTCGAGGCCGGGGCCGACGTGATCGACGTCGGCGGCGAGTCGACTCGACCGGGGGCCGACCCTGTCCCGGTCGAAACCGAGATCGAGCGGGTCGTCCCCGTCATCGAGGCGATCCGCGACCTCGACGCCCTGCTGTCGATCGACACGCGGAAGGCGGCCGTCGCCGACGCGGCCCTCGAGGCGGGCGCCGACATCGTCAACGACGTCTCCGGGCTCGAGGACCCCGAGATGCGCTTCGTCGTCGCCGACCACGACGCGACCCTGATCGTGATGCACAGCGTCGACGCCCCCGTCGTCCCCGACCGAGAAGTCGAGTACGACGACGTCGTCGAGGACGTGATCGACCAGCTCCGCGAACGGATTCTGCTGGCCGAGAAGGCCGGCCTCGACCGCGAAAACGTCGTCGTCGACCCCGGGATCGGGTTCGCCAAGTCGGCCCCCGAGAGCTTCGAGCTGCTCGACCGCCTCGCGGAGTTCCGTGCGCTCGGCTGTCCGATCCTCTTTGGCCACTCCCACAAGTCGATGTTCGCACACATCGGCTGTGAGTCCGGCGAGCGCCTCGAGCCGACCGTCGCGGCGAGCGCGCTCGCGGCCGACCGCGGTGCCGACCTCGTCAGGGTCCACGACGTGCCCGAGAACGTCGCCGCGGTGCGAACGGCGCTCGCCGCACGGGATCCCGACCGCTTCGAGTAGCAACCGGCAGCGCAGTTGCCGGTCCAAGCTTCAACTGTTCGGCTCCGGTACTGCGACCTATGACGGACGAACACGATCACGATCTCCAGACCGAGGAACTGCCCGACGATCCGATGGACGCGGCACGCGATATCGCGGGCGAGAGTGCTCGCGACGGCCGTCTCGCCGTCGTCAGCGGCGGGCTCATGCTGCTGTCGACGCTGCGCTCGGTCGCTCGCGGCCAGCTTCGCGCGATCCCGAAGGCGGCCGTCGGCGCCGGGCTGGTCGGGATCGGCCTCCGGCAGCGACGGACGTCGGAACCGACGACGTTCGAGCCCGACCTCGACGAGATCGACGGCGAGACCGAGGACAAGGAGACGTCCGACCAGGCCGCCGCGGCGGCCGAACGGCCCGACGCCGGCCAGGAGTCACAGATCGATGCCGAGGGCAACGTCGACGAGGAGCCACAGCTCGGCGAGGCCGACGACGACGATAGCGGTGAGATCGAGTTCACCGACGATCCCGAGGCCGACGAGCCGCGATCGAAACCCAACGCCGACACGGACGAGGAGGACCCCCGCCGGACCACCGACGACGAGACGACGGAGGTCGACGTCTCCGAGACCGCGATGGCCGAGGAGACCGCTGAGGCGACGGGCCCGGATCCCGAGCAGGCCCAGCCGACCCAGACCGACTCGACGGAGCCCGAGGAGGACGCCTCGGACATGAAGGTCGACCCCGACGAGGACGAGGACGAGTCGGACGAGAACAACTGACGTTCCGCGTTCGACAGTAACTCCCCGCCCTCCTCGCCCGATGGACTCGACAGCTTCCCTCCGATACTATACTCGGGAGCTCCGGCGCCGTCTCGATCACTACGCCGAGAGGCGTCGCAACGGTTACCGGCGACCGGGATCGCTCGAGCGCGCTGCCGAGCGCATCCTCGCCACGCGGGCCGAGCGGGGCCTCGAGTCCGGCGGGCACTTCCACGGCGTCTGGCCCCGGGACCTCTGTTTTGCCGCACCGGGGCTCGCGGCGGCAGGGTACGACGATGTCGTCGCCGACACCGCGGCAGCGCTGCTCTCGGAGCTCTCGAAAGCGGACGTCTTCTACACCGACTTCCACCCCGACTACAGCGCCGCGACGCCGTCCGAGGGCGTCGACACCGTCCCCGCGGTCGTGCTCTCGCTGGCCGCGGTCGGACGGCTGCGCGAGCACGACGACGCCGTCGTCGAACTGGTCGCGCGCCACCGCGAGCGGTTCGTCGAGAGCGGGATCGTCACCGGCTCAGGAAGCTCCTGGTGGGACTCGGCCGCGGCTCCGCGGGAGACGTACAACACCGCGATCTGGCTGGCAGCGATCGAGGCCCTCGAGCGTCACGGACTCGGGACCGCCGGGGCGGACTCATCGGCGATCCGAGACGGGCTGGATCGGCTGTGGAACGGGCGCTACTTCGACGAGCACCGCGGTTCGACGATGCTCGCCTGCGACGCGAACGTCGTCCCGCTGTACTTCGGCGTCGTCGGCGACGATCGGGCGCGATCGATCGTCGACGCGCTCGCGGACCTCGAGACGCCGAACGGCCTGTGTATGCGCGAGCAGCCGTTCGGAGTCGGCGAGGTCCACCCCTTCTTCGCGCTCCACCGGGACTACCACTACCACGTCTGGCCCTGGAACAGCTTCATGTACGCTAACGGCCTCGAACGGTACGGGTTCGAGGAACGGGCCCGTCGGGAGGTCGAGCGGATCGAGCGCGTGATGGCGCCGTACGGGACCTTCCTCGAGGTGCTCACGCTCGAGGGCGAGCCGTACGTCAAGCGGGGGTACGCGAGCGCCGAGGAGTTCACCGTCGCCGCGGCGCTGTGGCGTGAGTTCGCCGACCGATCGCGCTGACTCGCGGGGTCAGTCCCGTTCGTCTCCGCAAGACTCCCGACGGCGTGGTCGAAGATCGGCTCCTCGAACGCGGCAGTTTTGCTCGGAAAGCGACGTAGGTAGCAGCAAACGGACGTCTCGTGTCACAGGCTATCGCAATATCTACTCCCACCTACTACAGTGTCGTCTTAGGTAGAAGACAAAATTTCCCCTATCTCCGACGGCATCGGCAAGGGTTAAGTGCGCGGGTTCGAAGACCCAATACGAATGGAGAGTACTCGACTGCACCGGGGCGTTGTGGCCGTTCGATCCCGCTGGGCGGATCTCGAGCGCGACTGGCAGAGCGTCGCCGTCGGCGCGACGACGGTGGCGGCGATCGCTATTTTCGAGCTGCAGATCCCCTGGTAGCGAGATGTCGGCCGCGCGGTTTCTTCCGGGGCTAGCAGCGCTCCTTCTCGGCGCCGTTCTCGCGCGGGCGGTCGAGCTGACCGTCGGGTTCAATCATCTGCTCGTCGCCATCGCGCTCGGATTCGTGCTGGCGAACGCCGTCGGCGTCCCCGACCGGCTCGAGCCGGGAATCAACACCCACAAGCTCTGGCTGGGCGCCGGGATCGTCCTCATGGGCGCGTCGCTGACCCTCGAGACGGTGCTCGAGGTCGGCGGACTCGTACTGCTGGTCGTCGTCGGCGTGACGACGCTGACGATCCTCGTCGTCGAGTTGCTCGCGCGAAACGTCTTCGGGCTCGCCGACCAGCTGGGCTCGCTGCTCGCGGCGGGGTCGGGAATCTGTGGCGTCTCCGCGGTCGTGGCCGTCGCCGGTGCAATCCGAGCTCGAGAGGAACAGATCGCCTACGCGGCGGCGACGGTGTTGCTGTTCGACGCGATCACGATCGTCGTCTACCCGATCGTCGGTGACCTGCTCGGCCTCTCGGACGTCGTCTTCGGCGTGTGGGCCGGCGTCAGCATGTTCTCGACGGGACCTGTCGTCGCCGTCGGCTTCGCCCACTCGGAGGTCGCCGGCCAGTGGGCGACGATGGCGAAGCTCTCGCGCAACGCCCTGATCGGAGCCGTCGTCATCGCCTACGCGAGCTACTACGCCCGGTCGGGGTCGGCGAGTCGACCGTCCGTGCGAACCCTCTGGGACGAGTTTCCGAAGTTCGTGCTCGGCTTTCTCGCGCTCGTGGCGCTGGCGAGCGCGGGCGTCTTCTCGTCGGCTCAGCAAGCCTCGATCGAGAACGCCTACAACTGGCTGTTCGTGCTCGCGTTCGTCGGGCTGGGCACGGAGATCCAGCTCGCCGAACTCCGAAGCACGGGACTGACGCCCGCGCTCGTCGTCCTGCTCGCGCTGGTGGTCGCCAGCGCGGTCTCGCTCGTCACGCTCTCGGTGCTGTTCGGAACGTAGCCAGCGGGCGCTCGAGTGCTCGTCCGGCGAGTCACCGTCGAAGCTCGAGGCAATACTTGCGGAGGTTCCGACACGACGTCCGTATCCGTCGAAACGACGGGCTTCAGACGCTGGCAACCGGAAACGAACACGGACGGCGAGTTCGAACCATCGGCGGCCGTCGTCGTGAACCGATCGTTCTCAGGTCGTTCGACCGAAAACGCCGACCGTTGGCGGGATCGGCTACTCCCCGCCAAACTGTGGGACGAGGTCGCGTTCGATCGATAGCTTTGCTGGTTTCGGGTGGAGAACCAAAGAATTGCAGGCTCACGAGGGGATACAAGCGTCTAGTTTCTAGGACGGGGTAGTATGGATCGGGGTTACTCGCGTCGTTCTGCACTGACTGCGCTCGGGGCTGGCTCTGCGGTCGCGCTTTCGGGCTGTCTCGCCGGATCGGACTCCGACTCCGGCTCGGGGCCGACGATACGCATCTCCGGGGGCGTCGGCCCGCTGCCGATGGTACAGGTCTGGGCAGACATCTACACGTCAGAGCGTGACGTCAACATCGACGTCTCGGGCGGTGGCACCGGCGTCGGCGTCTCGGACGTGATGAACGAGCAGGTCGACATCGCGATGATGGGACGGGACCCCGACGAGGCCGAACTCGAGCGAGGGCTGGTCGCCACCGCGATGCTGATCGACACCGTCGTCGGCACAATCAACGTCAACAACCCCGTGTACGACGAGATCCGGGAGCACGGCCTCACCCAGGACGAGCTCGCGGCGGTGTTCTCGAAGGAGATCACCAACTGGGGCGAACTCGTCGACAGCGACGTCGACGAGCCGATCTACGTCTACGGCCGCTCGGACTCCTCGGCCGCCTACCAGCAGTGGGGCGAGTTCCTCGGCGGCTACACCGAGAACGAGCTCGAGGATATGGCCGACGGCAACTTCGACGGCGACCAGCAGGTCGCCCAGGCGATCAACAACGACTCCCACGGCATCTCGCTGAACAACATCAACTACGTCTACGACTTCAACACGGGCGACCTCGAGATGAACATCCGGCCGGTCCCGCTGGACCGCGACGAGAGCGGCACGCTCTCGGACGGAGAGGACTTCTACGACACCCGCGACGAGTTCCTCACCGCCGTCGAGGAGGACCGCTACCCCTCTCCGCCGGCCCGTGACATGTACCTGGCCGCGAACGGGGAGTTCGACGAGGATGCTGCCGACTTCGTCGAGTGGGTCCTCACCGAGGGCCAGCAGTACGTCCGCGACAACGGCTACGCCCCGATCGACGAGGAAAAGCTCGAGGAACAACGCGAGATCCTCGCGGAGGCCTCGTAGATGGGAACGACCGAAACCCCCTCGGAGGGGGCGAATCGACTCGATCGGCGGCTCCTGCTCGAGCGACTGAGCAGCTACTGGCTCGTCGGCGCGGGCTTCTTCGCCGTCGCGCTGTTCGGGCTGATCGTCCTGACGCTCGTCCAGCAGTCGATCCCGATCGTCTCCGAGTACTCGCTGTTCCAGATGATGACCTCCTCGAACTGGGATCCCGCGGCCGACGAGTTCGGCTTCCTGCCGGCGATCGTCGGCACGATCTACGTCACGATCCTCTCGATGGCGATGGGGACCCCGCTGGCGATCCTCGCGGCGATCTACATCGCCGAGTACGCCGAGGGGCGGACGAAGGTGCTGGTCTCGTCGTTCATCGACGTGCTCGCGGCGATCCCGAGCGTGATCTTCGGCCTCGTCGGACTGATCGTCGTCGTCCCGTTCGTCGGCGACTACCTCGCGCCAGCGCTTGGCGCCCACAGTATCGGCCTCGGCATCGTGACGGTGAGTCTGGTGATGGCGATCATCGTCACTCCGTTCATGATCTCGCTGTCCGTCGAGTCCCTCGAGGCGCTGCCCGACGAGCTCCGCGAGTCCTCGCTGGGCGTCGGCGCGACGAAGTGGGAGACCATTCGAACGGTGCTCCTGCGAGCCGCGGGGCCGGGGATCTTCTCCGCAATCCTGCTCGGCTTCGGGCGCGTCTTCGGCGCGACGATCGTTCCCGCGATGCTGATCGGCGGACAGACGGCGATTCCCGACGGCCCCTTCGACGCGGGCGAGACGCTGCCGACGCTGATCGTCAACGACTTCGGCGAGCTGATGTCGATTCCGCTGACCCAGTCGGCGCTGATCCTCGTCGGGCTGACGCTGCTCGTCGTCGTCTGGATCTTCAACTTCGGGGCGATGCTTATTCGCCGCCGACTGCAACGGAGGTGGCAGTACTGATGGATCGATACACCGAACAGCGACTGTTCGGCCTGCTGGCCCGTGCGAGCGCCGCGCTCATCCTCGCGGTGCTGGTGATGGTCGTCGGCGTCACCCTCTGGCGGGGCGGACGCGTCTTCATCACCGATCCCGCCGTCATGGTGACGGCGCCGGGGTCGCGGTACATGTTAGACGGCGGCGGCGGCTTCCTCCACGCCGTCCTGGGCAGTATCTTCATCGTCGTCCCCGCGACGGTGGTCGCCTCGATCCTCGCCATCTCGACGGCGATCTTCCTCCAGAGCGACTACTCGAGCGAGCGCACGTCGGACGTGATCAACATGTTCCTGAACGTGCTCTGGGGGACGCCCCCGATCGTCTACGGGGTGTTCGTCCTGACGATCATCATCGCCGCCGGCGCCCAGACGAGCCTGATCTTCGGCACCGTCGCGATCGCGATCTTCCAGTACCCGATCATGACGCGGTACGCCGACGAGGCGCTACGGGCGGCTCCCGACACGGTCAAAGAGGCCTCCTACGGCCTCGGCGCGACGCGGTTCGAGACCGCTCGAATAACCGTTCGTGCGGCCCTACCGGGCGTCATCGCCGGGATCATCATGGGCTTCGCCCGCGGGATCGGCGACGCCGCCACGGTGCTGTTTACCGCCGGTCGGAGCACCCAGATGCCCGGCGGCCCGTTCGATCCCGCGACGACGCTGCCGATCCTCATCTTCGAACAGGCGGCGTCGTTCAACGCCGAGGTCCGCTCGCACGCCTACGCGGCGTCGTTCGTCCTGATCGTCGCCGTGCTCGCGCTCGTACTCGCATCGAAACTCCTCGCGGGGAGATTCGCCCGCTTCGCACCAGGAGGGAGACACTCATGAACGACGATATCGCACTCCGCACCGACGACCTCGAGGTAACGTACACCGGAAACAGGGAAGTGACCGCGCTCGACGGCGTGAGCACCGAGTTCGCCGAGAACAAGCTGACGGCGATCATCGGCCCTTCGGGCTGTGGGAAGTCGACGATGCTGAAGGCGCTGAACCGCCTCCACGAGATTCAGCCCAACGCCGAGATCACCGGTGAGGTCTACCTCGGCGACGAGGGGATCTACGACACCGACGACCCGCTGCCCGAGATCAGGCGGCGAGTCGGCTACGTCCCCCAGACGCCGACGGCGCTGCCGCTGTCGATCTACAACAACGTCGCCTACGGGGCGAAGCTCCACGGCGACTACTCGAGCGACGAACTCGACGACCTCGTCGAGAGCTACCTGCGGAAGGTCAACCTCTGGGACGAGGTGAAGGACCGACTGGACGACCCCGGCGCCGAGCTGTCGACCGGGCAGATCCAGCGACTCTGTCTCGCTCGCTCGCTGGCCGTCGAGCCCGAAGTGCTGCTCTGTGACGAGGTCACCTCCGCGCTGGACCCGATCTCGGCCGAACAGGTCGAGGAAACGCTCGAGGATCTCAAAGAGGAGTACACGATCATCATGGTCACCCACAGCATGGACCAGGCCAAGCGGCTGGCCGACGACGTGATCTTCCTCTACCTCGGCGAACTGGTCGAGGCCAACGACACGCGCTCGTTCTTCGAGGACCCCCAGCACGAGCGCACTCAGGAGTTCGTGAAGGGCCACACCGCGATCGACTACGACGACGAGCCCGACGAGGAGAACGTGACAGACGAACAGCCCGTCGCGACCCGCTAGTCGGTCAAGCCGAAGCCGGGTTCGCCGCGCTCGTTTTCGATCGTCGCCGCGTCTCCCGCTCGAGGGGTTCTCCCGACGGCGAAAGACGAGAGCGGGACGCGGGCCTGGAGAGAGCGGCGAGCGGTATCGACAGACGTTAGCGCCGTCGCTTCGAAGCGCCGGACAGATGTCGTCCGGCCAGTGGCTCCCGCTCGGCGTGATCGTCCGATCCGAGCGGGCGCCCCTCGAGCGCCGACCGAAACGCGTCGGTGTCGGTGCGCCCACCCGTCGCCGCGATCACTGCCCTCGAGCGCGCCACTCACGATGAGCGCACGAGAACTCCTCCCCGGACTGCTCGCGCTCTGTCTCGGCGCCGCGTTCGCTCGCGGCGTCGAGGTAGTCGTCGGCTTCAACGCCCTGCTCGTCGCCATCGCGGTCGGGTTCGTCCTGGCCAACACGGTCGACGTCCCGGAGCGACTCGAGCCGGGGATCGCGACCCACGGCTTCTGGCTGGCCGCCGGAATCGTCCTCATGGGGGCGTCGGTGACGCTCGGAACCGTCCTCGAGACGGGCGCGCTCGTCCTCACGATCGTCGTCTGTGTCTCCGCGTCGACGATCCTCGTCGTCGAGTTGCTCGCGCGAAACGTCTTCGGGATCACCGGCCGTCTCGGTTCGCTGCTGGCGGCCGGCTCGGGGATCTGCGGCGTCTCGGCGGTCGTCGCCGTCGCCGGCGCGATCCGGGCCCGGGAGAACCAGATCGCCTACGCCGCGGCGACGGTGTTGCTGTTCGACGCGGTGACGATCGTCATCTACCCGATAATCGGCGACCTGCTCGGTCTCTCGGGTACCGTCTTCGGCGTCTGGGCCGGCGTCAGCATGTTCTCGACGGGACCCGTCGTCGCCGTCGGGTTCACCCACTCGGAGGTCGCCGGGCAGTGGGCGACGATGTCGAAACTTGCCCGGAACGCCCTGATCGGTGTCGTCGTGCTCGCGTACGCGAGCTACTACGCCCGGTCCGGTGGCGGATCGCGGCCCTCGGCGAGGACGCTCCTCGAGGAGGTGCCGACGTTCGTCCTCGGCTTCTTCGCGCTCATGGTCGTCGCGAGCACGGGGCTGCTCTCGGCGTCCCAGCGGGCGGCGATCGAGGAGGGGTACGGCTGGCTGTTCCTGCTCGCGTTCGTCGGGCTCGGCACGGAGATCCGACTCGCCGAACTCCGGCGCACGGGGCTGTTGCCCGCCGTCGTCGTGCTGACGGCGCTGGTGCTCGTCAGCACGCTCTCGCTCGTGGTGTTGCTCGCCGTCTTCTGAGTTACTTCGGCTCCCACTCGAGCCCGTACTCCCCGGCCACGTTCTCGGTAATCGACTCGAACCGATCGAACGCCATCGCCGGCGGGTGAGGGTGACGAGCATCGATCTCCTCGGGGAGGTCGTCGTGATACCGGACCTGCGTCTCGACGTCGTAGGGGAACTCCGCCTCGTCGACGCCGACGAACCCGTGCTCGTCGCGGGCGCGCGAGAGGACCTCCTTCCACTCCGCGACGGAGGCCAGCCCCGCCGACTCCATCCCGTGGGAGAACAGCGTCGAGCGGATCTCGTCGTAGGGATCGCTATCGTCGAGGTACTCCTCGAGGTAGTCGACGTCCGGACGGGTGTTGAACGCGGTCCAGTAGGGGACCGACCCCGTCCGGAAGGTCCACCAGGGCTCGACCAGCGCGAACGACTGGACGAGCAGGCGGTCGACCGACCGATCGCGGGCCTCGTAACGCTCGCGGTAACGGTCGGCGACGAACGGGCTCAGCTCCCGCGGATCGTCGAACGCGAGCCGTCGAAGGTCGTACCGCTGCTCGTCCGCGATCCGCTCGAGGTCCTCGCGCAGCGCGGGGTCGAACCCCCACTCGGCCTCCGGCGCTCGTCGGTCGGGCTCGGGGACGTCCCACTCGCGTCTGTCGGCGCCCTGCAGGCGAAGGAACTCGGCGACCTGTTCGCTGCCCTCGTAGTACTCCTCGGGTGCCAGACCGCCACAGCCCCCGAGCTGGAAGGTGTGGCGGTCGCCGACGTCGACGACCGGCCAGTCGTACTCGCACTCGAGCGAGATGACGGTGCCGCCGGGCTCGAGGACGGTGTCGAGGAACTCCTCGTAGGCCTCGCCCAGGATCCGGGATTTGACCCGGAAGTACGCCAGCTTCCGGACCATCAGCCGATCCTGGTTCGGGTCGTGCATCTGGGCCAGCGAGACGTCGGGGTTGTTCTCGAGGAACGCGGGCGCGTGTTCGGCACCCCACTCGATGTCCTCGCGGATCTCGTCGGCACCCATCGACCGGCGGATCGGCAGGAGGAACGTCTGGGGCAAAAACGGTACTCCCAGCAGGGCCGCGAGGTGAACCGCCGCGCCGTTGCTCGAGCCGATTATCACGGCGGGGTAGCCTCGTTCGGGGTACTGGTCGACGACCCACTCCCGGAATCGCTCGACGTCGATCTCGCCGAGGTCGTCGGGATCGATCCCCTCGTTGGCCCCGCCCGTCGTGTAGATCTTCGCGCGGGTCTCCCTGGAGAGGCCGTTGACCCGCTTTGCGAGCGGCGTCAGTTTGGGGTGGATCATCCCCAGTCGCGGGAACTGCTCGCCCCGCAGGTAGCTGGCGGCCGCCCGAACGAAGACGGTCGTCGAGTCGAAGTTCGGCAGCCCGTAGGGGGTCGACTCCTCGTCGGCGAACAGCCGCGAGAGCCTCATCGATCGCCCACCTCGAACCGTTGTACCGGCCCCGCCGTCCGCGGCGGGGTCGGTCGTCGGCCATCGTCGATCATCAGTCAGTCGGAATACCACGGATCGGCGGATAGTACTGTGGCCGGCAGGATCGACCGCCGCGGGCTAGGGCGCTCCGAGCGGGAGACGGCGACTCTCGAGCGGGCGATGATATCGGTCCCCAACCGGGGAACGTTTCCGGCAACTCAACGCTTACTCGGCGACCGCGAGAACCGCGACCGTGTTCGTCGTTCTGTTCTCGCTCGCCGATCGTCGACTCTGGCGGGTCTGGAAGCGCGTGTTCGGCCTCTCCTGGCCCGTGATGGCCGAGCAGGTGCTGCGAACGCTGATGCGGACGACCGACCTGATCGTCGCGGGCCTCTTCTCGCCGGCCGCGGTCGCGGCGGTCGGTCTGGCGGACATCTACGCTCGCTTCCCGCTGCGGTTCGGCATCGGTATCGGCGACGGCGCGATCGCTCTCTCGAGTCAGGACACGAGCGCCGACGCCACCGCGAACCGCGACGAGGCGGTCTCGCAGGCGCTGTTGCTCGGCCTGCTCGGCGGAATCCCGTTTATCGTCTTCGGCCTGTTGCTCAACGAGTACGCCATCTCGGTGCTGGGCGCGCTCACCGAGGAAGGGGCGATGGACGCGGTCGTCGAGTACGGCAGCGTCTACCTGATGGTGATCATGATCTCGGCGCCCGCGATCCACGTCAACTTCATCGCTGCCCGCTCGATCCAGGGTACCGGCGACACGAAGACGCCGATGTACGTCAACGGCGTCGTCAACGCGCTCAACATCCTCGCGACGATCGGGCTGGCGTTCGGCCTCGGCCCGCTGCCGGAGCTCGGCGTCATCGGGATCGCCGTCGCGACCGCGGCCGCGGACACGCTCGGCGCGACCGCCTTCCTCGCGATCCTCGCCACGCCGCGCAGCGGGATCCAGTACGTCGTCCCCCGACAGCTCGTCATCACGAAGCAGCTGATCCTGATCAGCTGGCCCCGGATCGCCGAGGGGGTCACGGAGATGTTCGCCGAGTTCCCGTTCAACGCGATCTTGCTGGCGTTCGGCACCGAGGTCAACGCCGCCTACCACATCGGCCGCCGGATGTACCAGCAGATCGCCTCGCCGCTCGCGAGGGGGTACGGCGTCGCCGCGAACATCATGGTCGGCCAGTCGCTCGGCCGGGGCGAGGGGTCGACCGCCTACTACAACGGGCTGGCCGCGACGGCTCTGAGCACGCTCACCGTCGGCGGGCTCTGTGCCCTGCTGTTTTCCTTCGCCGAGGAGTTCGTCCTCGTGTTCACGCGCGATCCCGCGACGGTCGGGTACGCGGTCGGCTTCGCGCAGGCGTACGCCGTCACCGCGCTGTTGATCGCCGCCTACATCACGCTGGCGGGCTCGCTTCGGGGTGGCAGCGAGACGGTCGTCCCCTTCGTCTCCCGGGTCATTGGTACGTTCGTCTTCCTCCTCGGGTTCACCTACGTCGTCGGCGTCGAACTCGGCTACGGCGTCGTCGCGGCCTACCTCGCCATCGTCCTCGACTTCGCCTTCCGGGTGGCCTACCTCGGCGTCGTCTTCTACCGGCGCCGATGGGTCGAACGGGGCACCTCGATGATGCGCGAGCGGGGCAGCTTCAGCGAAGGATCCACGGATGCGGACGACTGACCGCCGGGCCGCGGAACTTACTTTACCGTTACCGAGAAACGGTCGGTCATGTCCGACGGAGAGTTCGAGGACTACGGGGGCCGACACGTTCCGGAACCGCTTCGCGAGCCGCTCGAGCAGCTCGCAACCGCCTACGACGAGGTCGGCGCGACCGACGAGTTCCAGGCCGACCTGCGGGACCACCTCGAGGAGTTCGCCGGCCGTCCCACGCCGCTGTACCACGCGCGCAACCTGAGCAAGCGCTACGGCGCCGAGATCTATCTCAAGCGAGAGGACCTGCTCCACGGCGGCGCCCACAAGATCAACAACGTGCTCGGGCAGGCCCTGCTCGCGAAGCGGGCCGGGCGCGATCGGTTGATCGCCGAAACCGGCGCGGGCCAACACGGCGTCGCGACGGCGATGGCCGGCGCGTTGCTCGATCTCGAGACGGAGATCTACATGGGCGAGAAGGACGTCGCCCGCCAGGAGATGAACGTCTTCCGGATGCGCCTGATGGGCGCCGAAGTCAACGAGGTCTCGCGGGGCGATGCGGGGCTGGCCGACGCCGTCGACGCCGCCCTCGAGGACTTCGCCGAGAACGTCGACGACACCCACTACCTCGTGGGCAGCGTCGTCGGTCCCGACCCGTTCCCGCGGATGGTCCGTGACTTCCAGTCGGTCATCGGCCGGGAGGCCCGCGAGCAGTTCCGCGAGCGAACCGGCAGGCTACCCGACGCCGCGGTCGCCTGCGTCGGCGGCGGCTCGAACGCGATCGGCCTCTTTCATGCGTTCCGCGACGACGACGTCGCGTTCTACGGCGCCGAGGGCGGCGGCGAGGGCGCAGACTCGAGCCGGCACGCGGCGCCGCTGGCGAGGGGGCGAGACGACACCCTCCACGGAATGCGTACCAGGGTAATCGACGACGACGTCGAGGTTCACTCCGTCTCCGCGGGACTGGACTACCCCGGCGTCGGCCCCGAACACGCCATGTTCCGTGCGGTCGGTCGCTGCGAGTACACCGGCGTCACCGACGACGCGGCGCTGGCGGCGTTCCGGGAACTCAGCGAGACCGAGGGGATCATTCCGGCACTGGAGTCGAGCCACGCGGTCGCTCGAGCGATCGAGCTCGCCGAGGACGGCGCTCACGAGACGATTCTGGTGAACCTCTCGGGACGGGGCGACAAGGACATGGAGACCGCAGCGCGGAAGTTCGACCTCTGAGACGGGCGCCGGGGTCGGTTCCGGGAGGGTCGCGACTCGCCGCGGGGCCCGCCTGGGTCGCGGGCCTGACGAGCCCGCGAGGCCACAGTTCGTAATCGTCATACCCGCTCGTCCACAACCGGCGCGTATGCGGATGGAACTTCGGGTGTGCAAACACTGCTATACCGGGGAGCACGGGAACGAACAGAAGACCGCGATCACGAAGGACATGGTCGCCTGCGCCGAGGCGGTCCGGGAGTACAAGGACCTCCTCTCGCTCGACGCGGTCTACATCACCAAGGTCGAGGCCGGTGACGTCGGCGGCTCCGAGGAGCTGCCGATCAACGTCGCGGGGATCGAGGACGACACGATCACGCTGCGGGACACCCAGCTCGTGATCGAGGACGACGACGACAGCGTTCTCGTCTACCCCGAGCCGGCGGACATCCTCGAGGTCCTGACCAGAAACCTCGACCAGATCAACGAGCGAACCCGCCAGGACGTCGTCGTCGACATCTCGGCCGACAGCGCGGAACTGATCACCTGAGGGCGGCGCCCGCTCGACACGGCGACGCGTCGCACAGCCCCGTTCGTTCCCCGAGTCCGTCCTCGGATCCGATCTCGCCCACACCGGACGGCCCGAAAGTGCCACTCGTCGGACTGTTTTTGTCACGACAGGTTTACAACCGTGCCATTGCTACCTGGTTTCGATGAACGAGGGCGCGTTTGTCTGTTCGTGCGCCGGGACCTGTGACATCGATCTCGAGGAGGCACGAGAGGGGATCGAGGACGTCGAGGTCGCCGCGAGCTCGCAGCTGCTCTGCCAGGACAAGCTCGAGGCGTTCGAACAGGTGATCGAGGAGTACGAACTCGACGAGATGGTCGTCACCTGTCCCGAGGCCAAGGCCCAGGAGAAGATCGAGGCCGCGGCCGAGCGACAGGGACTCCGGGCCGACAACGTCGAGTTCGTCGACCAGCGGGAGGGGGCGGGATGGGTCCACGACCGCGAGGCCGCGACCGCCAAGACCGCGCGACTGGTCAACGCGGCGAACGCCGGCCGGGAGACCGAGCGGCGCCCTCGATCGAGCATCCACCGGGCCGACTACGACGTCGTCGTCGTCGGCGATCCGGACGCGGCCGCGGCGATCGCCGACTCGGCGGACGTGACGCTGCTCGCCGACGGCGAGGAGCTGGCGACCGCCGACGCCGATCTCGAGGACGTCGACGTCGAGCGGGGACGGGTCGTCGACGTCGACGGAAAGTACGGCGAGTTCGAGCTGACCGTCGAGGCGCTCGTGACCGACGACTGCGTCTCCTGTATGAAATGCGTCCACGAGGGCCCCGACGGGATGGTGACCCGCTACCCGGTCGACATCGATCCCGAGGCCCCGGTCGGCGAGTGGGTGACGGTCTGTCCGACCGACGCCATCGAGATGGAGGGCGTCGAGCGGACGATCGAGTGCGACCAGGTGATCCACCCCGGCGGAGAGGGGCCGATCGGCGGCCAGCGCGGCTATCACACCGAGTTCGACCCGGCGACGGTCAACGAGGTCGAACGCCTGCTCGGCGGGTTCGAGGGGATCGACTTCCTGGATCTCGAGATGGAAGTCTGTGCCGCCGGGACGTCCGGCGAGATGGGCTGTAACGAGTGCGTCGAGGCCTGTCCCCACGACGCCGTCGAGCGGGCCGCGATCGACGAGGTCGAGTTCCACCTCGACAGCTGTCAGAACTGCGGGGCCTGTACCAGCGCCTGTCCGACCGGCGCGGCCCGGCTCCAGGAGCCGAGCAACGAGCGCCTCGCCCGCGAGGTCGAGGCGCTGCTGGCGCCGACGGGCGACGACGGCGGGTTCGTCAGCGGACTGCTCGGGGGCTCGAGCGCGAGCATCGAGACGCCGATGGTCGCGTTCGTCTGCTCGGAGCGCGCTCAGAACGCGCTTCGGGAGTACGGCCGCCTGGCGGCCGCGGGACGGGCCGACGTCGAGTACCCCCCGATCCTGCCCGTCTCGGTCAACTGCACCGACACCGTCGGCGAGGCCCACGTCCTCCACGCGCTGGCGGCCGGCGCCGACGGCGTCGCAATCGTCGGCTGTGGCGGCGGCTGTCTCCACTCCGGACCGGACCCGAAAGCCGAACTCGTCGAGCGGGTCAACCGGGCGACGACCGATCTGGGACTGGGCGAGCGGGTCTCCTTCTTCGCGCCCGATCCCGACGAACCCGAGGCGTTCGTCGAGGAGGTCTCCCACTTTGCCGTCACGGAGCTCGAGGCGTCGCCGATCCCCGCCGGCGAGCACGAGGCGACGGGCGAGATCGACGACCCCGAGCGGGAGAACCCGCCGTTCGACAGTCACGGCTGGACCCTCGAGAGCGTCCGGGCCATCCTCGAGCACGTCGAGCCCGAGCGGGAGGTGATCCGCGGGCTGAAGGACTTCGGAATCGTCGAGGTCGCGGAGGGCTGTACGCTGACGCCGACCTGTACGAGCTACTGTCCGACCGACGCGCTCCGACGCACCGAGAACGGGCTCGATTTCAACCACGAGCGCTGTGTCAACTGCGGGCTCTGCGAGGAGGTCTGCGTCGAGAACGTCATGAGCGTCGAGGACGGGCTCGACCTGTCGCTGCTTCCGGAGAACAAGACGGAGGAGCCCGATCCGGCCTGGGAGCGGGTGTACGAGGGGTCGATGCTGTCGTGTGCCGGCTGCGGGAAGCAGTTCACGAGCGAGGCGACCGCCGACGCGATCGAGGACCGTATCGGCGACGTCGTCGCCGACCTCGCTCCCGACTCCGAGGAGAGCATCTTCCAGTACTGTCCGGAGTGCCGAGCGCGGCTGCTTCACGACGTCTAAGCGAGTCCACGAGAGACGGCGACAGCCGCAGTCTTCGAATCGACGTCGTGTCGGTTCTCGGACGATCTTCCGTGTCGATTTTCGGAGCGACTGCAGGATAGCTCGGGGTCGTTTCGGGGCTGATGGGCGGGAGTCCGTACTACTCCGGGTGTTCGATCGTCCAGTCGGCCTTCTCGGCGGCCGACGCGAGGGGGACGAACTCCCAGCCGGCGTCGTCGGCGATCCACTCCTCGTCGCCGCAGCCGACAACGACGGTCCGATCGGCGTAGAACATCGAGTCTGGCGTGACGTCCGCGAGGCGCTCGGCCGGGCCGGTCTCGGAGCCGCCGAAGAAGTCGAGTTCGATCCGCTCGTCGCGCTGGAACTTCCGGATCGCCGGCGTCGACACCGTGCCGACGATCCCGATCCAGTCGGCCCATCCCCTGGCGTCGCCGACCACGAACTGCGGATCCTCGAGCCGGTTGATCGCCTGGTAGGTGAACGCGAGGGTCATGTCGTCGGCCGACGTCGCCTCGCCGTGGTCGGTCGTTCGGGGCGTGGAGTCGGCCGACGTCGACTCGTCCGTCCCCGATTCGGTCTCGGACTCCGCGTCCGAACTCCCGCCGGCACCACCGCCGCCGCGGTTCTCCGGAACGCCGACCGGCCCCTCCGTCGCTCCTGGTACCCCGGGGACGCGCCGGGACGGCTCGGTGTCGTTCTCGCCATCGCTCTCGGACTCGCCGTCGGCCACCCCCTCGGCGGACGCGCCGCTCCGGACGGGTTCCGACTCGTCCTCGGGGTCGCCCTCGCCCCGCCAGAGCCAGTCGCCGTGGTTGGTGGTCTCGCCGTCGTCCTCGTCCTCGCCGACGTCCATGTCGTCGAGGTCGATGCTGTCGGTCATCGGCGACCGACGACCTCCTCGAGCCGGCTCCTTCCGGGTGTGGCTGCTGCCCTCACCCGCGGACGCGCGGATCGCCGTTCGGGGCGTGCCGCGGTCGGAACGCGTCGCGACCGGCCGATCGGTGCCGTCCTCGTCGTGGTCATCGTCCGTACTTCGCGCTGTAGTCGGATTAAATGCCACGGTGTCGTCGCTGCTGTCAAAGTATTGAACGGACGACCACCTCCCAAACGTTCTGATGAAATCTGTCTAACAAAAACGCCGAATCGGTTCGGACCCAAAGGATTAATAACATGAGTCTCTGACGAACGATCCATGTCTCGGTCATCACTCGACCTTGATCGGCGAGGGTACCTGAAAGCCGGCGCCGGCGGAACCCTCGCGGCTGCGGTCGGGGGACGAACACTGCTTCAACAGCGCGCCGCCGCCGACGAGGACGACGTCGTCGATCCCGAAGCGGGGGACGAACTGGTAAAGACCGTCTGTACGCACTGTTCGGTCGGCTGTGGGATACAGATGTCCGTCGAAGAGGACGCAGTCGTCGGCCAGGAAACCTGGGAGGACAGCCCGGTCAATCGGGGCGGACTCTGCTCGAAGGGGGCGTCGTTGACCCAGTCTGTTAACTCCGAACAGCGCCTGAAGCGGCCGTTGAAGCTCGAGAACGGCGAGTGGAACCAGATGGAGTGGGACGAGATCCTCGAGGAGATCACGGGTCGACTCGACGACATCCGCGAGGAGACCGGTCCCCACTCGACGATGTGGGTCGGATCGGCCAAACACAGCAACGAGGCCGCCTACCTGATCCGGAAGCTAGCCGCGTTCTACGGGACGAACAACATCGACCACCAGGCACGGATCTGTCACTCGACGACCGTCGAGGGGATCGCGAACGTCTGGGGCGTCGGCGCCATGACGAACAACTCGAACGACATGCGCAACGTCGACGTCAACCTCATCATCGGGCACAACCCGCTCGAGAGCCACCCCGTCGCCTGGCAGTACTTCCAGGAGGCCCAGGAGCGAGGCGGCAAACACATCGTCGCCGAACCGCGGTACACCAAGACCGCGGCCGCATCCGACGACTTCTATCAGTTCCGCTCGGGCACCGACGTCGCGTTCATCTACGGCCTGATCTATCACATCGTCGAGAACCTCGAGGCCCACGACGAAGAGTTCATCGAGAGCCGCGTGATGGTCGACACCTGGGAGGAGTTCCGCGACGACGTCCTCCCCGAGTACGACCTCGAGACCGTCGCCGACATCTGTGGCATCTCCGAGGAGGAGCTGATGGAGCTCGCCGAGGAGCTCGCCGGCGCCGACGTCAGCTGCGTCGAGTGGGCGATGGGCGGCACCCAGCACAACAACGCGACGGGTAACGTCCGTGCCTACGCGATGCTCAACCTGGCGCTCGGCCACGCCGCCCAGTCCGGTGGCGGTACCCCGATCTTCCGGGGCCACGACAACGTCCAGGGCGCGACCGACCTCGGCGTCGACTCGAGTACGCTGCCGGGTTACTACGGGCTCGACGAGGACGCCTGGGAACACTGGGCCAACGTCTGGACCCAGACCGAGAGCACCTCCGGCGAGGTCAGCTACGACGACCTCCACGATCGGTTCCACGACACCGAGCTGATGGAGAAAAACGGGTTCACCGTCGCCCGCTGGTACGAGGGCGTTCTCGACGACGAGTGGGAGATCTACCAGCCCGACCCGCTTCGTGCGGCGATCTTCTGGGGGCACGGTCTCGCCTCGCTCACCGAGTACAAGAAGGTCCAGCGGGCGGTCAACGAGCTTGACTTCATCGTCAACGTCGACGTCTTCCCGAACCAGGTCGCCGAGCTCGCCGACGACGACACCGACGTCTACATGCTGCCGGTCTGTACGAACGTCGAAGAAGCCGGCAGCGTCACCAACACCGGCCGGCAGATCCAGTGGCGTTCGCAGGCGATCGAACCCCGTCACGACTCCCGAACGGACTGGGAGCTGATGTGTCAGTTCGCCGAGCGACTCGGCTTCGGCGAGCACTTCGACTACGACGAGGTCGAGGACGTCACCCGGGAGTGGAACCTCGGGACGCGGTCGGTCGGCTACACCGGCCAGACGCCCGAGCGACTCAAGGCCCACCAGCAGAACTCCGAGGTGTTCAGCGCCGAGGACATCCAGGCCGACGTCGACGAGGACCACGAGCTCCACGGAGAGTACTACGGACTACCGTGGCCGTGCTGGCACGAGGACCACCCCGGAACGCCGATCCTCTACGACGCCTCGCTGCATCCCTCCGATGGAGGGATGGACTTCCGAGCGAGTTGGTGGGACGAGGACGACCCCGACGTCGACCCCGAGGACCAGCTCCGAGATCCGTTCGAACCCGACTGGTGGGACGGCGAGATCGAGGGCGTCCCCCAGTATCCGCTGTTCTCGACGGTGCTGCCGGACCCCGAGAACCCTGCCGCGGCGACGATCCCCGTCGAGGGCGCGTTCGACGATGAGACGTCGGTCGCCGACGTCGCCCAGCAGCTGGCCGACGAGGGGTACGATATCGAGGTCGACGACTACGAGGAGTTCGACAACCCACAACCCGACGCCCCGTGGGGCCGCGGTCGGGCCCGGATGAAGGCCTGGAACCTCACCGACGAGATCCCGGTCCACCGCGAACCCGCGGTGACGCCCCGACCCGACCTCGTCGAGGACTTCCCCTGTAACGAACGCGTCGAGGACCACTGGCGGGTCGAACTCGACAACGCCGGCGTCCAGCAGGAGAACATCGACGCGGTCGAGGAACTCGTCGAGGTTGGCGACGTCGATCCGATGGTGCTCACCTCGGGTCGACAGGTCGAGCACAAGGGAGCCGGGGCGGTAACCCGCAGCACGAAGGGGACCGCCTCCCGGGCTCCGATGATGTACCTCGAGATCCACCCGGAGATCGCGGACGAGATCGGCGTCGAGGAGGGCGACTGGATCGTCGTCACGACGCCACACGCCGAGATGCTCGTCCAGGCCAGACCGACCGGGCGGGTCGCACCCGACCACGCGTTCGCCCCCTACCACTGGAGCGGCATTCTCGAGGGAGAGAGAGTCATGGATAGCGTCCCTGACGGGATGGAACCCCTGGTTATCGGCGAGTCGATCAACTGCGGCACGGCGCCGGCCTACGACCGCGAGACCCAGATGCAAGAGACCAAGACGACGCTGTGTAACATCCGGGTCGCCGACGACGGGGAGATCCCCGAGCTGTCGGATCGACAGATCAGGTGGCAGGAACAGCGGATGGATCGGAACAAGCGATAGGTGAGATCAAAATGAGCACACAAGAATCTAACAGCGGACCGGCACGAGTCATCCCGAACTGGGA
>NZ_JARUKV010000044.1 GCF_029688865.1 Natronococcus sp. A-GB7
CAGGAAGAGCGGTCGGACCGAACTGATACATGGTCCGCCTGTACATAGCAGATTGATATCGATCACAAGATTGCCTGCTTAACCAACATCGGGTACAATAGATGCGTCCCCGTTGGTTAACTAAACAGGGTGGAAGATCGGAGATAGAACGACGATCCAGATACTACGGAGTTGTGCAAGCAAGTGGCTGCTGCTCGAGCGGTGAGCCCATCTGAACTGCCCGGTTGTCCTGGGTGAATTCTGTGGCTGTGAGTGCAGCTACTATGCGTAGCCATGGACCGACTAACCGATGCTCGAGTAACTGTACCGGATTCGGTGGCCAGAACAGGACACTACCAAGTGGATCGCTAGGGTCACCTAGCGGTCAGGTGGGAAAATCGTTCCGAGGAGTGCGTCAGCTGCATCAAGGAGTGTCTGATTCTTCTCGAGGACAGCCGGAACAACGGGCTCACGGCGCACAGTTGTTGTCTGGAACGACAACGCCAGCCGATACCCGCTCTCGTCGACACGGATGAGATCAAGTGCCTCGAGACGGTCTCGATAGTTCCGGATCGTCCGTGCTGAGACGTCTGCTCGGTCGGCAAGCTTACGCTGTGAGAGTCTACTCTCAGCAGTGAGAAGTGTGTGGACGATTTGGCCAACTGTCGGTGGGAGATCAGAGAGTAACTGCGCAGGCTCGAGCGTTCCTAGCGCATAGCGGAGTTCGTCCGGCCGGAGCTCTCGTCGGTCGTCTTCGGTGGCGAGTTGTTGCAGTGCTCGAGCAGCGGCGTACGGCGAGCCGGCCAGTGCGTGGAGCAACGAAACTGTCTCTCGAGTCGGTTGCAAATTCTTCGACTGGAGAATCCGCGTCGCAGTCGATGCGTAGGCAGCCCGGTCGACCGTCGACAGGGAAACGTGGACCGCGAATTCGGGAGCGTCCTCAGCGAGCGCTGCTGGCGTCTCGAGCGAGTGCTCGAGTTCCGGGCGGAGTCGATGGACGTCTTCCCCACGAACAACCAGGGAGCCGATGAGCGTTCCCAGAGGGTCGTTGGCATCGACGGTCGGTGAGAGCGCAGCCTGTCGCTTCTTCTCTCGAGCTTCGAACAGCTGGCGGTAGCAGGCGAACGCACCGTATTTCGACTGAATTGCCGTCGCAATACTGATTGACGTCGCGAGTTCCTTCAGCGAGTTCGTGTCGAGCCCGGACGGGACTCGGAGTTCGCGGGTAACGTCGATCTCGAGAGCGTCGAACAGGTGGATGATCGAGCCAGCAAGCCCGTGAGCCGACCGCATGATCGAACTTCGGAATCGATTACGGTCCTCGTACTCGCCAGCTGAAACCTTCGCAGTGAGGTCCTCGAGGTCGGTTCCCCACTCGATGAACGCCTCCCGAAGCGTTTCCGGATCCTCGAGAGCTTCATCGGAGAGCCCGCCGATACAGCGAGCGTCTCTTAGGATTGCCGGTGGATCCTCCAGGGACTCGAGCCGACTGTCGGTGAGCACTCGGTTGACCAGACGGGGAGAGGCTAACGCTGTCGCGAGACTCACCACGTACTGTAGGGGCCCACTCGCTCGAACAGCGACCACAACTTCCTCCCGGTCGCCGTCGAAGCTCACATACCGAGTGTGGTCCGGAGCGTCCGTTCGGTCCTCAAACGGCGCTTCGACGAGGGTGATGTCGCCGGCTTCCCCACAGCCGACGGCGCCGGCATGTCCTGGACGGTCGAGGTAGGCCGTCCAATAGGGGTTGCTGTCTGTACTGCTGTCATCTCCCTCCCCTCGTGTGCGCGGGGTTACACGGCACTGTTGGTCGGTTGTTCCGGTGTCGCTCACAGCCTCGGTCAGTTCTTGCTGACGGCCGACTTGGGCGTCCAACGTGGCGAGTAGCTGTCGGCCGGCCTCAAGCAACTCGACAGTTCGATCATCGGCGGGTCCGAACTCGGCGATGGGTCCTCGAGCGTGAGGATCCGTAATACGTCAACGCAAACTCGATTCGAAACTCGAGAGTTCCGATTGGGCTATGTTCTGGCCTGCTGAGATCGACTCGGTAGGTCAGCCGAGTTTGGAGAATTCAAGGGTTAAACAGTTAATCGAAGCAGGACTGCTGTCATCGCCAGCTGGTAGACCGACACTCTTTCTCTGGGTCTGAGAACATCATATTTCGAGGAAAGGTTTCCTCCAGATGCGTTCAAGATCGCTCTAGCTATGCTCCATTCATGAAATATACCCGTCGATTTAGACGCCTGGATAAATATAGTGATTTGAATATCGGACAATTCTATCCGGGTGGTCTCTGCTTTGTACATGAGACCGACCTGAACCCCATCCGCCTAGTTCAGTTCGTTCTCCTCGAATGGCCAGTCATTCCTCGTCTGTTTCCTCACTCCACCTCGAGTTTGTCGTCCAGCCTTGGTATCTGGCCAGTTGACGCGCTGGTACTCAACAGTGTCCTCAGTGTTGGAGTACTCGAGGATTTCTGCACAAGGACCGACGTCTTCAGCAGTCGGGTTAGGACGCCCGAGAACACAACGGAGAAAACGGGTTATGCTCTACCGGTAGTCAGTTGCGCCATGATCAACCCGGGAGGGCTGGATCTTCCCGTGCTCTTCGAGCTCGTGGGCGTTGAGCCGCCGCTGAAGATCGGCACTTGAATGGACGACAAAATACGTTTCACAGACGGAGCACTTGTCAACAAGCAGATCGTTTGAAGTCATACTTTTGTTCGGTTTGGGTGTCGTATGTCGACTTATTTCCTCGCTACGCTTGAACTCGTCGTCTTATTTCACGTTATTTATTGGCATTTTCGACCAATATCCGTGTTGGTTTCATCAAGTGTTGGTAGCCGTCACTCGTCTCTTCGAGTTTGTGATCAACCTCAGGCAGCCAGTCAGTTGCTAACTGTCAAACGTACTTCTCAGCCACTGAGGTAACCTTCCCGTAGGTAGCTGGGAATCGAGTCAGTCCGGTGCAATCAATAGGTTGGTCTCACGGCAGTCCAGAGACATCGTTGGTGCTGTTCTTGGCTTTGAATATAATTCTCCAGAGGTCCGGCTCGTTTGAATCACTGGTCAGCAGTTCTGGCTGTACGCGGCCGTCGATTCTCCCCGAACGAATTCTTGCACATACGGCTCTTTACGAAGACTACAACAGCACTGACGCAACGATTTTTGGGAGAGTGTCGCGAGAAACACGACGTCGAGGACGCTGTGTTTCTCGTCGGTCACGCCCAGCATCTAGCAACAGCACTCCAGCGAACCGGGCTCCGATTTCGACCCGAATGACACGAAAATTGGAACGCTGTCGAACGTGTCTTCAGAAAGGTAAAGCAATGTACCTCTTCGTTCAGTAATAGCTTCAGCTACGTCGATCCAACAATCGCCGAAACATGGTTACAAGCCTTCACCGTCTGGTGGAAATCGCTTAACTAAACACGATAGACTCAACGCTGCAAAATCACGTAGTCATCGAATGCTGTCGTCTGCATCACCCAACGGTGGCCGCGGCTTCATATATAAACCTACGACGTCACACACCAGTGACAGTCTACCCTGCCGAGTTGAGAATCACGAGAGAACGACTTCCCGTCATAGCTCTATCTTGTGGCCAGAACCACTTAAACAGTGGACTGCTTAAAAAGAAGGATACTGGCGAACAGTGAGAAAGAGCGCTCTGGACTAACCAGAGACCCTATCAGTACTCATCGAATAGCTCTTGGAACTCTTCTCGATCGCAGTCTTCCATTAGACCAAAGGCAAGGAGAATACGTGCCTTTTGCGGGCTAAGCGTATCAGCACCGATCATCAGATCATCACCGGTGATTTTCCCGCGCCGTTCGGGCCGAGAAATCCGAAGATCTCTCCTTCCTCGATCCGGAGTGAAAGATTATCGACAGCAACGACATCGCCGAACCGTTTGGCGAGACCCTCAATTTCAATCGCGGCCATAGTCACACCTCGACAAGGAGTTTAGAGTTGGTGTTCGATTGTCTATAGGGGCACTCAATCATCGTTTTGATGAGCCGGTATCCCGGTTCGAGAAATCAGTGGCTTAGCCGTGCGAAAATAGAGTTCCCCGTGATCACGGTTCGGGTGTGACAGTTACGGTATCGTCCATTCTAAGAGACAGTGACTCGTCGTTCAGTGTAACGGTGAACCGTGCTTCGAACGGGTCATCAGAGACGATTTCCATTACAATTACGTCGGATGTGATGTACTCGTACAGTTCCCAGAGAGGAACATCGAGTACCGAAATACCGTGTTTCCAGAATAGGGAGAGGACAGCAGGGTGAAACGCGACCGGTACTTCGACCGGCATACTGACCAGGAATTGGCATTCACGACACGAGCTATTGTAGATGTATTGGGCATTTTCACCGTGCTCATACTGGCTAACATCTGTCTCGACGGGGCCGAAACACTCCGGGCAGATACCACCTCGGAGGTCAATGTACATACTCCAGATGCGGTAGCAAAAACTCTCGATGATCTCCGCGGAGGTTCGGTTACGAGTTTGACTTTGTGGGCAGAAATCAGTAACGAGAATCGCGTCACACGACGTGCATCGAATACGAAACTGATCGACGTCGAGCGTTGCCAGAAGTGTCGTTTCATTACAGAACACACAGGCTCCGGAAACCTCCTGATCCTCAAACGCTGACGTACTCTCGTACACACCCGAGCGGATAACTCGGACGATCTTGGTTCCACTATACGTCAGGCGGTATCCGTCGGGTGTCTCACTGACGAACTGTCCGACGAGCTGGTTCAGGTGATATGAAAACTGAGACGAACTATCGATATCGACTGCATCATATAATTCGGTAAACGTCATCGTAAACCGCTGTTCGTGATGCTCTCGCTCCACCTCACTTAACGCCAGTAAAATTTGCAAACGCTGCGAATTTCCAAGCGCGCTGATAGCGTCAACCACCTCCTGATCGATTTGACCGTTTTGATCTACTGCCATAGATAGGTCCACTTCCCACCTGTGCGTCCACTGGGATAAGAACAGTTGCCTCTGTCGATCATGAACTGTAGTTGGTATAACGAGGAGTCTTATTTCCTCTCACTCTCTGATTTGGGGTTTGTCTGGCTGTATAGTATTATCCATGACCAGGTCATCATGCTACGATACAATGCGAAAAGCGGAGATCTGTAACAATGACACCTGCAATCCAGAAAATCAATCTTGGAAAACAACCTCAAATAGATTTGAGTTATATCGCTGGCAATATATAATTCAAGAGACAATATTTATACCGGGTTGAGGAACACAGTACTCTATGAAGCTCTTCGATTTCGTTCGTGAGCGCCAGTGGATTCCGATCACTGGCTACCTAATCTACGTCTCTGCGCTCACGGCGGGCTACTACTACAATCTCACCTTTGTTCAGTTGGGATTGACCGATCTCGGAACGCGAGAGATCGGGATGGCCCCGGAGGATGTTTCGATAGTGATGGCCGTGCTCGCGCTTCTCACGCTTGTCGCCGCCGTCGGCAGTGGCCTCGTAATGGATCGGCGTGGGTGGAGTACCGATCTGTACGTGAAGTTTCGCCTGCTCTTTTTGATTATTCTCGTCCAGTTGTTGCTGACGATCGTTGCTCCGTTCATAAGTACGGTCGAACAGTTCGTGCTCTGGGTTGTCGTCTGTTCAGCCACGCTTGGACTCGGCATCCCGGTGACGTTCAGCTTCATGCTTGATTTCATCCCTGTTAGAGACCGTGGATACGTCGCCGCGGTCGTGGCGGGCCTATCGTTTTTTGTCGCAGCGCTGTATCCAGTCGAGTGGCGGATTGACGAGTTCAGTCTCGTCATGAGCGCGATGATGGTGCCGGCAGTGCTGATTCTGGCCGTCCTTTCGGTAAAGCGGTTCGCGTTCATTGACGTCCTCGCTGGTCAGCACGAACGAAGCACGTTCGGGGTCGGACGGTTTTGCCGACCGACGTCGGTCCGGACGCTGAGCGTCGCGTTCTGGGGACCGGTCCTGTTGATGTTCGGCGTATTCTTCATCGATAGCCTGGGATTTCTCCGGATTATCGAGGAACCGCTCTACATCTATACGTCCTGGCAATCGCCCGACCTGAGCGTTCGGGTGTTCATCGCTGTATTGCACGTCGTCGGAGCACTCGCCGCCGGCGTCCTGTACACGTATTTCGACCGGAACTGGGTGTTCTTCTGGGTATTCGGCCTGTTCGCGTTCACACACCTGCTGTACGTCTTCGATATCCGGTTCGGAATCGGTGAGACGCCGGCACTCATCCTGCCGATGTTCTACGTGCTCGCGGTCAGCTTCTATACAACGCTCAATTTCGCACTCTGGCCGGATCTTTCGACCACCGAGACGATCGGTACGCACACGGCCCTCGGCGTCGGAATCGCGGGGTGGCTGGCGACGTTCATGAGTACCGCACTGGCGCTGTACTCCGAGGGAATTGGACTCCCGCTTGGGGGTCACTTGGCGTACGTGAACGCGCTATCATTGCTGTTCATCGTCGCGCTGCCCGTACTGCTATACGTCCATCGAATATTCGAGTTAGCACGTGGAGAGGTATCGTCATGAATCTAGAACTCATCCCGCTACTGATCATCGTACTGCTCATGATCTCGGCCGGCGGGGTGGACGTCGAAACCACCGAGTTTGTCATTGAAGGCGACCACGAGATCACCGAGCATCGAGGCGCATTGATCGTCGGCGATGCGACCGTCACAATCCCGGACGACGAAACGATCTCCGGACCGGTCTACGTCATCGGCGGCGAATTCCAGATTCACGGGGAAGTCGAAGGCGACGTGACGCAACTGTCGGGGTCGCTCGTCGTTGAAGACGGAGGAACGATCGACGGTGAACTCCAGCACATCGGTGGAAGCGAGGAGTTTGCGGACGAGGCGGCCATTGCTGAGCGATCCACTGTCGAGTTCGCGCCAGCCGAACCCGGCCCAATCGCTGCGTACACGCCGGTCGTGCTGACGACCTTGTTCCTATCCCTCGTCGGGGCGTGGTTCTCCCGAAAGCGTCCAGCGTTACTAGAAAATGTCGGAACGACCGCACGGGACCACCCGGTAATCAGCCTTACCGTGGGCGCACTCCTCTCTGTGACGTTCTTGGCTGTGTTCGTGTTCATGGCGTTTACCCTGGTTCTTTTCCCGGTGAGCATCCTCGGACTTCTGATCGGGTTGGTGACGATCGCATACGGAATCGTCGCACTTGGATATCTTGCTGGGAAGCGGCTGGACACGCCACGGGTTGGGCTGGCGACCGGGCTCGGCGTCGTCGGTATCATGGTGTTGTTACAGGTTGTCGGTGCGATTCCAATCCTCGGCGATCTGATCGCCGGAGGACTTCTTCTGATCGGCCTGGGAGCCGTCGTAGTGACGTACTTCGGGCTACAGGAGTTCGAACCGGTGTCGCTTCCCGAGTGACGTTAAACCCACTACGGAGATACGTTGCAGGACCCAACGCAGGCGTCAGTAGGAACGCCAAGGAGTTTCGGCAGTATGCTCTTTGGACGTGGATAATCTCCGGAAGATCCGTACTGGACTGCTTCGTTCGATCAGTCATCCGCAAGATCCCGCTGTAGATACTCGTGGTACTCTCAACCTCGAATATCGCAACAATCGCATTCCTCTCGAGTCAGATCACATCGACATAATGGATGATATTGGTCACGGCATCACTGAGCCCCGGCCACACTAGCTCCTCGAGACAGTCCTCACCCAACCGCTCACCTTGGTACGTCCGATTCTTGTCGTTGATGGCGACGTGAACGTCGTACCCGTGCTGCTGGCCAAGCTGCACGAGATACCACTGAATCTCCGTATGCACCCGCCCGTCATCGGCGTCGCTCGATTGCTCAGTCTTAGTATCCGGCTCAGAAGGACTCGCAACTGACTCATCAGACCGGAGATCCTGAAACGACTCCTCGACAGAGTTGTACTCTGTCAGTAGCGAATTGATCGCCTGCTCAGAGACACGCATGAACCCATCTATAGACGGAGCAGGCCGAGTGCCTCGGGGCTTGACCTCGATGGGTTTCACCCCTTTCGATGTGGCATACAAGAGACCATGCAAGCGTTTATACGCTCGAAAAACCGAGAACAACGTAACCGATGAACCTCGAACAAGCAGTCGACGAAGCGCTCGCGACATGTGGTATGTCGCGTAGCGAAGAGGCCGAAGAAACAGGCCGAACAGTCGCTACTCTTCAGGACTAACACGCCGCTTAGTCGAGGTTTCGGATTTTATTGGCAAACTCTCCTTTCGCCAGTCCTGGAGTCTCTTTGAGTTCCGGATATCCAGCGCGTTCAACAGCCTCTGTTACGAACTCTATCCATAGCTGTTCGTGCTTTTCCGCGTAGATTTGCTTGGCTTCACTTGGATACAGGTCAAGCTCGTATGCCGTGAGATCGATTTCGACGGCGTGCTTTCGCTCGAGTGTTTTTACACCAAAATTCGAGAGGTGCTTGAACACGACATTCTTCCGGCGAACAGTCAATAGCCGCTTCGATTCGTTGATGTACTCATTGACCCACTCTCGCCAATCGTATGTCTCTGGGTCGACTTCAATGGATGTCTTTGGTATCGAAAAATCTGCATTTAGACGCCGCAGATAGAACTGGGTCAGCGCAACAGCGGTTCGATGGTTGGCGTTCGGAAGTGCATGCATCAGAATTAAATTTGAGGCGAGACGGCCAGCGACCCCTGTTGCTGATCCCTTCCATAACGTTCGATCGAGAACGTCTGGGAGTGCATTGAGGTCGATGCTCTTGTACGCCTCGACAGGGAGTCCTTCTTCTTTCTCGTTTTGAGCAATGAGGGCACGATAAATTTCGAGAAGACGAACGACGATAGTCCTGTTGTCGTCACTCATTTCTTCGAGAGCTGCTTCTAAATTGAAATCAATCTCTCGGACAGGGCCTCCGCCAATACGAGATGTGTAGACAACATAGAACTGCTCGTCAATATCGTATCTCTGGATCTTCACTGCGACGTCATCGCTATAACCGACAGCCTGTGAAACAATTTCAGCAGGATCTGGATGCACGAAATCAAGAGAGAATTGCTTGTCTCCAGGATGGTGATAGTAGATCCGGCTCATCTGTGTATATGATTGTGCTCATCCGTGATATATTCTTCAGTTCGCCATATCACGTTCTTGCTTATTCTACCTCAGTAATAAACTCGAGGACGGGATCGCGACACTCCGAGACCAGAACGCAGATCGCTACGGAAGCGAACAGAAAGTCCTCTTCCTCGACGTCGAGCGCGGATTTGCGCTCGAGCAGCCGGTTCAGAACGACAAAACCGCTGCCGAGTCGGACCAAACTGTCGCGTTCGTTCAGGGCCACCGCTACGTCTCTGCATCTGCGCTCCGAGACAACCTCACTACAACATCTGCTCTCGGAGGAGTAGTCCAGAGAACCCAAAAACGCACCGCCAACACTCAGTTAGTACGGCTGGTCACCAGCAGGCGTCCGAAAGACCTCATTTTCGGGATCGTCCTCAGCCAGTATCCATTCGCCGTCAGCAACAAGCTGCTCAAACTCATCTCGCTCGTAGTCGTAGACCTGTCCAGGAGAGGGACCAACGAGGCGAACTGAGTTGTCCCCAGCATTGAGCTCGTAGAACAACGGCTCACGTTCAGACTGTGGTCCAAGGGCACCCTCCTAGTTCTCGATATCAGCGGTTGAATTCATATCAGACATAGATCACCTACAGACTTTTTGTGAAACCTTTTGTGCTCTTCTCAAGGCTCGAGATTCCGATCCGTAGCCATCCATGACAGCCGCGTTCGAAGAAACTCGAGAATGGGACAGCAGCCGGGGCAGAACTGCCGCTCTCGCCAGTTGGGGAAATACCATCTAAGTCCGTACTTCCAGTAGACTTGTTCTGCTGTTCGACCAGCGACTGTCTTGCTGTCTCGTTTCACCGCTTTGGAAAACTCTGCAGGTATGCACTATACAAGCAATATACACTGCTATCTAAGCGACCACATAAATATAGAAGTTTTCAGTTGGGACAAGTCCGTGGAGAGCCTACAGTATACGACCTCAAATTCAGGCTTCACTCGACCCAGATCAACCCCGATTCAATGTCGTCAAACTCATCGCTCAACCAACTCAGTGCTGCAACGATCACGCTGCCCTCGAGTGCTGTCGTCTGCATCACCCAGCGGTGGCCGCGGCTTCGGATATAAACCTACGACCCCACACAACAGCGGTAGGCTACGCTACTGAATTGAGACTCACAAGAGAACAACTTCCGGTCATATCTCTACTCTGTAGCCAGAACCATTTAAAGGACAGCTACTGAAAGGCCGACTTCGTTCTTCCGACTCGTCATAGAGGCGCCGCTCATGTAGCGATTGGCTGACCGAGCCCGGGTCCTCAAAGGTCTCACATCTTAACCAACAAAGGCCCCATTCTCCTCCCGGGTGTTGGTTAACAGAAGCTTGAGAACGATGACAAGGCCCGGAGTATGACCTACCTCGGACAGTTCGAGTGCGTCGATTGGTCGAAGAGCAGTTCCCAGGCACGAATGGAAATCGCCGCAGAGCGATCCGTTCCAAACTCGAGCCGGCAGCAAACGCAGTCAAGTTCACGGCTTCCGATTTGACAGTCGGTACAGACAGGTTCTCCGAGCGTCCATCAGCGGGAGAGTATCAACGAGTGGCTACGAAAGTACGACGCCGATTTCGTGGCGGCGATCGGTATTGCCGACCTCGGTCAATTCGAGGCGAATGACGACCACGAGCGGGTGGGTAGTACTTCGGGTTCGGCCCGATTGGATCGTCTGAAGACTATATGATGTATCTTGCCTCTGGAACCGGCAACCCGCTGCGATAGATACACGGGCTCTTTGCAGCAGCCGTAAATGAGCAGGATGAAGAGGAAATCACCTGTGAATACGAACCATCATATGATCCGAACAAATATACAGATGCCTGTCACCAATGAAGACGACTAACGCGGAGCACATCGGGATTCTCTGTAGTGAGGATCAACCCGTGTTCACTGCCATCGCTAGACAACTTCGGAACGCAGGACATACGGTCCAGTTCTTTGATCCGCGATCTGAACTCTCTTTAAGTTGCGTTGACAACCTCAATTCACTGGTTAACAAACAGGTCTTTCCAGTCAATCTGCCCGCTCTGAAATATGCACGGAGGACGGGAACATCCTTATGGAACAATCTCGTTGCGACGATCGCGTTGAGTTCACGACTAATTGGGCTCAATGCTCTCGAGGCAGTTGGATTTCGAACGCCCCAAATAACGTTTGAGAAGCCTGAATCCGAGTACGTCGCAAAACCCTGCTATATCTGGCACGGCGACCCCGAACTGAACGGAGAGGGGCAGTTCTATCAGGAACTGATCCCCACAGAGCCTGTCGATTACAAGTACTATGCCGTCAATGATGGCGCCCGAGTCCAGATAGCGGCCAAGCGTGTCTCCTCGAAGCTCTATGGCCCCAAACGATTCCTGAATCGGATATCCCCCAGACCGAGGCTCACGCGGCGTCTGCACACCCTCGTCAATCGACTTGATCTTCGGGGTGTCGGGGTCGACTTCGTCAAAGATAACGAAGACCGGTTCTGGGCTGTAGATGTTAATCTCGCCGCAGGCTATCGGGATAGTGGATTAGAGTCCGCCCTCTACGAGTCAATTAGTGCAGATTTTTCCGACTGATGATCTGAGTCTTGCCCCTCGAACAAGGTACTGAGGAATGAGCTTTTGATGCATACAGCACCGTATCTATAGTAGTATCCAGAAGGTTCTACTCGCTTATTGTATTCAACAAGAGGAAGACCGCTGAAGAGAGGGGATTGCAGATTTCGGCGAGCAAAGACTTCTAGTCGTTACTATAGTACACTATCCTTTTCACCAACTAATAGAACCAATATCCCTCCAGTGACTACTTGACCTGCACGAAGCACTTTGTTTTGTATTGTTTGCTAACGAGCGCCAGGCATGGTGGCATCCAGCTAATCAATAGGTCGGATATGAGTAAGACAGCGCCCAAAGCGTCTTTTCTCTCAGCGGTGTGTGTTCCCTACTTATGGCTCCGAACGGGAATTTCGATACCGAAAGAGTCCCCTCAAGAATCGGATGGTGGATATTCGCATTCGTGCTTGCGGCAGTACTGATCGTAGCACTGAGCGACTATCTCGGCTGGCTCGTATTCGGACTCTTTCTCTATTACGTCGCCCGTCCCATCTCGAGGCAATTAGGACGACAGGGACTCTCAGGAGGGACAGCCGCTGCTATAACGCTTGGACTCGTTGTTCTACCGTTTGTGGGAGTCATCTTCGTCTTGGCGCTGCTCGCAATCGTACAGTTCGCAACACTGGAACTGACCGACTTCGAGGCGGCCGTCGAATTGCTCTTTCCCGACGTGGATACGGACGAACTGCCAGCCACAGAAGCAGAACTGTATCCGTTCGCAGAGGATCTTGCTACTGACCCGACGGTTGCCTCTGTCGGACAGTGGGTGAGTGGTCTTTTGGGCCGGTTCCTTACAGCATCATACCTACTGTTTATTACTTTCCTATTCGCGTTCTTTCTTGTACGCGACGAGCACCGACTTGCAGAGTGGTTCCGGGCCGAAATTCTCGATAAGCGACCTCGCCTCAATGGGTATCTATCTGAGGTCGATAAAGGGCTGCAATCGATCTTTTTCGGATACACGCTGACGATCCTTGCGATTATGCTACTTGCCGGTCTCATCTATACCGGACTCAATACGATCGCCCCGGAAGGACTTGAAATTCCGCTGGTACTGCTACTCGCCATTATTACTGGACTCGCTTCAATAATCCCGCTTCTCGGTCGAACGATTGTTTACGTCGGAATCGTCTGCTATCTGGCGATAATGGCGATTCAGGCGGATCCAACTGCCCTTTGGTTTCCCGTTGCGTTCTACGTTATTATGGGCATTTTCTTCGATGGCCTCATTCGTACCTATGTAAGGCCGGTCCTTTCAGGGCGGATGTTCCCTACTGGGCTGGTTCTGTTCGCGTATATCCTCGGTCCTCCGGTATTCGGATGGTACGGAATTTTCCTTGGTCCGGTTCTTATGGTGGTTACGGTACTATTTGTTCAACAACAGTTGCCAAGACTGCTTCGTGACGAGTCAGACACTAGCAGAGCTGACGATGAACGTAATCAGGAGGTCGATGAGTGAGACACCATTGAAGGGACGTACGGATCGATCATGGAGGCCGCTAAATTATTCGTCTCTGGGTTTAGGGTAGTTGATGCTCTTTCGGGCGGTGATCCACAAAGACTGTTAGAGCCAGAACGAGCGAGCAAGAGGGAGGAACTTGCGATCAAACATCAAATATGCAAATCCGAACGTAGCTAGCCCTACAGCACTTAGCCAAAGTCCCGCAGTAGGTTCTGAGCTTGAAAGCAAAACAGACTGGTACTCGATAAAGAGTCCAAGAACAACGAGAGCACCAATAATAGCAGTATAGCATAACAGGAGTATGGCCTGGAAAACATACTCAACTCCATTATGTCGCATATTCACAGTCCGGTATAGAATGCCATGAATTCATTTTAGAACATATTGCATCCGCTTCACGACGAGTCAACAGACAGCCTGAAAAAGGGTTATCCGTTGATAATTTGACTGGGATGGTCAAAGGGACTACATCCATTGACAGACTGATACCATCAGAGCAGCAATGGAACCGATCACCCTTGGACAACAACTTTCGCCTACGACACTCACGATACTGGGAGTGCTCACGATCAGTGTTCTAATCGGTCTTTCTGCATTTTTCTCCTCATCAGAAATTGCGTTGTTTTCGCTCCCACCGCACAGAGTTGACGCACTCGTTGCAGACAACGTTCCCGGAGCAAAGCGACTCAAGGCACTCAAAACAAACCCACATCGTCTCCTCGTCACGATTCTCGTTGGAAATAATATCGTCAATATTGCGACCTCAAGTATTGCGACAGGATTATTAGCGTTTTATCTCCCTGCTGGACAAGCAGTGATAGTAGCAACATTTGGAGTGACATCACTCGTTCTTTTGTTTGGTGAAAGTGCACCGAAATCATACGCCGTAGAACACACCGAATCGTGGGCGCTGACAGTCGCCCGTCCACTAAAAGTGGCCCAATACCTCCTCCTCCCGCTCGTAGTCGTATTTGACTTTCTCACTCGCCAGTTGAATCGAATTACGGGGGGACGAGCAGCGCTTGAAGAGCAGTACATTACTCGTGAAGAGATTGAAGCAATGGTCCACGCTGGCGAACGTGAGGGCGCGATCGAAGAAGCAGAACACGAATTATTCCAGCGGCTGTTTCGGTTCAATTCGCTTATCGCTAAGGATGCGATGACTCCTAGATTGGATATTGATGCAGTTGATTCTGAAGCAACACCACTGGAGGCACTCACCATCTGCATTGAGAGCGGGCACGATCGGCTCCCAGTGTATCACGATTCACTGGATAACGTTATTGGGATTGTTACCCTCCAAGATTTAGTCGCATCGTCGAGGACCGAGGGTCGCGAGAGAAAACACGTCGAAGCAGTACGTGGACTTGTACAACCGGTGATGCATGTGCCCGAAGGAAAAGCATTAGACGAGTTCCTGCTTGAAATGCGAGAATCGCGTACGGAACTAGCACTCGTTATCGACGAATTCGGAACCAATGAAGGATTGCTCACGCTCGAGGATATTACTGAGGAACTTGTCGGCGAGATCCTTGAACGAACAGAGATACATCCGATCGAGCGGCTCGATGACTGTCGAGCGCTGATTCGCGGCGACGTAAATATTGAAATTGTCAATGAAGTGTTAGCTACCGAGATTCCGGAAGGCGTAGAGTATCAAACGATCTCAGGGTTCGTACTCGACCGTATAGGGCAGATGCCTCGAGAGGGTGATGAAGTTCGCTACCGGAGTGTCACGATTCGGGTAGAGCAAGTAGAAGGCACCCAAATCCAGCGGTTGTTGGTCACTGAGGACAACTAGCTGTGCTATCACACTCTTGTTCATCAAGTGCGTCTCTAATTCGCTCAGCAAATTTTTCGCTGATGTGATGCTCTAACTGGTCTGCCTCTTTGTGAGCAGCTTGTTCCGAATAATCTAGAAACTTCACGAGATACGCCTTCAAGAGCAGATAATGTCGAACGGTTCTAACAGCGATCTGCTGTCCTTCCGCCGTCAAGGTTACTCCTCTATATTTCACACGATCGACAAGTTCTCGGTGTTCAAGCCTGCTAAACATCGCTGAAACGCTGGGCAGAGAAACTCCCATGTG
The DNA here is from genome assembly GCF_029688865.1 of Natronococcus sp. A-GB7. Classification (GTDB taxonomy): domain Archaea; phylum Halobacteriota; class Halobacteria; order Halobacteriales; family Natrialbaceae; genus Natronococcus. Next base: position 15,252 of record NZ_JARUKV010000044.1, read on the forward strand.
AGCAGCAACCACAGATGTTCGTACTCGCTGCTCAGTCTCCTGCTGGCCATGGTAGATCGCTTTAAGATAGTCCTCCATGGCAACCGTGGTCATATCAGAACACGAATGGGCCCAGAATCTAAAATCTAACCTCTTGATTCTGATGAATCACTTGATAGCGTCCGAATCAGGGCCTGAAGCTACGGAAGATCGTGGCGAGATTTTTTCTGTGATCGTTCTCAGCGGTAGCCATCTTCCCCAACAATCTTGATGTTCCCTTGGCCAAGGCAGTTGCAACGCATGCTCAATAGCTTAAACCCGACGCCATATTACGATTCACCAGACCCAAAAACACGGAAATCGGAACAGCGTTGAACGTGCCCTTCGTGAGATAAAACGACGAATTAACAGATTCTCAACTGTCCAGCAACGCCGAAGCAGACACGCCGATAACTGGCTTCAAGCATCGCCTCCGTATGTAATCAGCTGATCTGAACATTACCCTGCTTCTTATTTATATTGGGACGGAGTCATACTCCATGACCGACCTCCTTACGGTGGTTACCGTCACCGGCGTGGCCGGCCTCGCGACCGGACTCGGTGCGCTTCCCGTGTTCGGTCGCGCTCGCGTCAGCCACCGGGTCTACGACGCCGCGCTGGGGCTTGCGGCCGGGCTGATGGTCGCTGCCAGCGTTTTCGGTCTGATCCTTCCGGGGATGGAGGAGGGGACCCTCGCCGCGGTGATGGGCGGCCTTGTCATCGGCAGGTTGGTGCTGCTCGGCGGCAACTACGCCATCCCCCACCTCCACGCGGAGTACCGCGAGTGGTTCCCGGAGGGGGGCGCGACCGGTGACGACGCGGCGGCGATGTCCCCGCCAGCCGACTCGCCAAAGGCCGCAGTAGCGAGCGGTCAGACCGACGAGTCTGTCCCAGACACCTCTCTCGGCGATCCGACCGCGTCTATTGATGACCCGGACTCGACGCTTCGCAAGGCGCTACTCATCGGCGGCGCGATCACTCTCCATAACGCCCCGGAGGGGCTGGCGATCGGCGTCGCCTTCGCATCAGGGTTAGAGGAGGTCGCACTGCTGCTCGCGATCGTTATCGGACTCCAGAACGTGCCAGACGGGTTCGCATTTGCCGTTCCCATGGGCGAGACGGGGATGTCGAACGCAAAGGTGTTCGTCTACACAGCTCTCTCCGGGTTCGTCCCACAGGTCGCCGCTGGCCTCTTCGGCTTCTCGCTCGTGTCTGTGGCGGCCGGACTATTTCCGATCGCGTCCGGGTTCGCCGCCGGCACGATGCTTGCCGTGGTCTTCCGGGAGCTGATCCCGTCCTCACACGGCCACGGCCACGCCGACGCCGCGACGTTGGCATTTCTGCTCGGATTCGTGGTCGTGATCGCTGTCGACGAATTTCTCGTGGTGTGAGCCGCGCGGACCCGCAGAAGCCTTTCTGCAGCCACTCCCGAAATTAGTACATGTTCACGAGTGTGTCCACGCCGGAATCGCCATCACTACTGCGAGTGAGGCCCCTAAGACTCCGCCAAGGAACGGAAGTGAATACAGGTTGAATGCGACGAGAGCAATGACTAATGGCACAAGAACGATACCTGCGAGAATCCCTCTCGCTGTCTGAGGGCGAATCAGCCCTGAACGCAGGTTTAGTGTGTCCAGTTGCTGACCAAGTAGAAGAAGTTGCCATCCACAGATAGCACCAAGCGCCGCTCCTAAAAGCAGTATACCATCGAAATCCGCACCACCCACAGTAAGGTTGATACTGCTCATAACAATTCCAAGACTGAGTGCAAGCGTTCCGTCGTTCATCGAACTCTGTGAGAGCAACCATTCTGCACCAATCAAGAACAGGATTCCAACCCCAACACCGACAACGACGTCGACAAGATAGTGGACTCCCAATCCGACTCGAGACAGACAGACTACCGTAATAAGGGCTGCTGCCGCCGCGAATCGCCGACGTCGAGAGCTGATCGAGAGGCGGTGTGCGAAGCTGAGATAGACAATTGTTGTCATCAGTGCATGACCGCTCGGAAATCCATAACCACTGGCTGCTGCAGTAACCTCATAGAGTGGCTGAACCGTCCACGGTAACGTCTCGACCTCTACTAACGGGCTTCCAGGACGTGGTAGCGCAAAGATGTGCTTAAGGACACTGATTAGTGCTAATCCGGCGATTGTGAAGCCGATCAGGACGGCAGCATCATCTCGTTTTGTCGCGTAGAACCAGTACGTTGCTCCAACAAGTAACGCAAGAAACCAGACGTCACCCAGCTGGGTGAGCAGCGCACTGAAGATAGCTGCCCAATCCGGAATGATATCTTGGATAACTCCGAATTCGCCGATGCCACGGGACATGAGACTGCTAACCGGTGAGTCGTCTTAAACAGTCGGGAAAAAGGAAACACAACAATGACCGTTACGGTCGGCAATTCACAGTAGGATTGCCTGAGCTAGTCCGAGGAAGACGAAAAAGCCCAATACGTCAGTTGCTGTGGTGATGAAGATCGTCGCAGACGTAGCTGGATCGAACCCAAGTCGGTCGAGCAGGAGCGGCGTCAACGCACCAAAGAACCCTGCGATAACCAAGTTGGCAACCATCGAGATCCCAATCACAGCACCGAGAAGGACGCCGAACTCACCGAACGAGAAGGCGATAGCGATGACAGCGACAAGTGCGCCAGTGATGACGCCATTTGCAGCACCGGCGATTACCTCATTGACGATTACACGCTTGCCGGTATTGAGGGACACTTCGTTCAACGAAATCCCCCGAACAGTGACCGCCATTGCTTGCGTACCAGCGTTTCCACCCATACCGGCGACGACGGGCATGTAGGCGGCGAGAATAGCGACGGCAGCGATCGTTGACTCGAATAGCCCGACGACCGCTGCAGCCATAAACGCCGTGCCGAGGTTGAGAATTAGCCATTTGTATCGCCGCCGAATCTTCTTGCCAGGTCCGTCAAGGACACTCTCCTCTTCGTCGACACCGGTGAACTCGTAAAGGGTCTCGCCTCGTGCTTCCTCAAGCAGCCTCAGGAGGTCGTTGGCGTGGATTACACCAAGAATATCGTCCTCCTCATCGAGGACTGCAACGTTGCGCTCACGGTTCTGGCGGAAGACCTCCAGTACTTCCTCGTCGTCACGGTCGTACCGAATGTGTGGTGTTTCCTGCACATAGTCCCGAATCGTCTCGGTCTCTTGATCAGCCACAGAGAGCGCCGCACCCGGAAGCTCACCTAAGAGGTCATCCTCCTCAATAACGAAGATCGTCGGTACTCGGCCCGTCCGGTTCTCAAAGCGTCGGACACGCTCAGTTACCTCGGAGAAATCTTGCTCCTCATCGACAGTGACGTAATCGAGATTCATCAGACCGGCCGCGCTCTCGGGATTGAATGACAACAAAAAGTCGATCTTCTCTCGGCGTCGAGAATCGAGTGTTGCAAGCAACGCATCACGGGTACCCTCGTCAACGTACCCGAGAACGTCTGTCACTTCGTCCGGGTCAAGCCGATCTATGAACCGCTCTAGTTCTGATCGACTCATATCCACAACAAGTGCTTTCCGTACATCCTCAGGAAGGGCGAAAAACATCTCTCGCCACTCGCTCCGCGGGAGATCCGTAAACGGAGTGGATGGCGTTGGGGACATCGCGATTGTCTCCTGTGTGTCCCTCAGTTGACTGTCCATAGTCAGATCCCACATATGGGACACTAAACAGTACCGGAACTACCTCTGACTATTTGATGAATGGACAGCAGCTGCGTTCAAAACCTATCTCAGTTTTCTACTCTTAGGAATCAAGCACCAATAGCGATCTCCTCTATCGGCCGTTGGTTACTAGAAGGCGATGTTATCCTTTGAACTCAAAACAATATCGAAATATCACCTTCTAAATCGACTGTCAGAGTATAATCGGGGTACGGAACCTATATCGATCAAGAGTGGTAGCATGTGACCTGTACCGGATAGTACGGTTGATTTTCAAAAAAGGCCTATAACAATTGAGAGAAAAAACAAATACGAAGTAAAATGGGAGAACCAACCACGCAGCAAAACTGGATTACGCAGTATGACTCAGCGTCGTGGCTTATAGCGGCCATCGGGTCAGTATTGGGCGTTTCAGGACTCGCGTACGTAATCACCCATCCCGAACCGATGGCAGTGTGGCTGACCGAGCTAGCACTGGTTAGTCTCCCAGCCGCAGCAATTGTCTCTGGCGGCTATTGGGTCGCAAAACATCGACTTCCGCGGGAGGAGAAATGGAACATAGCAAAATGGTGTCTCGCTGGTGCAGTCGTTGCGGGGCTGCTCGTGGTTGGCTATATTGGCGCCGAACAGATTGGTGGTGAGACCGTACTCAACCCGGAACTTCTCGTTATTCTCGGTGCATTAGGTGGCTCCCTCGTTGCATTGTTTGCCTCGGTTTCGACTGAACGACGATATCTCGAGACGACAGTCACTGCTGATAACCACCTCCAGCTGGATAGCTTGGATACTGAACCGTTCTCCGCTGAAGCACAAGCGTTCGCGGAGCTAGCACTTGATACTCGCTCTTGGAACGTCATACATGCGTTGAGGCTATCTGAAGGCCCTCTCGGTATAGAGAAGATCGCATCTCAGATCGCGGCGATTGAGGAGACAGATGAGCAGGACGTCTATCTTGACCTAGTTCACGTTCGTCTCCCAAAGCTCACCGATCGGAACTTGATCACCTATCATTCGGATATTGATATCGTTGAGCTCAGCGACCGAATTGGCGCAGTAGCGGACGCCAGTGACGAATTGTCAGCAGCAGGCGAGAAAGTCGCCCTGAAAGAAAGCAATTGATCCACAGCAGCCCTCTTCTAATCTGTAGAAGGCTTCCAACTCCTTGATTCGTCGTTCCAATAGCTCGAGCAGAGCCTTCGTCTGGGTTCAGTGTACCACAAGTCGAGCCAGAGGGAGCAACTTTCGGCTCAGCACAAGATAAGCAAGTCCAAACGCACCTAACCCAACTGCGCTCGTCCAGAGACCAAGTGTGGGATCTGTAGCAGATAGCAAAACAGAATGATACTCAATGAGGATCCCCAGGCCAGTCAGAGAAACGGTAACAACGGTATAGAAGAAGAGCAACAGTATCTGGAGGAGGAGTTCAATTCCGTGAGTGTGCATAGGATTCGTTTGCTGCGCACCATTGTAAATCCGTTTCTGGCGCCAGAATTTATCACAGAGTGATCACATCACATTCGTTAAGACGATCCACCGATTACCGCGAGTATGTCTCGAGGTATCGGGGAATTCGGTGTAATTCAAGAACTCATCCCAGAATGGGCAGCAATTTTCGTTGCGCTTCTCACTCAGTTTGGTGACGTCTGGTTTCTCGGTCTACTGGTGGGGGGAATGTACTGGTTACATGCAACAAAGCGAGATGAGGCTGCGGTCATACTCGGATTCACGATTGCTGGATTAGCACTCATTAGCCTTCTCAAGCATATTTTTGCACTACCACGGCCAGACCAGCTGTTGGTACCAGTTGAAACGGTTCCGCTGATCATTCAACCTCTCTACGAGGCTACTGGGACAGCGAGTGGCTATGGATTTCCGAGTGGGCATGCACTGATGACGACGATCGTCTATCTCAGTCTCGCACACCGGCTCTCAATTAGTACCCGTCGTCGCCGATTTGGCGGCGCAGCACTCCTCATTGTGCTGGTTTGTCTCTCGCGAGGTGCATTGGGTGTTCACTATCTCGTGGATGTTATCGCTGGTATCGGTGTCGGGATCGCCTTCCTTCTTGGTGCAGAGTTGCTTTTATCCCGATATCCATCGGACCAAGCTTCAGTCGCGTTTGCACTTGCTGTTGTCGCCAGTGCTATCAATCTCGGTGTTGGTGGAGGTGATCTTGACGGTATATTGCTCCTCGGGACTGCTCTTGGTACGTTTGGTGGGTGGCAGCTTTTCGTCCTCGGACAACAGATCTCTCTTCACGAGTGGTCTCTGAGCAGAGACAGTCCGCTACGTACAAGAGGACTTCTTGCGGGTGGTGCGTTGGCACCACTAGTCGTTGTGGTAGGGATATTCCATCTGTTTTCACTTCCCGCCTACGGTGGAATACTGGGACTCGTGCTTGCAATTTTCATTCTCGTTCCATTATTGAGGCAGACTATACCACAGTCCTCGGGGAGTCTACAGAGAGGTACCTGATCCGTCGAAGTGATCAATCGTCTCTCCGCTGGAACCAACCGCCTGAAACTGTCGACTGCCATCCGGGCTAATCTCTGTACGCAGTATGTATCGCGTGCTTTCGCTCACCTTGAGATAGGGCCGCTCTGCAGACGAGTACACATCACGAGGGTCCTTTCCCCAGGCACCATCACCAAGATAGAGGACACCATCGTCGGAATCTGTTTCACCATTCTGGAGTCGATGCGTCCGTTTGTAGGCGTGATCATCGTGCTCGAAGACGGCATCAACGTTGTATTCCTCAAATAGTGGTGTCCAGTGTTGGCGAATATCTCCCCGCTCTTCGCCTTCGATCGGTTTCGCACAGGGATAGGCTGGGATGTGGCTAATAGTCAGCAGATGGTCGCGATCGGCACGTTCAGCGAGAGCGTTCTCGAGCCATTCTGTTTGAGCTCCCGCAACATCGGTCGTATGATTCGAGTCCAGGAGCAGTATCGACAGGTCAGTCCCGATATCCAAGGCCCAGTATGCGTGCTCTCGATGGATGTTGTCGAATTGACACCTGGTGTGCGTGAGCACACTCGCAAGACGTACAAAGCCACTACTAGTTGTGATATCGAGGGATACGGATAGATGGCACTGTCTAGTCCAGCACCTCCTCAGCTGGCGTTTTTCCATCGAGCGATTGATGCGGTCTCTGGTGGTTATAGTAATGCACAAACTGCTCAATCCATTCGCGTGCGCTCGCCCGACTGCCCACCCACGAGTTATGGAAACGGTCAACCCGCATTTTGAAGGTGTGAAACCACTTTTCGATGAGGTTTCGCTTGGTATAGTTCACCCGACCGTTCAGTCCTAATCGAGCAAGGGCAGTCCGATGACCAAACTGATCGACGAGAAACTCAGCGTTCGAGAGATCGTGTCTTTCGCGGAGTCCATGCAGAAACGCAGCCGCCGGATCAGTGCCGTGCCGACCGAACAACGCGACGTCGAGAATCAACTTTGTGTCGATGTCTATTGCGGCATACAACCAAGGCCACTCGCCGTTGATTTTGACAGCGGTCTCGTCAACAGCGACCCGCGACGGCGACGCCGTCGGCGGGTCGCGTCCGCTGTCAGCCAGCCGATGTACCCAATTCCAGACCGCTCCGTGAGATCGTTCAACGCCTAATTCAGCGAGAATCGTTGTTGTCTCCCGCAGAGAACAACCGGTCTGATGGAGGCGGACGGCGAACGCCCTGACGGGCGTCGCCGTCCGCTCGTTCTCCCAAGATTCTTCTAAATCCGCATCGTAGCTCTCGCTGAGCAGGTCTGCGAGCAGTAATCCAAATCAACTCAACGGCCTGCTCACTTCTCAAACTGGCTCAACTAGACAGTGCCGGATGAGGTATTCTGTAATATATCTGTAGTGTACAGCTACTGGGTATTATATGGCACCCGGATTACTAGAATCGGTATTCGGAAAAAAACGTTTTGTAGTTGAGAGATCACCATAGGTTCGAAAGACCCAGAAACAAATGAGGAAGACACCGACTAGCAGCCGTACGATCCACAACTCAACGCTGACAGCGAGTGATGGTGACGTAGCCCACTCTGCAATAACAACCGACGGAAATGTTAGTTCAGGATCAACGGAAATCGGCGACTGGAGGATCGAGAGAATCGCTACACCACCGAAGTGAACGCCAACTGGCAATCCAAGCTGTCCAGTGAGCACGTACGCCGTTGCGAACAGAATCCCACCAGCAGCACTTGTGACTACCGCCGAGAGCCCGCCACCAAGGAGGTGCAATGCCCCAAACAATGGAAGACTTACCACAACTGCAACAAGAACGGCTGTCGTTCGGCCAAGGTAACGCCCATGAAGTCCCTCCGCTGTGGTAGGGATCACAATTGCCCGGAAAATCACTTCTTCGAATAAATTGTTACTGAGGTAAAACATGACGAACACTAACAATACAGCGGGAGCAAAAACCATTTCATTGACCCCGAGACCTGTGAATTCTACATTGAGGGTTGAATAACCTCGCAGGACCTGATAGCTGACGGTGCTCACGCTGGCAATGATGCCAATAAGTACACCGGCAATGAAGTCACTAACCCATCGACCGGAAAAAGCAAACCCGTAGCTACGCACAGATCGTCGATCAAGGCGCGAAGCAACCACCAATCCGGCACCTCCCGAGAGAGCAATCAACACTGTCAATGTCATCAGACCAATTGCAGTAATGAGGACCGCATTCCCTCCAGTGAGATTTTCTCCGGCTACAATGTTCAGGAGCACCTCAACAAGCAAGTGACCAGCAACGTAGAACGCAACTGCAGTGAGAAGTGGAATAAGCACTCGCCAAGTCGCCCGCAACCGTGGATCAGCTGAACTGTATAGAAGCTTGTCAACGGTGGTTCGTTCAGTATCGTTGTCGACTGTTGATTTGGCCATATGAGACGATACAGAATGTAGCATAAAATATCGCTAATCACAGCTTCAGAAGCAGAATATGCGGCACAACAAAAATAGATCTTATCTCGAAAACTCAGTGCGATATAGCGGCGGTATTACAGAATATGGGTGTGCTGTGAAGCTGATTTCAGGGCTCCATTGTGATTGCATAGAGGATACTAAGGAACGCAAAGACATTTGTTACTTGGTAAACCGTTACTATCCAGAACTGTGAAATGTCGATAACCCTTGTAATGATCGTCATTGCGAGTTCAGGAATGATAATTGCGGCGAACCCGAGAGCAAGAAACAGCATAGGGCGGCTATGGTTTCGTCGATAGCCCTGAAATGCGATAGTGATGATTGCAAGGCCAAGAACGGTCAAAACAATAAACAAACTTCCCTGTACGACGCTTTCGAACGATAGGACGATGATCGGTATCATGCTCACATCTCCTCGATGAGTCTAGTAAGCCGGTCTGCTGCCGTGCCAGTACGTTTTATTGATAGTTCGAACCCGTCCTCAGTGAGCGAGACTGTTAGCTGGTGCACGTTCGTTTTGTACACCTTGTAGTGATTGCCATCACGCTCAGGAATCGTCGACGCAACCACGAGGTCATGTTCTTGAAGTGTCTCAAGGCGCCGATAGATTGTCACCGTCGAAACATCACAGCGCTCTGCGAGTACACTTGCCGACATGGGTTCTGACTGTGCGTGAACGAGGATGGATCGGGCAACGGAATCTTCAAGCACACCGCCGATAGTCTCGACATCGCACTCCTCGCTCATACCTACCACTGCATTTCTCACGCCGTAAGGTAAACGCCACAGTTTCAGGGTTTGAAATCGTGGGTAAAAGGTTGTATGACCAATATATAGCACTAGTAGCTCACAAAGCGTCCTGCTTACCTGGACTGAACCCGCAGTTTCATCCCGATCAGTAGTGATTGGCGGGAGTTCTGACCGAAGATTAAGCGGAGTCGTCGTTGTCGGCGGCTGACTGCCGCCGACGCGACAGCGTTGTCACTGCAACCACAGCTACCATTTCGCCAAACTGCGAGCCATGCTTAAGTATTGTGGCTCGAGAATAGACGTACGAGACAGTAATGGCCAGTCGTAGACGCAGATCCCGGCACACCATCCGATATTCCGACACCAATAGATCTTACAAGCACCTCAAAAACCGTAACTCCCTACCAGAAGGTAGCTATGGGCCAGAAAGCGAATGGTTTTCACGTCTGCTCTCGCTCAGCAACGGTGTTTTCGGGATCTCGCTCACATTACTTGTTTTAAGTATCTCTGTTCCCGCAACCAATCCATCTGAGAATCTTGACCAAGCACTTCTCGAGTTGCTACCAAACGCAATTGCGTTTGCACTCACCGTATTCATCGTCGCGCTCTATTGGCACAATCACAATGTGCTCTTTGAGTCGTTCCGCGGAATCGACCA
>NZ_JARUKV010000045.1 GCF_029688865.1 Natronococcus sp. A-GB7
GGTATCAGCCGGAGCAACCGAGCGATCGTCCGAAAACTCGAGTTGAGTTGTAGATAGTTGTGCAGTATCGCCTCTCGCTGTCGATATCTGAACGGATCTGGCGCAAAATCGCGTAACAAACAACCAACTTTTATAATGAATACCCCTATTTCATAGGGTATGAAGGGTGCTGACAACCTGTACTCCGGTCGGCGATCGGTACTGAAAGCGACCGGAATCATCGGTGCAACGGCCGGTCTGGGTGCTATCGCGGGCTGTCTCGACGATCCGACCGAAGGCGAGAACGGGGACGTCGACGAACTCGTGATCACGCAGGGAGAGTTCATCGAGAATCCGGACCCCAACGACCACATCACGGGGCCGTACTTCAACGTCCTCGACCCCGTCTACGAGCCGCTGTTCAACGTCACGCCGGAGTTCGAGTTCGAATCCCGAATCGTCGAGGACTGGGAGGACACCGACGACGGCGCCGAACTCACGCTTCGTGACGACGTCGTCTTCCACAACGGCGACGAGATGACCGCCGAGGACGTCGCCTACACGTTCAACCGGATGATCGATCCCGACGTCGGCATCGAGAGCGACCAGGCCGCCGGGCTGGGTGCGATCGAGAGCGCCGAAGCGCTCGACGAGACGACCGTCCTCTTAGAGCACGAGGTCGCGCCGTCGCTCGCGGAGTTCGAGTACGCCAACTACGGCCGCGTCGTCAACGAGGAGTGGATCGAAGAGCAGGAACAGCCCGTCGCCGGCGACGACGAGGAGGCGTTCAACGGCACCGGTCCGTACCAGGTCGTCGAGTACGAACCGGACGTCCAGCTCGTCCTCGAGCCCTTCGAGGACTACTGGGGCGAGGAAGCGACGTTCGAACGCGTCGTCTTCAACGCGGACGGCGAGTCCAGCGGTCGCGTCAACGCGCTCCAGACCGGCGAGAGCGATATCGTCGACAACGTCATCCCCGAGGACGTTCCGGACGTCGACGACGAGGACGGTATCGAGATCCGCAACGAGACCAGCCTGCGAAACGTCTTCCTGGTGATGAACACCGGCGTCGAGCCGTTCGACAGCATGGAGTTCCGCCAGGCGCTGAACTACGCCGTCGACAACGAGGGGATCGTCAACGACATCCTCGGCGGCTACGGCGAACCGATGACCCAGCCGATTCCCGACGGCGTCTTCGGCCACAATCCGGACCTCGAGCCCTACGAACAGGACGTCGACCAGGCCGAGGAGTTGATCGAGGAGAGCGGCTACGCGGGCGAGGAGATCACCCTCTACGCGCCGGAGGGCCGATACCTCAACGACGCCGACGTCGCCCAGACCGCCGCCGACCAGATCGACCAGCTCGAGAACGTCGACTGCGAGCTTGACATCGTCCCGTTCCCGGACATCTCCGACGCCAACAGCGCCCCCTACGACGACGACGAGATGCCGTTCTACCTCATCGGGTGGGGCGTCATCACCGGCGACTCCGACTACGGTCTCGCGCCGTTTTTCACCGAGGAGGCGCCCCAGGAGACCTACCGCAACGAGGAGATCTCGGACATGATCTTCGAGAGCCAGACGATCGAGGACGAGGACGAACGCGAGGAGCTCCTCCAGGAGATCAACGAGCAGCTCCGCGACGACGCCGCCTGGGTGTATCTTCACTCCCAGGACAGCGTCTACGGCGTCCGCGAAGACCTCGAGTGGGAGCCACGAACGGACGAGGACATCCACCTCTGGGAGATCGATAGCTGAGGTCACCTCCGGACGGGAGTGGGGGAAGAACGGAACCGGTTCGATTGGCGTTCCGGAAGAATCAGGTACTTCCGGCAAAAATTCGCAGACCGATACCGCCGTGGTACACGATTGAGAGACAATGGCTTTCGGAAAATTCTTGCTCAAGCGCTCCTTGCAGGGAGTTCTCGTCGTCTGGGGGGTCGTAACGGTTCTGTTCGGGCTCCGGGCAGTCACGCCCGGTGACCCGGTCAACCTGATCGTCGACCCGGCCGTCGACCACGAGACCCGCGAACGGATCCGACAGGAGCTCGGCCTCGACCAACCGATATACGTACAGTACTTCGAGTATTTACAGGATCTCCTCGTCGGCGATCTGGGCTACTCCTATCAGTCGAGTCGGCCGGTTACGACGATGGTCATAGAGCGCGTCCCCGCGACGCTGGAGTTAGCGATCGCGGCGACGATCGTCGCTATCGTGATCGCGATCCCGCTGGGTGTCATCAGCGGCACGCGACGCAACGAGCCGGCCGACTACGGCGCGACGTCGTTCTCGCTGGTGGGGATCAGTACCCCGAACTTCTGGCTCGGGATCATGCTCATCCTGTTGCTGGCCGTCCAGTTAGACGTCTTCCCGACGGGACGCCGTCCCGTCGCGTTCCACGACGCGCTGTGGATGTTCCTGACGACGTTTTACGTCGGTGACCTGCTCACCTGGCTCCACCACATCATCCTCCCCGCGGTCACGCTCGGGACGTACTTTACGGCCCTGATCACTCGGCTGACCAGGAGCGGGATGCTCGACGAGTACGGCAAACCGTACGTGACCGCGACCGAGGCGAAGGGGATCCCCGAGACGCTGGTCCGGTACAAACACGTGCTCCGAAACACGATGATTCCGATCATCACCGTCCTGGGGCTGCAGCTCGGGACGCTGATCGGGGGCGCGGTCGTCACGGAGACGGTCTTCTCCTGGCCCGGGCTCGGGCTACGGCTCATCGCCGCGATCCACAACTTGGACTGGCCGCTCATCCAGGGCATCATCATCTTCGTCGGCATCAGTTACGTGATCATCAATATCGGCGTCGACGCGATCTACGCGAAGCTCAACCCGCGGGTGTTAGACGAATGATCTCCGATCGAATCAAATCTAATCTCAGACAGGAGTTTCGCTCGAGCCTGCTGCCGAAAGTCGGGCTCGTGATCCTGATCGCCATCGTATTCATGGCGCTGTTCGCGCCCGTCCTCGCGACGCACAATCCGAACACGACAGGCCACTTCGACGACGGCAACGCCTACCCACCGATAGGGGTTAGCTACGACTCCTACGAGGTCGTCGACGGCGAACGGGAGACCTATCCCGTCGAGTTCTCGAGCGATCACTACCTCGGCACGAACAACGTCGGACAGGACGTCTTCTCGAGGCTGCTGTACGGCGCCCGAACCTCGCTGCTCGTCGGGGTGCTCGGCACGGGGCTGGCGGTGTTGATGGGGGTCCCGTTCGGTCTGGTGTCCGGCTACTACGGCGGACGGATCGACGACGCGATGATGCGAGTCGCGGACGTCATGCTCGCGTTCCCGTCGCTCGTGCTGGCGCTCGCGCTGATCGGGGTCTTCGGCTCGATGTCGATACCCGTTCCCGATCCGATCGTCGCGGCCGGTTTCGCCGAGGGGATGCCATCCGCGACCACCCTCCCCGGAACCGTGACGCTCGTCGTCGGGCTCGTCACGTGGGTGTGGTTCGCCCGTGTCGCCCGCGGCGAGGCGATGGCGATCCGCAACGAGGAGTACGTCAAGGCCGCCCGCAGCCTCGGCGCGAGCAACGCGACGATCCTGCTCAAACACGTGTTGCCCAACAGCCTGACGCCGGTGATCGTGCTCGCCACGATTCAGGTCGCCGCGATCATCCTCCTCGAGAGCTCGCTGTCGTACCTCGGTTTCTCGGGGACGACCCTCTCGTGGGGGTACGAGATCCAGCAGGGCCAGGACTACCTCCGAACGGCCTGGTGGGTCTCGACGGTCCCCGGAATCGGGATCGTGCTGTCGGTGGTCAGTATCAACCTCCTCGGTGACTGGCTCCGGGACTCGCTGGATCCGAACATCGAGGGCGAAGGAGGGGGTGCCTAACATGACAGAGGATATTCTCCGCGTAAACGGACTGTCGACGCGATTCTTCACTGAACAGGGACAGGTAAACGCGGTCTCGGATCTCGACCTGCGGATCGAACGGGGCGAGGTGTTCGGGATCGTCGGCGAGAGCGGCTCCGGAAAGAGCGTCACCGCCCGATCGGTGATCGACCTCATCGAGTCGCCCGGCGAGATCACCGACGGCGAGATCTGGTTCAACGAACCCGACCTCGCCGACGCGGTCGCCGACGACCACCCCGAGGCCGTCGACGGCTCGTTCGTGAACCTGCTCGAGGTGCCAGAGCGGGTCCGGCGGTCGCTTCGGGGCTCGTCGTTCAGCATGATCTTCCAGGATCCCGAGAGCAGCTTCAACCCGAGTCTCACCGTCGGCGAGCAGATCGCCGAGGCCGTCGAAGTTCAACGGCGGGCGAGCGCGAACCCTCGGTCGACGCGGGCGAAGACCCAGGAGTACTCGCTCGGGTCGCTGATGCTGTCGACCGTGTTACCCTCGAAGAAGTACGTCAGCGAGGCCAGCCGCGAGCGAGCGATCGAGCTGCTCGAGCTGGTGGGCATCCCCGACCCCGTCGAGCGGGCCGACGAGTACCCCCACGAGTACTCCGGCGGGATGCTCCAGCGGGCGATGATCGCCCAGGCGTTGGCCGGCGAACCCGACGTACTCGTCGCCGACGAGCCGACGACGGCCCTGGACGTGACGATCCAGGCCCAGGTGCTCGACCTGCTCGACGAGCTCCAGGAGGAGACCGGGATGACGATCCTGCTGATCACGCACAACCTGGGCGTCGTCGCCCGGATGTGTAACCGCGTCGGCGTCATGTACGCCGGCGAGATCGTCGAACGAGGCACCCTCGAGGACGTCTTCGACGACCACGTCCACCCCTACACCGAGGGACTGCTGGGGTCGATTCCAGATCTCGAGGGAGCGGGAGGCCGCCTCGAGCCGATTCCGGGCAACGTTCCGAGCCTGCTCGACCACGAGATGCCGGATCGGTGTTACTTCGCGGATCGCTGTCCGAAGGCGATGGAGGACTGCCTCTCTCATCCTCCGGAGTACGAGGGAACGGGGAGCGAGGAACACGAGGTGCGCTGTGTACTCGCGACCCAGGAGTACACCGAGGCGCGCGCACTGCCGGCCGACCACTTCGGAAAGGACGACCGGACGGCGGTCGACAAACACGCGGACCCCGACGGGTTCGAGGACGACGTCCAGCCCGAGCGGGCCGAGTCGACCGTCGAGGGATCGGGAGCGGGAGGTGAGCGCCGATGAGCGCCGACGACCCTCTCGTTCGAGTCGACGGGCTCGAAAAGTACTTCTGGGAGAACGACACCGTCCTCGATCGACTGCTCGGCGACGATCCGGTTCCGGTTCGGGCCGTCGACGGCGTGAGCTTCGACATCCGTCCCGGCGAAACGCTCGGACTCGTCGGCGAGTCCGGCTGCGGGAAGTCGACCACGGGCGAGACCGTCCTTCGCCTCCAGGAGCCGACCGACGGCGACGTCGCCTTCGAAGGCAAGAGCGTGTACGACCTCGAGGGCAAGTCGCTGACCGAGTTCCGGCGGAACGCCCAGGTCGTCTTCCAGGATCCGTTCTCGAGTCTGGATCCCCGGATGACGATCGGCGGGATCGTCACCCAGCCACTCGAGATCCACGACTGGCCCTGGACCGACGCCGACGTCGAGAGTCGCGCCGAGTTGCGAACCGACGGCATCTCCGCGGACATCGTCTCGGTGACCGTCGACGACGACATCGACAAACTCGTCTCGCCGGTCGACGGCGTCGCGACGGTCCACGTTACCGTTCGCTCGAGCGACGTCGCCGGCGACGCCGATCCCGACGAACGGGGCGTCGCCGCGGCCGAGGGCGTCGTCGCGGAGGTCGCCGAGGACCTCTCGATCGCGGTCGAGCGCGGCGACGGGATCGAGGTCCACGTCTCGGTCGATCGATCGACCAAGGAGCTCCGGCTCGACCGCGCGCGGGACCTCCTCGAGCGGGTCGGGCTCTCGGTCGATCAGCTCGATCGCTACCCCCACGAGTTCTCCGGCGGCCAGCGCCAGCGCATCGGTATCGCCCGCGCGCTCGCGCTCGAGCCGGAGTTCATGGTGCTCGACGAGCCGACATCGGCGCTGGACGTCTCGGTCCAGGCGCAGGTGCTGAACCTGCTCGACGATCTGCAGACGGAGTTCGACCTTACCTACCTGCTGATCAGCCACGATCTCTCGGTGATCCGCCACGTCTGTGACCGGGTCGCCGTAATGTACCTCGGCGAGATCGTCGAGGTCGGTCCCGTCGACGAACTGTTCGAGGATCCGAAACACCCCTACACGCAGGCGTTGCTCGACAGCGTGCCGCGGGCCTCGACCGACGAGCGCGACCGCGAGCGCGAGACCCTCTCGGGGGACGTCCCCTCGCCGCGGGATCCCCCCAGCGGCTGTCGGTTCCGGACCCGGTGTCCGAAGGTGATCCCGCCGGCCGATCTCGAGATCGACCAGGAGGCCTACCGCGAACTCATGACGCTTCGCGAGCGCGTCGAGAGCCGCGATATCTCCCTGGAGACCGTCGGCGAGGACGAGCAGTTCGACCTCGAGAACGGAGCGGTCTCGGAGGCCGACGTCGACGCGTTCGTGGCGGCGCTGAAGGATCGACTGCTCGAGACGACGCTCCCGCCGCGACAGGACGAGATCGTCGAGGGCGCGCTGGCGTCGGTTGCGGCGGGCGAGTGGGATGTGGCAGCCGAGACGCTCCGGGAGGAGTACGAGAGCGTCTGCGAGCGACAGAACCCGGAACTGGGTGCCGATGCCCACCCGGTCGCCTGCCACCTCTACGACGAACCGGTCGATCGACTCGAGGAACGGACGCCGAATCGGTAGCCGGAGCCGAATTGAGGGTTTGTGAGTTGCGTGATCGTTGCGAGTGAAAGTCAGACACGGGCCAAACCGTTTTGGCAGCAGGTGTAATTGTAGACGGTGGCTTCTCTCAACTATGACGCAGACGCAATCTCGTATGGAAGCTGCCTGTTCGCTGTTAGCCGAGTCCGAGCGGCGGTACCTCCTCTACCAGCTTGCCGAGACGCGACGGGGCAACCTCGAGGACATCGTCTCCGAGATCGCCGCCTGGGAACTCGAGGAGGGAGCTTCGGTCGACTCGGAGTACAGACAGCAGGTGTACGTCTCGCTGATTCACAACCACCTCCCCCGGCTGGCCGATTACGACATCGTCGACTACGACCTGCGCAGCGGCGACATCGTCCTGGCGGAGGGGTTCGACGATATCCGACCGCTGCTCGAGCAGTTCAAGCAGACCGAGTCGGAACCGGAGCTCCGCGAGACGCCCCTGCCCTGATCCGAAACGCATAGCACGTCGCCCGTGAAACGGCGACCGTGAGCCGCTACCGAAACCTCGCTCTCTTCCTGGTTCTTGCCGCCGCTTGGGGTAGTTCGTTCGTCGCGATCAGCGCGGGACTCGATCACTTTCCGCCGGTGTTGTTCGCGGCGCTTCGCTACGACATCGCGGGCGTCGTGATGCTCGCGTACGCGGTGTACGCCGTCGATCACTGGCGTCCCGTCGGACGCGAGGAGTGGGCGACGGTCGCCGTCGGGGCCGCGCTGTTGATCGGCGCCTACCACGTTTTCCTCTTTGTCGGCCAGCAGCACACGACTGCCGCGGCTGCGGCGGTGCTGGTGAGTCTCTCTCCGGTATTGACGACCGGGTTCGCGCGGGCGCTCGTTCCATCAGATGCGCTGTCGCCCGTCGGCGTCGCCGGCGTCTGCGTCGGCCTCGTCGGGGTCGTCGTCGTCGTCCAGCCCGACCCGTCGAACCTGTTCGCGACCGACGCCGTCGCGAAGCTACTGGTGTTCTGTGCGGCCGCGGCGTTCGCGCTCGGCAGCGTCCTCACGAGGCGCCTCGACGGCGATCTGCCGATCGAGACGATGGAGGCGTGGTCGATGCTCGGCGGGGCCGCCCTGATGCACGTCGTGAGCCTCGGCCTCCGAGAGCCGTTCGAGCCGACCGCCTGGACCGGTCTCGAGGCGATCGGCGCGCTCGCGTACCTCTCGATCGTCGCGAGTGCGCTCGGCTTTCTGCTGTACTTCGATCTGCTCGAGCGACTCGGCGCCGTCGAGATCAACATGGTCTCCTACGTCGCCCCGGTGTTCACGGCGATCGTCGGTTGGCTGTACCTCGGCGAGGTGATCGACGCGGCGACCGTCGTCGGGTTCGCGCTGATCGCCTGCGGGTTCGTCCTCGTGAAGCGTCGCGCGATCGGTCAAGAGGTCGCCGCGGTCAGACGGTGGGGATCGAGCTGACGGCGCGCCCTACCGACCGTGCGTGTGGCCGACGTAGAGCGCGGCGAGGTTGAGCCCGAGCAGGGCCAGAAACGTGGCGGTCTCGGCCGCCGTCGACAGGCCGGTCGCCAGCAGCGGTACGTACAGAAAGGGGAGCACGATCGCCGTCCAGAAGCCGGTCTTTCGAACGGAGTCGGCGACGTGGGGGGCGAGTCGTTCGAGGAGCCGATCGCCGTCCCGTCCCTCGGCGCTCTCGGCGCGGGAGTCGTGGGTCGTTGAAGAGTTAGCCATCGAAACACCTGACCACGCCTCGCACTCCCATCCGGCGCCACATATATCGGCGCGACCGTTTCGATCGGTTGTGTACGGTTCATTCGAATAAGGCTCGAACTGAACCGAACCGAACACCGGCTCGCGGCCGGTGAAACCGGTCGCGTCCGCAACGCGCCCTCAGAGTCACGGTCCGAGAACCTGACCATGTAGCTAGAGATTCCGACCGTTCGGTCGAGCGAACGAACGATCGAACCGTCGGAAACGAACGTCGAACCGCCGAACCGACCGACGGCGCGGCGTTGTCGCGGGAACGAAACCGTTCGGAAACCGAATCGGTAGCGATCGAATAGCGCGTAAACCGAACCCTATCGTCGGCAAAAACGGACGCCGAGCCGCTACTGGAACCCGATCCGGCTGCCGCGGCGACCGGTCGGATCCGGTCCGCTCGAGCCGCCCTGGAACTCCTCTTCGATCCGCTCGTAGTAGTCGAGGATGTCGTCGGTGATCGTCGGGCGGACGTTCTCCATGGCCTGGCGGAAGTGGCGCATCTCGACGGTGTCGGCCTCGTGGTCCTCCCGGAGCGCTTCGATGGCTGCCTCGCGGGCGATCGACTCGAGGTCGCTGCCGACGTAGCCGTCGGTGATTTCGGCGATCTCCTGGAGGTTGACGTCCGCGGCCAGCGGCGTCCCCTGCGTGTGGATGTCGAGGATCCGCTTGCGGCCCTCCATGTCTGGTTCGCCGATCATCACCAGCCGGTCGAACCGCCCCGAGCGCAGCAAGGCGGGGTCGATCATGTCCGGTCGGTTCGTCGCGCCGATGACCATCACGTTCTCCATCTCCTCTAACCCGTCGAGCTCGGTCAGCAGCTGGTTGACGACCCGTTCGGAGACGTTCGACCCGGTCTCGCCGCCCCGGCCGGGCGCCAGCGCGTCGAGCTCGTCGAAGAAGATCACCGTCGGGGAGACCTGCCGGGCCTTCCGGAACGTCTGGCGGATCGCCTTCTCCGATTCGCCGACCCACTTGCTGAGCAGCTGCGGCCCCCGAACCGAGATGAAGTTGGCGTTGGTCTCGTTGGCGACGGCTTTCGCCATCAGCGTCTTCCCGGTGCCGGGCGGTCCGTACAGCAGGACGCCGGCCGGTGGATCGATCCCCAGTCGCTGGAACCGTTCGGGGTTGTTCAGCGGCCACTCGACGGACTCCTGAACCTGCTCTTTGGCGCTGTGGAGCCCGCCGACGTCGTCCCAGGAGATCTTCGGCAGCTCGACGAGCACCTCCCGCATCGCCGAGGGCTCGACCTCGTTCAGGGCGCCACGGAAGTCCTGGCGCTTGACGATCATCCGGTCGATCAGGCTCGGCGGGATGTCCTCCTCGTCGAGATCGATCTCGGGTAGGTACCGGCGCAAGGCCTTCATCGCGGCCTCCTTGGTCAGGGACTCGATGTCGGCGCCGACGAACCCGTGGGTCTCGTCGGCCATGTGAGCGAGATCGACGTCGTCAGACAGCGGCATCCCGCGGGTGTGGATCTGGAGGATCTCCTCGCGACCCACCTCGTCGGGGACGCCGATCTCGATCTCGCGGTCGAACCGGCCCGGACGGCGAAGCGCGGGGTCGACGCTGTCGACCCGGTTGGTCGCGGCGATGACGATCACCTGCCCGCGGGCCTCGAGGCCGTCCATCATCGTCAGCAGCTGGGCGACGACCCGGCGCTCGACCTCGCCGGTGACGTCCTCCCGTTTGGGCGCGATGGAGTCGAGCTCGTCGATGAAGATGATCGCGGGTGACTCCTCGCTCGCGTCCTCGAAGATCTCCCTGAGCTGCTGTTCGGACTCCCCGTAGTACTTCGAGATGATCTCCGGTCCCGCAATGGAGAAGAAGCTCGCCGAGGTCTCGTTGGCCACCGCCTTGGCGAGCAGGGTCTTCCCGGTGCCGGGCGGGCCGTGCAACAGCACGCCCTGTGGCGGCTCGATCCCCAGTTTCTTGAAGATCTGGGGGTGTTTCATCGGCAGCTCGACCATCTCGCGGACCCGCTGGATCTCGTCTTGCAGGCCGCCGATGTCCTCGTAGGTGATCCCGCCGCCGGTCTTCTCGAAGCCGCTGATGGGCTCCTCGCGAAGCTCGACGTCGGTGTCCTCGGTGATGAGAACGACCCCCTCGGGCTCGGTCTCGACGGCGATCAACGGGATCGCCTGCCCCGGCGAGCGCATGAAGGGGTGGTTCGTCGAGCTCATCACGGGGACGATATCGCGGCCGACGACCGGGCGCTTGAGGATCTGGCGTTTGACCATACCCGCGGCGTCGGAACCGAACTGGACCGACGCCTCCTCGGGCGGCGCGAGGACGAGTTCGTCGGCCTTCGTCGCTTCGGCCTTCCGGATCGTCACTCGCTCACCGATACCGACGTCGGCGTTCTGTCGGGTGAAGCCGTCGATCCGGACGGTGTCCGTGTTCCAGTCCTGTCGATCCGCACGCCACACCTTCGCGGCGGTCGTATCCGCGCCTTCGATCTCGATGATGTCGCCCGGACTCAGCTTTAGATGCAACAGCGTGTCCGGGTCGAGTCGGGCGATACCGCGACCCGAGTCGTTCGGGTACGCTTTCGCAACCTCCAGTTGGACTTCGTTCATGATTCGGGATGGACGGCGATGTCAGTGATTCCGATTCGGTACCGGATAGGCTTTTTGCTACCGTGAACCCACACCGTGCTAGTTGTCACCACATCTAACTGAGGTGCCAAGACACATAGAGGTACCGCCTTCGGTCGCGGCCCGCAAGAGGGTGGCTTTTTGCCCGCGCCAGCCGCCCCTACGAGTATGCACACGCTCGCGTTCGACGGCCGACTGGGCGCAAGCGGCGACATGATCCTCGCCGCGTTGCTCGACGCCGGCGCCGACCCGGCCGCCCTCGAGCCCGTCACGGCGGCGCTCGACCTCGAGTACCGGATCGACGACACCGTCAAGTGCGGAATCGCGGCGACGACCGTCGACGTCGTGTTGACCGACGCCGACGAGGGCTCCGGCTCGAGTTCCCACGACGGGAGCCACGGTCACCTCCACGACCACGACCGGAGCGACTCGGAGTCCCACGATCACGGCCACGGTCACGTCCACGACCACGGCGATGGCGATTCGGATCAGCACGACCACGGCCACGTCCACGACCACGGCGACGGTGATCCGGATCCGCACGATCACGGCCACGTCCACGACCACGGCAACTCGAGCGACGCGATCCCTGCCGAGGGCCACGGCCCACACCGGAGCTACCTCGAGGTCCGCGAGATCGTCGAGGGGATGGGCCTCGACGAGGCGGTCGAACGCGACGCCCTCGCGATCTTCGAGCTGCTCGGCGAGGCCGAGGCGAGCGTCCACGGCGAATCGCTCGAGGACATTCACTTCCACGAGGTCGGCGCCGACGACGCCATCGCGGACGTCATCGGTGCGGTCGCGCTCGTCCACGACCTCGGAGTCGAGCGGATCGTCACTACCCCGCTGGCGACCGGGGGCGGTAGCGTCGGCATGAGCCACGGCGAGTACCCCGTCCCGACCCCCGCGGTCGTCGAGATCGCCGAGCGTGCCGACTGGTCGCTGCGGGGCGGTCCCGTCGACGCCGAGTTACTGACGCCGACGGGCGCGGCGATTCTGGGCCACCTCGCCGACGGCGTGGAGTCACTACCCGCGCTGGAACTCGAGGGCTCGGGCTACGGCGCGGGCGGCTACGACCTCGATCCTCACCCCAACGTGCTCCGAGCGCTGGTGGGCGACGGCGGCCGCGAGCTCGTGCGAGACGATATCGCCGTCCTCGAGACGAACCTCGACGACGCGACGCCGGAGGTGCTCGGCGGCCTCCAGGAGACGCTCGCGGACGCGGGCGCACGCGACGTTTCGATCGTTCCGGTGACGATGAAGAAGTCTCGACCCGGCCACCTCGTAAAGGTAATCTGCAAACCCGAAGACCGCGAGCGCGTTGCCCGAGCGCTCGCCGAGGAGACCGGCACCCTCGGGATCAGGGAGGCCGGCGCGACCCACCGCTGGATCGCCGACCGGGCGTTCGAAACCGTCGAACTCGAACTCGAGGGCGAGCGCTACGAGGTGACGGTCAAACTCGCGAGCGACGCCGACGGTGAGATCTACGACGTCAGCGCCGAGTACGACGACGCCGCGCGGGTAGCTCGAGAGAGCGGCCTCCCGGTTCGGGAGATCGCTCGCCGCGCCGAATCCCGACTCCTGGACGAAGAGATCGAGCGTTGACGAGACGGCGTTCGATCGACGGCGGCCGCCGATTCGTTCGCGGCTTCGACCGGTTCGAACACCGCCGGCCGGATCCAGACGAACGACGAGAACTCGGTCGGGTCGTCGAGTCGGAACCCCATGCTCGCGGGTGCGAAGCGCCCGTTCACACGGTCGGTGAGATCGTTGGCCTCACGCCACTCTCGAGGAGCGAACGGCAAAACCGTGGGCGAGTAGGGCGGAGTAGTTCACTCGTCCTCGTCGCCGGTGTCGTCGATCGGGATCGAGGTCGGATCGTCCCGGTGGTCTCCGGACGACGTGGTCGAGGACTGTGATACGTTCGTCGACTGTGAGACACTCGAAGACTGCGAGACGTTCGTCGAACGGGTAACCGACGTACTGCTACTGGTCGACCGCGAAACGGCCGTGCTTGTGTCGTCCGGGAACTGGTCACCGAAGTCGCCGGCCTGGACGGTCGACGTCGACGTCGATCGGGTGCCGCCGGAGATCGTGGTCACCGAGAGGTCGATGTCGTCTTCGGCATCGACGAGTACTTCGACGTGTGTTACGCCGGTGTCGGGATCGGTTGCGTGGGTCACTACACCCCACTGGAACGTCTCCGTCTCGCCGTCGCCTGGATCGTCCCCGTCAAGGAAGTCACTTGTCGCGTCGGGAGTCGCGATCGTCGCGACGGAGACGCTGTCTTCGGACTCGACGGTTATTTCGACGTTCGTTTCGCCGGTTGCAGGCACGGTCTCGTGGGTTACCGTTCCCCAGGGAAATTCGGTTTCAGTCATGGTGTAGTCTCTGACGGCCGGCCGGTCGCATCACTCGGACGGGCTACGAGCGGTTTCACTCCCCCGAAACGGCAGCAGGAGCTTTCAGTTCGAGGAGTACCCCGCTCGCTTTCCGCCGGGTCGTGTCGGTTCCGTCTCCATCGAGAGCGCTCGAGCGGAACCTCACTAGCTCGTCGGTCGGTCCGATTCGGTTTGAACAGCCGAAATCGTTTCACCGGTAGTCGTCGCTTGAACGCTCGAACGAACTGCCGACCTCCCATAGGGAGAGACAACAACTTGCTACTGGCCGGAAGCGGCCCAAAACACGTTGACACTCGTGACACATCCCCGGGTCGCTACTGTTGTCCAGCCCGACAGCCGGATGCTTTCGACGGGACGACACCGGCGACACGATCCGAGACTGGCTCACGGGATGTGAGAGACGAGGTACTGAGACGTGAATCCGAGTACCGTTACGTCGAAATCGACGGGCTTGCAACCGACCCTGTTCGTGGCTCCGTGTCGACGTCGTTATAGTAGTCGTTGAAATCCCTCCCGTCCGCTTGGCGAGACCGCTCGGGAATTCAACGGCTGACGGAGACGTACCTACTCGAGATCGGCTCAAAAAAGCGGGCGGAACGAAAGCGATTCCATCACCCGGTCGAGAGATCGGTTTACTCCTCGGGTACTCGCGTTAGCTCTGGCTCTGGGAGTTCGAGTTGTACTGCTCGTTGTTGCCGATAGCCGTCGCCGTGCCGCCCTTACCTGCCGACGCTTTGGCGTTGCCGCTGTTGTACGCCTTGTTGGACTGATACACGTTCTGGTGTTGCTGCTGGCTACCTTTTCGCCTGTGACCGCCGTGCTGGCGCTGTTCGTTCCAGTTCCCCTGGACGTTGGAGCCCTCGGCGTAGGCGTCTCCATACTTGCCTGCCGTCGCTTTGGCGTTGCCGCTGTTGTACGCCTTGTTGGACTGGCGCACGGTCTGGCTCTGTCGCTGATCTCGGCCTCTCCGGTGATGTCGGTCTTTCCGGTGATCTTTTTTGTGATGGCTGGCTGCAGCAGTTCCGGCGGATCCGGTGAAGAGCAGTCCTGCCACGAGTGCCGTAATGCCGCGTCGTGAGTATTTTTCTTTGTCGCTCATTTTTTCTTCTCCGAGCACGTAGGGGCCGATGGCGTCGCCACTGGCTTTGACTCTTGGTGGCGCCCCGCAGTTCAGGGCGTGTGTCGCCACCTCCCCGTGAGTGCTCGTTTTGGCCGTCTATGGTGCCCGTATTAAACCACGACCATCGTTTCAGCAGTGGTCGAATATACTGCACGACAAGCCTCCCTTTGAGGCGCGGAAACGGTCTTGGTTTCTAGGAAAGAACTCCGGAGTTTCATCGAGTGGACTATTATACTATACTACGTACGAAACGGAAACACGATACTCCTCGAGCTGAACGAGCAGCGTACCGATACCAAAGAAGGCTGTTTCACGGGACGATTCGGCCATCGAACCGGTTATCTCATCGCGACCGCCGGCAGAAGCGGTCGAATCGGATGGAAATTAGGGGCGTATCTTACGAGGAGAGTCGGTTAGCGTATCATCGTCGACTACAGTTCGGAGTTCAACGACGTGCATATGTTACATCGTGTCATGATTGGTGTTATAGCAGTGGACAAGACAAGTATACTATATGTAGTGACAAACGATAAATTGTTCTGCAACAGTTCCGGTAATCGAGTGTGACCGACGAGGTTTCGACGACGGTCCCGAGTACCGACAGCTCGTCGCGAGTGGATCGTGACAGGCGAGAGTTCGTCCGACGGGTGCTGGAGGAATGCCCGCCACCGCTGAATCACCGTCCGTCCTCGAGCCTGAGACCTCGACCGCCGGGAGGACGAGTTCCCGATCGACGGTACGGCGATCGATACCGACGGATCGGTGGCTGCTCGCACTCGAGTGGTGAGTACGATAGCCGAACGTCACTGTCGTCCCACGGGAGCCCCGACAGCCGGGTCGGCAAACGCCGTGAACAGCAGACCACCGAACGGTTCGCGGTATCCCCTCGATCGTGTGTACGTCCCGCTCGTCGATCCCCTCGCAGTAACGGTTTCGGCCGGCCGACGCCCGCCGGCCGACGAGCAGCGTGGCTGGAGTGTGACTGTACCGACCGGGTCGGTCGAGTCGTCGGAACCGTTTCGCTCCCGCTGCGGTCTCGAAACGATGGTTTCTGACCTCTCAACCAGGAGTAATACCGATATTCGAAATCGGACGGTCGACCGTCGATCTATCGATACTGCCGGTTTGCGACCGCCTCTTCGATACCTACTGGTGGGTTTCGAATCGAATCCGAGACGTCACGTCGTCGGAACGACCCACGACCGCCCTCGAGCGCTCACCGACCACGGGTTCCCCGCTCCGTGAGCGACGCCACGTCGGCGACCGAGACACAGTGACTCGTTGTGCCAGAATCGAACGTGTTAACGCCCGGAACGATCGTTTCGGCTTTTGAAACCCTCTGCCCATGGTGAGAGAACATGAGCGAGGGATTACAAAGCGAGCGAGCGTCGCCCACCGAGACGGTCGGCTACGCGTACCGCGCCGGCTCTCGACGGTCGAGAGCCGGGGCCGATCCGGTCGCCGGACCGGAAACGGTCGTCTGCGACGACGTCGCTGACGGCGATCGGTCCCAGATCGGCGGTCTCGTGCCGATCCGTGAACGAACGCGCTCGGAGGCCGGCCTCGACCACCTGACGGAGGTGACCGCGTCCGATGACGGCTGAACGCCCGCTCGCCGTCGGCGTGATCGGCGTCGGCACGATGGGCCAACACCACGCCCGGGTGTACGACGACCTCGAGGAGGCGACCCTCGTCGGCGTCTTCGACGTCGACGCCGAGCGAGCGAGGGCCGTCGCCGAGCGCCACGGAACCGTCGCCGTCGGTCTCGAGACGCTGCTCGAGCAGGTCGACGCGGTCTCGGTTGCGGTTCCGACGGCACACCACCACTCGGTCGCGACGACCTGTCTCGATGCCGGAGTCCCGGTTCTCGTCGAGAAACCGGTCGTCGACGACCCCGAGGACGGCCGGGAACTCCTTGCGAGAGCCGATGCGGCTGGCGTCCCCGTCCAGGTCGGCCACGTCGAGCGGTTCAACCCGGCCGTCGAAACGCTCGCCGAGATCGTCGAGGGGTTGTCGGTCGTCGCCGTCGCCGCGCGCCGGCTCGGCCCGCCGCCCGCCCGACGGATCGAGGACAGCGCCGTCCTCGACCTGATGATCCACGACATCGACGTCGTCCTCGCGCTGCTCGGCGAGGAGCCCGTCGGCGTCACCGGCTGTAGCGCCGCCGGAAACCGCCACGCCGGCGCCTTGCTCGAGTTCCCCGAGGCGATGGCGTCGCTGACCGCGAGCCGGTTGACCCAGCGCAAGGTTCGCACCCTCGAGATCGTCGCCGAGCGGTGTCTCGTCACGGTCGACTACCTCGAACAGTCGATCGAGATCCATCGGCGCTCGGTCCCCGAGTACGTCGAACGCGCGGAGGGGGTCCGGTTCAGACACGAGAGCCTGATCGAGCGAGTTCGGGTCCCGAACGACGAACCTCTTCGAAACGAGCTCGCGTCGTTTCTCGAGGCCGTCCGAACGGGATCGACCCCCGAGGTGACGATCGACGACGGACTCGCCGCACTCGAGATCGCACGACGTATCGAGGACCAGGGGCGTCCCGAGCAACCGAGGGTGGACGTGGAGGTTCCTCATGACTGAGTCGAGCGCACGCGACCGGTCGCGGCGACCGAACCGGCGAGGGTCGAACTGATGTACGGCGGACGAACGATCGGCGTCGTCGTCCCGGCGTACGACGAGTCGGGGTTCGTCGGCGACGTTCTCGAGACGATTCCCGACTACGTCGATCGCGTCTACGCGGTCGACGATCGCTCGAGGGACCGCACGTGGGCCGAAATCACCGATCGCGCGACCCGACTCAACCACGACGCGGCGACCGACCGCGACCGGGGCGCGCTCGTCGGGAACGCGGCGTTCGAGCAGTGGATCGTTCCGATCCGCCACGAGCGAAACCGCGGCGTCGGCGCCGCCATCGCGACGGGGTACCGTCGAGCGCTCGCCGACGGGATCGACGTGACGGCCGTGATGGCCGGTGACGGGCAGATGGATCCCGCGTACCTGCCTGCGCTGCTGGATCCGATCGTGAACGACGGGGCCGACTATGCGAAGGGGAACCGACTGACCGACGGCGCCTACCGGGCCGAGATGCCCCGGTTCCGGCTGGTCGGGAACGGGATCCTGACCGTTCTGACCCGGATCGCCTCGGGCTACTGGCGGATCGGCGATCCACAGAACGGGTACACCGCGATCTCCCGGCGCGCGCTCGACGCGCTCGACCTCGGCGCGGTCTACGATCGGTACGGCTATCCGAACGACCTGCTCGCGCGGTGTAACGCCGCGGGGTTGCGCGTCGCCGACGTTCCTATCCCCGCGCGCTACGGCGACGAGGAGTCGTCGATCGCGTACGCGACGTACGTGCCGACGGTGTCGGTACTACTCGTCCGGACGTTCGTTCGGCGACTCGCGAGGCGGTACCCCCTCCGGGAGCGCCACCCCGTCTCGCTGTCGTACGTCCTCGGAGCGCTCGCCCTCGGCGGGAGCGTCCTCGAGGGGGTGCGGTGGACTCTCGATCGCCGATCGCGGACCGACGATCGGGCGTCGATCCCGTTCGGACGCGTCGCGTTCCTGTCGATCGCGGGGACGGCACTGCTGGCGCTCGCGACGCGCCTCGAGAAGCGCCTGAACGCACATCTGGAGGTGGTTCGATGAGCGAGCGCGTCGTCGTCACGATCCAACACCCCGCCCACGTCCACTTCTTCAGACACGCGATCGGCGAGCTACGCGAGCGGGGGTACGACGTTCGCGTTTTCGTTCGGGAGCGCGAGTTGGCCCGCGAACTGCTCGAGGGCTACGGCATCGCCCACCAGCAGGTCGCCGGTCCTGCACGATCGGCGCTGGGACTGCTCTCGGTCCAGCCCCGCTACGAGTACGAGATCCTCCGTCGCGTGCGCCGCCTCGAGCCCGCCGCGATCGTCGGGATCGGCGAGCCGGCAGTGGCCCACGCGGCGAGGATCGTCGACGGCGAGGGGATTCTCTTTACGGACACGGAGCACGCGGCGTTGCAGAACGCCGTCTCGCTTCCGCTGGCCGATCGACTCTACACGCCGACGGCGTTCTGGGACGACTACGGCCGCCACCACCGTCGGTACCCCGGCTACCACGAACTGGCGTACCTCCACCCCGACCGGTTCGTTCCCGATCCTGCGGGGCTGGCCGGGGTCGGCGACGAGGAGCCGCTCGTCGTGGTCCGACTCGTCTCCTGGACGGCCGCTCACGACGTCGGCCGGAGCGGACTGTCCGACCTCGAGCAAGTGATCGACGGTCTCGAGCGCTTCGGTGCGACCGTTCGCGTCACCGCGGAGGGACGGCTACCGCCGTCCCTCGAGGCCCGTCGACTCGCGACCGCCCCCGATCGAATTCACGATCTGCTCGCTCGAGCCGACCTGTTCCTCGGCGAGGGTGCGACGATGGCGACCGAGAGCGCGCTGCTCGGGACGCCCGCGATCTACGTCTCGGGACTTCGGGCGGGCGTTCTCGAGGAGCTCGAGGGTCGGTACCGGCTACTGCGGTGGCTCTCTGCGGACGTTCGTCCGGCCGAGGTTCTCGCGCACGCGCGAGAGTTGCTCCGGATCCGCGAGTCGACCTGGACGCGTCGGCGGCGACGAGTCCTCGAGGAAACGGTCGACACGACGGACGTCATCGTCGGCGCCGTCGAGGACGCCGTCCGCGGCGAGCGGTCGAGGGAGCCGGCGGCGCCGACCGCTCCGGAAGTGGTCCGACGATGACCGAAACGGTCGTTCCGGAGGTGGTCCAGCGGTGACCGATACGGCCGTTCCGGGGGAGTTCGCGCTCTGTCTCACACACGACGTCGACCGTGTGTACAAGACCTATCAGTCGCCGTACTACGCCGTCCTCGAGCGCGATCCCTCGCACCTGCGCTCGCTCGTTACCGGCGAGCGACCCTACTGGCAGTTCGAGGAGCTGATGGCCCTCGAGGACGAACTCGACGTCCGCTCGTCGTGGTACGTCCTCGACGAGCAGTCGCTGCTGCGCGATCGGTCCCCGCGGGAGTGGCTCCGGCCGGAGAGCTGGAAGCTGTACGCGGGGCGGTACGACCCCACGGATCCGGAGCTCGCCGATGTCTTCCGAGCGCTCGAGCGCGGCGGCTGGGAGGTCGGACTGCACGGCTCCTACGAGTCCGCGGACGACCGGGAACGGCTGCGAGCCGAGAAGCGAACGCTCGAGGGGATCCTCGAGGGGAGCGTGGTCGGCGGCCGCCAGCACTACCTGAACCTGGCCGGCCGGCGCAGCTGGGAACACCACCGCGCGATCGGGCTCGAGTACGACGCCAGCTACGGCTCGAGCACGAACTACGGGTTCGACGGGCGCTACGACGTGCTCCGTCCGTTCGACGACTCGTTCGTCGTCTTCCCGCTAACGCTGATGGAGCGGGCGCTGCTCCCGTCGGCGCCCTCCCTCGAGTGGGCCTGGCGGGAGTGTCGACGGCTGCTCGAGGAGGCCCACGACCACGATGCGGTGATGACCGTGCTCTGGCACCCCCGCTACATGAACGAGAACGAGTTTCCCGGCTACCGCACGCTCTACGAGCGGCTGATCCGCGAGGCGAGGGCGATGGGGGCCTGGATCGGCCCCTGCCGGGAGTGTCACGAACTGCTCGAGGCTCGGCGGGAGGCGTCGTCCCAGCGGTAACCGGTACCGTCGACGAAGGACCAAGTCGAACGGATCGACGAAAACCACATCGACCTATCCGGCCTCGTGAGAGGCTGCATCGACGAACGTATGGAATCCAGTTCCGCCGATTAGCGCGGCTGCGAAACCGAGTGACGCGATTCACGCCCGCCCCCAGAACGCTCCGCGTTCTGGTGTGCGCGCAAGACCTGTGGTCTTGCGAACGCCGTGCACGGCGCGATTCTCTCGCTGTTTAAGGATAGATTGAAATGAGTTACTACAACAGTAACAAACATGTCCTCGTTCGCGACGTATCCACAGCTCGCCGGCGAACTCTTCGAGCGGGTGCAGCTCTCGGAAGCGTTCGACGACTCGAAGGCGTTCGTCGATACGATTCCCGAGGACGAGGCCGAGGCGATCAGGAACCGCTTCGAGCGCGAGCGAACCGAGCCGGAGTTCGACGTCGAGGAGTTCGTCATCGACGCCTTCGCGCTTCCGGAGGATCCCGTCACCGCCGCCGATCCCTCGAGGACCTCGATGGAGCGCTACATCGACGAGCTGTGGAAACACCTCATTCAACAGCCGACCGAGGAGCCCGAGCAGAGCACGCTGCTTTCGGTGCCGGGTCGGTACGTGATCCCCGGCGGACGGTTTCGGGAGAGCTACTACTGGGATACCTACTTCGCCGCGACCGGACTCGCCGTGACGGGACGGATCGACCTCATCGACGAACTCGCCGAGAACAACGCGGCGCTCATCGAGGAGTACGGCTGCGTCCCGAACGGGAACCGTCTGTACTACTCGAGCCGATCGAACCCGCCGATGTTCTGTCACCTCCTCGACATCCTCGAGAACGAGCGCGGGCTCGAGGCGGTCCAGCCCTACCTCCCGGCGCTACGGCGCGAGCACGAGTTCTGGACGGACGGCACGGAGACCGCGACGGCCGACGACCGGGGCACCCGTCGCGTCGTCCGCACCGACGAGGGGGTGCTCAACCGGTACTGGGACGACCGCGCCGCTCCGCGCGAGGAGTCCTACCAGGAGGACGTCACCCTCGCCGATGAAACCGAGCGACGGGACCGACGACTCTACCGGGACGTCCGGGCCGCCTGCGAGTCCGGCTGGGACTTCAGCAGCCGGTGGCTCGCCGACGACGACGATCTGACGTCGATCCGAACCACGGAACTGCTCCCGGTTGACCTGAACGCGCTGTGTTACGCGATGGAGGAGAAGCTCTCGCAATGGGAGCGAACGGCCGGAAACCCCGATCAGGCAGAGCGCTACGCTCGAGTCGCACACGAGCGGCGGCAGGCGATCGATACCTACTGCTGGGACGACGAGGCGGGCTTTTATTTCGACTACTGCTGGACCGAGGGCCACCGGACCGACAGCTGGTCGCTCGCGGCCGTCGTCCCCCTGTTTTGCGGACTGGCGACCGACCGGCAGGCGGCCGCAGTCGCGGCCCACCTTGAGGAGCACTTTCTCCACTCGGGCGGGCTGGTGACGACGCTGACGGAGTCGGGTGAGCAGTGGGACTACCCGAACGGGTGGGCGCCGCTGCACTGGATGGCCGCCGTGGGCCTTCGCCAGTACGGCTACGACGAGCTGGCGGAGACGATCGCCGGTCGCTGGCTCGATCTCAACCGCGACGTCTTCGACCGTACCGGGCTGATGCTCGAGAAGTACGACGTCACCGGGGGCTCCGACGCCGGCGGGGGCGGGGAGTACCCGCTGCAGTTCGGCTTCGGCTGGACGAACGGCGTCGCACTCGCGCTGCCGTCGTTGTTCTACTAGCGCGATCCGCTACCGCGCTCGAGAGA
The DNA here is from genome assembly GCF_029688865.1 of Natronococcus sp. A-GB7. Classification (GTDB taxonomy): domain Archaea; phylum Halobacteriota; class Halobacteria; order Halobacteriales; family Natrialbaceae; genus Natronococcus. Next base: position 22,028 of record NZ_JARUKV010000045.1, read on the forward strand.
ACCGTTCGCAAGCGCCGCGACCGTTGACAAGCAAGGCGAACCCCTACCCTCGCCTACCGAGTACCGCCGACCGAGATACGTGGTCGTCGCTACCGAAGTGCTGGTCGCGCTGGTCGCCCTGGCCTTCCTTGGCGGAATCATCGTCGCCACGATCGGCCCCGGCGGGATCCTCATCGTCACCGGGCTCTACCTCACGACGTCGCTCTCGAGCGCCGAGGTCGCGGGCACCTCGAGTGCCGTCTTCATGATCGGCGCGGTACTGGGTAGCGCCATCTACGCGCGCTCGGGCGAGATCGACTGGTGGATCGCGGGCGTCGTCAGCACGGCCGCCGCTGGCGGCACCTGGGTCGGCGTGCAGGCCAACGCCTTCCTCTCGCGGGCGCTGTACGGGCTCGTGCTGGCCGCGCTGCTCGCCGTCGTCGGCGTCACGATCGTGTACCGAGAGTACCACGACCTCGAGTCGCGCGTCGAACTCGGGCGAGGCGGGTGGGACACCGTCGGCTTCGTCGCCGTCGGGCTCGTGATCGGCGTCGCCGGGGGACTGCTGGGGATCGGCGGTGCGGCGCTGTCGGCGCCCGCGTTAGTGCTGGTGGGCGTGCCGATGCTCGCGACCATCGCGATCACGCAGGTCGTCGTCGTCGCGACGGCGCTGTTCACGGCCGTCAACTACCTGCTGCTGGACGCGATCGTCACCTCGCTGTTCGTCCCGATCACGCTCGCCTACCTCGTCGGCGTCGGGATCGGCTGGTGGGTCGCCCACCGGACCGAACCGGGTCGGCTCAAGTTCGCGCTCGGCGTAGCGCTGATCGGACTGGCGGGCTCGCTGGTCGTGTAACAGCCGAAAAAGTAGTCCGGCTACGTCGATCAGTGCACGGATCAGCACGGAGAGTGGATCCGAAGTGGAGAATTTGTCAC
>NZ_JARUKV010000046.1 GCF_029688865.1 Natronococcus sp. A-GB7
GGTTGTGCTCAAGGACAATCGTAAGCCTCGATGAGTCCTATCCCCGCTGACTACACTCCTTCGCTCCTTTAAGTGGTTCTGGCCACAAGGTAGAGCTATGACGGGAAGTCGTTCTCTCGTGTTTTCAATTCAGTAGCGTAGGCTGTCCTACCTCTCGAAAAAGATCTCATGAGCCACAGGAGGACGACAGCACCGATACTCTCGAGGAGCAAATCCGTATAGAAGGTGTCATAGAACGGTTCGCATATCCCTCTTCGACTACCCGACGAACGGTACGTACAGGTGAAGCAGATATCACTGCCAGCATCCGCGAGCGAAGCCCGCGGAGGCAGCTTTTTAGCGTAGATTTTTGGAGGAGTGGTGAGCGAGAAACGCGAGCGAACCCGACGAAAAAAGGTACGTGTGCGTCTCCCTGTAACAACTACCGGGACTCGAGAGCAATCTCGAAGGTGGGTATTCAGAAGGTACCAGGAGGTCTCGACTCGAGCAGTGATCTCTGCCCGCTTTAGTACCAGCGGCCAAGACATCCAACGCCAGCTCAACGAGACCCAGAGCTACCTCAACGACATCCGCGCATGATCACTCGCCGAGAGCAGATGTCGTAGTGGGGTTGTCTCGAAGCGCAGATGCAGAGACGTATCGGTGGCCCTGGACGAACGCGACAGTTCGATCCGACTCGGCAGCAGTCTTGTCGTTCTGAACCGGCTGCTCGAGCGTAAATGCAAGTGGAACCCTATCGTAGTGCGGTATAGAGAAGCAGTTGACCTGATCACTGCTCGAAGAAGTCTGCCATCACCGCCTCAGCGCGGTCTTTCCGCTGTCGACGTTCGTTCACAGAAATCTCTTCGACGCCCTCTGGGATCTCGCGGTCGTAGCTGTCGTAGTAGCCCTCGGGAACCACCCAGTCGTTGTAGTAGTCGGGGCGAACGTCCCGAATTAGTGTCAAAGCAACATCAGCACCGTTACCAGCGTTGACAATTGCCTGGTGGTTGGTGCTCGTAATTCGGCCGGCAGCGTAGACTCCATCGCAGTCGGTCCGGCCGTCTTCGTCGGTCGGGATAACCATTACCGGCCCGGGTTCCTCGGGTTCACGGGTCACAGACAGGGGCTCGAGGAACTCGGTCCGAGCCCAAGAGGCGACGATTATACGATCGGCCGCAACAGTTCGCTCTTTGGTTTCAAGGACGAACGTGTGGTTGTCGGTCTCACTGTCGGTAGTCGTTTTGCCACCCTCAAGCTCGACTTGGCCACAATCATCGTCGAGCACTCGTAGGGAGGTCACGCCCTCTCGGTGGACATCGCAGCCGACTTCACGAACATGCTCGCGAGCCAACTCGAGAAATTGGGTCGGCTGAATTCCAAGCGGAAAGCCGAGGTAGTTCTCGAGGTGGGCCGACTTCAACAGAGATGCGCGGTTGTGTTCAAACAGGACTGTCCCCAAGTCTGCGCGGGCGGTGAAGACGGCGGCCGAGCAGCCGGCGGGGCCGCCGCCAATGACGGCGACGTCGTACGTCGGATGGCTAAGAGACGATGCGTCAGCGGATCGCGTGGTTGAATTGGCTGTTGTCATTCGTAGTCAAGGGATTGGTAGTTGGCTGGCGGTGCTGGATTGGGATCGGGAACACCGCTAGCGGCGGTCAGAAGCCGTCTTGTATAGGCTGTCTCGGGATCAGTACAGACCACCGCAGCGGAACCGGCCTCGACGACGTGGCCGTCGCGCATGACGGCAATCTGATCGGCGAGGTGGCCGACGACGCCGAGATCGTGGCTCACGAGGACGAACGCACAATCCAGATGGGTCTGTAGACCGACAAGTAGATTGCAGACCTGGGCACGGACGGAGACATCAAGCGCGGCGGTGGGCTCATCGAGGACGACCAGCGCGGGCTCGAGAGCGAGCGCTCGGGCGAGAGCGACCCGCTGGCACTGACCGCCGGAGAGCTGGTCGGGGCGGCGGTCGGCGTGGCGGTTGTCGAGGCCAACGAGGGTGAGCAACTCCCGAATCCGATCCTCGCAACGCGTCGACTCCCAGCCCGCTTCGACAAGCGGTTCTTCGATTGCGGTACGCACCCGCTGACGTGGGTCGAGACTCGACCGTGGATGTTGGAAGAGCCGACCGATCGATACCACCTGTTCACGAGAGCGGTCACCGAGGGCGCCGATCGGCTTACCAGCTAGCTGAATCCTGCCGCTGGTCGGCGTATCGAGTCCGGTGATGAGGTCAATCACAGTCGACTTGCCGGCGCCGCTCTCGCCGACAATCCCGAGAGTTTCTCCCCCGCCGACTGACAGCGAGACGTCGTCAACGGCATCCGTGTAACGATCGGTCCCCCGAAGGCGAGCGAGCCAGGAGTCGTCGATGGGATAGCGCTTCGAGACGTCCTCGAGTTCGAGTAGCGGCTCCCCGTCGGCGGGCAATGACCTATCGGTGGACGGCGACTGCCCGGCATCAGCTGACTGGGATGCTCCAGTGTGGGCGAACGACAGCTCTCCGCCGTCGACGGAGATGGTGCGAGACCGAGAGGCACACGCCGTGTCGTCGTCCAGTGCCGCCCCTCCAGCGATACCAGTTGTAGCGTCTCCGCCGGTGGATGCTGACGCGGGTTCCGGCGCAGCGATCGCGTCCCGCTCACCACAGCTGACGCGGCCGTCGTCGCCGAGATCCATGGTCGGCGGCGCCTTCGACCGGCAGTCGTCGGTAGCGTGGCTACAACGCGACGCGAACGGGCAGCCCGCCGTTTCGGTCGTTGGATCGGGCACCGAGCCGTCGACCGTTGGAAGAGTTTCACCTGGGTCGGCACCGTCGAGTCGGCACGCAAGCAGGGCCGCAGTGTAGGGATGACGGGGAGTCGACAGTACGCGTTCGGCGGGGCCAGCCTCCATCGTCCGGCCGGCGTAGGCGACCACGACGCGATCACAGCGCTCGCCGACAAGTTCTAGGTCATGACTGACAAGCAACGTCGTGAGGTCGCGCTCCGAAACCAGATCGTCGAGCAGGTCGAGGACGTCCATCTGTGTCGTCGCGTCAAGGGCCGTCGTCGGCTCGTCGGCCAGCAACAGGTCGGGGTCGGATGCTAGTGCCAGCGCCAGCGAGACCCGCTGAGCCTCGCCGCCGCTCAGTTCGTGGGGATAACGGTCTAGAAAGTCAGAACCGTCGAGACCAACGTTATCAAGGAGCGCTGCGGCGCGATCCCGCCGATCAGAATCCACGTTGTCACCCACGACGCGCCCTAGACCCAAGTCGAAGCCCGTGACTGACCGGAGTGAGCGCTCGGCAGGCCGATCGGCGAGGCGGAGCACCTCCCGCAAGTGCGAACCCACGGTTCGAGTCGGTGTCAGGGTCGCCGCTGGGTCTTGGAACACCGTCGATATCTGGGTCGCGCGCAGTTGTCGTAGGCGTTCGGCCGGTGCCTCCCGCAGGTTGGTACCGTCGAATGTGACGGTGCCCTCAACCTGTGCATCGTCGCCGTGGAGTCCTGCGATCGCGCGGACGGCAGCAGACTTACCGCAGCCGCTCTCTCCAACGAGACCGACGACCTCGCCGGCCTCGACCGATAGCGAGAGGCCGTCGACGGCCCGGACCGTCCCATCCGAACCTTTGAACTGCACGCAGAGATCCCGAACGTCGAGGAGGGACTCAGTCACGGCGGGCCACCTCGGTTCGGGCGTCGCCGGTCCGATCGGTCGGATCCAGCGCGTCTCGCAGGCCGTCGCCAAGGAGGTTCGAGCCTAGCACCGCAAAGACGATTGCCAGGCCAGGCGCGTTCACCAGCCACGAGGCCTCTCGAAGGTGGTGGCGGCCGGTTGCGAGCATCGTCCCCCACTCGGGGGCTGGCGGCTGGGCGCCCAGCCCCAAGAAGGAGAGGCCGGCTGCGGCGAGGATTACGCCGCCGAGATCGAGCGTTGCGAGGACGACTACCGGTCCGGCGACGTTTGGAAGGACGTGTCGTCGAACCACTCGCCATCGGGAGGCGCCAGTCAGCCGAGAGGCGGCGACGAACGGGCGCTCGCGAACTTCGAGGACGCTCGAGCGGACGACCCTCGCGTATCGAGTCCAGCCGACAACGGCGAGTGCGAGCACAAGGTTGGTCAGGCTCGGCCCTAGGATCCCCGCGACGACAAGTGCGAGAACAATGCCGGGAAAGGCGAGCAGGACGTCGACCACCCGCATCAGCGCCTCGTCAACCCAGCCACCAACGTAGCCAGCGACAAGGCCAACGACTACACCGATCGTTAGCCGGACGACTGTAACGAGAAGGGCGATGCCGAGGGTGAGGCGGGCACCGTAGACCACCCTAGTCGCGACGTCCCGGCCCAGCTGATCGGTTCCGAGCGGATGGGCGAGTGAGGGGGCTTGTAGCTGGTTCTCGAGATGCTGGGTGGTTGGATCATAGGGAGTCACAAAGGGGCCGACGATCGCGAGGACGGCGAGGGCTGTCACGACAACCCCGCCTGCGACGGCCGAGGGATTCCGACAGAGCGCAAGGATTGTCGGATGAGTGAGACACTCCTGGCGAAACGCACGATGAGCCGACCGAAGTCGCGAGGCGCTCATGTGCCACCACCTGCTAGCGAAACGCGCGGATCGAGACGTTGGTACGCGAGGTCTGTCCCGAGATTAACGATGACGAAGCAGGTTCCGACCAACAACGTTACACCCTGAATGACCGGGAAGTCCCGGGCAAAGACGGCATCGACGAGCAGCATTCCAAGACCGGGCCGCTGAAAGACAACCTCGACGACGACTGCGCCACCGAGGACGTAGCCGAGCTGCAGGCCAATCATCGTAACGACCGGCAGCATGGCGGTCCGGAGGGCATGGGCAACGACCAGCGCGCGCTCAGGCAGCCCACGCGCCCGAGCTGCATCAACGTAGGGCTCCTCCAGGGTCTCCAGCAGTGACGAACGGACGAGCCGCGTGAGCACGGCAGCCATTCCAGTTCCGAGCGTGACCGCAGGCAGCACGAGGTGAGCCACAGTGCCCGCCCCATAGACGGGAAAGATACCCAGCCGGAGGGCACCACCGATAATAAGCAGATAGCCCAGCCAGAAGTTCGGCATCGAGACGCCCAGTAGCGCGATCACTTGGCTCACGTAGTCGATCCACGTCCCACGGTAGACGGCACTCACCACACCCGCTGGAATCGCGACGGCAACGGCCACCAAAATTGACGCGCCAGCGAGTTCGATTGTGTTCGGGAGATAGGCGATGAGGAGGTCAAGCACCGCGCCATCGCCGTAGTACGACCGCCCGAGATCGCCCTGGAGGACATCACCTATCCAGTGGAGATACTGTAGTGGGAGCGGCTCGTCAAGTCCCTCTTCGGCGCGGAACGCCTGGACGTCCGCCTCGGAGGGCTGTTGGCCCTGGCGCTCGGCGAGGACGGTCCGGGCCGGATCGCCGGGCGTGAGGTGAACCAGGCCGTAGGTAATCATCGTGACTCCGAAGAGCACGACTGCCGAACTCCCGAAACGACGTAGCAGGTACTGCATCAGTCAGGACCTCCGCTTTCAGTCGCGTCCGACCGGCCGTCGCCCGATGAACCCTCTGCCAGCGATTCGTCGGTCGGATCCCAGACGACAACACCGGCGGGAATCTCGTACTGGTAGCGAACGCCCTCGGCAGTCGGTTCGAGATGGTCATCAAGTCGGTCAGCGAGCGTCGAGATGGTCGCTGGATTGGCCTCGGGAGCGAGTTGGGTAGCTATCGACTGCGAGGAGTCGGCCTCGTAACAGCGGCGGGCACTGTCGACCGTAAGTGATGCCCGTACGCCGGTCTCCCAAAGATAGCTCACGACGTAGAGCGCTCGAGGTGCGGGATCAGGCGGGTCGTCGCCGCAGACGGCAGCGAGCAGTTTTGTGTGAGGGGGAGCAACGCCGGCACTGTCTACGATCACCAGCCGCCGTCGCGTGGCGGCAACCATTGCATCGAGCGCGGCGTCGATCTCGCGCTGGGAATATGTCGTCCAGGCGGCGAGAACAAGGTCGTGAGGCGCAGCGCCGACTGCTGGCCATCGACCTTCACGGCAGGTGACGCCGTCGATGCCTTGGTTTGTGAGACGGGTTTGCAGCCGGTCGAGCATTGAGGGTGCGTAGTCGACGACGGTCATCTGCTCGACCTGAGGTGCGAGACGCATGGTGTATCGGCCTGTCCCGGGGCCAATCTCGAGGGCCGTCCGTGCCTCGGCGGTGGCCTCAGCCACGGCGTCGAACCCCTCTGGCGGCCCGTCGGGAAATCGATCGTCGTAGGCGTCACCGTGGGTTTGCCAGTAGTCGCGATCGGCATCGGGCGCCCACCGATCGATCGCGCCGCTCTCAATGGCCTGCGCCCAGATCGAAGCCATGTCGACCGACGCCGGCATGCTCATTCGCCTCGCTCGAGTTCGGTGAAGTCAGTGTGCTTATCGATCGGATGCAGCTCCGGTGCGGGCAGCGAGGCCCGCCGCGCTAACGTGTACTCGAGGTAGTACAGCGGGATCACGACACCCTGTTCGACGACACGCTCTTGGACCTCGCCGTAGAGATCGGCCTTTTGATCGGCCGACTCGGCCAGGTACCCGCCCTCAATGAGGTCGTCAACCTCACTACCGAGATTCATGATGCCGGTACCTTCTGACTCGTAGAGCTGCTGGTTGTCGCTGCCTTCGGAATGGAAGACAGCGCGGATAAGGTAGTCGGAGGCCGCGGAGTTCGAGCCGAAAGCGACGATCGAGACGTGGGCCTCGCCGTCAGTGAATGTCTCGTAGAACGCCGCAGATTCGACGCTGCGGATTTCGCTCTCGACGTTGATCTCTTCGAACCAGTTCTGGAGGATCTCCGCGACGGCCCGGTCGTCCGGCTCGCTGCCATCGATCAGAATAGTCAGGGTCTCCCCATCATAACTCGACTCAGCGACGAGTTCACGAGCGCGGTCGCGATCCGGCCCCATCCCCGGGAGTTCGTCGTGGGCCGCCCACGGAATCTCCGGTGAAATGGGACCGCGGGCGGGGTCGCCGACGCCCTCCAACACCGTCTCGACGAGCTGTTCCTGGTTGACAGCATAACACAGCGCCCGGCGGAGCATTTCGTCATCTGTCGGTTCCTTGTAGATGTTGACGCCGCCGAAGCAGGTCCGCGGTGTCCGCTGGGTTTCGACCGCCGTCTCGGGATCGTCCTCAAGGCGGCCGACGTCGCTTTGAGGCGGATCAATCGCCAGATCGACGTCGCCGCTCTCTAGGGCCGTCGTCCGGGTTGTTCCGTCGTCGACAACATTGAAAGCGAGGCGCTCCGTGGTCGGCGTACTGTCCCAGTGGTCCTCGTACGGCTCCACTGTTACGTCGTGACCGTCGCGATTGACGAACTGGAATGGACCCGTTCCCAGGACGACGCCTGCGTCTTCATCGGTGTCTGGGTGGATGATACCGAAGTAATCGTGAGAGATTGTCCCTGGAAGGGCCGGGAACGGCTCGGTCGTCTCGAACTCAACAGTGTGGTCGTCGACCGCTGTCACCCCACCGGTGTCGACGTTGATCCAGCCCGTGGCGTCCCAGTGATTGATCAGCGTGTCGAATGTAGAGACCACTGCGTCCGCCGTGAACACAGAGCCGTCGTGGAAGGTGACGTCCTCGCGCAGGTCGAACCGCCAAGTTGACTCGTTCTCGCGCTCCCAGTCGGTTGCTAGCACTGGGGCCGGTTCCATCTCCTGGGTCGTCCCTACGAGTGGTTCGAAGATGTTCGTATAGTAGGGGACAACACCGCCGTAGGGCTGCCACTCACCGTCTTGGCTCGCCTCGGATCGGGCGACCGTGATCGCCTCGGTCCCGTCACCTGACGGGTCGTCGTCACCGAGACAGCCCGCCAAGGCTGCGATACCCGTACCAACGCCGCCCAGCACCGTCCGTCGTGTCGATTGCTGCGCCATAATATTATCTGTATCTCATTGTTTAATAGTTCTTGTTAACTTTAGCCCACCTATTATTACCCAGTCGGTGGTCAGAACCGGACAGTCCACATACGCCATCCAGCATGAGAGCCAACTGTCACCACGTTCACTTGCCAACTGGAGACAAATAAACTTGTATATGATAAAGTTTGGTTGTCTAATGGTCGTAGACGACATCAACGGCATGCTCGCCAGGCAATGTGGGAAGATGGCAGACGCCGTCGAATCAAGCGAATGGACCGAAGCTTGCTGAACACGCTTGGCAGCTACCGTCGGTTGGATTGCTCGAGGCGGGGACGACGCTCGTGTTCCACGCTGGTCGTGCATATTACAAAGCCGTGAGATGAAGGCCCGACGCGACTGGGAACAGCAATACGTCGAAGCCCCCTTTTCTGACTAGCCGTCGAGTGCTGTTCCGGCTTATCGGTTACCGGAGATTTCTTTTGATCTGGTAAGGATTGCTCTGCCGTCGGAGCACGAGCAATTCTCCAGTTACGTTTCCGGGTGGTCGTATCGGTGGAACCGATACTTGCCTGTCCGCATCACCCAGTACCGCTCGTCAAACTCGAGAAGATCGTCATTGCTGACCGCCATCGAGACAAGATCCGGAATATCGGTGTTGATGATGCCGTGATCACGTGCCAGGTCTATGATTTCCTCGAGAGTGGCACCTGGGTTCTCCGCGACAACCTCCAAGAGCCGGTCGTAGTCCTCTGTCATGGATCAGGATATCCGGTACATGGCGATTGCTCCTGATCCGCAGGTAGGACAGGCTTCGGTGTCCTTACTCACGGAGGTTCCGCAGTGACGACATTCGTACACGACTTCTGGCTGCTGTGTCCAGGACAGCAACTGGTCTACTCGTTCAAATAGCATGGAGGGGGAATCACTCTGGGTTTACGACGTCCCGGCATTCGGGGCACTCAGCGTATACTGCTGGTCCTGTCTCTGTTTCGTATTCAACGATCACATTGGTCGTCGTGATCTCGGCTTGGCAGAACGGGCATGTACCGAGAGATGGTGGGTTCGCTGTGGACATGGGTTGGCAGAGGGGAGTGTGGAAAGGAGGGAGCGTGTGTGACTGTGACAGGGTGGTGGTGTGTCCGCTCCCTCTAATACTAGTATCATCCCTGAATCTGTATATAGGCGAGCCAACTACAGTGAAACTGAAACTCGAGATCGAGAGAGTGGGATCGACGGGCGTTCTGCTGGAGAGTTGATTGACCAGCGTCACTGGAGTCGCTATGCCACTCACCAGCCCACTCGAGAAGCGAACGATAGCGATAGGCCTGAGTTCGAAACTCGTCACCGTCGCGGTCGTCCCACTCTGCGTAGGGAACTTCCTCGGGTGTGTCGCGGAGCAGGAGCGTTCCGTCATCGAACTCTAAGTTCCTTCGTGACCAATATGGTCAATCAGTTGGGTTAGCTGTGTTGAAACGGTATCAGAGATCAATCTTCATACTGGTCTGTTCCATCAGAAATGTAAATGGAATCATCCTGCGTATCGGTAGTTTCTCTGCATTAGCTATCCACGGAGAGTCTGCTGAAATGGTGGAATGAGACAGTGCTAACTCCATACGCGTCGAACGACGCAATCTCAATTTCTGTGCGCACGAAAGGATAGTCACGCCGAAGCCTGTCGAGCGGTGGGCCCGGTATGACGGGTCCACAATTCCGTTCGGATCGACTCAATGTTTGGGGCACAGTGTTCAAGATGGTCGGCTCGAACTCAGAAGTATGCGACTTGAGGAGTATTGGGGAGTCGGTCCGAAGACACGGGAGACATTGGTCAAGGAGCTGGGTCAAGAGCAAGCGGTCCAAGCAATTGAGAGCGGGGACATACGGACACTCTCCGACACCGGACTCGCCCGGGGACGGGCGACGCGGATCCTTCGCCGGGCGACCGGTGGCGAGAGAATGGACATCTTGGCCACGAGCGATGCCCGATCTGCGTACAACGAACTGCTAGATCTCGCTGTCAATCACGCCGTCACCCAGCGCGCAGCCGACCGGATCCGGGTGCTTACACCACTCGAGAGCAAGAAGGCAATGGAAGACCGCCTTGATAACGTGCTCGCGGCTCGAGACGCTTGGGAGACGCTCGCCGCCGACGACCGAGAGGTCGTGCTCGCGGCGTTCAACCGCTACGATGACCGCGATGGGAGTGAACTCGCCGCCGTCGAAGCTGCGCTCGCGCTGCTCGAATCCGGTGTAAAGTCCGGTCCCTTCGCGTTGATCGCGGATATCGAGGCCGACGCTCTCGAGGCGGCCGCGACTGCGCTTGCGGCACTCAACAACGGTCGGGTCCGCGAGGGAGCAGACGAGGAACTCGACCGGTTGCGCGACACGCTAGGCACAGTCGAGGACATGGATGCGAACGCGCTCGAACTCATCGATGATCTCCAAGACGGCGGTGTTCAGGACGTCACGGACTTTCGCGAGGCGTTCGAGGCTCGACTCCTCTCGGATACTGATGTCACGGTCGAGCAGGTACGGGAAGCGATACCGACGAACGCGACGGACGCCACAGACTTCGTCGGCGGAACGCTCCGCCGGCTGCGGTCAGACCTCCGAGAGGCCGCCGACGAACGTGAAGAGCGAGTCGCGGAAGAGTTCGAATCGACGCTCTCAGAGCGGGACGAAGCCATCGAACAGGCCGTCAGCGCCGTCGACGAAATCGCGTTCCACCTCTCGCTGGCGCGCTTTGCACTCGCCCACGACTGTACCCGACCGACGTTCCGGGGAGAGGACGGCGCGGCCGTGTCTGTCGTCGCCGCGCGCAACCTTACAGTTGACGCGAGCAGCGAGGACGTTCAGCCGATCACCTACGCGCTGGGCGACCATACCGTTACCGAGGGACCCACAGAGGCTGGCATTCCCGGCCAGCAGCACGTCACCGTCCTCACGGGAGCGAACAGCGGCGGGAAGACAACCCTGCTCGAGACGCTGTGCCAGATCGTCCTGCTGGCGACGATGGGGCTGCCCGTTCCCGCTGAGCAGGCCGAAGTGACACCAATTGACGCGCTGGTCTTTCATCGCCGCCACGCGAGTTTCAATGCAGGCGTCCTCGAGTCGACGCTGCGCTCGATCGTGCCGCCGCTATCGGCCGACGGGAAAACCCTGATGCTGGTCGACGAGTTCGAGGCGATCACCGAACCTGGCAGTGCGGCAGACCTCCTGCACGGACTGGTGACACTGACCGTCGACCGCGAAGCGCTGGGCGTGTTCGTTACCCACCTCGCGGACGACCTCGAGCCCCTGCCGCCCGAGGCCCGCATCGACGGCATCTTCGCAGAGGGACTGAGTCCCGACCTCGAGTTGGTCGTCGACTACCAGCCTCGCTTCGACACCGTGGGGCGGTCGACACCAGAGTTCATCGTCTCGAGGCTCGTCGCAAATGCGAGCGACCGAAGCGAACGCACTGGATTCGAGACGCTGGGAGAGGCCGTCGGAAACGAGGCCGTTCAGCGCACGCTCGCGGACGTTCGCCAGGCCGCTGACAAGTAACGAAGTGGGGTACTTTCTAGTCAGCGATTTTTGCCTCTTCGACAGGCGTGCGGTTATACGTAGAGCAGGCGCAATACCACGGCCTTCAGGCCGTGGATACGCGCCGTCACTCAGTGACCCATTCTACCGACTCCGACAGCCCAGATATTCCACGCTAAACACAGAATCTAATAGACTTTGATCCATAACTAGTTATGAACACAGTACGATGCTGGAGACGACCCGTCCCTACGTCGCACGCATCACGAACCACGAACAGGTTCGTGACGACCTCGACCAGTGCGGGTTCGCAGCATCCAAACTGTGGAACGTCGGACGCTACTACATCCAAGGCCGATGGGACGAAGACGGCGAGATACCCGGCGAAGCCGAACTGAAATCAGAGTTGAAAAACCACGAACGCTATAGTGACCTGCATTCTCAGTCAAGTCAGCGAGTTCTCGAAGAGCTTGCTGAAGCGTTTAACGGCTGGTACAACTCCGACGACGGCAATAACCCACCGGGCTACAGGAAACGTGGCGACCGACACCCATGCTCCACCGTGACGTGGAAACAGAAAGGCATCAAACACGACGATAAACACGGTCAACTCCGCCTCTCGAAAGGTTTCAACCTGAAAGATGGACGGTCTGACTTTATCCTCGCGGAATACGAAACTCGGCCCGACGTACAAGTGGAGAACATCCAGCAGGTGCGTGCCGTCTGGAACGGAGACGAGTGGGAACTCCACCTCGTCTGCAAAAAGGAAATTCCCGTCGAGGACGCTCCCGGTGACAAGACGGCAGGTATCGACCTCGGTATCAGCAACTACCTTGCCATCGACTACGAGGATGGCTCCTCGGAGTTGTATCCGGGGAACACGCTGAAAGAAGACAAGCACTACTTCACTCGAGATGAGTACCAGACCGAAGGCGAGAACGGGCCATCCAAGCGGGCGTTGAAGGCTCGCCGGAAACTCTCTCGACGCAAAGACCACTTCCTCCACACGCTCTCGAAACACATTGTTCAACGGTGTGTCGAAGAAGGCATAGAGGAGATAGCAGTTGGCGACCTCAGCGACATCCGTGAAGACGAGAATGGCGACTCGCGGAACTGGGGTCAGTCTGGGAACAAGAAATTGCACGGATGGGAGTTCGACCGATTCGCCCACCTGCTCGAATACAAGGCCGAGGAATACGGCATCCTCGTTGACCGCGTAGACGAGGAGAACACAAGCAAAACGTGTTCGTGTTGCGGTCAGATTCGGGAGAGTAATCGGGTGGAGCGTGGGCTGTACATCTGTGAATCGTGCGAGACGACGATGAACGCAGATGTGAACGATGCGGTGAACATTCGCAGAAAGATAACTCAGAGTCCTCCAACGGGGGATATGAGTAACGGCTGGTTGGCACAGCCCGGAGTCTTCCTGTTCGACCGCGAGAGCGGACGGTTCACACCGAGAGAACAGGGAGTCTGCAAACCCTAATATCCCAACGCTCGGGATTCCTCCGCCTTCAGGCGGAGGTGGATGTCACTGACTAGACAGTGTCATGAAGTCTTCTCTGATGTCAAAGCTGTGAGTAACGCTGTCTCGCGTTGCAGGTCGTAGACGACGGGCAGCCAGAAGATCAGAAGAGTTCGTCGAGAGGTCGGTCTGCACCAGCTTCGGTCTCGACGTCTTCGTCCGGTTCAATAGGGGGTGCATCGAAGAGCTGGTCGCCACCGCGTTCTCGGACAGCGAGCGCGTCATCAATAATTGCCTCTGTTTCGTCGTCTATTTCTGGGATCTTGAGGGCTTCACTAACATCTTCTGGCAGTTCTGGTCGCGGTGCATCCTGATGACGTTCAATTTTCTCGGTCAAATAGAGATTTTCCTGCAGGGCACGCAGAACCGGAACGTAGCGGAGGTAGCTGTACTCATCTAAGAGGGTGATCCCGTAACCGGTGAACCCCCAGAACTCCCGTGGCTCGTTACGCTCGGTCTCATCTCCACGGTATTTGTACTTCGCCATCACCTGCTTATCTGCAAGCCGGTTAAGATGCTCTCGGATAGTGGAGCGATTCTTGGGCACGAGGTATTCGAGCTCGTCGAGTGTCGCCAGGTACGTTGGATGCCCAAGCACGGCTTGGATGATGTGGTAGCGGGTTTCCTGCGTGAGGAATTGGTGTGCCCGTCGCTGTTTCTCGATCGGCATGACATCGTCACCTCCAAATGGGTCTGCCTCGCCGCCGATCGGATTTCCTGAACCCCACGCACTATTACTCATAGGTGTCTATTCCGTCTCCATTCACGTAACTGTTCGGGACGACCAAGTTGGGAAAACACCATCTTTTCCAACCTGTATATGAACGCTTAAGACGGACACCTCTGTAGACTGTCGTATGAGCGGCCCACGCGTTCCACGCAATTCATATGCCATCTACCGGGCTGTCAACCGTATTTTCGAAGGAATCAGCTCCCCACCACAGGGGGACTACCACGAAGTTGTCCGCTATATGAACGAAGAGCTCCCCCGGTTCGAGCAAGCAAATAGTAGCTACCTGGTTCTTGGAAGCTACCGCGGCGTATACGGACGACGTCTCCGAGAGTTCGCTAACTGCCTCAACATGCCAACGAACGCCGAATCGATCGTCCTCGGGGATACGATCAACCTGGACACCGCAGTAGTCCCCAAATTCGACATCAAGATCAACCTTCTCGGTGAGGCAGCAGATTACATCGCTGGTGTCTATGAGAAAGAAAGCGGTGGTGAGAGTCCGGAACTCGGTTTTGTCAGAGCACTCTTTGTGAATAAGACATTCGTGTTCCCGCGCGACTATACTGGCCTCACCCGCGATAGTCTAAAGACACGAGAAGACGTCATCCAGGCTGCTCTGGCGGTGTACTACGCCGACTTCAATCATATTGATAGTGAGCAGAGCGTTACCGAGAAGAAGAAAGAGGAAATCGCATCACTGCTGACAGTCGCGCAAGAGGAAGGTATCGACATCAGCGAGCGAGAACTCACCGACCTCATCAAAGAGCGTCAAAGCGACATTGATGAGCCGCCCGCCGAATATAGCTGGGTCCATCTGAGCTTCTTCAAACGGTTTGAGGCGATGACCCAGTGCCACCCTTGGACAACGATGACCGAACTGCGAGGTCATGCTGATGAGATGCCGGGGCCAGAACGTCCGCGATGGGAAACTGAATTTGATGCAGGGATGTTCTGCGACGAGTAGCCGAATTCACGGACTACGTACCTTTCTAATCGTGGGAGCGAATGAGCAGGCGTTTATCAATAGGCTCGCGGATTCGTTCTACAGGCGGAGCAGGCCGAGTGCCTCGGGGCTTGAACCCGAGGCGGTTCACGAGAAGGAGTCTATGATTTGCTGCCGGCCAAGGGGTCGAAATCATCCTGACATGTGAGTTCTATCCCGGTGTTAGAAATACGGGATATAGTCGAATTGAGATTATTCGTCTTCGAGAGCGGCATAAATATCGGCATGACGGCGTCCGTCGAGCTTCCCCATTTCAAGAGCTATTTCGTGGCATTCTTCGTCGCTTTCGGCCGACTGATATCGCTCGTACAGCTGGCGAACTTCTTCGTCGACCGCTGTCGAGGAATCAGTATCGGACACCATTTATATTTTGGATAGACTCATCGTGTCCGTTTATCAGTTGTGGCGAGTGCAGTCTCGGAAGTAGATAACCGCTGCTTCAATATCGACTTGAGCTTCATCGGTCGCAAACCGGTGTAGCAATGCACGTACTTCGTCGCCGTACTCGAACGCGTATCCATTGATTAGCTGGATTGAGGCGCTAAGCCCCCTTCTTCAGCGAGCGACCAGCGGGAGCGAGCAGGGAGGGGATACAACGTCTCCAGAAATCTTCGATCTCTGGTGTGCGAACGAGACGCAGCGCGTCTCGTCAACACCGCACGACCCTCAAGGAGCGAACGGCGTCAGCCGTGAGCGAGTAGGGTGGGGTAGTTCACAAGAAGACCTCCAACTATGTTGACCATCTATCGTTTCGCCAAGGCCAAAAATAGATGACTCAGTGGTGCCCAGAGATTACTGACGCGCTTTCTCGACGATTAGACCAGGCCGTTGCCAAGGTCGAGGTTGACGTCAACGGCGCCGCCATCGCCACCGTCACCGGCTTCAGCGGTCTGGGTCACTTCAGCGTTGTTTTGTTGCTCGGCGCTCTGATCGATTCCAACGCTCGCAGAGCCACCATTGTTAGCATCGTTCGAATTATCATCCTTGTGCCTGTCGTCAGACTCGTCGTCGTTAGCACCTATCGTCGGCGCGTTGATAGTGGCTTCCTGCCCAATAGTATTTTCTTGGTTCACATCAGCGACATTGACTGCATCGCCTCCATCGCCACCGTCACCACTGATTTGGATATCTTGAGCCGCGGCTGTTCCAGCGGATCCCATCGTCATGAGACCGCCGATCACTGCGAGAGTCATTGCGAGTGTTAGTGCACGCTTCATCGGTTAGGCGGGCACGTACCATTGTAACGACATGTGGCTGGTAACGAATGAGTGAAAACCTCGAGAATCTGATGAAACTGGCGGATCAGAAGAAATGACTCCGCCCATCAGCTGAAGGGGTGCCTCCCCCTCCCTTCGCTGATGAGTGTTGCACCAGCATCCAACCTACTGTTCACCTACCACCCTTTGTCTAGTGATTTGAGCAGGGGAATATCTCGAGATAACTTCTGCTCTGAGCACGCTATGTACCTCGAGCGTTCGGAAGTTGTCCGAAAGCTCGAGGGCCTACTCCGACGGGATTTGCGCTATAATAGCCGCAGAATATACACTTCACCGGTCACAAATAGGGATGAATCGAGATAAGAGATTTATTCTAGCGGCCCGCTAACAAGAGTGATGGGGTTTTCGAACGACCCATACTCTAGTATAGATGAAAGTGGTCGGCTGAAAGACGTATTATTTGTGCCGATAGAAGGCGGCTACGGAGTCGAGATTTTCGATCGAATCGATCGGCATCAGTATCTTCTTTGGACACCCAACATTGTTTCACCCGAGGAAATAGATAACAGCCAGATTTCATCTTCTGTCGACGCAGCGGTATCGATAACGACGAACGCGATTACGCTTCCAACTGTTGTACCAGTACACGTACGGGACGAAACAGGATCGTTTGTGTCGAGCGTCGAGCAGTCATCATCGAAAACATTTTGCCAAGGAATCTACCATCTCGAACTCTTCGCGCCGATTGAACTATCTCTTCAGGTGGAGAGTGCCATCACTGTCTCTTCGAGTTTGACACAGACTTACATCGATTTTGGTGATGAAACAGAAGTGTTGATCGGAGCGTGTTCAGACCACGAACAGCCGACCGAAACCGTCACAACAACTGACGATCCGCAGGATATGATAGCTACTATTTCAACGTTCGCATCGGCGCTCAAGACACAGAGCCCCGAACGGTCGTTTCCCTCGAACCGAGGTCATCCTCCGGCTGTTAAACTTGGAAAAGAACTGCACATTCCAACTAACATAGAGCATTCGGATCCAGACATCCGACTCGAAATTCCGGCCAATTACCGATCAATTTACGCCGCAGCTCCGCTCGTATACTATCTTGGGGCAGATGCTGTTCCAGCTGAGACGCCAAAGTTAGTCACTGAATCTGGCTTCCAGTATACCCT
This sequence comes from Natronococcus sp. A-GB7, assembly GCF_029688865.1. Taxonomy (GTDB): domain Archaea; phylum Halobacteriota; class Halobacteria; order Halobacteriales; family Natrialbaceae; genus Natronococcus. The sequence continues at coordinate 17,067 of NZ_JARUKV010000046.1, forward strand.
CGGGACAGGGGGACAATTTGAGAAAGCTGTCGAGAAGATATTGAAACAAGTCTTCTTCCTCGACTGTATCGTCCGAACTGAGGGCGCTCACCCGGTAGATCTCCACGAGCATCAAGCCGTAGAGCCGTATTTCGACTACGACCTTACCTCTCTGTATGACTGTCCACCTGCCGAGCGTCTTGAAGCCTACTTCGACATACCGTTTTCAGTGATCGAGCCACATATCCCAGATTGGATGGTCACTGCTCACGTGGACCCCGAACCTGAACACGTCGAAATACTTCCCTTTATCTCACATCGTCTCGCCGTCGTGCGCACATCCCGTGGTCAGGAAATCTCGCCGCCGAACGAACAAAAAGCACTCATCAACGAATTCCTTCGAAATGGCGATGACACTCAGTATCAGAGTAGGGAAGGGGTTGCAGAGCCGTATATCCAGCCCGAGCTGAACAACTCACTTGAGAATATCTGGATTGGTAATGGGATACCCCTTGGAGCGAACAAGGCGCTACTCGAAGCATATCAGAACCGTCTCGGTCGACGACCGACAGAGGACGATATCGATGTTACTGTTGTATACAATGGTATCGATCTCTCAAGTCCGCTTGTTGATGTTGATTTGAATATGAACCACGAGAGAGATATCGTCGACGAAGTCTACGGGTCCCGTAGCGACTTCCCGTTTGGAATTACCGTTCACCAAAACCTAACCGTTGAAGAATTGCGATCAGTTCTTCAGACACCGACTAATTTCCTCCATTACATTGGTCATATTGACGATGAAGGAATTCAGTGCACAGACGGAGTGCTTGATGCCGCAACACTCGACACTGTCGGCATGGACGCCTTCTTTTTGAACGCTTGTCGATCCTACAGACAGGGGTATCACCTCGTTCAGGCAGGGAGTATCGGTGGAATCGCTACCTTGGGGGACCTGGTCGACAACGAAGCAGTAAAAATGGGGAAAACGGTTGCTCGCCTCCTCAATCGTGGTTTCCCGCTGTATGCCGCTCACGAAATTGCACGTGAAGTCATACTACTTGGTGGGCAATACATTGTCATTGGAGATGGTGGATTTTCAATTGTTCAGGCGGAAAGCAGCGTGGTAAATATGTGTGAAATTAAGTCGGCTGACGACGGCTATGAAGTCAAAATCAAAACCTATCCAACTGGCTCGTATGGGATGGGAACAGTGTTTATCCCCTATATTGAATCAAACAACGAGTACTACTTAATTGGCGGCTCACTTGACACGTTCAACCTCTCTACTGAGGAGGTTCAACAGTTCCTCCTGCTTGAAGATATCCCAATTCAGATAGAAGGAAAACTACGATGGAGTCACGATATCAATATCGAGGATCTGTGATCAGCGGATTGCGCCACCGTTCGCCGCGGCCACACTTCCTGCCTGCGACAGAAACAGACAAACAGTAAACAGCACGCCCATCATTCGTGGGTGGTCTTTGAGGAACTCAACAGCCTGGTTCTTGGGGCAAGTCTTTGCATCGGACATTGCAACTGCGTATGCGATGACTCGGATATTAAAAATATCTAAAACTATCCGAAGAGAGTACAAATACTAAACTGACTTTATATTATGTCATTAACTAGCATAATCAACGTACATAATATACTTTAGTATTAGTGACTGTGAATAAAGCGGATCTCTGATATGGTGCTGAACAAACAGAACGGAAAGACAATGACCTCCTTGACCACCACTTTCGCAGACGTAGCAGATCGAATATCTCACCGTTTGGTCCCAAGGTGGGTTGATTTGGTGGTCTCAGTTCGGACCAGCGGAAGTTGACCCAACCACTTAGTTAGTGATGTAACATGAGAGGCATGGATCTGTGACAATCAGTCACGTTAATTTAATCTCTAAACCATAAACAGATATATTTTTGTTCCCAGACGTCGTACACTTTACGATGGCGACCACCAGTAACTCTGTTGACGGCGTGACTGAGTATTGTGAAACGTGTGATATAAAAACATTACACGAAGTTTCTATCCAGATTCGGACAGAGAGTATTCGCAAGGAAAACGCAGAGTTTTCTCGAGAGCCATACCGAGTCAGCATCTGCCAGCAATGTGGGAATCGCCAAATACAGCGGATGAACAATGCCTGAATTGCCTCGGCGTCAAGTAGTTGGAGACGCGGAGCGTCTCGTCACTGAGCGGGATCTCCGATCCTGCGAGGTCCGCGAACCCAAGGGTTCGCTTGATCACGAGAGAGCGGAGCTCTCTCGAACGACACCGAGGCTTTCGCGTGGACTCCTGTTCTATGCCTCTACAGAGGCAGAGGATACGTATTCTCCGCTCACGTTCAGCGTTCCATGATTCAAGCGCACATCTACGGGTGCGCCTCCGTTGCCTGTGTTTTGTCTGCGACGGAGATACTGCAAACCGATACTCTTCGAAGCGTTGTAGTCTGCGAGGTTCCCGTACCCGCACTTCTGGCACTCGAACGCCTCTCTTGACCGATTGTCGTCGTGAGTAAACCCGCACGTCGGGCATCGCTTCGACGTGTCGCACGGACTTTCCTATACGACTTCAACACCGTGTTCTCTGGCCTTGTATTCTCGAGCTAGCAGAGGGAGCTTCAACTCTATGACGAGCGACACCTCTACG
>NZ_JARUKV010000047.1 GCF_029688865.1 Natronococcus sp. A-GB7
TCGAACACCGCAAATCAGAGATTTGCTGGCCCGACGAAGATTACGCTTCGTCGAACAACTCCTCGCCCTCGACCATGTGCTCCTCGACGACGTCCATGTCGAGGGTCACGCCGAGGCCGGGTTCTTCGGGGATGTCGATGTAGCCGTCCTCGATGACGTCCTCCTGGACGATATCCTCCCACCAGTCGAGCTCGTAGGAGTGGTACTCGACGGCCAGGGAGTTCGAAATGGCGGCGCCGACGTGGGCGCTGGCGGTCGTCGCGACCGGCGAGGAGACGTTGTGCATCGCGACCGGGATGTAGTACATGTCCGCGAGGTCGGCGATCTTCCGGGTCTCGCGCATGCCGCCGACCTTGGGCATGTCGGGCGCGATGATGTCGACGGCCTGGTTCTCGATGAGGCTGCGCTGGCCGTGCTTGCGGTAGACGTTCTCGCCGACGGTGATCGGGGTCGACGTGCTCTGGGTGACCTCCCGCTGGACGTCGTGGTTCTCCGGCGGGACGGGGTCCTCGAGCCACCAGACGTCGTACTCCTCTAAGCGCTGAGCCAGACGCTTGCCGCTGCCGCCCGAGAACGTCCAGTGGCAGTCGAAGGCGACGTCGGCGCGGTGGCCGACGCGCTCGGTGATCGCCTCGACGATGCTGGCCTTGTGCTCGACCTCGACGCCGCGCAGGTGGCGGTTGGCGCGGTCCTTCTCGTGGCCGGAGGGGACGTCGAGGTCGAACTTCAGGGCGTCGTAACCCAGGTCCTCGACGACGCGTTCCGCCTCGTCGGCGCAGGCGACGGGGTCGGCCTCCTCCTCCGTGTGACAGTCACAGTAGACTCGGACCTCGTCTCGGTACTTGCCGCCCAGCAGCTGGTAGGCCGGCACCTCGAGGATCTTGCCCGCCAGATCGTGCAGGGCGACCTCGATGCCCGAGATCGCGGTGACGGTGACGCCGCCGAGCGACCCCTCGCCGGACATCTTCTGGACGAGGTGCTCGGTGAGCCGGTCGATGTCCAGCGGGTTCTCGCCCCGGAGGAACGGTTTCATCCGCTCGATGAGTTCGGGGGCGCCGGCGCCCCAGTAGGCCTCGCCGGTGCCGACGATGCCGGCGTCGGTGTAGATCCGGACGAGCGTCCACGGGAAGTTGCCGTCGATCATCGTCGTCTGGACGTCCGTGATCTCGACGTCGCGGCCGTTACCGCGCTCGCCGGTGACGCCCATCGTCTCCGCGGAGAGCTCCCGCATCGTGTACTCCGCGTTCGGATCGTGTAGCTTCGAGTAGTCGACTCCCATAGGCGCAGTACTCACTCGTGATCGGGTAATTGTTTCTATTTCGGGACACACTCTCAGGCACACGAGTACGACTGTCGGCACTACACGCCGGTATCCGCCGACTCGCACGCGGCGCCCGAACGGCTCGAGCCGTCCCGGCGATTTACTCGAGGGACGAGAACTCGACGGCCGTCTTCACGACGTCGTCGCCGGTCTCGAACGCCCGCTCGTACTCGTCGAGCCCGTAGACGCCCGTGACGAGGTCGTCGAACAGCCAGTCTGGCAGTCCCTCGAGCGTATCGGTGGCGGCCTCGAAGTGGCCGCGGTGGGAGTTGACCGATCCCACGAGCGCCTTGTTCTGCAGGACGAACTCCCGGTGGAGTTTCCCGCCGTCGATCTCGAACGACCAGGACTCGGGGACGCCCAGCAGGGCGCCGACGCCGTTGGGCGCAAGCGCCTCGATCGTTTCGAAGGCGTGTTTCGCGTAGCCGGTCGCCTCGTAGACGAAGTCGACCGATTCGTGCTCGTCGGGAATCTCGGGAACCGGCGTCTCCCGCGAGTCGACGTATGTCGCACCGAGCTTCTCGACGATGTCGATCGTCGGGTCGGGGCGGTCCCGTCGGCCGAGACAGTACGTGCGATCGAAGCCAAGCGTCGTCTCGAACATCGCGAGCGTCAGCAGGCCGAGCGAGCCGTTGCCCAGGACGAGCGCGGTTTCGGGCTCCCACTCGAACGCCGAGCGGGAGGCGACGGCGTGCTCGATCGCCTTCTCGGAGACGCTGATCGGCTCGACCAGGAATCCGAGATGGGCGAGTCGTTCGGGGATCGGGACGAGCGTCTCGGCGGGACTCGTGAAGTACTCGGCCATGAAGCCGTGGGCGCCGACGATGCCGCGCTCGAGGTACTCTCCCTCGCGAGCCATGTCGGGCTCGCCGCGCTCGAAGTACTCGTTGGTGCCGTTGGGCGGTCGACGCACCGTCGGAACGACGTAGTCGCCCGCCTCGAGATCGGTACCGTTCGGATCCTCGACGACGCCGACGGCCTCGTGACCCAGTACGAGGCGGTCCTCGCCGGGGGGCACCTCGCCGTGGTGGCCCGCGATGACCTCGTGGTCGGTGCCGTCGACGCCGACGCGGAGCGTTCGGACGAGCGCCTCGCCGTCGCTCGGTTCGGGGAGCGGGCGCTCGACGACGGTCGGTTCGCCAGCACCCGGTTCGACTGCGATCGCCTTCATGGCTCGAGGTAGGAACCGAGCGAATAAAAGATTACGCTATCTGTAGTAAATATTTGAACAGCGGTCGGGGGACCGTCGGTACCGATTCGCGGACCCGGCCGACGCGGTCCGCAGGTTCGAGCGCTGTCGCTGCCCGTCTCGGCTCGCAGCAAAACCGTTCGCGGCGACCAGTAGCGGCCGCTACTCGTCGCGTGCGTGCTCGACAGCCTCGACGAACGCGGCGGCCGTCTCTCGAACCTGGTCCATGTCGCTGTCGGCGATCGCGTCGTAGTCGACGATCGCGCTCCCGGCGCCGACGGCGACCGCGCCGGCCTCGAGGTAGTCGGCGAGGTTCTCCCGATCGACGCCGCCGGTCGGGATCACGTCGACGTCGCCCAGCGGACCCTGCAGGGCGCCGATGTGTCCGGGGCCGACCGTCGAGGCGGGAAACATCTTCAGCACGTCCGCGCCAGCGTCGATCGCGGTGACGGCCTCGGTCGGCGTCATGACGCCGGGCGCCGAGAGCACGCCGTGGCGGTTACAGACGGTCACGACCTCGGGATCGACGTGGGGGGAGACGACGAAGTCGGCACCCGCGTCGATCACCGACTGGGCGCTGGCGGCGTCCAGAACGGTGCCCGCACCGACGACGGTGTCCGTTCCCTCGAGCTCGCGGTCGATCGCCGCGAGCTTCTCGTACGTTCGCGTCCCGTCCGCGGTCACCTCGAGTGCGCCAACGCCGGCCTCGGACATCGCGCGAGCGACCGGAACGACGTCGTCCTCGTCGACCCCGCGAAGGACGGCGAGCGCGCCGCTCTCGACGATTCGCTCCTTGACGGCTTCCGGCGAACTCATCGACGACCTCCGTCGGTGCTCGCTCGGGTGATCGTCGGCCGTGCGCTCGTCGAACGTTCACTCGGTCGCGAAAGAGCGTTCATTACGACCGGGTTCGCGGCCCCTGGTCAAGAAAGTTGCCGAGCCAGCTACTCCGCCTCGAGTCGGCGGATCGTCACCGAGTCGGCCTCGAACTCCTCGAGAAAGGCGCCCGAACCCCCGATCGTGTACCGTTCGTCGTCGACCTCGAGCTGGAACGCGTTCTCGATCGGCAGCGTCGAGGTAGCCGGGCGAACGAGGCTCTGGCGGACGTCGACGACTTCACCGGTTAGCGTCGTAGGCAGCTCCCGGTCACCGATGGAGGAGCCGGTAACGGTCGCCTCGATCCGGGTGTCGGCCGCCCGGTGGAGGGCGATCTGGAAGACCGCGTTCCGAAAGCCCTCGTAGGTCCGAGGAAGTTCGCGAGGGGCGGTGACGTACCGCTCCTCGGCGGTCGGCCAGTAGTTCGCCAGGAACGAACCCGCCAGAACGGGCGCGAGCTGTTCCTGGGTGAGTGAGATCGCTCGGGTTTCGCTCGTCGAGTCGGTCAGCAACTCGCTGGGTGCGAGCAGCCCGTGTCGTCGGTCGACCGTCAGCATCGTCGGCACCAGCGCGTCCCACGTTCGAACCGTACTCGCGGTCCCGGCCAGCGAGGCGATATCCTGGCGGTCGCTTTCGGCGCCGCCGAGCAACAGTAAGACGAGCACCCCGCGGTCGACGGTCTCCTCGAGAGTCGTCCGGATCCGCGGGAGCACCTCGGCGGGCAGCGACAGCGTCACCTCGGTTTCGGCGCCAGCGAGGAGCTCTCGGATCCGTTTGAGAACCGTCTGTCGGGACTTGATCACCTCGAACTGCTCGCCCGGTCGCTCGGTCTCGGTGTACCGAGTTCTGATCTCGGGTTCGATCTCCTCGACGCTGCGGGTGAGACGATCGACGACCGCTTCGGGCGGGACCGGCCTGATCAGCGTCGGTACCGAGTGATCGTCGACCTCGACGAACCCCCGTTCCTCGAGTTCCTCGCTGATGCTGTAGACGTACCGCTTGGAGACGTCTGCAGCGTCGGCGATCGTACTCGCCTTCGACTCCCCGTGTTCGAGGATCGCGAGGTAGGTGTCGATCTCCTTCGTCGAGAGGCCGAACCGCTCGAGCAACCGAGCGAGGTCGTCGTCGTCCATGTGTTTTCCACCCTAACGATCGGCCGGTCGCTGTAAAAGATTCCCGATCGGTTCGGTCGTCGAACGGGCCCTCTCCCACCGAGATCGGAAAAGTAAGAACACATTTTTCAACAAATTTTTAATCAGCGGAGCACGAACGACCAACACGATGGAACTGTACGACGCACTCGACGACGTCGAGCGCTCCCGCGGCGATTCCCGCCGATTCTCCGGCGAGCGCCGCTCGACCGAGGGGCTGTTCTCCGGGCTCGACGATCGGCTCGTCCACGTCACCCCGGACGGCTCGCTCAAAGACTACTCGTACCCGCTGTCGGGACTTGCGGGGATCGAACGCTCTCGCTTCGGGCTCGAGATCGACGGCGACGTGTCCTGGTTCGAGGACGGCACCCAGCGGTACGTCGGCGACACTGCGATCGTCGAGACCGTCCACGAGGTCGGCGGCCACACCTGCCGACAGTACGATCTGACGCTCGGCCGGCTTCATCTTACGGCGTTCGCCCTCGAGGGTCCGGACGACGCCGAGGCGACGATCCGGGCCTGCGTCGGATTCGCCCCCGACAACCAGACGGGCCGGATCGGGCAGCTCCGCCACGGTGATGCCATCGAGGTCCACCACCGCAACGAGCGGGACTTCCTCGCGGCCTCGACGGATCTCTCGGTTATCGGCCACCCGTCGATCCGGTTCGAGGAGGTACTCGACGACGACCTCGTCCCGTTTCCGCGACCCGGGACCGACGATCGGTACGAGGAGGATCGCCTGAGCCCGATCGTGATGGTCGACGTCGAGCTTTCGGGGTCGGAGCCGACCGCGACGATCGCGACTCTGCTTTCGGCGGGCGATCGGGCCGACGCCCTCGAGCGCGTGCGGGCGGACGCCGACGCACACGCCGATCCCGAGGCGCTGCTCGAGGCGGGTCGACGGCAGGCCAGCGACCGACTCCCCGAAACGACCTCCGGTATCGACGGCGGGTTCGCCGACCTCCGGGCGCTCTCCTTGCTTCGGGCGCCGTCGGGAGCCCGGATCGCCGGCCCCGAGTTCGACCCGTTCTACCGGCACTCGGGCGGGTACGGCTACACCTGGTTCCGCGACGACGCCGAGATCGCCGGCTTCCTGCTCGAGGCCGATCGGCGGGCGGGGCTCGGCCTCGACGAGTGGCACGCCGCCAGCGCCCGCTTCTACGTCGAGACCCAGCTCGAGGACGGCACCTGGCCCCACCGGGTCTGGCCCGACGACGGGAGCCTCGCCCCCGGCTGGGCCCACGGTCGACTCGAGGAGGCCGACTCGGTCGACTACCAGGCCGACCAGACCGCAAGCGTCGCAGCCTACCTCGCGACCTACCTCCGGGTAATCGACGACGACGAGCGCGTCCGCGAGGCCGTCGTCGACGCGCTCGAGGGGCTGGACGACACCCTCGAGGCCGACGGCCTCCCCGGCGAGGTCCAGAACGCCTGGGAGAACATGACCGGACGGTTCACCCACACCGCCGCGACGTTCCTCGAGGCCTACGCCGCGATCGCCCGGGCGCCGCTGCCCGACGACGTCACGGCGCGTGCACGCGAGAGCGCGCGAACGGTCTACGAGAGTCTCGACGCGCTGTGGGTGTCCGAGCGGGGTTGTTACGCGCTCCGGCTCGAGGGCGGCGACCTCGACGAGCGCCTCGACGGGAGCACGCTTGCGCTGGCCGCCGCCCACCGCGAGTACGCCGCGATCGGAACCGTCGACGACGATCGACTCGGGCAACTCGTCTCCCACCTCGAGACGACGACCGACGGACTCTACCGCGACCCCGAGGGCCCGATCGAGGGCCTCGCTCGCTTCGAGGGCGACCCGTGGCGGGTCGCCGATCAGAAGGAGGCGAAGATCTGGACGGTGACCACCGCGTGGGGCGCTCACGCGTCGGCGGAGCTCCACGAACTGCTCGCGGCGTCGGGCCACGACGCCGCCCCGGAGTTCGACGCCCGTGCTCGAGCGCTGCTGGAGCTCGTCGCCCCGGGCGGGCCGCTGCGAAGTAAGGGAGAGTACCTTCCCGAGCAGTTCTTCGACGACGGGACGCCCGACAGCGCGACGCCGCTCGGATGGCCCCACGCGATTCGACTCGCGACGGCGACGGCGCTCGAGGCGTCGAGCGGGGATCGTCTAGACGGACGCCCGGCGAGCCCCGAGTGACCGCAGGCGACCGTTCTGCCGCGTCGCTGGTGCGATAGAACGCGGCGTCGGCTCCTCGAGTTTCGGATCCGGTTTCTGCCAAAAGCGCGGGCGGTGACGGCCGGTGCCGATCAGGCGAGCGGCACGACCGAGGCGACGATCGTAATGATCACGAACGCCGTCACCGAGATGATCGTCGTCAGCGCCGTCCAGATCTTGACCGTCTCCATCTGGGTGAGGCCGCCGATCTCCTTGATCAGCCAGAAGCCGCTGTCGTTGTACCACGAGCAGATGTTCCCGCCGGCGCCGATGATGAGCGCGAGGTAGACCGGGTGGACGGCCAGGTCGGGCACCTGCGGCGCCATGATCCCGGCGGTCGTGATCATCGCGACGGTCGCCGACCCCTGTGCGATGCGGATCGCGGCGGCGACGAGCCACGCCGAGACGAGCACGGTTACGCCACCGCCGGCGCCGACGGCAACCAGGTCCGTGATGTACTCACCGATCCCCGAGGCGGCGAGGAGTCCGCCGAACGCGCCGCCCGCGGAGGTGATCGCGGCGATGTGCGCGCCGCTCTTGAGCGATTCCGTGAGCTCGTCCGTCCAGACGCTCTGGTCGATCGAGCGAGCACGGAGGTACGTTATCGCGGCGGCGAGGGCGGCGGCAGTCAACGCGAAGTTGGGGTCGCCCAGGAAGCTCGTCGCCGGCTGAGCCGCCTCGAGAGCCCCCTCCATTCCGGCGAACGGTGCGACACCGTCCGCGGCGAGATCGACCAGGAAGTCGTTCGTCGTGTTCGACGCAACGAGTACCACCGCAAGCAGGATCGGGAGCGACGCCTCGAACACGCCCGGAAGCTCGCTGATCGGGCGCTCGGCGCGCTCGTGAACCTCCTCGGGAGTCGATCCCATCGTCTCTCGGAGCGGGATGTCGTCGAGGCGGGCGTTGATCCACTTTCCGTAGAGGACGCCGGAGATCGCCGCCGTCGGAATGGCGACGAGAACGCCGCCGAGCATCATCGCGCCAAGGTCGACCGCGTCGCCGAGTTCCGCCGCCACCGCGAGCGGACCCGGGGTCGGCGGGACGAAGACGTGGGTCGTCGCCGCACCGGCGCCGATGACACAGATGAACAGCGCGTAGTCGCGTCCGGTTCGGGCCCGCATCGACCGGGCTAGCGGTGCCAGCAGGAAGAAGACGTTGTCGAAGAAGACGGGGATCGACAGCGCGCTACTGCTCCCCCACAGCGCGAGGTACGATTTGTCCTCGCCGGTCGTCGACTGGAAGGAGCGAACGATCCGCTCTGCGGCGCCGCTTTCCATCATCGCCTTCCCGATAACAGCGGCCATCAGGATGGGGATTCCGACTCCGACCATCGTATCACCGAACCCGTCGGCGATCTCCGCGGGCACCTCACCGAACGGCACCGCAGCCGTCGCGGCACCGACGATCAGCGAGGCGATAATGAGGCCGATGATAGCGGGTAGTTTGAGCCAGACGAGCAACGCGATAACTGCAACCAAGCCGATCGCGAAAACGACCAGCGGGTTAGCGATTGCCATGTATGTTACGCTCTCACCAGTCAGAGCAAACCGTTTTATATCTAATTATATTATGCGAGTAACTAACTGGACAATGGTAGAAATAAGGTCCGTATGATGTGACAATGTGCTAATTCACGAGCACTGCCGCGCCATTTGGATACTACTATAGTAGTTATCGACCAACTCTCAAATTAATCCGGATCCGAGTAACAGATGCCTGCGGAGCCGATGTGAGCCACGCGGCACTCGATGGAGACGCGACGCTATCGACGAGAGCACGACGGCTCACGACCGGCACTCGTCGATAGCGTCGAGAAGTTCGTCGACGGATGGGCGGTCGAACGACGTCTCTCCCTCGTAGCTGTACTCGAGTACGGGCTCGCCGTCGCGATAGTCGAGCACGACCGCCATCGGTAACCGTCCGATCGACGAGAGGAATCGCCCGAGCTGTCCGTACCGGGTTTGCTGGAGGAACGCCTCGGCGAGAACCCCGTCCCGATCCGCCAGAACCGGAAACGGCGGATCGACGAGCCGTCGCCAGGCACGAACCTTCGGCGCGCTTCCCGGAACGACCGCCGCCACCGCCGCGTTTCGTTGCTCGAACCGCTCGTACTCGGCTGCGATCTCGCGGGCCTGCTGTCGACACGTGCCGCTGTTGTGACTCTGCATCAACAGAAGGACGACTGAGTCCGACGCTGCGCCGAGTTCCGCTACCGAGACGCGCTTCGGTCCCGCTGTGACGTTCGAGAGCGTTGTCCGAAGGGACTCGGAAGACATAGACGTTCTACAATCCGACGCTCAAAAATGGTGGGGGGTCGACAGTGGGGTTCTCTCGAGCGGCAGGCGGCTGCCACGCTCCTCGCAGTTCCCCGTCCGGTAAGCACCGCTTGCCGGCCGATGATCGTTCGAGTGCGGGCGAGTTCGGACGATTGACGCGGAACAAGCCCGTGAACGCTTCACTCCGCCAGCGAGACGTCGAGGGTCTCCTCGAGGGCGTCGATCAGGCCGCCGCCGACGCCGGCCTGGGTCGCCCGACCCTGCTCGATCGCCAGCAGGTCCTTCTCGGGGACGTCGAGCTCCTCGGCGAGTTCCTCGCGCTGGTAGCCCGCCTCTCGACGGGCTTCGACGAGCACCGAGCCGTAGTCGGAGACGAGGTAGGGTAACGGATCGTCGTCGTAGTTCGTCCCCTCCTTCTCCCAGTGTTCGGAGTCGCCGTCCCAGACGGGGTTGGCCTTCGCGACGTTCTGGGCCGCTTTCTGTTTCCGGCTGGGCCCGTCGTCCTGCCCGCCTCCCTGTGAACTGGAGCCGCCGCGACCCCCGCGTCCCCCGCTGCGTTTCTGTGCGTCGTCGTGTGGCGCACAGTCCGGACAGACCTCGAGTTCGGCACCGGCGACCTGCGCGCGCCGAAGCGAGTCGCTCTCGGCGCCACAGAGTTCGCAGTTCGTCCCGCCACCGCCACCGGACGAACCGGTCGAGTACTTAGCCATACCGTACGTTGGAATCTGTCGCATTTTAACTATACGGTAGCTACGATCGGACGTTTCCAAGGCAGTCGGACGGACGGTTCGTACCGTTCGCCCAGATCGGCGGATGGCGCCCTCGGCCGATTCCGTGTGATTCAGGCGCAGGCGCCGACCCAAAGGAAAGGGCTTTTATAATCACGCTGGATACGATTGAGTGCAGAAAGAGAACGCGAGCGTGGGTAGCCAAGCTAGGCCAACGGCGCAGCGTTGAGGGCGCTGTCCCGTAGGGGTCCGCCGGTTCAAATCCGGTCCCACGCATCGCATGCGCGGCTCTGCCGCGAAACACGATGCAGGTGATCTCCCTTCGCGGACATCACCCACGCATAACTTCTGACGAACGCTGCACTCGAGAGCGACGGTGCTCGTCGCTCGAGCCAGATCGAGAGACAGCAACCGCTTTCTTCGCTCGGTCGAACCCCCGAACATGGAGTACGTTCCTCGAGAGCGGGTCCGCTCGCTCACGGCCGTTCTGAGCGTCGTCTCGCTGGCGGTTGTCTTCGCCGCCGCGGGCGGACGGATTCCGCAGTCGACGGTACCGGGCGCGCCCGAGTGGTTCCTCGAGATCATTCCGCACATCAACGTCGCGATCAGCGCGATGGCCATCGCGACGATCGCGGTCGGCTGGCGGGAGATCAGGCGCGGGCGGATCGATCGCCACCGAATCGCGATGCTCGCCTCGTTCGGCCTGTTCGCGGCGTTTCTCACGCTCTACCTCTACCGACTGGTCGCGACCGGCGGCCCGCAGCCGTTTCCGGGCCCGGATGCGGTCTACCAGTTCGTCTACCTGCCGATCCTGGCGATTCACATCCTGCTCGCGGTGGTCTGCATCCCGCTCGTCTACCACGCGCTCCTGCTGGCGGGGGCGTACTCGCCCGCGGAGCTGGCGCGGACGAACCACGCTCGAGTCGGTCGGGCCGCAGCGACGCTGTGGCTGATCTCCTTCTCGCTGGGGATCGTCGTCTACGCGCTCCTCCACGTCGGCTACTGACTCGAACCGACGGCTTTTCCTCCCGACGGCCGAACGATCGGTCGTGCAACCGAATCGGACGGCCGTTCGAAACGGGCTTCTCGTCGGCGGCGCGTTCTTTCTCGTGACCGGCGTCGTCACCGGGCTCGTCCCGACGCCGATCTTCGAGCGGATGGTCCCTCGAACGCCGCTCGACTACGGGTTTCTGTTGCTGACGACGGTTCTCGCGGGCGCCTACGCCGCACAGCGGACGGCGATCGACGACTGCTCCGGCGACGCCTGCGGATACGCCGGCGCCGCGGGCGGCTTCTTCGCCGTCGCCTGCCCGCACTGCAACGCCGTCCTCGTCGCGCTGTTCGGGAGCTCCTGGCTCGCGACCTACGTCGATCCGATCCGGCCGCTGTTCGGCCTGTTCGCGGTCGCCCTCCTCGCGGGGATCCTCTACGCGCGCCGGAGTGGAAGCGGGTGAGGGTCTGCGGTCGCTGGGCTGGAGGCTGCCTTCGCTCGCAACGCACACGTCCAACAGTCGTCGGAAGGTAGCGCTGACCATGACACGCGAGCAGGCCCGCGAGAAGGCCGAAGAGGTCGAGCCCCAACAGCAGGATCGCCAGCCCGGCCTCGAGAGCGAGATGGAGCCGCCCGCCGAGTTCATCCGGGACGACTACGAGGGCAGCGGCAAGCTCGAGGGGAAGGTCGCCGTCGTCACCGGCGGGGACAGCGGGATCGGCCGGGCCGCCGCGGTCCACTTCGCCCGCGAGGGTGCCGACGTCGCCGTCATGTACTTAGACGAGGAGGAGGACGCCGAGACGACCGCGGAGATGATCGAGGACGAGGGCCAGGAGAGCCTGACCATCTCGGGTGACGTCCGCGACAGCGCGTTCTGCCAGGCGGCCGTCGAGGAAGTCGTCGACGAGTTCGGCGATCTCGACGTCCTTGTGAACAACGCAGCGGCCCAGGTGGTCAAGACCGACCTGACCGACATCACCGACGAGCAGTGGGAGGAGACGTTCGCGACGAACATGCACGGCTACTTCTATCTGACCCGGGAGGCGCTGCCCCATCTCGAGGACGGCGACGCGATCGTCAACACGACCTCGGTGAACGCGTTCGCGGGCAACGACATGCTCGTGGACTACTCGACGACCAAGGGCGCAATCGTCGCCTTCACGCGCTCGCTGTCCCAGCAGCTCGCCCCCGAGGGGATCCGCGTCAACCAGGTCGCGCCCGGTCCGATCTGGACGCCGCTGATCCCCGCGACGATCGGCGACTACGACCCCGAGGCCGTCGAGGAGTTCGGCCAGGACGTCCCGATGGGTCGTCCGGGCCAGCCAAGCGAACTCGGCCCGGCGTACGTCTACCTGGCCTGCGAGGACTCTTCGTACGTGAGCGGGCAGACGCTACACATCAACGGCGGCTCGATCGTAGGCGGATAGCCGCCGAATTCCGTCGTCGTGCGTCGCTTCCCGGCTCACTGTCCCTCGAGTGCCTCGACCAGCGCCGCGTAGTCGACGCGGTCGGTTCGTCGTTCGTACTCACAGGCCACAGCGAGCAGCGTCGGGTCCACCCACGCACGGCCGACGAACTCGACGGCCGTCGGGAGGCCGCGCTCGCCGAAGCCGTTCGGAATCGTCACGCCCGGCAGCCCGGCGACGTTCGCGGCAGCGTTGACGGGCGGCGTCTCGAACTGCCCGAAGAACTCCGCGATCGACTCCTCGATCGGATTCGCCACGGCTTCCCGGGCCGGGGAGACGAGCGCGTCGTAGTCGGCGAGGAGGTCGTCGAGCTGGCGCTGTGCTTTCGTCCGGACGCGGTTGGCGTTGACGTAGTCCTTCGCGAGCACGGTGCTCGCCCGGTAGCTGCCGAGCTGGTGGACCTCGTCGTCGAGGTCGTGAATCTCGCCGCTTTCGACGAGCGTCTCGAACGCCGCCGCGGCCTCGGCGTCGATGATCGTCCCCGCCATCTCGGCGTAGGGCAGGTCGGGCAACGAGACGCGTTCGACCGTCGCGAACTCGGCGAGCGTCTCGAGCGTTCGCTCGAAGTTCTCGCGAACACCTTCCTGTTCGCCCTCGCCCGCGCCTTCCGGGACGGCGATCGCGAAGTCGTCTCCTCGGCCGTCGGCTCGAGGAGCCCCTGGCACGCCCTTCGGCGGCCCTCGCCCGGGCCGATCCTCGGAACGGGGCTCCGCGATCGCCTCGAGGACGCGCTGACAGCCGTCGACCGTGCGACACATCGGCCCGACCTTGTCCATCGTCCACGACAGCGCCATGACGCCGTCGCGGCTCACCAGGTCGTAGGTCGGTCGAACCGCACGGATCCCCGAAAAGGCAGCCGGCGTGTTGAGCGAGCCCCACGTCTCCGTACCGATCGCGAAGCCGACGAGGCCGGCCGCGACCGCCGACGCAGAGCCGCTCGAGGAGCCGCCAGCCCAGGCCTCGACGTCCCACGGGTTCCGCCCGGGGCCGGAGAAGGTGGCGTTCGCGCTGTCGTAGCCGAAGCCGCCAGCGAGTTCGACCATCGCGAGTTTCCCGATCAGCACGCCGCCGGCCTCGTCGAGCCGTCGGACCACGGCGGCGTCCTCGTCGAACGCCTGCTCGCGGTACGGCTCCGCGCCCCAGGTCGTCGGCGCGTCCTCGGTAGCGACGAGATCCTTCACCCCGTAGGGGATGCCGTGCAACGGGCCCCGATCCTCGCCTGCCTCGAGTTCCTCGTCGAGCCGGTCGGCCGCTTCCAGCGCCCGCTCGTCGGTGACGGTTACGACGGCGTTGAGTTCGGGGCCGATCCGCTCGAGGCGATCGAGGTAGGCCTCCGTCAGTTCTCGGACGGTGAACTCGCCAGCGCGGAGTCGCTGTCCGAGTTCGTCGACGGGTTCGACGAGTATCTCGTCGGAGATCACGGCCGATCACCCCGGTACGCGCTAAACCCGTAGGCCGGTTCGTCCGCGTTCTCGAGTCCGACGTCTCCGAACGCGTCGGCGGAAGCGAGCGAGCCCTCGATCCCCTCGCGGATCACCTCGCGGTCCTCGTCGTCGAGGCGGTCGCCGTAGTTCGCGACGACGTACGCGAGCAGCGCCTCCGAAGGCTCGAGCTCTCCGCTCGTTACCATCACTTCCTCGCTGTCGGTCTCTTCCGCTGTTCCGGTACTCGCTGCACTCGCCATCGTCGCCGCGCCGAGCAGCGTGAGAAACGTTCGCCGGCGAGTCATACTGAGTCCTCGGTTTCGAACGGGTTGGATCCTGATACCATATGGCACGCGAGGACTCGACGCCGATAAGTATTGTCGCAGGTTACGATCTGTTTGGCGAAGAAATAATCTCGGACGGTGCGGGCGGTGTCAGTCGTCGGCGGGCATCGTCCGGCCCTCGAGGTCGGGTCGGTCGACGTCGCGGTCGGTCTCCTCGCCCTCGATATCGTAGGGGTACTCTCCCGTCACGCAGCCCAGACAGAGGTCGATGCGTTCGGTCTCGAGGACGTCGGCGACCGAGTCGGTCGAGAGGTAGGCGAGGCTGTCGGCGTCGATGGTCTCGCGGATCTCGTTGGTGTCCTTGTCGGCGGCGATCAGCTCCTCGCGGGTGGCCATGTCGATCCCCATGTAACAGGGGGCGACGATCTCCGGTGCGCCGATACGGACGTGGACCTCCTCGGCGCCGCAGTCCTTGAGCAGCTGGACGAGCTGGGTGGAGGTCGTCCCGCGGACGATCGAGTCGTCGATGACGGTGACGGTCTTGCCCTCGATCGTGGACTTGATCGGGTTGAGCTTCAGCCGGACCGCGCGCTCGCGCTCGTCCTGGGTCGGCATGATGAACGTGCGGCCGACGTAGCGGTTCTTCATCAGCCCCTCGGCGAACTCGACGCCGTCGTCGTCCTCCGGGCGTGCCTCGCCGTCGGGGGTCGTCTCGCCCGCCGCCTCGGCGTACCCCGAGGCGAACGCGCGCCCGGAGTCGGGTACCGGCATGACGACGTCGGTCTCGACGCCGCTTTCAGTCCAGAGCTTCCGGCCGAGTTCGCGACGCGCCTCGTAGACGAGGGTGTCGTCGATAACGCTGTCCGGGCGGGCGAAGTAGACGTGCTCGAAGAAGCAGTGAGCGGTGTTGTCCTCCTCGACGAGCTGGTAGGAGTCGAAACCCTGTCCGTCCGCATCGAGGACGACCAGTTCGCCGGGACGGACGTCCCGAACGAGTTCGCCGTCTAAGGTGTCGATGGCGGCCGACTCGGAGGCGAGGATGTAGCCGTCCTCGAGCCGCCCGATACAGAGCGGACGGTTCCCCTGGGGATCCCGGACTCCGAGTACCGTCTCGTCGTGGCTGATCGTCAGCGCGTAGGAGCCGTGGATCCGTCCCATCGTGCGCTTGACGGCGCGGACGAGGTCCTCCTCGAGCAGGTTACGCGCCAGATCGTGGGCGATGACCTCGGTGTCGCCGTCGCTGGTGAAGGCGTGGCCGAGGGCGGCGAGTTCGTCGCGGATCTCGTCGGCGTTGACGAGGTTGCCGTTGTGCGAGAGCCCCAGCGAGCCGCTCTTGAACGAGACCGAGAACGGCTGTGCACAGGAGGTGTCGAGCGAGCCCGCCGTCGGGTAGCGGACGTGCCCGATCCCCGCCGAGCCGGCCAGCCCCTCGAGGTCGCCCTCGGCGAAGACGTCGCCGACCAGTCCCCTGTCGACGTGGCTGTGTTGCTGGAAGCCGTCGTGGGTGACGATGCCCGCGGACTCCTGGCCGCGGTGCTGGAGCGCGTAGAGCGCGTAGTACAACGGTCGGGCCGCGTTGCGACCGTCGAGCGCGACGCCGACGACGCCGCACTTCTCGGTCATTCCTGTTCGCCGGGGAGTCTCGCCCCGCCCATCAGTCATGGTCGACCGTAGAGTCCCGCACAGACAAAAATCCCCGTGTTTGTGCCGTCAGTACGCCCCCTGGACGCATCGAGTATGCACGAATGTGGACATATATCTGGATTGCACGACGGCGCTGCCGCGAACGACTCCCCAGCTATGACTTCGGTTTCGACGCGAAGACGACGACCGCCGTGCTCTCCTCGAGGGCGTGCGGGGAGATGTCCTGGTCGCCGTCGAACCGAACGAGATCCCCCGACTCGAGTTCGTAGGGCTCCCCGTCCAGCGAGAGCTCGAGCGAGCCCGACAAGAGCTGAAAGACCACGTTCGATTCCGGGTGGCGGTGTTCGGGGATCCGTTCGTCGGCCTCGAGTTGCAGCCGGACCGCTCGAGGGTCGCCACCGTCGTCGAACACCTCGGCGTGGGGCGTCCCGGTCAGATCCGAAAGCGACGTCAGTTCGGGCATACCCGATCGTTTCTCGCTCGTCCACTTGGTCATGGCGTCGAACCCGTTCGCCGATCCCGACCCGCCGGATCCGACCGAAAGGTGTTAACGGGTCGCTCTCCCAACCGAGTGCATACGAACCGCTGCCGTCGAGGCGTCCCCGGTTCCACCCGGATCGACGCTCGAGACGGCAGACACTCGCCGACACCCAACAATGGTATCCGAAATCCCACCCGAAGACGTCAAGGCAAAGCTCGAGGACGAGGACGTCCAGATCGTCGATATCCGATCGGAATCGGAGTACGAGCGGGGACACATCCCCGGCGCGATCAACGTGCCGATGGCCAAACTCGCGACGGAGATCGACGAGTACGACTGGGGCGACGACGTGGTCGTCGCCTGTCCGATCGGCCAGAGTTCGATCCAGGCCGCCCGGCTGATCGGGAGCTTCGAAGACGTCGACAGCGACGCCGTCGCGAGCATGGAGGGCGGTTACCGGGAGTGGGAGTACGACCTCGAGTCCGGGTCGGTCGCCGACACCGAGGACTGATCACCCTCTGATCGCATCGGCGATCCGGACTACTTCTCGACGATCTCGACGGAGTCGCCGACCTCGAGACCGTGATCCCGGTATTGTTCGGGAACGTCCGCGATGAGCATCAGCGTGTAGTAGTGGTCGAAGGCGTCCCCGTCGGCCCACTCGGGAAACGTCTCCCGGCGCTTCTCGACGAACCGTCGCTGGAACTCCGGCAGCGCCTCGCCGGTGTCGGGATCCCGTTTCGGAACGACACAGCGTCCGCAGGGAGTGACGCCATCGAACCGGACGTCGCCGGCGACGAACGACGGCGCCCCGGAGCCGACGAAGCGATCCTCCCAGAACGGCTCGACGCCGCCGATCTCGACGTTCGCTCGCATCCGACGGCGGACGCTCTCGACGGTCAGGCCGTCGAACCAGCCCGCGACGGTCTCGAGGGTGGCCGTGCTGATCACCGACGGCCCCATCTCCCGTCGATCGACGAATCCCAGCGACCGGTCGCGCTCGAGGGTAAGCTCGAGGTCGAAGACGTCGCCGAACCAGTCTTCGGCCGCCTCGCGCTCGGTCTCCAGGTCGAACCGTCGGCGGTCACCGCCGTCGGTCTCGACGGAGAGCGTTTCGCGTTCCGGTTCGAACTCGGTCTCGAGGTCGTGAACGCGCGGCGTTCGCTTCCCGTTTATAACGTCCCCGCTCGCGTCGACGAGCGCGAACTCCCTGTCGAACGCGAGGGTGCCGCCCGCGACGAACTCGGCTCGCTCGAGGTCGATTCCGTCGAGTCCCTTGATCGGGTACGCCCGGAGTCGGTCGACTCGTGCCATCGTCTCCCACTGCGAGGGGACGCGATATAACGACCCCGTTCGATCACCGATTCCCGGCCGTCGGTGCCCATCGATACGGCGTTTTCTCGGTGCGCCTACGTGCCGCGATACGTGTACGGGATCCCGTCGTACTCCTCGACGACCCGTGCCTCGAGGTACGTCCGTGCCGCGTGTCGGGGAAACTGTCCCATCTCGATGATATCGCCGAGAACCGTCTTCGTCGCCCGAAACCAGAGCCGGAACTCGCGGTCGTCTTCGCCGGGTTCGAGTTCGACGATCGCGCCGTGGTCGCCTCCGCGGCGCTCGTCCCACTCGAGCCAGGCGACGCGGTAGCCGTCGGCCCCTCCCTTGCGAACGAGATACAGCGCCTCGTACCGGCAGGGATCGAGGAAGTCCGGGAGAACCCGTTCTCCGGTGACTGCCTCGGCGATCGGCGACTCCTCGACGGTGCCGTTCGCGAGCGGTCTTTCCTCGTCGATCCGATCGCCGAGATCTAGTCTGGCACCGCCCCAGTGGCTGTAGCGCAGGTCGTAGAGCCGATCCGGTCGCTCGTAGGCGACGAGCGCTCTATGCCCCATCGCCCTCCCTCCGTGGTCGGCTCCGAATCCTCCGCGCGTACGAACCCTCGGTCTCCATCGGTGGTGCTGGCCGCTCCCTTGCATTTCAACCCGCGGACGATAGCGGGGCCTGGGTGACTGAACACAACCGAGAAAACGCCGCAACTCCTACCCCTTCGAACGGATGGGATACGACGCATTCGTCTTCGACAACGATGGCGTGCTGACGAGACCGACCGATCGCGAGGTCCTGGTCGAAGCGATCCGCGCCGCCTTCGACGAGGTCGGGGTCGTGGAGCCGACGAGCGACGAGGTCGAGACGCTGCTCGGTCCGGACATCGACTCCCTTCGTACGGTCGCGACCGATCGGGAACTCGAGCCCGAGACGCTCTGGGCGGCCCGCGAACGCGCGGCGATCCAGGCTCAGCTCGAGGAACTCAAATCAGGTCGAAAGCAATCCTACGAGGACGTCACGGCACTCGAGCGCCTCGAGGAGCCGACGGCGATCGTCAGCAACAACCAGCACGAGACGATCGGGAACATCCTCGATCACTGCTCGCTTGCCCCGTTCGACGTCTGGTACGGACGGGAGCCGACGCTCGAGGGAGTCGAGCGAAAGAAACCTGAACCGTACTACCTCGAGCGTGCGATCGACGACCTCGGGGTCGAGAACCCGATCTACGTCGGCGACAGCCGCGTCGACGTCGCCGCGGCCGACGCCCTCGGCATCGACGCGGCGTTCGTTCGCCGGGACCACCGTCGCGGGTACGAACTCCCGACCGAGCCGACCTACGAGATCGACTCGCTCGCGGAGCTGCGGGAACTCCCTCGATAATCCGCTCAGGCTCTCGCCCGCGATTCGGCCCGTTCCTTGATCGTTCGATTTCGCTCCTCGAACTCCCGCTCGAGTCGTCGTTCGTCGAACGCTAGCGGGACGAGTGCCCCCCGGGCGGTCTCTCGCTGGAGGAGCCGAGTTCGCCTCCCGCCGTCGATCGGCTCGAGGTGAAACTCGTGGTAGCTGTCGAAGGCGAACGGCACGCCGACCCTGTCGAGGCGGACGAGCCGGCGGTTCTCCTCGGCGATAAGTACCTCCGGCTCGAGGAACCCGATACGACCGCGGGTCGACGATTGCTCGGAACGCAGTCGGTCTCCTACGACCGGGATTGCATCGACCGACCGCTCGATCGTCGTTCGTCCAGCCGCGTCCTCGAGTTCGATCAGGACCTCCCATACCACTTCGGGGGGTGCGTCGATCTCCTCGAACAGCTCGATCTGGTTCATGCTACCATATCTCTCACACAAAAGGATGACTGTATCGGTTCCCCGGTGAACGGATTGCAGCGGGCTGAACACCGTTGTCGAACCGACGGTTCTTCGAGCGGAAGTCGTCTCCGGGCTCCGTCGAGTTCGAACGGGCAGACCGAAGCGAGTCAGCCACGGGACGCTCCTTGCAGCTGCCTCATCCACGAGACGCTCGTCGTCCCGGGGATCCGCCAACGGTCTCGCGGTCGAACCCAGCACTTCGTTCTCGACGACCCGGAGGCGTCCGACTGCCTCGTATCACTCACCGGAGACACGGTTAGGAACCAGCCCCGTTGGGAACGGCTATTATTACTGAGGTTCTCGAGCGTCCGGCGACCCAAACCCGCGTTTCAGGCCGCCGTCACGTGTTTGTGAGTGACTCTCGGCGACGGTGACGTTCGAAGGCCTTATGTAGTGGTCGGGGACTTGGTTATAGTACGAAGAAGATGAGGAGTTCACCCCTGCGGTCCGCCGCAAGATGAGT
>NZ_JARUKV010000048.1 GCF_029688865.1 Natronococcus sp. A-GB7
TGGATTCGATCAGTCATGGAAGACATCTGAGTTCGGGCGTGGGTCAGCGTTCGGGTCCGCATTTGAGTCTCTGTTTGGGTCTGTGCGCCTTCAATGGTGAACGAGTTGATCGCTCTCCCAGAGATCTCTTCAAACGTTTCATCGTGTAACGCTTCGTCAATAGACGGTATGAGAACGTATCCCGTCTCGCTGTCTTCGTCAACGGCCAGCACGAAAGAGCCACGATAGACGGTGTCCTCTCTCACATTGAAGTCCAGGATCGTTGCATCATGACCGCTCGCCAGCGTGGTCGATCGCTCATCGAGTAAGTCCATCGATGAATCGAGTTCCGTCTCAGTTCGGAACTCATCAACCAGTTCTTCATGGGACTGTGCATTCATCGGGTCGACGAGCACCGTGAGATCTCGAATGCCGAACTCGTCAGTGATCGTCACGGTACCATCTTGGAGTTCGGCTATCTCCCATGCTGCCGGATGCTCGAGGCTGTATCCAAACTCCTCGTTCTCGTAGGTGTCGTACTCTTCGATATCGATGTCGGACATGGCCGGCGGTTCAGTGATTGTAAGAGAGGTAAGCACGTCAACGCCTAACGCATCGAACTCGTCGTCATACCCGTCGATATCGGTCCTGATGTCGACCGTGTACGCGACGCCTTCGTCGGTGATAACCATAAGGATCTTCGTCTGATAGAAGTCGGATGTAAACCCTGGACTGTACTCCCAGTCAATGATCCGGGCGTCTTCTCCACTTGCAATCGCTACATCCTCCTGGCCGAGTACTTCGGACTCAGAAGTTCCTTCCAAGTTTGCAATCACTTCCTCGACAAACTCGTCGAGCGTCGTTTCTGGCGGATACGCAAGAGTACTAATTGTTAGTTCTTCTTGGTCAGGTCCGTAGAAATAAATGTCCGAAGGGTCGACGTCATTGATCGCCCACTCGTCGGGCACCTCGAGTTCGTAGCCGTACTCTTCGTTCGTGTACGATGTGAGCGTCAGATCTCGATCGACTTGGCCTTCACCGTTCTCGTCATCATCGTCGTCTACTTCTTCATCATCCGACTCCTCATCGCCGTCTCTATCTTCTCCATCACCTCCATCATCCGACTCTTCGCCGTTGGTTTCTCCTCTACCGTCGTCGCTCTCCCCATCGTCTTCTTCGTCACCGCTTCCTCCCCCATCGTCCGCTTCGTCGTCTCCATCGTCAGCACAGCCGGCAAGCCCAACGATGGCAGCAGCCCCTCCAAGCTGGAGCACTCGACGACGCATCAGGCCGGGCATCTCGTCTGCAGTTGCTGGGTCTTCATACATACGGTAAGATGATAATGTGATACTATAGTCGTTTCCCGCGAACTCCGAGTGCCGGCCGGGCTCGACACGAACTCGCTGAACGAACTCGCGACCTCGATCGGCATTACGACGGCAATTCAGTCGAAATACGGTGCATTCGCTTGCTACCGCCAGCTGTTCGAAGCTCGAGAAGAGAAACATCGGACCGCTCTTTCGCCGACTGTCGATGCCGACGACCCACTGGGAACACTCATCGGCCCTCTAGTCGTTCGTAGGGACGACATCCACCGACCCCACCCTAAGCTCAAGCACTCGCTCGAGACGCCAGCAGCGCTCGCTGAGGACACTCCCGAGTTCGCGGTCCACGTTTCCCTTTCGACTACCGACCGGACGACCTATGCGACAGCTGCGACACGAATCCTCCAGTCCAAGAATTTGCGACCGACTCGAGAAATCGTCTCGCTGCTCCACGCACTGGCTTGCTCACCGTACGCTGCTGCTCGAGCACTGCATCAACTCGCCGGCGAAGACGAACGCCGAGAGCTTCGACCAGACGAGCTCCGATACGCGCTAGGAACGCTCGAGCCTGAGTAGTTACTCTCTAATCTCCCACCGACAGTTGGTCGAATCGTCTATACGCTTCTCACCGTCGAAAATCGACTGTCACAGAGCGAACTCGCTGACAGAGCGAATGTCTCGACCGGACGGTTCAGAACTATCGGGATCGACTCAGAGCGCTCGATCTTATTCGTGTCGGCAAGAACGGGTATCGCCTGGCGGTGTCGTTCCGGACGGCCACCGAACGCCACGACCCTGTTGTTCCGACCTTCCTCGAGAAGAATCAGACGCTCCTAGATGTAGCCGATGCACTTCTCGAAACTATTCTTACACCAGATCGCTACGGCGATCCTGATGATCCGCTTGGTAGTACACTATTTTGGCCACCAGATCCGGAACGGTTACTCGAGCATCCGATAGTCGACTCATGGATGCGACTAGCAGCTACGCTCCCTGTAAGAGGGGTCAATGAAAATAACCAGGTCGTGTAAATGGGTCCACTACTTGAGCAGCAATCGCTTTTTTATACAACTCCGTAACAACTCAGTCTCGTTCTATCTTCGATCTGGAGGATCTCAGTACGGTCGACTCACGGTCGCAAGGTGTCATCTGGGAGTGAGACAAAGGAATCTGCAACTCTGATACTCTCGCGACTGCGGGGGGCTCCGTAATTAGCAGTAAGACAGCTAAATCTTGATGTCTCGATTAATAACTTAGATTCTATATCAAATTCTGATAAGCTAGTCATTCTTTAACCTGCACTGAACTCCTGTTGAAGATGAAATGTCCCGAAGAAAAGGAAAAAGGTCAAATCCCTTCACTAAGGGACTCACCCGACGTCGAGTTCTAAAACACACTGCAGCGACCAGCGTGGTCGCAACCGGTGCCGCAACATCTGCGACAGCCACCGGTACTACCGAGCCGACTTTCGAAGACGGACGCGCTCAGCCGGTTTTTGCTGAGGATGACGTGATCCGGGAGGACTACTGGGTTGAGACACCACTAGATACGGACGGGACGGGCGATCCAGATCGAGTACACGTCGAAATCGCCCGTCCTGCTTCAACCGAGAGCGAGGACCTCGAGCTCCCGGTCGTTATGGAACCGAGTCCATATTATGGCGAAGATCAACCTGCGTACGGCTATCCGTCCGACGAGGAACTGTACGAACCTGACAAGCCCGGGCGGGATCTCGACGAAAGTTCGGATGCGCGTTCGCGGAGAGTATACGACGACTATTCCCACCTCGCAGAATTTACCGGGCGGGACGGGCCGAACATTGGTCCAGAGAAGTTCGAAGAGGAGTTACTACAGTGTGGATTCATCTGGGCGTATCCTGCCTCGATCGGGACCGAGCAATCGACGGGCTGTCCCGACGTCGGCGGTCCCGACGAGATCGCGGGAATCAAGGCGGTTATCGACTGGCTGAATGGTCGAGCCGATGCCTACGACCTACGCGAGGGTGGCGAGACGGTAGAGGCAACGTGGGCGACTGGAAAGACTGGCATGCTTGGGATCTCCTACAACGGGACGCTCGCTAACGGAGTCGCCACAACTGGCGTGGACGGACTCGAGGCGATCATCCCGATGGTCGCGATCTCGAACTGGTACGACTACTACCGGGCGAACGGCCACGTTGGCTCACGTCTTGATATGGGCGGACTCTTCGACTACATTATGAGTCGTGAGGGTGGCGAACTCTGTGACTCCGCCCGCGAAGCCGTCGAGCAGAACCAGGATCGGACGACCGGCAACTACAACGATTGGTGGCACGAGCGGAACTACCTGCCCGACGTCGAAAACATCGACTGCGGTGTACTCGTCTGCCACGGCATCTACGACTTTAACGTCGAGACGGGCAACGCCGCTAAGCTCGTCGACGAACTCAGAGCCCACGACAAACCGTACAAGGTGTGGCTCCACCAAGAGGCCCACGGCGATTTCCTTCGATTCGGTCGCCACGTCGATGCCTGGATTGATATGATGAACCAGTGGTTCACCCACTGGTTGTTCGGTGTCGACAATGGTGTGATGGACGAGGAGCCGACAGCAGTTATCGAACGCGAGAACCATGAACTATCTGCATATGCCGACTGGCCGGATCCTGACGCTGAGCACGTCGATATCTCCTTTGAGCCGGGCGGTCGTTCCACCGGTGGACTCACACTCGAGAACCCGACGGGCCAGCCAGTCACCGAGTCGCTCGTCGATGATCCCGGAACATGGCTCCAGACCCACGCAAATACTGAGGAATCCGAGCACCGACTACGCTATTTGACCGAACCGCTTGAGGAGGACATTCGCGTTAGTGGAACCGTCTTCCCCGAGCTGACGCTATCGTTCGATAAACCCGCTGCGAACGTTTCCGCCGCGCTCGTTGCGTACGACGAGGATGGCAGCGCTGAGATCGTCAATCGTGGATGGATGAACCCACAGAATAGAAAATCACCAAGCGAGACGTTCGCGCTCCATCCGCCAGACCGCCCGTACCACCTCGAGTTCGATCTACAAGCGACCGATCGCGTGTTCGAAGCGGGAACCCGCCTTGGAATCATGTTGGTCTCGACGGATCCAGGGAAGGGGATGATGCAGCCGCCGGAGACTCGCGTCGAGCTTACGCTTGACCTCAACCGAAGTTCGGTTCGGATTCCGGTCGTCGGCGGCGAGTCAGCCCTTGAGACAGCACTCTCGGACTGAAACAAAACCGCGGTCAGCGCGTCGAATATCTGCCCCACGTGGTTCAGAAGATCGTGAACACGAATATCGTCGGACTTCGGTGCCGTATTTGTGTCGGGAGCGCTTCGCGATAGCGCTATCTCAACTCTAGTACTATCGTCGTTGGCGTCGATACGTAGAGAAGCCCCTCGTCGATTAGGACAGGGACCTGCCCCGAACTAACCCCATGACACTCGCGAAACACGCTGCAGAAACGGAGAACAGAAACAAGTCCCTCACGACGGATGGGGTAACGACGATCGACCGCGAGACGATCGAAGTAATGTACGACGAACCCGGCGATGCTCGGTGGACAGCAAAACACGCTTCGTCGCTGTTGCCCGGACGCTCGAAGCCGAGGGCCCCGGTCTGCTCCCTGCTCAGACTGTCGTCCTCTACGTCGACACCGGCGCTAACGTCGCCTTCGAACGCTGGTTCCCGCTCCCGCTCGAGTGGGAGGGCATTCCGCGGTCGGTCGTCGTCTCACAGAACCAGGAGTTTAAGCCGCTCACGAGTAGCCTGGAGGCTGCTGCTGAGAGGCTCGTCAGCTCTACGACGGTGTAGAGGTCAACACTGACGAAAGCGTCGACTGGCGGCCCGCCAAAGACGAGTAGACGACCAAATATTCACTGAACAGCTATCGCTTACCGACGCGCTCAAGTTTCCCACCGAAGGGAGCACTCGAGACGAGCCGGAGACACCGTGTCGCCACACTCCCCGCGCGGGGCACTGGCGGACTATCGAACTCGATCATCTCGATGACGACCTGCTCGAGGAACGACTCTGTGGTAAGTGCGTTGCAAAAGCGCTCGGCGAGAAGTACCAGCCCGGTGGCGACGACGTCGACTACTCGCGCACGCCGCTCGACCGACTCGCCGAAGCGGGCCTCCTGGAAGAGGACGACGGTCAGCTACGTACCGACAGCGGTACTTCCCCTCCCTCTACCTAACGGCTATTTTGACAGAACCTCGAGAATTCTCAGAGATCCACATAGGTTACCAGTCTCCCCGCATTCCGAGGCTGTACTCAAGGCCCTCTTCAACGGCCTCCATCCGCTCATCGGGGATTGATCCGACGACCTCAGTTATCCGCTCGTCAATCGATACTGTCCGGATTTGGCTGCAAAGAGCGACGGAGTCCTCGCGGAGTGCACACTCATCAGCCGAAATCTTGACCTCGAAGGGGTATAATCGATCCCCAAACGACGTCGTGAGCGGAACAACGATTGTCGTCGGTGCGTTTTCGTTTCCGACGTCGTTCTGAACGACGAGGCACGGGCGCGTCCCGCGTTGCTCGGAGCCTTTCGTCGGATCTAACTCGACAATGACAATATCGCCACGCCGAACATGCATCGTTACTCGAGCTCCGGCGCGTCACCAAGATAGTCATCCGCCTCACGCGACGCTCCCTCGAATTTCTCGGCGAGCTCACGATCACGCTCTGCTCGAGCGCGATATCCTTCTGCTAATTCCTCTCTCGAGACTGGCTTTTCGATCACGATTTTGTCCCCCTCCACGCGAAACTCGAGTTCGTCGCCACCACTAATGCCAAAATTCTCTCGAAGCTCTTTCGGGAGTGTTACTTGTCCACGCTCTCCTACGCGTCGAGTCTCTCCGTTGGATGTTCCCATACATATTCAATTCATATCCATACGCAAAAAGACGTCGGTAGACTGTGTCGCAAATCGAAACCACAGCGCCACCCCAGATCCTAACGCTACCAACGATTCACCGGCCGTAGTAAACCGTGAAACGCTACGCTACGATAAATTATTTATCGAATGGATTATCAGGAAAGAAAGTTTATGCCGGCAGGCTTGCTCCATCAGAGTATGTCGACTGACGCCGAAGAAACGCTCCCAAATCGTATCACAATTGTTGGCAAAGGGGTCCCGTCAAGCTACGAAATTACTGTCAGCAACTCCATCGAATTAGTAGGGGCTAAGCCGCTCGAGGAAGCAACGATTGTTACAGAGCATGCAGCAGAGGGAACGATCGAGACAGGTGTGAAGCGATTCCGATTTGCCGGTGAGATGGCGAACGTACATCTCGTCGATTGGAACGGAACCCCAGCATCGCAGTCGCCGAACACGCCGGAGGTTCACATCGATTATGGGGTCTTCGGCTAACCCACACAGGTTAAGCTACCTGAATATCGCCAGTTCCGGAGACAATGACGTCGTATCCGGCGTACTCAAAAGAAATCGATCTCAGAGCAGAGTTTCGTCCACAATCGACCAAATCATTCAACGCCTCTGGATCTATGACATTGCTAAGCGGTGGCAACTTGAGTGGATCCGTGCCAGCAGCATCGGCAACTGCAGAGATGACAGCAACAACGGGCGTCGGTTCATAATCCGAACGCTGTTCCGGCGCTGTGGTGGGACTCGTCTGCTGGACTGGTGGATCTGACATAGCACGGACTGCCACATTCCTGTATAAATCGCTTCTCAAACAGCCGGCTAGTTTTCAGCTGTCGTCCGTCCAGCTCCGACTACTCGACGTTCACACCAGTATTTCGTAGAATCAATTCTAGACCTATCGGCTCGAGCCAGTAGGGGTAAGCAAGAAGTTAACAATGATCTCGGCGTAACCCTCGAACGTCGCGTACCTACCCACCGCGACACTAGCACCCACCACCCAATCTGCACCTGGCCACCGATATCAGCACCCCACCTGATCGGTGGTCTGTTTGGCAAGCCTATTTCCTTCCTTTCCGAAGAGTTCTCGACAGAGAGTCCTGACTCAGTCGCTACAACAGGGGGAGAGAACTATTGAAATAGACCTGGAAAGAGAACCTGATGCCAACCGACTCGGATCCGTCTCGAGAGCATACCTTTGGGTCCCCTCTCGATTTGTTCTCGACACTCGAGGGTCTCAATATCCAGTATCTCGACGTCAACGAGACTCGGGCACTCGTAATCTACCAGACCGCAATTCTCAACCTCAAAGTCCTCAAGGGCGACCTCTCTGCTGCACGCCGTATTGAACTCGAAGTCTACGAGGAACCTCGCGAAGACTTTTCCACAGAGCCGGAACAAAAAGAGGACTCAGTTGTCGACTCACTCCTCGATCAGCTCACCTCCGGAAACCACTAATCGATTTCAGATCGAAACTAAAGGAGAGAATACAGTTCTCCGCGAAATTGTAGCTCGGGACTGGCAGTCACATACGACAGGGATAACAATATACAGGTACAAGAATAGGTCACCATGGACGACCTTACAGGTTTCCAGCGAGACCTGCTGTACGTCATCGCAGGCGCCGACCAGCCATCCGGCCAGGACATCAAAGACGAGGTTGAAACCTACTACAGTACAGAGATTAACCACGGGCGGCTATACCCAAATCTCGATACGCTCGTAAACAAGGAACTCGTCGAGAAAGGTGAGCTCGATCGGCGAACAAACTACTATGCCCTCGCCGACAAAGGGGACGGAGCAATTCAACAGCGCCGGGAGTGGGAATCACAGTACGTCGACGTCTAATTCGGCCGTTCCTCAATACTCAAATCGAACCGTTGGAAAGGATTCATCAGCCTCGAGCGTCCGTCCTACATCGGTCCATGAACGGCGCTGCTTTTTTCGAAAAGCCGGCAGACAGTGACACTAGATCGAATTAAAGGGATTATCGGTCGTCTCCTCTTCTGCCTCCTCCTCCTCCTCTTGGCTATCGCCACCCTCAGCTTCGAGCTCATGTTCGGGGTCCGGTCGCTGCTTTGGTGGGTCGGGCGCAGGCACAGGCTCCTCGAGCTCTCGAAGTGGTTCCACATCCAGAGAACTCCCGTCACTTTCAGCGTCACCGCCGTCTACGTCCGTGTTTGTCTCGTCAGTGGTCTCCGATTCTGCTTCCGACCCGATCCCAGACTCGAGTCCGGGTTCCGCCGACTCAGTGATGACATCATTAGTCGATCCGTCTAGCCACACCCCAATCGGAATCGCCTCTTCGCTACCAACGTCGAACAGAAGCAACTCCGGGTCACCCTCGAGGTCGCGATCATCGTTTGGCACGATAGCGATCCGGAATTCCTCTGGCTCCGGAACGAACTCATGGCCGTGCTCGCAGAATATCGCTTCGGGGATCACCGGCTCGTAGATGTGTGTCCACTCGTCAGTAAGCGGCCCCTTCCCACCGTACTTCCGTTCGACGTCACCGCTTCGCTCGACAACGTAGTTGGTGTCCTCGGGATCGTAATGAACGGTCGCAGGCGCGTCAGCCGGGTCACGCTCTCGGTACTCTTTGCGACTATCGAACCGAAAATAGGTCTCGTCAGTGTCCCGGTCGCGACAGACGATCGCGCCGCTTTCGAGTTCAACCCACTCGGTCGAAACGTCTTCCGGCACGATCGCGAGTTTCTCAGTCCCCGAGTCGTCGCGAGCCATCTCGAGTTTCCCGCGGGTGTAGAACTTCCGAGCAGCCCCCGTCGGCGTTCGAATCGACGTGAACGGATCGCTCCCGTCAGCACCGAAGATCGACGCCAGACGCTCGGCATTTCTTGTGAGCCCATCGTCGCCACCGTCGCCGACGACGAACAACAGCTGCTCAGGCCCTGGTGCTTTCGCCGCGTTCTTGATTGGGCCGCCCGGCTTCGAGAGCCCCTTCGACTCGGCTTCGATGTACAACGTCTCTGTTCCCGAGAGCTCGAGGACCTCAGGGTACTCGCTCTCGAGGCGCGACTGAACGATCTGCTTGCGTTCGGCCTCTGAAAGATCTCCGTCGGGAACAATCGACGGAGGGACCTCGCCAACCGCATCCGGCAGTTCGTCGCCGTCCTGGGTTGGCAATTTCATCTCATACCCGATGCGTGTCCCCCACTCGTAGACCTCTCGAAGCATGTGACGGTGTTTGCTCTTCCCACCAGAACCACCCGAACCGGTCTCCAACCCAATCTGTCCGCGTCCCTCAGGGGTCACTGTAATCTTCAGCCCATCACTCGTACTCCGCTGCTCGAGTGCACCGGCTGCTTCCAAACGCTCGACGATATTCGACGCCTGTGTGTACTCAAGGCCGGTTGCATCGGTCACCGCACTCTCAGCAGCCGACGTCTCAACTGAGTCAGACTCCGCTCGAATCGTTTCGTCGTAGATTGCCTTCAGTGCTGCCTGAGCCGCTTCGACATCGTCGACATCCATTGGCTCCTCGACACCACTCGAGGTGTTCTCACGACCGACTGCATTCGCTGCGTCGGACTGACCAGTACCAGCAAAGAACAGACCGTCCAAGACCTCCCGGCCAGACTGGCGCTCGATCCCGTAGCGTTCGGTCGACTCTTGGATCAACTCGAACGCTTCCTCTATCGAGTGCAGCGGTGGATACGGCGGCGTCAACTTCGCCATGAACGAGTCGTCCTCGTGACGCAGCTTCGTCTGGGCGTGGTAGTCCGGGATCTGGGTCAAATCTCGAGGATCCTTTCCACCGAATCGATCGGACAGCGCTCGAGCCTCATCAGGCAACAACGGGTTCAACGAAACCAGTGTATTGCAATTCGATAGAATTGCCTGCTGAGCCTCTGCATCCAACTGATGAAGCGTCTGCGTTGCCAACAGCAACCCAAGCTTCTTCGACCGAGCTTTCGTGAGCATCTTGTCGATCTGTGAGGCCTCAGTAAGGACGTCATCACACTCGTCGATCATCAAAAAGTACGGATCGTAGTCCCCACCGGAGGTATTCGCCCCAGCGAGCTCACGGACCTTCTTTTCGGAGGGATTGATCCGGTCGTTTACACAGGTCCAGACCCGACGCATAACAGCCGTCGCGACCATCCGCTTTGCCTCGCCGGGCAGGTCGTTCTTGCAGATAATTATCTTGCCCTCGTTGACCGCCTCAGCAATCGAGACGTCAGACTCGCGCTGAGCCAAAATCTGGCGTGTGATCGGATTCTCCACCCAGTCCTTCAAGCGACCGACAAGCGCGTCGAGTTCCTGTTCAGTCAGCTCTTCAGCGATCTGTCGCGTATAGACCTCGAGGAACGCAATGTCATCGTCGTCAGCTGACGCGATCAAATCCGCATACTCCCTACGGTTTTCCTCGTCGAGCAACGCGTAATATAGCTCGAGGGGCGTGAACTCGAACTCGTGGCGGATCATCCCGCGGACCATCGTCTTCATGACGCGGTCCATCCGATTGCCCCAGAAGTCGCCAGCTTTCAACAACTGCTTGAAGTCGTCAACAATTCCCTCGATCTCCTCGTCGAACCCGGTCTCGTCGGGCTCGTGGTAGGTCTCGAAGAGGTTGAACCCGACCGACTTATCCAAGAAATCGTCACCCGGCGCAATGTAGATCACATCGTCCCAGCGATCCTCCGGAACCCGTCGTAGGAGGTCGTAGATATCGTCACCTTTCGGGTCGATTATCGTGACGCCGTGACCGCCGTACATGAGCGCGACGGCATCGTTGTACATCTTCGTCGTCTTCCCCGTACCCGTTGAGCCACCGTAGAAGACGTGCCGAAAGAGGCGATCAAACTCCACCGGAACCTCGCGGCCGGAACTCTCGGAGACACCGATCCAGAGTGGCTGCCGTGGCTCGGCCTGTGCGTTCTCGATCATCGCTCGAGGCCAGGCACCAGCATAGGTCTCGATTTCCTCTTCGACTGGATCGTAGCGCTGTATGGCCCACTCCTTGTTGTTCACCAAAACGGGACTTTTCGGGTCGTCTTCACCCTCGATCCGAATCCCAAATTTCTCCATATCGATACTCTTCTCATTCGGACTGTCGAACAATTTCATTCTGGAACCTCCGTAGTGTTACTATCACCGATTGTTTTCCCTCGGTCCTTGTCGGAATCGGTAATTGCACGGATATCGAGCGGTAGACCCTCATACATTCTGTGGTGCGTGTGACACAGCGAAATGAGATTCTCCATAGCATCTGATTTTTCATAGTTGATCTCACCGTCCTCGCCCCGGAACTCTTTCAGAGGGACGATATGGTGTACATTCAGGCCAAAGCCGATTTCATCAAACTGCTCTTCGTCTGTGACTTGGCAGGAAGGGATAGCACAAGTGTAATCGTCACGTTCGAGGACTTCTTCCCGTCGCACACTCCACTCGGAGGAGTATCTGAGGTCTGTTCGGTCCTCCTTCCAAGAAGGATTTTCACAACCAAAGCGACAGGCCGCGGGGCGGCGCCGGTCAATTCCGTAGTGGACAAGCCACTTCCAGATGCAGACCGCAGTACATCCGAACTTATCAGCTATTTCTGGCGACTCCAACTCACACTCCCAGTACAGGTGTCGCAGTTTCTCTTCATTTTGCCATGGCGGGTTATCAACTGGTTCATCCGGCCGACGCCGCGGAATTTTATGCTTCTTAAGCCAATAAAGAATAGTCTGCGAAGTACAATCGAACTTCTCTGCGATTTCACCAGCCGAACACTCCTCTTCGAGATACTCCTGTCTGAGAAAATCGCAGTCACGATATAGCGGATCGCCGTATTTGCCACGTTTGTCCCGCTTATCAAAGCCGAAATTCTCAACCCACCTACCCACAGTATTATGGCTGCAGTCCCATTCGTTCGAGATTTCCCGGAGCGACATCTCTTTCACGACATACATTTCTCGTAGCTTCTCTTCATTCCGCCATGGGCGGTCCAATTCCTGACTCATATTTTGACCCCGCTATCTGCACTCGCTGAATCGCCCTCGATCCGGGCACCGAACTTTTCCATCTCTTCAACTGGTTCGCCGTCATCGCCAAATGGTAGAGTCATGTTATGCGGACACCTCCTGGTCTCGCTCAGAACTGCGGTCATTTAGCTCACAATCGCCATCGGACGGGTGGTCATTGGCGTCAACACTCCAGTCATCGTACTCCTCAGGATCGCTCCACGTCGAGGGAATATCGTACGTCCACCAATCAGCACCCTCGAGGCCAACCGATCGGAGCTCCTTCTCCCAGGGAACTATCCCAGAGTCGTGGAACTCCGAAAACCGCGGTGCGTTCGCCGGGACGTCGCCGGCGTGAGACGTCAACGACCAGTCGACGTCCTGGGTGTTGATATCGTCGTTCGGGATATGGATCAGGCCAGCAGCCCCACGAACACCCATGATCATCTTCCGATCCGCACGGGTGCGACCGTACGCACGCTTTAACTCGGTCCGAAGCCGCTTGTCATACAACGGAACAACCTCGAAGCCCTGCTCAGTCTTACTCTCGTAGTAGCCGTCGAACTGCTGGGCGGTCTCTGCTACCCGCCGAACCGCAGAATCAGGATCATCGGAGACGCCGACGATCCGCAGATTCATCCGGAAGCCCTTCTCGCCGCGTTGCTCGCGAACGATATTTGATGCCTGCTTGTCCTTGTTCGACGCTTCTCGCTCCTCGCCGATGATCTCGAATTTCTCGGGGAAGAGTTCGTACTTCAGCGCGTGGAGGAACGACTCATCCTTGCGTGGACTCTTGAGCTCATCCGCAATGTCATCGATCGACGACGAGAGCAGTCCGCCCTTCCACCAGTCGGCTGGTGCCGGCTCGAAGATCGTCTGCACGGCCAAGTCCGTCTCAGTATCAGACTCTCGTTCACCGATCATCTCGGCCGTAATCGAGCCATAGGGGTCGTTCTCGAACCCCTCGATATCCATGTGCTTGATCGGATACAGATGCTTCCCATCCGAACGCTTCCGGAGTCGAAGATATGCGCCGGCGACGTAGCGCCCCTCCTCGAGCGGCAACAGCGCTGGTCGGTCGTGTTCCGAGACATCAATGTGAGCGTCTGGGTAGAACGTCTCGAGTTGGCGCTGCATCTGTTTTTGAGCCTCGGTCGTCGCCATCACCCACTGAAAACCAACCAATCCGTTGATATAGCGCATCTCGAAGGAGTGCGTCGGACCCTCTGCCGACCCGAACAAACCACTCCGACCAGGATTATGAACGGCCGTCAACAGGTCAATCGCGTCCTTCGGACCACCACCGTCCTTGCTCGGCTGAACGGCGATCGATTTGCGCTCAGGCAACTCACCGTAGAGCTGCTCAGCCAACTCTGGCGTTACCTCAAGGGCCTGGTAGCCATCGCCAAGACCGAGCTTCTGCTTCGTGGCACACACGGTCCGATTCCCAAGGCCCATCAGGACCACCTCCAGCCACAGACATCGTCGTACTGCTGCAGATACGACGCATAATCCTCACCGTGCTCGGAGGGATCGTACATCAACGCAACCGCCTCCCTTGGATTCTGGTCGTGATCCATCCGGACGCGCCCGGGGTAACAGCCCTCGTCGTCAACTCGCAACAACACCTCGGAGAATCCATCCGCAAGGTTCCCCTTCTGGAGATTGTCAATCAACTCGGCCTCGTCACCAGAAAGCCCCAGCCGTTTGCCCCACTGTTCGTTCATCCCTTCGACATACTGGTAGATCTCCATCGATGAGAGCTCGAGCATGACCTCAGCGTTATCCGTCAAATGAACGTTGCCCTCACCGTCGGTGCCGAAGAAGTCCTTGTGCGACTGCGTGCCAGCACCGATCGAGAGATCCCAGTGACGGTGGTGGCGATACTTCTGTGACAGTGACTTCACCGTCATGTCGTCGCGAAGAAGGTAGTGGAACTCGTCACAGAAGATCGTGCCCGGCTCTGGGCGGGACTTGACCTCGTTGTACAGCAGGTCCAGCAAGAGGTGCATCATGAGCCCACCACCTTCCTCATCACCCTCTTTCAGCTGCAAATCGGCGTAGACGAAGTCCGTGTCCTCGAGGTCGACCTCCGTCTCGTGAGCGAGATGCTCGAGGTGACCGCCGTCGCGGAACGGCTCGACGTGATTGTTGATCACCGCCGTCGCCTTCTCCTCGCGATCCTCCACCTGACTCTCGTTCGACGAATCCTCGACATACGCAGCCCCATCGCTCGACATATCGTTGATGATCTCGAGGACGTCGTCGGCCATCGTCGGCGCCTTGCCGTCGTAGCCCTCCGATTTGCGGTACTCTGGGTCGTGCGTTTTCGGATCCTCAGTGATTCCCTTCTCCTCGCCGGCGCGCTTGAGCGCCTTCGTCCAGATCGCCCGGTACTGCGAGAAGTCGAATCCCTGCATCTTGTAGTAGAGCTCGAGGAAATCAAGTCCCGAATCGAGCCACTCGCGGTATGGGGCCGAGTGTCCGATCGCATCCAACTTGTCCTCGGGCGTCGGCTTGATATCGAACGGATTGATGTTGGTCGACCCGACGACGATCCGCTCACCGCCGAAGATCTCCTGCAAATTGGCGAACTCCTGTAGCGGGTCAATCACAGCGATGAACGAATCGGGGTTGTCGACCTTGTAGCGCCACAGATACTGGCTCGAGGTAACCGTCTTGCCAGCGCCGGTCTTGCCGACGATCACCCAGTTGTACCCCGCGTCGCGTTTGTAAACGTCCACAGCCAGCGGCTCGTTCGTCGCCATGTTCTCGGCGATCTCAACACCAGAAGGTTCGTGGAGGTTCGTCGTTGTCCACGGGTTCATCGCCGCAAGGGCCTCTGATCGAACCTTTACCTTCTGGTCGACCTTGTCCTGACACGCCGGCGCGACCGTCTGGTGTCCAACGTCGTGGTTTTGCCGAAGCACAGAGACCTCCGCGCTCATATCGGACATCTTCGCTCGAATCGAGCGAATGGCCCGCTTCAATGCACCCGGATTGAACGACCGAACCTCGATATAGGTCTGGGCCTCGAAAATATCGTGCTCACTCTGCAGATACGAGTCGAGTGCCGCCTGCGTCTCATCGGCCTCATCACGATATCGACTTGCAAACATCTCGACGCGAGAATTCTTGACCCGCTCGTACTTCTTCCGAAGTGCGTCAGCATAGTCCTCGAGTTCCTGTTCGGCCTTGTCCTGGTCGACGGTCTCGATGTGGGTCGCGACGTTCGTCTGGACCTCCGCGTCATCGAACTGCAGGATCGGCTCGAGGAAGCCTTCAGGCGGATCCTTCGGATAGCTCGAGATGAACATGGTCACCGCATAGATCTCGCCGTCAATCCGAAGATGATTGCCGCTACCGTCCATCCAGGAGCGCTCGATCTCCTCTGGAGCCAGCAAAGAAATGTACTGCTCCTCGAGTTCCTCGTCTGTGAGGGCGATCTCTGCACTGCCCGGAGACTCTGCTACCTCTGACGACTCCGCTGTGACACCGCCATCAGTCGTCGCCTCTGGCCGCTCAGACGATTCCGACTGTGCCGTAGGGTCTGGCTCATCCGAATCACTCGAATCCTGATCAGCAATCGCGAGCTGGTTGTGCCGCCTCGAGAGGGCCGTCCGTGGGTCACGCTCGGCTTCGACGTCCAGATGCGCGTAGGTCACGTCGTACTCCGGATCAGAGACTTCGCTGGCCTCGACACCGTCCTCAGTAATCTCTGGCGTCGGAATTGGGCTCTGCCGAACCAGCGACGTATAATCGGCATGGGCGTAGACGTTCGCCGCCTGATAGTGATCCGCCGCGACCTGCGAGAGCTCTTCACTCGGGATCGGGTGTCCGCTCACGTCCTCGAGACGTCGAATCGAGTCACTGATCGTATCGAGGCGATCCTCGAGCAACGTAATCATCTGCGGGATATGCTTACCGTCCTGCTTGAGCTGATGGACCTTCCAGTGCGTATAGATTCGACCAAGAATCGGAATCGACGTGAGTCCACCCTCGACATCGTCTTCAGTAACGACATCGCCGGGTTTGACCTCCACAATCAGGTACGGATCGACCGTGTACGTCGAGAGATCGTACATCGAGACGACGTCGGCGCGCTCCTGGCAGAGATCAGCGAGAACTTTCTTCCCGAACTCGAGTTCAGAGTAGTCGACCTCACCGGGTGCTGTCTCACCATCAGCAGTCGTGAGAATTTCCTCTTCTCGCTGACTATACCGTTCGATCCGCGGTGTGTAGTCGACCATCCGCATGTACTCGGCAATCTGGATGTTCCCTTTGACTGCCGTATCGAGCACCTTCGCGTAGAAACGCGACTGCCGCTCCCACTCCTCTTCGCTCGAGGTCACCATGTTCGCTGGAGAGATGCGAATCGCACCAACCACATGACCGTCGTCAGTCTCGACCGCCGGCGTTCCGTGATAGGATTTCGTGTACTGTACAAAGTCCTGAGTGCGAACCGGGCCCTTTGACTTGTCTTCTGGCGAGTCAGGACCACGGACTGACGAAAGATAGCGAAGCCCTGCAAGGGGAATGGCCGCTGCCCTCCCGAAGATCGAGTCGTTCGTTGGCTGTTCAATACCGGAGTCGGTGGAATTTCTATCGAAAAGCATGGTTGATTGCTGCGAGAACGATCGAAGCACTGTCTCAGCGTAGAAGCGGGCAGTCATCCAGGGATCCTTCGCGACGATGAAGCCAAAACCGACGAACAGCCAAGCAAACGCCACAGTGTACGTAAGCGTACCCAACAGACCGCCGATCATCTGCCGACCGATAAACCAAATCATCGCCGGCGGTGCGATCGCCGCCAGGACCTCCATCTTGCTCATTCCGAGGACGACCTGATCGCTCGTCCCGGTGTGGATCACTTTGTGGTCGATGCCGTCTGACTGACTAGTGCTGTCGCTCATTTTCTGTAGTGGTCTGACTGCTTGCGGGCCCGCTCAGCTTGCTTTGAATTCCGTGCGCGGTCCTGCCGACGCTGTGCCGCCTTGCGACGCTGATCCGGCGTCACGCTCGCCCCTTGTGTTGTACTCGAACTGCTCGACGACGACCGTGAGGACGAACCCGAACTCGAGTTAGCCGACTGCCCACCATCGGTCCGAATCGGTCGCCGCGAATTGACCGACGACTTTGCTCGCTGGGCTGCCGCCTTCGACCGATTCGCCGCTGCGGCACCTGCCCTCTCGCCACCACGCTTGAGACGCTCCTTCGCCGACCGTGTCCGTTCGCCACCGAACACCGACGCCGGCCGCGGCGACGGAGCGTACTTCGAGACGACCGATGAAGCAGTCCCGACTGCAGCCCCACGCATCGAGAGCCCAATCAGGAAAAACGACCCGCTCACGGTGAACGGAATCAAGACTGCGAGCGCGAAGATCCCGAGCGTCGCCAGGAAGTTGAGTAGCTCCCAGGGGAAGAGCTGCCAGCCGACAGCGTTCGCGAACGCGAGCAAAATCGCCGTCGGGATGTTCATCACCAGCAGGCCGTACCACTGCCAGATGAAGAACGAGCCGACCTGCTTCACCCGGCGATGGCCGCACCAATAGGCCAGAATGAAGAAGATCGGCAACACAGCCGGATACACAAAGAGGAGGACATGCCGAGTCGCATGGATCAACCCAAGGGCAGCACCGCCAACCCACCCTTTGAAATAGAGAATCAGCGCTGTCGCCACGCCACCTGAGTACGTCGTCACCTCCGAATCAAGGACGTCCTCTCCATCCGGGAGGAACAACTGCGCCGTCGCGTCACTCAACGCGTGCATGAGTGTCGCGAACTCCCAGACGGCGACAACCATCATCACGACGAATACGCCAGAGGCGAGTATCGAGCCGACTTTCCGGCGCGTGATCGCCGTGATCGCCGGCGCGACCAACATCAATAGCGCCAACAAGAACATGACCGACATCGCCATCGGCATCACTAATCCGAGGTAGACCTCCTCGTAGACCGTCACATAGTTCTCTGTAGCCATCGCATCGTAGAGACCAGCCTCCTTGTGCGACGGCGTCTGCTCACCTTCCTCGAGGGCCTCCGGCGTGCCCAAGATTCCGAATGCACCGTCGTTGTTGATCGTCGGCGTCCCAAGGGCCTCGTTGAAGACTTCTTCAACGAAAAAGCTCATCGCGCCAGCAAACATCTCGGTCAGCCGTTCCCAGACTTCTTCAGCTGCGTCCGCGGGATTCAATGTATTGCTGACCGCACTTCCGGCACCACCAAGGATTGAGCGCCCTGCTGGCTCTTCCTCTTCATTCTCGTTCTCCTCGAGATAGAGTTCCTCGAACTCCTCGCGATCCTCGCTATCCTCGATCTGGAGCGGTTCGTCATCTCCATTCTCGAGTCCATCGCCGGACGCATTTTCAGACTCGTTCCCAGTAAGGACGCCATCGCCCTCGTCCAGCCCGTCACTACGATCCCCATCTGAACCATCTACTGCATCAGCCTCGTCGTCATCTTCTGGCGGTTCCCAAATACTCTCGTTCTCGTCAGCGCTCTGAGTCTGAAGTACCACATCATCCACCGCGATACTAGCATCAGCAGTAGCAACGCCCGGCCCAGCAAGTACGCCGACGCTACATAGTACTGCGATCAGAAGAACAATTCGGGCAATTCTCATTGGTATGTGGGTTTAGACGAACGGCGAGCAGCCTTCGCCGACGCCTGGTCCTCCGGCATAGCCGAGAGCGATATCGATAAACTGGACGAAGAAGATGAACGCGATCACGCCTACGATCGGCCCAATCATCATCAGGCTCCCGACTGCCGTTGAACCAGTAAACAGCGGCACTGCTCGCAAGACCAGCCCAAGCATGAAGATCAGAAACAGCGCACCAAGGATGACCTGCCAGGCCATCATCTGGATATCGAAGATCATCAATCCGAAGCCTTCTCCGCAGATGTCTGTTCCCTCACCTTCCTGTGCCGCAACTGACTGCGATGCAATCAGCGAAACAATACCCATGAAAACCATTGCTCGAACCGGCGTCAGTAGCTGACGCCGAAGCGAGTCCCCCACCGAACCCTTCTGTTGCTTGAGGGCCTCGAGCTCTGCTCGGCTCTCGTGAGCCGACTGCAGAACCCACAGAAAGAGTTTCTGGAGAACCGTACGATCCCGATCCGTATCCGCAGTAGGTTTTTCTTCGGTCATTTGTATTCTCAAAGC
>NZ_JARUKV010000049.1 GCF_029688865.1 Natronococcus sp. A-GB7
AGGTCGATTCCGCGGAACGACTCAAAGAGCTCATTGTGATTGTGCCAATAGAGCACGACGATGAAGACGGTGAGTGCAAATGCAATTGCGTTTGGTAGCAACTCGAGAAGTGCTTGGTCAAGATTTCCAGAGGGAGTGGTTGCGGGAACAGCGATACTTAAAACAAGCAATGTGAGTGAGATCCCGAAAACACCGTTGCTGAGCGAGAGTAGACGTGAAAACCATTCGCTTTCTCGCCCATAGCTACCTTCTGGTAGGGAGTTACGGTTTTTGAGATGCTTGTAAGATCTATTGGTGTCGGAATATCGGATGGTGTGCCGGGATCTGCGTCTACGACTGGCCATTACTGTCTCGTACGTCTATTGTCGACCCATAATACTTAATCATAGCTCGCAGTTTGGTGAAATGGTAGCTGTGGTTGCATTATCAAACCTATTGTGGAGAAATTCTCCTTTGATTTGCTCGGGCAGCAGCGTTCCATAGGTGAATACAGAGAAAATAGTTTGAATCGGTATCTCTTTGCGCATCGATGGAAAACAACTAACCATATGCAGACACCAGATGGAACTAAATCAATCGAAAAACAGATTCGAGGTTTTGTCGAAGCATATACTCCAGATAGAACGATCGGTCGAACCGCACTGGCGGCTATCACTGGTCCAGTAGGGATTTACTCGTTGCTGCTGGCGTTCGGTTTCCTCATTAATTTCTGGATTGGCTCGTTTCTTATCGTCCCGATGGCTGCTCTTCTCGGTATCATCCTCGTAATAACGACTCTGCTTACACTCTGGCCCGTCTATCTCTCGGCTATTGGCCAAGTTGACTCGCCAGAAGAATATCTGTGTAAGTTAGAGGAAGAAGACAAATGGTCTTCTATCGAACAGCTCAAAGTGAGATATCAGCA
Organism: Natronococcus sp. A-GB7; assembly: GCF_029688865.1. Classification (GTDB taxonomy): domain Archaea; phylum Halobacteriota; class Halobacteria; order Halobacteriales; family Natrialbaceae; genus Natronococcus. The sequence goes on from NZ_JARUKV010000049.1 coordinate 905, forward strand.
CGGAGAATTTACAGAAGAAGAGTTTGAGCGTGAAGTTGAGGCAGCCCTCAATCGCCCTTCTTCAAAACCCGACGAGAATTTACCAACGACTGACCAAATCGATGAACTGATCGAACCGGAGTGAAATAACTGATTTCCTTGGAGAAAGTCGCTTTAAAATATATAATATAAAGATATGTTTGGGTGCCAAGGTAATTCGTCTTTTAGCTGACTCCCACTACAAGATCGAGAATTTCTTTATTCAAGCGTAGCGTGAAACTCGTGCTACATACGGGTGATATACATAACACCAGATACAGAGGTAACAAGACGAACAGAGGCTCAAATAGATAACCATCCTACATTTAATATGGCAGCATTGAAAAAGGATAGTATGGGTTGGCACAAGTTCACGGCACTGACGACCGAAAGTACATCTCTGTCGCTTGACAAGGTCGATCAAAGACAGTTCTTTGGGGTCTTTGCTATTGTCCTCGGTGCCTGTCAAGTTGCGCTGACTTTCACTCTAGACGGGTCTCAGTTGCTAATCATGGGGAGTGGAGGGTGGTTACTTATTGGAATCGGCTCGAGTCTAATCCGCGGAAGAAGAGCGTCCGAAAGCGGGTGGAACGAAGATGGAAAGCTAGGGCGTGTAGCGATAGTAGCGTTAACAGGACTGTCGATATGGGTTGCTGCTAGGACAGCCCATTTGCTTGTTCTGGGATAGGATCCCAAAATATCCTACTGGTCGCTCCATTCGCAGCACTAACTTAGCAGCTATCGTGGCGCTGTTAGTCCAGCCTGATGACACAGAGTAAGAGCTCAGCACGACGGTTTCGTTTGTTTCTCCTTCAGATGGGCGAACTACCAAACGGGTAGTTCGCCCTACGTATCGGCTAGTTCACTGCAAAAAGGTGAGAACAACTCTCTGGGGATCGTTCTATGACACGCTTCTGCCGGAAATTTATTATAACAGATAGAATAAGTTGAGTCACAGACAAGAGATGCGAGAACGAGCACTTACTCGCCGAGAGATGATAATGGGAACGAGCGCCGCTCTCGTTATTGGTGGTGCTGGCTGTGTCGGTGAGGAGACCGTCGATAGTGGGACATTCGATCATCCAGACGAGGTCCAAGCCGATGAGTCATTTGAACTAACGATCGATAACCTCCCTACGGAGACCCCAGTAGAGGTGACCATGGAATCCCAGAGCGGGATCGAGGCGAGTGTCACTGTCGAGACCGACGCCGATGGACGGATCGATCTCGCCCGTTCGCCGATCGTTGACGGCGATGTGCCGATCGGTTTCGATGTTCCAACCACCGTCGCCCTAATTCAGTTCGCTTCCGGGTCGTTCTGGGAGTATCAGCCGTCAGAAAAAGAACAATTGATCTACCACGTGGAAACGGCCGACGAAGATTTCGGTTCGGTCAAACTGACTCGCTCCCATCTCGATCGAGAAGCGTACGAGGAACCCGACCACGAGGAGTTAGTTGGTGAAGTATTCACACCCCGTTCTGGCGACGAAGGGCCTGGTGTTCTCGTCTTGCATGGGTCGGAGGGTGAGCCGCTGTTCGATCATGCAATCGCATTGGCTCAACGCGGATTCACAGCGTTTGCACTCCACTACTTTGGCGGGCCCTCCCTCCCTGAAGACCTCGTCGAAATTCCTCTCGAGTACGTCGAGACGGCGGCGCAGTGGCTACTCGATCACAAACGCGTATCTACTGATCAAATCGGTGCGCTCGGCGTCTCGAAGGGAGCCGAGCTTGGTCTTCTTGCCGGGACTTGGATTGACGAAATTGGGCCCGTCGTCTCGATCGTTGGCAGTGGACTTGTCTGGGAGGGTGGCGAGACCATTGATGATCCACCTGGCACGTCATCGTGGTCGATCAATGGTGAACCAGTACCATACGTGCCATACGATACGGACGCATTTGAAGACGGTATCTCAGGTCGAGAATTGTTCGCAGAGTCACTTGAGGCAGCAAGTACGGAAATGATCGAGGACGCCACGATTGCCCTCGAGGAGATCGACGGGGATGTGTTGCTGGTCTCCGCTGACGATGACTGGCTCTGGCCAACGACACGGCTCCACCAGATCGCCATAGACCAATTCGAAACCACCGATGATCTACCAATTGAGCACCTTCGGTACGAGAACGCCGGTCATGGAATCTTTCCACCGTATCGTCCGCTAAGTGGTTTGGAAGATGAATTCGGTGGATCACTTGTTGGGAACGCTCGAGCTGCTCACGACCACTGGCCGTCTGTTCTCGAGACGTTGTGGACACTTGATTGAGCGAGCTGATGAAACGCACTAGTATTGACACATTCTCGGCAGCCATAGTATGTGTAAACGAATAGCATACCACAATAATCAGTAGAGCAGTGACATAGGCAACTGTTGAGAAACTGGGTTAAGAGTAAGATGGTTCGGTAGCTTTCAACCATCTAGAACATAAACGAAAAACGCTGCGACACCGCCCCACCATACAGCTCTGGACAGGAAGTATGAGAGAGTTGTTTCGTGGGGTGGTGGTGCCCCTATGGTCATTCCGACTAGTGGAACTGCCACCAGTATGAGAATGAAGATTCCGAGCGCCTTTGTAAGAGCAAATATGTCAAGCCGGTCTCGAAGAAGTTGCATACTAGTCATTTTGACTTGAAAGAGTAAAAATGTATCTTCAATAGTGGACCCCAGCGTTCAGTTTGCATTTCTCTATAACACGTGTTCGTCTCGAGTGCAACTGTACTCAAGAGAGCCAGCCGTTACGTATAGGGGATCTACATATCAGGTCCAGCCATTCGTGGACTAGACTTTTTGTGTCATCGCTAGTGCTGGCTGCAGCTCCGGTTGCAAATCTCTAAAGAAGGTCTCTGCCTCCTCGAGAAACACTCCAACTGATCAGTTGGCTCAGTACACGACAAAATCAGCCGAGCCGCCGTTCTGTATGAGTGAAGTACGTATCGGTTATAGCCAAAATATTCTATTGTCGAGGATATTTGTTCAATCTTCTGAACATCTAAGAGAGTTTAATCGTTAGAGTGTATTTGTCGTATTGATGCTTTATTATACTGTAGGTATTAAAGAAATGGTAGTATCCCAACTATTATATATGCCAATAGGATAATGTGAGTGTGGAAAGAAGAAAGATCCTGAAGTCGATCACAACTGCGGGGATAGGAAGTACAGCTTTTGTTAGTGGAACCTCAGCAAAAAAACTGGAAAGGGACGAAAATCACGAAAACATTGTTTCCGATATTAACTCGAGTGAAGATAGTAAGAAGTTAATCAAAAAACTCCGGAAAAAAGGGTTTATGCCTCGTTTTGGAGATGCAGAATCTTTTAGAGGAGAAAATGATGATGACATCGAGAGTACAACTATAGTACCGGCAATTAAACAAAATAATGAGCACCAGGAAAACAAAAGCAAGTTGGAACAAGCTCTTCTGGTTCGAACAGAAAAAGAAAGTGGGGCTGTTTCGACGGTAGCACACACACTACACAAAAATTCCAAATCTGAAACTACATACTGGTTAGAGAATGAGGAACTGGTTTCAGAGAAAACGGATCATGAGGACTTGTTGGATGAGGGTGTTTCGACTGAAAGTAATAATAATTTCGACCCAGGAGGAGGTAGCGGTTGTATAGGTGTTGATGAAAGCTGCGTGGATTGGAATTATGCTTGTCTTGGGAAATTAGCACTTCAAACTGGGCTTTGTCTAACTGCACCTGGACTATTGGCGTGTCTGACACGTGCTCTGGGTGTAGAGATATACAGTCATGCAACGGGCCTTGACTGTGACATTTGCAATGAAAAGCACGAACGTTTCGGAAATATGTGTTAGATGAATCACTAAACAGATAACATGAACAACTTGATTGCTAATTTGTATAATTGACTAGTTAGATCATATTCACAGGACAACAACACCCGAATTATCATTAATTTAGCCATGTTGACCAGTACTTTTGCTACTACAGAGTATACTGGCTGGCACTATAGGTATCTCGGGTATCAGGGTTGCGATTTTAGTCATCGATGAAATGTAGCTTGTGGCCACTATGATGTTTCTCGCTGCAAACTACTTGTTCGCACTCTAATGAATATACTATGTGGGCAGTGTCTAGTCAACGAGCGAGCAGTTCTTGGAGTCAGCTGTCATGCACATCCAAGAACCGCTCACCGTTACGCTCGAACCCGATCCGCTTGACTCTTGGGCTGAGGAAAGCACCGCGAACGCTCTGAATGATCAGCGCAACCTTTGAACATCTGGAAGGAACGTCTCGATCCAATCACTAGCGAAACTCAGCCGATGGCTCAAGCGGAGAAATGTCTCGGTGAGGAACGCTCTGAAGTGGTCTCGGTCTGCGAAGATCTCTGGCGAGATCTCGCGTTTCAAATCCTTCCACAGCGGTTCGGTGGCGTTCAATGTCGGTGAATACGGCGGGATGAAGACGAACTCGACGTCGAGTTCGTCGGCCCGTTGTTGGGTGAGTTTCGCGTGATGGGTGCCGTAGTTATCGGCCACAAGCAGAATCCGCCCGACCGGATTCTGCTCGCGGATCTCTTCGAGTGCTTCAACGATTGTCTCTTTAACCAACCGTTCTTTGAACGAGATCACGCTCTGGCCAGTGAGCGCGTAGAACCCAATCGACCGCCTCGGAAACGTTACCAGCGGTTTCTCGATCATCACTGTCCGATCAAACGACCACATTCGCTGAGAATTATCGAACGGTTGAGGCCACGCTTCATCGAAAGAATCCGAACACGACCGGGTCTTTTTTCTCTTCGTCTGGCTCCTCGGGATCCTCGTCGAGCGCCTGTTCGAGGCGCTCGGCGAGAATCTCTTCAGCATCGTCGGGTCGCCGTGGATCCATTGGCCGCGGTTTGGCGTAGTTCATTCCTGCTTCTCGAAGTTTTCGGCTAAGATGGGACAGGTGATACGTGACGGTGTATCGGTCTTCGATAAGCGCGTGAATCTGCTTAGGAGTCCATGGCTGGCCCTCTTCGAGAATCTCACAGACTTCGTTCCACTGTTGTGGGGTGAGCTTCGGCGGCCGGCCGCCGCCGCCGAAGCATGGGCGGAGCCCCTTTACGCCACCATCATTTCACGCCAATGCCCACCGACGCGTCGTGGATCGGGAGATTCCGACGCGTCGGCCTGCTTGCTTGCGCGTATTTCCCTGATAGAGGTTCTTGATGTAACACAGTCGCCGGACGAGACGGGTCTCGTCCGCCTCCTGGGCCGATTCAATTGCTTGATCGAGTTCTTCCTCAGACAGATGTCGCACCAACAAACCACGCTGACTGTTGCTCATCAAGAAAGATACGCTTCCAAAGGGGTCAACGATTTCGCGGACCACTCCGGCGCTGGCTCACCGCCTTCGTCTACTATTATAACACACAACGATCGAATCAGGCGCTCAACAACCGCAGTCCTGCCGAAGAAATAATAAGTCAATAGATATATACTACCACTATGTGAGAAATCGCATATAAAAATTATATATTTTTGGTCCTCTCAATTGACGCTTTTTCATCGAGAGTTTATCTCGCCTGTAATAGTTATAGTAATAGATGGGAACCTAGAATTAGTGACACTCAATAGAATTTGTCGGTTTTCCGCCGGGCTTTGAGAACGCTATTGTATACTGTTCTATCTCACCAGCGATAGAATATGTTGGTGATGGTCCGTTATTCGGTCGAAATAAACACTCCGCCGATCATTCCGAGAATGAAAGTAAGCAAAAATACCCGGGAAAAACTCACAACCGACGAGACGATGCCCCCACCAACCGTGATGAGTACCACCACTAGCAGTGTCATTAAAAGTCGGTGTTGTTGGAAATTTTCTTCTGTTGATTGACCGAAAGTCGTTCGTTCGAAAGTGTATGATAGAAATACAACAAAAATAACGCCACCAATGAGGCCGCCAGCTGTCTGTACCGAGAACCACGTCGACACAGCGAACCCGATCTCTGCTACGAGCACAGCGATGACAATCATATACAATGTATATTTAATGATTGACCGCAGTTGTAGTAAGTCTCGGCTTTTGTTATCGAGGTTGTTTGTCATATGTCTGACTACAGTACAAGAGTGTAAATACGTTGTGTCCGCTTAATAATGGTTTGATTGAAATAAATCCCTATGCCTATTTCCGGTGTAACTGCGAGGAACGGCACGAGAACAGGCGCTAATTGTATTGGATGATGTCCAAGGCAGTCAGGGTATTTAAATTTGTTACGTGCCCGCTGCTGGTGATTAATAGAACCTGCCACCATACACCTAACGTTCAGTGCGCCTCTCTACGTAACGTGTGTTCGTCTCGAGCGCAACTGTACTCAAGAGAGGCAGCCGTTACGTACAGGGAACTCACCGCTCGCACAAGCCGGTGACTACCTTTTTATTGTTCCTTACCGAAATGACTGTATGTTGGGAGAAAACGGAACGGAAAACCCCAGAAGTGAAACTGTGTTCTCTCTCGTCTCTATTGGGTATATATTCATCTTTGTGGGCTTAATTTACAGTATTACCACTCAATCGTGGAACGTATTGTCTGCGTTCATATTTATCGGGGCTCTCCTCACAATTCCTTTCATGTTGCTAACGTAAACGGTCGGTTTGCATCTCCATGTAACGGAATCCAGAGAAGCCCCTGTCTCTGGTAAAGCGGTGGCACAACCGTCATTCTCTTCCAACCCTCTATGTGGTGTGTTATACTCTCAGCTGAACGTCTGAGTTAAACTCCGCTGTTCTCTGTCTGCCAGTCGTGGTTTTTGATGAAGCGTCTGTTACGTATAGGCCAAGTAGGTAACGGCGCAGCAATCGAGTCCTCCGGTAGCTGTCAAAAGCTGCGGGCTGAATACGAGGGTTGAGTTCAACAATTATTTTACAATCCTACTCATATTATTTGTTAATGGTTGAAACTGTTCTACTGGTCGGAGTCGTCGCCTCTATTTTCGTTGGATTCAATATCGGCGGCTCGTCGACCGGGATCGCGTGGGGGCCGGCAGTGGGTGCTGGACTCCTCAGTAAAGTGGCTGCTGCCGGCCTAATGACGTTCTTCGTCTTTCTCGGCGGCTGGACCGTCGGACGAAACGTGATGGACACCCTCGCCGGCGACATTATTACAATCGAGATCTCGCTCGCAGCGGGAGTCGCCGTGCTCTTCTTTATCGGCACGGGAATCCTGATTGCTAACGTTTTCGGCGTACCCGTCCCGACATCGATGACGACCGTCGGTGCGATCGTCGGGCTGGGACTCGCAACCGGAACAGCAAACTTTGAGACGATCGGCTGGATCGTCTCGTGGTGGGTCGTGACGCCGATCCTTGGGTTCTGGGTTGGAGCAATGGTCGGTCGGTACATTTACCCCGAACTCAACCGGCGGGTCCAGATCGAAAAATCCGAGGGAGCCCTGATCACAATCGATCGCAGCGGCTCGCTTCCAAGGCCAGCTCTCGGACCAAACTCTACCTATGGGGAACTCACCGGAACGATCGTTGTTCTCATTATCGGCTGTTATATGGCATTTAGTGCCGGTGCGAGTAACGTCCCGAACGCGGTCGCACCGCTGGTTAGCAGCGGAGCACTCGAGGCGAACCCCGCGATCTTTATTGCGACGATTGCGATCGGTGTCGGTGGTTTCACGATCGCCCGCCGCACGATGGAGTCGGTCGGAACCGAACTTAGCGACATCCCACTGCTTGCGGCCCTCGTGGTCATGACCACTGCGGCGACGATCACGACTGCCCTCTCGTGGATTGGGATTCCGATCAGTCTCGTGATGGCGTCAGTGATGACGATCGTCGGGCTCGGTTGGGGTCGTGCAACCCGTCCTATCACGGCCCGTGATGCGATGCGAGGCGAGACTGACACGGAAATCACGACAGGTGCCCTGAAAGCAGAGCCCGACACCCCAGTGACAAAGATCGGTGAAGAGGAACACGAAGAAGTACTGAGCGCGGATGATCTGTTTAATCCACGAGCCATCATGAAGTACGTCTCAATGTGGATTATTGGTCCAGCAATGTCGACGCTCCTCGCGTACGCATTTTTCGTCGTAGTTCCAGGCGTCGCGTAACACGACGACATCGTCCGATTGAGTCTGGGAGATGGCGTACTTCCCTTTCCGTTTATCTGTCGGCTCATCGTAGAATACGGTATGCTTTCCCGCGTTCTCGTCCCGATGGACGATTCCGAAATGGCAGCGCAAGCCCTCAAATATGCTCTCGAAGCACATCCCGACGCCGAAATAACCGTCCTGCACGTCGCCGGTGGGCCGTCGTCGATGTGGGGTGGGGCATCAGGGCTCGCCCTCGCCGACGATCTTGAGGAAGCATCCCAAGAACACGCCCAAGACGTATTCGATCGTGCTCATGAGATCGCCGCAGAATACGACGCTGAGATCGATACTGAAGTCCAACTCGGCCACCCGGTGCGGGCAATCCTCAAGCAAGCCGACGACTACGAGACAGTGGTGATCGGCAGTCACGGCGGTACGGTTGCAGAACGGCTATTTGTCGGGAACGTTGCTCAGAAAATCTTCCGCCGGTCGCCCGTTCCAGTCACAGTTGTCCGGTGAGTCAATCAACACGGCTCTCTCAACGTCATCGCTATTTTGATAGAACTCTCAGCGTTACATTCGCACATCTACGTAGCGGCTGGTTCACCGAAATAGCGATGAAAACAACACCATGAGAAGAGTTCTGTACATCCTCAACGGTGAAGCAATTGATGCCTCGGTAGCTGTCGAGAGAAGCCTACTGAATAAAGAGCATGCGTTCAGCACGACCTCCCTCCGCAGCCCCTCTCTTTCAACTCCCCTGATCAATTACGTTTCGTCTTTGAGTCCCTCAATTAGCGCTTCGAGTGTGCCGATGTGCTCTTCGAACTTCTCTTTGCCCTGAGGAGTGAGTTCGTACGTCGTCTGCGGTTTCCGGTCGACGAATTCCTTTTCGACTACGATGGCCTCAGCGTCTTCCATTTTCTGTAAGTGCGTGGAAAGATTTCCCTCGGTCACCTCTAGTTGTTCGGTAAGTTCCGGAAATGTGGTGTCGCCGTGCTGGTAGAGATATGCGAAAATCTGCAACCGCGTCGGTTGGTGGACGAGTTTATCAAACTCCATGATTACTCCGAGAGGAACACGTACGAGGCGATGCCGTGACCAGCAAAGAGGATACCGAAAATCACGTAGCCCCACTCCTGCAGGACCTCGACGTTCGGCATGACTGCCCCATAAATGAGCATCCAGATACCGCCGACGTAGAAGGCATGCCGGTCTCGGGTACGGACATTGTACGCTCGCAACGAGGCGGCTTGGACGACGTAGGTCGCACCAATGGCCGCGATTATCAGACCGAAAATCATCGCTTGCCCTTCAACCGGCGAGCGGTCCGTCAAGAATGGATCGACCGCGACGAAGACGGCCACGAGGAAGGCAACGATTCCGCCAATCTGGATCCGGATACTGGGCTTCATTTCGTTGTTCGGAACCTCGTAGTCCCCGATCCGGTACCACTCGTAGAGCAATCCGAGCGTGTAGAATCCACCCCACGACACGGCGTGCCCCCACGGGGCCAACTCGAAGGTGATCACAGCCTGTGATCCGAGCGAGGCGAAAACAGCAAGTGCCCCGTACAGCAGCCACAGTCGAAACGCCGTCGGGTACTGCTCTTGCAGTCCCATCGCTTCCTTGATGTGCGTTAGGTCTCTCTGTAGCGTCTCCGGATCAACCTCCTCGCCGTGGTCGGCGAGATCGTTCTCATCAGTACTCATCGAAATCCCTCCAAGTGAATGTAGTAATTGAACAGGTCAGTGTACGTTGGTTCGATCTCCTCGACTGTACCTGCTGTACCTTCGATTTTGTCGGCGATAGCCGATAGGTGGTGATTACCCTCAAGGAATCCGCGGACTTCGCCTCCGACCGGGAACAGCTCTCCCTCAATGACGAACTCCTTGACGCTTTTTATCGCTTTCCGGCCGCTAACGGTTACAACGGTCGGAACCTGTGCCATCAGCTCTTCTGGACGCCCGATCGAACTGATCGTGCCGTCGGGCATGAACGCGATTCGGTCAGCAATATTTGCATCCATCGGGCGGTGGCTGGAGATCACGAACGTCTTTCCGCGTTCGTACTGTGAGAGGATCACGTCATGAAACTGCTGGATGTTGTGCAGATCGACTCCGGCCGTCGGTTCGTCAAGTAAGTAAATGGGAACTTCGCCGCTCATCGTCAACGCAAACTCAAGTTTCCGTTTCATCCCCTCGGAGTAGTTCTCGACGAGTTTGTCTAATTCTTCCGCGACCTCCAGTTTCTCCGTGTACTCCCGCCACCGTTCAGTAAAGCACGGATGCAAATCCCTGTAGAAGGCGACATTTTCTCGGCCAGTGAGTTTCGGCTCGAGCATCGAATCCTGCAGCATAAAATCCAGGCTCGAGTTTCCCCCTCTGGTGGCCTCACCGAATACCGATACCGTCCCATCAGTCGGAACTTCGCTGCCAGCGAGACAGGAGAGAAGTACCGTCTTCCCGACGCCGTTCGGCCCCATCAATAACACGATTTCGTTTTCCCTGACAGCGAGGTCGGCGCCGGAAAGAATGTTGTCGCCGCCATCGAACTCCTTGCGAAGGTCCTGGCTTTCGAGAATGACCGGTCGGTCGCTGCTCATGCTACCACCTCCCGTTTGTAGAGAACCCGTCGAGTGAGGACGATGCCGATGGCCAACGCACCCACCGAGTAGACGATGAGCAGGCCGAGTCCAGAAAGCACCGTAGGAACTGTAGGCGGGGTGAGACCAGCGCTCCCCGCGATCGTCTGATCTGCAATTAACCGCGTGGCGAGCGTATGCGGCATGCCGTTCAACAACCGGTCCGGCCCGTGATACACCGAAACATCGGTCCCGTTGTAACCCGTCATCATGTAAGCGACGAGCGCAAGACTCACTGTGATGATAGAGGCGTATCGCTCATTTCGAACCGAAACGGTGACCGCAATCGCCACGACCATCCAGAAAATAGCAAAGGTCACGATAGCCAGAACGACAACTGCCGGTGAAAGAGGTGAAGCGAGCGAAAATTCAGCACCAGTTAGGACCGCAACCGGAATCACCGCTAGGAACGCAGTAACAGAGAGCGTGACGCCGGCGAGTAACCGTCCCGTAAGATCGCTTGAGGGAGCGATTGAGAGCGAGCGGAACTGGTGATAACGGTCAGCCTCCAGATCCGTGCCGAGCTGTTCGCAGAAGCTGTTGAGAGCAGCAATAATCGCACCGAACATCCCGAAACTGACCGCGATTACTGCTTTTACACCTCCTTCGCCGGCCCCCATCGCTTCGTCCGGGATTGTCATCGTGATTGTGATCAAATAAAACCCGGCAGGGAAAATCATCGTCCAGAACAGCGCTGCCTTACTTCTGAACAATTCACGCACGTATCTGATCGTGAACGCCTTCGTCTGCCGCATCCAAATGTTTCCCCGCGAGTGTTCGGGCTGAACTGACGGTGACGCGTGCTGTTTTGACATTTCCTATTAGCAAACCACTCTCCAGGGAAATAGTGTTTTTGGTGGAGTGCACTTTGGATCACAAAGTAGTTTTATTTGGTGGACATCCATCTCTCTTACTTAATAATGCTGCCGGGACAAAGGAGGGGTCTCGATGTTGCGTGCTTCGTTGACCATCTTACAGAGCGTTGATGGCGCAGAGACTGAGTTGTACAGGCCAGTCACGTAGGCTCACTACCCGCTGGTGTATTCAGCACGATTCTCTCAACATCCCTATTAGTTGGTGGAAGAGACGGCATTATGTTCGCATCTCCATGTAACGGAATCCAGAGAAGCCCTGTCTCTCTGGTAGAACGGCGTCACCAACCGTAATTCTCTTGCAATCGTTCTATGTGGTATGTCATGTTTTCAGTCCAACGTCCGAGTTTGCCACAAACTCCGCCGTTCTCTATCTGCCAGTCGTGGTTTTGATGAAGCGTCTGTTACGTATAGGTCAAGCAAGTAACGGAGAGACGATCAATTTCTACGATAGCTGTCAAAACCGCTTGCTGAATAGAGAGAGTGAGTGCAGCACGACGCCTCTGTTTGTTCCGCACCAAAATTGGCGAATAACCTACTCGATACACGTGTAAGTTATCACCTACCGTGACTTTGTCTGGTTCTTTTCATCCCAATCCGGTAGCCATTCCGCGTTTGCGGTAACAAACGAAATCCCATAGATAAAGAGGGGTATGAGGATTCCAACAGAGATGAGGAAAGTAAAGTCAAACTCTCCCGGATTGTCAAAGAAGACGCCAGTATATTGAAGAACAGCAAAGGTCAGTAACGCGACCAACGTCGATTTGCCGTATTCACTAAACGAGGGACTCGGAAATTCCATACGGAAAATAGAAGCTATCATTGTATAAGTTAATTCCCGTCAGAACCGGCCCGGATTTCGTACGACATTCGCGCGTTGTATGCAGCATGGTGGTATCAACATCTCGCTTGCCTGATGGAAGTCTCCACGTTAAGTTCGCATCTTCATGTAACAACTATCGGAACTCGAGAACCGTGTCCGAGATCGCTGTTACTCGTCGTTGAGGTCCGGATCAAACAGATCGTCAACGCGGCAGTCGAAGTACGTCGCCAGCTTGAAGGCCAGTTCCAGCGACGGATCGTACCGTTCGCGCTCGACCGAGTTGATCGTTTGACGAGTTACGCCGACGGCTTCAGCGAGTTCACCCTGACTCAGCCCCCGTTCGTTCCGACGTTTCGTGACCTGATTTTCCATAGATCGTTAGTTGCGCCAGAGTACGGTTCCGTAGCAGAATCCGTAGAGGAGTGCGAGAGCCGACAGGACAGAGATTCCGCCCCACATCGTCGACGTGATGGTGAAGTAGCCGCCAGCGTCGAGAACGTAGAGCGCCGGAACGACACTGATCGTTACGATCGCCGTGATCGAGAACATGAGGCCGCTAGCGCGGTTATGGTGTGCTTCGTCGCGTTCGTCGGATAGTTTGGTCTCGGTGATGCGCGGCAAGCCGAATGCGAAATAATAACCCGCATCGTGGCGGATTGCTCACTCGAGGACTAGATGTCTTCGACGCCGTTAACGCTGAGTAGTTCACCGTCCTCGAATTCTGCCACAAGGGATTTCCAGCCATCTTCCGTTCGGTAGTATTGTGTGACTTTTCCGTTGTGGACGATCCGACTTTGGATACCATCCTCAAGTCGGGGACCACTCACATCGAACCAGAAAGCACTACTCGTTTGCTCATCCGGGTAGTCAGTCACATTGTATTGACCGCCAAGACGAGCTGGCTCACGGTAGACATACCTGCCATAGACGATTTCATCGTACCGAACCACATAATACGTAAACTCCTCCTCGAAGTTGCTGGCCTCTGGGTTCGATTCTTCGACTTCGATCTCCACATCTTCAATCGGCGTTGCCTCTGAAGATAGGCTGTTTCCTCGGTGTGCCTTATTTGGTTATGATCCTTGTCCTTGCCCCTGCCCTTGTCCAGAGTTCGCTGCTACTGAGGTAGCGTTTGCTGCTCCAAGACCAATGAGGACTCCGGCGACTTGTAGTAGTTGTCTTCGATTCATGATAGTTGCTCTAGTGAGTCTGATCACTAACCAATAATACTTTAGTTATAGTAAAAATATGTATTTTGTACCCTCAGTAGAGGAAATGTGGCTGTGGTGACTTGTAATGGAGGAGCTTAGACTGCTGAGATCCTACGACACAATTCCCTTTCCTCGTCGAAGATATGCAACAGCGACGGCAATTGCAGCAAGAGCGTGGAGTCCATATCCAACAGGAACAAGCAAGGCAATGGGGTTTCCCGCACCTGTTGAAGCCGATAAATAGATTCCGAGCGGTACCCCCCACTGTCCACCGAGTGCACAGATCGTAACGAGATCAACCCATCCTTTGAAAATCTCATTGAGCACCACACCGTAGATCAGTACAGCTACCGATCCAATTAGCAGTGGAACGGAAATCGCACTGAGCCAGCTCGGAATCGAGTGTGCACCCTCGTAGAGAATGGGATCTCGGAGAAGTGCGATATAGAACTCAATCCCAAATCCTGCTGCTAATCCTACAAATCCTGAAGCTCTGAGTATGTATGAAAACACTGTTGTTCAATATATAATTTCGAGTTATATTATTGGATGGCACTGTCTAGTTCAGCACCTCAGCTGGCGTTTTTCCATCGAGTGATTGATGCGGTCTCTGGCGGTTATAATAATGCACGAACTGC
>NZ_JARUKV010000005.1 GCF_029688865.1 Natronococcus sp. A-GB7
CGCCGACGCATTATTTCACATCTTCGATATGAAGGAGCCACCGATAAAAGTGAACTGATTCACAAACTCGTTACGTGGAAATACGGCTCTCAGCCCGGCGAAGTCTCGGACGAAGTAGTCGAGAGAGTTACACTGAATCTACACCACAAGCATCTCCCACAACTGAAAGATGCAAAACTCATCGAATACGATAGACGGTCCGAGAAGGTCGTAGTTCGTAACCTTCCGGAATTGGCTGAACTCTGTCTCGAGCACTGTGAATCAGCTGATCTGCCCTCGTAGTACAAAGAGAGAACGGCGGAACCCCGGGAGCGAAAAAATCCGTTTGAGTGGTCCGTGACTAACGCTCCGCTCCCGAGTATCGACTCAGCACTACAGATCGACTGACAGAAATACCAAATTCCCACCCACGGCGTACTGCGATAGGTGTTTCCGATGGTCGCATACGCTGCGAGAGCCGGGTTCACGTCGACGACATCAATCTCGTCATCACGGAATGCGTCGCTTTCGGTGACGGATTGACGCTGTGATCATTCGTTCGTGGGGTTCCCTCCGCTGAAATCGCCGTAGAGGAAGAATCCGAGGAAAACGACGATCAGGATGACTACCGCAGGGATCTCGACTCCCGATGCAAGCACCAAACCGATACCCAACAACAACCCAATCCCGAACGCGAGCGTGTGAGGCAGCGATCTGATCTGTGTCGGCGTGGTGAGGTTCATGCCCTCGAAAATACATCCGGAATACTTGTATCCACACGTCTTCCCGTATCCCTGGTTCAAGAACAGCGGTGTACGTGACCGATCGTGGACGTCTGTATCAGTCAGTGAGTTCCCGTGGTCCCTTCGTTTGCAGTAGATTGAATACCTCTGCAGGACAACGCCGGTTCAATTAGGTTGAATTTCTAGTGAACGAACGCGAGGAAGAGACGTTACTGATGGAGTTTGAGCTATCGCGGTCGCTGGTTTTTCAGTGGACGGCGGTGAGCACGCTCGGCTTCGTGATTGCGTTGATCGGTTTTCTGGCCCTCTATTACGCGATCACAGGCGACGAGACCGCTGCCAATTTGCCATTTGGACTGGCAATCGATGGGGTGTGGTGGTGGAGTCTGGCGCTGTCGTTTCTGACGTTCATCGTCTTGATCGCGTTGGTTATCGTGCCACACGAGCTGTGTCACGGCCTCGCCATCCGGGCGTTCGGCGGCGAACCACGGTACGGCTTCGGAGTCGCCTACGTTCTGTTTCCCTACGCATTCGCAACGAGCGAAACTCGGCTTACCCGCGATAAATTCATCGTCGTCGCGTTAGCACCGTTGGTCGTCCTGACGGGAATCGGCGTCCCTCTGATGCTCGTCTTCGAGATTCCCTGGCTAGCGATTGCCCTTGCGCTGAACGCCGCTGGTGCTGTCGGTGACGTGTGGATGTCGCTGATCCTCCTCAGTTACCCTGCGAGTGTGAGGGTCATCGACAAGGAAACAGGTCTTGAAGTGTACGGTCCACCTGGCACAACACGGCGTGAAACCGCACCGGCGACGGTGGCCTGGGATGTTCTGCTCGGGTTCACCGGGGGCGTGATTATCACAGCTATCGGTATCGGCGTGCTGGTGCCAGTCGTGCTGTCGGCCACTGGGGTCGAAGCGGTGGTAGCCGGGATCCCCGACACACCCCTGGTCCTCTTTGAATTCGCCCGGACGAACGGCGGGGCAAACTTCACTGTGGGATGGGGACTGATCGTCGTCGGAGCGGTGATCGGGCTGGTGTACGCTTTCACAAGTGCACAACGGCGTAGCGGCAGGGATGAGTGAAATTGGGTACGGAACACACAGCGAGCGGACAAACTGCCAGCGAACCCTGAGCGGCTACCCGGCTGCCGACCGGACGCCACGCTGAATCTTTCTTGTTGTTAACTGAGACGACATATAATGACGCGGCCGAACCGACCCGAGATAGGCGGCACAGTCATCCCCCGTCTGTCGTGGCGAGTCATCGGGAAGCCCCTGTTAGTCTTGTCACTCCGTTCACCACGCTGTTCTTGATAGGATTTGTAGATACCGTAGCTTATCGCGTGAATCGTTCGCCCACACCGACCGATCCGGTGTTATCCGAGTGCAGCATATCTCTGTGCCACATTCGCGCCCCGTACTCAGGACGAGTCCTTTAACGCCTCTATTAGTTGATGGAAGAAACGGCGTTAGGTGCCCCCACGTAACGACTCGACCGATTCGGACTCAGCTTCGGAGTTGAATAACGAAAACCGTAGTTCCAGCTACGTTACCGTCCCCACTCGGCGGTCCGCTTCGGGCGCTCGGTGATCGGCTGGACGTCGATCGGTTCGTCTTTCGCCTCGAGCGCCTCGAGAGCTGCCTTCGCGCTCGCGGGCGTCGAGAAGTACGTCACTTCCTCCTCGACGGCGACCTCGAGCAGGTCGCGGTCCCGCGAGATGATCAGGTCGACCTCCCCCTTCTTGACGGCGTCGACGAGGTCGACGGCCTCGCAGAGATCGAAGTGGTCGGTGTACCCTTCGACCAGCGCGTCGCCGGCCTCGGTGTCCGGGTCGGGGAACTTGTCGGCCGAGAGGTCGACGATCGCCGTCCCGGACTCGGGGATCGGCTTACCCGTCGCGTCCTGGGCCTTGTCGTAGGCGCGGCCGAACGAGTCGGCGCTGCCCATCACTTCGCCCGTGGACTTCATCTCCGGACCGAGGCGCGGATCCGAGCCCGGCAGGCGGTCGAACGGGAGGACGACCTCCTTGATCGAGGTCTGTTCGGGGATCTGCTCGTCGATCTCGAGCTCCGCGAGGGACTCGCCGGACATCACTCTGGCCGCGAGCTTGGCGATCGGGACGCCAGTCGCCTTCGAGATGAAGGGGACGGTACGCGAGGAGCGGGGGTTGGCCTCGAGGACGTACACTTCGCCGTCGCGAACCGCGAGCTGGACGTTCAGCAGCCCGACCGTCTCGAGGGCCTCGGCGATATCCTCGGTGACCTCGCGGACGCGGGCCAGCGTCTCGTCGTCGAGCGAGCGCGGCGGGATCATACACGCCGAGTCCCCGGAGTGGACCCCGGCGGTCTCGACGTGTTCCATCACGCCGCCGATGAGGACGTCCTCGCCGTCGGCAACGGCGTCGACGTCGAGCTCGATCGCGTCGGCGAGGAAGTCGTCGACGAGGATCGGTTTGTCCGGGCTCACCCGGACCGCTTCCTCGATATAGCGCTCGAGTTCTTCGTCGTCGTAGACGACCTCCATCGCGCGCCCGCCGAGCACGTAGGAGGGGCGGACGAGGACGGGGTAGCCGATCTCGTGGGCCAGCTCCATCGCCTCCGGTTTGCTGTGGGCGGCGCCGCCCTCGGGCTGGGCGATGCCTAACTCGTCCATCAGGGCGTTGAACCGGTCGCGGTCCTCGGCGAGGTCCATCGCCTCGACGCTGGTGCCCATAACCTCACAGTCGAGCCCGCGGCGGTCGATCTCGTCCTGCAGCGGGTCGCCGATGTTGACCGAGGTCTGGCCGCCGAACTGGACCATCACGCCGTCGGCGTCGGCCGCTTCGGCGACGTCGGCGACCTCCTCAGCGGTAATGGGCTCGAAGAACAGCCCGTCGGAGGTGTCGTAGTCCGTCGACACCGTCTCGGGGTTGTTGTTGACGACGTGGGCGTCGATCCCCTGCTCGCGCAGCGCCTGGACGGCGTGGACCGAACAGTAGTCGAACTCGACGCCCTGGCCGATCCGGATCGGGCCGCCGCCGACGACGATCACGCTCTCGACGTCGCGGTCGACCTCGAGCTCGCCTGCAGCGGCCGCGCCCTCGAGCGGGCCGGAGTCGAACTCGGATTTACGTGCGGAGTAGTAGTACGGCGTCTGGGCCTCAAACTCGCCGGCGCAGGTGTCGACCTGCTTGTAGGTGCGTCCCGGGACCGCCTGCTCGACGGTGTCGACGTCGACGTCGCCGCCCGCCGTCGCGGCGATCGTCGCGTTGGTGTGGCCGGCGATGGCGGCCTCGGTGAAGTCGCCCTCCTGGGCGGCGCGGGTCGAATCCGCGATGCGCTTGAACCGTTCGGTGTACCACTGGAAGATGCCCGTCAGTTCGACGACCTCGTCGACGGTGTAGCCGCGCTCGAAGGCCTCGAACATCGCGTACGGGCGGTCGGGAGAGGGGCGCTCGAGATAGTGGGACTCGAGTTCCTCGTCGGAGACGTCGGCCCAGTCGACGTCGGGCTCGTACTCGCTCGAGCGAAGCGCCTTCAGCAGCGACTCCTCGAAGGTGCGGCCGATGGCCATCGCCTCGCCCGTCGACTTCATCGCCGTCGTCAGCTCGAAGTCGACGTCGTCGAACTTGTCCTTGGGCCACCGGGGCACCTTGGTGACGACGTAGTCGATCGCGGGCTCGAACGCCGCGGTCGTCTCGCCGGTGATCTCGTTGGTGATCTCGTGGAGCCGTTTGCCCAGCGCGACCTTCGCGGTGACGCGGGCGATCGGGTACCCCGTCGCCTTCGATGCGAGCGCCGAGGAGCGAGAGACGCGGGGGTTGACCTCGACGACCCTATACTCTCCTCCTGGAGTGCCGTCGTCGCGCCAGGCGAACTGGATGTTACAGCCGCCCTGGATGCCGAGTTCGCGGATGACGTCCAGCGCCGCGGTGCGCATCTCCTGGTGGCCCTCGTCGGGGACGATCTGGGAGGGCGTGACGACCGTCGACTCCCCGGTGTGGATCCCCATCGGGTCGATGTTCTCCATGTTGCAGATGATGATACAGGAGTCGTCGGCGTCCCGCATCACCTCGTACTCGTACTCGACCCAGCCCGCGATCGACTCCGTGATGAGGACTTCGCTGTTGCGCGAGAGGCGCAGCCCCTTGCGAACGCGGCGAAGCAGTTCGTCGAACTCATGGACGACGCCCGACCCCGAGCCACCCAGCGTGTAGGTGGTGCGGGCGATCACCGGTAGGCCCCCGACCTCGTCGACGGCGTCCTGAACCCGTTCCTCGAGGTCGTCTTCGGTCAGCTCCGAGACCTTCTCGCCCTCGTCGAGCGCGATCGTCGTCGAGGCGGGCACGGGCTGGCCGATCTTCTCCATGCGCTGGCGGAAGAGATCGCGGTCCTCCGTCGCGTAGATGGTGTCGAGGGGGGTGCCCATGATCTCGACGTCGTGTTCCTCGAGCACGCCCTCCTCGGCCAGTTCGGCGGTGACGTTCAGCCCGGTCTGTCCGCCGAGGCCCGCGATAACGCCGTCGGGCTGTTCCTTGCGGATGATCTCGGCGATGGCCTCCGTCGTGATAGGTTCGATGTAGACCCGGTCGGCCATCTCCGGATCCGTCATGATCGTCGCGGGGTTGGAGTTGACGAGGACGACTCGAGCGCCCTCCTCCTGAAGCGCTCGGCAGGCCTGCGCGCCAGAATAGTCGAACTCGGCGGCCTGTCCGATCTGGATCGGCCCGCTGCCGATCAGCAGGATCGTGCGTCCGTCCCCTGTGGCGGCGTCCCCGCCGCTCTGGTGGTCCGTACTCATTGGTCCTATCCGTCCGGAGTTCGTACATCGTAATAAGCCCCACGAAACGATACGATTCTCGTAACTCGATTTCGAAATTCGAATATTGCCGGGGAACCGCACCGCACTCGAGCGCGACTGGCGGGTCAATCCCTCGCCGGGACGGGACAGTTCACGCCGACGTCGTCCGTGCGGGCGACCTCGAGCAGCCGCTCGTACTCCTCGCGGCGGTCGGGTCGCGCGGCGAGGACGTCGCGCGTAACCACGCTGATCTTCCAGCCGTCGCTCGAGGCCGCGAACACGTGATCGTTGAACCGCTGGCCGTCGTGCTCGCGGAAGATGGGGTGCCACTCCCCGGAGTTCTCGATGCGGGTCCCGCCGAGTTCGTCGGCGAGCAGTTTCGACACCTCGCTTACGGCGTCGTCCGCGACGACGATATCGAGGTCGACGATGTCCTTCGCGGCGAGGTTCGGAACGGCCGTCGAGCCGACGTGTTCGATTCGCTCGCAGTCGTCCTCGAGTCCAGCCCTCGAGAGCGCGTCGCGAACGCGGTCGCGCTCGGCGACGAACCGCTCGCGCCACGTTTCGTAGTCGGCAGGAACGAGTTCGATCGGGTCCTGGTCGGCGTTGACCATTGTTTTGCCAACTCGGAACGTCTATTTAGAACTTCTTCAGGTGTGTCGGGAGTAACCAAGGTCACGAGACAAGTCGGTACACCCGTTGACGGTACGATACGTTCAGGTATGATTATTGGAAGTATTTTTCCAGCGGACGCTCTTCGCTGAAGCTCGACGTTCGACAGCCTCCGTTCGATGCCGCGACGAGTTTCCCCGATATCAGAACTCGTCTGCGAACTACGGCGCTCTTCGGTCGCTCGAGGATTAGGTCCGAGAGCTTCGGTGGACTCCACTGGGAGGAGGCGAGTGAGCCGTCGAATACGCGCTCTTCTCGAGGAGCGCGAGGATCTCCGCTTGTATACGGTGGACGACGTGGTGACTGCGATCAGCTAGCGCTTCGCGTCAGAGCGCCCGGTCGTGCTCGCTCTCGAACTCCCGCTGACGGCGGTACTGCTCGACGAACTCGCTCACGTCGAACTCGAGCATCTGTTCTTCGAACTCCGTGATCGCGGTGTCGTCCTCGGCGTGACTGATCGCGTGCTCCATCAGCTCGACGACGAGTTCGACGACGATCTCGTGCAGTCTCCGGGAGTCGAAGTCGGTGACCCACAGCATCGAGTAGCCGACCGCGCCGTCGTCGCTCGCGTCGTGGGTGACGACTGCTTCGGGGAACTCCTCCATGACGACGCCCAGTAGGTGGGGCGTGCCGAACTCGTCGAACTCGTCGTCGGTCTCGACGAGTTCCTGAAGCACGACCACGAACGACTCGGGGAAAAAACGCGAGGGCGGGTGAACGTCGGTGACGACGGCGTGGGTCTCGCCGCAGGTACAGGCGTACTCGCGCATGCCGAGGTCGATCTCGTGGGGATCGAGGGACTCCCCACAGGGAAGCTCGAGCTGATCGTCGGGCTCGGGGCCGGGGACGCGGGGCTCTGCCATTGTGCGTAGTTAGAGCGTCGACAGTAAAAGGTCGACGACTCCGCTCTCGGACGGACTGCTGTAAGTCGTTGACGACGCAACCGCGAGTCACCCTGGGTTGCGCCGGGAAACCGCTACAGCAGACCGTATCAGAGGTCCGACGAGTCGAACCGGTAGTAGCCGATCGCGAGGGGGACGACCAGCCACAGCAGGAGGACGACGAGTCCGATCTCGGGGCTGGCGTAGAACGGCTCCGCGTCGGCGGCGGTCACCTCGACGCCGGCGCCCGCCTGGGCCGGATCGGCGCCGACGGTCTCCGCGAGGTCGGGCAACAGTGCGACGATCGTCGAGAAGTACGCCGAGGAGGGCGAGAGCTGCGTGACCGTAAACACCCAGTCGGGGATCGTCGCTGGGAACGAGAAGCCCTCGACGACGTACAGCACCCCCATCGGAACGACGTCCCACAGCAGTTCGAAGACGACGAAGAAGCCGAGCGCCAGCGTCGTCGCGCGCGAGGTCGACCCCGTCGTCGCCGAGATGCTCACGACGATCGTCGCGTAGACGGCCGCGAACGAAAGCGTAGCGAGGACGAACACCAGCACGGCGACGCCCTCGAACTCGCCGAGCAGCGCGGCGCCGAAGCCGAGCCCGACGACCAGCCCGACGCCGAGTCCGAACGCGAGGACGGCGGCCCGACCGAGAACCTTCCCGGCGAAGACCTGCCCGCGGGTCGTCGGCAGGGAGAGCAGGAGCTTGATGCTCCCGAGTTCGCGCTCGCCCGCGAGGGACTTGTAGCAGACGACGATCGCCGCGATCGGAACGAACAGCCCGACGAGTCCGATCGTAAAGAAGAGCAGCCCACCGAACGTCGCTCCTGCGGGCGAGCCGAACATCTCGGGCACCTCGACGTAGGCGTACGTCGAGACGAGCGAGAGCACGACGAAGACGGCGACGAGCGCCCACAGCGCCCGCGACTGGACGGCGTCGCGGAAGTCCTTCTTCGCGACGGTGAGCCAGGTCACGCCTCGACCTCCTGGGTATCGTTGGTGTAGCGGACGAACAGATCCTCGAGCGAGGACTCGACGACCGAGAAGTCCTGGACCGACGCGACGCGGTCGATCGCGTGCAAGGCGGCGAACTTCGAGACGCCGTCGATCGACACCCGGAGGCGGCCGTCGTCGATCGCCGCGCTACCGATACCGTCGAGGTTCCGAACCTGCTCGAGCACGCGCTCGTCGAGATCGGTGACGTAGACGTACAGCGTTTCGCCGGTCTCGGTCGCGTCCCGGAGGCCGTCGATGGTGTCGACGGCGACCAGCTGCCCGCGGTTGATGATCGCCACGCGGTCACAGACCGCCTCGACCTGCTCCATGATGTGACTCGAGAAGAAGACGGTCGTCCCGCGATCGTTCTCCTCGCGGATGATCTCGCGCATCTCGCGGGCGCCGTTCGGATCGAGACCCGTCGAGGGCTCGTCGAGGACGAGCAGGTCGGGGTCCCCGACCAGCGCCATCGCGAGCACGAGCCGCTGGCGCATCCCCTTCGAGTAGCCGCCGGCCCTTCGGTCGGCGGCGTCGGCGATGCGAACGCGCTCGAGCAGCGCGTCCGGGTCCTCGCTCGCCCCTTTCATTTCGATCGCGAACTCGACGTGCTGGCGACCCGTCAACCGATCGTAGACGTGGTAGCCGTCCGGGAGGACGCCGGTTCGACTGCGGACGAGCTGGCCCGCCTCCTGGGCGTCGTGGCCCAGGACGGTCGCCGTCCCCGCCGTCGGGCGGATGAAATCCAGCAGAACGTCGATCGTCGTCGACTTCCCTGCCCCGTTGGGCCCCAGGAAGCCGAAGATCTCTCCCTCCCTGATCGTGAGATCGAGCCCGTCGACGGCGACGACGTCGCCGAACCGCTTGGTCAGTCCCTCGAGTTCAATCGCCGCCATGCTCACCTCTCCTCGAGACGAACCGCGAACGTGAGAGGTTCGAGACGCGTTCCAACTTCGCCACAGCAGTGTTCATACCTCCTGATCGCCGCCGACCGAAATAAATATTGTAGTTTTCGTTACATATTGACAGCGCAACAACTCAAAATCAGTTGAGCAAGCCGATTCATACGTCAGGCGTCGCCTGCGCCCGGCTACGAAACGGGCGTCACGGTCAGTTCGTCGTCGATCTCGAATCGCCGCGTCTCGCCGTCGAGGGTGATCTCGACTGCCGCCGAGAACGGATCGACGGTGGCGACGTCGATCGTTACGGTTTCCGCGGCGATACACTCGAAAAACTCCCAGAGCGGGCGCTCGAACACGAAAACGTCGTGTTCGCGAAAGAACGCGGTGCCCGCGGGATGGTGGGCGACGATCGCCTCGAGCGGGACGTGGATCGCGAGCCAACACTCTCGACAGGTGCTCTCGAGGGAGTACAGCGTCCGATCGTCGCGAGGGTGTGACTCGACGGTCGTCTCGACGACGCCGTAACACTCCGGACAGACGCCGTCCCGGATCAGCGTCACGGACCCCCAGATCCGCGCGCCGACGCTGTCGACGACCTCCTCCGCTGATCGGTGTCGCGTCTGGCTGCGCGGAAGGAGATCGGTGAGCAGCCTCGACTCGCAGGCGTCACAGCGGACGACGAACCGTTCTCGGTCGACAGTTGCGACGAGCGACTCGCTCCCACAGAAGACGCAGACCCCGTCGACGTCGGTATCGTCGAAGCGTCGCGTATTCTCGTAGAATCCGGCGAGGAGCGTTCGGACGATCTTGTCGCCACCGTACGTGAGCCGGTAGCCGCCGTCGGTCTCGGCGAGAAACGGACCGACGAGTCGGTCGAGGTGGTAGGAAAACTGCGACGTGCTCGAGACGTCGACGGCGTCGTAGAGCTCGGTAAACGACATTCGAAGCCACTGCTCCTGTCGGTCTCGTTCGGCTTCGGCCAGCGCGAGAAGGATCTCGAGGCGGGTACGGTTGCCGAGCGCGCCGATCGCGTCGATGACGTCCTCGTCGATTCGCGCCCCGTCGTCTCTCGGAGTCATCGGTTGGTGTGTTGAGTGGCGGTTTCACCGAGGCAAGGCCACCGTCTCGAGCCCGGGAGGAAGCCGTTCGTCCCGCGCTCGGTCGCCGAGTTCTCGGTCTTGCGTTCGGTTCGTACGGTTTGCCGTACCGACGTCCCGTCGAAACCGCAGAACGGTCGCGGTTGCACCGGGACTGGCGTGCAGGAGTCGTATCAGGGCCAGTCGTCCCGGACCGGCTCGGCGTCCTCCTCGTCGTCCTCGACGTCGGTCGCGACGACCCAGTCGGCGGCCTCGGCCGCGTCCTCGACGGGGAGGTACTCCCAGCCGACCTCCTCGGCCAGCTCCTCGTCGGCCTCGTCGTCGGCGATGAAGACGTACCGGTCGGTGTCGAACTGGTCCTTGACGGCCTCGAGGCTCTCCGCTTTGCCCCGGGGACCCGAGAAGAAGTCCTGTCGGATGCGGTTCTTGCGCGTGTAGTTCGTTACGACGTAGGTCGGTTTCTCCGAGACGACGCCGATGTACTCGCTCCAGCCTCTGGCGTCCTCGAAGACGCTTTCGGGCGACGCGAGCGCTTGCAGCGCCTCGAGCTCGAACGCCAGGGTCATGTCGCTACCGCCGTTCATACGCTATCGAAGCGGCGCACGGGGGAAAACGGCTTCGATACTTCCAACGAACTCGGAACGACTACGCCGCCTCGACCCGGTAGTAGCCCGTCGCGACGACGACGGTGCCGGGCTCGAGATCGGTACCAGTAGCGGTCAGCCGACGGCCTCCCTCGAGCGCCGCGTAGAACAGCTCGAGGCTTCGGTCGTCGAGCTGATCGATGTGTCGAACCGTCGCGTCCGGCGCGACGGAGTCGACGCGCCTGAGCGTGAGTGACCGTCCCGTACTGGTAGTAGTTGCCATGCGTGTGGTTACCAAACCAGTGCTATAACTTAACTGTTGTCACTGCACGAATTGGATCAATCGAGTACGCGGGGGTCGAGAGGTCACGTACGTCCGATACAGTGGCGGTTCGGCCCGTTATCGCGGGGAGGTCGCCGAACGGGCTACTGTTCCTGTGGCGGCGCGAGGTCGTCGAGGTCGACGGTCTCCTCGAGCAGGACCTCCTTCTGATCGGCGACGACGCGCTGTTCGCGCATCAGCTGTTTGAGCTTGCTCTGCGGGGCGAGATCGCCGATGAGGACGCCGCCGACGACCTTGCCGTCCTTGAACGCGATCCGGCGCCACTCGGTGTCGCTGTACTTGCGCTCGGCGTGGTCGTCGCCAAGCGTCGGGTGGCCAAAGGAGAGGAAGGGGAAGTCGAAGTGCGTGATCGAGTACGAGGAGACCCACTCGAACTCCTCGGCCTCGTCGTCGGCGGCCATATTGACGCCGGCGATCCGACCCTGCTCCTTCGCGGAGCCCCAGGAGCCGTTCTGGGCCTGCTCGCCGAGCAGGACGTCGTAGAAGCGGGTGATGTCCCCGGCCGCGTACACGTCCTCGAGGTTCGTCTGCATGTACTGGTCGACGACGATCCCGTTGTCCTGCTCGAGGTCGATGTCGCCGAGATACTCGGTGTTGAACGTCAGGCCGATGGCGACACCGGCGAAGTCACACTCGTAGCGGTCGCCGTTGGGGTCGACCGCCGCGACCACCTGCCCGTCGTCGTCGGTCTCGAAGTGGTCGACGCCGCTGTCGAACACCGGCTCGACGCCGACGTCGCGCATCCCCTCGTGCATGATCTCTGCACCCTCGCCCGAGAGCGCGTAGCGCCACCAGCGGTCGCCCCGCATCAGGTACTTGCCTTCGACACCCTGAGCGCCACAGACGGCGGCGAAGTCGATGCCGAGCAGACCGGCACCGACGATGACGCCCTTCTCGGCTTCCTCCGCGCTCTCGCGGATCTTGCGGGCGTCCTGGAACGTCCAGAAGTGGTGGATCCCCTCGGCGTCGCTGCCGTCGACCGGGAGCTGCGTGGGGGTTCCGCCGGTCGCGATCAGCAGCTTGTCGTAGCCGATCTCGTCGCCCTCGTGGGTGTGAACCACCTTCTCGTCGGTGTCGACGCCGGTGACGTGGGTGTTCAGCGAGAGCTCGATGTCGCGCTCCTCGTACCAGTCCTCCTCGTGGATCGAGATCGGCGCCTCGGGAAGTTTGCCCTTCGCGTGTTCCTTGATCAGGATCCGGTTGTACAGTGCCTCCCCCTCATCGGTGATGACGGTGATCGAAGACTCCGGGTCCTCTTCCCGAAGCGTCTCGGCAGCCGAACTGCCCGAGATCCCGTCACCGATGATGACGTACTCGGTCATATCCAGACCGTTCGTAATGCGGGTTAAAGTGGATTGCTATCTCGTCTATTTCCGTCGTGTCCCCAGACTGTCTCCACGCTCGTACACCGAGACCCCCGCTCTCGGTCCAGAACGGAAAGGCGAGGATCCCTCCCGGCTCGCCTCGGCTCGCCCCCTCGGACGGAGCCGGTTCCAGTCACCTTCGCCCCCTCCGAACCGTTCTTGAGGGATCACTCCCTAGCGGCCCATATGAAAATCAGCCAGAACGTGCGCCACTTCGCCTCTCGAAAGGCCCTCGAGACCCCGGTCGTTCGCTCGGTCGCCAAATCCGGCCTCGTCCGGATGCACACGAAGATCTTCACGAAGAAGGCCGATCCCGCCCACGCAGAGGAGCGAACGGATCACCTCGACGACTTCTTCGACGCGACGATGGACACCTACCTGCGAGCGCTCCAGGAGGGGTACTCGGAGGCCGAAGCCCGCGAGATCACCCACATCCAGGCGAACTTCGACTTCTACAACCACGGCTGGACGGAGATGATGGAGTTCCCCGCCGACGAACTCGGCGATCACTACGATCGCTACCGGGAGTTCTTCGAGCGCTGGGACGTGACGATCGACGACCCGCTCGGCCAGTTCGCGCCCGTCGGCGGCGTCGCCGAGGCGCCCTCGACCCCCGAGAAGCTCGACGAACCCGAACACCCCTACGCCGAGGGTGGGTTCGCCGACGACGTCTACGTCGAAACCGACGACGGCGAACTGATCGTCGGCGGGCAAGAAGAGCCCGAGGACGTCGACGTCTCGCAGGCGGTCGGCGTCGACGAGGAAGTCGACGAGACGAACTGACGACGCAGGCGCCGGTCCAGCCGGTCGAGCGATCCGTCCCGACTTGCCGGCTGACCGCTCCGAAATCTCGCTACCGTAAGACGGACGATTCCCGGGCGGGAACCGACCTGGTCGTCGTTTTGTACGACGGCTTTATAAGAGGTGTCTGACAGGTATTTATTAGTAACGCTCACATACAGGCTTTCCGTCACGCGCGAGAGACGAGAGCTATGACGTCACGAAACTTCACCCCAGGGGATGCGGGTTCCGCGCCGACGAACACGGTCGTCTTCCGCCACGACTGGACGACCCGGGAGAACCTCGTCGAAAAGGTCGTTGCGGCGGTGGCCGACGTTACCGGCAGCGACGAGACGGAGGTCGAACGGCTTCACGACCGCCTCGATCCCGGGTCGCTCAACCGCCTGTTCGATCGACGTCGAACCGACCGCGACCCGGGGAGTGCGCGGCTGATTTTCCCGCTCGAGAGCTGCACGATCACGGTGTACGGCTCCGGGCTCGTCGTCGTCCAGGAGTAGCGCCGGCGGACCGATCTCGAGCGGGATCGATTCCAAGCCGCTAAGTACACGGCCCGTCGCCGTTCGAGTACTGACTCGATGGCACTGAACGCAAACGATCGGTCGATCGCCGGCTTCACGATGGCCGGTCACGCGCTGGTTCACTGGTTCGAGACGGCGATTCCGATCTTCCTGGTCGTCTGGCTTGCAGAGTTCGACGTGAGCATCGCCCTGCTCGGACTGGTCGTCGCGCTCGGCTACGCCCCGTTCGGCATCGGCGCCCTGCCCGGCGGGATCCTGGCCGACCGGTACGGAACGAAGCGACTCATCGTGCTCTGTCTCGCGGGGATGAGCCTCGCCTTCCTCGTCCTCGCGATGAGTACGTCGATCTACGCGATCGCCGTCGGCCTCCTGCTCTGGGGAATCGCCGCCAGCATCTACCATCCCGCCGGGCTCTCGCTGATCAGCACCGGCGTCGAGGAGCGCGGGACGGTGTTCGCCTGGCACGGGATCGCCGGCAACGCCGGCATCGCGCTCGGTCCGTTCGTCGCCGCGACGCTGCTGATCTTTCTCGACTGGCAGTACGTCGCCGCGATCCTCGCCGCCCCCGGTCTCCTGGCGGTGCTGTACGGGTTGACCGCGGAGTTCGAACCGACCGCCGCGGTCGAGGGCGACGTCGACGCGGGGGCCGACGAGGCCCTGTCGCTGTCCGATCTCGTCTCGAACTCGAAGGCACTGTTCGCGAGCGCGTTCGCCATCGTCTTCGTCATCGTCACTTTCGAGGGGCTGTACTACCGCGGGATGCTCACCTACCTCCCGGAGATCCTCCACGGGCTGCCCGCGATGGACGCTCTCGCCCTGCCCGACGGGCTCGAGGGGATCGAACCCGCCGACTACATCTACGTCGGGCTGCTCGTCGTCGGGATGGCCGGCCAGTACGTCGGTGGTAAACTGACCGACCGCGTTCCGCCCGCCCGCGGCCTGGCGGTCCTCTTCGCGATCTTCACCGTCCTCGCACTGGCGTTCATCCCTGTTACAACGATGGGGCTGTGGGCGGTCGTCGCCCTCTGTGGCGTCTTCGGCTTCTTCCTGTTCGCGATCCAGCCGTTCTACCAGAACGCGGTCGCGGTCTACACGCCAGCCGATAGTCGCGGCCTCTCGTACGGCTACACCTACCTCGGCGAGTTCGGTCTCGGGGCCGCAAGCATCGCCCTGGGCGGGTTCGTCCTCGACGTCTCGCTGGGCTGGTTCTTCGTAATGATCGCCGCGTTCGCGCTGATGGGGATGCTCCTCTCGGCGGCGCTGGTCGCGGGGCTGGACTGGTTCGCCGACGCGGAGCCGACGCCCGAGACCGCGACCGACGACTGACCTCCCGTCGATTCTCTCGTCGTTCGCTACCTTTTTGGCCGCTCTCTGGAAAGCACTCGGCATGCTCACCGTGCGGGCTCCGGCGACCAGTGCGAACCTCGGGAGCGGCTTCGACGTCTTCGGCGTCGCGCTCGGAGCGCCCGCCGACGTGCTCCGGGTCGAGCGCGCCCCGGAGACGTCGATCACGATCACCGGCGCCGGAAGCGACTACATCCCGACCGATCCGGAGAAGAACACCGTCGGCGCCGTCGCCGAGGCCCTCGACGCCCCGGCGACGATCCGGATCGACAAGGGGGTTCGTCCCTCCTCCGGCCTCGGCTCCTCGGCGGCCAGCGCGGCGGGGGCCGCGGTCGCGCTCAACGCCCTCTACGACCGGGGACTCTCGAGGGAGGAACTCGTCCCCGTCGCCGCCGAGGGCGAGGCCCTGGTTTCGGGCGAGGCCCACCCCGACAACGTCGCCCCCTCGCTGCTGGGCGGCTTTACGATCGCCACCGACGACGGCGTCACCCAGGTCGACGCGTCGCTCCCGGTCGTCGCCTGTCTTCCCGAGACGAGCGTCTCCACGCGCGACGCCCGCGACGTCGTCCCGAAGACGGCCGCCCTCGAGGACGTCGTCGACACCGTCGGCCACGCAGCCACCCTCACCGTCGGGATGACCCGGGACGACCCCGAACTCGTCGGCAAAGGGCTGAACGACGCCATCGTCACGCCGGAGCGCAGCGCCCTCATCGACGGCTACGACGCGGTTCGCGAGGCCGCCCTCGAGGCGGGCGCGACCGGTGTCACCGTCAGCGGTGCCGGCCCGGGCGTGCTCGCGGTCTGTTACGCCGCCGATCGGCGAGCCATCGCCGGGGCGATGATGGACGCCTTCGACGCCGAGGGGATCGAGAGCCGGGCCTACCAGACGACGATCGGCGAGGGAGCGCGGCTCTACCCTGACGGCTGACGCGGATCGATGGGTGCGCGAACCGACGCGGTACTCTCGCTCGTCGCGCTCGCCGTCTTCCTCGCGTTCGCGGCTCTCGTCGACGCGTCGCTCTCCCCGCTCTTTCTGGCAGTCGGCAGTCTCGGAACGATCCTGTTCGAACTGCTCGCGGCCCGCGAGTACGGCCTCGTCCGTCGGTACTGGGAGCGACGGGACGTCCAGGCCGTTTCGCTCGCCGTCGCGATCGGGCTCGCCGCCGTCGGCGCTCGAGTCGCGCCCGCGCCGGTACTGTCGCTGTGTTGTGGCGCGGTAGCGACCTATCTCGTGTTTCTCGGACTCGTCCGAGTCGGGGCCGTCCCGCCCCCTCGGACGTGGTGGTAGGGCCGACCTGGCGCTTTGCCCATGCCCTTAGTCGCGTCGAGCGCGCCGCCAGCGACGGCCATACACGCGGGGGAACGCCTCGACCTTCGCGTGGCGAACGTCGGTCGGCACGGTCGAGACCCGGGTGGAGACGCTCGCCGGGAGCGGGCCTACGGGCATCGAGGAGACGGCGGTCGGGTTGTTCGACGTCGGACGTCGCCCCTCGTAGCCGGAGCCGCGCTGGTGTGACTCGTACAGCTCCTCGACCGTCGAGTGGGCGTCGATCACCGCCTCCCTGGCGGGCTCGAGTCGCTCCCTGACTTCCTGCTGGAACGCCGCGTTCGTCGCCTCTCCCTTCACCTCTTCGGCGAACGCCTCAACCTCCTCGGCCGCCTCGGAGTCGTCGGTCGAGTCGAAGGCGTCGGGGCCGAGGACGTCCTCGAGTTCGGCCCGGAGCTCGTCGGACTCCCGTCCGAAGTCGGCGAGGTCGACGGCGTTCCAGAGCTCCCGCAGTTCGATCGCGCGTCGGAGGGCGTCGAGGTCGAGCGCCAGCTTCGGATCCCGCTCCCGGATCGCCTCGGACAGCCCCTCGAGGTCGAGGACGTCGACAGCCGCCTCGCCGTCAATGGCGTCGGGCAGCCGCTCGAGGTCGACGGTGTCGACGACGTCCTCGAACTCCGCGACGACGTCCCACAGCTCGGCCGCCGTCGCCGCCAGCGTCTCGTTCGACGTCTCCTCGGCGACGGCCCGAAGCAGTTCCTCGAGGGCGTTCGCGAGGCGATCGAACAGCTGCTCCAGAGGTGTCGACTGACTCATAGGACCGGTACGCTCGGCACCGAGAAAACGGGGCTGCTTACCGATTCGTTCGCGCGAAAACCGGCAGCAGACGAGAACAGTCTCGATCGCTACCCGATCAGACGCCGCGACCCTGGAGCTTCTCTTCTTCCTCGAGGTCGGCGTTGGCGTCGCCTTTCATCCCCTTGCCGAGGTTCGAGGCGATCTCGGCGAGGCGCTCGGGCTCGTCCCAGTTGTTGACCGCTTCGACGATCGCTTCGCCCATCTCGGTCGGGTTCTCGGCGCCGAAGATTCCGCTGCCGACGAAGATGCCGTCGCACTCGTGGTGCATCATCAGGGCGGCGTCGGCGGGCGTCGCGATCCCGCCAGCGGCGAAGTTGACGACCGGAAGGCGCCCCATCTCGGCCGTCTCGTGGACCAGTTCCGCGGGCGCTTCGATCTCGCGAGCGTAGGCCTCTCGCTCCTCGTGTTTCATTCCCTCGAGCTCGCGGATCGCACCCTTGATCGTCCGCTGGTGGTGAACGGCCTGGTTGACGTCGCCGGTGCCGGCCTCGCCCTTCGTGCGGATCATCGCCGCGCCCTCCCCGATCCGGCGCAGGGCCTCGCCGAGGTTGCGCGCGCCGCAGACGAACGGCGCGGTAAAGTCGCGCTTGTCGATGTGGTAGGCGTCGTCGGCCGGAGTCAGCACTTCGGACTCGTCGATCATGTCGACGCCGACGGCCTCGAGGATCTGGGCCTCCTTCGTGTGTCCGATCCGGGACTTGCCCATAACCGGGATCGAGACTTCGTCGACGATCTCGGCGACGTCCGCGGGGTCAGCCATCCGCGCGACGCCGCCCCGCTTGCGGATGTCTGCCGGGACGGCCTCGAGAGCCATCACAGCCACGGCGCCGGCGTCCTCGGCGATCCGGGCCTGTTCCTTGTCGACGACGTCCATGATGACGCCGCCCTTCTGCATCTGTGCGAAGCCGCGTTTCACGAGGTCCGTGCCCCGGCGAAGCTCCTCGAGATCGGTGGTTTCGGCCATGTCGCGGCGTTAGGACGCACTGTACTTACGCGTGTCCTTTATCGAGTTAGGGTCCGACGCGTTCCTCGAGCTATCAGATCACGAAGGAGATACCGGTTCGCCCTGACCGAGTCGCGCCCGGACTCGAGAGCCGTACAGCCGAGCCAGCGGCCGTCGCCGGAGTCCGAGCTCCGACGCCAGCTCCGGCGCGACCTCGAGACTGGTTCCGACCGGCGGCCCGACCGAAACCTCGCCGTGAAGTCGCATCCGCGCTCGGACCAGTTCGCCGTCACGAACGGTGAAACTCGAGAGCTCCGTGCCGCGAAGCGACAGCCCCGTCCGGGGACGGGAGACCTCGAATTGGATCGCCTCCCCGCTTTCGTCGGGGTTGCCGACGACGGCGCGAAGCCCTCGCGGTCCGTCGGTCACCGTGATCTGGGCCCGTTCCTTGGGGTACCCCCAGAGTTCGCGGCCGAGCGCGACCGACGCGTCGGTCGTCACAGGCAGCCAGTGGACGTATCCGCCGAGCTCGCCGTCGAGCAACCGTGAGTGTAGTCGGCTCGTTTCGCTCCCGCGAATCGCAGGAACGATCACCGCGAACTCGTCGTAGGGATCGAGTTCAGCGTCGTGGCCGACTCGGTGGTACTGAATTCCGACGAGCGTGACGCAGCCGACGCGGGGAGCGATCGGCAGTGGCGAGAGCCCGTTAGGAAGGATCCCCTCGAGGCTCGCCCGACGGGCTGGCACGACGACTCCGCCGAGCGTACACGAGAGTTCGAGGGGTAGCGAAACCTCGTCTCCGGTCGAGAGCTGCCGTCGCTCTCGGCTGCGTCCGTCCGAATCGCCGGAGCGTGAGTCCATAGCCGTATCGACGACGGCGAGCGAAATAGTTCCGCGGCCGGTTCGGACGCAACCGCTACCGTTTTGCGGGTTCCGTTCGTCGCGCCGAACGATGACCGCGCCGACCGGCCTGCCTGACCGCGATACGCTGCCGAGCTACCTCGCTCCCGTCCCGAAGACGCTCGAGGATCTCGGGCTGCGGTTCGCGTGGCTCGTCGTCGCGATCAACCTCGCGGGCACCGCGTTCGGCTTCTGGTACTACTCGGCTCAGCTCGCCGCGACGCCGACGGTGATGTGGCCCTGGGTGCCCGACAGCCCGCTTGCAACGCTGTTTATCGCGCTCGCCATCGCCGCCTGGAAGCTGGGCCACGAACTGCCCTGGCTGACCGCGCTCGCGTTTTTCGGAAACATCGTGCTCGGGCTGTGGACGCCGTACACCTTACTGGTGTTCTACGAGACCTACGCCGCCCAGACCCACCCGCTGATGTACCAGTTCCTGTTCTGGAGCCACCTCGCGATGGTCGTCCAGGCGTTCGTCCTCCACCGGATCACCGACTTTCCCGTCTGGGGGATCACCGTCGCACTCGCCTGGTACACCAGCAATCTGATCGTCGACTACTTCATCCCGGTGTTCGAGGGCCCTCACGGCGTTCACCACACGACGATCCCCGTGGCGCAGGACGAACCGATGTTCCTCGGTGCCGATGCGCTGGGCGTCGTCGCGGCCGGCGAGACGACGTTCGTGCTGCTAGCGCTGTTTCTCGCGCTTGCGACCCGGGTCAAGAAGTGCGAACTCGTGTCGTCGGACCGACCACGGAACTGAGCGTTTCTCCTTGGGCTCGCGTGTCTCGAACCGATATTCGGTGTCGGCGTACTCGAGGACGTTTCTGTCGCAGCTCGTCCGTCGGTTTCGTTGCAGCGGTCGCGTCGACCCGATCGTCGTCGTCCGGACAGCCGATTCGTGCGACAGCCGGGCGATCCGAATCGGCATTCGTCGCTACTGCGAGTCCGTGCCTGCGATACCCGTTCCACCGAATGCGAGGAGGACGCTGTGCGAAACGGGGCGGCGAACCTCATACGTATCACAACTGCTACCATACGGGTTCGGGGAACTGAAACGCCGGTTCCGGGAGCCCGACCGATGTCCACCGGTGGCCTCGTGAGTATCGTCGTTCCGCTGTCAACGGTCACGTCGCACTACGACGAATTTCGCCGATGTCGTTCGGCGAGGTCGGCTCCATCACCGCAAGCAGAGAGTATCCGCTATCGTGAAAGCGTTTTATAAACGGATTCGGTGTCGAGCGTGTATAGCGATCATCGCGGTCGACCGCGAGTTCTCGACACGGGTGGGAAAGTATGTGTGCCCAGACCGAAACGCTCGACACCGAACCGGACCACGACGCGACGACGATCAGTCTGGACGGCCTCACCAAACGCTATGGCGACGTCACCGCTAACGACGCCGTCAGCTTCGACGTCGGGGCCGGCGAGATCTTCGGCTACCTCGGCC
This sequence comes from Natronococcus sp. A-GB7, assembly GCF_029688865.1. Taxonomy (GTDB): domain Archaea; phylum Halobacteriota; class Halobacteria; order Halobacteriales; family Natrialbaceae; genus Natronococcus. The sequence goes on from NZ_JARUKV010000005.1 coordinate 20,427, forward strand.
CGAACGGGGCAGGAAAGACGACGACGATTCGGCTGCTGCTTGGCCTTATCAAACCGACCTCGGGTTCCGCAGCGGTGCTGGGTGCAGATATTCGGGATCGACGGGCGCTCACCGCAGTGAAAGCCAACATCGGCTATCTTCCCGACTCGCTCGGCTTCGAGGAACGGCAGACCGGGCGCCAGGTGCTCGATTACTTCGCCCGGATGCGCGGCGACGAGCGCCGCGAGGAGTTACTCGAGCTGTTTCACCCGCCGCTCGACAAGCGCGTCGAAACGTACTCCCACGGGAACAAACGGATGCTCGGGATCGTCCAGGCGTTCATGCACGATCCGGATCTCGCGATCCTCGACGAACCGACGTCCGGACTCGACCCGCTCAAGCAGGATCGGATGCACGCGTTCCTCGAGGAGGAACGCGACGCCGGCAAGACGATTTTTTTCTCCTCGCACGTCCTCAGCGAAGTCCAACGCGTCTGCGATCGAGTCGGGATCATTCGGAACGGAGGACTGGTCGCGCTCGAGGACGTCGACGACCTGCTCAAACGCAGCGGCAAACGCGTTCGGGTGCAACTGGCAGAGCCGGTGGACGAATCGGCGTTCGTTACGTCGGAAATGATCGACGTCGAGATCATCGATGCCACGGTTCGGTTCACCTACACCGGCAAGCCCGCCGAATTGCTGGAGTATCTCGTCCAGTTTGCGGTCGAGGACGTCGACATCAGCGATCCACAGCTCGACGACATCTTCAAACACTACTACGGGGACGACTCCCCGTCGGGTGCGGGATGACGGCGATCCTGCGTGTCGAGTCGGCGAAACTGGTTCGCAGCTCGCTCGTCCTTACCGGGCTGTTCGCTCTCCTCTCGGCGTTTTTCTTCGTGGTGTTTCCGGCCTTCGCCGAGGAGGCGGCGCTCATCGAGGAGGCGTTTCCGGCGTTTCTCGCCGGCCTGCTCGGGATCGAGGAGTTGCATACCATCGAGGGGTTCGTCGGCGGCTATGTCTTCTCGGTCATCTGGGTCCTCTTTGCGGGAATCTACTTCGCCTACGCCGCTGGTGGACTGATCGCCGGAGACGTTCGTGCGCGCCGGATGGATCTGTTGCTCTCGAATCCGGTTTCACGCGAGTCGGTAGTGCTCCAGAAAGTCGCCGCGCTCTGGGTGCCGCTGGTCGCACTGAATATCGGCCTGTTCGTCGTCGTGTACGCCGCGGCAGCGGCGATCGGTGAGACGCTCGACCTCGTCTCGCTCGGGGTAGCACACCTCCTCACGGTTCCGTACCTGCTGGTCTGTGCCGGGATCGGCATCCTCTTTTCCGTCACTCTCGACCGCGTCGAGAGCGCGCAAGCCGGCGCGCTGGGACTCGTGTTCGTCCTCTGGTTGATCGAGGGGCTCTCGGAGACGGCGCCGGAGTACGACTGGATCGGGATCGCATCACCGAGTCGATACTACGATCCGTCTGCGATTCTCGTCCACGAAGAGTATGCGCTCGCGGACGCCGCAGTCCTCCTGGCGGCGTTTCTCGCACTGCTCGGGATCGCACTCTTCGTCTTCGTGCGGAGGGATATCTGATGGGATCGAAACCGGAATCCGACAGCTCGGACGCACGCCAGGCGGCGAAATCCGACACACGATCCGCGATCGACGGCGCCGCGATGGCCATCCTGCGCATCGAATCCGGCAAGCGCGTCCGCAGTTCCGTCGTGCTCGTGGTCGTCTTCGCCCTGCTTGCCGCGATGTACTTCGCGATGTTCCCGAGCATCCAGGAGGAGGCGGAACTGCTCGAGGACGCGTTCCCCGCGGTCTTCTTCGATATGTTCGGGATCGAAGCGCTGCACACCATCGAGGGATTCATCGCCGCGGAGATCTACTCGTTTTTCTGGATCGTCCTCGTCGGCATCTACTTCGCCTACGTCGGCGCCGGCATGATCGCGAAAGACGTCGACGAGCGGAAAATGGACCTCACGCTCTCCAATCCGGTCTCGCGTGAATCGGTGGTACTTCAGAAGATTGCCGCCCTCTGGCTCCCGCTGGTCGTGCTGAACGTGGGCGTCGGCGGGATCGTCCTCCTCGGCGGGATCATCATCGGAGAACCGCTCGATCCGGTTGCCGTCACGATGGTGCATCTGCTCTCGATCCCGTACCTGCTGGTCTGTGGCGCGATCGGGTTGCTCATCTCCGTCGTGATCGACCACGTCCGGACTGCCCGGGCAACCGCGCTGACCGTCGTCTTCGTCCTGTGGCTGGTCGAAGGTGTCTCCCGGTTGGACGAGGACTACGAGTGGATCGGTGCCGTCGGTCCGAGCCGGTACTACGACGAGACGGCGATCCTCGTTCGCGAGGAGTACGCGTTCGCCGACGCCGGGATCCTGCTGGCGGTGTTTCTCGTCCTGCTTGTCCTCGCCGTGTTGCTCTTTACGCGCCGCGACATCTGAGCGGTCGTCTCGATCGAACTGTCTCTCCGTCGGGAACGAGGACCCGACCTATATCGAACTCGCCGGCGTGGAGCACCCGCATGACGCCCAATCGACGGGACGTGCTGAAACTCGCAGGAACGACGGCAGCGATCGCGACGGTCGGACCGACGGGCGCCGCCACGGCCGCCGTACAGGACGACGAGCTGCCGGCGTACAGCCAGTGGCTCGCACCCGAGAACGCCACCCTCGAGTTCGCTTTCCTCGACTGGGCCGCCCTCGAGGAGTTCGTCGCGGACGAACTCGAGGCGGCCGAGCCCGGCGAGGAGGTTCCGGCGGAGTACGAGGCTGATCCGATGATCGCGCCCGTCTCGGAGGGGGCGCTCTCCACGTACTTCTTCGTCGGACTCGACCTCGCCCAGTACCGGCTCGGCAGGCTCCTCGACGACGACGAGGCGTTCGACTCGAGCGTCGAAGAACTGCTCCAGACCCCGGACGCGTTCGTCGCGATCGGAACGATCGATCCCGTGGAAATCGACACCCGAGTCACCGCCGACCCGGAGGCCGAGTTCATCAGACAGCTCGAACGAACCGACGAGATCGGCGGGTACGACGTCTACACGCCAGTCGGGGCGGACGACGCCGCGATCGCCGTCGGCGAGGACGCCCTCGCAGTCGCCTCCGAGGTCGAGGACCCGATCGCGACCCTCGAGACGGTCGTCGGCGCCGCCGAAGGCGACGTCGAGCGGGCGACCGACGAGAGCGAGGCGTTCGCGTGGACCCTCTCGAACGCGGGCGACGGCGACGCCGTCGTCGGCCAGTACGGGCCGGAAACGGGGAGCGACGGCCTCGTCGACTTCGGATACGAGGAACTCGAGGACGCCGAAAGCGTCGTCTCCGCACTCACCGTCGAGGACCTCGAAACGTCGACCGGCGAGTTCGCGGCGGTTATCGACGATCCCGACGAGGCCGCGCTCGAGGACCTTTTGGGTGCTTCCGGCGAGGATCAGTCGGTCGACGTCGACGGCGATCGAGTGACCGCGACGGCGACGTGGCGAGAAGAGGCCGTGACGGGTACCCGGGAGTAGTGAAGGGCCGGCGAGAACCGATCGATGTCACGGTGGCGCGCGCTGTCGGCCGTCCGAGCATCAGCGAGGGCGGCCGACGACGTTGTGCGAGGTCTTCGTGAACAGCGTGAACGAAGGCTTGTCAGAGCGCGCTCTGACAGTGGATGAGCGAACGAAGTGAGTGAATCGGTTGGGGAGGGTGTGGCGATTCACTGTTGCCAGTTTGAGGGGTCTGTCTATGGAAGACACTGAGTTACGTACAGGTGAACCAGGTATCACCGCCAGCATCCGCGAGTGAAGCGAGCGGTTCCCCGCCGAAGCGGGCGAAGCCCGCGGAGGCGGCTTTTTAGCGTAGATTTTTGCGCGAGTGGTTCCGCACGAAGCGCGGAATCCCGACGCGGAAAAAGGTACGTGGGCACTCTATACGTAACACATCGTTCGACCCGCGTTCGTCGTTCCGTGTCAAAAACAGACGCCGATCCGACGGATTGCGACCGAAATTCGAGTTCCGGCGCTTACTCGAGGATCACGATCGCCGAGTCGGTCTCGAGCATCTCGCCGTCACCGGAATACGTCCGCTCGAGGTCGATCTCGAACAGCTCGTCCTCGAGTTCCTCACCAGCAACGCGCAGGACGCCCTCGTCGTCGTCGATCTCGTACTCGCCGCTCTCGATGCCGGCGTCGATATCGCCGACTTTCGAGCCGTAGCGGGGCCCGAGCGTCGAGTAGTCAAGGTCGATCGAGGCGACCTCGGTGGTGATCTCCGGAGGCTCCTCGAGCACCTCGAGGTCCTGAACGTGCATCACGTTCTGAATCGCGTCCTCGAACCCTTCGACGGGGCCGTACACCGAGACGGCCTCGAGGTCGGCGTTCAGCGAGAGCTGGTTCTGGCTCTTGTAGCGGCGCAGCGCCGAGATAACCTCCATCGCGGTCTCACCGGCCTCGAGGTCGGCCTCGTACCCCTGCGGGGTGGGCCAGTCGCGGACGTGAATGCTCGTCTCCGCGAGGTCGGCGTCGCTGTCTCGCGGTTCGCTTCGCTCTCCGCTCGACGTATCCGAGGCGCGTAGCGCCTCGCTTCCCGCGTAGCGGGCCTGCCAGATCTCCTCCGTGACGTGGGGCAGGAACGGCGCCCACAGCTCGAGGAAGGTTCGGTGGGCGGTCCGCAGCGCGTACTGCGTCGAGGGGTTGTCCTCGCGTTCCTTGGCGATCTCGAGGTAGTCGTCGCAGAACGTGTTCCAGAAGAACGTCCGCAGGCGGTCGCGGGCCTTCGCGAACTCGTAGGCCTCGAGGTGGGCCGTCAGTTCCTCGACAGCGTCGTCGAGTTCGGCGAGCAGCCAGCGGTCGATCGCCTCGAGGTCGGCGGGCTCCTCGGGGTCAGCGGGCGCCAGATTGTCGACGAGCTTCGAGGCGTTCCAGAGCTTCCGTAGGAGCTTCTCGCCCGCGGTGAGGTCCTTCTCCTGGTAGGGGAAGTCGTCGCCGACCGCGGCGCTGGCCGCCCAGAACCGGACCGCGTCGACGGGGTACTCCGCGAGCACCTCGTCGGGGGCGACGACGTTGCCCCGCGATTTGGACATCTTTTCGCGGTTCTCGTCTAAGACGTGGCCATTGATCAGCGTCGCGTCGAAGGGAACCTCGCCGGTGTGTTCGTAGCACTTGACGATGGTGTGGAACAGCCAGAACGAGATGATGTCGTGGCCCTGCGGGCGCAGGTCGAACGGGTAGAGCTCCGGGTTGTCCATGGTGAACTCCTGGGCCCGTTCGTCCCAGTCCCAGCCCGCGTTGATCAGCGGCGTCAGCGAGGAGGTCGCCCAGGTGTCGAAGACGTCCTCCTCGGGATCGAACGTGTCGTTCCCGCACTCCGGACAGGTGTCGATCGGCGGCTCGTCCGAGAGCGGGTCGACGGGCAGGTCCTCCCGGCGGGCCATGACCTCGTGGTCGCACTCGCTGCAGTACCAGACCGGGAACGGGATCCCCGAGTCGCGCTGGCGCGAGATCAGCCAGTCCCACTCGAGGCCCTCGATCCAGTGCCGGTAGCGCGAGAACATCTTCTCGGGGTACCAGTCCATCTCCCGGCCGGCCTCGAGGTACTCCTCCTTGTGATCGAGGATCTCGACGTACCACTGCTTGGAGACGCGGTACTCGACGGGGGTGTCACAGCGCTCGTGGACCTGGACGGCGTGGCTGATCTCCCAGCGGTCCCGGAGGGCGCCGTCGTCCTCGAGGTCCTCGACGATGGCCTCACGGGCCTCTTCGGTAGAGAGCCCCTCGTAGTCGCCGGCCAGCTCGGTCATCGTCGCGGACTCGTCGATCGCCACTCTCAGGGGTAAGTCGTGGGCCTGGTACCACTCGATGTCGTTCTGATCGCCGAACGTACAGCACATCACGACGCCGCTTCCCTTCTCCATGTCGACGCGGTCGTCTGCGATGATCGGCACCTCGTGGCCGAAGATCGGAACGCGGGCGGTCTCGCCGACGAGATCCTGGTTCTCCTCGTCGTCGGGGTGGACGAAGACGGAGACGCAGGCCGGGATCAGTTCGGGTCGCGTCGTCGAAATGACGAACTCGTCGCGTGGCGGGTTCTCTCCCGCGAGTTCGAAGGCGATGTCGTTGAAGTGCGAGCCCCGCTCCTCGTCCTCCATCTCGACCTGCGAGATCGCCGTCTCGCACTCGGGACACCAGATCGCAGGGGCCTTCTTGCGGTACTCGCGGTCCTTCTCGTAGAGATCGAGGAAGGAGAGCTGCGAGACGCGCCGAACGCGGGGCTCGATCGTCTTGTAGGTGTGGCCCCAGTCGATCGAACAGCCCAGTCCCTGCATCTTGTCGGTGAACTCCGCCTCGTACTCCTCGCAGACCTCGCGACAGAGCTTCTGGAACTCGCGGCGCTCGTAGTCCTGGTGGCGGATGTCCAGTTCCTTTTCGGTCAGGCGCTCGCTGGCGATCCCGTTGTCGTCGTAGCCGAAGGGGAAGAGGACGTCGCCGTCGTACATCCGCTGGAACCGGGCCGCGAAGTCCTGGACCGTGTGGCCGTAGAGGTGGCCCATGTGGAGACTACCCGAGACCGTCGGCGGCGGCGTGTCGATCGCGTAGGTGGTGTTGGGATCCTGGCCGGGGTCGCCGTCGTAGGCGTACACCTCGCTGTCGACCCAGCGATCTTGCCAGCGGCGTTCGACGGCTTCGGGGTCGTAGCCGCCCTCGAGAGTCGGCTCCTCTCGCTCGCGGGTTTCGGGGTCCGTACTCATGCTCTCACCGCCCGAGGGGGGCGTCGTCGGTGCGTCGTCGTGGGGAGGATTCGATCGTACATACCGGTCGTTGTCGGTGAATGCTGGTCGGCTACAATACATCCGTCGATACGGGGTTGGCGTGTGGGGCTACGGGGCCCCTACAAAAACGACGTCGCGGAACGCGCCGGTTCCGACAGCGCGGATCATAATACTACTTCTCCGCGGGCGCTGTTAGGTGTTTCGCGTCGTTCGGGGCGGATCAGTCGGACAGCCGAATCACGGCTCGAGACGGCGTCGGTCGACGAAGCTCCCCCTCGAGATACGTCGCCAGTCGCTCGAGGAACTGGTCGTCGGCGTCCGCGTCGCCGCCGACGGCGAGCGCGATCCGGTCGTGCGTTCCGGGATCGTGTTCGCCCTGCATGACAAGCGAGAACAGCTCCCGAGGGGTGACGGGGTCGCCCGCCTCGAGGCGGGCGACGACTCCCTCGAGGGTCGATTCGACGCTGGTCTCGACCTCGAAGGTGACGTCGACGGAGACGTTCGCGCCGCGTCTCGAGGCAGCACAGGCCTCCTCGGAGTGACGGACGGCCGGTACCAGGACGTCCTCGAAATCGAGACCCTGCTCGTCGATGCCGATGTAGGCGAACGCGAGCATGGCCTTGAGTCCGTCCAGGGAGTCGGGATCGCTCGTCAGCTCCGCGAACACCTGTCGGCGATCCTTCGCGGAGAGCGTGTGGAGAAGCAGGTCGAAGTCCCGAACGGAGTCGATCACGCGCCGTCGAACGCGCGCCTCGGCGTTTCGCCGGGACTGCTCGTGACCGAGCTCACGTTCGCCAAGCAGGAACTCGCGGTCGGCCGGCGTGAGGATTCCGCGGTCGCGGTCGATATCGGTATTCATAATCGGATTTCGATTATACGACACCGGCTACCATCCGAACCGATATTAGCGCTTGGGTTCGAGAGGTGAGCATGCCTATCAGTGAACGGCGGAGCGTCGACGTTTCGGGCTCGCCCTCCCGATATTCGACGCCCTCCGAACGCGGACGAACCGCTCGAGAATCGCCCCACAGTACGTCGATAAACCGCTGGAGACGATAACGAATGGGCGGGTCGCTCGCCGATCGCTACGCCGACGCGATCGTCTCTCACAGTAAGCTGATCGTCCTGCTCGTGCTCGTTCTCACCGCCGTCGTCGCCGCTGGCGCCGCGATCGGCGAGAGCGAGGAGGGCGAGATCGGCCAGTTCGAGACCGACTCCGAGGAGACCGAGGCGCTCGAGGAGATCGACGAAACCTACGCGACCGACGATCGGGTCGTCGCACAGTTGGTCGTCCGGGATGAAGGCGGCGACGTACTTACGCGAGACTCGTTGCTCGAGGGGCTGTACCTCCAGCAGGACGTCCGCGAAAACGAGACGTTGAACGCGACGCTCGACGAGCAGGGCTTCGTCGCCCTCGAGAACGTCGTCGCGACGGGGGCGGTGTTCGAAGACCGTGCGGCCGAGACCGAGGGGCCGCCCGACACCAGCGAGCCCACCCTCGAGGAACAGATCGAGGCCCTCGAGGATCGCTCCGACGAAGAGGTCGAAGAGCTGCTCGCCGACGTGCTCGACCCCGACGCGGACAACCAGGGCGAGGACCCCTACGAGTTCCTCCCGAACGACTACGAGCCGGGTTCGACGACCGCCGAATCTCGGATCGCGTTCCTCTTCCAGGTCGACGAAAGCGGCGAGGACGAGGACCCCGAGGCCGCCTACGCGGCCCAGGTCGAGATCGACGGGCTCGTCGAGGATCGCTTCGACGACGCCTTCGTCTTCGGCCAGGGTGTCACCGACGAGGCCTCGAGCAACGCGGTCGGCGACAGCTTCGCGATCATCACACCCGTCGCGCTCGTACTCGTGTTGTTCGCGCTCGGAGTCGCCTACCGCGACGTCGCCGACGTGCTGGTCAGCCTGTTCGGCATCGGCGTCGTGATGGCCTGGCTCGCGGGTATCCTGGGGTGGCTCGAGATCCCGACGAGCCAGCTGCTGATCGCCGTCCCCTTCCTGCTGATCGGCCTGAGTATCGACTACTCGTTGCACGTCATCATGCGTTCACGGGAAGCGAGGGCGGGCGTTCTCGAGCGCGACGACCGCCGGCGGGCCGATTCGGTGCCGGTCGACGAGCCGGCCGCCGACGGGGGAAGCGACGGGCGAACGCCGCGAAACGGGATGCGCCTCGGGCTGGCCGGGGTCGTTCTCGCGCTCGCGGCCGCGACGTTCTCGACCGGGGTGGGCTTCCTCTCGAACGTCGTCAGCCCGCTGCCCGCGATTCAGGACTTCGCGATCCTCTCGGCGGGCGGGATCCTGGCGACGTTCGTCGCCTTCGCCGTCCTCGTCCCCGCGCTCAAGGTCGAGGTCGACGAGCTGCTCGAGGGACGGTTCGGGATCGATCGGCGGAAAGCGCCCTTCGGGCGGAGCGCGGGGCCCGTCAACCGCGCACTCTCTGGTGTCGTCTCGCTGGTCCAGCGCGCACCGCTTGCGGTCGTCGCCGTTGCACTCCTGCTCGCGATCGGCGGGGCCTACGGCGCCACGGGGATCGACACCGAGTTCAACGAGGCCGACTTCCTGCCCGAGGACGCTCCCGACTGGGCGAAGTCGCTGCCGGGGCCGCTGGCGCCCGACACGTACACGATCAGCGACGACGCCGCGTACCTGGGTGACAACTTCCAGGGACAGGGCGAGGGGAGCCAGTCTCAGATACTGATACGCGGGGACGTCACCGATCCCGCTACGCTCGCGGCGATCGAGAACGGAACCGCGGGAATCGGCGACGCCGAGCGCGGGACGATCACGGTCGGCCCCGGCGGCGAGCCCGCCGTCGAGAGCCCGGTCTCGGTCCTGCAGGATCTCGCCGCCGAGAACGAGGACGTCGCCGCGGCCCTCGAGGAACGCGACACGGACGGCGACGGGCTGCCCGACGAGGACCTCGCGGGACTGTACGACGTCCTCTACGAGGCCGACAAGGACGCGGCCGCCACCGTACTGCACCGCACCGACGAGGGTGAGTACGAAACCGCACGGATGCTCGTCGACGTCCGCGGCGACGCCTCTGCTCAGGCCGTCGCCGACGATACGCGCGCCCTCGCGAGCGTCATCGAGGCCGACGCACCCGTCTCGGCGATCGCCACCGGCGGTCCCGTGACGAACGCCGTCGTTCAGGACGCACTCCTCGAGACGCTCGTCCAGGCGTTTGCCGTCACGCTGGTCGTCATCCTCGTCTTCCTCACCGTCCTCTACTGGGTGCGCCACCGCGCGCTCACGCTCGGGGCGATCACGCTCGCGCCGGTGGTCGCCGCGCTAGCGTGGCTGCTCGGGGCGATGGCCCTGCTCGACGTCTCGTTTAACAGCGAGACGGCCGTCATCACGAGCCTCGCGATCGGGCTCGGGGTCGACTACAGCATCCACGTCGGCGAGCGGTTCCAGGACGAGTCGGCGCGCCAGGAGTCGCTCCGGGACGCCCTCGGCGCGACGATCACCGGCACCGGGGGCGCGCTGCTCGGCAGCGCGCTGACGACGGCGGCCGGCTTCGGCGTGCTCGCGCTCGCGCTGGCGCCACCGCTCCAGCGGTTCGGGCTCGTGACGGGGATGAGCATCGTCTTCGCCTTCATCGCCTGTCTCACCGTCCTCCCGTGTCTGCTCGTCGTTCGGGAACGCGTCCTCGAGCGCGTCGGATCGACGGAGTCGGCGTAAGTCGTCGGGCCGCTACCCGAGACGGCCCGTGCCGTCCGATGAGTTATGGACGTTCCCGTGGGTGGTCCGTGTATGGACACGGCACCGAACCTCGCCGACTACGAGGGGCTCTCGGAGGTCTTCGAGTGGGACAGCATCTACGCCGACGCCGACTGGGACGCGCCCGACGAGATCAACGTCGCCCACGAGGTCTGTGACCGCTACGGGACCGATCGGGGCACCGTCGCGCTGTACTTCGTCGGGAGCGACGGCGAGCGCGAGCGGATCGCGTTCTGGGAGCTCGCGCAGTGGTCGAACGGGTTCGCGAACCTGCTCGAGGACCTCGGCGTCGAGCGCGGCGACCGCGTCTTCGGCTACATGCCCCGGCTGCCCGAGCAGTACGTCGCGATGCTCGGCTCCCTGAAGGCGGGCTGTGTCTACGGCGGGATCGACCCGCAGTTCGGTCCCGAGGGGGTCGCCTACCGGCTCGCCGACGCCGAGGCGAGCGTCGTCGTCACGACGCCCGAGAACCGAGACACCCTCGAGACCGCCCTCGAGGACGTCCCCTCCGTCGAACACGTGATCGTCGTCAGCGACGACGGCGTCGGCGTCCGCCGGGGCGACGTCAGCTACTACGAGGCGATGGACCGCGCGAGCAACGAGTACGAGACCGTCCGAACCGAGGGCTCCGATCCCGCCCTGCTGTACTACACCAGCGGCGCCACGGGGCCCGCGAAGGGGATCGTCCACGGTCACCGCTGGGTCGTCGGTATCGCCGCGGCTCAGCTGTACGCCGCCGACCTCCAGCAACACGAGACCGACCTCTACTGGGGTACGGGCGACCGGGGGTGGCTCACGGCCCCGGTCAACGCGCTCGGCGTCTGGTTCTGGGGTCACAGCATCCTCGCCTACGAGGGCGCGTTCGATCCCGACACCTGGACCACGTTGCTCGAGGAGTTCCCCGTCACCGTGCTCTCCGGGGTTCCCGCTCACTACCGTCGGCTGCGCGAGGAGGCCGACGCCCTCGAACCCGACGAGCTGGATCTTCACCGGGCGATGAGCACGGGCGAGCCGCTCGATTCAGAGCTGATCGAGTGGGGCGAGGAGACGCTCGGAACACCGATCGCCGACAGCTACGGCCAGGCCGAGACGGGGAACATGCTGATCAACACCTACCCGTCGATCGAGACCAGACCGGGTAGTATGGGGAAACCGCTGCCCGGCGTCGAGGCCGCCGTGGTCGATCCCGACACCGGCGACGAGCTCGAGGCCGGCGAGACCGGCGAGATCGCCGTCGACGGCGAGTTCCCCTCCTTCTTCCTGGGGTACTGGGAGGACCCCGACCGCACCGAGGACGCGTTCGTCGAGGACTGGTATCTGACGGGCGATCTCGGGCAGGTCGACGAGGACGGCTACTTCTGGTACCAGGGCCGGGCCGACGACGCCAGCGAGCGGTAGCGCGTTCCGGTCGGCCCGGAAGCGCTCCGTTCTCGTGAACGTGGTCGTCAGCGTCGACTCGCAGATCGGGTGGTTCCCCGTCGAACGTGCCGCTCCGGACTACGATGCCGTCACGGAGCTCGCTGCGGTCCCGATGTCTGATTCCGCCCTCGAGCGGACGATCAATCCGTTCTTCGTTCTCTGTGGTGGTCGTGAGCTAAGCGACGCGCTCGGTACAGCCGACATCTGTCGGCGCTGGTGCGACCGTCGTACTCAAGGCTGATTCCATCGACGTCGACGAGTGAGCGACCGTCGTCGCCTGCGCTCGAGAACAGTCGAAAGCGGCTACGGGCGCGGCACCGGCGACAACAGTGGTCGATCGTCGATCAGGGGCCAGCGTCAGTTGGTTTCGAGAACCAGCAGGTCGTCACCGGCGTCGATCTCCTGTTCGTTTTCCGTGACGAACTCCGTGATCGTTCCGTCTGCCGGAGCCGTGATATCGTGGAAGTTCTTCATGACGCCGACCAGTCCGACGACGTCTCCCTCGGCGACCTCGTCGCCCTCGTCGACGAAGGTCTCCTCGTCCGGGTCGGGTCGCGTATAAAAGACGCCGGGTATCGGTGACTGGATGTGTTCTGTCGTCATCTACGAAATCTTACGACGCAGTACAGGCCCCGCGCATATAGACTTTGACAAAGCTACCCCTGCGACAGTCGCCTGTAAACCCGATTGTAGCGGTTCGTTTACGAAAACTGGTACTGATAGCGACAGTTCCACAGCCGTGCTCTAGTCGGTATCTATACAGTGACAACCGTTCTCTCACCCGGTAGGATGAGTGACCGAACGATAGCGAGACAGGAGCTGCCGTCTCCGCGATACGAGTACGGCGGGGACGATTGGGTGTTCGTGGAACTCGACGAGGCGATGAGTTTCGACGCGAACTTCAAGGCGCAGGCGATCACACAGGAGATCCGACGGAACAGTCTCGAGGGGCTTATCGAGGTCGCACCGTCGAACGCCTCCTACCTGATCCAGTTCGATCCGAGCGTGCTTCACCCGGACGAGTTGATCGACGAGCTGAAATCGCTCGAGGACGAGACCGACGTCTCTGAGTACCAGTGGGAGGCTCGCGTGTTCGACGTTCCGGTCTTCTACGACGATCCGTGGACCCACGAGACAGTGATGGACTTTCGAGAGCGCCACCAGGATCCGGACTCGACGGACCTCGAGTACTCCGCCGAGATTAACGGCTTCGACTCCGTCGAGGCGTTCATCGACCACCACTCCGGCGCGCCGCACATGGTGACGATGATCGGCTTCGTCCCCGGGCTCCCGTTCTGTTTTCAGATGGTTCCTCGCGACGAACAGATCGAGGTTCCGAAGTACGAACAGCCGCGGACGGCGACGCCGAGCCGAGCGATCGGATTCGGCGGCGCGTTCACCGCGATCTACCCCGTTCCCGGAGCCGGCGGCTATCAGCTCTACGGTCGAACGCCCGTCGAGGTGTTGGACGTCGATCAGGAGCTGTCGGGCTTCGAGGAGTCGATGGTGCTCCCGAACCCGGGAGACATCCTCAACTTCCGGCGGATCGACCGCGAGGAGTACGACGCGATCCGCGAGGCGGTCGAGGACGGAACCTACCAGTACAACTACGATCGGGTCGAGTTCGAACCGCAGGCGTTCTTCGAGGATCCGCGCGGCTACAACGAGCAGTTGCTGGAGGTGCTCGACTGATGCGTGTTCTGGACGGCGGACTCGTCACGACCGTACAGGATACCGGCCGCTACGGTCACTACCACATCGGCATGCCGCCCTCGGGCGCGATGGATCAGTTCGCCCACACGGTCGGCAACTGGCTCGTCGGAAACGACGACTCCGACGCGACCCTCGAGATGACGTACATGGGCGCGGACGTCGAGTTCGAAGACGACGCCGTCTTCGCCGTTACCGGTGCGGACATGGACCCCTCGCTCGAGGACGAACCGGTCCCGACCTGGACGGCCGTCCGGGCCGAGGCCGGCGACACGCTCAGTTTCGAGTTCGCGACGGAAGGTGCGCGTTCGTATCTCGCAGTCGCCGGCGGGATCGACGTCGAACCGGTGATGGAGAGTCGATCGACGTACACCCTGATCGGAATCGGCGGCCACGAGGGGCGGTCGCTGGAGGAGGGAGACGAACTGCCGATCGGCGAGGCGGCGGCGGACGCCGACGAAATGGTCGGCACCTCGATCGGCGAGGAGAGCCGACCGGATTACTCGACGACCGAGATCAACGTCGTGATGGGGCTCTGTGACTACCGGCTCACCGACGAGGGACGACGGCGGTTCCTCGACGCCGACTGGACGGTTTCCGACGAAGCTGATCGGGTCGGTTACCGGTTCGAGGGGCCCGATATCACCGATATGTTCGAAGAGCGCGAGCAGCCGTTCGGTGCCGGACCGGACGTCACCAACGTCGTAGATCTCGGCTATCCCGTCGGCTCCATCCAGATGGCCGGACAGCCGATTATTCTGATGCGAGACGCCGTGACGGGCGGCGGATACGTGACCGTGGGGACCGTCGTGAGTCCCGAGCGCGACGCGCTCGCTCAGTGTCGAACCCACAACACCGTCGATTTCAACGCCGTCGACGTCGAGGAAGCCCTCGAGATCCGTCGCGAGCGAGACGATCTCCTCGAGGAAATTCGGGGGTCGTTGTAGTGGAGACTACCCAACAGATGATCGACAAAGTACTCGTTGCGAACCGAGGCGAGATTGCAGTCCGCGTAATGCAAGCGGCGACCGAACTCGGAATCGAGACGGTCGCCGTCTATAGCGACGCCGACGAGACGGCAAAACACGTCCGCCGCGCCGACGAGGCCGCCCACGTGGGCTCCTCGGTCGCCGGCAAGAGCTACCTCGATCAGGACTCGCTCCTGGAAGCGGCGGCCGAGACCGGCGCCGACGCGATCCACCCGGGCTACGGCTTCCTCGCCGAGAGCGAGTCGTTCGCTCGCCGCGTCGAGGACTCCGAGTTCGTCTGGGTCGGACCGCCGGCGGATGCGATGGCCGACTTCGGCGAGAAGACCAGGGCTCGAGCCATCATGGACGAGGCCGGCGTCCCGATCGTTCCCGGAACCGACGAACCGGTCGACGACCCGGAGCGGATCAAAACGTTCGCCGACGACCACGGTTACCCGGTCGCGATCAAGGCCGACGGCGGTGGCGGCGGACGCGGCCTGAAGGTCGTTAACGGACCCGAGGAGGTCGACGAACAGTTCCGGAACGCCAAACGCGAGGGGGAGGCGTACTTCGACAACGACGCCGTCTACGTCGAACGCTTCCTCGAGAACCCGCGTCACATCGAGGTACAGGTCGTCGGCGACACCCACGGGAACGTGCGACACCTCTACGAGCGCGACTGCTCGGTCCAGCGTCGCCAGCAGAAGCTCATCGAGGAGACGCCCTCCCCGTCTCTGGACGAGGCGACTCGGGAGGAACTCTGCGAGGCCGCTCGAGCGGGCGTCGCCGAAGCCGGATACAGCAGCGCCGGGACCGTGGAGTTCCTCTACGAGGACGGCGAGTTCTATTTCCTCGAGGTGAACGCCCGGATCCAGGTCGAACACACGATCACCGAGGCCGTGACTGGGATCGACGTCGTCAAAGAGCAGTTCCGGGTCGCCGCCGGCGAGGAACTGTCGTTCGAGCAGTCCGAGGTCGAACCGCGGGGCGCCGCGATGGAGTTTCGCATCAACGCCGAAGATCCCTTCGAGGAGTTCAATCCGACGCCCGGGACCCTCGAGACGTATCGTCCGCCGACGGGAACGGGAATCCGCGTCGACGACGGCGTCAACGAGGGCGACAGGATCAGCCCGTTCTACGACTCCCTCGTCGGCAAATTCGTCGTCACCGCCCGGGATCGGACGGAGCTCCTCGAACGCAGCAAGCGCGCGCTCGAGGAGGCCGAGATCGAGGGGATCTCGACGACGATTCCGTTCCACCTCGCGGTGCTCGAGGACGAGGTATTCGTCGAGAGCGATCACACGACGAAGTACCTCGATCAACAGTTCGACGGACTGGACGACGCCTGATCGACGAGGTGGCGACCGATCCGATCACACGAGTTCGTCGAGGCGAGCCAACTCGATCCCCGCTGCCTCGAGTCGGTCGTGGATCGTCTCGAGCAACTCGACCGAGTTCGGACCGTCACCGTGGATACAGATCGACGACGCGGGAACGTCGATCGTCGTTCCGTCGACGGCCTCGACCTCGCCACGCGTTGCGATGGAGACGACCCGGTCCGCGACCAGGTCCGGATCTTTCGGCTCGACTTCCTTCTCGACGATGAGCGTTCGATCGGGATTGTAGTCGAGGTCGACGTAGCCCTCGAAGACGGCATCTAGTTCGTCGAACTCCTGGGCGACCTCGTAGATGTTCATGTCGGTTGCCAGGTAGACGAGGCTGGGGTCGACCTCCAGGATACCCTCCATGACGGCACGACAGTGGGCGTCGCTCTCGGAGAGCATCGAGTACATCGCGCCGTGCGGTTTGACGTGCTGGACGGACGCGTTGTGGCGGCTCGCAAACGCCATCAGTGCGCCCAGCTGGTAGACGACGTAGTCGCGAACCTCGTCGGGAGTCGCGTCGATCGTCCGGCGTCCGAACCCCATCCTGTCCGGAAGGCCGGGGTGGATTCCGATCCCCACGTCGTGTTCTGCGGCCAGTTTGACGGTTTCGCGAAGGACGTGCGGATCGCCCGCGTGGTAGCCGGCGGCGATGTTCGCGGAGGTGATGTACGGCATCACCTCCTCGTCGCGGCCCATCGTCCAGTTCCCGAAGCTCTCACCCATGTCACAGTTGATATCGATTGCAGTCATCGTCGAGTGTGTCGTACGTTCGTCACCCCCACACTTGAGCGTCGCGAGAGCGATCTCCGAACCGCCTCCGACCGGCGCTGCCACGACCGTCGAAACACGCCGACCGTGCGGTGCTATGGCTCCGAGCCGTCGTTGGAGTGCGCCCGCACCCACAGCTCGCCGATCCGCGAGAGCCGCGTCCGGTAGGACTTCCCGTGTTCCTCGCGTTCGATATACCCCTTCCCGCCGGGGCCGAGCCGATCGACGTTGTAGATCACCTTCGAGCGGAAGCTGTCGGTGTACTCCTCGTTGAGCTCGCGGGACAGCGCCTCCGCCAGCTCGGAGACCGAAGCGAACTCGCCGTCCTCGCCGAGCTTGTACAGGATGAGCTCCTCGAACGGCTTGACGTTCGAGAAGGAAGCGACCGGGAGTTCGACGACGTGTTGCCCGCCGATCTCCTTCGCGCCGATCGTCGTCCCGCGCTCGTCGAACTCCGCGAGCAGCGCGCGGGCACTCTCGAGTCTGGTCGTGACCCGATCGTCCTCGAGGTCGCCCTCGCGCTCGAGGTCCTCGAGCAGGTCGATCCCCTCGCGCAGCTCCTCGGCGAGCTCGGTCTCTAAGTACTTCTCCGGGGCGGTGTAGTAGGTGTGGATCGCCTCGCGCTCGTCCTGGCGTTCGACCATCAGCGAGTTCGCCGCGGTCGCGAACGCGAAGCTGACGGTGCGGGGCATCGCGGCGACGTTGACCCAGACCTCGTGGCCCCGATCGAGCTCGGCGGTGATGAGGTTGTACGCCTGCTCGAACGCATCGTCGTAATCGTAGACGTCCTCGAGGACGAACCGTTCGGTCTCGGCGCCCAGCAGGTTCCGGAAGTCGGTCTCGAGTTTCTCCGAGAGGTGGCGGGAGTACTCGACGTTGGCCTCGCTGCCGACGGCGCCCTCGAGCAGGACGACGCGGTCGACGTCGATCTGATCGCGGACCAGCGGGGCGATCAGCCGGTCGTAGTCGAAGCCGACCGGGACGATGTGGGTTTGCATAGCCGATACTTCGTCGGCGTCGTAATGAAACCAGTGAGGTCCGTCGCCGATCGCTCAGCTCGAGCCGTCCGTCGACGGGCGGTCGGATTCGACATTCGTCCGCGTCGTGTCGGGTTCGTCAACCACCGCCGCGACGATCTTCTGCTGGGCCGAACGGAGGTGTTCGTGGAACGTCGCGGGCGTAATGCCCAGGGTCTCCGAGATCTCCTCGCCGGAGCTGTGTCGAGGCCACTCGAAGAAGCCGGCGTAGAACGCCGTCTCGAGGACGGTGCGCTGGCGGTCGGTCAGGACGCCGTAGAGGTGGTCCTGGATCTGGGCGATCGACTCGTTCGAGGGCGTCACCTGTCGCCGGGCGATATTCGTCGCTTTCGGATACACGTCCCGGATCGCCTCGGTCACGGCCCGAACGTCCGCGCTCTCGGGCAGGTGGATCGTCATGCAGTAGTCGCCGCCGTCGATGGTGGCGGACTCGACGTAGCCGCCGTGGGAGGCGACGACCGAGAACAGCGGCGGCGACGTGATCGTGAGCTCGAACGTGATCTCGCCCGCCGACTCGTCGAGTACGGTTGCGTCCTCCCAGTGTGGGACCCGCTCGACCAGCGCCTCGACCTCCGGAAACGCCTCGACGCTCGTCACGCCGTACTCGAGGAACCGCTCGTCGTCGACCCGGACGACCCGCTCGAAGGAAACCTGTCGGTCGGCCATCTCCGGGCCGTCGAACAGCTCGACCGCGTTCTTGATCTCGTACTCGAGTTCGATCAGCTCGTCGGCCATCAGGGCGCGCTTGCGCTCGATGGCGGCGATCGCGTGTCCGAGGATCTCGCCGAGCTGGCCGATCCCATCGGCGACCTCCTCGGTGAAGGCGCACCGGTGTGCGCTCGTTACGCCGAGGACGCCGTAGAGGCCGCCGCTATGGACGATCGGGATCGCGGCGGCCGATCGGTAGCCGAGCTCGCGTGCGTCCTCGCGCCAGGGCTCGAAATCGGGGTCGGCGAGGACGTCGTTCGACACCTGTAGCTCCTGGGTGCGGATCGCCCGGCCGGCCGGACCTCGACCCGCCGGCTCGTCGGGATCGATCGAGAGCGGAATGCGTTCGACGTAGCCCTCGACGCCGGCCTCGGTCCGCTGGCTCATCTCCCCCGACGCCGAGTCGATGCCGGCTACGAACGCGAACTCGTAGCTCGGCGCGTCGGCCAGCGTCTCGCAGGTCACCCGCTCGAGCTCCGCCCGGCTCGAGTCGGCGACGATCACGTCGTTGATCGCTCGCATGACCTCGTAGACGCCGTTCAGCGCCTCCATTCGCTCGCGCTGGCGCTCGAAGCGCTGCTCGCGCTCCTTCCGTCTGCTCACGTCTCGGAGACAGCCCGTCAGACCCGAGCCTGCGGGCTCGAGGCGCACCTCGAACCAGGTCTCGGCGGGCGCGTGATAGGTGTCGGCGGTGACCGACTCTCCGTTCTCGAGCGCCCGTTCGTGTGCGCCGTCGAACAGCGATCGAAGTCGTTCCGGGATCGAGACCCCTGTTCGGTCCGTGTCGAGGAGTTCGCCGACCCGATCGTTGACGAAGACGCACTCGAGGTCGGCGTCCAGGACGTACACGCCGTCCGGGAGTCGATCGAGAAGCGTCCCCGCGCTCTCGACGTCGCCGCTCTCGAGGAGCGCTGTGACCTCACGAGAGTCCTCGTCCATAGCCACAGAGTGTTGCTCAGCACAATAAGGGTACTACATTATTGAACAGGAAACTGCCGATGAACAGTACAGTATCGTTTCAGACTAGTATGTACTCCGGTCGACCGCTCCTCGTCCCCTACTCGGATGCGCTGTCGGGATCGACCGACCGAATCAGCGCCGCGATCGTCTCGCGATCGCGCTCGGGATCGACCTCGAGCCCGCCGAGGGTCTCCGCGACGCCGTCGGGTAGTTCGAGCGGGAGGGTTCCGCCGGCCATCCCGTAGGCGTCGTCGGTCGGCCAGATTGCGATGTTCGTCTCGGCAGGGATCGTCGCTCGGTCGGTCTCGAGGTCGGGCGAGAGCGGATAGGAGACGTCGAGGACGTACCAGCGTCCCGCCGTTCCGTCGGGGCGCTCGAACGAGAGCGTCTCGCGGGTGTCCTCGACGACGACCCCCTCGTCCTCGACGACGTCGACGAACTGGCGCCTTGCCTTCGGCGCCGCGGTCGACAGGACGCTCTTGGGCGAGACGCCGACGACCGACAGCGACGGTGAAAACTGCATATCGACGGTGAACAGCGACTGGACGGGGATGTCGCTCGCGCCGAGTGCCGCGAGGGACGTCGCCTCCTCGGCAGGTTCGTAGACGGTCGTTTCGGCGGTGATCGTCGCGATCAGGACGTTCGACTTCCCCGTTCGGGTTCCGGCGCGGTGCCACGTTCCGGGGACGGCTTCCGGCAGCGCAGACGTCATGACGAGCGGTACGCAGTCACCCCCTTTCGGTGTGTTGCTCTCGTGTGCCGCCGCGCCGTCGTACGGAACGCTGTGACGATTTGCCGGCGCGACCGCCACGCGTTCTTCGGTTGCACCGGAAACGACGTACAGCGGTCGGTATCAGTCCGCCTCGAGTCCGTCGAAGTAGATTGCCCGGCGCTCGTCGGGCGCGGGCGTCGTCAGCAGCGAGACGCCGACGGTGACGACGAGGCCGAGCCCCATCCCGACGAGCCCGGCCGTCCAGCCTGCGTACGCGCTCGGAACGACGGTGGTGAAGAGACTCGAGAGGTAGAACGTCTGACTGACGAGGATCCCGGCCGTGATCCCGGCCCGGGTCGTCTTCCGCCAGTAGAGCGCCACCATCACGGGAAGGGCGAGCTGGGCGAACCCGCTGAACGCCGCGTCGCCGAGCTCGAACAGCGTCGCGGGCTGGAGGAGGCTGCCGAGGAACGCGGCCGTCGCGAAGCCGACGACGCCGACGCGGGCGAGCAGGTCCTCGCGGCGCTCGGAGAGGTCGGCCTCGACGGACGGCCGGTAGAGGTCCCGCGTGAAGTACGACGAGCCCGAGAGCAGCATCGAGTCCGAGGAGGACATCATTGCGGCCATCGCGCCGGCGATGACCAGCGCGGCGAACCAGACGGGCGTGAACTCGGCGAGGATCACGGGAAGGACGTTCTCGCCCTCCGGAATCGCGACGTCGAGCCCGCGGGCCCACGCCCCGAGCAGGAACGAGGGAACGAACAGCAGGACACAGAGGATCGGCCAGAGGGCAAACGACCGTTTCAGGACCGTCTTCGAGCCCGCGGCGAAGAAGCGCTGGTTCACCTGCGGGAACATCGCGACGCCGAACCCGATCGTGATCGCCGTCGAGAGCATCCACTGGACGGTGTAGAAGTCGCTGCCCAGCGCGAGGTGGTGGGCCGCCTCGGCCTCGAGCGCGCTCGAGGCCGCGCCGGGACCCCCGACGGCGGCCAGCACCCAGACGAGGGCGATCCAGGTGGTGACGAGCATGAACGCCCCCTGGAGGGTGTCTGTCCAGGCGATTCCCCGAAAGCCGGCGACGACGACGTAGAGGATCATGAACGCCGTGATGAGCCCGGCGCCGACGGCGTACGGGACCGCGCCCTCGGTCAGCGCCTGTAACGCGGTGCCGGCGCCGACCTGCTGGAGCATCACGTACGGAAACAGCCAGAGCAGGCTGATGCCCGCGACGAGCCCCCTGAGTCGGCGCGAGGCGAACCGGTCGCCGAGCATCTCGCCGAGGGTGACGTACTCGTACTGTCGGCCGAGGAGCCACTGCTTGTAGCCGATCACGTACCAGAGGATCGCGAAGATGATCCCGTCCATCAGCCCCATGACGAGCACCCACTCGGGACCTTGCTGGTAGGCGACGTTCGGTCCCGCGAAGAACGTAAACGCCGACAGCAGCGTCGCGAACGTCGTAAACAGCAGGACGATCGTCCCCACCGTCCGGCTCGCGAGGTAGAAGTCCTCGGCGGTCCGATCGGTCAGGCGGTAGGCGACCAGCCCGATCGCCAGCGCCAGCAGGAGGTAGCCGACGATGATTCCAAGCTGGATCGCGACCGTCACCGCCGCTCACCCCCGGTGTCGGCCCTCGAGGCCGAACCCGGAGAATCGTCCCTCGAGTTGCCGTTCGATTCGATCCCGATCCCCCAGAACCGGCGGGCGAACAGCCAGAACACGAGCGAGGCCAGCCCCATCCAGCCGACGTGCCACCAGAGCCAGAGCGGGATCCCCGCGACGAGCGTCGCGTCGCCCCAGAGGAACCACGGGATCGTGAGCGCGCTCAGTCCGACCGCGACGACGATCCATCCCCACAGCGCCGGGCGTGACATACGTCGTCGTTCGTTCCCACGTGGGTAACTGTTACTGTTCGATACCGGCTATTGAATAGATTTTTCCATCGGTGCGTCGGCTCCCGTCACGTCCGGCGAATTTCGTTAGGTGAAACCGTCGTTTCAGGGAGGAAAAGGGGTATATGTGTCGGGAATCGAATGGGTATAACGCATGGCTCGGCTGTTCCCCTTCCGGTCGGAGCCGGAGTCCGAGGAGGGCCAGCCCCGGATCGTCGACCTCGAGGGGGAGGACGCCGACGCGGTGTTCGGCGCCCTCTCCTCGACGACCGCCCGCCGGATCTACGCACGGGTCGACGACGAACCGAGTACGCCAAGCGACATCGCGGAGGCGATCGACTCCTCGATCCAGAACGTCCGCTACCACCTCGAGAAGCTGGAAGACGCCGGGCTAGTCGAGGTGGTCGACACCTGGTACTCCTCGCGGGGCAACGAGATGAGCGTCTACGCGACGACCGACGGCCCGCTGATCGTCACCAGCGACGAGTCGACAGCCTCGCAGCTGCGGGCGGCCCTCTCGCGGTTCGTCGGCGGCCTCGCCGGGCTGGCGGGTGCGAGCCTGCTCGTCCAGTACGGCGTCACCCGCTGGGTCGGACGGGACGGGGCGGGAACGGCCCCGGGGGCGGCCGACAGCGGGGACGCCGCCGACACCGCGGGTGACGAGGCCGTAAGCGAGGACGCCGCGAGCGACGATGGGGAGACCGAGGACGAAGGAGTAGGTATCGCCAGCGAGGACGCCGAGGAGCCGGATCGGACGGACGACGCCGCGACGGACGAGCCCGGCGCGAGCGACCCGAACGGGGACGGCGCCGAGGGGATCGACGTGATCCTCGACGGCGGCGAGACCGCGGAGGCGGTGTTCGCGACCGTCCCGCCCGGACTGTTGTTCTTTCTGGGCGGGCTGGCGGTGTTGCTCGCGGTCACGTGTTACTGGTACTGGACCCGGCCAGCCTACTAACCCGACTGTCGCACCGCCCGGGCACCTCCAGGTCAACAGCTATTTGCGTCTCACTGCCCTCACTCTAGGTAACTTCCCGGACGTGCGATCTCGTCTCGGTGTCCCCGTCCCGCCGGGGACAGATCTCCATGGAAGACACCTCGAAATACCATATCCACGCGAACGTGACGGCTGACGGGGTGGTCGAGCGAAGCGACGTCGTCGGTGCGATCTTCGGCCAGACGGAGGGCCTACTGGGCGACGAACTCGACCTCCGCGACCTCCGTCAGTCACAGAAAGTCGGCCGTATCGACGTCGAAATAACTAGCACCAAGGGCCAGTCACACGGAACGCTCACCATCGCGACCAGCCTCGACAAGGTCGAGACCGCGACGCTCGCGGCCTCGCTCGAGACGATCACCCGTGTCGGTCCCTGCCGTGCCTCCCTCGAGGTGCGCGAAATCGAGGACGTCCGCACGGCCAAACGAAAGGAGGTCGTCGATCGGGCGAAGGAGCTGCTCCGAACCGGGTTCGACGACTCGATGATGACCTCCGAGGAGATCCTCGCGGAGGTCCGCCAGCACGTCCGCGTCGAGGACATCACCGAGTACGAGGGGTTACCCGCCGGCCCGCGGGTCACCGACAGCGACGCGATCATCGTCGTCGAGGGTCGCTCGGACGTGCTGACGCTGCTGAAGTACGGCGTCAAGAACGCCATCGCCGTCGAGGGGACGAACGTCCCCGACGCAGTGGCCGAGCTGACCCGCCACCGAACGGTCACCGTCTTCCTCGACGGTGATCGGGGTGGTGACCTGATCTTCGAGGAGCTCTCCCAGGTCGGCGATATCGACTACGTCGCCTTCGCCCCCGCAGGCGAGTCCGTCGAGGAGCTCGACCACCACCAGCTGTTCGCCGCGCTGCGAAACAAGGTCCCCTACGACAGCGTCTCCGGACTCAGCGAACCCCGGGAGGCCGTCGCCGCGACCGACGGGAGCGCAACGCCGGCGCCGCCGACGTCCTCGCCCCACACGATCGACGAGGAGTCCCCGGACGGTCCCTCGACCGGGGCGAACCGCCAGCCGAACGGAACCCAGTCGTCGGGTACGGGCTCAAGCGCGTCGGCGTCGTCGACCGAGTCCGAAACCAGAGCGGAAACGCAGACGGAGTCGAGTTCTCCGGACGCCGACCCGACGGCCGATGAGCCGTCAGTCGACGAGGGGCCACAGACCGTCTACGGTCACGCGACCGTCGTGATCGCCGGCGACACCGATCAGGTCCGGTTCCTCGACGCCGACGGCGACGTCCTCGAGGAGGCGCCCGCGGGCGACGTCTACGACGCGCTCGAGGCGGCCGAGACGGAGCCGACGACGATCGTCCTCGACGAAATCCTCGACCAGCGGCTGCTGGATCTCGCTGCCGACCGCGGCGTCGACAGGATCGTCGCCCGCTCGCTCGGACAGTTCACCAAGCGACCGACGGCGGTTCAGGTCCACGCGCTCGACGAGATCGCCGACGCGCCGCCGACGGAGTGAGCTCTCTCCGGTTTGCAAGCCGCTCGCAGCACCCTCGCCGTCCGAGGAGTTGTTGAGCTACCCCCCGCTAAAGCGGTGGGATTCAGCGTAGACTCCCGTTCTGGCCTCAGTTGAGGCAGGAGAATAGCCTCCGTTTACGTTCATCATCCCGCTGTTCAAGCGCACGCCCAAAGGTGCGCCTCCATCATCCCCAGTTTGGTTGCGACGGAGATACCGCAAACCGATGTTCTTCGCGGCGTTGTAGTCCGCGTGATTCTCATACCCGCACTTCAAGCACTCGAACTCCTCGCTATCGCGGTTGTCTGGATGAGTGAACCCGCAGTTCGAGCAACGCCGCGACGTGTTTTCGGGGTCAACCTGTTCTACGTCGATACCGTGTTCTTCGGCTTTGTACTCGACGTAGTTGTACAGGCGGTTGAACGCCCATTTGTGACCCCACGAGGCGCCAGTTCGCTCACGGATATCGGTCAAATCCTCAAACACGATGACTGAACATCTGTTTTCACGGGCTTCCGCGACGAGTTCGTTGCTAATCCGGTGGAGCATCAGCTTGAACCGTCCTTGTTCTTTCCGCCCGACTGATTGGATGTTCTCGTGGGCCCACCGTGTTCCGCATTGCTGGAGCGAGCTACGGCGTTTTTCGTACTCGCGTCGCCAGTGGTCGAACTCGTCGCCCGTCCAGAACGCACCAGTACTGGTGACGGCGAGGTTGTTCACGCCGAGGTCAACCCCGAGAACCGTTCCGTTCTCGGGTGTTGCCTGTTCCGACGTGTCGGACTCCAGTTCCAGCTTGCAATGGATGTGAAGCACCCACTCACCGTCGCGGTAGTGCAGTTCCGCACCCGTCGTTTCGTACTTGTCGGAGAATAGGTACTCGGAGTGCGGTGTGTCGCTGTCCTCGTCAGGTAGCACATAGCCTGCTTCAACGCGACCGTCCGTGGTAGCGAGGCTCACGTAGTCGTCGTGGAAGGTCGCAGTGCGGTGGTCGTAGACGACGTGTGGGCTGGTGAAGGTGGGTTTGGACGCTTTCTTCCCGTTTTTCCAGCGGGCGACGACGCTTTTGCAGGCTTCGGCAGCCTTGTTTCGAGCGGCTTGCACGAGGCCACCGTTGAACTCGTCGGTCTTTTCGCGCACATCGTCGTAGGTTTCGTCGTCCAGTGTGGTTTTGCTGGTGGTAACGTACTCGCCTTTGAAAGCGTGGTCTACGACGTATTGTGCCGACCAGAGGAACGTGGCTACGGTATCTTCGAGGAGTGCGGCGTCGTCGCTGTCCACATCGAGCGCAACGGGGACTGTACGCCGCACGTCCATATCTTATATGTAGAACTGGTATTTCTTAATAATTGGGGAGTCGGACTACCACCGTAGCGTGGTTTGATCCAGGAGTGACGGATTCATCCCACGGCTAAAGCCGTGGGTTTTCTCCTGTATTTCGTATAACCGAGCACATCGTCCGGACGTCCATGTCCCCATCCGCTTTTGCCGCGGTCGCCCTGCTCGGTCTCTGGGTCCTGATGATGTTCGCCGTCACCGCCGCCACCGGCGAGGATCAGCTCCGCACAACCGCGTGGCTCGACGACTCGACGGCTGACGGTTGCAAGCGCTCGAGATCGAACGATTAGCCGAGCAACGCGAACGACAGTCCGAGCAGCGCACAGACGATCGCGCCTGACAGCGTCGCCAGGAAGTTGACGCCCTGGTTACCCAGCAGCGGCCCCTCGAGGGTCGCCCCGAGGAGGCTGTCGACGGTCATCCCGACGAAGCCGGCCGTAACGATGATCGCCGCGCCGACGACGCCGACCTCGGCGAACAGCGCGTAGGAGATGACCGCGACGATCGCCGCGCCGACGATCCCGGCGATCTCCCCCTGCCAGGTGACGCCGCCGTCGGTACCGGGCTCGACGGGCTCGAGCGTGGTTATCAGCCGCGGTTTCTCGAAGACGCTGCCGATCTCGCTCGAGAGGGTGTCGCTCATCGCGGTCGCGACGGAGCCGGCGAACGCGAACAGAAACAGCTCGGAACCGATCGGGAGGAAGGCGGCCTCGCTGGCGGCGTAGCCGAGGACGGCGACGAGCCCGACGGCCGCGTTACCGAGGACGTTTCCGGTGCCGCGGGCGCCGTTGTTGTCCTCGGCGACGCCCAGGTCTTCCTTGCGATCGTAGCGGAACTTCGTCGAGAGCCCGCCGATCGCAAAGAAGGAGATGAGGACGACGAACCAGCCGTACCCCCCGAGCACGATCGTCAACAGGCCGAGCAGGACGCCAGTGAGCATCCCGGCGATCGAGGCCGTCTCGAGGGCGTAGGAGGCGTAGCCGAGCGCGGCGGTGATCGCCAGCGCGACCGCGATCTCGGCCGCACCGAGGGTGGGATCGAGCTCCGCGAGCAGCCAGAGCAACAGCCCGACCGACAGCATGACGACGGGATCGTCGTAGAGCAACAGGACGTCGCGGAGCAGGGCGGCGAGCAGGGCGCCGCTGGCGGCGAGAAACAGGATCGTCGGTAGGGCCGACGGGATCGAGCCGCCGGTAACGGTGACCGTCGCCGCCTGGCCGAGGACGGCCGCGACGGTCGCGATGAGACAGAACCCCGCGGTGTGGACGACGTCGCTGTCGGTTCGCGTTCGGACGAGGCGCTCGCCGAAGTTTCCGTAGCCGATCAGAAACACCGTTCCGACGAAGATCGCGCTCGTCATCGAGGACTGAACGGCGAGCAAGCCGAGCGCGACGCCGGCGAGGACGAACGCGATGAGTCCGTAGAGGCGCCCGTCCTCGTAGTCGTCTGGATAGGCCAGCAGGTCGAAGATCGGCCCGTCAGTAACGGCGACCGCTCCGAGCAGGATGACCGCGGCCAGCGCCGCCGCGATCTCGGGGCCGAGAAGCGGTACGGCGAGCGAGAGCGTACACAGCAGCGCGAAGACGCCGGCTCGCCGGACGGGTTCTGTCACGGTAAGCGGTCCTTTCTGTGGGGATTACTTGAACCTTCGTGAACCGGCTCGAGCGCGATTTGTGGCGGGTAGCGGTGCTGAAGCGGGCGTCTGACGGATCCGAATCGAACCCGTAACCGGTATGCCACCGGCCCGGAAACGGGAGGGCGTGGGTCTGTACGAGCGCTACCTCTCCGTTCGCATCGGTCGGCACGACGCCGACAGCCCCGACCACGTCGCGCTCGTGATCACCGAGCGGGACCTGCTCGAGCGCGGGGCCTACGAGACGCTCTCGGCGTTTTTCGACTGGGCGTTCGAGTACGCCACCCGGGTGACGGTCTACGTCAGCGTCCTCGACGCCGCCGCGATCCCGGCCCTGCAACGGGAGCTCGAGGCCGTCGACGCCCCTCGCGAAGTCGCCGTCCGCACGCCCGACGACCCCAGCCAGGCCGACGCCCCGATCCAGATCGGGATCGGCCTCGGCGGGAAACACGAGTTCACGAGCGCCGTGCGAACGCTGGCCGAGAGCGTCGAGGCGGGCGAGCTCGAGCCCGAGGAGATCGACGACGAGCGCGTCGAGGACCACCTCGTCTTTCCCTCCGAGCCCGACCTGGTGATCAAGACGGGCGCCGAACGGCTCTCGGATTTCATGATCTGGCAGTCGGTCTACTCGGAGCTGTACTTCACCGACGTCAACTGGCGGGACTTCCGTAAACGAGACTTCCTGCGGGCGGTCCGGGAGTACTGCAACCGCTCGAGGCGGTTCGGTCGGTAGCCCACCGGGAACTGGCTCGGGACAGAAAGTACGTATAGGCGGCGAGCGCGTGGCACGGTATGGACCGGAGACGGTACCTCGCCGCCTGCCTCGGCGGAGCCGTCGGACTGAGCGGCTGTCTCGGCTCGCTCGAGGGCGAAACCGACGACAGCCCGGACGTAGACGGCGCCGAACCGGAGTTTCAGCCGGGGACAGCGGGCGAACTCGAGCTCGAGGCGAACGGCGTCGTCGGACTGAGTGTTAGCGCCCCGGGCGACACCGGGTTCGCGGGCCTCGACGATGCACCGGTCGAGCTGGACCTCGGCCGCGGTTCGCCGACGCCCTCACCGGACCGCCAGCTTGACTCCTTTCCACCTGTCTGGCTCTGGGACGATCGAACCGACGTCGAGATCCGCCTCCCGGTGACCGTCGCGGAGGACGCACCGCCGGGAGAGTACCCCTACGGGATCACGGTCTACGGAGACGACGACCGCGAGGATTCCAATCGGTTCGAGTTCTCGATCACCGTGCTCGAGAGCTGACTCGGGGACTCGCGCTGCGGTCGATCGCGGAACTGCGATCCGGTTCGTCACGCTCGCCCGAGCCCTACGCCTCCGGTTCGGGGAACTCGACGTAGGCGAACAGCGTCACGAGGATCCCGACGGTCAGCAGGAAGAAGCCGCCGCCGATCGCGAGAAACTCCGCGGGCTGGGTGTAGTCGGCGGCCGTCTGGGGGTGGCGAAGCACGCCGGCGCTCCCGAGCACCAGGAACGACGCGAGCCCGGTCCCCGTCGCGGCGAGTCCGACCGCGAGCTGGCGGTCCATACCCCGCGTTGGGAGCCCGTCCGATTGTAGGTTTCGAGACACGGCCGGGCTCAGTCGGCGGCGGGACCGCTCGAGTCGACCCCCTCCAGTTCCTCCTCGTCGGGCTGTTCGGCGGTCGGCAGCGAGTCGCGGAACCGGTCGACGATCGATCGCGCCTCCGCGAGTTCGGGATCGCTCATCGCCCCGAGCAGGGCCAGCGCCCGGCGGGCGCGGGTTCGCCGCCAGGACTCCTGGCGGTGCTCGTACGTTCGGATCCCGCGCAGGAAGTCGGGCTTTGAGAACTCCGGCCAGTAGGGGGTACAGAAAAAGACGGCGGCCTCGTTGCCGTTGGCGTGCCAGGGTAGGAAGTTCGAGGTCCGCTCGTCGCCCCCGGTTCGGATGATCAGATCGACGTCCCGAACCGGCTCGTCGTACAGCCGCCGTTCGATCGCCTCGACGTCGATCTCCTCGGGGTCGACCTCGCCGGCCTCGACGTCGCTCGCGACGCCTCGGGCGGCACAGAGCAGCTCCGAGCGGCCGCCGTAGGCCAGCGCGATGTTGAGCACGAAGCGGTCGTAGTCGGCGGTTCGCTCCTCGGCGTAGTCGACGGCCTCACGGACCCGATCGGGTAGTCGGTCGATGGCCCCCAGCGCGCGGATCTTGACGCCGTTGTCGTGGACGCGCTCGGCGTCGGCGAACTCCCGGAGTTTCTCACAGAGCAGATCGTACAGCGCCTCGCGCTCCTCGGCCGGCCGATCGAAGTTCTCCGTGGAGAACGCGTAGAGGGTGAGTTCCTCGACGCCGACCTCCTGGCACCACTCGAGGACGCGCTCGGTCGTCTCGGCGCCCGCGCGGTGGCCGTCGGTCGCGTCCGCTCCCTGCCGGCGCGCGTACCGGCGGTTGCCATCCTGAATCACGGCGACGTGGGTCGGCACACCGTCGATCTCCCTCGAGAGGAGCTGCTCGTACGCCGCGTCCACGCGCTCACGGAGCCACCGATTCATCACTCGACGTGATGAGGACCAGAAGTATGTGTCTTGTGTGTTACTCAGCGGTATCGATACACACTGGCATACGGACCGTTGTCGCTCCATACCGACGGTCGCTCCACCGGAACAGCGATCGCCGATACAACGCTACACCGATCCGTATCACGCCGGGAGCAATCGTGACCGCTATCAGGTCGGAGGTTCTCGTCTCGGCCGATGAGCGACACACTCGACGACGATCTCTACCAGCGAACGAAGGCGTTGCTCGAGCCCGGCGAGGTCGACCTCAACGGCGCGATCGTCCACACCGACTACGACGGCAGCGAGGACGTCCGGATGATGCAGGCGACGATCGACGTCGGCGATATCATCGCCGAGCACTCGGGGTACGACCCGAAAGACTGCTACGTCTACTCGGGCAACGACGACCCCGACTTCTCCTCGAACCAGCACCAGGGGCTCACGCTCGAGGACGAGGAGTTCGTCTGGGAGTGCCAGCAGCTGCTCCGAGAGGGGAGCTTCGACATCGTCATTTACTACGAGGCCAGCGCCGACCACGAGGCGATCCTCGAGGAGATTGAGGAACTGGGCCACGACGTCACCGGCGTCGAGGGCGAGTAGCGGGCGGACGACGCGGAGGCGGGCGAGAAGTCGGCCTCGCGGGGCTCGCCGCAACCGACAGTCGGGTTCGCCGTCCGTGACCGTTTTGCTCCCGACGCGCGTAGCGTCGGCGCTCGATGTCTCTACCAATCACCGACGACTGGAGCGAGCTGTACGTCGACGGGGAGTGGACGCCGTCCGAAAGCGGCGAGGAGCTGACCGTCGAGGATCCCTCGACTCGGGAGTCGATCGCGTCGGTTCCCGCAGCCGTCGAGGACGACGTCGATGTGGCCTACGAGGCCGCCGCGGCCGCCCAGTCGGCGTGGGGCGATCGCCCGCCAACCGATCGCGAGGAGCTGTTGCAGGGCGTCGTCCAGGAACTCGAGGACCGCCACGACGAGATCGTCGACCTGCTCGCGAGCGAGGCCGGCGGCTCGCAGATCATGGGCGAGACGTCGCTCGAGCTGGCGACCGATCAGGCCGCCGAGGCGGCGACGCTGCCTCGCCGGATGAAAGGCCAGCACGCCGCCTCCAACGTCCCAGGGAAGGAAAACGTCGTCGAGCGCGTCCCGGA
The DNA here is from genome assembly GCF_029688865.1 of Natronococcus sp. A-GB7. Taxonomy (GTDB): domain Archaea; phylum Halobacteriota; class Halobacteria; order Halobacteriales; family Natrialbaceae; genus Natronococcus. Next base: position 51,567 of record NZ_JARUKV010000005.1, read on the forward strand.
GGGCGTGGTCACGGTTATCTCGCCGTGGAACTTCCCGCTGAACCTCTCGATGCGGGCGGTCGCACCGGCGATCGCCGCCGGGAACGCGGTCGTGCTCAAGCCCGCCTCGAACACGCCGATCACGGGCGGGCTGTTGCTCGCGAAACTGTTCGAGGCAGCGGGCGTTCCCGACGGCGTCCTCAACGTCGTCACCGGGAAGGGATCGGAGATCGGCGATCGGGTCGCCGGCCACCCCGAAAGCGACGTCGTCGCCTTCACCGGGTCGACACCGATCGGTCGCCAGGTCGCCGCCACCGCCGGCGAGAACCTCGCTGAGGCCGCGATGGAGCTCGGCGGGAACAACGCCCACATCGTCACCGAAGACGCCGACCTCGAGACCGCCGTCGACGCCGGCGTCTTCGGCACGTTCGTCCACCAGGGACAGGTCTGTATCTCGATCAACCGCCACCTGGTCCACGAGGACGTCTACGACGAGTACGTCGAGCGCCTGACCGAGCGCGCCGAGTCGCTGCCGGCTGGCAGCGCCCACGATCCCGACACGGTCGTCGGTCCCATCATCGACGAGTCCCAGCGCGAGGAGATGCTCGGCTACGTCGAGGAGACCGTCGAGGCGGGCGCGACCCTCGAGACGGGCGGCGAGACGGTCGAAATCGACGTCGACGACTCGCTGGTCGTCGCGCCGACGGTCCTCTCCGGCGTGACAAACGAGATGGCCGCAGCCTGCAACGAACACTTCGGCCCGATCGCGCCCGTGATCCCGTTCTCGGATATCGACGAGGCCGTCGACCTCCACAACGCCGTCGAGTACGGCCTCTCGGGGTCGGTCCACGCGGGCGACGTCGGCGCGGGACGGCGGATCGCGGACCGCCTCGAGACGGGGATGGTCCACGTAAACGATCAGCCGATCAACGACGAGGCCCACGTCCCCTTCAGCGGCACCGGGGCCTCCGGGATCGGCGGCTACAACGCGGAGGCGTTTCTGGAGGAGGTCACCGAACGGAAGTGGCTCTCCCTGCAACACGACGACCGGGAGTACCCGTTTTAGCCCCGCCGAGTCGCTTATGAGGGACGCGTCCCGACGATCCCGTATGCGTCAGCCGTCGTCCGCCGCGGTCGTCGCGGGAACGACGGCGAGATCGTCGTCGGTTCGACGATCCGATCGTTCGATACCACCATGATTCCGCTACTCCACGACTTCACGGGGACGACGGTGCTCGTCTTCGGCGGCGGCCCGGTCGGTGCTCGAAAGGCCCGGCGGTTCGCCCGCGAGGCCGAGGTGATCGTCGTCAGTCCCGCCTTCGCCGACGAACGGTTCGGCGACGCCGACCTCGTACGGGCCGCACCCGAGCCCGGCGACGTCGACGGCTGGCTCGAGCGCTGCGAGCCCGCGCTGGTCGTTGCCGCGACCGACGACGAGGCGATCAACGAGGCGGCCGCGCGGGCCGCCCGGGAGCGGGGCGTGCTCGTCAACCGCGCCGATCGCTCGGGCGAGCGAGATCCCGGCAGCGTCGTCGTTCCCGCGACCGTCCGTGAGGATCCCGTCGTCGTCTCGATCGCGACGGGCGGAACCGCCCCCGCGCTGAGCAAACACCTCCGTCGGGAGTTCGAGGACCAGCTGGCGGGTGCCGGCGAGATGGCCCGGGTCTGTGCGGCGCTGCGGACGGAACTCAGATCGCAGAACGTCGATCCGGTCCGTCGGCGCGAGCTTGTCGGCGATGTCGTCAAATCACCGGACGTTTGGACAGATTTACGTACGGGAGCGTCCAACCCATCCCAAGTGATCGAGGACGTGCTGAGTGAGGAACGGGCGACGGAGCGTGATCTGCCATGAGTGGGGTTATCACGGCTGCACGCGTGACACACGACAGCGGGAGCGTCGACGATCTCGCGGCCGCGAGCCCCGACAGCCAGCGAGCAGCCGTCAGGGCCCTCCGTAGCGTTCCCGAGATCGAGGAGGCGTACGTCCTCTCGACGTGCAACCGAGTCGAGGCCTACGTCGTCTCGAGCGACGCGACGCTCGGCCGGGCCACGCTCGAGGAGTTCTTCGCAACGACCGACGACGACGCGCTGGTCGTCACCGGCCACGACGAGAGCCTGCGCCACCTGCTTCGGGTCGCCACGGGACTCGAGTCCGTCGTGCTCGGCGAGGATCAGATCATCGGCCAGGTCCGGACCGCCTACGAGGACGCCCGCGGCGGCGGCGGCATCGGGCCGATGCTCGAGGCCGCCGTCACCAAGTCGATTCACGTCGGCGAGCGCGCCCGCACGGAGACCGCGATCAACGAGGGCGTCGTCTCGCTGGGGTCGGCCGCGACCCGGCTCGTCGCCGACGACGTCAGCCTCGAGGGTGCGACGGGGTTGATCGTTGGAGCCGGCGAGATGGGCCGGTTGGCGGCCCGTAGCCTCGCCGACGCCGACGTCTCGAAGCTGCTCGTCGCGAACCGCACCGTCGACCGCGCCGCCCACCTCGCTGACGAGCTCGCGGTCGACGTCGACGCCGTCCCGCTCGGGGCGATTGCCACCGTCGCCGACGACGCCGACGTCGTGATCGCGGCGACGGGTAGCGACGAGCCGGTGGTCGAACCCCACCACCTCGCAGACGGGTCCGATCAGGTCGTCGTGGATCTGGGTCAGCCCCGCGACGTCGCGCCCGCGGTCGGCGGCCTCCCGTCGGTGACGGTGTACGATCTCGACGACCTCGAGTCGATCACGGCCGAAACACGGGAACAGCGCGCCGACGCCGCGACCGAGGTCGAGGCGATGATCGATCGGGAGTTCGAGCTGCTGTGCGATCAGTACAAGCGGGCCCGCGCCGACGAGGTCATCGCCGCGATGTACGAGTCGGCCGACCGGATCAAGGAACGCGAACTCGAGCGGGCGATCGCCGAACTCGAGAAGGGCAACGGCTCCCAGCGCGAGGTGCTCGAGGCGATGGCCGACTCGATGGTCAACCAGCTGCTGGCCCCGCCGACCAAGAGTCTTCGGGAGGCCGCCGCGGAGGACGACTGGAGCACGATCAACACCGCCCTGCAGCTGTTCGATCCCGACTTCGGCGGCGAGCCGCCCCGGTCGCCCTCGATCGCCGCGATGGCCGAACTCGACTCCGCCGACGTTCAGGTCGGTGTCACCGACGACGACTGACCACGATCCAGACGGCACAACCGTTATTTTCGTCCCTTCCGTTCGTCCGCTATGGCAGACCTGCTTTCGGACGACGAGATCGACGCACAGCTGCCCGACGGCTGGGAGCGCGAGGACGACGAGATCGTCCGCACCTACGAGTTCGACGACTATCTCGAGGGCGTGAGCTTCGCCGGAGACGTCGGCGAGGTCGCCGAGGAGCAGTTCCACCACCCCGAGATCCGCATCCGTTACGAGGAGGTCGAGGTTCGGCTGACCTCCCACGAGGAGGGTGGGATCACCGACGCCGACATCGAGATGGCGGAGCTCGCCGACGAGGAATACGGCGGCTGATGGACGCCGCCTACGTCTTTCGCGTTCGGCTCCGGCTCGAGCCGGCTACGGGAGGCGTTCGGGTCGACGGCGACTCCGGCGAGACGACGGTGACGGTCTCGCGGGACGCCCCGGAGCCGGGCACGGAGGGATGGCTGTTCTTCCGGAACACGCTCTGGCGGGGCGAGGTCGGCGACGCGGAACACGCCCGTCGGTTGGCCGCCGACTGGCTCGGCGAACCCCTCGGCGCGATCGAGGCCGTCTCCTTCCGGGAGCTGCGGACCGACGAGGCCTACCTCGAGGCGCTGAAGGCCGAAATCGCCGACGACCTCGAGGCGTTCAACGCCGACGACGTCTCCGAGGTGCTCTCGAAGTATCTCGGCTCGAGCGTTCACGTCGTCGACGAGCCGTGAGCCGAGCGACACGCATTTATCGCTCAGCCCCGTAGTTGCTGGTCCCAATGGTCTCCGAGTACGATTACTGGCTGCTCGACCTCGACGGCACCCTTATCGACGTCGAGTGGTCCTACACCCGGGAGGTGTTCGACCGGGTCGGCGACCGCCTCGGTCGCGAGTTCACCGACCAGGAGGCCGACATCATCTGGAGCGGGCTCACCGGCTCGCGGGACCGCCAGCTCGAGGCGTGGGGGATCGACCCGCACGCGTTTTGGGAGGCGTTCCACGCCGAGGAGGACCCGATGGTGCGGGCCGAACAGACCTACCTCCACGAGGATGCCGCCTTCGTCGCCGACCTCGACGTCCCCGTCGGGCTCGTCACTCACTGCCAGGAGTTCCTCTGTGAGCCCGTCCTCGACAACGTCGGGATCCGCGACTGGTTCGACGTTCGTCTCTGCTGTACCGAGGAGACGGGCTGGAAACCCGACCCCGCACCCGTCGAGTCCGTCCTGCGAGAGCTCGGCGTCGCGCACAACGGCCACCAGGGCGTGCTGGCTGGCGACGGCGCGAACGACGTCGGCGCCGCCTGGAACGCCGGGCTCGACGCAATCCACGTCGAGCGCGTTGGCCACGAGCGCCGCGGGCAGTGTGTCCTCGGCGATTATCGGGTAGAGTCGTTCGACGAACTCCCTGGCGTGGGTTATAGTAGCCGTTGAAACGACCGACTCACCGATCGCACTCGAGCGGAAGTACACCGGCTTTCGACGGCTACGACGGAGGCTCGGACTCGCCGATCGGCTGGATCTCCTCGTCGACGAGCGTCTCGTAGGCCCGTCGCAGCCGTTCTGACAGCGCCTGGTGGGAGATCCCCAGCTCGTCGGCCAGCTCCTCCATCGAGATCTCCCGCGGGATCTCGAAGTATCCCCGCTCGAGGGCGGCCTCGAGCGCCTCCCGCTGCTCGGCGGTGAGGTTCGTCCTCGAGGGCGACGACGGCGAGACGTCGGTGACTCGCCGGAGGTCGACGCCGATTCCGCGGTCGACGAGCCGGTCGTGGGCCCGACAGAGCGTCTCCCGGTCCGGATACCGGACGCGGGCTTGCCACCAGCCGTCGGTTCCCCACCCCTCGAGCAGCGAGCCGCCGTCGACGAGCAGCCGATCCCACAACGTATCGGCGCCCGGAGCGAACGTCACGTCGTACAGCAGACGGTCTCCCGTCTCGACGAGCAGGTCGGACGTCTCGACGGACGGGTCGTCGGCGAGCGCGGCGTCGACCGCCGTCCGTTCGGCGTCGGTAATCCAGAGGCAGGGTCGGGAGCGCGAGACGGCCGCCTCGAGTTCGACTCGCAGTTCGGGAAGCCGATCGAACGTGGCCTCGAGCGTCGTATCCGCGGCCGGGATCCGGAACTCGGCGATGGTCGACATCGGGCTTCGTACACCGCGGGGCGTTAAAAATCGCTGTTCAGCGGGTGCTGACTCTCCTCGTCGCTAACTCTCGTTCGCCACGTCGTCGAGTGCGTTCTCGAGTTCGCCGACGCCCGGCTTCTCGAGGCGGTCGGGGTTCGCGAGCACTCGAACGGGCTGGGTGCCCAGCGAGACGAACCCCAGGTCGAGTCGGTCGGCGGTCTCCCGGAGCCCGAGGCCGGCGTCGGCTTCGTCGGCGATCACCTTCCGTGCGGGGCTCTCGTGGGCGCGAAGCCCGAGGTCGAACCCGACGATCGAGTCGACGACGGCGTGGCGATCAACGTCCCGCTCCTCGGCGAGGGTCGCCACCGCGGCGCCGAGACTCGAGCGCAGCCCGGAGTCGGTCGTCCGGTTGACGAAGCTGTGGTCCTCGTCGACCAGATCGGCCAGTCCCTCTATTCGGTCGGGGTTGCCGGGTTTGACGAGCAGTCCCCACTCGCGCTCCCAGCTACCCAGTTCCTCGGCGTCGACGTCTCTCTCGGTCGGTCCAGCGACGACGGCGACGTCCGGAACGCCCTCCCGGAGTCGTCGCAGGCCGGGTCGGGAACCCACCGAGAGATAGCGCGGGTTGTCCAGCCCGTCGAGCAGCCGCGACAGCGTCGGATCGTCCTCGCCGACCCCCAGCAGCGTCGGGGGCCTGACGTCGGGCGAGAACAGCGAGACCGTGACGGGTTCGCCCGTCTCGAGGTAGTCCGTTCCGGGAGCGACCTCGACGACGCCGTCGGCCTCGGCGAGGCTCGTCGTCGCGCCGCTGCCCTTGTCGACGGGGTAGACCAGCGTCTCGCCGTCTCCGTCACGAACCACGCCGACCGGCATCAGCCGCAGCCGCCCCTCGTCGTAGCGCTCCTGTCTGGCCATCCGCCCCTCGAGGGTCGCCGTCTCCGTTTCGGGAAGGCCGGCCGCCTCGCGGATCGCGGGCGCGACGAACGTTCGAAAGACCATCATCGCGGAGACGGGGTAGCCCGGCAGCCCGACGTACGCCGAGTCTTCCAGTCGACCGACGAGCATCGGCTTCCCGGGCTTGACGCCGACGCCGTGGAGCAGCAGTTCGCCCTGCTCCTCGATGACCCGATAGATGACGTCGACCGCGCTCGCGCTGGTCGACCCCGACGAGAGCACGAGGTCACACTCGGCTGCGGCCTCGCGGAGGATCCGTTCCATCTCCTCTTGCTCGTCGCCCGCGTGGGGGTAGAGCACCGCCTCGCCGCCCGCGTCCTCGACGCCTGCGGCGATCGTGTAGCTGTTGACGTCGTAGATCTCGCCGCGATCGCTGTCGACGGTCTCGCCAGGACGGACGAGTTCGTCGCCCGTCGAGACGATCCCCACCTTCGGCTTCGACCGAACCGGAACGTCGTCGACTCCCAGCGCCGACAGCAGCCCGATGTCCCGCGGCGTGATCCGGGTTCCGGGGCCGAGCGCGCGCTCGCCCGCGGCGACATCGGCGCCCGCGAACATGACGTTGTCCCCGGGGGCAACCGACGTGCGGATCTGGACCGAGTCTCCTGCCGGAGTGGTTCTCTCCACGGGCACCATCGCGTCCGCGCCCGAGGGCATCACGGCCCCCGTCGAGATCTCGACGGCTTCGCCCTCGCCGACGGCGATGTCGGGCTCCTCGCCGGCGTGGACCTCGCCCGCGATCGTCAGCTCCGCGGGGTCGGCTTCGTCGGCACCGAACGTGTCCCGCGCGCGAAGCGCGTAGCCGTCGAGGCTCGCCCGGTCGAAACCGGGCACGTCGAGTTCGGCGTCCAGTCGCGCCACGAGCACCCGTCCGCGAGCGTCGGCCAGCGAGACGTGGTCGATACCGCCCTCGAGCGAGAGCGATCGGATCGCCTCGCGGGCCTCCTCGGGGGAGGCGAGATCGCGAAATTCCTTGCGGTCCATACGGTGGGATTGGCGCGCCGGGGCTAAAAACGTCGGTCGATCGCCGCGGGGGAACGGTTACAAGTCCGACGGCAGTTAGACGGAGTATGTCACGGCTCGAGCTCGCCGACAGCGAGCGCGATCGGATCGCGGCGCTTTTCGACCGCCACCTCGAGGTCGGCCTCCACCACGGCGCCCAGCTGGCCGTCTACGCCGACGGTGAGCGGGTCCTCGACCTCGCGGGCGGGACGACCGGTCCCGACGGCGAACGGACGACCTCGGAGACGCGCCACGTCCTATTCTCCTGTACGAAACCGTACGCCGCGGCGGCGCTGCACGCGCTCGTCGACGACGGGTTCCTCGAGTACGACGACCGGGTCGTCGACCACTGGCCCGAGTTCGCCGACAGCGGGAGCGAGAAGACCGAAATCTCCGTCCGGCAGGTGCTCAGCCACACGGCCGGACTCCAGCGGAGCGAACTCGACGACCGCCCCGACCTGTGGCCCGACTGGGCGCGCGTCGTGGAGAGCCTCGAGGACGCCGACCTCGTCTCGACGCCCGGCGAGGAGCCGGCCTACCACGCGCTCACGTTCGGCTGGCTCGTCGGGGAACTCGTCCGCCGCGTCTCGGGTGCGCGAGTCGAGACGGTCGCCGCCGAGCGCGTGTTCGAGCCACTCGAGATGGCACGGACGGGGATCGGCCTGCGCGACCACGAACCCGACGACGTCGCCACGCTCGTCGCCTTCGACGCCTTCGATCGCTGTCGCGATCCCGAGGAGGGGCTGGGCGACAACGCGTCGGTCGCCGCGCCGTTCAATACCGAGGCGATCCACCGGGCCGTGATCCCCGCGGCGAACGGGATCGGCACCGCCCACGATATGGCCCGCTTCTACGCCTGCCTCGCGAACGGCGGCGAACTCGAGGGAACCCGCATCCTCTCGGAGCAGACGGTCGACGCGATGACCCGGCTCGAGGCCGAGACCGACGACGACGGCACCCTCTCGAGGCCGCGGCGGTACGGACTCGGGATATACAAGGGCGGCACGGCCGCGAGCCCGTTCGGCTCGCTCGCGCCCGAGCGCGCCTTCGGCCACGCGGGCCTGGGCAGCAGCGTCGGCTGGGCCGACCCCGAGACGGGGATCGCCTTCTCGTACGTCACCAACGGGGTCCGGGACGGCTCCTACGAGCACGTGGCTCGGGTAAACGGTCTCGCGGACGCGGTTCGGCTCGCGCTCTCCGGGGGGACGTAGAACCTGTCTTGTTCCTCGAGACCGAACGACCGGCATGGTACGATTCGGACGCCTGGCCGTCGTCGCGGCGCTGGCCTGGACCGCGACGGCGCTGGCCTGGACCGCGACGGCGCTGGCCCAGTTCGTCGCCTGGACGGCGACCGAGGAGAACGAACGGATCGAGTGGACCGAACGCCGGAACCTGTTCCTGCTGTGCTCGAGCCTCTCGACGAACGCGCTCGCACTGACGACGGTGTACCGGTACGCGACGCGTCGGTGGCGCGGTCGCGGCGAGTGAGACTTTTCCGAGGCTAACTAACCACCGATCGGCGGTCGACGCTCGGTGGGCCGCGGTTCAGACGATACGCATCGCTGGTTCGGCATCGTCGACGACGACGTCGCCGCCGATCGACGGGTTGCCGCGCTCGTCGAGGTCGCCCTCGAGCGTCCCGACGACGAGGTCCCCGCCGATGGTCGGATTACCCCAAAGCGAGACGCCGGCTGCGGCGCCGTCGATCACGACGTCGCCGTCGACCGCCGCGTTGCCCGTGAGCTGAACGGTTCCATCGACATCGCCCGCGACGTGTAGCTCGCCGATCCGGCTCCGCCCGTCGAGCACGATGTCGCCGCCGACGTCGCCGTCGATCGTGATCGGGCCGTCGATCTCGCTCGAGCCCGTGACGACGACGTCGCCGAGGACGTCGCCGACCTCGATCCCTTCGTGGTCCTCGCTTTGCACCACCAGCTCCTCGACCGGTGGCTCGGGCATCTCGCCGACGGGCTCGAACAGCGGGAACGTCTCGTCGAACTCGCCCGTGACCGGCAGTTCGGGGTCGTCCGCGAGATTGGATTCAGCGTCGACGATCCGGTCGTCGTTGAGCCGGAGGTCCGAGCCCAGCCCCGCGGCGACGTCGTCGAGGTTCGCCCGGTTCTCCGCGCTCGCCTCCGTGCTGCCGAGCAGGACGACCGCGCCGCCGGCGTCGCGGTAGTCGGCCAGCGCGGCGAGTTCCTCGTCCGTGTAGGCCCGACCCGGGGCGGTGAGGAACACGGCCGTCGGCTCGTCCTCCTCGGGCAAGGTGTTCACGACGTCGTTGATCTGGCGCAGCCGACTTCCGATCCCCTCGACGAACCGCAGGTAAAACTGGGCGCGCTCGAGCGAGATCGAGCCGTCGACGTCGAACTGCGCGTGGCCGCCCTCGAGCAGGAAGTCGCCGTCGTTGTCCGAGAGGTACGTCGCGAGGTTGGTGAGAAGCGGGAAGTTGCCGAAGCCGCTCGTGTCGACGTCGACGGCCTCATCCTCCTCGTAGGCCTCGTCGATGAGGACGCCACCGACCATTCCGACGCTGCGATCCTCGTCGACGCCGACGAGCGGGGCGGCCGAATAGGGCTGGACGTTGCCGTTCCCGAGCGGGTCCTGTTCGGCGCTGGGACTCGCGAGGACGGGCGCACGGTCGGCCGACAGCGGTCCCGAACTCGTCGTGATGCTCGAGGCGCGGGGAACGAACACCTCCTCGACGGGATCGTTCCTGACCGCCTCGAGCGCGTCGAAGTCCGCGGCCGACCAGACGCCCCGGCCCGCCGCGAGCGCGCCTTCCTCGGCGGCGGCGAACTCGTCGTGGCGCGAAAAGCCCGAGGAGTACACCCTCGCGTAGCCCTCCTCGACGGTCTCGAGGTTGTAGTCTGCCGAGTAGTCGCCGTCGGGGCCGGCGTCGAAGTCGTCGGGGTCGTAGTGCATGTACATCAGCAGGCGGCCGAAGTTCCCTCGGAGCGGTTCGATCGTGTCGAACTCCATCGCCACCCGTCGGCCCTCGACGTCCGCCTCACCGGCCTCGGCATCGGGTGCCATCACGTCGAGCGAGAACTGCGTCGCCTCCCCGCCCCAGGTATCGAGGTGGTCCAGATCCTCGATACCGAACCACTCCTCGGACTCGTTCGTCGCGGGTGCGGTTTCGGCGGTGTCGATCCCGAGGTGGCGGATCACGTCGCGGAAGTCGTACTCGGAATCGAACTCGACCTCGAACGTGTCGCCGTCGAACACCCTGACGACCCGGCCGTAGTACGTCTCGCCGCGCTCGAAGTCGATCCCGATCGAGTCCTCCCGGCGGTCGAAGTAGTCGAATTCGGTATTGACGTTCGTCGTCGTGATGTCGAACTCGTCCCCGTCGTTGACCTGATCCGAGTTGAACCGGAACGCCAGCTCGAGATGGTCGGCGATGGCGTTCAGATTCTCCGTCTCGTCGAACCCGAACTGATCCTCGCCCTGACCGCCGAAGTCGGACTCGTCGAGCAGGAAGAGCGCGCCGCCATTGTCGAGGAACTCGGAGAGTGCCTCGAGCTCCGAACCGGAGAACGACTCCGTGGGCGAGGCGACGACAAGGCCGTCCGCGTCGTCGAGACCCAGCGCACCCAGCCCGTCGAAGACGTCGAAGCCGTCGTTGAAGTTGGCCGTCGTCGGAACGAACTCCGGGCCGGCGTTGTTCTCGTTGTCCTCGACCTGGTCGGCGTTGAACCGAAACGACAGCTCGAGGCGGTCGGCGATCGCGTTCAGGTTGGCGGTCTCCTCGTTCGCGAACTCGGATTCGTCGAGCAGGAACAGCGCCCCGCCGTCGGCGAGGTGTGCCTCGAGGGCGTCGAGTTCGTCGGCGGCGTAGGCCGACGCGGGCGAGGCGATCGCGACGGCGTCGGCGGCGTCGATCGCGCGCTCGTCGCCGCCGCCGAAGAAGTCGAACGACGCGTTGAACGCGCTCGTCCGGGGGGCGAACGGGGCGAACCCGCTGTTTGCTTCGTCGACGATCTGATCCGAGTTGAACCGGAACGACAGCTCGAGCGTGTCGGCGAGTTCGTTCAACTCGGCAGTGCCGTCGCCCTCGAAGTTCGACTCGTCGTGAAGGAACAGTGTGCCGCCGTCGTCGACGAACGCCGCCAGCGTCTCGTGTTCCGATGTCGAGAACGAGTCCGCGGGCGTCGTGATCATCGCGAGGTCAGCGCCGTCGAGGTCAGCCGCGAGGTCGCCGGTGGCCTCGATCTCGAACCCGCGCTCTTCGGCGAGGCCTGCGAGTTCGGAGTAGTCCGCCAGCGTGAGCGCCTGGCCGTGGCCCTCGTCGTAGACAACGGTTCCGGTCCCGCCGATCCGGTCCATCCAGGCGCTGACGAGGAACTCGCGATTGGCGTCGACGTCGCTCTCGTCGGAGGCCAACTCCGCGCCGAGGCCGACGACTCCTTCATCGACGGCGACCAGCGGGATCGCCGTGTCGTCGGGGTAGTCGACGAACCGGGAGCCGGCAAATTCGCTCACCTCGAGGTCGAGGCTCGCCTCGTCTTCCGCGCCTTCGAACGTGATCGTCGCCGCGTACGTCTCGTCGTCCGGATTTCGCACGCCGTGGATCACGACCGAGCCGGGACCGGCGATGTCGGTGATGAAACTCCCACTGAGATCGAACGTTGCGGCTGCCCCATCGTAGTCGCCGCTTTTGACGCTGATCTCGCTTCTGTCCGGACCGTCCGACAGCTGACGGGTCAGTTCGACGGTCACGTCGTCGTTCGTCAGCCCGTCGAAGCTCGCGCTCTCGGGGTACTCGACGGTGATCGCGTCGACTTCCCCCTCGAAGTTGACGCCGTCGAACGTCCAGGTGTGGACCGAGTCGGTCCCCGGTTCGATCGGGTCGGCGACGAGCGCGGTGCCGTCGCTCTCGGTGTCGTCCTCGCTCGCGTCCTCGTTCTCGGCGGTGTCTTCGGCCCACACGGCGACCGACGACCCGTCGGTCAGCGGCTCGTAGTCGGCGTCGAGCAAACTCGCTGTCGAGAAGAATTCGAGTTCGTCGACGGCGGTGCGCTCGGCCAACAAGTCCTCGGCCGCGTCAAACTCGTAGCCCTCGCCTTTGATCGCGTCGGCGAACTCGCCGAACTCCGAGGAGTCGTAGAACGTATCGTGGGCGTCGTCCCACAGCACGGTCCCGCTCGACCCGATCGTGTCGGCGAGTAAGTTCAGTGCGAATCGCTCGTTCGGTTCGGTCATCTCGCCGTCCTCGAGCAGCTCCGCCGTTCCGACCCCGACGACGTCGCCGTCGCGCGAAACCAGCGGGATCTCCTCGTCGTCCCCGTAGAGATGTGACGCCTCGTCCCCGTCGTTGTCGACGTTCGTCGCCGTCGACTCGGCCCAGACGACCACGTGCGAACTGTCAGTGAGTGGGCCGCCGTCGGGGCCGACCTGGCTGGCCGTCGACGGAAACGTCAGTGACTCGCTGTCGAGGAGGTCGGTCGTCGCCTCGATTTCGTAGCCCGCGTTCGCCGCGTACTGGCGGAACGAGTCGTAGTTCGAGAGCGCGAGTCCGCCGAACTGGTCGTGACTCTCGTCCCACAGCACCGTTCCGGAGCCGCCCATCTTGGCGTCGAAGAGATTGAGCACGAACTCCTCGTTGTCGAGGTCGAACCCGCCGTTGTCGTCGCTGACGAAGTCGGCCGTACCGATACCGACGACCCCGCCGTCCTCGGAGACCAGCGGGATATCGTTGTCCTCGTAGATGACCGTCTCCGGCCCGTCGTCGGTCGTTTCGAAGTTGTGCGCGCTTGGTTCGGCCCAGACGACGACGGTATCGTCGTCGTCGAGTTCGCTCTCCCCGTCGGGAGCGATCTGGCTCGCCGAGGAGTAAAACGACAGCGCGTCGAGCTCCGTCTCGGACCAAGCCCGTTCCTGTGCAACCGTCCCTCCGGAGAGGCCGAGCGAGCCGAGTCCGGCAACGACCGATGCGAGGAATCCGCGGCGACCGAATGAACGATGGCTGCTCCGTCTTTTTGCCATGAGTGTTGAGACGATCGTAGATACAAAGCATTTCGTACATTTAACAATTCATGTATGTGTACCACTCCATTTTTTAAAAGATGTCTCGACTGGAGACGAACACGACGGCGAAGCGATCCGCGGTGTCATCGCTCGACTCTCTTGACGAACACGCTCGCGCTAGCGACCATCTACCGGTACGTGCGACGGGCCCGGAACGATCGTGGCGAGTGACGACCTCGCGCACCGACGGAGCGACTTTGTGGCTCGCCGCCGAAAACGCGGACATGGCGACCGACATCCGGGAGTTCGTGGCCGAGGACCTCTGGCTTCTCGTCGGTATCGTCACCTTCGTCCTCGTCAGTATCGTCGCGTTGATCGGCCTCGAGACCGTCGGGGTCCTGATCGCGATCGTCGGCTGGTTCCTGCTGGTTCCGGTGTTCCTGTTCTGGGGCGAGGAGATCGCCGATATCGTCCTCGAGGAGCGTGCGCCGGACTCCGCGAGTGAGACGGTCCCGCCGTCGACGGCCGAATCGGACGACGCCCTCGAGGAGCTCAAACGCCGCTACGCCGCGGGCGAGATCGACGACGACGAGTTCGAGCGCCGACTCGAGCGGCTGGTCGGCGTCGAGGACGCCTTCGAGGACGTCTTCGCCGACGGCCCCTCGTCGGACCGATCGCCCTCCGAGACCGCACTCGAGCCGGAAGTGGAACGTGACCGGTAGGTGTCCCGCGCCGAGCGAAGCGTCGCTCCCGAGGACGCGGTTCGCCGCAAGCTCCGGCACGCTATTTCAGGATCGATCCGCGAACTCGACGACGAACGTCTCGTCGCCGCGGTAGGTGATATCGGCGATCTCGATCGCGTCGACGGCCACGCCGTACTCGGCCAGTTCGTACCGCAGGTCCTCGAAGTAGTCGTAGTCACAGCACATCCGACAAAACGGCCCCTCGAACCGCACCGTGAACGAGTCGTCCGTCGAGTCGACGACTGCGGCCGTGGCCATCGGACTTCGGTACTCGTTGTAGGTCGCGACCGCGTCCTCGAGTATCGCGGCTGAGATCATCGAGGCTCCGGGCGGTCAGGGATGCGATTCCCAGTCCTGGACGGCGACCGTCTCGCCCTCGGCGATCCCCTCGAGGTCGTCGTCGACGACGACCCAGCCGTCGGCCAGCGCGACGCTCGAGAGCACGCCCGACCCGCTGGCTCGCGTCGGCGTCGCCGCGAACGCGGGACCGTCCTCGCCGTCGCGCTCCTCGAGCTGGACCCGCGCGAACGTCCGGGTGCCGGGCTCGCTGGGGATCTTGCGCTCGAGGACGGCCCGCGTGGTCGGGTGCGGATCGGGCGTCGTCCCCTCGAGCCGGCGCAGCGTCGGCCGGAGGAACTGGACTGCGTTGACGATACAGGCGACGGGGTACCCCGGGAGCGCGAGGACGGGCGTGTCCTCGACGATTCCCAGACAGACCGGGTGACCGGGTTTGAGCCCGACGCCGTGGACGAGCACCTCGCCGAGCTCGTCGATCACTTCGGGCAGGAGGTCCCGCTCCCCGACGGAGGACCCTCCGGTCGTAACGACGACGTCCTTCGTCAGGTCGCGCTGGATCGCCACCCGAAGCGACTCGGCGTCGTCGGTGACGACGTCGCGGTACGTCGCGTCGGCTCCCCAGCGCTCGACCATCCGCGAGACGGTGAGGCCGTTCGTCTCGATGACCTCGCCCGGGCCCGGTTCGCCGTCGACGAGCTCCTCGCCGGTCGGGATCACGCCGACGGTCGGCCGCTGGGCGACCTCGAGGCGGCCGTAGCCGACCGACCGCAGCAGGCCGAGATCGGAGGGCCGAAGTCGGTGGCCGGCCTCGTACAGCCGCTCGCCTTCCGTAACGTCCTCGCCGATCGGAGCGATGTTCTCCCCCTCCGCGACGGCGTCGCCGACCTCGAGCTCACCGACGTCCGCGAGCTCCTCGGCGTGTTCGATCATCACGACGGCGTCGGCCCCGTCGGGCAGCGCGCTTCCCGTGTGGACCCGGACGGCTGTCTCGGGACCGACCGGTCCGTCGCGGTCGCCGATCCGCAGCACCTCGGGGGATCGATCGGACGCGCCGAAGGTGTCCCCCGCCCGGACGGCGTAGCCGTCCATCGCCGCCCGTTGGTAGTGTGGGACGTTTCTCGCGGCCGTGATCGGTGCCGCCAGTACTCGCCCGTCGGCTCGCTCGAGCGAGACCGTCTCTGTGCCAGTCGGCGGGTCGTCGGCGTCGTTTCCGTCTCCGACGGCCGCTTCGCTGAGAATCCGGCGCGCCTCGTCGACGGGCGTTCGCTGCTTGAACCCCGCCTCCTTGCGCTCGCTGTCGGCTCCTTCCATACGCTGACTCGGGTCGGCGGGACCCAAAAGGGTACGGGACGCCACCCCGGGTCCCCGGCGCTCGCCCGGAACCGACCGCTACCGCGGGGTTTTTCGTACCCGCGTTCGAACCCACGACCATGTCAACGCTGCGCGACGCGTTGCGGGACCTCTCGGACGACGTTTTCTTCGATCTGCTCGAGAGCGACGACGCGTACCTCCTCGTGCTGGACGTTCCTGGCGCCACGCCGGAGTCGGTCTCCGTCACGGTCGCCGAGGAGACGGTCGCCATCGAGGCGCGTCGCGAGAAGCTCGACGACGGTGAGTACCGGTACTTAGAGGAGAACCGGCCGCTCCTGTTCGACGTCGAGCTACCGCTTCCCGACGACGCCGCGAGCGAGACGGCGACGGCCGTCGAGCGCGGCGTCCTCGAGCTGACCGTTCCGAAGCGCCCGGCGGACGGCGGCGAAACGCCACTCGATGCCGTCGAGCACGAGAACACGGGGTGACCGAGGCTGGCAACACTCCGCGCGTACCGCCGGTTCGTCGTCGTCGCCTGGCAGTTCCTCCCGCTGTTGCTCGCGTACGCCCGCGACCGCCGCCGGTTCCTGCTGTTCGGCTCGCGACGACGGGTCGATCCGGAGACACGACGGCACCGCGCACAGACCCTGCTCGAGTCGCTTTTGACCCTCGGCCCGACGTTCATCAAGCTCGGCCAGCTACTGTCGACCCGGCCCGACGTGCTCCCGCCCGAGTACATCGACGAGCTCGCCGCCCTGCAAGACGACGTCCCACCCGCCGACTGGCCCGAGGCCAAACGGGTCCTCGAGGACGAACTCGGCCCGCTCGAGGAGCGCTTCGCGGAGTTCGACACCGAGGCGATCAGCGGAGCGAGCCTCGGTCAGGTCTACCGCGCACAGGTCGACGGCGACCCCGTCGCAGTGAAGATCCGTCGTCCGGAGATCGAGTCGCTGGTCGAGGCCGATCTTCGGGTCATCCGCTGGTCGCTGCCGCTGCTCCTGTACTTCGTCGACGAGTCTCGATCGTTCTCGCTCGAGAACCTCGCCGACGAGTTCGCGAAGACGATCCGCGAGGAGATGGACTACGAGCGGGAGGCGGCGATGCTGACCGAGATCCGCTCGAACTTCGCGGACGACGACCGGATCCTCGTTCCCGAGGTCCTCGAGAGCCACTCCGGGCCGCGCGTGCTCACGATGGAGTACGTGCCGGGAACGAAGATCAACGACGTCGAAGAGCTGGATCGGAAGGGGATCGACCGGAGCCAGGTTGCGGAGACCCTCCAGCGGGCGTACCTCCAGATGATCATCGACGACGGCGTCTTCCACGCCGACCCCCATCCGGGTAACCTCGCGGTGACCGACGACGGGGCGATCATCTTCTACGACTTCGGGATGTCCGGCCGGGTCGACGAGTTCGTCCAGGGGAAGATCGTCGAGTTCTACATCGCGGTCGCCAACCAGGACATCGACGCCATCCTGGACGCGCTGATCGAGGTCGGCACCCTGAGTCCGGACGCCGACCGGGCGGTGATGGCCGAGGTGATGGAGCTCGCGATTCAGGACGCTCGCGGCCAGGAGATCGAGCAGTACCGCGTCCAGCAGATCGTCGGCCAGATCGAGGACTCGATCTACGAGTTCCCGTTCCGGCTGCCGAAGAACCTCGCGCTCGTGCTACGCGTCGCGACCGTCGTCGAGGGGGTCTGTGTCACGCTCGACGAGGACTTCGACTTCATCGACACCGCCACGACGTACCTGACCGAACAGGGCTACCGCGAGGAGTCGATCCGTCAGTACGCCGAGCAGACGGGTCGACAGCTCCGCGAGTCCGGCGAGTCGCTGACCCGCCTCGCGCCGAAAACCGAGCGCACGCTGGACCGACTCGACCGGGACAACCTCTACGTTCGGATCGGCGTCGAGGACTCGGAGAGCGTCTTCGACAAGCTCGCGAAGCGACTCGTCTACGGGATGTTACTGACGATGGCGCTGTTCTCGATGGGCGTACTGTACGCCCTCCAGGCGCCGGAGGCGTCGGTCGTCGCCGCCGTCCTCTCGGCAGTGCTGTTCGTCCAGCTCTACCGATCGTTCCGCGACGGCGGCAGCTCGTTGCAGGCGAAGCCCCAGTTCACCCGCCAGAACCTCCGCCAGCGACGACGCGAGGAGTAACACGGGAAGGGGAGGAGGGTGCCGCCACTGCAAGTGCCGCCACTGCAACCTTCTTTTCGTTGGCTCCCGACTCCCTCCTATGAGCTACGATCGGATCGCTGACCTGTCGCTGACGATCGACGACGTCTCGATGGCCCGCCTCGAGCGTGAGACCTCGAGCGGCTTCACCCGCGTTAGCACCGAGTTCTCGTTCGAGGGGCCCGACGGCGCGGTCGGAAAGGGCGAGGACGTCACCTACGAGACCGACGACCACGACGCGCTCGCCGAGAGCGGGCTGCCCGACCTCACCGGCGAGTACACGATCGACGCCTTCTCGAGCCGGCTCGCCGACCTCGACCTGTTTCCGGCGGGCGCGCCAGACCGCGAGGTGTTCCGGAACTACCGCCAGTGGGGGCTCGAGGCCGCCGCGCTCGACCTCGCGCTCCGACAGGCCGGGACGGACCTGGCGTCGCAACTGGACGCCGAGTACGAACCGGTACGATTCATCGCCAGCACGCGACTCGGCGACGAGCCTTCGACCGACCGGGTCGAGGAACTGCGCGAGGCGGTTCCGGAGCTCGAGTTCAAGCTCGATCCGACCCCGGAGTGGGACGCCGCGCTGGTCGAGGCCCTCTCGGCGACCGACGCCGTCCGGGTCCTCGACCTGAAGGGCCAGTACCACGGCACCGAGGTCGATGTCGAGGCCGACCCGGAGCTGTACGAGCTGGTGATCGGGGGCTTTCCCGAGGCCGTCCTCGAGGACCCCGCCCTCGAGGACGACACCGAGGCGCTGTTCGAGGACGACGAGGTCCGCTCGCGGACCTCTTGGGACGCGCCGATCCACGGCCTCGAGGACGTCCAGAATCTCCCGTGGGAGCCCGAGTGGCTCAACATCAAACCCTCGCGCTTCGGTTCGCTCGAGTCGCTGCTCGAGACGATCGACTACTGCCGGGAGCGCGGCATGACGCTGTACGGCGGGGGCCAGTTCGAGCTCGGCATCGGGCGCGGCCAGCTCCAGGCGCTGGCCTCGGTGTTCTACCCCGAGACGCCTAACGACATCGCACCGGGGGCGTACAACGATCCCGAGGTGACAGGCGAGTTGCCCGAGAGCCCGCTCGAGCCGCCCGCGGATCCCGAGGGCTTTCGCTGGTCCTGAAGGGCAAGAACGAGGCTAATTCGTCCGTTCCACCGAACCGTCGTTCCAGATTCTCTGAAATAGCCGATATCCGAACAGCCGGTACGTTTATTGTTGGCTGTAAAGTACGCTTTACTGTAAAAGGTGCTTTACAGCATGAACACCACCCTCGGCTCGGTCGGCATCGACAAACGGGCGTACGAACGAATCACGTGGATACTGGTAGCGTTCGGCTGTCTCGGCCTTTGGTTGGGTATGTACCTCGATGCGCAACTCGTCGGAACGATCACCTATCTCGTGGCAGTCTGGACCATGATGGGGATCGTATTCGGCTTACCACGGGTTACCGAGACCAAACTATCCGACGAACGCGACGAAGCATATCACAACCGCGCCAGCGGTCTCATGTTCTCGATCACGGCGATCGTAACGATCAGCGTCGTTCCGGCGCTCTACGTTCTCGATGCCGGCGGCTACTTCACCATCACGTCGACGATGTGGGGTGGGATCTACGTCCTGTCGGCTCTCGCGCTCCTCTACGGCCTCTGCTACGGAATCGTACTCTGGCGCAACTAACGATCTATGGACAATCAGGTCACGAAGCGCCGAGAAGAACGCGAGCTGAGTCAGGGCGAGCTCGCCGAAGCCGTCGGCGTAACTCGCCAGACGATCAATTCGATCGAGCGCGAACGGTACGATCCGTCGCTGGAACTGGCCTTCAAGTTGGCGGCGTACTTCGACTGTCGCGTCGACGACCTCTTCGATCCGGATCTCGACGGCGAGTAACGGCGGACTCGGACACGACCCTCGAGTACGCCGGAGTTGCGTAGACTCCCCTCGAGGCCGAGGGCCACAGGTCGGCTCTCGAGTCGCTCCGCTCGAGCCGCCCACGGATTCCGAGGACTTTCGCTGGTCACGAGAAGCGAGGGGAAGGTGGATTCGACCGATCGAGTCGGAGTGAACCCCATCTCCGATTGCCTCGGCTGGACTACAGTGGTGGCGTTGCGCGAGGTCTTAATAGTGTGAACGAAGGCTTGTCAGAGCATGCTCCGACAGCGTAGCGCGGAACCGAAGGTTCTGCGGACCATGCGAATAGTGCGAGGTAAGGTCTCGCATACCGTGCGGACGGTGCGCGCGTGAACGCAGTGAGCGAGAACCGCGCTGTGAACGGGGAACGGAGTGAGCCGTGAACGGACACTACGCGTCCGTGAGCAGCGGGCCCCCTCGAAAAGAGATCACGTATCAGTCCGTGGAAGCGTAAACGAAAAGGTCGATCCACCGCCGGGGTCAGGGGCAACCCAAATCTCGCCACCGTGTCGTTCCACGATTCGCTCGCAGAGTGCGAGGCCGATCCCCGTTCCGTCGTACTCCTCGTGGGTGTGGAGTCGCTGGAACACGTCGAAAACTCGGTCTGCATGTTCTTGATCGATACCGATCCCCTCGTCACTGACCGAAATTATCCACTCGTCCTCGTCACGTGTCGCAGAGATTGACACTCGAGGCGTCTGCTCGCCGCTGTACTGGAGAGCGTTTTCCAACAGGTTCTGGAAGAGTTGGCGGAGTTGGCTGGCGTCACCGTTGACAGTCGGCAGCGGTTCAGCGGTGATTTCAGCATCGGTTTCGTCGATCCGAACGCCGAGATCCGTCAAAACATCATCAAGCACTGCTTCAAGATCGACCGAATCGAAGGACTTCCCCTGCGTTTCGACCCTGGAGTACACAAGAAGCCCCTCAATCATTGCCTCCATCCGCTCGGCACCGTCGACTGCGAACTCGATGAACTCTTCGGCATCCTCATCGAGTTCGTCGCTATACCGACGCTCGAGCAGCTGCAGGTAGTTCGTGACCATCCGTAACGGCTCTTGGAGGTCGTGGGAGGCAGCGTGGGCAAACTGCCGGAGGCGCTCGTTGGATTCTTCTAGCTGACGCTGGTACTCGTACCGGTCGGTGATATCGAAATGCGCGACAGCGACGTATCTCCGATCACCGTCGGTGAACTGTGCTGCTCGCATGAGGAACCACCGTTGTTTGTCGGGAGAGTGACACGGGTATTCGAACTCGAAGAGTTCTCGTTCACCCGCTAAAATCTCGGATAACCCAGTGGCAGCAGTTTGAGCCGTTTCCGTCTCCGCTTGTTTGGTGATCTCGAGATAGTTGGTACCGATTGTATCTGGGCGAAGGTCGATATCGTTGGCCCTACCGAACTCTCGCCATGCACGATTCGTATACAGGATCGTCCCGTCACTATCGAGAATGGCAAAGTTGATCGGGAGTGTTTCAACGGCCGCTGGAACGAGAGCCTCCGGCTCCCGGAAATCCATATCCGACTTTCGTTGACCGACGGGGAAAACATTGTTCCCCTGTCCAGCAACCTGACTTTGACCGCCGCTGGAGATATCGGTGTTTGCTTCGGCAATGATCTAGCTCCTCCATCGTTGGAGAATCGGGCGTGCGACATTCGCGCCCTGTATTCAGCAGGGCACTCTCAACATCTCTCCCAGTTGATTGAAGAGATCGTATTAGGTTCGCACGCTCTACGCAACAAATCATTCTCTACAACGTATACTGGCAGCAGTGAACTTCCACGCCCTCCCCAGCCGATTTCTGCTCACGGGCGCTGCGCGCCCGTTCGTATGGTCCGCGGAACCGCAGGTTCCGCGCTACGCTCACTCGCTTCGCTCTTTGACAGAAAGACGTGAAGCGTCTTTCAAGCCTTCGCTCGCCTGCACGCGAAGACCTCGCACGGGGTCGTACGACGGTTCGCTATCGACTCACGGTTCCTTCCAGTCACCGCTCGCTTATCGAGGCGTTCGCGATGCTCACGCCTCGCCTTCGCTCACCGTCGACCAGCGCGCGCCACTGTGTCGTGGCCCACTCGGATCGCCGTTCGCGTTCGGTTCTCGAGCCCACGGTCCAGCCGAACCAGCAACCCGTATTACCCGTTCCCGCCAACCCCCAGGCATGCAGATCGACACCTTCGGTCTCGAGCGCTGGTTCGCCGAGTACGAACACGAGGCCGATATCATGCTTGCCGAAAGCGGCGTCCGCAGCCTCTCGACGGATCGCTTCGATACCGATCCCGGAGAACTGGGGTACGTGATCCCGACGAACGGCGACCCCGACCTCCGGGCGCGGATCGCCGACCGGTACGACCGAGAAGCCGACGAGGTGTTGTGTACCTGCGGGACCCAGGAGGCGAACTTCCTGGCGTTCCTGTCTGTTCTCCAGGAGCCGACGTTCGGCGCCGACGGCGCCTCGTCGTCCGGCTCCGCGTCGCGGAGCCCGCATGCCGTCATCGTCACCCCAACCTATCAGGCGCTCCACGCCGTTCCCGACGCCGTCGGCGAGGTGACTCGAGTGCCCCTCGAGCCCCCGACCTGGGAGCTCGACGTCGATGCCGTCGCCGACGCGATCCGCCCCGAAACGAAGTTGCTCGTGCTGAACAACCCGAACAACCCTACCGGTAGGTACCACTCCCTCGAGAAAGTGGAGGCGTTGTACGACCTCGCGGCCGACAACGACGCGTACCTGCTCTGCGACGAGGTCTACAGACTGCTCGCCGAGGATCCGCTGCCGCCCGTGGCGAGTCTCGGACCCAAGGGACTCTCGACCGCCAGCCTCTCGAAATCGTACGGCCTCGCCGGCCTGCGCTTCGGCTGGCTCGTCGGGAACGAAGACCTGCTCGAAACGGCCTGGAACTGGAAGGACTACACCACCATTTCCCCCTCCATATTCGGTCAGCACGTCGCAAAACAGGCCCTCGAGCGGGAAGACGAGATCCTCGCCGAAAACCGCGACCTCGTGGCCGATCACCGCGACCGAGTGCAGGCGTTTCTCGAGCGCCACGACCTCGAGTGGTACGACCCCGTCGGCGTCAACGGCTTTGTGACCGTTCCTGACGGCTTCGAGCACGGGAAGGCGTTCTGCCGTGCGGTCCTCGAGGAGGGCGTCGTCCTCGCGCCCGGCGAGTTCTTCGGCCACCCGGATCGGTTTCGGATCGGGTTCGGGCTGCCGACCGAGGAGCTCGAGGAGGGATTGGATCGGATCGAGCGGGTGCTCGAGTAGCGACGGGCGAGCCCGGGGTGTACCGAACCCCTCTAATTACGACCGACACGCCGCCCACAGCGTCGCGACCGAGCCGTCGTCGCCGTCGGCGCGCTCGATATCTCGTCGGAGGTCGAACGCCCGGTAGCGGTCGTCCTCGAGCAGTCTCTCGACGAGTTCCGCCGGCACCGTCACTCGCCGACACTCGCCGTCGACCAGCAGCCCGTCGGGGCCGAACGTGAACTCGACGTCGTAGTACGCGACGCGCTCGTCGTGTTCCTCGACCACTGGATGTATCGTCTCGAGTGCGTTCGCGACGTATTCGAATACCATCTTCATCCCAGGCGCATCGGTCGTTCCGAGGGCGATCCGAATCCGGGGCGCGTACACCGGTTCGCTGGCGCCTTCCTCGGCGAGCGCCAGTCGGCGGACCCTCGGCGCGCGCTCGAGATGTGAGCCCGTTCCCGGCGCCATCGACGCTGCGAGTCGGTCGTCGATAGCCTCCTCGAGCGGGGAGCGACGTGATCGACCGCTTCGGACGATCAGCACGGTAGCGACGAGGGCGACGACGAGCAGCGACGCGGCGAGCGCGGTTCGCATCGTCGGTCCGTTCGCCTCCATCCCCCGAGGCGTTTTCGCTCCGGACCGGATCGGACGAACCCGAGCGAACGGGCCGTGGTATCGGATTCCACCCGCTCGAGCGGCCATTCCAAACGGTTTATGGCCGTCGGTTGATTATCCGGCGATATGGCGAAACAGCAGCAAGAGGTTCGCGATCTCCAGGAAGGAAGCTACGTCGTTATCGACGACGCGGCCTGTAAGATCAACTCGTACTCGACGGCCAAGCCCGGCAAACACGGCAGCGCCAAGGCCCGCATCGAGGCCGAGGGCGTCTTCGACGGGAAGAAGCGCTCGCTGTCCCAGCCCGTCGACGCGAAGATCTGGGTCCCGATCGTCGAGCGAAAGCAGGGCCAGGTCGTCTCCGTCGACGGCTCGGACATGCAGGTGATGGACCTCGAGACCTACGAGACGATGACGATGCGCGTTCCCGACGACCAGGACGTCTCCCCCGACGAGAACATCGAGTTCCTCGAGATGGAAGAACAGCGAAAGATTATATAATGTTCCCCGGGGCGACCGACGAGCGCGAGCGAGCCGACGCGACGGGAGGGCCCGATCGCTCGGACGCGAACTTCGTGGTCGTCGGTGCGCCCCTGGACGCCTCGACGACCTTTCAGCCGGGGACCCGCTTCGGTCCCCGCCGCATCCGCCACTTTTCGGAGACGTTCGACGACTACGACCGCCGGACGGACCAGTACTTTTCGGAGCTGGGCGTCGTCGACCACGGCGACGTCCGTCCGTGGGACGACGTCGAGGACTACCTCGAGTGGCTCGAGGGAACGGTCCGTGACGTCGTCTGGGACGACGCCGTCCCGCTCGTGCTGGGCGGCGAACACACCGTCACGCTCGCGGGTGCCCGCGCCGTCGAGCCCGAGGCGCTGGTCGTCCTCGACGCTCACCTCGATCTCCGCGAGGAGTACGACGGCAACCGCCTCTCGCACGCCTGCGTCACCCGACGGATCCTCGAGGGTGTCGACCGTGTCGAGAAGGCGGTGATACTCGGCGCCAGAACTGGCAGCGAGGAGGAGTGGAGACGGGCGAGCGAAGCCGACGTGACGGTCGTTCCCCCCGAGGACGCCCCCGACTGGGAACCCGACCCGGCGCTGCTCGAGCGAGAGCTGTACTGCAGCGTCGATATCGACGCCGCCGATCCGGGGTATGCGCCGGGGACGGGAACCAAAGAGCCGTTCGGCCTCGAGCCCCGCGAGATGCGCGACGTCGTCCGGGCGCTCGCACCCGCCGCGACTGGGTTCGACGTCGTGGAAGTCAACGACCGGGACGACGGGCAAGCCGCGGCGCTGGCCGGGAAGCTCGTCCGGGAGTTCGTCTACGCTAGCTCGGCGTCGTCGTAACCGATCGTGCGGATTCGTTCGGTCATCGAGCCCACGACCCGATTCCGCCGAACCATACTGGTGAGGGAGTGCGATTGAGACGGTTGTCACCTAGTATCGGGTATGCCAGAACCGGAGACGAACGATCCCAATCCGGACGTGGTTTGGCACCTCCTCTCGGATCCGCAGCGCCGATACGTACTCGAGTACCTCCACTCAACCGAGCGAACGACGCTCGCGGCGCTCGCTCGCGGAATCGAAGCGAGGATCGAGGGCGGGGAGCCCGGAGACGGGGAACGGACGTCGGCGAGCCGCCGCCGGATCGAGATCGCACTCGCCCACGATCACCTTCCGCGGCTGGCCGACTGCGGCGTGATCGCGTACGATCCGTCGACCCTGGAGGTCGTCCTGACGGCCGACCCCGAGACCCGACGGCTGCTCGAGGCGGTTCTCGAGTCCGACGTGGCGGTTCGGTGAGTTACAGCGGCGACTCGAGGTAGGCCTTCGGCACCGCGTTGCGCGCGGTCACGAGCGGATCGACGACCTGGCTGATCTCGAGGCCGCCGACCAGACTCGAGAGCATGTAGGCGTCGGTCGCGTCCCAGCCGTGCTCGGCCGCGAGCAGTTCGACCGCGTCGCGGTTCGCCAGCTTGCAGGCCTCCTGGAGCGTCTCGGCGCTGGCGATCGTCTTCCAGGCGTCGGCCGTCTCGACCAGCGGTCGCTCGAGACCCGGGTCGGGATCGGAGACCACCTCGAGGGTGACGTCGATCTCGGTGGCGATCTCCGCGCCGGTACCGCACATCTCGCCGTCGGCCATCGCCGCCTTGCAGTCGCCCATCGCGAGCATCGCCCCCTCCTGGAACACCGGGAAGTAGGCGACGGAGCCGGCAGTCATGTCGGTCGTGTCGAGGTTTCCGCCGTGGTCGTGAGGGACCAGCGTCGTGTACGACTCGGAGTCGGTTGCGACTCCGATCGTTCCGATCACGGGTGCGACGTCGATCTCGAGCTCGCCGAACGCGAGGGTGTCGCCCTCGACCGACACCAACCGGGTTCTCGGCGACTCGATCCCCTCCTCGCCGTCGAGCAGGCCGAAGCCGCCGATGGTGATCACGCGCCCTTGCTCCTCGGTGAGGCGAATCTCCTCGATCTCGATCCGGAGGGCGTCGCCGGGTTCGGCTCCCTCGACCGCGATCGGTCCCGTCGCGGCGTTGACCTGCGAGGGGATCGACTCGATCACGTCCGCCTCCGTGTGGATCGTCCCGTCCAAGCTGTCTCTCGTCTCGATCGTCAGCTCGGCGCCGGGCTCGACGGTCGTTACAGCCTCGAGGTCGGGGCTGAACTCGTACACGACGCCGTCGTCGTACGTGACTTGTTCACGTTGCATACACTAACTGTTCGAACGGAGGGGTGGTAAAACGGTCCCTCGGTCGACCCGTCGAGGGTTCCACCCCTCGAATATATATGGTCGGGCGCCGGAGACACAGGTAATGCCAACCGGAACGGTCGACTTCTTCAACGACACTGGCGGCTACGGCTTCATCGAGACCGACGAAATCGACGACGACGTCTTCTTCCACATGGAGGACGTCGGCGGCCCCGACCTCGAGGAGGGACAGGAAGTCGAGTTCGAGATCGAACAGGCGGACAAGGGTCCGCGCGCGAAGAACCTCACGCGACTCTGATCGGACCCGATCGAGGGCTTCGATCCGCGGCGACGAGACGAACGAACGGCGGACGACGGCGAGCGGTGCGTTTTTGGCGTCTTACAGGTTGTCTTCTATGAATTCCGACGATATCCACGATCGATGGGCCGACCGAACGGGCGCGTACTCGCCGGCGTACTACGCCCACTACGGCCCCAACGAGACGAGCGAACTGCTCGAGGCGATCATCGACCGCGTCGTCGGTCCCGACGCCGCCGTCCTGGAGCTGGGCTGTAGCTCGGGTCGTCACCTCGCTCACCTCCACGAGCACGGGTACGACGACCTCCACGGCGTCGATATCAACGAGACGGCGTTCGAGGTGATGGAACGGGTCTACCCCGACCTCGCCGCGACGGGGACGTTCACCCACGGCTCGCTCGAGGAGTTCGTCCGCGACCGCGGGCGGGATCGGTTCGACGTCGTCTACGCGGTCCAGACCCTCCAGCACCTCCCGCCCGAGGCCGAGTGGGTGTTCGACGAGCTGGTTCGGCTGACCGACTCGCTACTCGTCACGGCCGAGACCGACGCCGGCGGATCTGTGGCTGCTGCCGACGAATCGACGGCCGACGCCGTCGACGATCCCGACTCGACCGTGACCGACGTCCGCGACGTCGACGGCGTCCCCCTGTACGTCCGCGACTGGTCGCGGGTGTTCGCCGACCGCGGCTGGATCGAACTCGAGGAGGAGGCAACCGTCCTCGACTACCACACGTTCAGGGCGTTCCGCCCGCCGGCGGAGTAGCCCGCCGAGCCCGAGCGAAGGGGTGAGCCGTTCCGTACAAAAGCGACCTTGCAACCGCACTGGATAGCTTCATACCCGCGACGGTCGAGAGCGTTCCCTTGCCTATGGTTCTCGCGTCTCGACTCCGAACGGGGGGAGATCGCCGCAGTTCGACCACGACGCCGCGCTCGAGCGGAGGCGGCCGACCGATCGGCTCGAGTGGCCGTTTCGGAGGTGGGCTCGAGTGAGCGACCTTCCGCCGAAGACGAGTCTCAGGCGCTGGCTCGTCACGACCAATCACAAGGACGTCGGGATCCTCTATCTGGTGACGGCGCTGTTCTTCCTGGTGCTGGGTGGAATCATGGCGTTGCTGTTCCGGGCGCACCTCTGGGAGAGCGGTGGCACGGGACTGCTGACGGAGAACCAGTTCAACCAGGCGGTCTCGACCCACGGGCTGTTGATGGTGTTCTGGTTCCTCTCGCCGATCGCGTCCGGCTTCGCGAACTACTTCGTCCCGCTACAGATCGGGGCGAAGGACCTCGCCTTTCCCCGCCTGAACGCACTGAGCTACTGGTTTTACCTGTTCTCCGGGATCCTGTTCGGGATCTCGTTCTTCCAGGGGAGTTCCTTCTCGGGGGGATGGACGATGTACGCGCCGCTGAACGTCCCGATGTACACGCCCGCCCTGGAGGCGACGACCGGCGGCAACGGCGCCGTGCTCGCGCTGATCCTGTTCGTGCTCTCGATCACGCTCGGTTCGGTGAACTTCATCACGACGATCCACCGCTCGCGGGCCGAGGGGCTCGGCCTGTGGAACATGCCGATGTTCACCTGGACGTGGCTGCTGACCGTCTGGATGATGCTGTTCGCGTTCGCGGCGCTGTTGGCCGCGTTGCTGTTACAGGCGTCCGACCGGATCCTGTTGACCCAGTACTTCGCGACCGATCAGGGATCGGGCCTGCTGTGGGCCCACCTGTTCTGGTTCTTCGGTCATCCGGAGGTGTACATCGTCTTCTTCCCCGCACTGGGGATTATGCTCGAGGCGTTCCAGACGTTTACGGGACGGCGACTCGTCGGCCGCAAGTGGGTCATCATCGCGATGGTGCTCATCGCGGTCCAGTCGTTTTTGGTGTGGATGCACCACATGTTCCTGACGACGATCAACCTCGAGATCAAGACGCTGTTCATGGCGACGACGATCGGCATTTCGCTGCCCTTCGACCTGATCGTCTTCGCGCTGATCTACACGATGGTCAAGGGCCGCGTGCGGATGACGACGCCGTTTCTGTTCTCGCTCGGGGCGCTCGTCCTCTTTATCCTCGGCGGTATTACGGGGGTGTTCCTGGGTGCCGTCGTGCTCGACTACGAGTTCCGGGGCACCTACTGGGTCGTCGCCCACTTTCACTACGTGATGGCCTCCGGCGTCACCGCGCTGGTCGGCGGCCTCTACTACTGGTGGCCGAAGCTCACCGGGCGGATGTACTCCGAGACGCTCGGCAAGCTCAACTTCGCGGTCTACTTCGTCGGGTTCAACCTGCTGTACTTCCCGCAGTTTCTCGCCTGGGAGACGCCCCGGCGCGTCTTCCACTACACCGAGGGTCTCCAGCTCTACCACCAGCTCTCGACGGTCGGCGCGTTCGTCTTCGGCGCCTCGTTTCTCATCCTGTTCGCGACGCTCGCCCACAGTCTCGTTGCGGGTCCGCGAGCGCCCGAGAACCCCTGGGAGTTCTCCCGCACGGCCGAGTGGGCGGTCCCCTCGCCACCGCCGCTCGAGAACTGGGACGGCCGCCCCAGCTACGCCTCGGGATCGCTCGAGTTCGTCGAGGACTCGGCGGCCCAGCCCGACGGCGGCGTCGCACACGAGAACCGGACCGCCTCGGAGGCTGCCGGGGGCGGGGAACACGCCGACCACGCCAGCATCTGGCCGCTCGGGGTGGGGTTGGGCACGTTCGTCTTCTTCCTCGGACTGACCGGGATCACGCCGTACACGATCGGCTTCGCGGAGGGAACCGGCGTCCCGCCCGAGGCGCTCACCGGGACCAGCGCCGAGCAGAGCGTCCTGTACCCGATACTGACCGTGCTTGGCGTGGCAATCATGGGGTACACGCTGTTCGAGTTCGGCCGCGAGCGGTTCGTCGTCCCCGAGATGGCCATCGCCGAGCGCTGGCCCGTCGAGGGGGTCGGCAACACGAAGTTCGGGGTCTGGGTGTTCCTCGCCTCGGACGTCGTCGTCTTCGGAGCCATCATCGGCGCGTACATCTTCATGCGACTCCACGCGGGCTGGGGCGACTGGACGCGGGTTCCGTTCGCCTCCTGGCCCGGCCTGCTGAACACGTACATCCTGCTGACCTCGAGTTTCACCGTCGTACTCGCGCTCGTGATGGCCGAACGCAAGAACAAGCGGGGCCTGCTCGCGACGCTGGGTGCGACCCTCGGACTCGGACTGGCGTTCATGGGCGTGAAAGGCTACGAGTACAGCGTGAAGTTCGCCGACGGCGAGTACTGGTGGTACGGCCTGGAGTACTCGATCTACTACGTGACGACGGGGATGCACGCCCTGCACGTCATCTTCGGCCTGCTGATCGCCGGCTTCATGATCTACCGCGTCTGGTCGATCGACGCCTATCTCGAGGACCACCGGCCGGTGGAGTTCTTCGGGCTCTACTGGCACTTCGTCGACATCGTCTGGGTGATCCTCTTCCCGCTGTTCTACCTGATGTGAACGGGACTCACGACCTTCGGTCGGTCGCGTTCGGTCGCACCCGCTCGAGCGGCGAACACCGAACGTTCGTTTTCGTATTGACGGACGTATACCTCACCTTACCATAGTCATTTGCTACCCCAGCGCATATCTTCGGACGTATGTTCGAAACGATCCTCCTCCCAACGGACGGCAGCGAGCGGGCGGAGCGAGCGGCGCCGTACGCCGTCGAGCTGGCCGAACGGTTCGACGCGACACTGCACCCGATGTACGTCGTCGACACCGACGCGCTCGGTCACGTCCTCGGTCCAGAGCAGGTCGATCGGATCGGCGCCGGCCAGTTCGCGGAGATGACCGAACTCCACGAGCGGGCCGCGGCAGCCGTCGATGGGGTCCGCGAGTACGTCGATTCGGCCGACGTCACGGTCGATCCCGTGATCGAGGCTGGGATCCCACGGACGGTGATCTCCCGGTTTGCAGCGGAGAACGACGTCGACCTCATCGTGATGACGTCGCAGGGTCGCGGCGGCGTCCGGCGCGCCCTGTTCGGGAGCATTACCGAAGATGTCGCCCGCGAGACGAACGTGCCCGTGATGGTGATCGACGCGGACGACGACCGCCAGGATCGAGCCGAACCCGAACCCGAGCTCGCCTGATCGGGAGCGATCGCAAGGTTACAAGCCATCGGCGGCGTAACCGCCCGGTATGTCCCTCGAGCTCTCGACGTTCGCGGATCGACTCGACGAGCGGCTGCACACCGACGACTACGCCGACCTCGACGCCAGCGCGAACGGTCTGCAGGTCGGCCCCGACGAGGGGAGCCTCGAGCGCGTCGCGTTCGCCGTCGACGGCGCCGTCGAAACGTTCGAGCGCGCCGCCGAGGCCAACGCGGACGCGCTCGTCGTCCACCACGGGCTCTCCTGGGGCGGGTTCGATCGGGTGACGGGACGAACGTACGATCGGCTCGAGCCCCTGTTCGAGCACGATATCGCGCTGTACGTCTCCCACCTCCCGCTGGACGGCCACCAGGAGCTCGGCAACGCCGCGGGCGTCGCCGACGTCCTCGAACTCGAGGACCGGAACCCGTTCGGCGAGCTCGGCCCCGAACACATCGGGCAGCGCGGCACCGCTCCGGACGCCTACGAGCCCGACGATCTCACTGATCGACTCGAGTCGGAGCTCGAGACCGACGGCCGACCCGTCCGGCTGCTCGAGTTCGGCCCCGACGAGATCGAGGCGGTCGCGGTCGTCACCGGTAGCGGCGTCGACTGGCTCGACGAGGCGGTCGAGGCTGGCGCGGACGCACTCGTCACGGGCGAGGGGAAACAGCAGGTCTACCACGAGGCCAGGGAGGCGGGGATCAACGTCGTCCTCGCGGGTCACTACGCGACCGAGACGTTCGGGGTTCGGGCGCTGCAGGAACTCGTCGAGGAGTGGGGGCTCGAGACGACGTTCCTCGAGGCGCCGACCGGGCTGTAGGCTGTCGTTGACGATGGATGCGGGTGCGTACACCGCCGACGCGGGACGTAGCGACGCCGTACTGTCGCCCGTCGATCGGCTCGAGTCGGCGACGATCGGTTTGACGCGGCGCTCGGGCCGTCCGTCGCCCCGACCGCCCCGCTTGAGCGACCGACGACCCGATCGTCGCGGTGGCGTCCGACGGATTGCTCGAGCCGCGCTGTTGGCTCCCGTGAACCGCCCTGCAGCCCGTCGATAACAATGGTCGTCGCGCGGGAAGGGGCTCTCACTCTCGGGATCGACCCGGGGAACTAACCAATGACACGAGAGCTCCCTTCCAGACGAGAGTGGTTACGAAGGGTCACCGTTACCGCTGCGGTGATCGGTGGCGCATCGGGCAGTGCGGTCGCCGGCGACGGCGCGGCAACGGCGACCGACGGCGGCGTCGATCCCGCGTGCGCGGAGCCGGACCCCGCCGACGTTCGGCTCGTCCCCGCCTGTACGGACGACGACGCGGCCGTCTTCTGCGTGACCAACGACGGAACGCGTCCGGTCTCCCTCGAGTGGCGCCCCGTCGATCCGCCCGAGGAACGAATCGAGTTCGTCGACTGCCAGACCGTACGCGTCGTCGGCGAGTTCGTCGACGTGATCGTCGGCGCGACGTTCGTCGCCGCGGACGGCCAGATCGGCAACCTCTTCGAGCCGTTCGGCGGCGTCGACGGCGTCCGAACGTTCGACGTCCGCGAACTCGAGGGCGTCCCCGACGACGCGATCATCGACGGTATCGAGGCGTTCCGCGACGAGCCCGTACTCCCGGGAGCGGGGGACCTCGCGGTCACGAACCCCGAGTTCGACGCCTGCCAGGAGGCGTTCTTCGGCGAGGTGCTCGTCGAGAGCGGCTCGGACGGCGAGGACGACGATCCCGAGGAGGGGGCGGATGCCGACCGTGCCGAAGACGTCTCCGCTGACGACCTCGAGACGCTGACGGTGGATCCCGGAGAGACGACCTGCATCGCCGTCGAGGCGCCGGACGGCCCCGTCGCCGTACAGCTTCTCCGGGACGGGGAGGTGCTCGTCGAGCGAACCAGCGCCGCCGACGTCGCGTGTCCGCGTCCGATCTCGGCCGACGAGGTGAGCTCCGTCGTCGCGCCGCCGGACGAGTTCGTCGACGACCGTTCCTGAGCGGTCGCGCGTCGCCGACGGTGACGGGGTCGTCGGAGGCAAGTCGCCAGAATCAGGCGCTTCCGATTCGGACGGCCGAGTCGGTCCCGCCGAGATCGCGGCGTTGAAAGCGCTGGCCCGCCGACTCGAGGACATGACCGACGAGCACGACAGCGACGAGGATCACGACCACGAGCCCGAGCGCGAGACGTTCCAACACGACCCCGTCGGCCACGCCGAGGCCCGCGCGGGGATGACGGTCGGCGAACTCGCCGACGAGTACGGCAACGCGGGCGTCGGCGCGGCGAGCCTCCACGAGGCCGTCGACGTCACCGAGGCGATGTTCGACGACGACGTGACCGTCTTCTTCGGGCTGGCCG
The DNA here is from genome assembly GCF_029688865.1 of Natronococcus sp. A-GB7. Classification (GTDB taxonomy): domain Archaea; phylum Halobacteriota; class Halobacteria; order Halobacteriales; family Natrialbaceae; genus Natronococcus. The sequence continues at coordinate 84,492 of NZ_JARUKV010000005.1, forward strand.
GTGCGATGGTGCCGACCGGGATGCGTCGGATCGTCGCCGACCTGATCCGGGACGGCTACATCGACGCGCTGATCACGACCGGGGCGAACCTCACCCACGACTCGATCGAGGCCATCGGCGGGAAACACCACCACGGCTGCGTACAGGCCGAGGGCAAAACGGAGCGCGAACACGACGAAACGCTGCGCGACGAGGGAGTCGATCGGATCTACAACGTCTACCTTCCCCAGGAGTTCTTCGCGACGTTCGAATCGCACCTTCGCGAGGAGGTCTTCCCCGTGCTCGAGGAGGAGGCGGAGGACTCCGGCCCCGTCTCGATCGAACGCCTGACTCGCGAACTCGGGCGAGCCAACGCCGAGATCAACGAGCAAGAGGACGTCGAGGAGGGGCCAGGCATCGCCGCCGCGGCCTACGAGAACGACGTGCCGATCTACTGTCCCGCCGTCCAGGACTCCGTTCTCGGGCTACAGGCCTGGATGTACTCCCAGACCTCGCCGTTCTCGCTGGACGCCCTCGCAGACATGACCGCGCTGACCGACATCGCGTTCGAGGCCGAGGAGGCCGGCGCCTTCGTCGTCGGCGGCGGCGTCCCGAAAAACTTCACGCTCCAGACGATGCTCGTCGCGCCCGGGGCCTACGACTACGCGGTCCAGCTGACGATGGACCCGAAACAGACGGGCGGGCTCTCGGGGGCGACCCTCGAGGAGGCCCGCTCGTGGGGCAAACTCGAGAAAGATGCAGAAAACGTCTCGGTGTACGCCGACGCGACGATCACGCTGCCGCTGGTGATCGCCGCTGCGCGGGAACGCCTCGAGTAGCGAGCGAGTCGGCGGTACGGGGGCGCTCGGGCGGGTTCAGTACGTCCGATAGCTCGCCGTGCCGACGTCGACCCGAACGAGCCGGTTCTCCTCGTAGGCGTCGCTGGGCGCGCCGTACTTCTCGTTGATCCGGCGTCTGGCTTCGTCGGTCTCGGCCTCGTCCTCGACCACGTTCGCGGTGCCGAGCAGCGTCACCATCCACTGCGTGTCGCCGCCGTCGTCGGCCTGGATCGACAGCGCGACCTTCGGGTTCTCGCGGACGTTCTCGAGCTTGCGTCCCGTCGTGACGATCTCGACCGTGTCGTCCTCGTAGCGAAACCAGACGGGCGCGGCGTGGGGGCGCCCGTCGACGCAGGTGGCGAAGTGGGCCATCACCGGTTCGTTCTCGAGCAGTCGTTCGGCTTCGGGTGGAACCGTCGTCACGGCCGAGGATGGGTGCCGAGCCCGCAAAAGCGGCCGCCCCGCGACTGCCGGACTCAAACCGACGTCCGGAGCCGACCCGCGTCGAGGGAGACGTAGTGAAACAGCGTTCCCGTCAGTCCGCTGTCGGCGATCCGCCGACCGGAGCTCTCGACGAGCACCGAATCGTGGTAGCCCGTCGGCAGCTGCCGGGCGAGCCGTCGGCTAAAGGCGGTGTCCTCGTTTGGCACCTCGGGGAACCCCCCGGCCTCGAGAAAGGCCTCCCGGTGGACGAAGAAGTTGAACCCGGGAAGAATGGGGCGCTCGAAGTGGGGAAAGACGTGGTTGATCGTCCCCTCCATCAGCTTCGCCCGCAGGGGTCCGGTCATCCGACAGGCCGAGCTGCCGGCTGCGAGGTTCTCGCGCTCGACGAAGCCGAGCAGCTCGGTCAGATAGCTCGGCCGAACGCGAGTGTCGGCGTCGACGAAGGCCAGCCACTCGCCCTCGGCCGCCTCGCCGCCCAGGTTTCGGCCCGCGGCGATGCTCGAGCCCGATCCCTCGAGCACCGTCGCACCGTGTGCGCGGGCGACGTCGGCGGTGGCGTCCGTCGAGGCGCCGTCGACGACGATCACCTCGTACTCGTAATCGGTCTCGAGGGCGGCGATGCTCTCGAGACAGTCGGCGAGGTAGTCGGCCTCGTTTCTCGCGGGAACGACGAAACTCACGTCCGGTGTGGCTGCCATCCGTGTTTTCGAGTCCGCTACCCTCGAGTATAACCTGTGGGCGGGCAGGTGCCGACAGCCGCGTCGCCGATCGCGGCGATACTCGGTAGATCATGAACGTTTATTATGGTTCGGTCTGAAGAATGGAGTACAGATGTCGGTCGTACCCGTACACCCCCTCGCCTGATTCTCCGACGACAGCATCGCCTGCCGACGACGCGACTTCCCACACGACCGACAATGAGCACGCATCCCCACTACGCCAAGCCCGAACCGACTCCCGACCAGCCGACGACCGAGACACCGTCGACGCAGCCGACAACCGAGACGGCCTCGCCCGCGACGGCGAGCGACCGCGCTCCGGCAACGTTCTCGAGGACACGGAGCGACCGCCTGCAGAATCTCATCGACGAGTGGAACACCGCCTTCGCGGCGGACGGCTCGAGCGCCGAGTGAGGACCGTTCGGGAAGATCCAAACCGTCTTTTGGCTCTCGAGCGTAGGCCCGTACGGCCGATGACGACCCACTCGCTCCGAGCCGGACTCGGCACCCGGTGGTGACGAGCCCTATGAGTGCCGAGGCCAACGATTTACTGGTACCGGATTGATAGCGACGACTACTTTTCTGCAGCTACGACGAGCGTCGGTGGGATTCGGGCCATCCGGTCCGGCTGGAAACTCCCGTACTCGGACTCGTACTTCTCAGGGTCCTCGTACCCCGGTTCACGAAGTTCTTCGATCGAAAACCCGACTTCGAGCAGTGAGGTCGCAATCTCACTGACAGTTCTGCGGTAGACGATCATTTCGGCGTCGAACTCCTCGCTGTATTCTCTGCGTGGTGAATCGGCAAAGTAACTGACCGTCAGTTCACCAGTCTCCGGGTCGAGGCATCGATACAGGGGATGGTCGACACTGAAGACCAGTTTCCCGCCGGGTTTGAGGACGCGATGCGCTTCCGAGAAACAGGATCGGATATCTTTGACCCACTGGAATGCGAAGGCGGAAAATGCCAAGTCGTAAGACGCATCCTTAACCATCGGCATGTTAGTCACGCTCGCTTCAACAAGGTCGATATCCTCGTCGTGTTCGACCGCGAGGTCACGAGCGTGTGCGAGTTGGTTTTCGGAGAGATCCACGCCAGTCACCTCGGCACCTGCTTTGGAGATCGCAAGGCCGAATTGCGCGCCGCCACAGCCGAGTTCGATCGCTCGTTTCCCGTCGAGATCGCCGAACAGGCCGAGGTCGTCGCCATCGGGTACTCCGGGTCCGAACGCGATACCGACCTCTGTCTCGGCCTCGGCAAATGCTTGCTGGAACGTGTCTGACCAGCTTTCCCACCACTCTTTGGCTTTCTGGTCGGACCGTTCGAGCGATAGCCTTGATTCGTTCATCGTGTCTGTGAGACTGGAGCGGGACAGACATAACGTTACTCTGTAGGAGATTACAGTAACCAGACAGACGGACTGCCAGCCTTTGATTAAACAACGTAGACTCACAACCGCTCAGTATGGGGAGCGAGGATTCAGAAAGTAGTTCCACCGAGAAGGGTGAGAGCTCGCTCGACATTGAAACCCACTCATCAGCGGATGTATTCGAGACGCTCGGCAGTGAGACGCGAATCGAGATACTGGAAGCACTGGGAAACCCCCCGGGTGAGAAGATGTCGTTCACGGAACTGTACAAGGCTGTTGAGATAGACGACAGCGGTAATTTTGCGTACCATCTGAACAGAGTTCTGGGAACGTTTGTCCTCAAAGAGGACGAACAGTACCTGTTGAGTCACGCCGGGGAGCAGGTGGTCGGCTCCGTTCAGGCTGGCACGTATCAGGCAAAGGCCACTGTCGAGCCCGCTGCGTTTGGTGGAACGTGCCAGCTCTGTGGGGGCGAACTCATTTTCGAATACACACAGGAGCGGGTCAGGGTGTACTGCGACGAATGCGGAGCGGGTCGCTCGTTCCCGTTTCCACCAGGATGTCTTCCAGACTACGATATTGAGGAGCTTCCAGCGGTCTCGGCGCGTTGGTACCGAACACACGTGAAACGGGTTCTCGACAGATTCTGTCCACTCTGTGCAGGCGAGATGAGTGGCGAACTGATACACGGTGTAAACGAAGACAGCGACCCGCCAGAGCCATCACTGGCGAGATTTAGCTGCATAACGTGTGGAAAACAGGTGCATCTGACTGGTGCAACGATTGCGACGTTCCATCCTGTTTTCGAGGGATTCCTGTTCGAACATGGGTTCGATACGAGGTGTGGCCCCCATTCTGAGGTCTGGGCTGCTCTCGACGACACGACCGAAACCACACATACCCGTGATCCTCTTTCCATCGAAGTGACCTTCACTCACGATGGAGAGACGGTGACCGGTTTCGTGGAGGAAGATGCGTCACTGACGAACGTCGAGAGACAGTGGTGACACTACGTTCGTTCCGGGTACTGGTACATCGTCCGGGTTCGAGTGCCGAGGCCTCGTTTCTCGCTACTGATTCGCCTGTGAGAGAGTCGAACTGTTTCCGATCCCGTGTAACAAGCTGTCACGCCCAGTCAGCTGATCGAAGAATCGCCTCTTGCCACCGTTTGTATCGCTGTTCGACGTTCGTCCCTTCCGTCGGAACGAACGTCCGGTCGACTTGCCAGTTCTCCTCGAGTTCGTCGAGAGAGGCCCAGTAGTCGACGGCGAGCCCAGCGGCGTACGCAGCGCCGAGGGCGGTCGTTTCGTCGACCACTGGACGGATGATCTCGTTTTGCAAGATCGTCGCCTGAAGTTGACAAAGGAAGGTATTCCGGACAGCGCCGCCGTCAACGCGAAGCGTCGAGAGCGAGATCGATGCGTCTTCGACCATCGCCTCGGCGACGTCCCGTGTCTGGAAGGCGATCGACTCGAGCGCAGCACGAACCAGGTGTTCACGACGTGTGTCTCGTGTCAGTCCGACGATGGTCCCGCGTGCCCGCTGGTCCCAGTGTGGGGCCCCGAGCCCGGTAAGCGCCGGCACGAAATAGACGCCGTCAGTCGACTCGACCCGCCGGGCAAGCTGTTCGGACTCCGCGGGGTCCTCGATAAGCGAAAGTTGTTCGAGCCACTCTATCGCCGCTCCAGTAGTGAAAATCGGACCCTCAAGCGCGTACTGTGCAGGGTCTCCCGACAGCTGAAATCCGACCGTGGTGAGTAGCCCGTGTTCGCTCATCACGGCCCGTTCGCCGGTGTTCATGAGCATGAACGATCCCGTTCCGTAGGTCGTTTTCGTCTCGCCTGGCTCGAAGCAGGTCTGTCCGAACAACGCCGCCTGTTGGTCACCGAGTGCCGCCGCAACGGGGATTTCCGCTCCCAGGAAGCCGGCCGGATCCGTCCGTCCGTAAAGCGCTTCGTCAGCGGAGGGCCGAACCTCCGGGAGCGCGGCCGCCGGAACGTTGAACTCCGCCAGAAGATCGTCGTCCCACTCCAGATCGAACGTATTGAACAGCATCGTTCGAGACGCATTGGTAACGTCCGTCACGTGATTGCCCGTTAGATTGTATACGAGCCAACTGTCGATCGTTCCGAGGAGCAGCTCTCCGTCCGCCGCTCGGTCGCGGACATCTCGAGAACGCAACCGGCTGAGTGTGATCGGATCGGTGTTATCGAGCAGCCACTCGGCTTTCGGTGCCGAAAAGTACGCATTCGGCTCGAGTCCAGTTTTGTACCGGACGGCGTCGACTTTGTCTTCAGCCTCGAGGCGCTCGATCCGATCCGTCGTTCGACGGTCTTGCCAGACGATCGCGTTCGTAACCGGCTTCCCTGTCGACGCGTCCCAGAGGACGATCGTCTCTCGCTGGTTCGCTACACCGATCGCTTCCAGCTGGTTCGCCTCGAGGGGACCACGCTCGAGTGCGTCGGTGATTACACGTTTGGTGTTGTCCCAGATTTCCATCGGGTCGTGCTCGACCCACCCCTGATTCGGATACAACTGTTCGTGTGTGCGAGAGGCGCTCGAGACGACGTTCCCGCCGTGATCAAAGACACTGAACCGAGTCCCCGCCGTTCCCTGGTTGATTGAACCGACGTACGTGTTTTGAGACATCCCGTAGGTAACACACTCCGTATCTGACGCGAGTTGTCGACTGGAACAATCTCGAGTCCAGTCTCCGTCGTCTTGGTAAAAAGGTCAAGGCGGACGTGAATCTTTGTAATGAGCGGCGGGATGGACAGACGATACGGGTTATCGTCGCCAATCGGATTCCTCGTTCGTCCGGACGGACTGGCCGGAGCCGTCACCCGTCGTAGTACGTGGCTCCACAACAGCTTGTGCAGTCAGTCCGTGGCAATCAACGGCTAACAATAGTGTTTGAAAACCACATTATTGTGCACGGAAACGTACGTATGCGATGTAAGATAGTGAAGGATATTTCCAAGAACCAAAAGATGTTTTACTACATGGCGTAAATAATCAAGCAGTCATGTATCACGAACTCGACTCTCGAGAAGTAACGGAACCACGAACCCCGATGGTCGGTAGCGAAAGTAGAACGGGCCAACCTCAGTCGCCAATGTTCGGTACTGACAATACTTTCGACGAAACTACCCAGTCACCGATGGTTGGTGGCTCCGGCCGGCCCGTTCAGACGAACGGATAGTTGTAGGCTCCAGTCTGACCTCCTACCGACACCTCGATCGATCCGATCGCTCTTCTCGAGTTTGTTTAGTCGTCATACAGAACCTATTCCGGCCAGATCTTGCAGCGAGTGCGTGACTGCTCACGCGACACTCTGTAGGACCGGTTTCCCGAGTTGACTGGACGTCATTGATCGACTCGACCGGGAGCAGCCCAGCCTGCGAAATGCCGTGGTGGACCTCGAGCAGTTCGGACACCGTCGGTTCTTCCACCAGATGTCTCTAGGTAGTGACGACCCCGGCCTGTGGCTTCCCGGGGTGAGCACGACTGCCTCGAGGGAGACCGATCGCTCGAGATCGAGTTACCGTCGAACCGCCCGCGGCGTCGTCGGCCATAGCCGACATCGCGCTGGTCGAGATCCTCGATCCGTATCGGTCCGTCCTCCGTGTTCGCCGTCCGACGGTCGGCTGCCGTCATCGTCTCAACGAAAAACGACGCTGCGAACCGGCGCCAATCGCCCGCGTGAAATCATTTCGCGCTCTGGAAACGGTCGGTCCCCGGGGTTTCTTACCCAAAGCTCGCGGTTTCCGGGGGTTGAGGGGAACCACCCCTGCTCCGCTATCGCAGAGTGAGGACGAACGATTCTATCGGGAAGACGATCCCGTCGTCGTCGGTATACGCCTCGAGTCCGTCCTCGACGGCCGAGACGAGCGCATCTCGAACGTTCCGACCGACGCCGCTGATGGGCTCGGCCAGCGGCGAACTCGCCGCCTCCCGACGCACGAACTCCTCGGCCGAGGGGTAACGCACCGAGCCGATCTCGATCGCGACCGACACCTCACCGAACCCGGCATCGCGGGCGAACGTTCGAAGCTCCTCCTCGTGCCACGCGGGAAACGGCGAGCGCATCATCGCACCGGCGTCCTCGCCGACGTGGCGCTCCAGCGCCTCGGCCAGCACGACGTATCCGGGCTGGTGCTCCAGTGGCCGCCAGACGCTTATCACCACGCATCCGTCCGACCCGCAGACGCGACCCATCTCCTCGAGTGCAGCCGTCGGATCGTCGACGAACTGGAGCGCCTGCTGGCAGCAGACGGCGTCGAACCCGCCTCCGGAGAACGGCAACTCCGTCGCATCGCCCGCTCGCCACTCGATTTCGAGTTGCGCCTCCGCTGCGGTCCTCGCTGCCACCTCGAGCATCCCCTCGTTGACGTCGAGCCCGACCACCGAGCCAGCGTCGCCGACTCGGGCGGCAGCGTGTCGCGCCACGACGCCGGTTCCACAGGCGACGTCGAGCACCCGATCCCCGTTCCCGACGTCGGCTCGGTCGACGAGGCGTTCCGCCCACGGGACGAAAATCGCCGGCACGAGGTACCGCTCGTAGGCTTCGGGGGCGCTGCGGTCGAGCTGCCAGCCGGTCGATCGGCGTGTCTGATCGCTCATAGTACTACGAACGGAGAGTACGCCGCGAACCGGCGTCAATCGCCCGCGTGAAATCGTTTCACATCGTGAACGCTCGAGCGTCCGAGAACGAGTTCGGCGTCGTCGACATCGGTTCGATTCGGCGGCTGGATCACGCGAGCGGATCGACCGAGAGGAGGTCCCCCGCTTCGTCGAGGGGCGTCGCAGCCGCGCGATATCGCTCGACGATCGACTCCCCCCACTCGTACGCCCGCGGCGCGTCGGTGTCGACGAGCGATCGGATCATCCCGGAATCGGGTTCGTAACAGCAGACGCTCAGGTGGTCGTCCGTGAGACAGATACCGCACCAGTCGCTGTTCGGGAGATCGTCGTGGATGTACACGTCGTGGGTGTCGAGCTCGGCCGCCTCCGAGACGAGCTCGGGATTCCACGCGTGGACGGACTCGAACACCGCAGGCGGGTAGATCATCGTCACCGCCAGCCCGTCGAAGACGCTCTCGAAGAAGTGCTCGAGGACGCTCGCCTTCAATAGTACCATTCCGAACCCCCGAACCGTCTCGGTGTCGTCGATGAGGTCTCGATTCCGCTCCATCGGTTCGTACGGATATCCTGGACCTGGGTACGAGACCACCGCGTCGGCGAGCAAGTCTACCCGAAAGCCGTCGAGTTCGTACGGGAGCCACGGGGAGACGTCGCGAAGCCGACGCTCGAGCGCCATCGCGTCGACGAACGCCGCCAGTCGGTCGGCGACGAACTCGCCTAACCCGGTCAGCCGATACCACCTGCCGTCGCGCTCGATCCAGTGTCGCTCCTCGAAGTCGGCGAGCACGCGGCCGATAGTCGGCGCGGACGCACCCGTCGCCTCGCGCAGGTCGTGTCGGTCACACGGGCGCTCGGTCAGCGCTTCCAGAACCCCGGTGCGGTGGGCGGAACTGGCGAGGAACTCGACCTCGTCGAGTGTCGCACTCATACGGTTGCTACTCGGTGACACACCAAAACAGTATAGCCGAAGCCGCGTTCATCGCGGACGGATCACCGTCGGTCACGGGTAAACGCGAGCACCTCGTTCGTAAACCGGTCCGGCGCGGTGACGTTCGCCTCGTGTCCGTGTCCGTCGATGGTGACGACTCGGCCGTTCGGCAGCGCGTCGGCGACCGCGTCCGTCGCATCGAGAAGCCACTCGCCGCTCTCGCTACCCGCGACGAGCAGCGTCGGGACGGTCAGCTCCGCGAACCGGTCCGGGTCGAACTCGTAGTCGGCGGCGACTGCCGCTTCCAGCTTGGGGAGGATCGTCTCGAGGAAGGTGTCGACGTACGCCGGCCACGTCGGATCCGTGTGCAGCGCCTCGAGCTCGTCGGGCGTGAGCAGGGCGAGCTCCTCCAGAAAGACCGTGACTGCTCGGTCGTTCTCGCCGTCGTCCAGCAACGCCAGCATAGTCGCGAACACCTCGTCGACGTCGAGTGCGGCTTCGAACCCCGGAACGGCGGGTTCGTGCAGGACGAGGCTGCGGAGGTTGTCGGTTCGCAGGGCCGCTTCGAGCGCGTGGAACGCGCCGCCGGACTCCGCGAGCAGGGCCACGGGCTCGTCGATCGAGTCGACGACCGCGACGACGTCCTCGAACTCCCGCTCTAGCTCGAACTCGCCGGGGTGTTCGCTCTCGCCGTGACCGCGACAGTCCATCGCGTAGACGGTGTGGCGTTCGGCGACGGTGTCGCGGACACCGGAGAGATCCCAGTACCGGTGATCGATGCTCGCTCCGTGGACGAGCACGAACGGTGTCCCGCGTCCCGTTCGTTCGAACGCGATTTCGGTTCCGTCGGCCGACGTGACTGTTTCCATCTCGGTAGCCGTGTCGGAGAGTGTGTGTTCGGTCATGGTTCGATTACCTACCTTCACCTGGAGCGACGCCGGGAGTAGTCGTGTAACTATCTAGTGAAATATTGCGCGGTGTGCAACCGAGACGCGTCGATCACCGCACTCGACTGCACATCGGCCGTCGGAGGCTCAGCCGAGATCGGTCACCACGACCTGGCTACGGGACCGTGAACTGCTCGGGAACCGGCGTCTCGAGTGCGTCTTCGTCGACCGGTCGCGCCTCCTCGCGGTACCGCTCGAAGACGGTTCGCGCCCACGCTCTGGCCTCGGGCGCGTCGCTGTCGACCCACGCCCGCAGCGCCCTGGTTTCGGTGTCGTGACAGCAGATACCCACGCGATCGTCGAAGATGTCGATTCCACAGCGCGTCCTGTCGGGGAGATCGTCGTGGACGAGAACGGTACAGTGGTCCCGGGCAACCACTTCCTCGAAACGGTCGGGGTCCCATGCGACGGTCGCCGCCAGGACGGCCGGCGAGTACACGACCTCGATCTCCGTGCCGTCATCGACGGCCTGACAGAACGCCTCGTTGGCGACCGATTTGAACACGGTCGCTCCGAGCGCGTGCACCGACTCGCTTTCGTCGACCAGTTGGACCACTCGATCGACCGGTTCGTACGGGTAGCCCGGGGCCGGATAGGAGACGACGGCGTCCGCGAACAGCTCCGCGGAGAACCCCTCCATCTCCCGCGGGAGCCACTGCCAGACGTCGCGGAGTTTCATTTCGGTCTCCATCGCGTCGTGCAGTTCGCCGAAGCGTTCGGCGACGAACTCGCCGAGTGGCGTGAGTTCGTACGTCGGTCCGTTCCGTTCGATCCACCGTCGTTCCTCGAAATCGCCGAGGACGCGTCCGACGGTCGAGGCGTGGGCGCCAGTCAGTGATCGCAGGTCAGCCCGGTCGTACTCCCGTTCGGCGAGCGCATCGAGTATTCCGACCCGGTGGTTCGAACTGGCGATAAATTCGATCTCCTCGATCGGCGATCCCATTGCAGACGATCGGACGGAACCGGTATTACGTCTTTGGGGTGCTACGCAGTCCGACGAAGAACTGAGGTCACAGCTCGGAGTCGGACCGGTAGTGGTCTACCGGTTCGACGTTCGAGGTGGTTTCGAGGTCATTCGACAGCCCCAACTAACCGCGACCGTAGCAATGTAACAATCCCCCAAGAGCGGCTGGATGCGCACCTGACTATTCACTCCGCGAGTCGCTGAGAGGAATAATGGAACTTTGAGGGTCAGAGATGCCTTTAGCAAGGCTTCGATCGGTGGACCAAGTCGACCAACCAGATCTACTCGAGAAAAACATCAATAGACGGATCATACAATACAACATGGTAGCCCAAACACTGCGCTTTCTACGGATTCGATGGTAAAAGCGGCGTCTTCAACTCGAGATCATATATCATATCTTACGAGACGTCGAGATTCAGCTGCAGCCCTTTTCTGTTGCAGTTTGAATACAATACTGGGCGCCGTCGATCTCGACAGCAGTTCGGTCACCATCGACCCGCGATGGCGAAGCCGCTGGCGTGCCTCGATTGCTGTCAGCTAGTCAACGTACTCGGCTCCGGACCGCTCCCGTGAGAGGCGTTGACGTATCGCTCCGCGAGAACCACGTTATCTCTCGGAGCGAACAGCCAGCCTGCTGAAGGTGGACGGCGAACGCCCTGCTGGGAGTCCGCAGAACGCAAAGGGAGCTGCTCTCGAGGCGGATGCGTGATTCGTCGACCAGTAGAAAACACTGCTCTCCAATCGATTGCACGACACCGTCGCTTTCGTAACCGTCGCTGTCCGCTCTTTTTCCGTCTCCGATACACGAATCGGGGGTCTCTCGACCCGACGTTCGTTCGAAAGTGACCGTGTCAGAATAGTTCATATAGCTAGAGTAATAGTGCTACGGGTGAGAAATAGAGGGAATGTACCCGATAGACGAGACGCCCCTCGCCAGCGATGGCAAGATCGTCATCCTGGCATACGATCACGGGATAGAACACGGACCGGCGGATTTCACCGGAATGCTCGAGCGTGCGGATCCGAGACCGGTGTTCGAGGCCGCCACGCATCCGGCTGTCACCTCGCTCGCCGTCCAGAAGGGACTCGCGGAGGGATACTATCCCTCCTACGAAGACGACGTCGACCTACTGGTGAAACTCAACGGAACCTCGAACCTCTGGATGGGCGAACCCGACACCGCGGTCAACTGCTCCGTGGACTACGCGAACGAGATCGGCGCGTCCTCGGTCGGATTCACGATCTACGCCGGTGCGAACAACGAGATCGGCATGGCAGAGGAGTTCCGCGAGGCCCAGGAGAGCGCCCGCGAGCACGACCTCCCGGTAGTGCTGTGGGGGTACCCGCGCGGACAGGGGATCAAAAACGCCTCGAAGCCCGAGGTCATTCAGTACGCGGCACGGCTGGGACTCGAACTCGGCGCGGACGTGACGAAGGTCAAGTACCCCGGCTCGGAGAGCGCGATGGCGGACGTCGTCCGGATGGCCGCGGACTCCAAGGTCGTCATGTCCGGCGGGTCGAAGACCACCGATCGCGCGTTCCTCGAGGACGTCCGGGCCACCATGGACGTCGGCGGGGACGGCGTCGCCGTCGGCAGGAACGTCTGGCAACATGAGGACCCGTCGGCGATTCTCGACGCACTGGAGGCGATCGTCTTCGAGGACGCGACGGTCGACACCGCGCTGACGAACGCAGGACTCGAGGAGGACGCCCGCGATGAGTGACGCAACGACCGAGGAGGTGTTCGACGTCGTCGCCGCGACCGCGCCCGAGATCCGCGCCACGCTCGTCGACCGCGTCGGCTTCGAGAGCGAGGAGAACCCGAGCGGGGAGAAACAGATCGCGGCCGACGTCCACGCCGACCGGTTGCTCGAGGAGCGGTTGCGTCCGATCGACGGCGTGAACGAGTACGCAAGCGAAGAGCGCGACGAACTCGTTACCGACGGCGATGGGGAGGATGAGGGGTACGGCGTCGCCGTCGACCCGGTCGACGGCTCGTCGAACATCGAGACCAACAACGCGGCCGGAACCATCGTCGGGATCTACGACGGAGCGCTTCCAGCCAGCGGCGACAAACTCGTCGGTGCCGCGTACGTGCTCTACGGGCCACGGACGACGATGGTCGCCGCGACCGAGGGGTCCGTTACCGAGTACGTCATCGAGGACGGTGACCGGGCCGTCGTCCGAGAGGACGTCCGTATCCCGGACGAGGCCGGCGACAAGGGCGTGTTCGGATTCGGGGGGCGTGTCTCCGAGTGGCCCGCCGAGGTCGAAGCGTTCGTCCGCGAGATCGAGCAGGAGCTCAAACTCCGGTACAGCGGCGCGATGATCGGCGACATCAATCAGGTGCTCAGCTACGGCGGGATCTTCGCGTACCCACCGCTCCGGTCGGCACCGGAGAGCAAGCTTCGGCTGCTGTACGAGGGGAACCCGATCGGTTACATCGTCGAGGCCGCCGGCGGGCGTTCCTCGGACGGCGACCGATCGATCCTCGAGGTGCCCCCGGAGGACCTGCACCAGCGCGTTCCGGTTCACATCGGGACGACCGAGTACGTCGACAGGCTCGAAGCCGCACTGGACTGACGGGCAGGTGGAGCTACTGCTCTCGCGCCAGCCGGTTGAGCGCGTACACGGTCCGGAGAACGTCGCTGGCACGCCCCCGGTCGAAGACGAGTTCGTCCGTCGAGAGCACGTGATTCAGGACGCTCTGTGAGGCGTGATCCGGGGCGGCAGCGAGCCCCGCGTCGTTTTCGGCGACCCAGCGCATCACCCGCAGGTCGCTCTTGGAGTCGCCCATGACGATCGTGAACGGGTCGTCGATCCCGAGCACGTCGAAGGCCGCCTCAACGCCGACCACCTTGCTCAGCTCGAGACTGCCGATTTCGGCTGCATCACCCTCGTAGTAGCCGACGTCGATCCGATCGAACACGCTCCGGACGTCCTCGGGAACGTCCGCCGGGGCTGCGGCCGGGAGCCCCCCTTGTTGCTCGAGAACCAGACGGATTTCGGGATCCTGGTCGGCGTAGTAGGCGCGTGCCCAGTCCTGAGCGGTTTCGATCGCGACGTCTCCGACGTGTTCCAGGCTGGTGACGGCGTCACCGAGGAGATCGAGTTCGTAGACGAGCGCGTCGTCGATAGTCTCGCGCGCGGCGTTCGATCCCGTCTCGTAGTTGGGTTTCATCGTGACGTTGAACTCGTTGCCCTGCAGGTGACAGCCCGTACGGAGCCGCTCGGGGGCCTCCGAGAGAATGCGCGATCGGATGTCGGTGAACACGGTCTGGATCTCCGCGTCCAGATCCGCGTAGAGCAACTGTTTGGTGTCGCTGCCGTGTCTCGGCGTGAACACGCCCGTCCCGGTTTCGTACACGATGCTGAGGTTCCCCGAGTGAACGATCTCGCTGCCCAGCCCCTGGATCGCGAACCCCTTGACGTTCTCCAGGGTCTGCCCGGTACAGATGACGATCGGAACGCCCGCCTCGTGGAACTTGGTGAGGAGATTGATCGTGTCGCGGGGAATTTCGTTGTCGGTGCTTCCCGTCGAGCGCAGTGTTTCGTCGACGTCGAGGACGAACACGTTCACCGCGCGGTCGTACTTCTCGTAGAGGTCGAGCGCGGTAAAGGCCTGCTCCCGCGTCGCCCGGGTCGCCAGATCCGCGAACGTCGCCCCGACCGCGGGAAACGCGTCGCGGATTTCGGCCTTGCCGTCGGCGAGTTCCTCGCTGGCCTCCTGCCAGCGATCGAGTGCGACGCGGGAGTCGATCGCCGGAAAGAGATCGACGAGGTCCTGCAGAGCACGCAGGGTGTCGGTGTCGTGGTTCTCGTACAGCTGGTAGAGTCGGTCGTATCGCTCCATGTGAGACCCACGCGAGACAGTGCAATAAACGTCGGTTACGGACCGGAAGCTGGCGACGGTTGCTGACCCGTGAGATCCCCGATTCCAACCTCACCCCGTACCGAACGTCTCCCGACGACGACATCCGCCTGCCGAAAGCTACGGACCGTGCAACGGACGGGCTCGATTATCGCTCGAGTTCGTCCATCCGACCCTCGAGTGTCTCGCGGATCGACGAGACGTCCCCACCGATCCGAACGATCCGGTAGCCGGCGTCGATCGCCGCCTGCGCAGCGGTGGCGTCGTTCCGGATCCGACCGATCGGGATACCGGCCGCGAGACAGGCCTCGAGCGTTCGGTCGATCGCGGACGCTACGGCGTCGGGGTGCTTCGCTGTGGGGTCACCGGCAGACAGCGACATCGCCAGGTCTGCCGGACCGACGAAGGCGAACCCGAGCCGGGGCACGGCGAGGATGTCCTCGATGTTCTCGACGGCCCGTTCGTTCTCGATCATCGTCCCCACCAGAACCTCGTCGTCTTCCCCGGCGACGTAGCTGTCGGCGTAGCCGGCCCACTCGCCCGACCGACCGATTCCCTCCCCTCTATCGCCGACGTCGCCGTCGTACGAGAAGTACGCCGCCTCGATCCCCCGGCGTAACTCGCTTGCCGTCTCGATTCGGGGGAGCAGAATCGTTCGAACGCCGGCGTCGAGTACCTTCCTGACGAGTGGGGGGTCCGGTGCCGGCAGCCGAACCAGCAGTTCGACGTCGGCCGTTTCGGCCGCCCGGCTCAGCTCCTCGAAGGCGGTGCTGTCGTACGGGCTCGGTCCGCCGTGCTCGAAGTCGAGCCAGACGTAATCCAGCCCGAGATAACCGGCCGTCTCGACGACCGTCGGTGAGAACGTCGCTGCATTCATCCCCAGCACCGTCTCACCGTCTTCGAGCGCGCGACGGAGTCCGTTCTCGGTTCGCATTACGTCACCTCCAGGTCCAGGTCCTCGCGGTTCACCGTCGACTCGGGGAGCCCACCCTCGTAGACCCGGCGTACGTTCGCCGCTGCCCGCCGGCTCATGCGGACGAGCGCCTCGTGGGTCACGCCCCCGACGTGGGGCGTCAAGATCACGTCGTCGCGGGCGTACAGTGGGTGGTCATCGCCCGGCGGCTCCTCCTCGAAGGTGTCGAGGCCGGCACCGCCGAGCGCACCCGTCTCGAGCGCCTCGAGGAGCGCAGCTTCGTCGACGATAGCGCCCCGTGCGGTGTTGAGGAGCACGCCGGTTTCGCCGAGTGCTGCCAGTTCGTCCGCCGAGACCGCGTGGCGAGTCTCCGGAGTCAGCGGCACGTGGACGCTCACCGCGTCGGACCGGGCGAACAGCTCACCGAACTCCGAGACGCGCTCGACCCGTGCCGGCACGTCGTCGTCCGGAACGTACGGATCGTACGTGAGAACGTCCTGACCGATTCCGTGGGCCAGGTCCGCCGTCTCCCGGGCGATCGCTCCGAACCCGAACAGTCCGAGCGTGTCGCCCGTGAGCTCCCGGCCCGTAAACGCCGAGCGTTCCCAGCCGGCACCACGGACGTGTCTATCGGCGGTTGCGAGGTTTCGCCGGACGCCGAACAGCAGGGCAGTAGCGTGTTCCGCTACCGATCGTGCGTTGGCTCCGGGTGTGTTACAGACGACGATGTTGCGACGTGACGCCGCCTCGACGTCTACCGAGTCGAGGCCCGCCCCGTGTTTGGCGATGACCTTCAACCGATCCGCACGGTCGAGGACGTCGTCGTCGACCGACGCCAGTCTGAGGACGACGGCGTCGTACCGTCCGATATCCTCGAGTGCGGCTTCGTAACTGGCGTACTCGTCCATACCGGTGCACCGTGCAAAATCCGTTATCGACTCCGGGCCCGACGGGTGGATATCGGTCGGGAGGAGAACGTTCCAGTCTGTAGTCACAGCGACCGGTTCACCGGCCAGAGAGAAAAGTATGCACTCCGGCTGAGTGCCCCGGATTTCCGCGTGACGGCTCGGTTCGATAGGTCTCCGTTAGTTCCGTTCGCAGTCACATCCCGATAGTACCAGCCAGTCGTAACGTATCGTTCCAGTTCGAATACGATGGTATGTATGTAAACCCCTCCGTCACTCGTATAGTCACACCTACATTATTTCGACCGGTTCTCGCTCCCTCATGTCACTGACTGCGATCCAGTGTACGTAGCCATGACAACGTACAGACACTGTTCGTGACCGTACGCTTGACAGTCCGGTCGCGAAGACGACTTCGGGAGTGACCCGTTCGTGTGGATCTCAAGTCGTCTTCGTGGGGTGAGAGCGTTCCGTGTCCGCGGACGCGTCGAGAAACCCCAAGCCGAGGCTGGATCTGCTTCTTCGCTCCTCTTTCTCGTCTCCAATAAAAAGGGTATTGCTGGAAGGGCCCTGCTCGCTGCGGACTCGCGGGAGGGGGTCGGGTGTTGTCCGATCACGAACGCGGCCTCTGTAGTAGTCGCCGAAAATCAGTGCACTCCCGCTTGCGAATCAGCGGCCGCGCGGCCGATGCTGGCCGCTCGAGTATGAGTAGCGAGTAACTCGTTTCGACGACGACTGTCCTCCCTCGGGAGAAATTCCATGTAGGTGCGCACCATAGTAAGTGGTATGATAGACGAGACGGTGACACAGATCGAGGAGATGCAGACCCAGAGTGCATCGATCGTAGCAGTGAAGGCTGCCGAAGCGCTCCGGGAACTGACCGAACGGGAGTTCTATACCGTCGAAGAGTATCTCCGGTCGCTGAAACGAAACAGCGGGGCGCTCCACCGTGCGAGCCCCTCGCACGCGACGCTGTACACGACACAGCGACGTATCGTCACCGACGTTACCGAGTCCGATCCGGACACCGTCGAGGAAGCGAAGGAACGAACGCTCACTGCGATCCAGACCGTCGTCACTGCTGTCGAGTCGAGCAAGGACCGTGCCGCGGAACGAGCAGCGACGCTCATCGAGGACGGAGACGCGTTGTTGACACACGAGAACTCCTCGACGGTGATGGCAACGCTCGAGTACGCTCTCGATGCGGGCAAGCAGTTCGAACTGTACGTGACGGAGTCTCGGCCGCGTTTCATCGGGCGGAAAACCGCCCGCCAGCTAGCCGATCGTGACGGTGTCGCGGTGACGCTCATCACCGACAGTGCTGCGGGGCACTTCCTCTCCCAGTGCGATCGAGTCATGGTCGGGATGAACTGCATCATCGAGGAGACCGTGTACAACCGCGTGGGGACGTACCCGATCATCGCAACCGCGGCCGAGTCGAACGTGCCGGCAACGGTCGTCGGATCGTCGACGAAGTTCATCGACAGCGGCTTCGTGTTCGAAAACGAGCACCGATTGGCGTCCGAAGTACTGCTCGAACCGTCGGAGGGGTTCGACGTGGCGAACCCCGCGTACGACGCGACACCGGTGGGCCTCCTCGAGACGGTCGTTACGGACGAGCAGATACACGAGTACTGATGAACTGCGACCGTTACCTGTTTCGTCTCCGGAGATTTCGGTCGGCAGCGCTCGCTTCCTTGGTTCACGGCGACGGCCAGTCGACCACGTCCTCCTCCACCGACAGTAGTGTTCGACGGTCGTTCGAACCACGGTTCACTGGCGGCACCATAAGTTTAAGACTCTGGTGAGCATTGTCCACACGGACCAGGATACGCCAGTACTCGTAGCTGTCGCAGACACGGGGCGACTGATTACGAACAAACCAACCACACATGTCCTCAGAAAACACATACGTCGGTGCGATCGATCAAGGAACGACCGGCACACGGTTTATGATATTCGACCGGAGCGGGAGAATCCTCACCAGCGCCTACGAGAAACACGAACAGATCTACCCGGAACCGGGCTGGGTCGAACACGACCCCAGAGAAATCTGGGAGACGACGACGCAGGTCATCGAGACCGCGCTCGACTCGGCCGACCTCGACGCCGAACAACTCGCGGCGATCGGTGTCACCAACCAGCGCGAGACGACCGTCGTCTGGGAGCGTGACACGGGCGAGCCGGTTCACAACGCGATCGTCTGGCAAGACCGGCGGACGACCGACCGGATCGAAGAACTCGAGGAGGAGGGCAAAGTCGGGGAGATCCGCGAGAAAACCGGCCTCGAGGCGGACGCGTACTTTTCGGCGACGAAAGTCGAGTGGCTGCTCGACAACGCTGCGCCGGTCAAGATGCAGCGCTCGCGACCGGCCGATTTCCACGAACGGGCGGCCGACGGAGAGCTCTGCTTCGGTACGATCGACTCCTGGGTGATCTACAACCTCACGGGCAACCACATCACCGAGGTGACGAACGCCTCGCGGACCATGCTGTACAACATTCACGACCTCGAGTGGGACGACGAACTCCTCGAGGAGTTCGGAGTTCCGGAGGCGATGCTGCCGGAGGTCCGTCCGTCCAGCGACGAGGCACTCTACGGCCACACCGACGCGGACGGCTTCCTCGGTGCCGAGGTTCCGGTCGCAGGTGCCCTGGGCGACCAGCAGGCGGCGCTGTTCGGCCAGACGTGCTTCGATCCGGGTGACGCGAAGAACACCTACGGGACAGGGTCGTTCTTCCTCACGAACACCGGCACCGAGGCAGTCACGAGCGATCACGGGCTGTTGACGACGATCGGCTTTCAGCGCTCGGGCGAACCCGTCCAGTACGCCCTCGAGGGAGCGATCTTCGTGACGGGCGCGGCGATCGAGTGGCTCGAGGACGTCGGTCTGATCGACGACCCGGGCCAGACCGAGCAACTGGCACGAAGCGTCGACTCGACCGATGGCGTGTACTTGGTGCCGGCGTTTACCGGCCTCGGCGCCCCGTACTGGGACGGCCGCGCTCGGGGCGCGATCGTCGGGATGACCCGCGGTACTCGCAAGGAACACATCGTCCGTGCGACGCTCGAATCGATCGCCTTCCAGACGCTCGACGTCGCGGAGGCGATGGAAGCCGACACTGGGCTCGAGATCACGAGTCTCAAAGTAGATGGGGGCGCGGTGAAGAACAACTTCCTCTGTCAGCAGCAGGCGGATATCCTCGAGGTAGAGATCGTCCGTCCCGAAGTCGACGAGACGACCGCGCTTGGCTCCGCGTACGCTGCAGGTCTCGCCGTCGGCTACTGGGACGATCTCGACGAACTTCGAGACAACTGGCAGGTTGACCGGAAATTCACTCCCGAGGAAACCGAAGACGTCGATCGACGCCACGAGCGCTGGAAGGACGCGATCGAACGCGCTCGTGACTGGGCTCGCAAGGAGTGAGGCCAACGGTCGACTGTCGGTCTCGAGTTGGTCGCCGTGTCTGGTAACGACGGATCGTCGTATCGGTAGTGTGTTGGTGCGTGATTTTTGACCGTCCTGTACTGTTTAGCACCTCCGACGAAAGATATTCATTGAGTGATGATTATGGTAGGAGTATATTATAGTAGTGCCAAGAGAGTCCAACATACTCTCTACCGCTTGCCTGACTGTTGGCCACGAACTGTGGGATCAGTGACGCCGAATCTCGAGAGTACGAACCCAGTTTCCGATGTGGCTTCGATCGAGAGAATCGAAGCGGCCGTTTCCCCCTAATCGATAGACAGTCGTCAGATGCCAACTACCATCGACGAGAAATTCAGCGGTGGAGAGACCGTGTTTCTCGGTGTGTTCGTGCAGAAAACGCTGCAGCTTGATCGGTAGCTCGCCGTTCAAAGAGTGCGATGTCGGGGACGGACGTTGTAGCGACTTCTATTGCAAAATATGCACAAGATTAGGTGCCGTCAGTCTTGACAGCGGTTTTACCCCTGATCCAGGGACGACGGCCCTCGCGCTCCCGCGTTCGGGAAAATATAAGATCGGTTGAACGTAATAGGGCAACGGGAACGGGCTCGAGAGGGGAATCCTTCGGCACCAGATGGGCATTCGGCCTGTCCCGCCTGTAAAACAGTCCACTTTGTTACAGTTTTTGTGCTTCTCATAGTGGACTCCGGAGGTATTTATAGTACGAACGAACAGTTCACTTCATCGGATTACGGATGAGTTGCCCGTGTTCGACCTTCATACAGCGATCCTGAACGACGTCTACCCCCGCTGTCTCCGCTTCCCGTGCAGCCTCGTCGTTCCGAATTCCCTGCTGCATCCAGACTGCTACGACGTCGTCGCGATCGAGCGCCTCCTCGACGATCCCCGGAACCTCCTCGCCAGGCCGAAAGATCTGGACGATATCGATCGGCTCTGGAACGTCGGCGAGCGAATCGAACGCGTGTTCGCCGAAGATCTCGTCCGCGGTCGGATTGACCGGCAGTAGCTCGTACCCGTGGCGCTGGAGATACGCCGGGACGATGTGCGCCGCTTTTTCGTACGACGTCGACGCACCGACGACCGCGACGCGATCGTATCCGAGAATTCGCCGGAGTTCCTCGTCGTCCTCGATTGGCATACGGTCGATAGCGAGAGGCGACAGATCAGTGTACCGCCGGAGAACTCACGTCCCGCTCGGTTTGCCGACGATATGGATATTGAAGCGAGCTGCACACTCTCGATACCGCAGACAGTTCATACGCGATCGAAATCCGTTGCGATCTCGGATCGGGACTGACGACATATCATTTATATTTGCGCGCTCGAGAGGTCTAACACGATATGAAGAGACGGACGGTGCTCGGCGCCGGGGCCGCGACCGTCGGCCTGGTTGCGGGCGCGAGCGTCCTCCGATCGAGGGGCGAGCCGTCGGGACCGAGCGAGCCCCCGTCCCCCCACTCGTCGATGGACCTCGAGACGCACCCGATCATGGAGGGAACCGACCGTGAGACGCCACTGTTCGAACTCGAGGCCCCCGAGTTGGGCCCGACGGCGATCGTCTTCGGCGGGATCCACGGCGGCGAAACGAACGGGTATCGAGCCGCAGAGGAGATCATCGGCTGGGGTGTCGACAGCGGCACGCTGGTCGTGATCCCCTGGGCCGAGATCGTCGCCGTCGAGCGAAACACCCGCGACGGTCCGGAGGGGGACCTGAACCGGAAGTTTCCCTCCGGCGAGGAGCCGACGACCGAACTCGCACGGGCGCTGTGGGCGGAGGTCGAACGCTACGACCCGGACGTCGTGCTCGACCTGCATCGCTCTCGAGGGATCTACGACACCCACAACCAGTGGGTCGGGCAGGCGATCTTTCCGACGGGAGCGGGCGACGCCCCCGCCGATGCCAGGGCGGTGATCGAACAGATGAACGACGAACACGTCCCGCGGCTCATGCTCCCCCATCGGTTCACGATGGGGAACACGCTAACCGGCTCGAACCCGCTGTTGATCCACAAGGTCGGCGGCGATCTCGAGCGACCCGGTTTCCTCGTCGAACTCACGGACTTCATGCTCGATCCGGCGACGCAGGTGCGCTGGACGGAAGCGCTCACCGAACGACTGCTGGAGCGTTACGGTCTCGAGCGGATCGCATGAACGAGTATCGCGAGTTCGCGGTTCGGGTCCTGTTCGGGCCGGCGACGGTCGTCGCGTTCTGCCTGCTGTTCGTCCCCCTGGCCCTCGGCGTTCTCGACACCCGGCTGATGACGCCGTTCGCGGCGCCGGGATACGCACTCTTGCTCGCGATGACCGTCGTCGGGAGCTACGTGCTCCCGCAGTACTCCCTCTGGGTCTACTGGATTCCCTTCACTGTCGTCTGCTACGGGATCGCGACGGTCGTCGGCGGGCTCTACTACGGGGTCCGCGCGTTGCGGGACACAGGAGAGTCCGTGTCCGTATCCTGAGCGATCTCGAGTCCACGGCACTCCGCGACGATGACCCTCCCTAGGCGATCGTCTCGACCTCGACGGTCGCCGTCTCGGGTGCGTCGTCGACGAGCACCGTCGCTTCCCCCTCGATGACCCGTTCGCCGTCCGAATCGAGGACGTCGGTCGTCAGTTCGAACTTTCGGTCGCCGATCTCGCCGACGATCTCACAGACCGCCGTGACGCGCTCGCCGATATCGACCGGCCCCAGAAACGCCAGGTCCTGGGAGACGTAGATGGTGACCCCCGGGAGTCTGGCGAGGGCGGAGCTGATGAGCCCGCTCACGAGGGTCCCGTGGGCGATTCGTCGGCCGAATCGCGTCTCGCCCGCGTAGCGCTCGTCGAGGTGGAGTCGGTTGGTGTCGCCCGACGCCGTCGCGAACGACCGCACGTCCGCCTCGGAGATGGGTTTCGAGAACTCCGCCCGGTCGCCAACGCTCAGCCCGTCGGCGGAGACCGTCGAACACTCGAACGTCCAGTCGGCGTGCTCGTACTCGGTCTCCTGTCTGGCGTGATACTGGGGCGCCGACTCGGCGTCGGCAGTGAGCGTCCGACGGTGAAAGACCTGTGGAGCGTACCGGATCACGTCGTCGGTGCTCACCAGGCCGACGAGACGACCGTCCTCGACGACGACCAGCCGCGCCACCCCGTGGTCGTGCATGGTCTCGAGGGCGTCTTTGAGTTCGGCGGCCGGATCGGTCGTCGCGACCGGCGCGGACATGACGTCCGCCAGTAGCTTTTCGCGCGGGGACTCGCTCCGGTCGAGCGCCCGGATGAGGTCCGTTCCGGTGACGATGCCGACGACCTCGTCGTCCTCGACGAGGACGACCGAGTTGATCTCCTTCTCGAGGAGGGTCCCCGCGGCGTCGGCGACCGTCTCCTTCGGCGCAGCTGTAACCACCGGCGTGCTCATGACGTCTGCGACGCGGATCGGATACGACATCGCAGTGACGTAGGCTGGCGTCGATCATAGTATCGTGGTCCGGTTTTCAGCATCGTGGATCGGTCCGGTGCGATCCAGTCGCTCGAAGTTCGGCGAGCGGGATTCGGTCCCAGGCTCTTCGAACTCGTGGGGTCGGGAGGAAAGCGTTTGACGAGAACAGCAGAACGGGCGCTACCTGGATCTGTCCGCCGAAAACCGGCGCCGCGAGCTACCGGACGTGATCACGGCTGCGGGCTGAAGGTCCGGTACGGATCGCCGATCGAGATGCCGGCCTCGGTGCCGTCGAGGGTCGCGCGGTAGACGTCCCGGGACTCCCGAGCGTCGCCGACGACGTAGACAGGCGCGGGGTACTCCTCGAGTTCGTCGGCGAGGCCGTCGTTCGGCTCGTGTCCTACCGCAAGCACCACTCGGTCGGCCTCGTAGGCGGCCTCCGAGCCGTCGGGACGGACGGTGGTCACGCTCTCCTCTTCGATGGATAACACCGTCTCTCCCGTGACGAGTGCGACGTTGTCGTTCGACTCGAGAGCCTGAAGCACGTCGATACGGCTGATCCGTTCCTTGTCCGGCGCGATCCGATCGGTTTGCTCGATCACGGTGACTTCACAGCCCCGATCGGCCAGGAACCCGGCCGTGTCACAGCCCACGTCGCCGCCACCGACGACGACCACCGATTCGTCGTCGACCGAAACGGAGCCGTCGATGACGTCCCACGACTGGACGACGTGGGATCTGTCGGCTCCCGGAACACTGATCCCGCGAGGACTGGCACCGGTCGCCACGACGACGGCATCGGGGTCGGCCGCCTCCACTGTCGCTCGATCGACGCGTGCTCCGAGCCGAACGTCGACCGGACGACGCTCGAGCTGGTGCTCCAGATACTGGAGATACCATCCGTTTTTACCCTTTCCGGGCGGGGCGGCCGCGAGGTGGAGCTGGCCGCCCACCTCCTCAGCCGCGTCGTACAGTGTGACGTCGTGTCCTCGGTCGGCGCTTCGGATAGCGGCCTGAAGCCCCGCCGGGCCGGCGCCAACGACGAGTACCCGCTGGCGCTCCGGTGCGGGCTCGAGGGTGGCGAACTCCCGCTCGCGGCCCACCGTCGGATTGACCGTACAGCCCAGCTCCCTGTCGGCGAAGATCCCCTCGCCGATACAGCCGATGTTGCAGCCGATACACCGGTTGATTTCCGCCACGCGTCCCTCCCGGGCCTTGCGCGCGAAGTGTGGATCCGCGATGTGACCCCGGCCGACGGCGACGAAGTCGGCGTCGCCGTCGGCGAGTACGGTCTCGGCCGTCTCCGGCTGACGAATCACCCCGACGGTGATGGTAGGGACGTCGACGGTCTCCCCGATCGTTGCGGCGTACTGCGACCGCCAGGCTTCCTCGAAGCTCATCGGCTCGAGGACGCGGGTCGGCACGCCGTAGGCGCCAACCGTGACGCTGAAGGCGTCGACGCCGGCCGCGGCGAGCTGTTCGGCCATCCGTGTGGCCTCCTCGAGGCCGTAGCCGCCGTCGACGAACTCGTCGGCGCTCAGCCGGAACGACAGCGCGAGGTCGTCGCCGACCGCGTCCCGAATCCCCTCGACGATCTCTGTCGGAAACCGCATACGAGCGTCGAGGTCGCCCCCGTAACGGTCGTCCCGCCGATTGTTCCGTGGCGACAGGAACTCCTGGATGAGGTAGCCGTGCGAGCCGTGCAGTTCCACGCCGTCGAATCCGGCCTTCCGTGCGCGTTTTGCGGCGTCGACGAAGCGTTCCACCGTCGATTCGACTGCGTCGGTCTCGAGAACCCGCGGATCCCGAGCGTTGTACGCGTTCTCGACTCTCGAACTGACGACCGGTCGGGGGCCGCCGGTTTTCTTCACCGTGGTCCCGCCGCCGGCGTGGTGGAGCTGTACGAACGCGTTCGCCCCGTGCTGTTTGATACGCCGGGCGAGCTTCGAGAGCCCCGGAACGTGACTGTCGTCAGCGATCGAGAGCTGGTTGACGATAGCGCGTCCTCGAGGGTACTCGACGGCCGCGGTACCGACGGTGACGAGCCCGGTACCGCCGGCCGCACGTTCCGCGTAGTAGTCGAGCAGCCGGTCGGTAACTTCTCCCGAGGCGGTGGCATAATTCGTCCCCATCGGCGCCATGACGAGGCGGTTTCGGAGTTCGAGGGGGCCGATGCGTCCAGTGTCGAACAGGTGTGGAAATTCGGAGGTCATTGGTGGTGTGGGCCGAAGAGAGCGTGCAGTGGGCTACTGTTCTTTCGGCCCGACATAAACTCTCGCAGTGTTCTAACGCTCGAATAATCGGAAGTGGATATTCTACGCCTCGTATCACGCTCTCGATGCCAGCCCAGCTCGCTCCAGTCAACCCCCGTTACTGTCATCGGTCGACTCTCGGACGGGGCTGGATCCGACTCTGGTTGACGCTTCGTCCACTCGAGGGAATCGACCACGGAAACACGAGCGAGACCCTCGGCTCACTCGGGGGATCGATCGCTCGCGGTTCGTTGTCGCCACGGCCATTGGCGTCGATCGGCTGTACCTCGCGCTCGTGGCCGCCGGGCTGTCGATCGTCTCGGGGGCAACGTCCACGACGCCGTAGTACATGCCGACACCGAGAGAAACGACGGTCCGCGACCCACGCTACGATCGACCGGATTTCCGAACCGAGATCACGGGGCGGTCCACCGATCGCAAGATCTCCTGGGAGACGCTGCCGAACAGCGCCTGCCGGGCGGGAGAGCGATCGCGGCCGCCGACCACGACGAAGTCGGGATCGACGTCCTCGACCGCAGCGAGGACCCGCTCGGTCGGTTCCCCGACGTCGCCGCGGATCTCGTAGTCGATGCCGTCCTCCTCGAGGGCCGCCGCGAACTCCCGAATCAGTTCCTTTCGCTCGAGAACCGTCTCGATTCCCTCCACGGACGGCGACTCGGCCCGTTCCGCGGCGTCGCCGCGCTCGGACCACGCTTTCACCCATTCCGGAACGTCGCCCTCGATTCCCGGCTGGGTGGCCGGTTCCGTCCGTGACCACCGTTGTACCCACTCGAGGGGTTCCTCGTCGCTCGCCGCTTCGGTCTGTGAAACCGCCTGCTGGTACGTCTCCTCGGTGAGGACGTGGACGAGCACGACCGTCGCGTCCACCGGGGCGGCGACGTCGATTACGGCGCTGGCAATCTCGTCGGTGCGGCCCCGATCCTCCTCACCGACGGTCACCAGGATCGTGTCTACACTCATACAGTTTCCTTCGACCTCGAGACAGATAGCGCTATCACCCGCTCGAGTCGGTGGTGCTCGAGGCGTACGACGGTGTGGATAGCGTTCGGGAGTGCTTCGGCTCCTGGTAACGGCCCGATCCGAACGAAGCAAAAGCGGGGGAACGCAAATCCGTCGACGTCTCCCCTACTGAACGCGCGGGCTTATTCGAGCGCCTCGAGAAACTCGTCGAGCGTGTCGGTGAGTTCGTCGACCTCTCTGCCGTCCTCCTCGGTGGAGTAGCGAACGATGTAGACGTCGTTCTCGTTGGCGTCGCGCGTGCCGTCGACCTCCTCGACGCCCTTCCAGATCCCGGTTACCTCGACCTCGCCGTGTCGTTCGTGCTCGTAAGTCTCCTCCCGTTCGACCACCTGCTCGCCGTTCGATCCCGGTTGCTCGTCCGACTCACCCATTGGCTTGCTTGCGGTCGCTGGTGTCCCCCTCGAGCAGTTCCCCTTCCCCGACCGTGGCGTCGACACCGCCGAACCGGGTCGACACCTGGCGCTCGTTTCGCATCACGTGGTACCGTTAGCACGGAGCGGTGGTGAGTTTAACTTTTACTTTCGTAACGTGTTTATAAGTGATCAGTCCGACCGTCCGATCAACGTGCTCGCGATCAGCCGTCTGGTTCCGCGCTGGAGGCGGGAGGCAAGCGCCTGTCGGGAGATCTCGAGTTCGTCGGCGACCTCCTTCTGCGTGACTTCGCGCGGGGAGTCGTAGAACCCGCGGGCGTACGCCAGCGTCAGCGCCTCCCGCTGGGCCTCGGTGAGGTCGTACTCCTGGCCCGACTCGAGCGGCGAGAGCGCGTGGAGCTGGGTCAGCTCCACCGGGATGCCGTGGCGCTTGCAGTAGGACTGAAACGCCGAGACGTCCTGCTGTTCGGTCCCGCGGACCTCGAACGTCCATTCCCCCTCCTTGCCGACGGCCGAGACCAGCGCCACGTCGGTCTCGAGGATCGCCGTCAGCACGCTCTCGTACTCGAAGTCCCAGTCGATGCGGACGAACAGCTCTCCGTTGACGTCGTCGACGACGCGCAGGCCGTCGATCCCGGGGTGGTCGATCCCTTCTAAACTGATCTCTGCGGAGTCCTCTTGCTTGAGCCAGAAGTACGGGATCAGTACATCGTTCGTGGGGACGACCCGGTCCAGCTCGATCCGAGCAGCGGGGAACTTCGAGAACACTTCGGCGAGCGGAAACTCCCCCTCCGTCGCGGTAAACGAGGCCTCGATCGCCATACCGGCCCTCGTCGCGAGGACGCAAAGCTCTACCGTAGCCCCTCCCGAATCGCCGCGAGTTCGGAGCGGGCGGTCGCGCCGGCTCGCCGAATCGAACCGGCCGCGGTCGGTCAGTCGTCGGTCCGCTCCTCGGGTGTTGGTTCCTCACCGACGGCGTCGGCGTCGACGGTCCGCCCGCTGAACGGCAACGCGGTCTGGAGTGTCCGAGTCACCCTCGAGTCGTTGAACCGAGTCGCGACGAACGGCACCGCGATCGCGCCCCCGAAGGCGACTGCGAACCCGACGGTCTCGAGGATCGCCAGCAGGCTCACCGTCACCGTCTCGGCGATCACGAACCCGCCCTCGACGGCGATCAGCAAGTCGAGCAGCCTGACGACCGCGAGCAACGGAAGCACGAACAGGCCGAGCGCCAGCACGGATGCCCCAAGCGGCTCGGCGTTCCGGTCCTCGAGGAGCGGCCACGTCACGAGTCCGCCAAGCGATGCCCCGATCGCCATCGTCGTGTACTCCTCGGAGCCGAGCAGGAAGGCCCCGACCGCGATCGCAAGCGAGAGTGCGAACATCGGCGTGACCGATCGGTTCGTGATCCGGAGGGCGACGGCGACGAGCGCGAGTCCCAGCGCGACGCCGAGGATGACGTCGCCGACGTAGTGAACCCCGAGGACGACCCGCGAGAACGGGATCGCGACGATCAACGCGGCCGCGACCGCGTACCGCTGCCAGCGTTTCCCGACGTTCGTCACGACGGCCAGTGCGCCGTAGACCGACGCGGCGCCCATCGCGTGGGCGCTGGGTGTGCTCCAGCCCGGGTACGTCTCCGGGGCGAAGGCTAGCGGTGGCTCGGCCGCGTACAGCGGGCGCTGGACCTCGAGGATGCCCTTGAGTCCGGCGACGAGCGCGAGCGTCGTGACGGCGATCGCGAGCACCATCGCCCGATCGTGGCGGTCCTCGGCGGCGCCGAACCAGTACAGCAGGGCCGCGACGGCGACCAGCGTCGCCCCGTCACCAAGGGTGGTGATGACTCCGAAGGCCTCGACGACGGCCCGAGGCAGCGCCTCGTTGATCGATCTGTTTACTTCGGGATCGAAGAGGACCGTGGGCAGGTCTCGCCCCTCGCTCATTCTATGGATCGATTCGAGAACGAGCTACTTGGCTCTGGGGCCGGCTTATCTCGGCGAACGTATCAGTTCTCGGTAAACCGTCTGAGTCCGACGCCGACGACGGTCAGGAGGGCACCGAGCACGATCCCAAGCGGGGGCGGGAGCGGAACGACTCTCGCGACGCCGACGAGGATGACGATGGTCGAAAGTCGAGTCACGGAGAACGTACCGCGGCCGTCCGGAAAAGTCCAGTGCGTGCGTGGGCGAGCGGACACCCCCTGTGTTAACCGAGCAGGAGTCCACTGGGTCCCCTCGACACACCGGGGGCCGTCGCAATCCACTCGGCACGCGGGAACATCGCCGATGAATTAAGGGGGCCTCCGCCGTACGGTATTCGTATCAATGTCCGAGACGCTCCCCTCGGTGTACGGCGGCGAGATCCTGCACGTCCACCTCGGAACCGGCGATAGCGAGATCGAATCGATCGACCCCCGGGACGCCCGGCGATTCCTCGGCGGGAACGGGTTCGTCGCCAAACAGGTCGCCGAACACGTGCCCGCTGACGCGGATCCGTTCGATCCGGAGAACGTGCTGGCGCTGGCGGTCGGGCCGATGAACGCCACCCCGTTCCAGTCGACGTCGCGCGGCGTCGTCGGCTTCGTGAGCCCGATGACGAACGGGTTCTTCGATTCGACCTTCGGCGGTACGTTACCGCAGGCGCTGAAAACGACCGGGTTCGAGGTGGTCGTTCTCCACGGGACGGCTGAGGAACACTCCTACGTACTCATCGACGAGGACGGGGCCGAGGTGAAGTCGGCCGACGGCCTCGAGGGAACCGAGACCTACGAGACGTGCCAGGAGATCCGCGAGCGCGAGGACGTCGGCTACGACACGCACGTCCTCGCGAACGGGCCGGCAGGCGAGAACCAGGTCCGGTACGCCTGTCTGGTCCACGAATCGAAGATGCGCGAGGGCGTCGCCGGCCGCGGTGGCGCAGGCGCGGTACTCGGCTCGAAGAACGTGAAGGCCATCGCGGTCCAGGGCGGCGACTTCCAGCCGGAACCCGCCGGCGACCTGCAGGGGCGGGCGGTTCAACAGATGGGGCGGCTGATGGACGAGACCGAGATGCTCCAGGAGTACGGCACCGCGGGGCTGGTCAACCCGATCAACGAGATGGGGAAACTCGGCCATCGGAACATGCAGACCGAGCAGGCCGACGCCGAGGACGCCGAGGCGGTAAGCGGCGAGACCCTGCGCGAGGAGTACGTCACCGAGGACACCACCTGCTCGAACTGCGCGGTCAAGTGCGGCAAGCACGTCTCGGTCGAGGCCGAGGGGATCACCGAGGGGAAGATCCCGGAGTTCGAATCGCTGTTCGGGACGGCGACGCTCCAGGAGGTCTACGACCCCGAGCGCGTCATCAAGGCCAACGACCTCTGTGACCGCCTCGGCATGGACACGATCTCGTGGGGCGTCACGGTCGCGTTCGCCCGGGAGTGCTACGAGAAGGGACTGCTCGACGACGACGACTCGCCCCACCTCGAGTTCGGGGACGCCGACGGGCTGGTCGAACTCGCCCGGCAGACGGCCGAGCGCGAGGACTTCGGCGACGACCTCGCCGAGGGCTCGTTCCGGCTGGCCGAGTCGCTCGACGACGAGGCCGAACGTTACCTCTACGGCGCCAAGGGTCTCGAGTTCGCGGCCCACTCCGCGCGCGGACTGAAGGGGATGAGCATCGGCTACGCGACGGCGACGCGGGGCGGCTCCCACCACGACACCCGACCCACCCTCCAGTACGACGGCAACCACGACGAGACGACCGAGGGAACCCCCGAGTTCGCCGCCCGAACCCAGCACTTCACCGCGCTGGGCGATTCGCTGACTCAGTGTCGGTTCGTCAGCGAAGCGGGCTGGGGCGCCCGGGTCAACGAGCGCTACGCGGAGGCGATCAGCCTCGCGACCGGCTGGGAGCTCTCGACCGAAGACGTCGAGGCGATCGGTGAGCGGATCTACAACGTCGAACGCCTGATCAACGTCGCCCGCGGCGTCGCCGACCGCGGGACGGACACGCTCCCCCACCGGACGATGCACGAGCCGATTCCCGACGGCCCCTCGGAGGGGATGTACTGCCCGCCCGAGGAGCTCGAGGGAATGCTCGACGAGTACTACGAGTTCCGCGGCTGGAACGACAACGGCCACCCGACGACCGACACCGTCGATCGACTCGACCTGGCCGACGTCGCCGAGAGCGTCGCCGACTGATGGAGCTCGAACTCCGGTACTTCGCGATGGTTCGCGAGGCCGTCGGCGAGCGGACGACGACTCGTGAGTTCGACCCGGAAACGACCGTTCGGGACGTGCTTGCCACGCTCGAGAACGACCATCCCGACCTCGAGGGGACGTTGCTCGCCGACGACGGGACGATCGCTCGGAGCGTCACGGTGTTACGAAACGGGACTAACGTGACCCACCTCGAACGCGGCGCGACCGAGCTGGCCGACGGCGACACGCTCTCGATCACGCCGCCCGTGACCGGCGGGTGAACGGCTCCGACCCTCGATTAACAACTCCTGTTGTTATTTATAATGGAGAACCTTCTTGAACGCGCTCTGCGTTGGCACAACGCATGTCCGAGCTCACGCACGGAACGCGCACTGTGGTCTCACCGGGAAAGACGCTGTTCGGCGTCGACGCCAGCGAGCGGGTCGGCGAGTACGCCGGCCGACACGGAGAGACGGCGCTCGTGGTCGCCTCCGAGATGATCTACGACATTCACGGTGAGCGAATCGTCGAGAACCTCGAGGCGAGCGGCGTCGAGACGGCGCTGTACACCGGCGTCAGGCCCGATCCGACGGTCGAGAACGTGGAGAACGCCTTCGAGGTCTGGGAGGACCGAGACTGCGACGTCATCGTCACGCTCGGGGGCGGCTCCTCCATCGACGTCGGCAAATCGGTTGGCATCCTCGCGGCCAACGACGGCGACCTCCGGGAGTTCGGCGTCGACAAGGCGGGCTACGAAGGCGTGCCGAATCCGGCGCCGCCGATTATCGCGGTCAACACGACGGCGGGAACCGGCAGCGAGACGACCCGGACGGCCGTGCTGACCGACGAGTCCACCGCCACGAAGTTCATCATCGTCTCCGAGAACATCGTTCCAGACGTCGCCATCGAGGACCCCGAACTGACGCGCTCGCTCCCGAAGAGCCACACCGCGTTCACCGGAATCGACGCCTTCGCTCACGCTATCGAGGCGTTCACCTCGGTCGAGAGCTACCCGCTCACCGACGAGTACGCTCGCAACGCGATGGGACGCATCGTCGACTCGCTACCGGCCGCCTGGGCCAACGGCGACGACATCGAGGCCCGCTCGGAGATGATGATCGGCCAGTTCCACGCCGGCAAGGCCTTCGGTAACTCGTCGGTGGCACTCATTCACGGGATGGCCCGCCCGCTCGGCGCACAGTTGCATATCCCACACGGGCTGGCGAACGGGCTCATCCTCCCCTACGTCGTCGAGTTCAACCAGCTGGCCGCGCCCAAAAAGTACGCCGAGGTGGCCCGGATGCTCGGGGTCGCCGACGAGGGCGACCCCGACCGCGTCGCCGCACGGTGGGCCAGCGACGGCGTCGAACAGCTCTGCGAGGATATCTCGCTCACCGGCTACCTCGACGAGTTCGGCGAGGTTCCCGACCGCGAGACGTACCTCGACGTCGTCCCGGGGATGACCCAGGACGCCTTCGACTCGGGCTCGCCGGACAACAATCCCCGAAAGCCGACCCGGGACGAACTCGAGGCGCTCTTCGAGCGGGTGTACGACGACGCGCTTGCGCCCGACAGCCGGCGCCGATCCTGAACGGTCGTCCGGAGCCGAGGGCCCACGCCCGGACCGCTTACTGCGTGTGGGGGTTCTCGGCGTTCTCGGTCGGCACCGACATCTCGTCGAAGTAGCGCATTTCGTCGATATCGTGGATCGAACCGTCGGCGATCCGGCGGAAGGTCTCGAGGTAGACGTCGCGGGTGAGTTTGACCTTGAACCCTTCGCCCTTCTGGCCGCGCTCCTCGCTCTGGTGGGAGACCTCGTACAGCAGCGCCGCGGCGTCGGTGTACAGCGGCAGCACCTCCTCGTAGCTCCCCCACAGCGGCCCGTAGGGGAAGCGGTTGACTTTGTCGATCCGACCGCCGCCCGCGAGTCCCGCCGCGTCCTTGGCCAGTACGGCCGACTGGAGCGAGCGTTTCTCGGCGTCCTCAGTGATGAAGACGTTGCCGTCCTCGGGACCGTCGATGTCGTCGGAGACGTCGCCGTAGGCCGCGCCCTGGGGAGCCATCACGCTCATCGAGGTCTGCCAGTCGGGGCCGTTCTCGTCGCTCGAGTCCGGATCGATCGGGGTCCCCTGGTGGTGGTGGGTGAAGGCCCAGTCGGGATCGGCCTCGAGGAACGAGTCGATGGTGGCGCGTGTTTCGGGATTGAGGTTCAGCCCACTTCCCCAGATGACCTCTGGGGGGTCATCGACCTGCGACTCGAGGTCGATTTCGTCGATCGGGATACCGTACGAACGTCCATCCCAGATACCGAGATTCTCGTCTTCGTCGGGATCGAAGTCGGGGATAACCGGGAAGTCCCGGTTGAGGTCGTAGCCCGGGACGTCCCAGTGGTCGTAATAGTAGCTCGGCATCTCGGCGGTTTCGCCGTCCCACTCGGTCGTGTTCGCCCGCCGTTGGTAGAAGTCGGAGCTATTCCCCTCAGCCAGCCCGTCGTCCCCGCGGAACTCGTTGCCGTCGGGGTTCATATCCGGGATGATCGTCAGCGAGAGTTCGTCGAGGATGTCCGCGACCTCCGGGGAGTTCCCCATCGCGAGCGTCTGGAGAACCTGGACGGTGGCCTCGAGCCCCGAGGGCTCGTCGCCGTGGATCCCGTTGATCATGTGCAGACTCTCGTCGCCATCGCCGATCTGCACCTCCCAGATCGGATCTTCGCGACCGGCGGACTCGCCGATCTGGCGGAGCTCGAGGCGGTCGCTGCGGCGGTCGAGCCCCTGGAGGCGGTCGGCGAGCTGTTCGTTCGTGTAGTAGGAGGCGTAGGGCAGTTTTTCCTGATCGTCGGTCGTCCCCCACGGCCCCCGCGGTCGGTAGTTGTCGTCGTCGCCGCTGGCGGTCCCCGCAAACGCCAGTCCGGTCGCCGTCGCCGCTATCGACTTGAGCGCGGTACGTCGTTGCATGATCTACCGACTCTCTCCGGAACGGATGAGGTAAAGATTTGTGGTCTTTGTCAGTTGATGAATTAGAAGTCAGAATAGGACTAATAGCTTAGTTCGATCAATAAACGCGGTCGGAACGTCCCGATCCGGCGCGAGTCGGTCACTGAGGACTGCTCGAGAGACCGGCCCCACTGGTCCTCGACGCGACGACGAGTCGTCTGCGCTCGATTCCGCGCCGGAACCGGCCCCACAATCGAACCGGCGACCGGACCACACCCTCGTGTGCAACGTTCACAATTATTATGGACGATGTTGTGACGAACGCACATGGTAATGGACCCGCGAGACGACGAGGACGTCGAGGAATCGAGCGCGTTCCCCTGTCCGGTCTGCCAGGAGACCTTCGACTCCCAGCAGAAACTGGCGGAACACGGCGAGACCGAACACGAAGATACTGATATCGGATCGAAACAGCCCTGATCGGACGCTGGCGTGCGCACGACACGAATTCGGCGGGTACAATTAAGTAGTACGACGTTGATAAGTATAGTTAACGGAGAGTTGACTGTGTCTCTCACTGACAACCCGCGCCCGCCGCTTCCGACGTGGATTACGGACGCGTACGAGGTGCTGTCGACCCGGATCGTCGACTCGAGCGCCGACCACGACGGTGTTCCGTCGATCGACCGCGAGCGGGCGGTTTCGATCCTCACCGAAATCGAGGAGCTCGCACTCGAGCGGGTCGACGCCGAGCACGCGATCACGCGGCTGCTCGAGCGGGGCTACCTCTACGAGGTCGACGGCGAACTGCGGGTGACCAGCCGCTCGGACTGAACGGCGATGGGGCTGGAACTCGCGTTCGTGACCGGTGTGCGGTCTGATGCGTTACTGCCATCGAGCGACGCGGTTCAGGGCCGTTCGTCCTCGCGCCGGAGCCGATCTCGACGCGTCTCGAACTCCTCGTCGGAGAGTTCCCCGCGAGCGTACGCGACTCGCAGCTCCTCGAGTGCAGGATCCGAGCGACGGCTCGAGGAGCCGACGAGAGCCCTATACAGCAAGTAGCCGACGCCGAGGATCACCGCCAGCGGGAACAGCCACAACAAGACTGCGAGCCACCCGATCCCTGCGGTTCCGTTCCAGGTCCACATGTGACCGCCTCCCCACAGCCCCATCATCGGAACGGCCAGCAGCATCAGCAAAACCGGCAGCAAGAACAGGACGACGAGAACGAGTAGTAGGGTTCGGACGGCCGTTTCGTCGGTAGCCATACGGAGACGTTCGACGGCGATCACCAAAATACCGAGCGGACGCTTTCGCGGCCCGTCAGGCCCGACCGCTCAGCCGGCCCGTCACCCGTCGAAGCGACTGGGTCACTTCCCCAGGGTGGGGCAGCCCGAGGCGGTACCGGATCCGATCCTGGCGCTTGAACGGCTCGAGCACCGCGGGCTCCTCGAGCTCCCAGATCCGCGCCGTCTCGCGAGCGCCGTGGCGCCGACAGATCGCGTTCGCGGCCCGGCGCCCGGCCTCGTTGGCCGACTCCATCGACGCGAGGTCGCTGTTGGTCCGGACGTAGTCGCTCGCGATCGTCAGGTTCGGAACGCCGACGTCCGCGGGCGGCCGGTTTCGCAGTGCACCGACCGTGTTGATCAGCAGCGGCGAGCGGTTCTCGACGCCCTCGACGGCCTCGCCACGGGTCCCCGACACACCGCCAGTCTCGACGAGCGCGGGATCGAGGAACCAGTCGACCAGCAGGTCGTCGGTGAGCCGCGTCTCGGGACCGTCGAGGTGGCGCTTGAGCTGCTCCCAGATCTCCGTCGCGATCTCCTCGCGGGAACACCGCCGCGCGGGCTTGCCGTAGACGATTCCGGGTGTATCCCAGTCGGAGGCGATCACCGAGAGCACGCCCTCGACCTCGTCGGGGCCGCGCTCGTCGAGATCGTACCCCGTCCAGAACTGGCGCTGGGAGATCGACGTCAGTGCCCAGGGGGCGTCGGCGTACACCTGGTGGCCGCGGGTCAGCTCGACGTCCTCGCGGAGGTAGAACTGGATCCCGTTCATCCAGGCCGTCTCGAGGCGGTCGATCCGGTCGAGCTCGGGCGCGACCCGAGCCAGCTCCGGCGTCACGAACTCGGGAGCGACCTCGACGGGAACCGCGAGGACGTACTCGTCGCTCCGAACCCGACTCCCGTCGACCAGCTCGAGGCCCGCGACCTGTCCTCCGTCGACCTCGAACCCGCGGACCGGCGTCGCCGGGTGGAACTCGACGCCGAGGTCCTCGAGGTACGCGACCCAGGGATCGATCCAGGCCTCGTTGGTCGGTCCGTTCAGGATCCGTTCGGTCGGCCTGCTCGGATCGAGCTGGCCGAACAGCAGCTGCATGTAGATCGTCCCGATCGTTCGAGCGCTACCGACCTCCGGTCGGAGCGCGACCAGCGACTGGGTGGCGAAGGCGAGCCGATCCTGGAACTCCTGCGAGCGGTTCTCGGCGTCGATGAACTCCCACCAGGAGACGTCGTCGAGCTCCTCCTCGCGGCGCTTCTCGCAGGCGGTCAGCAGGTACGCCAGCCGCTCGAGCAGGAACCGGACGTCCTCGGACGGCAGGTCCTCGGCGAACGCCGGCCGGAGCGCCTCGAGCCACTCGCGGAGCGACTCGGGATTTCCGGTCTCGGCGACCTGATCCGGGCGGTGGGTGCTGGCGATCAGCGTCGCCTCGGTCTCGACGAGGTTGTCGGCGACGCTACCCGTTCCGTCCGGAATTCGCTCCATCGTATCGACGACGTGGCGGTAAAACGCTGGAAAGAAGCGAAACCCGTGCTCGCCGTGCAGTCCGTCGGGGTCGTCGATCGGCATCGAACGGGCCTTCCCGCCGAACCGGTCGTTGGCCTCGTAGACGGTCACGTCGAACCCGCGCTCGGCGAGTTCCTGCGCCGCGGTGAGCCCGCCGATCCCGCCGCCGACTACGGAAACCTCGGTCATTACAGCGATTAGGTCGACGACGCACCTAACGGGCGGGCCTAACAGTGGTATCCCCGATCGTCCATCTCGGACCTGTCGGTTTCCGAGGAAACGCCTATTTGTTCCTGCGTGATGCGAGATCCTCGCATGATTCGATCGTTCAAATCACCGGCAGCGTACGTACAGGGCCGCGACGCCCTCGACCAGCTCGGCGACCGCCTCGAGCCCGCCGCGGAGTCGGCGCTCGTGCTCGCCGACGCGGACGTCCTCGAGATCGTCGGCGATCGGGCCGAGGCGAGCCTCGAGGACGCCGACGTCGAACCGGTCCTCGAGGAGTTCGGCGGCGAAGCCTCCGAAACCGAGATCGACCGCCTCACCGAGATCGCTCGCGATGCCGGCGCGGACGCGATCGTCGGCGCCGGCGGCGGGAAAGCCCTCGATACGGCCAAGGCCGTCCGGGAGAACGCGGGCGGGGCGATGGTCTCGGTGCCGACGATCGCCTCGACGGACGCACCGACGTCGGCGCTCTCGGTGATCTACTCGGACGAGGGCGAGTTCGAACGCTACTGGTTCTACACGGACCACCCCGATCTGGTGCTGGTCGACACGGCGGTGATCGCGGGGGCTCCCGTTCGCTTCTTCAGCTCGGGGATCGCGGACGCGATGGCGACCTGGTTCGAGGCCGACGCGGTCCGGCGGGCCGACGGCGAGAACTTCTTCGACGAGGGACCGACCCACGCCGCCCACTCGCTCTCTCGGCTCTGTTACGACCTCCTGCGGGAACACGGCCGCTCGGCGGTGCGGGCCGTCGAGCAGGGGATCGTCACCGAGAGCGTCGAAGCGGTGACCGAGGCCAACACCCTTTTGAGCGGCCTGGGGTTCGAGAACGGCGGCATCGCGGCCGCCCACTCCGTTCACAACGGGCTCACCCAGCTCGAGGATACCCACCACGCGACCCACGGCGAGAAGGTCAATTTCGGGATCATTACCCAGCTCGTCCTCGAAGGACGCGACGACGCGTTCGTCGACGACGTGATCGAGTTCTCGACCGCGCTCGAGCTTCCCGTCACGCTCGGCGAACTCGGCGTCGACGATCCCGCCGAGGACGACCTCGAGCGCGTCGCGACCGCCGCGCTCGCCGAGGGAGAGACGATTCACAACGCCTTCGACGCGAGCGTCGACGAGGTCCGCGACGCGATCATCGCGGCCGACGACCTCGGATCCCAGCACCGCTCGTAATCACCCGCCCGACTCACGGGAGCACGGTCGACGGTCGAGACGGCGGGGCTCGCGGAGACGGTCCGGCGTTCCCGTGGCCGAACGGGCGCCTCAGTCCCTGACCCGTTCGAGGTCCGAGTCCTCGATCGGCAGGAACCGCTCGGGAAGGGACTCGAGGACGGGCTCGGGGAGTCGTTCGAGCAGCCACTCGGCGACCACGACGAGGGGTTTTCGGACGAGCGCGTATCCGACCGCGACCGCAAGCAGTGCGATCGCGGCGGTCCGGACGGTCCCGTCGAAGACCACCAGCCCGGGAACGGCGAGGACGCCGGCGAGCGCGAGATCGGTCGGCGCGCCGTCGTACCGAACCCAGCGCCGCGGCGCGAGCCAGCGGCCGTGGTAATGGCTGTAGACCGCCCGGTCGGACGTTTCCCGCCAGGGTTTCAGCTCGAGGCCACCGCCGAAGACGTCCATGAGCGAGTGCAACGCGGCCGCGAGGAGGAAGATCGCGACGGCGATGGTCGCGTCGGTCGGGACGAGCACCGCGACGACGGATGCCGGTACCGCGAGCAGCCAGTAGTAGACAGGAAAGTGAAGCGTTCGCCGGTGGCCCGCGTACAGATCGAGATCGGGAAAGACGCCGCCGGCGATCGCCGCGACCGCGAGGACGAACGCGAACTGCGGCGCGACGAGCGCGAGAACGGCAGCGAGCACGAGTCCCGCGAACGCGTGGGTCGGCGCCATCATCGGTTGGGTCCTGTTCGACCGCTCGTCGGATATGGCCGTCGCGCGCTCGAGCAAGCGTCCACCGTCGGTCGCAGACTCACGGGAGGGGACCACGCTCGGGGCGGGAGCCGTAACGGTTTCCCGGGGTGGACTCTGCAAGCCCCGCGCTTTCTTCCGAATCGAACGTACCGAAATCCGAACTCGCCACCGTCGCCGTCGCTGCCACTCGTCTGCGACGCGAGACGAACGACCCCTCCGACGATGTCACGAACACCAACCCGCGCGTTTCACGGCGAGCGGTCGAACGCCGCGATCTCCTGGCTCGCGATCGTCGCCGTGGTCCTCATCGGCGCGAGAGCGCTCCTCGAGGGGCGCGTCCACGAGGTGCTGTTCGCCACGACGGTCGTCACCGTCGCGGTCGTCCCTCTGATCGCGCTCCGGTCGACGCGTGCCGCCCTCCCCTGGGAAGTGACGGCGGCCGCGATCGCACCGTTGCTCGCCGCCATCGTCGCACCGGAGCTCTGGAGCCGCCAGCTCGTCATCTACGGCGGCGCGGCGACGATCGCGCTCGCGCTCACGCTCGAGGTGCACGCGCTGACCGAGATTCGCCTCGAGCGGTGGCTCGCGATCGCGTTCGTCACGATGCTGTCGGCGGCGGTCGCGGCGACCTGGACGGTGCTCACGTGGACGGTAGATCTCGTCGCGGGAACCGACCTCCTCGCAAGCAATACGGAGGCGATGTGGCTCCTGATCGTCGCGACCATTGCGGGGCTCCTCGCGGGCGCCTGCTTCGATCGCTACTACCGTCGCTTCCCGGGCGAGGAGCTCGTCTCGGCGCCCGTCGACGGGATCGAGGAGGACGTCTTTGCGAGCGAAGCCGATATCGACGGCCACCCACCCCTCGAGGAACGGCTTCCGATCTCCGGACGCGCCCAGCACGGGCTCGTCCAGGTGCTGCGGCTCGGGATGGCTGCGATCCTCGGCTACGGAGTCGTCACGTTCGATCCGGGAGTGATCTCCAACGCGGCCGCGATGCTCGCGGTGACGTTCCTGCCGACGTTGCTCCGCCGGCGGTACGGGATCCCGTTCGACGCGGGGCTCACCCTCTGGATCACGACGGTAGTGTTCATGCACGCGATCGGTTCGTTCTATATCTACGACCGGTCGTTCTGGTGGCACAACCTCACCCACCCCCTCTCGGCGACGCTCGTCGGCGCGGTCGGCTACGTCGCCGTCCGCACCCTCGACGAGCACCGCGACGAGATCCACCTGCCGCCGGAGCTCGTTCCGGGAACCATCGTGGTGTTCGTCCTCGCGTTCGGCGTCTTCTGGGAGATCGGCGAGTTCGGGTTCGACGTCGTCGCCGCCTACACCGGCCTCGAGATGCCCCTCGCCCAGCACGGACTGGACGATACGATGACCGATATCGTGTTCAACACGATCGGCGCGATCGTGGTCGCGCGCTGGGGACTCCCCTACCTCACCGACGTCACCGACGTCGTGACGGATCGCCTCGAGAACTGGTGGATTCTCGGCCGATAGCGGCCGTCGGTCGGCTTCCGAGAACGAACAGCTTTTACTCGGATTGGCCGAACCCACGCTATGGAACGCCTGCTCGCCTCGCTCGACGACGCACCGATCATCGACAAGGACGGCTACGAGTACCTCGTGCACCCGATCAGCAACGGCGTCCCCCAGCTCGAGCCCGCGCTGCTGCGGGAGGTCGTCGTCGAGGTCATGCGGACCGCCGACCTCGAGGTCGACAAGATCGTCGCCCCCGAAGCGATGGGGATCCACCTCGCGACCGCGGTCTCGCTCCAGACCGACATTCCGCTCGTGGTGATCCGCAAGCGCCCCTACGGGCTCGAGGGCGAGGTGTCGCTCCACCAGGAGACGGGGTACTCCGAGTCGGAGATGTACATCAACGACGTCGCCGAGGGCGACCGCGTGGTGGTCCTCGACGACATGCTCTCGACGGGCGGTACCTTGGCCGCGATCTGTGAGTCCCTCGACGAGATCGGCGCCGAGATCGTCGACGTCGTCGTCGTCATGCGGAAGGTCGGCGACTCCGCGCTCGACGACACCCCCTACGAGGCGACCAGTCTCCTCGACATCACCGTCGAGGACGGCGAGGTGATCGTCCACGACGTGCCTGACTCCGTCGAGGCCGACACGATCCCAGATTCTGTACACGATAGTGGATAGATAGTGGCTGTAGTCAGCGAAATTTGATCGCGATTGCGAGACCTTCTGTGCGGCGGTTCGCAACCTGGCAGCCACAGATGTCGACCGAACGGGACGGGAGATGGACCTCGAGTACGAACTCGACGACAAGCCGCCGCTGCCGAAGTCGGTACTGCTGGCGATTCAGCGCGCCGCGGTGATAATCGTCCCGGCGACGACCGTGGTGTACGTCGTGGCCGGGGACGTCGGATTCGACGCCGGAGACACCGCCTACATCGTCCAGATGGTGTTAGACACCTTCGTCCCCGGCGAGCAGAGTCCGCTGTTCGACGAGGCGGTCCTCGAGTCCGTGTCCTGGCCGACGATCGGCCGGAACGACGACTGATACGGGATCGCCGTCCGTTTTACCGGTGGGCGCTCCGATCGAACGGCGATCGCCGGGACAGCGACGACGGACCGTACGAACCACCAGTTTTCGACGCTCGCCTCGAGCCCCTCGGAAGCGTACTTCGTCCTCCGCGGCGAAGACCTCGTAGAGGGCAATGTCAGAGAGCACCGATCACGAACCGATCTCCGAAGACGATCTCGGCGGCGAGATCGCGAGCGACGTCTCTGAGACGAGTGCCGTCCTCGGGGACGCCTACCGCGGGGAGTTGGATCGGGAGACGACCTGGCGCGGCCGACTCGACCAGACGACGACCTGGGCGGTGACGGTGATGGCTGCGATCCTCACCTGGGCGTTCTCGAGTCCCGACAACCCACACTACGTGATCCTCGTCGGCGTGCTGGCCGTCGCCGCCTTCCTGCTGATCGAGGCGCGTCGATACCGCGACTACGACGTCTATCGGTCGCGGGTTCGACTGTACCAGGAGAACCTGCTCGCCGACGCGCTCGACCCCTCCCGAGAGTCTGAACACGAGGACTGGCGGAGCGAACTGAGCGACGATTACCGGAATCCGACGATGAAGATCACGATGCTCGAGGCGGTGGCAAACCGGCTCCGGCGTATCTACCTCGCGCTCGTGACGGTCCTGCTGCTGGCCTGGCTCTTCCGGATCACCGCTTACGTCGGCGAGACGGGTGTCGTCGAAACCGCGTCGATCGGAGCGCTTCCCGGCGTCCTCGTTCTGGGGATCGTCGCGGCGTTCTACGGGACCGTCCTAGTGATCGTGCTCTGGCCCCACGAACGCCAGGCCAAGGGGGAGTTCGGGAATCGGGAGGTCGGTGACTGGAAGGAGACGAACTAACGGGGTCGACGCGCTCACCGAGAGAACCGGACGGTAACCGCTCAGGGCGACAGCGCCTCGGCCTCGAGCGGCTCGCCGGTTCGCCAGTAGTGGTCGTAGGTGTCCTCGGCCCACGCCCGGACGGCCGGATCGTCGGTGTCGACCGACGCCCGGAGGACGCCGTTCTCGTCGCGAAGGAGCAGGTAGACGACGTCGTCGACGATCATCGCCGCGATCGGGACCCCCTCGTCCCGAACTCTGAGTTCGGCCCGGTCGGACTCGACGAGCGACCGCAGTCGGTCCCGTAGCCCCGACTCCTCGGCGAGCGCCTCGATCGCGCGTCGGGAGAAGACGCCCCTGAACCGCTGGTCGCCCGCGGCCGTTCGCTCTTGGACGACCGTCAGCGTCTGCTCGTTGAACGCGTGGGAGAACGTTCGAACCTCTTCGCCCTCGCGCAGTAGCTCGAGCAGACGGGACAGCGGCGCGTTCGGCCGCATCTGTGAGGGCTGGGTGATCGTCGCATCCGCCAGCCGCTGCAGGTCGACGTCCATTGCGTGGGTCGGAAGGTAGTCGACGACCTCCCGGAGTTTCATCTCGGCCTCGAGGATTTCCCGGAGGTCGGTAAACCCCTCGGCGACGAGTCGCCCTGTCGCCGTCGCCACGTAGGCGTCACCGTCGCGTCGAATCCACGATCGGTCCTCGAAGTCGCCCAGGATGCGTCCGAGCGTCGCCTGCGAGGCGCCGGTCGCCTCGCCCAGTTCGCCTCGAGTCCGCCGTCCGTCGGCGAGAAGT
This sequence comes from Natronococcus sp. A-GB7, assembly GCF_029688865.1. Classification (GTDB taxonomy): domain Archaea; phylum Halobacteriota; class Halobacteria; order Halobacteriales; family Natrialbaceae; genus Natronococcus. Next base: position 127,762 of record NZ_JARUKV010000005.1, read on the forward strand.
CCGAGGACCTCGACGCGGTTCGCCGACAGGGCGAGAAACTCGATCTCCTCGAGCGTCGATTCCATACGGTCGCTGGGTCCTCCGAGTGTAAGTCGGTTTCGCACTGTGAAAGAGTTTCATACTATGAAATCTCCGCGCAGGACCTCTGCCTTTCTCGATATGAAATATTTTACGAACGAGCCTATACGTGCTGCGTTCGTACTCGATGTCAGGATGGAAGTTCTCGAACCCACACCATCTACGCTCGATCTCGCGGAGGTGTTCAGTCGGTGATCGACAAACGAACGATCGTCCTGTTCGCACTCGCGAGTCTCTTCTTCGGGGGGACGTTCGTCGCCGCGAAAGCCGGCCTCGAGTACTTCCCGCCGCTGCTGTTCGTGGCGCTGCGGTTCGACATCGCGGCCCTCATCATGGTCGCGTACGCGGCCGTCCGGTTCTCGCGGGAGGACCTTATCCCGACGACCACGGGCGACGTCATCGGGATCCTCGCGACCGGTGGGCTGGTCATCGGGCTGGCGAACTCGCTTCTGTTCGTCGGCCAGCAGTACGCCACCAGCGCCGTCGGTGCGATCGTCTTCAGTCTCAACCCGATCCTGACGCCCGTGTTCGCAGCCGTACTCCTCTCGAGCGAGCGCCTCTCCGCTCGCGGGGCGGTCGGGATGGGGCTCGGTCTGGTCGGCGTCGCGCTCGTCGTCAGCCCCGATCCCGCGATGCTGGTCGGCGGCGACGCCCTCGGGCGCGCGATCCTGTTCGCCGGAGCGGCCAGCGCCGCCCTCGGTGCCGTCCTCATCCGACGGGTCGACGCGACCCTCTCGAGTTCGGTCCGGATCGCCTGGGGGCTGCCCCTCGCCGCGGCGCTCTCCCACGCGCTGTCGCTGGCCGCGGGCGAGTCGGCGGCGTCGATCACCTGGAGCGCCGGTGCGATCGCTGCGCTGGCGTACGTCAGCGTCTTCGCCGGCGTCCTCGCCTACCTCGCGTACTTCGCGCTGCTCGACGAGACGGGTGCGATCGAGGCCAACCTGGTATTCTACGTCGTCCCCGTCGTCTCGACGCTGGGCGGGTGGGCGATCCTCGGCGAACGGATTGCCCCGCTCGCGGTCGTCGGGTTCCTGACGATCTTCGCGGGCTTTGCGGTGCTGGGCAGCGAGTCGGTCGACGTCCGCTCGCGGCTGTTCGCTCGGCTCCCGCTCGAGCGTTCTCGATCCGACGCCTCGGAATCGACCGATCGGGCGTCGGTGCCGAACGACTCCCGACTCTCCCGCTCCGACTGAGGCCGCGTGCTTGAGAGCGCTGGCCGGTTTCCTAATCGGTCGCTCCCCGTAGAGGCGGGTAGTTCAGGTTCGAGGGCGCGTCTCGCGTCGTCTCGAACTGATCTTCGAATCTATGTCACTCTCGAACTACGACCTCCACGAACGACTCGATCGCCTCTCGAACGTCTCCGCCGACCGGGATATCCTGGTCTCGCTCGCGGTTCCGCCTGGCGACTCCATCGGCGAGGCCCGCCAACCCGTCGAGACCGACTACGCCGAGGCGACCCAGCTCGACGAGCAGTCGTCCCCGCAGCCGCTCGTCGACGCCCTCGAGGCGATCAGGGATCGGCTCGACGAGTACGACGAGACCCCCGACAACGGCCTTCTCGTCTACGCCGGCGAGCCCGACGGCGACCTGCTGACGGCGACGTTCGACGACCCCCCGGTCGAGATCCAGGAGTCGATCTACGCACACGCAAACGAGTTCGACCTCTCGCCGCTCGAGTCAGTCACCGAGCCGTCGGCAACGTACGGCCTCCTCGTCGTCGAGCGCGGCGGCGCGGCGCTGGGCCGACTCGACGACGAGGGCGTCGAGGAGATCGACGTCTTCGACAGCGACGTCCCGGACAAGTCCGGCGCCGGCGGCCAGTCGGCCGAACGCTTCGAGCGCGACCGCGAACACCGGGAACGAGAGTTCTTCGACGACGTCGCCGAGCGAACGACCGTCACGTTCCTCGAGGATGACGAGATCGACGGGTTGCTGCTGGGCGGGACGACCGGAACGATCGAACGCTTCCGCGAGGAGACGGATCTCGACCACCGACTCGAGGACCTGGTCGCCGGCGAGTTCGCCGTCGAGTACGCCACGAAACAGGGTCTCGAGCGCCTCGCCGAGAGCGGCCAGGAGGCCATCGACGAGCGCGACCGCGAGGCGGTCAGCGAGGCGCTCGCCGAGTTCCTCGACGACGTCGGCTCCGACGCGGTCGCGTACGGCAGCGCGGACGTCGACGACGCCCTCGAGTACGAGGCCGTCGACACGCTGTTGCTCTCGACGACGCTCGAGGGGACGACGATCCAGGAGTTAGGCGAGCGCGCCGAGGAGCAAGGCGGCGAGGCGCTGGTTGTACCCGACGACTTCCCGAACGGTGACCGGTTCGCCGACGTCTTCGACGGGATCGGCGCGATTCTTCGGTTCCCGATCGAATAACCGGGACGAGAGCGCTCGAGGAGGACTCTCGATCGATGTGAGTGGAGCCCGCGGGACGACAGAGAAAAGAAATCCTCATAGGAGCGGATCGCGATGTGAGGACCAACGTCAATGAGTCCCGTCACTACCGGTGGCACCGCAGCGAGTATCGCCTCGAACATCGTCGCGTTCGACGCCACGTACGGCGTCACGGTCGTCGCGACCGCCATGCTGGCGCTGTTCATGGTCATGATGGTGTTTCTCGCCGTCGCGCCGATCGTCTCCTCGAAGTGGAGCGAACAGCTCGGAAGCGACGTCGCCGTCGAGACGGCCGACGTCCTCCCGGAGGACGAGACGACCGACGCCTCCGCGGAAGACGAGGCGGCCGACGCATCGCCGGAAGCCGAGACAGCCGTTTCCTCGTCAGAGGCGGCCGCTGCGGGCGGCGCAGGCACCGACCTCGACGACGCGGACGACGTCGAGGAGGGAACGTTCACGAGCGAGGACCTCGGCAAACTCGTCGAGCGGGCCGACGGTAAGGTGATCGGCACCGTCGCGTCGGTCGGCGGCGAGCAGGCCCGCGTCGAGCCCAGCCCCGACGCGCTCGACCAGATCCTGATCCGCCTCGACCGGATGGAGGTCGGCGAGGCCTTCGTTCTCGAGGCCGAGGACGTCCGGGAGATCAGTAGTACGCGGATCCTCCTCGAGCGCGAGTTCGTTCGGCCGACGGGCGAACCGACGCCGGAGACCGAGACCGAGACGGACGACGTCTCCGCCGCGACGGAGTAACTCCCTTCTACCGCTGGCGTCCCGGGTTCGACCGCGGAGGCCCACCACGTTCAGTTTCCTCGAGACCGACTCCTGCAGGCACCACGCTCTTTTCCGGCTGCCGTGAGGTCGCCTCTATGTGCGACACGTTCACGGACGCCGATATCGGTGCGCGAGTCGAGACCGCCGACAGTGAGACGGTCGGCGTCGTCGCCGCGGTCGACGGCGCCGTCGTCCGCGTCTGTCCTCCGCCCGCGGCCGACGGTCCGGCCTCGACGGCTCCAGCCATGGCGACCGGTCCCGACGAGACGCATTCGCTCGAGCTAGCCGCCGTAGCCGAGCGGAAGGGAGACCGGCTCGTTCTCGAGCCCGATCGCTCGCTCGAGTTCGACGTCGAAAATCGGGACCGTGCGTCGTCCGGAGACGGGACCGACGCGCTCGAGGCAGCCGAGCCGACCGATCGCGGCGCCGAAGCGGACCCCGACGCCCTGACGGAGCGAGAGCCGGAGGCCGAACTCGACCCGTCGGATCCGGACCGTGGTCCCGAGGTCGAGGTGTCAGTCGACGAGGAGCCGAGCCGGACGGACCGTTCGAACGGCGACCGTCGCGACGACGCCGACACGGAGAACCACTGAGTGCGAGCGACCGTCCGGATCGCCTTCTCGAGCACCAGAAGGGCCATCTCGACCGCATTTGATATCGCACACTGAGGTTTACACCGAGAGTCGGGGGCGGCTTTCGGTTGTCGTTGCCGGGCCGGGAACTAACGGTATCGTCGTCGTACGCCGACGGACGATGGTGATATTCGACCGCAGCGATCTCGAGGGCGTCGACGTCGACGGTCCCGCGGACGCACAGGCGATCGTCTTCGTTCACGGCGCGATGTTCACCAAGGAGATGTGGCTCCCCCAGCGACGGGCGCTGGCCGACGAGTACCGGGTCGTCGCGCTCGATCTGCCCGGACACGGGACGTTCGCCGACGAGACGTTCCGGATGGAGCCGGCGATCGACCGCCTCGAGGAGACGATCGAGACCGCGACCGACGGTAGCGCGGTACTGGTCGGCCTCTCGCTGGGCGGCTACGTGGCGACCGAGTACGCCTCCCGCCACCCCGAGCAGGTCGACGGGCTGGTGTTGACGGGCAGCAGCGCGAACCCCGTCGGCGGGATGCGGCTGGTGACGCGAGCCAACGGCACCCTCGCGCGCCTGCTCACCCGTCCCGATATCGGCAAGCGCGCCGTCGATCGGCTGGCGACGCGGTGGGTTCGCAACCGCGACCTGCCGCCGGATATCGAGGCGGCGATCATCGACGCGGGGTTTTACCCCAAGCAGTTCGGCGATGCGGGGCCGGACGTCCGCGGCGTGAACTTCCGGGAGAAGCTCTCGACGTACCCCGGGCCGACGCTGATCGTCAACGGCGAGCACGACAAGGTCATGCGTCGCGGCGAGCGCGAGCACGGGGCCGCTGCACAGGACGCGCGGATCGAGGTGCTCGCGGGGGTCGGTCACATCTGCAATCTCCACCGACCGGAGACGTACAACGCACGGCTTCGAAACTTCATGCACCAGCGCGTCGCGCCCCGGCAGGGATAACTACTCGCTCGAGTCGATCCCGTGGCTCTCGAGCGCCAGCGTCTCCGGATCGAGTTCGTAGTAGCGCTCCCAGGCCGGCGCGAGGCTTACGACGCGGGAGCCTGCGATCTCGGCCTCGCGGTGGCGGTGGTGGTGACCCACGAGACAGAGATCGGGTGAGAGCACCTCGAGCAGGTCGTCGACGTGCTCGCAGCCGGGATCGTAGCCGTACGACAGCAGTCCGGTCGGGGCCTCGTGGACGAGGAGGACGTCGACGTTCGAGAGCTCGGCCGCCCGCTCGACGTCCTCGCGAGTGAAGTGTCGGCGTCGGTCCCCGGAGAGCTCGGATCGGGGCAGGTCGTACTTCGTCGGTGCGTGGTTGCCCGACAGCCCCGCCACGCGGACGCCCTCGACGGTCGCCGCCGTGCTCGCCAGCAGGTGGACGTTCCGGGTTCCCGCGGTCTCGCCGGCTCGCAACGCCTCGATCGTGTCGAACTCCTCGTTGTTGCCCGCGGCGAACCACGTCGGCGCCGGCAGCTCGTAGCACTCGAGGTCGCCAACCTGCAGGACGGCGTCGGGCTCGAGTCTGCGGTAGTGGTCGAGAAGCGTCTCCCGTCGGTCCGGATCGGAGGCGTGTGCGTCGCCGAGCACGAGCATACCGTCTCGAGGGGGCGGATCCGGAAATACTGCCGGCCCGCGGGAGGCACATTCAGGGAGCGGGGTTTAGGCGACGGACGGTGACAGCGCCAGTATGAGCGAGACGCCCGAACGAGACGACCTCGAGTCGCCCGTAGACCGCAGCCGGAGCGAGCTTCGAACCAGCCGACTCGCCGACGGCACCTGGCTCGTCGCGAGCCGTCCGTCTCGAGGGACCGAGCCGGATCGACGCCTCGAGGGGCGATCCCGGACGGACCCGGAGGTGTGAACCGTGGCCGAGATCGGTTTTCACGCCTCTCATGAGCAGTTCGCACCAAGCGACCTGCTCGAGTGTGTCGAGCTCGCCGACGAGTACGGGTTCGACGAGGTGCTTGCCTCCGATCACTTCCACCCCTGGAGCGAGCGCCAGGGCGAGTCGGGGTTCGTCTGGTCGTGGCTCGGATCGGCGATGGAGCGGACCTCGCTGTCGTTCGGCACCGTCAACGCGCCCGGCTACCGCTACCACCCGGCGATCATCGCGCAGGCGGCCGCGACGCTCCGGGAGATGTACCCCGAGCGATTCTGGTTCGCCGTCGGGAGCGGCCAGCTGATGAACGAGGGGGTCGCGGGCGTGGAGTGGCCCGTCAAGGACGAGCGCAACGCCCGCCTCGAGGAGTGCGCCGAGGTCATGCACCGGCTGTGGGGCGGCGAGGAGGTCACCCACCACGGTCGGGTGGACGTCGAGCAGGCGACGCTGTACACCCGACCCGACTCCCCTCCGCCGCTGTTCGGCGCCGCCCTCTCCGAGGAGACCGCCCGCTGGCTCGGCACTCGCGAGTGGGTCGGGGGACTGATCACGATCGCGACGCCCGACCACGAGGGTCTCGAGAGCCGGATCGAGGCGTTCCGCGAGAACGCCCCGGAGAAACCGATCGCCCTCAAGGTTCAACTCGCCTACGACGAGGACGACGACGCGGCGCTGGAGGGCGCCTACGACCAGTGGCGCACCAACTGCGCGCCGGGATCGGTTACCCAGAAGCTGCGCACCCCCGAGGAGTTCGACGCACTGGGCGAGCAGGTCACCCGCGAGCAGGTCGAAGCGAGCGTCCGGATCTCGGCCGACCCGGAGGACCACCTCGAGTGGCTGCAGCGGGATCTCGAACTCGAGATCGACAAGCTCCTGTTGCACAACGTCACCCGCGAACAGGAGCTGTTTATCGAGGACTTCGGCGGGAAGGTGCTCCCCGAGCTCGAGTGAGGGGAGGTAGCCGCAAGGCGAGTTTCGTGATTCAGTATCGAAACCGGATCCGACCGGTCGAGTCGTTACGTCGAGCGTATGAACCTAATGCCACCTCTTCGATCAGCTAATAGAGATGGTGAAAGAGCCGTGCTGAATACAGAGCGCGAGTCTTGCACGAGAAACTGGTTCCATTGAGACGGTCGAGATTGATTTATGTAGGTGAAGAGCACAGCGGCAGGTCCAGCTAAAATATACTGAAAACATCCAATATTCTATCAATATACTTATCGTACTTCCCTTCTTTCTCCTCTTCTCCGTCGGGCGGTTTTGTATCCTTCCTGTCGCCAGTCATAGATGAACAGTTGACATGAGCAGAAATTAACTTTCTGGTCATAATAGACGTTCACTTCGCATGTTCGACTGAATGGCTGTTTTGACACAAAATAGGTGAAATAAACCGTCGCCGAGTGCTGAATACGTCCTCTATATTCAGCAGACATCTCTTGACAGCTACCGGAGGCATCGATCACTGCGCCGTTACCTATTTGACCCATACGTAGCGCGAGAACGCCACCAGTTGCGGTTAGGCTTCGGCTTGATCGATCCACTCCCGTGCCCGCGAGGTCGAGACCGCCGCGACCTCGGCGACGGCCTCCGGATCGGACTCCGTCAGGTCGTCGACGGTCGTGATCCCCATCTCGGACAGTCGCTCGCTGGTCGTCGTCCCGATGCCGTCGATCTCCTCGAGCGCGCGGTCGGAGTCGATCTCGATCGACGTTCCCCCGGCGTCTCGAGCCTGCTCGGCTCGCTCCTCGAGTTGCTCCTGGACGGCGTCGATCTGCTCGGCCTGGCTCTCGAGGAGCTCCTCGACGTCCTCGGTTCGGTGCTCGAACTGCGTCTCGAGTTCGTCCTGCAGCTCCCGGGTTCGTTCGAGCTGGTCGCGCAGCTGTGAGGCGAGGTCGTCGACGTTCTCGACGGTCCGGTCCTCGAGCTCGCGCGAGGACTCGAGCAGTCGTTCGGTGCTCGCCTCCGTCGCGTCGACGAACTCCGCGGAGAGCTCGTCGACGCTCTCGACGTCGCGTTCGAATTCGCGCTCGAGGGCGTCGTAGAACTCCGCGTGGGTGGTTTTCAGCTGGTCGAAGCTCTCATCGATTCCCTCCTGGATCGGCTCCTGGTTCCCGCCCGGGACCATCGCGGTCATCGTTCCAATCGTTCCGTGGGCCATCGCCCGTGCGAGCTCGAGTTGCTGGCGCTGGAGCGACTCCTGGCTCTTGACTCCGGTGAGCGTCATCCGGCTGACGGTTCCGCGGGTCGCGAAGCTCTGCTCGACGAACTGCTGGCTCCCTTCGATCGCGGCTCGTTGGGCGTCGAACATCGTTCGGATCGGTGTGTCTGGCTGGCTCATGCGTTTCCAGCCTGGCTCCATCGCTGGTGAGTATAAATCCCGAGCTTGCATCCTTCGACGTCGCCGCACTCTGGCGGTATCGCGTGGGCCGTTATCCCGAGAGCCCGCGCCGAGCCCGCTGTCGTTCCCGTCGGGTCCGATGACAGTCGGCGTTCCGACGACGAGCCTTAAGATCCCGGTCGTGGTCGATCGACTATGGTCGACAGTCGAACCTACGAGTTCGAGGGCTCCAGTCCGTCGATCGACGACGAAGCCCACGTGAGCGGAGACGCCGTCCTCGTCGGCGACGTCGAGGTCGGGGCCGAGGCGAGCGTCTGGCCCGGTGTCGTCCTCCGGGGCGACGTCGGTCCCGTTCGGATCGGGCAAGGGACCCACGTGGGCGACAACGCGACGCTGCACGCGGCGACGCTCGAAGATCGAGTGATGGTGGGACACGGCGCCGTCCTCAACGAGGCGACCGTCGAGACGGGCGCACTGGTCGGGTTCAACGCGACCCTAAACACCGATGCGACGGTCGGGTCCGGCAGCATCGTCGCCGCGGGGACCGTGATCCCTGACGAGTACGCGATCCCGCCGGAGTCGTTCGTCCGCGGCGTTCCAGCCGAGGTCACGCCCCTCGAGGAGACGGGGATCGACCCCGAGGCGATCTTCGAGGAGTTCTCCTCGGGGGCGTACACGGATCTGGCCCGCCGTCACGGCGACTTATTCGAGTAGCCCCTCCTCGCGCGATCAGCGAACCGCGCCGGACTCGAACAGTCGCTCGATCGCCGCCTCGTCGTAGCCGACCTCGGCGAGGTACCGACGGGTGTGTTCGCCCTGCCTGGGGACGGTCTCGCTCGTTTCCGTCGGCGTCTCGCGGTGACGGGCCGGAAACCCGATTCGAGGCGGTGCGTCCTCGGGACGCTCGACGAGCCCGCGGGCCCGGAACTGCGGGTGCTCGTCTACCTCCGCGGGCGCGTAGACCCCGGTGACGGCGGCGTCGACGTCCGAAAGCGCCGCCTCCCACTCGTCGCGGGTTCGCTGGCGAAAGAGGCCTTCGAGTTCGGCTCGCAGGGCCGCCCGTACGTCGGGATCGTCCGAGCCGTGCTCCGCGACGAGGTCCTCTCTGTCGACGGCCTCGCAGAACGTCCGCCAGAACTTCGGCTCGAGGGCTGCCAGGACCAGCCACCGCCCGTCGGCGGTCTCGTAGCTGTCGTACCACGGCAGCGCGCCCGTTAGCGGCGTCTCGCCCGGTCTGGGCTCGGCGGGGTCGCCGGTGAGCGACTGGTAGGCGACCGCCTGGGAGAAGGAGGCGACGACGTCGGCCAGCGCGATATCGACGTACTCGCCGTCCGCGTTGCCGAGTTCCCGTGCGAGGACGGCCTCGACGATGGCGAAGGCCGCGAACAGGCCGCCGGCCATGTCGCCGATCGGGTAGCCCGGCGTCTGGGGTTTCGCGTCGGGCGACTCGCGAGTCATGTCGAGCAGGCCCGCGATCGAGACGTAGTTGAGGTCGTGGCCCGCCCGATCGGCCCAGGGACCGTTCTGGCCGTACCCCGTGAGCGAGCAGTAGATCAGCTCCTCGTTGTGCTCGCGGAGGGTCTCGTCGTCGATCCCCAGTCGGTCGACGACGCCCGGGCGAAAGCTCTCCAGGACGACGTCGCTCTCCTCGACGAGCCGGTAGAACGCCGCTCGGCCGTCCTCGCTCTTGAGGTCGATCGCGACGCTTCGTTTCCCCCGGTTCACCATCTCGAAGATCGCGCCGGTGCCGCGGTCGGTGAGCGGCTCCATCGCGCGGGCGTAGTCGCCCGCGCCGGTGTCTTCGACTTTCACCACTTCAGCTCCGGAGTCCGCCAGCAGCTGTGTCGCGTACGGGCCCGGCAACAGCCTCGAGAGATCGAGGATTCGAACGCCGTCGAGTCGCATACCCGAACGGTCGCGGCGAGATTACTTTACGCTGGCCCGCTCGGAGCGGGACGGTACCGGATGTCGCTCCCCGCGTCGGTTGTGGATCGGGCGCCCGGCGTCCCCCGTCTAGCTCTCGGAATCGGACGACGTCATCGGGCCCCACACGACGATCAGCGCGCTCACGACGACGGCCGTCCAGAAACCGAACGCCGCGCCGGAAGCGACGCCGTCGCCGAGACCGTAGCTGACCGCCCCGATCAGCGGCGGGAGCACGACCAGCAGGAGTACTGCTTCTCGAACCGCCGGCGATTCGGCGATGGCTCCGAACACCGTCCCTACACCCGCTCGACGATCGTCGCGATCCCCTGGCCGAAGCCGATACACATCGTCGAGAGCCCGACGTTCCCGCCCGTTCGCTCGAGTTCGTGGACCAGCTTCGTCAGCAGGGCAGCGCCCGTCGCCCCCAGCGGGTGGCCGTGGGCGATCGCACCGCCGTTGACGTTGGTTCGCTCCCAGGGGGCCCCCGTCTCCTCGAGCCAGGCGGCGACGACCGACGCGAACGCCTCGTTGACCTCGAACAGGTCGACGTCGGCCAGCTCGTAGGCCGACTGCTCGAGGACGCGCTCGGTCGCGGGGATCGGCCCCGTCAGCATCGTCACGGGGTCGACGCCGACGACCTCCGTTTGTCGAATCCGGGCCATGGGCTCCCAGCCGTGAGCCGCGGCGGCCTCCTCGCTCGCGATCAGTAGTGCCGACGCGCCGTCGACGATCCCCGAAGAATTTCCAGGGTGGTGGGCGCCGTCGCCTTCCTCGCGGAACGAGAGGGGAAGATTCGAGAGCGTCTCGAGGTCGGTTTCCGGGCGAGGGTGTTCATCCGCCCTGACCACGGTCTCTTCACCGCCCAGTTCCGTCTCGACGGGTACGATCTGGTCGTCGTACCGGCCGTCCTCCCACGCCTCGCCCCAGCGTCGCTGGGAGTCGACCGCGAGTTCGTCGAGCTCCTCGCGCGTGAACCCGTAGTTCTCGGCGATTCGCTCGGCGCCCTCGCCCTGGTGGGTCAGCTCGTCGAACTGCTCGAAGTAGGTGTCGGTGACGGCGCTCTCCCCGGCGACACCGTCGACGCCGTCCGAGCCCAGCGGCACGCGGGTCATGTGCTCGACACCGCCGGCGACCAACACGTCGTGCTGGCCCGCCATCACGTTCGTCGCCGCGAAGTTGACCGCCTGCTGGCCCGAGCCGCACATCCGGTTGAGCTGGACGCCCGGAACGCCGTCGCCCCAGCCCGCGACCATCGGCGCGATACGACCGATGTTGAGTCCCTGCTCGTCGACCGGCGTCACGCAGCCGTAGATCACGTCCTCGACCGACTCCGGGTCGAACCCGTTGCGCGCCTCGAGGGCCTCGAGGGGTGCGGCCGCGAGATCCTGGGGGTGTGTATCCCTGAACGACCCGTCTCGCTTGCCGAAGGGGGTCCGGACCGCGTCGACGATCACTGCCGTTTGCATGGCGTATACGTGCCCGACCCCGCGCATAATCGTTCGGGCCCCGGGTCGGATCGGTCTGCCCGCGGCTCGGTCCGCGGCCGCTTCCGAGCCCGCCGCGAGATCACGGGTCCGTTTCGTCCTCACCCCTCCCGGTCTTGGGGACCGTTTACGTTCCCAGGGTACCTATCAGGAGGTGATGACGGACGATCCCGAGATCACGGCCGACCGACCCGACAGCCCGATCCAGCTCGCCGGCACCGACCACATCACCCTCATCGGCAGCAACGAGGACGACACGATCGAGTTCTACCGCGACCTGCTGGGGATGCCGCTGGTCCTCAGACAGCCCAACCTCGACGATCCGGAGTCGACGCACCTCTTTTTCGATACGGGCGACGGGCGGATCCTCACCTTCTTCGTGAGCGACGACCGCCAGTCCAACGAACAGCCCCTGCGCCACCAGGTTGGCTCGGTCCACCACATCTCCTTCTCAGTCGAGCCCGAGCGGTTCATCGAGACCAAGGAAGCGCTCGAGGATGCGGGGCGGGGCTACAACGAGTTCGACCGAGGTATCTTCCACTCGCTGTACACCCGCGATCACAACGGGCTGACGATCGAGCTCGCAACCGACAAGTTCGACGTGCCGGACGATCGCCGGGGCGAGGTACTGGCGACCGCCCAGCGCCTGCGCGTCGAGGACGGTTCCGACTTCGCAGAGGAGCGCCACCTCGAGGCGGCCCTCGAGGAGCTGGGAATCGAGAGCGAGAAGTACGAACTGCCGGACGCGCCGTCGGGTGCCGGGCTCTGAAACGCCGAGTTAGTCTCGGTCGGGCAACTCCTCGAGCACACCGCCTATGAGCGATCGAAGGTTTTCGCCCTCGTCGTCGAGGTAGGTCGGATAGACGCCGAGCGTCGCAACCAGGTCGTCGCCGGCGTCGACGGTCTCGGTGACGAGGACGTTCACGTCGACGGTTCGCCCGTCGAACTCGGCCTCGCCGGTGAACGTCGACAGCGTCGTCGGCTGCTCGAGCACGGTCAGTTCTTCGTCCGAGTCGTGGTCGACGCTTCCGAGTCCGTCGTACGTATCTACGACCAGGTCGACGAGGTCGCTCGCCGAGCGCTCCCCGATCGGATTGAGCTGTCGGCCGGCGATCCCGACCTGTGGGCTCGAGAGAACGACGAACTCCGCGCCCTGGTGTTCGCCCAGCAACCCCATATCGATGGTCTTCTCGTACTCGGTGAGCGCGTTGACCAAGACGAGCTCCTGCGAGACGACTGAGACGCTGACCGTCTCTTCGAGGCGAAGTTCGTCGACGTCGGTTCGTTCGTAGCCCGTCTCCTCGCGGATCTCCGGATCGATCCCGGCCGGCGTTGCCTCGTGTCTGTCCAGCCCGACCGTCCCGAGACAGCCCGCGAGACCCGCGAGTCCGACCGTTCCCGCACCGGCGATCACCTGTCGGCGTTTCATTCTTTCATATATATCTTCCAGTCATACAAGATCTTTTGGGGTTCTTTGTTTCGAACTATTTCGGGAAGACTGCGAGCCGGCTCGTCGATCGTTCGTTATCGAGGGGAGATGCGTCGCAGGTGTTCGGTGCGACGAGTGCAGTCCGTCGCACCGAGCGACGTCTAAACGCCTAACTGTGCTCCCGAAGAACGACCCGAGGATGAACGATCCGAACGACGCCGCAGCAATGAGCGAACTCGTCGACCGCGCACGCGAGCTCATTCCCGGCGGCGCACAAACGGGACTGCGGGCACAAGCGTACGACACGGGCGACGTCGCCTTCGAATCGGCGTCGGGCGCCACGCTGACGACCGTCTCGGGCGAGCGGTACACCGACTACCACCTCGGATTCGGACCGATCGTCCTCGGCCACGCACACGACGGCGTCGACGAGGCGGCTCGAGCGGCGATCGACGACGGCGTGCTGTACGGCGCGGGCACGACGCCGCTCGAGGTCGAGGTCGCCGAACGCCTCGTCGGTCTCGTTCCAAGCATCGAGATGGTGAACTTCTGTAACAGCGGCAGCGAGGCGACCTATCACGCGATTCGGCTCGCGCGTGCGGCCACCGGAAACGAGAAGATACTGAAGTTCGAGGGCTGTTACCACGGCTGGCACGACTACGTCGACGTCAGCGTCTACCCGCCCGCCGACCGCGTCGGCGAGCGCTACCCCGAATCCGACGGGATGCTCCCGGCGGCCGTCGAGAACACGCTGGTCGCGCCGTTCAACGACCCCGACGCGCTCGAGGACGTCTTCCGAGAGCACGGCGACGAACTCGCGGCCGTTATCCTCGAGCCGATCCCCCACTCCGTCGGCTGTCTGCTCCCGGAACCGGCGTTTCTGGAGCGACTGCGCGAGGTGACCGAGAGCCACGACGTCCCGCTCGTGTTCGACGAAGTCATCAGTGGGTTCCGACACTCGCCCCGCGGTGTGCAAGCGGAGTTCGGCGTGACGCCCGATCTTACCTGCGTCGCGAAGGCGCTCGGCAACGGCTACCCCGTGGCGGCCGTCGGCGGCCGGAGGGACCTGCTGGCGCAGGCGGGTGGCGACAACGAGTCCGGCGTCGTCATCAGCGGGACGTATTCGGGGAGCCTGCCGGGGCTCGCCGCCGCTCGCGAGACGATCGATACGATCGTCGACGAGGACGTCCAGGGGTATCTCACGGCCCTCGGCGACCGCTACCGCGACGGTCTGAGCGAGCTGCTCGAGGATCACGGCGTGGAGGGACGAGTGGTCGGCCACCGAAGTATCTTCAGCGTGCAGTTCGGCGTAGACGGTGAGCCGCGAACCTACGAGGACGTGCTCGGTCTCGACGAGGAACGCTTCCGCGCGTTCGCGGCCGGGATGCGCGAGCGCGGACAGTTCTTTACGCCGAACCCGTACAAGCGCCACCACCTCTCGTTCGCCCACGACGGGAGCCACCTCGAGTCGTACCTCGACGCCGCGGACACGGTCCTCGCCGAGCTGTGAGACGCAGTGTTTCGGTGGCGCCCTTGGTCGACGACGAGCGGACCGCTAGTCGCGACAGGTCGAACAGCGCCGGCGTCGAACGATCAGCGCGACGACGCCGAGCGCGAGCGCGGTGACGAGCAGCTGGGCGCCGCCGGCTGCCAGCCCGTACGCGAGAGTGCCGCCGGAGACGGCGGTCGCTCCGGGGCCGAGACAGCAGAGACTCGCCAGTCCGGCCAGCCCGAGCTTCGTCCGTCGCGACGCCGTCTCCGATTCCGTCGCCATCGTTTACGTCGACGGGAACGGTCCGGATATCGTTTGTGGCACTCGAGGGGGCTACGCCTCGGCGTCTCGAGCAGTCATTCGTGGTCGTGATCGTGTTCGTGATGGCCGTCGTGGCTGTGGTGGTGCTGACCGCCGTGGTCGTCCGTCCCGCCGCGGTGAGAGAACTGCCCGGCGAACGCGCGGTCGACGACCTCCGAGAGCGCGGGGTGGACGTGGACTGACTCGCGGATGTCCCACACCGTTCCGGTGCCGGCTTTCATCGCGACGACGACCTCCTCGATCAGGTTCGACGCCTCCGGCCCGACGATGTGACAGCCGCGGATCGTCCCGTCGGGGTCGATCAGCACCTTGACGAACCCCTCGACCTTCATCGCCTTCCCGCGGGCGGTGTCCTCGTACCGGTACGTTCGCGTCGCGTACTCCAGCCCGGCGTCCCGGAGCTCGCCCTCTCGAGCGCCGACGCCGGCGACCTCGGGCGAGCCGAACACCGCGAACGGCATCGCCGTGTAGTCGACGGGCTCGAGTTCGTCGCCGAACAGGTTCCGGACGACGGCCCGCGCCTCGTGGTTCGCGTTGTGTTTCAGCAGGTGTTCGCCGACGATATCGCCGAGCGCCCAGATCCCGTCCGCGGTCGTCCGCAGGTACTCGTCGGTCTCGACGAACCCCGCGGCGTCGGTCTCGACGCCGGTAGCCTCCGGGTGCAGCAGGTCCGCGTTCGGCTGCCGGCCCGCGGCGACGAGCAGGGCGTCGCCGGTAACGGAGACGGGCTCGCGCTCGTCGGGAGCCGCCCACGCGGGGGGGTACGGTCGCGCCTCGACGGTCACCGCACCGTCCGATTCCGAGGCGGTGACGGCCTCGTACCCCGCATAGACGTCGAACCGATCGGCGTAGCGCTCGGTGAACGCGGCCGCGACCTCCCGGTCCGCCTGCGGGAGCAGGTGCGGGCGGCGGCCGACGATCGAGACGTCGCTCCCGAAGGTGCCGAAGAAGTGGGCGAGTTCGGCCGCGATGTACCCTCCGCCGACGACGAGGAGGTGCTCCGGCGGCGTCTCGAGCTGTAGCGCCTCGGTGCTGGTCAGGTAGTCGACGTCCTCGACGCCGTCGATCGGCGGGATCCACGGCCGCGTCCCGGCGGCGACGAGGACGGTGTCGGCCCGCGCGCGCTCGCCGGCGTCAGGGCCGTCGACGACCTCGATCGTTCGATCGTCGACGAACCGGCCCTCACCGTCCAGCAGCGTGTGCTGGTCTGAGGCGTCGAGCCCGTTGCGGATCGACTCGGCGCTCTCCGAGACGTCCCGAGTGACCTCGCGGACGATACCGGCGAAATCGACGTCGGTGACGTCGGCACGGATGCCGAACTCGTCGGCGCGCTCGACGGTCTCCATCACCTCGGCATGATACAGCAGTTGCTTCGAGGGGATACAGCCGCGGTTGAGACAGGTCCCGCCGAGCGGTCCCTTCTCGACGACCGCGACCGACCGTCCGCGGTTCGCGGCCGCGTTTGCCACGTCCAGTCCCGATCCCGACCCGATCACGAGGAAGTCGAACTCCGCAGTTCCGTCGGCCATACCGCCACGTCACTCCCGAGCCCTATCGTTCTTCTACCGCTTTCGGCGATCGTCGTCTACCTCGCTCCGGCGACGACGGCGGGGTTCGCCGTCGTCGGCTCCGACGACTCGGTCTCCTCGATGACGTACCGCTGACCCAGCATCGGGTCGAGCAGGCTATCGACGGGCGCCCGGTCGTCGCGCAGGACGGGGACGTCGTCGGTCTCGGGGTCGGTCATATAGTGGTCGATCTCGTCGCTCAGGTCGACGCCCAGGTCGCGTTCGGTGTTTCGCGCCTCGAGGTCGTCCTGCGAGAGCGCCTCACCGTCCTTGGTTGCGACCAGCTGGATGTTCTGGACCGAGTTCTCGTCGGAGGTCCGGAAACTGTAGACCTCCGGGAACGCCGCCTCCATCGTCGCGTACTCCGCGCGGTAGAACTCCGAGGCCGAGCCACTGGGGGCCGAGACGATGTTCGCGAGGAGGACGCCGTCGTCGCTCAACCGATCGGCGGTCACCTCCATGAACTCCTCGGTCGTCATGTGAAACGGCACCTGATCCTGTTTGTAGGCGTCCAGTACGATCACGTCGTACTCGTCGTCGGCGCCCTGGAGGAACTGCCGCCCGTCCTCGGCGTGGCTGGTCATCGTCTCGCCGTGCTCGAGACCGAAGTAGTCCTCCGCAGCCTCGGTGACCTCGGGATCGATCTCGACGACGTCGACGTCGACGTCGTACCGGTCCTCGAAGTCCTGGGGACCGGTGTACCCGCCCCCGCCAATAAAGAGGACGTCGTCGA
The DNA here is from genome assembly GCF_029688865.1 of Natronococcus sp. A-GB7. GTDB lineage: Archaea > Halobacteriota > Halobacteria > Halobacteriales > Natrialbaceae > Natronococcus. The sequence goes on from NZ_JARUKV010000005.1 coordinate 144,772, forward strand.
CCTCGGCGGGGTCGTCGACCATGAGCATCGGCAGGTGGAAGTACTTCGTGTACGCGAAGACGTGCCGATCGGGCTCCTCGAGGTCCATCGCGCTGTGGTGGGCGCCGTCTAGGTACATCGTCCGGACGTCGTCACCGTCGTCGACGACCTCGAGGTGCTGGTGGGGGGTCTGGCTCTCGTGGACGACGTCGCCGCGGTGGTCGAAGGCGACGGGGCCGCCGCCGGCCGCGGTGACGAGCAACAGGACGACGACGACGCTCGCGACCGTCGAGTTTCGCGGGAGCGACGGCAGCGTGAGCGCGAGCGCGGTGGCGACGAGCGTCAGCCCGAACAGCAGCCCGATCTGAGCGACACTCAGGTAGGGGATGAGGACGAACGTGGTCGCCGCCGAGCCGAGGATGCTCCCGATCGTGCCGAGCGCGTAGACGTGCCCGGAAGCCTCGCCGATGCCCTGCTTCTGCGAGAGCTGTGCGGCGTAAGGGCTGATGAAGCCGAGCAAGTAGGTCGGCGGCCCGAACAGCACGATCACGGCCGGCAGCGAGGCGTACCGCGGCGGGATCGCCAGCGTCGACGTGTACGCCAGCAGAAAGTCGCTGCCGTAGACGACGACGGCGACGTACACCGCCGTTCCGAGCATGATCCAGGACATCTCGCGGTTGGTCGCTAGCGCCGCTCGTTTCCCGCCCTGCCAGTAACCGAGGCTCAGCGCGGCTAGAAAGACCGTCAGGATGCCGCCGACCGTGTAGATGTGACTGCCGAACTGCGGTGCGACGATCCGTACCGCGAGGATCTCGAGGCCCATACTGGTGATCCCCGAGACGAACACCGCCATCTCGGGTTTCGTGGGCCGGTAGTCGGGGAGGGCGTTCCGCATTCGTTGTTCCCACAGTGTCGCCGGGTTCGTGAGTACCTGTCGGCTCCAGTCGCGGCCTCAAGCTACCCGAGGGCGGCGACCTCGGTCGACTCGAGCGACCGGGAGGCTACGTCGCTCGCCTCGAGGACGGATTCGAGCTCCTCGAGCCCGCGGTCGACGTCGATCCCGACCCGGTCGACGTGGGCGTCCGGTGATTCGCTCGGATCGGTCTCGAAGTGCGCGGTCAGCTCGAGCCCCTCCGGGTGATGATATCCACGGACGTGGACCTGCCACCACTCGTAGCCGCTCGGGTGGTCGGCGACGTACTCGACGCGTCTGAGGTTGCAGACCTCCCCGAAGTACGCAAAGGACATGTCCCAGTTCGGCGCGAAGTGGCACTCGCCGAGTACCCGTTCTACGTCAGACGACGACAGCGAGACGAGCAGCGCCGGCTCGAGCGGTTTCGGCCGCGTGAAAAACCGACCGCGTGCCGCGAGGAGCAGTCGTCTGCAGTCGCGGAGGACGACGTCGGTCAGGTTCGTTCGAGAGATCCGTCGTGGCATGGTGCGAACACCACCTCGAGGAGCCTAAAGGGAGGGCCACGTTGCAGTCACCGAGTCCGGGACGGTCGGTTATGCTCGTCCACGGTGTCTCCGGGAGTATGCCGACCGTTCGCCTCCTCGAGGGCGAGGACACCGACCGAATCGACGGGCTGAGCGACGGGCTGTTCGCGATCGTACTGACGCTGCTGGTGCTTCAGTTCCAGATTCCAGAGGTCGCCGCGGATCGCGCGGCCACGGAGCTTCCCGCGGCGCTCGCCGACCAGGAGACGCTGCTGTTCAGCTACCTGCTTTCGTTCGCCGTCGTCGGCCTCTACTGGATCGTCCACCACAACCTCTTCGAGCGGATCGAGCGCCACGACCGCGGGCTGTTGTACGGCAACCTCGTCTTCCTGCTGTTCGTCTCGTTCATCCCGTTCCCGACCGAACTGGTCGGGATCTACGGGACCCGGTTCGCGTGGACGCTGTACGCGTGCAACCTCGCGCTCGTCGGCCTCTCGCTGACGGCGCTCTGGTGGTACGCCTACCGTCGCGGGTTCACGAGCGACGGGATCACGCCGCGCGTCGGGCGTGCCGTCGCGATCCGGGGGCTGATCGGGCCGGCGGTCTTTCTCCTCTCGATCGGCGTCGCCGCCGTCAGCCTCCGTGCGGCGTTTCTGACGCCGATCCTGATCGTTCCGCTACAGGCGCTGTGGGTGCGTCGGTTTCGGAGGTCCTGACAACGGACGACGAGTCGCTCAGGGTCGCGTCATCACGAGCGTGAGCACGAACAGCCCGGCGGCGACCGCGACGACGGTCGTGAGACTGACCTCGACCAGCCCGACGACGGCCGCGCCGGCGACGATCATCCAGCCGAACAGCAGCGACAGCACCGCGTTGAGAACCAGCAGTACGCGCGGATCGCCTCGGGATGATTCGAGTCCCTCGCGGAACCCGTTCCGGTCGGCGTCGGGATCGGCCATATCCGAGTAGGCGAACGTGGCTCACTTAGCCGTTTCCGTCGGTCGCCGAGGCCGACACTTATGCCGGCTCCGGCGAACGGTAGCGTATGCGGGAAGTCACGGTCTCTCGACGGATCGACGCGACGGCGGTCGAGCTCTCATCGCGGTTCGACCCGCCGGCGATCGTCGAGGCCGAGGGGAGTTTCACCGTCGACCACGTCCACGAGGAGGGCGACGCGACGATCGTCGTCGCCAGCGGGCCCGGCATGCGGCTCCCGCTGCGATTCGAGTACCGCGAGGACGCGCTGTACTACACCCAGGAGGGCGAGCAGGGACCGTTCGAGCAGATGGAGACCTGGCTCGAGTTCGACGAGCGCGAGGACGGCACCGAGGTCGCGTTTCGGTCGTCGGTTTCGCTGGCGGCCCCGTTGCCGTTCGGCGACCGGATCGCCGCCTGGAAGCGCAAGGGCGAACTCGAGCGCGCGCTCGAGGCGATGGCCGACGCGTTCTAGAGCCCTCGAGGCGACGACTGACGCGTTTTGAAGGCCCTGAGGCGACGGCTGACGGGTTCTACGGTTCGCGAAGAACGACCGGTTCGTCGTCCTCCTCCGGGAAGGGGTTCTCGAGCGCTTCCGCCCGCTCCCACTCCTCGTCGGTGACCAGACACTCCCGTAACTTCGAGCGCAACGGTTCGCCCTCGAGGTCGGTTCCGATGAACACGAGTTCGGTCCGGCGGTCGCCGTGCTCGTCGTGCCACGCGAGGTCGGGGCGGTTCGACCGGTAGAGATCGCGCTGGACCTCCGGAAGCGCGGCGATCCAGGGACCGTCGCTCGTCGCCCGAACCGACGGGCCGGCCTGGGAGAGATCTACTCTCGCGTCGCTGCCGGCGATCCACGCGACGCCCTTCGATCGGACGACGTCGTCGGGCAGCTCCCGGAGGAACGCGGCGAAGCGCTCGGGATGGACCGGGCGCCGCTCCCGGAACGTCAGCGAGTCGACGCCGTAGACCTCGTCGGGGTGGCGGTGGTCGTGGTGGCCTTCGTCGTGGTCGCAGTCGTGGTCGTGTCCATGCTCGTCGTGATCGTGGCCGGGCTCGTCGGTTTCGGAGCTTTCGCTCTCGTCCTCGGCGCCCTCGAGCGCCCGCTGCCACCCCGCGCCCTCGCCCAGCTGGCCGGGATCGAACAGGTCGACGCCGAGCAGGTCGTCGGGATCGATCGCACTGAACTCCGTTCTTCGGAGGTCGGCGTCGGGCCGGAGCGCCTGGACCAGCGCCTCGGCCTCCTCGAGCTCCGCGGGCTCGCAGAGGTCGGCCTTGTTGAGCAAGACGAGGTTCGCGACCTCGAGCTGCTCGATCAGCAGGTCCGAGAGGGGGCGGTCGTCCTCGTCGGGGTCGGTGCGCCGTTCGGGAACGTCCTCGCCCGCGAAGGCGTCGAGGAAGAGTCGGGTGTCGAGCACCGTCACGAGCGCGTCGAGCTCGTAGCGGGCGGCGACCCGCGAGCTGGTGGTAAAGAGTCGGGCGACGGGCTCGGGTTCGGAGATTCCCGAGGACTCGACGATCAGGTGATCGAACGCTCGCTCGCGAGCAAGACGGACGACCGCCGTCTCGAGGTCGTCCTGGAGCTCACAGCAGATACAGCCGTTCGAGAGCTCGGCGACGCCGCCGGCGTCGAGATCCGACCCTTCGGCGACGAGTTCGGCGTCGACGTTGACCTCCCCCATGTCGTTGACCAGGACCGCGAGCTCGCGGTCGCCGGCGTTGCGAAGCAGGTGGTTGAGCAGCGTCGTCTTGCCGGCGCCGAGGCTGCCCGAGAGGACGGTAACGGGAATCGCTGACATACGGGTGTGTTGGAACTCGGCGACTAAGGTGCGTCGGCTTGAGGACGGCGAGAGCACGACACCTTTTAGCCTCGAGCCCCGAGGATCATCGACAATGACGCTCGCCGAGCGGATCGCGCGGTTCCGAGAAACCCTCGAGGAGTGGCTCCGGGGACTCTACCACGGGATGATCACTCACCCCGCCTACGAGAAGGTCGAGGCCGAGGCCGAGGACCAGGAGGATGCGTTCATGCTGGCGTGTTTCCCCGACGCCTTCGGTATCCCGAGCCCGGTGTCGTACTACACGGCCGAGCTGTTGCCCTACCTCGAGGACGAGTACGAGGCTTGGGAGCGACGGCTCTGGGACCGGGGGTCGGTGATCGAGCGCAAGGGCCACCAGTACCACTTCTGATGACGGAGTTCGTCTTCTTCGGCGGGAAGGGCGGGGTCGGCAAGACGACCGTCTCGAGCGCGTACGCCCTCGAGTGCGTGAACGCGGGACTCGAGACGCTCGTCGTCTCGACAGACCCGGCCCACAGCACGGCCGACGTCTTCGACCAGGAGTTCGGCGACGAGCCCCGCCCGGTGGAGGGGTACGACGGGCTCTCGGCGCTCGAGATCGATCCCGAACAGGAGGTACAGGACCACCTGCAGGGGCTGAAACGCCAGCTAAACTCGCAGCTGTCGGCGGCGATGGTCAACGAGGTGGACGTCCAACTCGAGATGGCTCATCAGACGCCGGGGGCCTACGAGGCCGCGCTGTTCGATCGGTTCGTCGACGTGATGCGGTCGGCCGAGCCCTACGACCGGGTCGTCTTCGACACCTCGCCGACGGGGTCGACGCTGCGACTGCTCGCCCTGCCGGAGTTACTCGAGCGCTGGATCGAGCGGTTGATGGACAAACGCGAGCGCAGTATCGACCTCTACGAGAAGGCCGCGATCGGCAACCAGGAGCCACGGCGGGTGATGGATGGCGATCCGATCCTCGCCCGGCTGCGAGAGCGCAAGGAGCGCTTCGAGTTCGCGGGCAAGACCCTGCGCGAGAACGCCGGCTTCTACCTGGTGATGAACCCCGACGAGCTCTCGATCCGGGAGACCGAGCGCTCGCTCGAGACCCTCGGCGAGGCGGAGCTACCGGTTCGCGGACTCGTAGTCAACCGGCTGACACCCGAGCCCGACCCCGACGAAGAGGGGCGGGGCGCACGCTATCTGCGCCAGCGGGTGGCGACCGAACGCGATCGCCTCGAGCGCATCGAGGGGGAACTCGCGCCGCCCGTGGTGGCCACCATCGAGACCCGCGTCGAGGAGGTGCGGGGAAGCCTGCTCGAGGACGTCGCGGCCGACCTCGAGATCGACGTCGACGCGAGTGCGAGCGAGCGCGCGCGAACCGAGTGAGGGGTGCTGGTGGGGGCCGGCGACCCGCTTTCGCCGCCCACGTGTCGGATTACCCACCTTCTTCGGAATAAATACTTCACAAATGTGTCGCAATTTGCTGCCGTCGTGCGCGATCTGAACTCAATGAATTATATTTATAGTGCCTCCCCGCAACCACCCGTCCGAGAAAGGATACCATGGTAGGTGTAATTTGGATCGTGGCACTGGTGCTGACGACGTTTACCGTCTCGTACATCGTGTACGGGCGGTACCTGTCGCAGTTCGTGGGGCTCGACGACAGTCGAGAGACGCCAGCACACAAGTATCGAGACGGACAGGAGTACGTACCGGCGAAGAAGCCGGTGCTGTTGGGGCATCACTATTCGAGTATCGCGGGCGGTGCACCCGTGGTTGGACCGATCACAGCTGCGCTGATCTGGGGCTGGCTTCCGGCCGTGCTGTGGGTCGCGATCGGCAACCCGCTGATGGGGGCGGTCCACGACTTCGTCTCGCTGTCGAGCAGCCTGCGACACGAGGGGAAGTCGATCGGCTACATCATCGGTCAGTACGTCGGCGAACGCGGAAAGAACATGCTGCTGTGGTTCGCGTTCCTGCTGACGATCCTGGTGGTGGCGGTGTTCGCGCTGGTCATCGGGGTCGTGCTGGACGCCTATCCCCAGGCCGCGACCGCGAGCATCATCTACATCACGCTCGCGTTGCTGTTCGGTGTCTGGCTCTACCAGCTCGGGCTGCCGTTCTCGGTCGGGACGGTAGTCTTCGTTTCGGGCGTCTTCGCGTCGGTCTGGATCGGCATCCAGTATCCGCTCGCGCTCGTGCCGCCCGCCGAGGCCGGCGCTTACCCCGACGGAACGATCGTGTTGCTCGATTCGGCACCGGCGATTATCCCGGCGCTGCTCGAGAGTACCAACATCGGCGCCTGGGTGCTGGTGATGCTCGTCTACGGCGGCGCCGCGAGCGTCCTGCCGGTGTGGATGTTGCTCCAGCCCCGCGACTACCTCTCGTCGTTCCTGCTGTACACCGGGGTCGGCGGGGGACTGCTGGCGGTTATCGTCGGCACCCTGATAACGGGGATGGGGACCGACGCGGTCCATCCCGAGACGGGCGCGCAACTGGACCTCGACATCGCGATCGGCGCCTGGTACGGCTTCTTCGGTGAAGGCGGTCCCCTCGCGGCCGAGGGGCTCATCCCGCTGATGCCGCTGTTCCCGCTACTCTTCCTCACTATCGCGTGTGGAACCATCAGCGGCTTCCACTCGCTGGTTTCCTCGGGGACGACCTCGAAGCAGCTGAACAAGGAAAGCGACGCCAAGCTGATCGGCTACGGCGGCATGCTGGCGGAGGGACTGCTGGCTGCGGTCGCGCTCTGTGCCGTGGCGGTCATGGCGATCCCCGCCGCCGACGGCGGGATCGGACTCGCGTTGCCGAACTTCGCGACCGGTGGCGGCGCGATCCTCACTACCCTGGGGATCCCCTTCCAGTACGCCGCGCCCTTTATGGCGCTCGTGCTCGCGAGCTTCCTGCTGACGAGCATGGACACGGCCGTCCGACTGGGGCGATACATGGTCGAGGAGATCGTCGGCACGCCGGAGACCCAGGTCGAGGAGTACGCGGCGAACCGCTACGTCAACACGTCGATCATCGCGGTCGTCGCGTTCTTCCTGCTCGGTAGCGGTCGATGGGAGGACCTCTGGACGCTGTTCGGCGGCGCGAACCAGCTGCTGGCGTCGCTGGCGCTGCTGACCGGCACCGTTTGGCTCGCAAACTGGGACCGGTCCAAACAGCTGATCTCGACCGGCGGTCCGATGGCGCTGATGGGAGTCATCACGGTGGCCGGTCTCAGCTGGGTCGGTCTCTACCAGATCCTCGCTGGTCGGCTGCTCGGTATCACCGCCGAAGCCGAGACGGGGCTGCTCGGGCAGGCGTCGGCGGTCGTACAGCTGGTCCTCATCGCGATCCTCATCGGGCTCGCGTTGTCGCTGTTCAAGATCGGCTACGACAACCTGCAGGCGCTCGAGGACGCCGACGACGGCGTCGCGGCAGACGTCGGCGCCGACGACGACTGAGCGCCGGCTCGCGACTTTTTCGGCCTCGAATCCGGACAGCAGCCGCGCTCGAAGACTGGTGAAATCGGGGGCGGTGATAGCAGACTACAGCTGTAGCCGCCTCGAGAGCAGATCCAGAAAACCCGGCTCCTCGTACTCGATCGGCTCCCAGAGGCGGAAGGCGGTCGCGACGTCGGCGTTCTCGCTTGCGACCAGCTCCTCGTCGTCGGGCGCGACGGCGACGAGGTTGATCTCGTAGTGGCCGTTGTAGCCGAACTTCAGGAGGGTTCGACCGTCGAAGTCGTCGATGCGCTCGCGGACGTCGTCAGGAATCGACGGTGCGATAGCGACGAACGTGAAGTCCGTCGAGAAGTGTTCCTCGTCGGTGTCGATCCACTCCTCGGCCAGACCCTCGCCGAGGTCGACGAACCGATCGAGCGCCCGCTCGTCGACGGACTCGAGACGCCGCACGAACAGGTGCTCGGTCGAGCCGTGCTCGCCGATCGAGATCGAGGGGTGGAGGAAGTGTTTCTGACTCCGCAGCTCCATCCGACCGTACAGCGTGAATCGCTCGCCGTCGACCCGATACGCCTTCTCGAGGTCGTAGTTGTGCAACAGCCGGTCGCTCACCCGGTCGACGTACTCGTCGTCCCAGTCGGGAACCTCCGCCGAGCGCTCGCCCGACGGCTCCTCGAGGTCGGGCTCCGGCGGCCCGTCGGTATCCATGGTTGGAGCTACCACGCCGAGAGCAAAAGTCCGTCGGCACGGACTCGGCGAGCGAGTACGCTTTAGTCGCTCGAGCCCGACTCTCGCGTATGGCCAAGGAACGCGAGTCCTGCGGTCGCTGCGGGGTCTCGACCGCGCTCGAGGCGGCAAACGCCGACCGCGACGATGAGGAGCGTGCCGAGCGCGACCCCTACGGCGAGGCGCGCATCGAGGTCGACGAGGACGAGCTCAGGCGTCTCTCGCCGGGCGCCCGGCTCTCGGGGGTCGCCGACAGGCTCGGCTCGATCGGCGATCGGCTCGCCTGGGGTCGCTGATCAGTTGGTCGTGATGACCTCGAGGACGTCCCGCGATTCGACCGCGTAGTCCTTGCCGAGCTGGCGGTTCGACCGACAGTCGATGGCGTGGAGGAAACCGTCGCCGATATCGGAGTGGAGGCTGTAGGCGAACTCCTCGGCGGTCGAGGCCGGCGGGATCAGGTAGCAGTCGGGCAGCACCTCGCCGCGCTCGTTGCCCAGACCGTTGGCGCCACCCGGGAACACCGGGACGACGCCGAGGACGTCGAACAGCGCCGTCTCGAGGGCGGCCTGGACCCCGGTCGCGCCGTACTGATCGAGGAAGTCGCGGATCTCCTCGAGGCCCTGTTCCTGCTCGCTCGAGATATCGCCCGTGATTTCGAACTCGTCGTCGCCGGGTCGGTAGTCGACGACGCCGGCCTTGTCGGCGGACTTCAGGGCCTTCTCGGCGTGGGCGCTACAGGGGACGATCGTCAGGTGGTCGTAGTCGGGATCGCTCGTGATCTCCTCGTAGTTTTCCTGCGCTTCCGGCGTGTCCATCTTGTTCGCCGCGATCAGCATCGGCTTGGTCTCCGTGCGGATCTCGCGGGCGAGCGCGAGCCTGTCGTCGGCGTCCCACTCGGCGGGCTCGAAGCCGATCCCGATCCGTCGGATCAGGCGCTTGATCTCGTCCTCGTTGGTCTTGAACGCGCTCATCTGCTCGGCGAGTTCCTCCTCGATCGCGTCGTCCTCGGTCGTATACCCCGACTCGTACCTGTTGATCCCCTTCTCGAGGATGCCGAGGTACCACTGGTCGAGCTCCTCCTCTAAGAAGTCGATATCGTCGCGGGGGTCGTGGCCCTCGGTGGGTTCGCCCTCGAGGTCGGTTTCGCCGGAGAAGTCGACGACGTGGACCAGCACGTCGGTCTCGTTGAGGTCGGTGAGAAACTGGTTGCCGAGCCCGTTGCCCTCGTGGGCGCCGGGGATCAGCCCGGCGACGTCGACGAGCTTCGTCGGGACGAACCGCGTCCCGTCGTCGCAGTAGCCGACCGACGGCGTACACTCCTCGTCGAACTCCGGGGCGGCACATTCGACGCGGACGTACGCCTCGCCGACGCTCGGGTCGATGGTCGTGAACGGGTAGGCCCCCTCGGGGACGTCGTTCATCGTCGCAGCGTTGAAGAAGGAGGACTTGCCGACGGAGGGTTTGCCGACGAGTCCGATCCGATAACTCATTGCGTGGTCTGGTGCGGCGACGCCTAAACGGGTTTCTGTCCGGCGTCAGCGTGTCATGGAACGTCATATCAGATCCGCGGCCGGGAGAAGAGTCGGGGTTAGCTCACGATCGCGCGCCAGCTCCAACCGCCCAGCGCGAGTACGATCAGTGCGAGCACGCCGAAGGCGGCCCACTGTCCGGTCTCGGAGTCGGCAACGGGCGCGAAGACGTCCACGAGACCGGTCGCCTGCATCATACCGACAGCGAGCACGAGCAACGCGAGGATCGAGACGACGGCGATGCCGATCCAGTTGCGAGCCATCCACTTCCCCTCCCGTTCGGCTTCCTCCCTGTCGTTTGTCGGTTTCTCCGTCGGCTCCTTGTCGGGTTCGTCCATGCGTAGGTATAGCGGCGGTTCCGAGGAAACGGTTCCACCTGCAGGCTCCGGGTTCGGTGTCCGCCGACCCGTCAGCCGAGGACGTCCGCGAGGGCGTCCATCGTCCGTTCGACACGATCGATTCGTGCGTTGTGACCCATGTGGCCGACTCGAAGAACGTCGTCCTCGAGGTCGCCAAGCCCCGTCGCCAGCAGGATGTCGTGCTCCTCGAGGACCGCCTGCTGGAGTTCCGTCGCCCGGCCCTCGACCGCGAGCGCGGTGACGGTCGGCGAGCAGTCGGCCTCGCTGGTCGGGTACGGCTCGAGACCGAGGTCGGCCGCGCGGGATCGACACGCCGACGCGGCCGCCTCGTGGCGCGCGAAGACGTCCTCGAGACCCTCCTCGAGCAGCAGGTCGACGGCGGCGTCGAGCCCGTACAGGTTCGAGGCGAGGTGGGTGTAGGGGAACCACTCCTCGTCGGCGGCCGTCCGCCAGGGCTCGAGGTCGGCGTACAGCGAGGGGTTGTTGACCGACTCCATGCGCCTCCAGGCCGGGTCGCTGACGGCGCAGGTTGTCAGCCCTGGGGGCGCGCTGAGACACTTCTGGCTCGCGCCGAGACAGACGTCGATCTTCCCGGTCGGCACCGGCGTCCCGCCTACCGAGGAGACCGCGTCGACGATCGAGAGCACGTCGTGGTCCGCGAGGACGTCGAGGATCCCCTCGAGGTCGTTCAGCGACCCGGTCGGCGTCTCGCAGTGGACCATCGTCGCGACGTCGAACTCGCCGTCCCTGTCGAGGACGTTCGCAACGACGTTGCCGTCGAGGGTGTCGTGCCACGGAACCTCGCTGATCACCGCCTCGCCGCCGTAGTTCTCGACGAAGTCGGTGAAGCCGTCGCCGTAGAGCCCGTTCGAGAGACAGAGCACGCGGTCCCCGGGACCAACCAGCGAGGCGACCGCGGCCTCGAGTCCGAGGATCCCCTCGCCCCCGAGGACGACGACGTCCCGGTCGTCGCCCCCCGTTTCGTTGCCCGCCCGGTAGACGGTCTCGAGCTTGTCGGTCAGCGAGCGGTAGAACTCGAAGAACTCGGGTTCGAGATCCGGATTCGGCGTCGGTTCCCCCATCGCCTGCCGGACCGGCTCGGGAACCTCGGTAGGCCCCGGCGTCATCCGCAGCCTGTCGTCGGTCATGGCTCTACGGCCGGGTTCCGTCGCAATAAAGCTGGCCCGGAGTCAGCCACAGAGGCCGCCGCGGCGCCGGGAAAGCGTGCCGCGGACGATCGGCGTCGCGGGAAAGATCCCCACCCCGACGCGCTCGAGACTCTCGACGGCGAAGGCGTCGTCGCAGACGAACCGTTCGACGGTGTCTCGGGTGAGCTGACAACCGCCCGCCGCACGGCTCCAGAGCGGGTTCAGCAGCTCCTGGCCCGTCGCCCGCCAGCCGTCGGCCCGGACGTGCTCGAGAAAGCGCAGTTCGCCGCCCGGCTTCAGCACGCGGGCGACCTCCTCGAGCGCGCGGTCGGGGTCGGCGATCGTACAGAAGACGAGACTCGAGAGGACGACGTCGACGCTGTCGTCGGCGTACGGCAGCGACTCGGCGCGGGCGTCCCGCAGGGTGACCTCGCAGCCGACCTCGCGGGCCTTCTCGGCGGCCTGTCGGCGCATGTGTGGATCGGGCTCGATCGCCTCGTAGTCGATCTCGTCGCTCCCGTCGGCGACGTACGGGAAGTTCGCTCCGGTACCGGCCCCGATATCGAGGACGCGACCCGAGAGCTCCGCGGTCAGGTACTCCCGGTGGCTCCTGAACAGCAGTCGGTCGGGAACGACGGTGTCGTAGACGGCTGCGACCAACGGGTGAGCGATCTCTTCGGACTCCTGCGGATCGAGCATGACGTCCTCGACTCGAGGACGGGACGGCAAAAGCCTGCTTCCGAACGAGTCGATCAGCGGATCGTATCCGGAATCTTCTCGATGACGTCGGTCGCGAGGACGCCGGGACCTTTTTCGGCGGTCGCGAGTTCGCCGCTCTTCCCGAGGATCCACGCGCCGAGCTCGGCGGCTTCCTCGCGGTCGGAGCCCTGTCCCAGCAGCGAGGCGGTGATCCCCGCTAGCGTGTCGCCCGTTCCGGCGACGGTCAGCGCCGACGTTCCGGTCCGGTTTTCCATCCGTTCGCCGTGGGCGACGATCTCGTCGGTGTCTCCGGTGAACGTGAGGACGGCGCCGGTTTCCCTGGTGAACGCCTCGAGGGAGTCGTAGGCGTCGGTGATCGCGTCCTCTTCCGACTCGTTGGGCGTCAGTATCGCGTTCGAGAGATCGGCCTCGAGCGCGGGTTCGATCGCGATCGCGTCGACGACGATCGGGACGTCGATCCGATCGATCGCCTCGCGAACCGCGTCGGGTTCGGCGTCGGCGAAGCCGGGGCCGATCACCATCGCGTCGGCCCACTCACTGACCTCGACGACGCGCTCGACGGCGACGGCGTCGAACCGCTCGCCCTCGTACTTGCTGGCGAGCAGGTTCGGATCGTGGCTCGCGACGATCTCGTAGATCTCCTCGGTGACCACCGTCCGAACGTGATCGGAGCCGGTTCGGAGCGCGGCCCGACCGACGACCGCTGGCTGGTTCGGGTAGTCGACGCCGCCGGCGACGATGCCGACGCAGCCGTTGTCCGTCCCCGATTCCTCGCTAATGTTCGAGAGCGTCCGCTGCAGTCGTCCCATACCTCACCGTTCGTCGGCAGCGGGGTAGCCGTTCGGCAGGCGTCTCCCGGTCGCCGGCGTACCGGTCAGCGTGTGTGACGACAAGCCATAGTACGTCGGCGTCGTAGAACAGCTATGTTCGCGAATCGATCCGACGCCGGCGACCGACTCGCGGCCGAACTCGAGGATCGTGGGGTCGAGGCCGACGTCGTCCTCGGAATCCCCCGCGGCGCGCTCCCGGTTGCGCGACCCGTCGCGGACGCCCTCGAGGCCGATCTCGGCGTCGTCGTCGCCCGGAAGCTCGGTGCACCGTCGAACCCCGAACTCGCGATCGGCGCGGTCGCAAGCGACGGCAGCGTCTGGCTGAACGACGACCTCGTCGATCGCCTCGGCGTCCCGGAGTCGTACCTCGAGGACGTCCGCGAGCGGGAAGCGACGAACGCGCGGGAGAAAGCCGATCGCTACAGAGGGGGAGAACCCCTGCCCGAACTCGCGGGAAAACGAGTCGTCGTCGTCGACGACGGGGTCGCAACTGGGGCGACCGCGATCGCCTGTCTGCGACAGATCCGCGAGGCCGACGCTGAACGGGTCGTCCTCGCGGTTCCGGTCGGCTCGCCCGACACTGTCGCCGACCTCGAGTCGGAAGCCGACGCGGTGATCGCGCTCGTCGCTCCGGGGAACTTCCGGGCCGTCGGCCAGTTCTACCGGGAGTTCGGCCAGGTCACCGACGAGGAGGCGGTCGAATACCTCGAGGACCGGTAGCGGTCCCGTCGCTCACTCGAGCGGTGTCCCTCGGTTTCGCATGTCCGCGCCGCAGCTGGGGCAGCTCCCGGGGGCCGTCGCGCTGACGACGACGGTCCCGCAGTCGAAACACTCGTATGTCGATTCCTCGTTCGGATCGAGTTTGACGTCCTTCATGAGTGGTGTGACGAGCGGTTCGATCGAGCTCGTATACTAACAATAAAAGGGATATTAGGATGAGCGTGTTCGTCAGATAGCTAGCCCCTCACCTCGGTTGGGGTTCACTATTCAACCCCTACAGATGGCGCCGCCGGAAGGCCGATCTCCTCGAATAACACGGTAAAGAGCGTTCGCTGTACCCGCCGCACGTGGCGGTAGAACGCCGCCGAGGAGATGCCGAGCGTCTCGGCGATCTCCGCCCCGGAGCGCTCTCGGGGCGACTCGAAGTAGCCGCCGTAGTAGGCCATCTGGACCACCTCGAGCTGGCGATCGGTCAGTCGCTCGAGCAGCTCCGAGCGCAGGTCCCGCGGCGCCGTTCGATCGACGGTGCGCTTCGAGCGAAGCTCGACGGCGGAGAAGACGTTCGCGACGACGTCGGCGCTGGCGGCGGGATCGACGCTGCCCGGCACGTCGACGACCAGTCGCGCGGTCTCCGGCGTGGCCTCGAGTCGGTGGAGGACGATCCCGTGGTCGGCGAGCCGAAGCGCCAGGAACGGCCGCGAGAGCTCGAGCAGCACCGTCGATCCGTCGCCGTCGCCGACGGCCTGGGCGCTTTCGACGGCGACGAGATCGGTTGCGGCCGCCGCGACGTCGGCCGCGGGAGCGCCGTCGACGGTGACGAACACCGCTACCGTCCCCTCGTGTTGGCGAACGCCGCCGTCGAACGAGAGCACGCAGTCGAGCTGGCGGGCCAGACGCGCGAAGACGAACTCCTCGTCGGCGACGTCGAACTCGAGTCGGGTCCGCGAGTCCGACAGCAGCGCTCGCTTGCGCTCGACCGCGGCGATCGCGGCAGCGATGGTCTCCCCGAGTTCCGCGAGCACCGCGCGGGTGGTGTCGTCGAACGCGTCGGGTCGATCGGCGTAGACGGTCAGCACGCCGTAAGTGAACTCGTCGTAGGCCAGCGGCACGCTGATGGCCGACTGGTAGTCCCGCGAGAGGGCGGCTCGTCGCCACGGCTCGTCGTGAAGGTTCTCGACGACGTTCGGGACGACGGTCACCGCCCGGCTGGCCGCCGTCCGCGCCGCGGGTTCGGTCGGTTCGGCGAGCGAGAGCGAGACGGTGTCGAGGTACTCCCGGCCCCGACCGCTGCCGTCGTGGGCGTTCGACTCGAGGACTTCGCCGGCGGCGTCGGCCGTCCCGATCCAGGCGAACGCGAACCGTTCGGCCGCCGTCAGCCGCTCGCAGACGGCGCGTTCGATCTCCTCGCGGGTCTCGGCGCCGACCAGCGCGGCGTCGATCTCCCGGATGATCTCGTTCATCCGGTTGAGGCGGGTGAGCTGGCGGTTCCGTCGCTTGAGCTCCCGGTCTCGGTCGCGCAGACGTCGCTCCCGTTCGACCCGGTCGAGGGCGGCCTCCGCGGTCGCCGCGAGCAGCTCGGTCAGCTCCCGCGAGACCTCGTCGAAGGCCCCGACCTCGGGCGAGCCGACGACGAAAACGCCGTGATCGCCCAGCGGAACGAACCCCACCGACCGCAGCTCCGTGGTCGGATCCGACAGCGTCGGCGACTCCCGAACGTCGGCGAAGAACTGGGCCTCGCCGGCGAGAAAGACCTGTCCGGTGATGCTGTCGTCGTTCGCCCGCCTGGTCGGAAGCGGACCGTGCAGCCGATCCATCCCCGGCGAGGCCGCCACCGGCCGCAACACGTTCTCGTCGGTGTCGAACCGCAGCGCCGCGCTGGCATCGAGGTCGAGGACGTCGGTCGCGTCGGCGACGATCCGGTCGGCAATCTCGGGCTCGGTCTCGGCATACAGCAGCTCGCGGGCGGTGCCGTGCAGCGCCGTCAGCGCCTCCTCGCGGCGCTTCCGGGTGGTGATGTCCCGACAGCTGTAGAGCATCGTGCCGTCCTGGATCGACACCTCGCGGACGTTGACCAGCAGGCTGTGTTCCCGGCCGGCCCTGTCGGTCGCCGTACACTCGATGTTCGTCAGCACCCCCTCGGCGGCGAGCTCCTCCCTGTCGAACAGATCGGGCTCCAGGAGCTCGTCGATCGTCCCCATCTCGTGGATCTCTTCGTCCGTGTAGCCGAAGATGAAGTGGACGTTCGGACAGACGTAGGTGAACCGCCCCTCCTCGTCGGTGATGAGGACGGTGTCGGTCATATGGTTGAGCGTTACCCGGTGGAGCTCCTCGGATCGACGGAGTTCGGTCTCGAGGCGGACGCGCTCGGTGACGTCGACCGCGCGGGCGAACAGCGAAACGACGGCGCCGCTCTCGTCCCGAACCGGCCGCACCGTGACGTCGAGGGTACGGGGCTCCGCATCGCCCTCGGCGTCGAGGGTCACCTCGAGCTCCCGGCGGGCGATCGTTCCCGCCGCCGCGCGATCGATCGCCTCGCGGATCGCTCCGTCGGGGTCCCACCACGCCAGCGACGAGAACGAACGCCCCTCGAGTTCCTCGGGGCCGGCGTCGAGCGCCCCGAGTGCGACCTCGTTGGCTCGACGGATCCGGCCGTCGGGCTCGAGGATCCACGAGTAAGCGTCGGGATCCGCGAAGATCGACTCGAACTGCCGGGCTCGCTCGCGACGTCGGCGCTCGGCGGTTCCCGTCGAGAGCGCGCGGTCGATCGTCGCCTCGAGGTCGTCGACGTCGCGACGGGGGAGGTACTCGGTCACCCCCGCGGCGACCGACGCGCTCGCGAGCCCCTCGTCGCCCGCCTCGGGAACGAGCACGACCGGCACCACCGGATCGCGCTCGCGGACGCGCTCGAGCAGTTCGAGCCCCGTCGCGCCGTCGAGTCGCTGTGCGGTAACGACGCAGTCGATCTCGGTCGCCGACAACGTCTCGAGTGCGGTTCCGACGTCGGGAGCCGAGCGCACCTCGCCCGGCTCGAGTTCACGAGCGCGATCCTCGATCGGCGTCTCGGCGCCGGTCTCGGCGACGAGGAGCCGTGAATCGCCGCGGGTCCGTACGGAAGCCATTCGTCGTCGCTTCGGTCCCCGTCGGTGAGAACGTATCGGTCCGACGAACTGACAGCCGTTCACGGTCCGACCCCGTAGAGCCGGACACGCGCCTCGTGGTTACCGTCGAGGATCGAGAGCCGTCCGAAGTGAGCGTCGCCGTTCGCGCCCACGACGACGTCGACGACCTCGAGGCGCTCGACGGGATCGGGTCGCGGTGAGCGCGGACGATACGCGCCGCGGTTCGCGGAACCGACCGATAGCGCGGGAACGATTCGGGCCGTTTCACTCGTTTCACGATGTTTTACGCGGTTCGGCGGGGCGGAACCGAACTGGTGTTCGGTTCCGAACCTATGTGAATTGTTCTATTAATCCCAATCATCTGTATTAACTGGATACTGATATGCGGTAGTTGAGATGTGCCGTGTATGATAGAGCCGTATCGACGGAGCGTGATCGCGGGCGGATTCGCGCTGGTCGCCGGCAGCGCGATCAGCGCCGTCGGCACTGGCGACGAGGACGCCGACGACGGAGCCGACGCGGACTCGAACGATAACGGAACGGACGCCGAAGGGGCGGACGAAGAGGGCCGGGTCGACGAGTCCGGTGACGAGCTCGAGGGATCCGACGAGGAGTCGGGCCGCGAGTCCGTCGACGACCCCGCCACCGCCGCGCCCGCGCTCGAGCTATCCGTCTCGCTCCCGGGGTCGATTCCCGCTCCGAAGGGACGCGCCGAGTTCCTGATTACGGTGGGCAACCGCGGCGAGGAGACCGTGTCGACGCCGATCGCCCTCGAGGTCGGCTGCGTCGAGGACGAACTCGAGACGCCGACGCTGGCTCCCGGGGAGAGCGCCGACGCGTACGCGAGCTACGCGGGAACGCGCCTCGGACGGGGCACCCACGAGTGGTCGGTCGCCGTCGGAGCGGCGTGTGAGCGCGGGACGCTATCGGTGACGTGATCGGCGATCAGCGATCGGGGAGCTCGAGTTCCTCCGGTGGCAGCCACTCCTCGTCGGGATCGACGCGGCCGGCGAGCACCGCGTTTATAATAGCGCCGACCAGCAGACAGAGCGCGCCGAGGTAGACCCACGTCAGGATCAGCAGGATGGCGCCGGCGATCCCGAACAGGACGACGCTCTCGGAGGTCGCGATGTAGATCCGAAAGCCGACCGCCAGCGCCGCCCAGGTAACGGCGGCGAACGCCGTCCCCGGCAACACCTCCCGCACCGAGACGTCGGTCTGCGGGAACAGGTAGTACATCGGGAAAAAGACCAGCGGGAGGGTGATGAGGAGCCCGATCGAACTCGCGATCGCCGCTGGCAGCCCGCCCGCCTGGACCGGGAGGCTGATCCCGACGACGCCCACGAGGACGACTCCCAGCGCGATCGTGACCGTCGCGAGCAGGGTGTTGACCGCGGTCACGAGGGTTACGGTCGTTACGCTCCCCACGTACGACTGGTGCTCTCGAGAGCCGTAGATACCGGTAAACGCACTGTTTATCGCCTGAAACGCACGGGCTGCGCTCCACAGCAAGATCGCGAGCGCGAGCAACGCCGCGCGGATCCGGTCGCCGCGGTCGCCGGCGATCTCTTCGAGATCCGCGTCGGCCAGCGCGTCCTCGAGGCCGAACGTCTCGGCGACGCCCTCGAGGATCGGCTCGAGGGCGTCGACGAGCGTCGCGCCCACGAGCACGAGGATAACGAGCGGGACCAGCGTGTTGAACGCGTGGTAGGCCAGTCCCGCCGACTTGACGCTGATCTGTCGCTGTCTGGCGACGGCGGCGACGTGACGGCCCACTTCGAGCCAGCGTGATCCTCTCATCGACTACTCGGGACGAACTCGAGCGGCCCGAGGTAAAACAGCGTCGAGAGTTACTCGTCGGGGGCGATCGACTGGACGTGGCCGACGACGCCGCTTTGCAGTTCGACGCGCGGCCCGTCGGGGGTGTCCTCGTAGACGGTGCCGACCTCGCCGATCAGCGGCTCGGTGTCCTCGGAGTGGACGTCCTGGTCTTCCTGTACGATTTCGACGGTCAGTCCCTGTCGCAGCTCCTCGGCGGTTGGGCGTTCGCTCGACATAGACGGTGGTGGGAGCGTGCGTTCGAAAAGGGTAGTGCCTGCATTCGCTTCGGGCCCTCCGTTTACGGGGCGACGTCGCCCGCTTCGGGCTACTCGCCGTCGAACTCGAGCACCGCCGAGTTGATGCAGTAGCGCTTGCCCGTCGGCTCGGGGCCGTCGTCGAAGACGTGCCCGAGGTGGCCCCCGCAGTTCGCACACAGGACCTCCGTCCGTCGCATCCCGTGGCTGTTGTCGGGACGGGTCTCGACGCGGTCGTCGTCGACGTCCGAGAAGCTCGGCCACCCGCAGCCCGAGTCGAACTTCGTCTCCGAGTCGAACAGGGTAGTACCGCAGCCCACGCAGGCGTAGCTGCCGTCCGCCTTGTGGTCGACGTACTCCCCGCTGAACGGCGCCTCGGTGCCGGCCTCGCGGAGGATGCGGTACTGCTCCTCGGTGAGTTCCTCTTGCCACTCCCCCTCGTCGGTCGGCACGTCGGGTTCGTTACTCATACGGCCCCGTAGGATGGTGAGGGCCAAGAGTCTGTCTCCCTCACCGATGAGTCATAACGTCTGTGCTCCCGCAGTCCGGACACTGGGTCATCCGACCGAGCTTCGGGACCTCGAGTCGGACCCAGGCGTCGTCGCCGCCGGGCGCCTCGAACCCGCAGCTTCGACACCGCGACTTGCCGAGTGTGGATGCCATACGGTACCGTACGTGAGGGAGTCCCATATAGCTTGATCCCGGGCTGACTCGCTCGCGAGCCGAGACGCACAGATTGACGGTCCCCGCTCGCCAACGGGACGGCAATGACAGTCGCGCGAACCGTGGAGCTCGAGGGACACATCATCGACTCGGGGACGATGGGGGCCTGTTTCGGGGCCGTGATGGATATGGGCGGGGAGTTCGAGGTCGAGGAGTTCGACGTCGGCCGACACAAACACGCCGAGACCTACTGCCGGATGCGGGTGATGGCCGACACCGAGGGGGAGTTGCGGGCGATCCTCCACGAACTCAACCAGCAGGGGGCGACCGTAGCCGATCCTCGGGACGCGACCCTCGAGGCCGCGCCCGGAGACGGAATCGTCCCGGTCGACTTCTACTCGACGACGAACCACCCGACGGCCGTCCGCGTCGACGGCGAGTGGCACGACGTCGAGGGCGTCGAGATGGACTGCGCGCTGGTCGTCGACCGCGAGGAGGGGGTGCGGGTTCGGACGAAGGTGTTGAACGCGATCGACGCGGGCGACCTCGTCGTCACCGGCGAAACCGGGATCAGAGTCGACCCGCCCGAGCGCCCCCGCAACGGCGGTGGCGGCTCGTTCGGGTTCATGCAGGGCGGGGTCTCGAGCGAGCGCCCCTCGGCGTCGCTCATCGAGGAGATCGCCGACGAGATGCGCGAGGTCAACGCCAACGACGGAACCGTCCTCGCGGTCTGTGGCCCGGCGATCGTCCACTCGGGCGGGCGGGACGCGCTGGCCGCCCTCGTCCGGGCGGGCTACGTCGACGCGATCAGCGCGGGCAACGGGTTCGCCGTCCACGACCTCGAGCGCGATCTGTACGGCACCTCGCTGGGCGTCGATACGGAGAGCCTCGAGCACCCCCGGAAGGGCCACAAGCACCACATCTACACGATCAGCGAGATCGCCCGCCTGGGCGGAATCGAGGAAGCGGTCGCGGAGGGGGTCGTCGACGAGGGCGTGATGTACGAGTGCGTCCAGAACGGCGTCCCCTACGTGCTCGCGGGCTCGATCCGTGACGACGGCCCGCTGCCCGACACGATCACCGACTCGATCGAGGCCCAGGACGCGATCCGCGAGCAGGCCCAGGAGGCCGATCTCGTGCTCATGCTCTCGACGCTGTTGCACTCCGTGGCCGTCGGCAACTGCCTTCCCTCGACCACGAAGACCGTCTGCGTCGACATCAACCCCGCGACCGTCACCCAGCTACTGGATCGGGGTAGTGCCCAGGCGATCGGGATGGTCACCGACATCGGAGCGTTCATCCCGATGCTCGCGGACGAACTCCTCGAGGGGAGCCACGAGCAGTAGTCTCCGCTCGAGCCGGCAGCATCCTCCGCTTTCGACACCCTTCGATTCCGAACCCCAGCCCTGTGAGGGCTAGCAGTTTTATACGCATCTCACGTATAGCCATTCCTGTTCGTCGTCCGGGAGCGCCGTGGAGGCGGGAGCTGTCGGACGAACGGAGTCGCAAATGCAACAGGAACATATCGACGCGGGCAAGGCGATCCAGAAGCGGACCGGCAGGACGTTCTATCTCGCGACGCGGTTTCTTCCAGAGCGAGTCCGCAACGCGACGCACGTTCTGTACGCGTTCTTTCGTATTGCAGACGAGATCGTCGACGACGCTGCGGACGTCCCGGCGGCCGACCAGCGCGCCGAACTCGAGTCCCTCCGCGCACAGGCCCTCGGTCGCGCCGAGCCCGACGATCCGGTCCTCGAGGCGTTTCGCGAACTCTGCGAGCGCTACGGAATCGAGGACGAGGAGATCGTCACCTTCCTCGATGCGATGGAGTCGGACATCGACACCGACCGGTACGAGACCTACGCCGACCTCGAGGGGTATATGCGGGGCTCGGCAGCCTCCGTGGGTGTGATGATGACCGCGATTATGGAGCCCGACGAGCCCGAGACGGCTCTCCCCCACGCGGTCAAACTCGGCGAGGCGTTTCAGATGACGAACTTCCTGCGGGACGTCCGCGAGGACATCCTCGAGCGCGACCGAATCTACCTCCCCCTGGAGACGCTTCGAGCCCACGACGTTCCGGAGAGCCAGGTCGAGCGCCTCGAGTACTCCGAGTCGTTCCGCGACGCGATGGCCGAGGAGATGCGACGAACCGAGGACCTATACAGGGAGGGGGTCGCCGGCATCCGCTATCTCCCCGAGGACTGCCAGCTCCCGGTGTTGCTCGCGGCGGTACTGTACGCCGAACACCACGCGGTGATCCGCAACGAGGAGTACGACGTGCTCTCGTCGGAGCCGTCGCTGTCGACGGGACGCAAGCTCAAGTGCCTCGCGAAGACCCGCTGGCACTGGCACTGGAACCGCGATCCCGAGGCGGTGTTCGCCCGGGTGTCCGCGATCCCAGCCCTCGAGCCGGATCGACGCGGCCCGGAGCACGGCGACCGCGTCCCGACGCGATAGCAGTGCGGTTTCAGTACTCGGAGCCACTCCCAAAATCAGCCGGATTGCGTGATACCTGCAAGTGCAAACCTAATGCCACCTCTTCGATCAGCTAATAGAGATGGTGAAAGAGCCGTGCTGAATACAGAGCGCGAATGTATCGTGTTTTGATCCGTAGTTAGAGTGGGATTTAGTCAGGCGGTACGGACGAATTATATATAGTATGTTGACGTGCATTCCCCGGCTGAGAGCTTAGCAGCGGACGGGAGAAAGAGAATGACAGATACTGCCTCCACAGATGACGGCATCTTGCGCCGAACAGTAGTGAAAGCTATCGTAGTCACAGTGGGTGCGTTCGGTATGATTGCGCCCGCGGCTGGCGACGATCACCATAATGACGATGATCATCATGACGGAGACGACCACCACGACGGGGACGACGATACCGATGATGAATCAGACGATGGAATCGAGATTGAAACCGGTATCACGATCATATTTGAAGGGGAGAGGTCAGGTTGGGTAGGCGCGGAACCCGAAGAAATAGAAGGAGAAGAGAATCCCACGCTCGTCCTCGAAGAGGGTGAAGAGTACGAGATCGGCTGGGAGCAGGGCGATGGTGCGTCCCATAATCTCGAACTCGTCGACGAGGATGACGAAGTCGTCGACGAGCATGAAACCGAAGTCACCGACGACCCCGGTGAAGACGATATCTTCGAATTCGAAGCTACTGATGAAATGGCCGAATACGTCTGTCGGCAACATCCAGACACAATGCGAGGGGAGATCCAGGTCGAATAAGCTGACGATGCTGTAAGGGAGCGAAAGAGAGTAACGAACTACTGTGGGAGACCGTCAGTTTGGAGATTTTGCGGAGATAGACCGAAACAAATGAATTTGTATTGCTGCACTCTCGCTCTATATTCAGCAGGCATCTCTTGACAGCTACCGGAGGAATCGATCACTGCGCCGTTACCTATTTCACCTGTATTGACCGTGGGTTCCACGCCCTCCTCCGAAGAACGAACTCGTATCACCAGCTGCCGACAACTTAAATGCCCCCGATATCGGGACTGTGATTTCGTTGTCCACAAGCTCGAACGATGAGTCATGAGCACACAACACGACCCTCTCAAGCTCGACCAGGAGAACGCCCGCTTCGCCGCGACCGGATTGGCCATCTGGCTGGCCCTGACGGTCCTCGCGATCATCGTACTGATCCTGTTCGGACCGGCGATCAGCGCCGTTTTCGTCTGAGCCGGTCCGACACCGAAGCCGTTCTCGCGCCGACCCGATCAGCTCCCGCCCGGGAGCGCCGTTCTAACCATCTCGAGGTCGTAGCGGTCGGTCCGGAACAGTCCCAGACAGAACAACCCGGCGACCCCCGCGGCGATCCAGTTGCCGTAGAGCAAGTTGATCGTCCCCCATAGCAGGACGAAGCTGACCAGGTCGTCGAGGATGAACACGCAGGAGCGAACGCGCTCGAGCAGCGCCGCCCGGTCGAAGGCGAGATCGACGAGGACGACGGCGACGGTGCCCGAGATCACCCAGCCGACGTAGTTCGAGACGGGGACGCCGTAGTACGCGCCCGACTCGAACGCCCAGAACCCGATCGCGACAGCCGCGGGATCGAGCACGAGGTCGATCGCGACGACCGCGGCGATCGCTGCCGGAATCCGGACGAGGGCGCTGTCGGCCCGTCCGCCGAGTACCAGCAGCGTCAGCAGGTAGGCGTTGAGCACCAGCGGGATGAAAAACAGCGGCAGCGCCAGGGGTACCTCGCCGAGCAGCATCGGCCCGAGCTGGATCGTGTACTCGAAGGCGCCGTAGGGCCAGTCGGTCCGTACCCCGACGATCTCGATCGCGTACGTGTACGCCGTCAGGACGCCGAGACAGCCCGCCGCCCACCAGCCGATCCGCGGGAGGAGGCCGACGACCAGCGGCGATCGCATCACGGCCGTCCCGAAGAGGATCAACAGCGGGTTGTACGCCAGCGGCTCCGGCAGTAGTCCCTCGGCGCTGGCCACCAGCGTGAGCGCGCCGATGGCCGGGAACACCACCGCGATCGTAAACCGGTTCTCGCGGATGACGTCCTCGAGTTGCCGCTGGAGGTCGGCTCGGTTCCACTCGGTCGGTCGGCCCGTCGTCAGCTCATCCATGCAAAATCACCCGGAGTGCGCCCATCGTCAGCGCTGCACCGACGACCGTGTTGATCGCCGGGAACCACCAGTAGGCCCGATCGACGGCCACGCTCGAGGTCGCGATCGCGACGACAAGCAGCGGGTAGACCGCCATCGCCGCGCCGAGACGAGGATCGAGCGCGGCGAACGCGCCCGCGCTCGCGAGCCAGCACGCGCCGCAGTAGGCGTAGGTCCGCTTCTCGCCGAGTACCGTCGCCGTCGTCCGAATCCCAGTCTCGCGGTCGGGTTCGATATCGGGAATCGCCGAAAAGGTGTGCATTCCCATCGCCCACAGCCAACCTCCGAGCACGGCGAGTACGGGCGGCTGCGAGCCGGCAACCGCGGCGTAGGCCGCTGCTCCCGGCATGATGTAGAGGCCGTTCGAGACCGAGTCCAGCAGCGGCGTCGTCTTGAACCGCGGCGGCGGGGCACTGTAGGCCGCCCCGAGGACGAGAAAGCCCGCGATCCAGGGCCAGGCGGCTCTCGGCACGAGAGCGAAGAGCGCGAGCCCGAGCCCACCCGTCAGCGCGACCGCTGGAGGGACCGTCCGCTGGCCCCGGTATCGGACCTCCCTCTCCTCTTTCTTCGGATTCGCCGCATCGACGTCGCGGTCGAAGATGTCGTTGACGCCGTAGAGGAAGACGTTCGCGGGCACCAGGAAGTACGCGAACAGCGCGACCGCCCCCGCGCCGAACAGCTCCTCGACCGACGAGGCACCGTAGGCCACCCCGACGAGTACGGGACCGGCCAGGTAGAGCCAGAACCGTGGTCGCGAGAGGACGAGCAGGTACGACAGCTCGTCGACGACACGCCCGTGCGCGCTGACCGCGTCGGCGGAGTTCGAGTCGTCGGTCATCACTGAGGTGTCCCTCCTGCGACGTCTCGCATCCGGCTCACCCGTGATCCTCGAGCACCGCCTCGGCCGTCAGTTCGCCGCTGATGAGACACATCGGGACGCCGATTCCTGGGGTCGTATCCCCGCCTACCATGTAGAGCCCCTCGACTCGCTTGGCGCGGTGGGGCGGCCGGAAGAGGGCAGTCTGTCGGAGCGTGTGGGCCAGCCCCAGGGCCGTCCCCTCGTAGCTGTTGTATCGGTCCGCGAAGTCCTCGATACAGAAGCGCTCCTCGAGGACGATCCGGTCCCGGAGGTCGGTGCCGGTGTGGTCGGCGAGGTCGTCGAGGACCAGCTCCCGGTACTGCTCCCGCTGTTCGGGAGTGTCCTCGAGTCCGGGCGCGATCGGGACGAGCACGAACAGGGCGCTGTGGCCGTCGGGGGCGACGTCGTCGTCGGTCTCGGAGGGGACACAACAGTAGTAGGCGGGATCGTCGGGCCAGGCTGGGTCCTCGAAGATCTGATCGAAGTGCTCCTCCCAGTCGGTCGGCAAGACGAGGGTGTGGTGGGCCAGTTCGTCGACATCGCCCTCGACGCCCAGGTACAGCAGGAACGCGGAGGGGGCGTACGTGCGCGACTCCCAGTAGTCGGCGTCGTACCCCTGCCGTTCGTCCGGCAGCAGCTCCTGGTCGGTGTGGTTGTAGTCGGCGTTGCTGACGACCAGATCCGGCCGTAGCGGCCCCTCCGGGGTCTCGACGAGGAAGGCTCCCTCCCGACCCTTGATCCCGGTCGCGGGGCGGTTCGTCTCGTACTCGACGCCCAGCTCTCGGCCCATCTCGGTGATCCCGTCGATGACGCCGCCGATCCCGTCCTCGGGGTACCAGACGCCGAGGTTGAAATCGACGTGGCTCATCAGGTTGTACAGCGCGGGCGTGTTCTTCGGTGACCCACCGAGGAAGACCAGCGTGTACTGCATGATCTGTTGCAGTTTGGGGTGATCGAAGTAGTCCTCGACGTGGCCCTGCATCGACCCCAGAAGCGAGAGCCCCCGGGCCTGTCTGGCGACGTCGATATCCAGATAGTCCCGGAGCTTCGAGCGGTCCTCGTAGACGAAGTGCTCCATCCCGACCTCGTAGTTCTCCCGGGATTTCTCGAGGTAGCGCTCGAGAGCCTCCCCGGCGCCGTCCTCGTAGGACTCGAAGAGCCGCTTGGTGCGCTCGAGATCGGGCGTGACGTCGACCTCGTCCCCGTCTTTGAAGAAGATCCGGTAGTGGGGGTCGAGGTGGGTCAGCCCGTAGTAGTCGCTCGGTGTCCGATCGAAGTGCTCGAAAAAGCGCTCGAAGACGTCGGGCATCAGGTACCAGGAGGGCCCCATATCGAACCGGAACCCGTCGCGCTCGAGCCGGCTCGCGCGACCACCGAGCTGTTCGTTCTTCTCGATGACCCGCACGTCGGCGCCCGCGTCGGCCAGATAGCAGGCCGTCGAGAGGCCGCCGACTCCGGCGCCGATCACGACGACGGACTCTCCGTCAAGCGATTGCATACGTTCCCTGAACGTCGGCGCGGTGATAAACGTACGTCCTTCCCGCGCGGATTTCCGGACGTCCGCCGTCGATGGGTTCCTGTGGTCCCGGTCCGTACGGCGCCCATGGACGAACTGACAGTCGTCGTGACGGGCGGCACCCGCGGGATCGGACGGGCCGCCGCCGAGGCGTTCGCAAGCGAGGGTGCGACCGTCGTCGTCGGCGCTCGAGACGGCGACGCGGTTGCAGAGACGGTCGACGACCTCGAGGAGAGCGGGGCGACGGCCGCGGGCGTCCGAACGGACGTCCGCGACGAGTTCGACGTCGAACGGCTGGTCGAGACCGCCTCGAGAGCCGGATCGAACGGCGGGATCGACGTCGTCGTCGCCGCGGCCGGCGTCTACCACGGCGAGGCCGGCGCGACGCCGACCGACGGAGAGTCGTACTCGGCGTTTGACGATCACTGGCGGATCAACGGTCGGGGCGTGTTCGCGACGATCCGGGAGGCGCTGCCGCACCTGAACGGGGGAGCGCGGATACTCGTCCCGACCGGGGCGGTCGCACGGAAGGGAAAATCGGGGTACGGCTCCTACGCGATCTCGAAGGCGACGGCGGAGGCCGTCGCGCGCGGGTTCGCGGCCGACACCGACCACGTCGTGGGCTGTCTCGATCCGGGCCAGGTCGAGACCCGGCTCTCGGGTGGGAGTGGGCGGGATCCCGACGACGTCGCGGGGATGTTCGTCTGGGGCGCGACCGACGCGCCGGCCGACGACCTCGACGGGTCCGTTCTCGGTCTTCGGGAGTGGAAGCAGGCGACGCGGTAGCTACTCGCCGTTCTCGTCGTCCCGGGTGTGTTCCCGGCCGAACTCCGACAGCGACTCCCAGCCGAGTTCGTCGCCCAGCATCTCGATCGCCTCGGCGATCGACGCCTGATTCTCGAGTTCGCGCTCGCTTCCCGGCCTGTCGACGATCGTCTCCCCGTCGTCGTACTCGCCCTCGAAGACGGCCCGACTCGCCGTGTCGAAAAACATCGGCGTTCCCTCGGCGGTCGAACCGACGTACTCGACGTCGTCCTCGCTGTGTTCGTCGAACTTCGCCTTCGCACTTCCGTCCCTAATATACATACACGGACAGCCGTGATCAAACCGTACAACCGTTGGTGTTGCACGAGCAATCCGAGACGGAGCCACCGCTCGAGCCCCGCCGTCGAGAGTCGCGGCGACGCCACTGGGAGGCGAGGGGAACTCCGCGATGAAAATTTCAGTCGATGTGACCTTCGCGGCGAAGCTGATCGGCGTCCTGGCTGGTGTAGCGCCACTCGATGGTCGCCTTCTCGTCCTGCCAGTCCCAGGGTTCGGCGACGACGATATCGTCTTGCTCGATCCAGGTTCGGTACTTCATTCGTCCCGGAATGCGGCCGAGCCGTTCCTCGCCGTCGGCACACTGGAGCTGGACGTGGTTGCCCCCGAGGTGTTCGGTCACAACGGCGAATACTTCATCGTCGTTGGGCATACGGAGGTTCCGTCGCCCGGAGTTTTCTGACACAGGCTATCTACGACGGCCATACGTTTAAATGATTGGCGAGACGCAGTGCCGTGGGTCCCGATCTCACAGCTCCCGCTCGGAATCGGGGTTCTCGAGGTCCCACAGCAGCTCCGGCAGGAAGGCATCGAGGTTGTCGATCACGACCCGGTCGCTGACGTTTAGCCCCTCGCAGTGGTCGTGGGCCGAGTCTCGGATGTCGACGTGGAGGTCGCCGTCCTCCCGCCAGACGCCGAGCGGAAACACCGAACACCGGGTCGGTTTCCAGTCCTCCTCGAGGTGCAGCGAACACAGCCCGTCCTCTCGGAGGAAGGCACAGGCACAGCCGTCGTCGGCGACGTGGTCGTCGCGATTTTTCTCCTCGCGAGTGACGAACTTCTCGCCGCGAAAGTCGGTCGTCGTTTCGGTGAGGTTCGCCCGCTTTGCGAGTTCGAGGAGGTCGTCGCCGTACAGCAAGACGCCGTGCTGACAGCACCAGGTGCAGTCGTCGACGCACTCGAAGGTCAGCTCGGGGTCGAACTCGACGACGACCTCGCGGTCCGGATAGACCTCGACGCGAGGGGGAGCGTCGGCGCTCACGTCAGCGGGGAGGAGTCGAGCGCGGAAGTGTGTTCCCTTCCTCACTCGATCTCGATCGCACCGTACATGAAGCCGGCGTGAGGCGAGCAGTAGTACGCCTGGGTTCCCGGTTCGTCTGCCTGCCACTCGACGGTCGCTCCCTCGCTCGAGATCGTCGAATCGAACACCTCGCCACCGCCGCTCCGGACCTCGATGTCGTCGGTCGACGTGACCGTGTGGAAGACGCCGTCGGTGTTGACCCACTCGATCGTCGTCCCCTCGTCGACCGTGACGAACGCGGGGTCGAAGACGAAGTCGGGCTCGCCGTCCTCGCCCTGGCGGGTCTCGACCGTCACGACGTCCTCGCCAGTCACGTCGACGAACTCCTCGTCGACGGCTTCGTCCTCGTCGTCAGCGTCCTCGTCGTCGGCATCCGCATCGTCAGCGTCCTCGTCGACACCTTCGGGATCCTCGTGGATCTCCTCGGCGTCCTCGAACTCCTCGTCGTCGACGTCGCCGACGGCCAGCGTGCCGATCATGAAGCCGACGTGGGGCTCGCAGTAGTAGTGCTGGAGCCCCTCCTCCTCCGGGGTCCACTCGACGGTATCGCCCTCTGCGGCGAGCTCCTCGTTGAACTCGCCGCTCTCGGATCGGGTCTCGAGGGAGTCCGTCGACGTGACCGTGTGGAAGACGCCGTCGGTGTTGACCCACCGGACGGTATCGCCGGGCTCGAGTTCCGCAATCGACGGATCGAAGACGAAGTTCGGCTCGCCGTCCTCGCCCTCGCGGGTCTCGATCTCGACGACGTCCTCGTCGGTTTCCGCGTCATCGGCTTCCGCGTCGCCGTCGGTTCCTGCGTCCTCGTCGTCGGCTTCCTCGTCGCCGACGCAGCCGGCGAGGGAGGCGAGCCCGACCGCGCCGGCGCTCGCCGCGCCGACCAACACCCGCCGACGACTCGGTGCTCGGTCGTCCATCGATCGTTACTCCTCGACGGGCGTGGGCATGAACTCCCGATCGATACCGACTTCGACGTCGCCCCACGGCATCTCGTGGCCGCGGGTCGCGTGGTGGACGAGCCACGTGCCCCACTGCTCGGGGTCCTGGGCGCCGTGGCCGGCCTCCCAGCTGTCGGCCTCGTGTTTGTGGAAGTGCGTGAACTCGTCCTCCTGGCTGGCGGGAATGTCGTCGCTCGTGAACTGACCGCGGACACCCATTCCGAAGTAGATCAGGTTCTCGGCTTCCTCGACGGCAGGCTCGTCCCAGTGGAGGAAGATGAACGTCTCCTCGCTGACCCACTTCCAGACGTGTGCGGGCGTGCCGTGTGGAGCGTCGTCCTGCCCGGTCGTCCAGCTATCGTCGAAGATCTCGAGGAGTTCGTCGCGGTCGTCGTCGTCGAGATCGTCCTCGCCGCCGTCGGGGGCCTCCCAGTCGACGTCGTGGCCCTCGCTTCCCTCCTCGGGCGGGGTCGGCATGAATCCGTAGTCGACCTGTGGTTCGATGGGCTCGTCGTGGAACGGGTACTCGATCTCCCGAACCGCAATGTGGGTGAGCCAGTACCCCTCGTCGCCGGTTTCGCCGCCGTGGCCACCCTCCCAGCTGTCGGCCGTGTGCTGATGGAAGTGTGTAAACTCCTCGTCGGGCTGGCTCTCCTCGGTGAACAGTCCCTTCTGCCCGATCGTGATGTAATCGAGCTCCGTCGCCTCCTCCGGGTTCGGCTCGTTGAAATGCAGGCCGATCAGGTTCTCGTCGCTGACCCACTTCCAGACGTGTCGGGGCGTGTAGCTGCGTCCGTCGCCCTCGACCTCGTGTTGGTCCTCGTTCATCGGCTGATCGTCGAAGGCGTCGACGAGCGCCTGGATGTCCTCCTCCGAAAGCGATTCACCGGTCGGCGTCTCCTCGAGACTCGCGAGTTCCTCCGCATCCTCCTCTTCTTCCTCGTCGTCCATCTCGTTGTCATCGACGTCCTCATCATCGCCCTCGTCGTCCATCTCGTCGTCAGCGTCGTCGTCTCCCGCACAGCCGGCGAGTGCGACTACCCCTCCAGCACCGAGCGCTCGAATCACACGTCGTCTGTCTATCGGCTCCGATCGGTTGAGCGTCATACGTACTCGGCTACGACCGATCGGTCCATGTCCCTATGCCGGTCGTGCACTTCCGATGCACACTCCGGAACGTGTTTTATAGGAGTCTGAGACGCCGTCGCTCGGCCGGTTTCCGGAGCAGCTCAGTCAACAACGAGGACGGAAGGACGAGCTGCTCGAGCCGGTGTCTGCCGACGAGCCGGCTCGCGGGGACGCGTCGAGGCTCCGACCCGTTCCGATCTCCGACGCCGACGAGACGTGTGGCTCCCCTACGCCGCCGCTCACTCGAGGTCGGCGATTCCGGCCAGCTTCTCGCCGGCGGTGACCGACGACTCGCGAGTCAGCGAGTAGATCACGCCCGAGGTGGTGGCGGTGACCGACTGGCGCTCCTCGAACGTAGCGGGACAGTACAGCGTCCCGAGTTCGTCTCCCTCGGCGACGCGGTCGCCGACCGCCACGTCCGGTGTGGGTTCGAACAGTCCCGATCGGTCGGCACCGACCCGCCCCCCGTCGTCGTACAGCACCGTCTGTGATGGGGGGTCGGGTGGCTCCGTCCGGAGCGGTCCGAGCTCGCCCAGGACGTTCTCGATACCGTCGGCGCCCCGTCGGGCCGCCTCGTGGTCGACCTGCCGGCTGTTCGAGAGCTCCGGGACGATCACCGTCGTTCCCGCCAGCCGCGCGGCCGTTCGCAACGTTCCACGGTACTCCTCGAGCGAACGATCCGGCTTCGGGTCGGTCATGAGGTAGTCGGAACCGAACACCGACGCGAGCCGTCGAGAGTCGTGCTCGCCGTTCTGGAAGCGGACGTGCTCGAGCATATCCGCGGTGCCGCTGTGGAGGTCGATAACGACGTCGGCGGCCTGGATCAGCCCCCAGAGGGAGGTTACCATCCGTTCCTGAAGCGTACCGTCGTCGTTTCCGGGCCACACCCTGTTGAAGTTCGGGTTGACCGCGTCGACGGCCTGGGGCGTCACGTAGGAGCCGTGATCGAACGCGAGGCTGTTGACCACCGGAACGGCGATCACGGTTCCTGCGAGTTCGGCCTCGAGCAGCCGCTCGTGGAGCCGACGCAGCGCCGCGGTTCCGTTCAGTTCGATCCCGTGCTGTGCGGCCTGCAGGTACACCGTTGGCCCGGGACCGCCCTCGTAGCGGTGGACGGTCACCGAGACGTCCGTTCCCGACGGGAGCCGAGCGAGCGGGCGTTCGCTCACCGAGTGGGAGACGGTCTCGTGTTCCATACCCGATGGAGCCAGCGCCCCCGCTTGTAACTTTGGTCGCGGCGGCCGTTCTCGCCGCTGAACCACCACGCTCGCGGAGCCGGAGCCGAATTTTAAGACACCCCGACCAGTATGTCGGGGCGTGAAACGAACGATCCACACCGACGACGCACCGGAGGCGGTCGGCGCGTACAGCCAGGCGACGACGAACGGCGACGTCCTGTTTACGGCCGGTCAGCTGCCGATGACGGCAGACGGAGAGCTCCTCGACGACGAGTCCGTCGGCGACCAGACCCGACGGTGTCTCGAGAACGTCGAGGCGATCCTCGAGTCCGAAGGCGGCTCCCTCGAGGACGTCCTCAAGATGACCGTCTTCCTGAACGATATCGACGATTTCGACGAGTTCAACGAGGCCTACAGCGAGTTCTTCGACGAGGAACCCCCGGCCCGAAGCGCCCTCGAGGTCGGCGAGGTCCCGAAGGGGGCGGCCCTCGAGGTCGAAGCGATCGCGACGGTCGAGTAACGCTCTCTCGCAGCTATTTTCGTCGACGTGTGGCTCACTCGAGAGCCGCGGGTACGGGTTCGTGCGGATCGGGACGCCCCTCGAGACGCATTCTCCGCGCCTCGAGGCGCGACGAACAACACGAAACAGAACCTGTTCGGTCCCCAAGAGGATGTGGTTGGAGTCGTCGATCAGCCGACTGCTCGAGACGAAATGGTATCGAAATCGGCCGAGCGGAGGAGAGGCCGCGGAACGCTCGCTACCGAGTCGCTTCAGCGCTCTCGTCGGAGGTAGTCGACGACGGCGGCGGGTTCGGCGTCGAGCCCGCCGCCCTGGGCGAGCGTCTCGCCCCCGCCGCCGCCTCCGCCGAACTCCGCGGTGACGTCCTCGACGATCCCGCTCGCGTCCGTCTCGCCGGTCGTCGCCGCCACGACGAATGCGCTTCCGTCGACGCCCGTCAGCACGATGACGTCGCTGACTCGTCCGACGCTCTCCTGGGCCCGTTCGGACGCGTCGTTCGGACCGATTCCGTCGACGCCGACGGTGCCGACGACCCACTCCTGGCCGTCCCGCGCGACCGCGTCGTCGGCGAGGGTCTCGAGCCGGTTCTCGAGCAGCCGTTCTCGAAGCCCGTCGAGCTCGGCCTCCAGTTCGGCGTTGCGTTCGGCGACGGCGCTCGCCCGCTCGGGCAGTTCCTCGACGCTGGTATCGAGGGCCCGCGCGGCCCGCTTCGTTGCCCGCGTGCGATCAGTCTCGGCCCGGATCGCGGCCGGCCCGACCGCGTACTCGACGCGGACGAGGTCCGCGCCGGGGTTCGAGATATCCAGCACCGCGATCGGACCGATCTCGATCGTGTTTCGGACGTGGGTGCCGCCACAGGCCGCGATATCCCAGTCCTCGATCTCGACGATCCGAACGGTGTCGGCCCGCTCGGCCTCAGGAGTGAGGTTGAAGACGATCTCGTCGTCCGCCCTGGCCCGTTCGATGTCCATCTCCCGCCAGGTTACCTGCCGGGAGTCCCAGACCGCCTCGGCGAGCAGCCGCTCGAGCGAGAGGGCGTCGATCGCCTCGGGCTCGCTCGTCTTAAAATCGATCCGACACTTCTCGGTTCCGATGTCGAACCCGCCGTAGCCGTGGTCCTCGAGCAGCCGCCTGCCGGCGCCGTACAGCAGGTGACTGGCGGTGTGAGCCCGCATACAGTAGGTGCGAAACTCCTCGTCGATCGAGCCGACGACCGACTCGCCGGGTTCGAAGTCGGGGGCCGACGCCAGCGTGTGGACGACCTCGCCGTCACGGGTCTGGACGTCAGTCACCTCGGCGTCCCCGATGGTTCCCGCGTCGGCCGGCTGGCCGCCGCCCTCGGGGTAGAAGTACGTCTCCTCGAGTCTGACGTCGGTTCCGTCGACTGCTCGTACCCTCGTCTCGAACTCCGTTACGTAGGGCTCCGCGGCGGCGCGGCTCCCGGTGGCGTCCGGTGTCATCGTCACGAGCATCGGCGCGCGCAGTCATAACCGTGCGGGGCGGTGTCAGTACTTTCATAATGGCGCCCGGCACCACGGTTGGTATGGAGTACCACGAGTCGGTCGACTACCTCGAGTCGCTGCAACGACGGCGACCGAAACTCGGGACGGAGACGACCGCGACGCTACTCTCGGAGCTCGGCCGACCGCACGAGGAGATCGACTGCGTCCAGATCGCGGGATCGAACGGAAAGGGGAGCACGGCGCGGATGCTCGAGCAAGTGCTCCGCGAGGACGGCCACGACGTCGGGCTCTACACCTCGCCGGACCTCGACGACGTGCGCGAGCGGATCCTCGTCGACGGGCGGAAGATTCCGAAGGAGCGAGTCTGCTCGTTCGTCGACGAGATCGAGAATGCGGTCGAACGGCTCCGAGAGGACGGGGACGCGCCGACGTACTTCGAGGTGCTCACGGCGCTTGCGCTCTCACACTTCGCCGCCGAGTCGGTCGACGTCGCCGTCCTCGAGGTCGGGATCGGCGGGCGCTACGACGCGACGAGCGCGGTCGATCCGATCGCAAGCGCGGTCACCAGCGTCAGCCTGGAGCATACGGACCTCCTCGGCGAGACGATCGAGGAGATCGCCCGGGACAAGGCCCAGGTCGCGCCCGCCGACGCGCCGCTGGTCACCGGCGCCGACGGGGCGGCCCTCGAGGCGATCCGGACGGAGACGGACGCGATCTCGGTCGGCGGCGACGGTGCGGACGTGGTCGCGACCGAACACGGGCTGGACTCGCCCGTCGAGAGCGCGATCTCGATAACGGCGCCGGAGTGGTCGGTCGAGACGAACCTCCCGCTTCCCGGCACCCACCAGGCGACCAACGCCGGCGTCGCGGCGGTGCTGGCCGACCAGCTCGCGTCGGTCGACCCCGAGATGATCGCACGCGGGCTCCGCAAGGCTCACTGGCCCGGCCGCTTCGAGGTCGTCTCGAGGGCGCCGATCGCGGTGTTAGACGGCGCGCACAACCCTGGCGCCTGCGCGACGCTGGCGGATCTCCTCGAGCGCTACGCGTACGACGAGCTCCACCTGGTCTTCGGCGCGATGACCGAGAAGGACCACGAGGGGATGGTCGAGGCCCTTCCCGACCCCGACTCGGTCTTTCTCTGCCAGCCCAACGTCCCGCGAGCCGAGTCGCTCTCGGTTCTCGCCGATGCCTTCGAGGGACGGGCGGGTCGGATCGACCGCTCGGGGTCGGTCCTCGAGGCGACCGAGCGTGCGCTCTCGCGGGCCGACGAGGACGACATCGTGCTCGTCACCGGCTCGCTGTACGCGGTCGCCGAGGCGCGCGATCGGTGGTCCCGACTCCAGATCCCCAAACGGACGGAGACGGAGTCAGAGGCCCGATCGGTTCTTCGGGGAATGGGCCTCGAGGAATCGACCGTAGCGACAACCGCCGAACGGGCCGTCAGCCGAACGGTCAAGACGTACCTGCGGGGACCCCAGGCCGATCGAATCCACGGGGTGTTCGAGGCGATCGGCGGGAGCTGTACGCTCTCGCCGACCGAGACTTCCACCCGTCGGGTAACGACGGTGCTCTCGGGAACGTACGCCCAGTTTCGGGAGCTGATCGACGAACTCGAGGACGACGAACTCGGGCTGGCTCACGTCTCGAGTCAGCTCCGGCGGATCGTCGACAACGCCGACCGTAGGAGAGACGGCGGACCGCTTCCCTGGGACCGGGAAACCGCTGTTATGGGCGTCCTGAACGTCACCCCCGACAGCTTCCACGACGGCGGGGAGTACGACGCCCTCGAGGACGCCGTCGCTCGCGCGAAGGCGATGGTCGAGGCGGGCGCCGACGTCGTCGACGTCGGCGGCGAGTCGACGCGGCCGGGCGCCGACCCCGTCCCCGTCGCCGAGGAGATCGACCGCGTCGTCCCCGTGATCGAAGCGCTCGCCGACCTCGAGGTTCCCGTCTCGGTCGACACGCGGAAGGCCGACGTCGCCGACGCGGCCCTCGAGGCGGGCGCCGAGATCGTCAACGACGTCTCCGGGCTCGAGGACCCCGAGATGCGGTTCATCGCCGCCGACCACGACGCCACCCTCGTCGTCACGCACAGCCTGGACACGCCTGTCGACCCCGATCGGGACGTCGCCTACGACGACGTCGTCGAGGAGGTCGTCTACGACCTCCAGGAGACGGTCCTACTGGCCGAGCGGGCCGGCCTCGATCGCGATCGGATCGTCGTCGATCCCGGGTTCGGGTTCGGCAAGAACCCAACAGAGTGCTTCGAGTTACTCTCCCGACTGGACGAGTTTCGGGCGCTCGGCTGTCCGGTGATGGTCGGTCACTCTCGCAAATCGATGTTCGAACGGATCGGCTGCGAGCCCGGGGATCGCCTCCCGCCGACGGTCGCGGTCACGACGATGGCGGCCGAGCGCGGCGCCGACGTCGTCCGCGTTCACGACGTCGCCGAGAGCGACGCCGCGATTCGGACCGTTCGGGCGACCGACGGCCGGTAATTTCGGTCGCTCTCGGACGGAGTGGCCTGGGGACCGACGACGAATAGCTTATGGGACTCCCATGAGCAGTGTGTGACATGACCACTCGACTCATCAGCGACGGTTCTTCGAGCAGCCGCGTCGTCCACGAACGCCCTCCCCACGATCGGTCCGACCGCTGAGCGATGTCGATCACAGTCAAAGCGTACGCGGAACACGAGCACCTCGCGCTGGTGCCGACGTTGCGACGAGCGGACGACCTCGAGATCAAGGTCCTCACGCAGGCCAACACCGACCCGGGATCGCACGTCTTTCCGTTTCTCATCGAGTACGCTGACGTCGGCGACCTCGAGACGTTTCTCGAGGCGGATCCGACCGTCGACGACTACCACCTCGTCGACGAGGGCGAGGACACCCACATCTACTACATCGAGCACTCGGCGGAGACGAAGCTCCTGAGCCCCGTCGTCACGCAGGTAAACGGGTTCATGTCCTGCGCCGAGACGAAGTGCCGGGGCTGGTTCGTCACCCTCCACCTCCCCGACCGGGAGGCCCTGACCACGATCTGGGAGTACTCCGAGGAGGACGACGTGAGCTTCGACATCGTCGAGGTGTACGGCCGGGCTCGCAACGAGACCGGCGTCGCCTACGGACTGACCGAGGAACAGGTCGAGGCGCTGACGGTGGCCTACGACTGTGGCTACTTCTGCGAGCCTCGAGAGATGGCCCTGAGCGACATCGCCGACGAGATCGGGCTCTCCTCGACGGCCATGAGCGGTCGGCTCCGACGCGGGATGCGAAACCTGATCTCCGCCGCGCTGATGGACGGCGAGGACCTCGAGTAGGCTCTCCGACACGCAGTTGCGAAACGGGGGCGAGCGACTACTCGCTCGAGTCGACGATCTCGTTTCGCAGCGTGCCGACGCCCTCGTAGGTGATCTCGACGGTGTCGCCGGGCTCGACCAGCCCCGGGTTCGCGGGGCTGCCGAACGCGACGACGTCGCCGGGGCGGAACGTAAAGCGCTTCGAGAGGTAGGAGACGATCTCGTAGGGGTCGAACAGCATGAGCTCCGTGTTCGCGTCCTGGCGTCGCTCGTCACCGATGTCGGTGTGCATGTCGATCCCCCGCGGGTCGAGATCCGTCTCGAGCCACGGTCCGAGCGGACCGGAGCCGTCGAAGGCCTTTCGCGCCGTGCGGCCCTGCTGGTCGAGCGCGTCGACGTCGTTCATGATGGTGTAGCCACGGACGACGTCGGGGACCTCCTCCTCGGAGACGTCGTGACAGCGCTCGTCGATGACCGCGGCGAGCTCGCCGGCGTAGGTCAGCTCCTCGGTGAACTCGGGGTACTCGATGGGGTCCTCGTGGGCCAAAAGCGACGCCGGCGGCTTGATGAAGAAGTCGGGCTCCTCAGGGCGCTCGTACTCCATCTGGTCGAGGGTTTCGGCGTAGTTGCGTCCGACGCAGTACATCGCCGATGGGTCGCAGGGCGGGAGGAGGTCGCCGTCGACGCCGACCTCGTACTCGGCGCCGTCGGCGCGAACGACGCCGTCCTCGTACTCGCCGGTTACCGGTCCGTCCGATGTGTCGATCCGTGCAAGTCGCATTGTCGGCGGTCTCGCGTCCAGCCGCGTAGCTCTACCGGTTTGGATTCGGACGTGTCGGCTCGGGCCGTGTTACGCTTTTCCCGCTGCTCGTCGGAGCACGCTTCGCATGAGCGAGTACGACACCGACGTGTTGGTCTCGGCCGACTGGGTCGAAGACCACCTCGAGGAGTTCCAGGCCGACGATCCCGACTACCGTCTCGTGGAAGTGAACAGCCCCGAGTCGCCCGACGAGGGCGACTTCCCCTCGAGGTACGACGAGGGCCACGTTCCGGGCGCGATCGGGATGCAGTGGGACGAGGACCTCTCCGATCAGGACCAGCGGGACATCCTCAAGAAGGAGGACTTCGAGCAGGTCGTCGGCGACCGTGGCATCAGCGAGGAGTCGACGGTCGTCTTCTACGGCAACGGCTGGATCCCCAACTGGTTCGCGCTGTTCGCCTACTGGGAGTTCAAGTACTACGGCCACGAGGACGCCCGGGTCCTCGACGGCGGGAAGGACTACTGGGTCAACGAGGACTACCCGCTGACCGACGAGGAGCCCGACTTCGACGCCGTCGAGTACACTGCGAAGGGGCCCTTCGAGAGCATTCGTGCCTACCAGGACGACGTCGACAAGGCCCGCGAGGCCGGCATCCCGATGGTCGACGTCCGCTCGCCCGAGGAGTTCTCCGGTGAGATCATCGCCCCCGAGGGACTCCGCGAGACGGCCCAGCGCGGCGGGCACATCCCCGGCGCCTCGAACGTTCCGGTGAAGACGAACCTGCGCGACGATGGCCGATTCAAGGGGCCCGACGAACTCGAGGAGCTGTACGCCGATTCGGGGATCGACGGCGACGAGACGGTCGTCACCTACTGCCGGGTCGGCGAGCGCTCGGCGATCGCCTGGTTCGCCCTGCACGAGCTGCTCGGCTATGAGGACGTGCACAACTACGACGGCTCCTGGACCGAGTGGGGGAATTTGATTCGGGCGCCGATAGAGAAGGGGGAGAACTGAGCAGCGCGAAGTTCTCCCAAAGGCGAGCGGGGAGCGAAAGCGACCCGCGAGAAAGGCGAGGGTGAGTGAGTGTAACGAATGAACCCTCAGAAAAGCGAGCGGGGAACGAACGTGACCCGCGAGCAGGGGGAGAACGACTGAGCGAAGCGAAATGCTCCTGGAAAGCGAGTGGGGAACGGACGTGACCCGCGAGCGGGGGAGCACTTCCCCTCGAGAGCGGGACCGACGCGCGGACGTCGCCCCACTCGGTCCTCGAGTGGGGCGTGAGAACTGCGCGAATTCGGCTCTGTGGGCCGCTGAGGCGGGTTCGTTGTTCGAGACTGCTACCGGCGACTCGAGCACCCCTCGCTCGAGCACCGGCTGGGCGCAACGAGTCGGCTACACCGGGACTACTCGGTGGGTTCGTCGTCGACTTCCCACTCGAGCGTGACGGTGATCTCCTCGCGGTCGCCCCCGAGCATCGGCGAGCGTTCCTCGACCTCGATCCCGTACTCGAGCGTCGAGGAGGGGGTCAGCGCCAGCGTCTTGTTGCCGACCTGGACGTCGATCGGGCCCGCTCCCTGTCCGCGGATCTCTCGGGCGAGGTCCTGTAGCAGGTCGGCTGCTTCGTCGCGCGAGACGTCCTCCTCGTAGTCCGTCTTCTCTGCCATGTACGTGTACCCACCGTGCGAACGGATATACGTTGGCGACGAAGTGGCAGGCTCGCTATTTTAGCGGAGTACGCCTGCGAGATTGCGGTACCGGATCGCTTCCTGTGCCGAGCGCTCGAGGTCGAAGCGGTCGAACAGCTCGAGCTGGGGGACTTCCTGACCGGGGTAGATGTAGTCGGTGCCGAAGATCAACTGCTCCGAGTGGGCCTCGAGAAACGCCTGCCCGAACGCGGGGTCGCGAGTGAGGGCGTTCCAGCCCGAGATCCCCGAGATGTCGCCGTAGAGGTTGTCGTATCTCCCGAGTAGCTCCGGGACGCGTCCGGGTTCGTCGATCTCGCCGTCGGGGTAGTCGCCGAGATCGGCCTCCTCGACGTCGGCCGCGACGTGGGCCCACCAGCCGTGGGCGTGCGCGAGAAAGTCCACCTCCGAGAAGGAGGCGACCACGTCCTCGAGTCGGGGAAGTCCGACCTCGTCCATCATCGCCTTCTCGTCGGTGTGAAACAGGATCGGGAGCTCGTACTCGGCACACAGTTCGTAGATCCGTTCGGCGCGGGGGTCGTCGATCGCCACGCCGGCCTTCAGTTCGCCGAACCCGCGAGCGCCCCGCTCGACGTATCGCTCGAGCAGGTCCTCGGCGGCGTCCTCGCCGTACACGAGGGTTCGCGGATCGATCGTACAGAACGGGATCAATCGATCGGGGTAGGCCTCGACCTGGTCGAGTAGCCACGGACTCGAGGCGAGCACGGGGTAGGCCTCGGGGGAGTCGAGCGCGAGGACGACGGCCCGATCGATCCCGTTGTCGTCCATCCATGCCACCAGCTGATCCGCACCGAGTGGCTCTCTATCGAGGGTTTCTTCGGGAATCAGATGGGAGTGGCCGTCGATCAGCGGCAACTCGTCGGCCGCCCGTCGAACGACGGTCCGATCGGCGGTTTCGTCGCCCGGTTCGTCCGCCGTCGCGCCGACCGATCCCGTCGTTCCGATCGTCCCGGCAGCGACGACCCCGGCGGCTCCTTCGAGGACGCGGCGTCGTACCGGTTCCCGGTCGGACGACGTTCGGTCACCGTCGTTCGTCGAACCCGACGCGTCCGACGAGGGAGCGGTGCCTCGTCCCGTCGCGGCCGACGTTGCGGCCGCTCGCGAGTCTGTCCGGGTCGAGCCGCCGTCGTCTCGAGCGGGAGTCATAGGGGTTGTCCGACGAGCAGCGTGAAAACGCTCGGGGGGTCGGTCGTTGTGGGGACCCGTCACGCCACGACTGTCGGACTCGAGCCGGTACCGCTACACCGCCACACTACTAACGAGACGACCGATGCCACGAAACGCCCTCGTTACCGGTCCGCCGCGAAGCGGGAAGACGACCGCACTCGAGCGCACGATCACCGCGCTTCGAGACGACGGGGACGACGTGGGTGGGCTCGTCTGTCCTGAACTTCGCGAGGACGGCGAGCGGGTCGGGTTCGAGATCGTGAATCTGGCGACCGGCGAGCGGGACGTGATGGCACACGTCGACATCGATGGCCCCGCCGTCGGCAGGTATGGGGTCGACGTCGCGACGGTCGATCGGCTATCCCGGGCGGCGCTCTCGACGACCGTCGACGACCGCGACTGCGTCGTGATCGACGAAATCGCGCCGATGCAACTCGAGAGCGATCGGTTCGTCGCGGCCACGCGGCGCGCACTCGACTCGGGGACGCCGGTCCTCGCGGCGATCGCGGCCAGCGGTTCGGACCCGTTTCTCGAGCGGGTGCGGTCGCGCGCGGACATCGTACTCTTCGAGGTGGCTCCGGAGACGCGCGACGCGCTCCCGTGGGCCCTGCTCGAGTGGATCCGACCGAACTGACCTCCCTCCACATTGCTTCCGCCCAGCCTCTCGGAACGACGTTCCGTTGGTCGGACGTCCCCGTCTGTCTGTGTCGTCGGTGACCTCAATATCAGATACCGTACAGAAATCACCGAACGGTGTTTCTCTCCCGCCGTAACCGGCGAACTCTAGAGCTGCTCATCCTCTCGTTCACGCCCCCGGAACGTTCCCCAACCCGTGAGGAAACTATTACTGATTGGTTGTGGTGTCATCACATGGCTCGCTTCGGACGTCGATCGAAGCGAGTACGAGAGGGCACTACGATGGGCGATGGTCCGATCAGTACCGGTACGCGATCCGTAGCACAGACAGCCGGCACGGCGAACCCGAGATGGGACGGGACGAACGGTGGAGATCGATCCGGTTCGAGACGGGCGACGAGCACACCAGCAGCGATTCGGTCGAAAACGAAGGTGATACTCCGTGCCGGTTGAGACGCTGGGGGCGGACGTCGTCGTCCTCCAGGTGTTCGGCTGGCCGATCGAGCTGTTACTTGCGATGCTCGTCGCCGCGTTCGCCGGCGGTGTTCTCGGCGCGGCGCTCGGGGCGCTCCCCGCGTTCGTGTTCACCGGGTTCATGGTGGTCACGGGCGAGATGGCCCGAATCGCCGGGATGGTCTCCCTCGAGGAGGGGTTCGGTCTCGGAGATCCCGCAGGAGCCGTCACTGCCGAAATCGCCTTCGGCGCCTTTTTCGGTCCGCACATCGCCTTCGCGGCGGGTGCCGCCGCGAGCGCGTACGCCGCGAAGAAGGGGTACATGGAGCCGGGATTCGGCGGGAACTGGGGCTACCACGACGGGAAGAACATCCTGATCGCGTTCGCCGGCAAACACGACGACGTGTTGCTCGTCGGGGGTGCGTTCGGCGTTCTCGGCTTCCTGGTGTTTTTCGTCTCCGACGGTCTCGGACTGCCCTGGGATCCGATCGCGATGGGTGTCGTAATCTCGGCGCTCGCACACCGACTCGCGCTGGGGTACGGTGCGATCGGGGACGTTCGTGCCGACGGGCTCCTCGACGTCTCCCCGTTCGAGCGCGAGGACGACCACGAGACCGAGGGTGAGGCCGGCGAGCCGAATCCCCGACTCGACGTCGAGCCGTGGCTGCCGTGGTTCTACCGGTGGTCCGGCGTCACCATCATCGGGTTCGCGTTCGGCGTCCTCGGGGGACTCACGTTCTGGGCGACCGGCAGTCCGTACCTGGCGTTCGGGATCAGCGCGGCCAGCCTGGTCTTTCTCAACCTCAGTATCACCGACGACTTCGCCATCTTCCAGGTGCCGGTGCCCGTCACGCACCATATCACGCTCCCGGCGGCGACGGCACCGATGGCCTACGCCGGTCTGACGCTGGCCGACGCCACCCCGAGCGCCGCCCAGGCGGAGCTCCTGCTGGCCGAGGCGATCGTCCTCGGGGCGATCTTCGGCGTTCTCGGTGCTCTGTTCGGTGAACTCTCCCAGCGGATCTTCTACATGCACGGCGACACCCACTGGGATCCGCCCGCGACCAGCATCGTCGCGACGACGTTCGTCATCGCGATCCTCGCGCTCGTCGGCGTCTTCCCGACCTCGGGCTGGGTCCCGCTCCCGGTCTGATCCGACCGCGGTCGCTGACCGGCGGCGGAATCGT
The DNA here is from genome assembly GCF_029688865.1 of Natronococcus sp. A-GB7. Classification (GTDB taxonomy): domain Archaea; phylum Halobacteriota; class Halobacteria; order Halobacteriales; family Natrialbaceae; genus Natronococcus. The sequence continues at coordinate 187,851 of NZ_JARUKV010000005.1, forward strand.
CGCCGTTCTCTACGCTTCGGCCCCACTTTTCGCTCGACGCGGGGACGAGCAAGCGTTATCGTGCTATGTGTCTACAATTCCCGTGAGGAGTATGAAGAAACTCATCAACGAACCGGACGCGGTCGTCGACGAGATGCTCGAGGGGATGGTCGCGGCGCATCCGAACCTGCGGCGACTCGAGGGAACGGAAGCGGTCGTCCGGGCCGATGCGCCCGTCGAGGGAAAGGTCGGCATTGTCTCGGGGGGCGGCAGCGGCCACGAGCCGACCCACGCGGGGTACATCGGCGACGGGATGCTCGACGGTGCGGCCGCGGGTGAGGTGTTCACCTCGCCGACGGCCGACCAGTTGAGCGAGATGATCCAGGCCTGCGACGGCGGCGAGGGGGTGTTCTGCGTCGTCAAGAACTACGAGGGCGACGTGATGAACTTCGAGACGGCGATCGAGATGGCCGAGATGGAGGCCGACACCGACGTCGGGTACGTCGTCGTCGACGACGACGTCGCCGTCGAGGACTCGCTGTACACGTCCGGCCGTCGCGGAGTCGCCGGGACGATCTTCGTTCACAAAGCCGCCGGCGCGATGGCCCACCGGGGCGCCGACCTGACGGAGATCGAACGCGTCGCCGAGAAGGTCAACGACTGCGTCGGAACGATGGGGACGGCGCTCACCTCCTGTGTCACGCCCGAGAAGGGCGAGCCGACGTTCGATCTCGGCGAGGACGAGATCGAGCTCGGAATCGGCATTCACGGCGAACCGGGGACCGAACGCACCGAGGTCATGTCCGCTGACGAGATCACCGACCACCTCGCCGAGGCCGTCCTCGAAGACCTCGAGCTCGAGTCGGGTACCGAGGTCGCGACGATCGTCAACGGGATGGGCGGAACGCCGCTGATGGAGCTGTACGTGGTCAACCGCCGGCTCCAGGCGCTACTCGAGGATCGCGGGCTCGAGACCTGGAACGCTCGGGTCGGCGACTACATGACCTCGCTGGACATGATGGGGTGTTCGATCACGGTGCTCGAACTCGACGACGAGCTGAAGGAGCTACTCGCGTACCCGGCCGAGACGCCCGGATTGACCGTAACGGAGGGCTAAACGCGGGATGGATCGAGCAACCCAGTCCGAGGCGATCCGCGAGGCGACGGCGGCGATGGCCGACCGGATGGCAGCGGAGAAATCCTTCCTGACCGACCTCGACTCCGCGATCGGCGACGCCGACCACGGCGCGAACATGAACCGTGGATTTCAGGCCGCCCTGGAGCGACTCGAGGACGCTGACGACGATCCCGCCACCCTCGTCAAGACCGTCGGTGTCGCGCTCGTCTCGGAGGTCGGCGGCGCCGCCGGCCCGCTGTACGGCGGATCGCTGATGAAGGCGAGCGGGGAGCTCGAGGACGGCGTCACCGCCGAGTCGTCGGTCGCGTTCGCCGAGCGCTACCTCGAGACGGTCGAGGAACGGGGGAAAGCCTCCGTCGGGGACAAGACGATGGTCGACGCGATCACGCCCGCGGTCCATACCTACAAGAAGGCGATCGAGGTCGACGACCACGACCCCCTCGAGGCGCTGGGGAAGGCCGTCGACGCGGCCGAGCGCGGCGTCGCGTTTACGACGCCGATACGCGCGAAAAAGGGGCGGGCGTCGTACCTCGGCTGGCGGTCCGTCGGCCACCAGGATCCCGGTGCGACCAGTACCCTCTACCTGCTCGAGGAGCTGTTCGCGGTCGCTGAGGAGCACCTTGACGGCGACGTCGAGATCGACGCCGAAGCCGACGTCGACCCCGAGGAGCTCGAGGAAGCCGCCGCCGACGGGAACGGCGGCGGAGGCCCCTGATGGTCGGGATCGTCGTGGTCTCACACAGCGAACGAGCCGCCGAGGGGATCCGCGAGATCGCCCGGGAGATGGGCGGCGACGCCCGGATCGAGGCGGTCGGCGGAACCGAGGACGGCCGAATCGGGACGACGCCGGGGCCGATCCGGGAGGCGGTCGAGGCGGCTGACGGAAGCGGCGAGGGGGTCGTCGTCCTCGTCGATCTCGGCAGCGCCGTGATGAACGCCGAGCTGGCCCTCGAGGAGGCCGCCGTCGACGAGGCGGTCGTCGCGGACGCACCGGTCCTCGAGGGAGCACTCAACGCGGCCGTCGCGGCGACCGCGCCGGACGCGACCGTCGAGGCGGTCCGCGAGGCTGCAGAGGACGCTGCCGACGTCTCGAAGCTGTAGTCGCGTGCGGCCACCGAGCGACCGTCAGCGTTCGACCAGAAGGAACGTTCGAGCGCCGCGGCGTTCGAGGGAGACGCGGTCGGTCTCGAGGTTCGCGTCGACGTACGTCTGGATCTCGTCGAGGTGAAGCGAGGAGACGTCGACTCGGCGTCTGGGTGCCTCGACCGTCGCAGCGGCGTCGGTCGGCTCGGTTCGTTGGCTCCGGGCGTCGATCCGCAGTACGGTCTGGGACATACCTATCGATCGGGCGGACGGAACGTCAATCCGAGCCGTCCGGAGTGAAAGTGAAAGTACGGGAGGTCGGATCGGGCGTCGAATTCGATCGGCTCGGCGAGCTACTCGAGGGGTTTGACCGAAACGGTCGTCGAGCCGTCGGGTGTTTCGAGCGCGACCGTCTCGGCGATCGCGGTCCGCGCTCGCTCCCGCCACGTGTCGACCGCCTCGGCGTGGCGCTTTCGAACTCGTTCGGTTTCGTCCGACGGCACGTCCTCGCGTTCGTCCTCGAGAATGGGGTAGTTCGCGACTGTCTCGTCCTCGAGGAGCGTCTCGGGCTGGACGTGGACGGCGCCGGTAACGCGAGTGTCGTCGGCGCGGTAGACGTGAATCCGGGCCCGCATTCGACCGTGAAACGGCGGCGTCATGCGGAGGACCGCCGCTCCGGGATTCTCGCGTCCGTAGACGAAGGCGTCGACCACGTCGTCTCTCGAGACGGCGATCGAGCGAATCGCCGACGGGTCCGCATCGGCTGTCATCGATCCGTAGTACGGATCCGGCAGTGTTAACGGCGGCGGGTTGCCCTCGCTTCGTGGCCGCGATCGATCCGCTCGACCCGACCCGGCAATGGAATAGCTAGCCCTTGATGTGTCGGGCGGGTAACGGTCCGGACGATGGAAGGGCTGCGGGACGCAGGCGAGTTGAGTGCCGTCGCCGTCGCGGGAGAGTCGCCGATCGCGATCCCGTTCGACGATCCGATCCTTATCTTCGGACTCGCGATGGTGATCTTCCTGGTCGCGCCGCTGGTACTCAAACGCTACCGGCTACCGGGGATCGTCGGGATCATCCTCGTCGGCGCCGCGATCGGTCCGAACGGCGTCCACCTGCTCGAGCGCGACGCGACGATCCAGCTGCTCGGCGAGGTCGGGCTCGTCTACCTGATGTTCGTCGCGGGCCTCGAGATCAATCTCAACCAGTTCGTCGAGTACAAGGACCGCAGCATCGTCTTCGGGCTGCTCTCCTTTCTCATCCCGCAGGCCGTCGGCACGGTCGTGGGCGTCTACCTCCTCGATCTGACCGTCGCGGCGGCGTCGCTGTTCGCCGCTATCTTCGCTTCACACACGCTGCTCGCGTACCCCGTGGTCAACCGTCTCGGAATCGCGTCCAACGAGGCGGTAACCGCGACGATCGGCGGAACGATCCTGACCGACACCCTCGCCCTGCTCGTGCTCGCGGTCGTGGTCGCCTCCACCGACGGGGCGCTCGACGCCGCGTTCTGGCTGCAGCTCGGGGTCGGACTGACCGTCTTCTTCGTCGGCGTCTGGCTGCTCGTCCCCCGGCTCGGACGGTGGTTCTTCCGCGGCCACGCCGAGGAGAGTTACTTCGAGTTCCTGTTCGTGATGGCCGTCCTCTTTCTCTGTGCGTTTCTGGCCGAACTCGTCGGCGTCGAACACATCGTCGGCGCCTTCCTCGCCGGGCTCGCGCTCAACCGCCTGGTTCCGGAGACGGGTCCGCTGATGAACCGTATCGAGTTCGTCGGCAACGCCCTGTTTATCCCCTTCTTCCTGCTGTCGGTCGGGATGCTCGTCGACGCCCGCGTCCTCCTTGCGGGCGCCGACACGCTGGCCATCGCCGGCTCGCTGATCGTCATGGTCTTTACGACGAAGTACGCCGCGGCGTGGGCGACCGGACGGCTCTACGGCTACGACGGCGACGAGATCGCGAGTATGTTCGGCCTCTCGGTCGGTCAGGCCGCGGCTGCGCTCGCGATCGTCCAGATCGGCTTCGACGCCGGCGTCCCCGGGTTCGGACTCGAGATGATCAACGCGGTCGTACTGATGATCCTCGTCGTCGCCCTCGTCAGCCCCGCCGTCGTCGAGCGCTCCGGCGGCGTCCTCGCCCGGAACCGCGAGCAGCGACCCTACGATCCCAGCGAGACGCCACAGCGGATCCTCGTTCCGGTGTCGAGCGAGTCGCGACACGCCGAATCCCTGCTGGATCTCGCCTTCGCGATCCGCGACGCGCGCGTCGGAGAACCGGTGCGCGCGGTCTCGGTCGTCCGCCCGGAGTCGGTCGCGCGAACCCGATCCCGGGTCGACGCGGCCGAGGACCGGATCGAGACCCTCGAGGAGTACGCCGCGGGCGCGGAGGTTCCCCTCGAGGGTCGCGCGCGGATCGATCACAACGTCGCCTCGGGGATCGTCCGTTCGGCGCTGGAGAACCGGATCTCGACGCTCGTCATCGGCTGGGACGGCGCCCGCTCGCGGGAACAGCGAGTGTTCGGCCACACGATCGATCAGGTGCTGCGCCGAACCACGCAATTGACGCTGGTCGGGCGGGTCCGCGAACCGCTCAACACGACCCGTCGGATCGTTCTGGTTCTCCCGCCGGGGATCGACCGCAACGACGGCTTCCCGGAGGCGGTCCATACGGCGAAACTCGTCGCCGAGCGAACCGGAGCCCCGATCCGCGTCCTCGCGCTCGAGGACGACCCCGAACGGCTCGAGGAGCTGGTCGCCGCCGTCGAGCCGGACGGCTCCGGGGCGATCGAGTCGGTGGCCGACTGGACCGCGCTGCGCTCGCGGCTGCGTGAGGACGTGCGGGCCGAGGACCTCGTCGTCTGTGTGAGCTCCCGGCGGGACGATCCCGGTTGGCACCCCGAGTTGCAGACGCTCCCCAAGCGCATCTCCCGGCTCACAGAGGGCAACTTCGTGATCATGTACCCCGCGACCGAGGAGCGCGAGGACGATCGGCGGTTCCTCCGGCTCGCGTAGTACCGACACCCATACCACACAGAGAAGGACAGCAACAACGCGATGTTGCAGCAGGGTCGAAGAGGAACGGACGGTCGCTGTTAGTCCTCCATCGACCGCTCGCTATCACTTGGCTCGAGCACCCGCGCCCGAACGTCGGTCGAGACGCCGTAGGCCGCGTCCTCGAGCGAGTCGGGCCGCTCGACGTCGCTGTCGGATCCGTAGTGGGCCCGCAGCGAGGCGCGAACGGCGTCGCGAACGCAGGCTCGAGTCGCCGCGCCGACGGGCGTCGCACTTCCGGAAAACGCCGCTGGCTCGCCGTCGGGATCGTGACCGACGACGACGGCGTCCGTCGTTGTTCCCGGAAACCCGGTCTCGGCGAGCAGCGTCGCCGCCTTCGCCTCGGCGACGACCGCGAGGAGGTTCGCCAGCGCGCCGTCGGCGAGTCGGCGGTCGGCGTAAACGACGACGTTGACGGTTCCGGCGGGCGAGTCGGCGTCCGAGCCGTCGTCGCTCGAGGAACCGAGTGAGCCACCCGATGGCTCCATCGGCAGCGCCGCTGGGTTCGAGATCCCCGCGGTCGCATAGGCCGTCACCGGGCCGCAGTGTGCGCCCCGTGCGTCGGCGACGTCGACGCCCGTAAACAGCACGGGACCGGGATCCTCGAAGCCGGCCCGCTCGAGGCGCTCGTCGGCGTAGGCTCCGAGGTCGGTTCGGCCCCATCCTTCGGGGACCGAGACGTTATAGGCGCAGTCGGCTCGCTGTCGGCCGCCGTTCCACCCTGTCGAGAGCCACTCCGCACCCGAACGAGCGACCTGTAAGACACCGTCCCGTCTGCGACTCTCGAGGTGGGGCCCGTCGCTCACGGCGGGCACCCCAGCGCCTCGAGCAGTCGGTCGTTCGCGTCGCGGTCCTTGACCGCCACCCGGACGTGGGAGTCCAGTCCCCGGAACGTCGTCGCGTTTCGGATCGCGACTCCGTTGTCGCGAGCGCGCTCGAGAACCTCCGCCACGTTTCGGTCGCCGACGTCACACAGCAGGTACGGCGCGTCCGATGCGACCACCTCGAAGCGGGTCGACAGCGCCTCCCCCATGCGATTGCGCTCGCGGGCGACCCGAGTGCGGGTCTCCCGAACGAACTCGTCCTGCCGTAAACAGTGGGCACCGACGCGGGCCGCAGGCGTGCCGAGCGACCAGGTCCGGCGGGCCGTCTCGAGGTCCGCTCGTAGGTCCCCGCTCGCGACCGCGAACCCCGCCCGCAGCCCGGGAAGCCCGAACAGTTTCGTGAGCGAGCGCGCGACGACGACGTCGTCGCGGTCGAACCCTGCGGCCGACGGGAGGTCGGTAAACCCGAGGAACGCCTCGTCGACCAGCAGCGTCGTTCCGGCCTCGCCACAGCGGGCGGCGAACGCCTCTAGCGCGTCGGGATCGGCCGCTTCCCCCGTGGGGTTGTTCGGCGTGCAGACGACCGCCAGCGCGCAGTCCGCGAGCGCGTCGGTCCCGACCTCGAGCAGATCGTCGACGCGGACGAAGGCGGGCGTCGCGCCCTGCAGCCGGACCTCGCGGGCGTACTCGCCGAAGCTGGGGTAGGGGACCAGCGCGCTGTCGCCGGGCTCGAGGACGCACTCCATCGTTAGACGGATCGCCGCCAACCCACCGGGAGTCGGGATTACGCGCTCCGGATCACAGCCGACGAACCGCGCTGCGGCCGCCCGATAGTCCGGATAGGTGTCGTCGGGGTAGCGGCGACTCGCCTCGAGGGCGTCCCGATAGACCCGTTCCGTCCCGTCGGGCGTCTCGGGGTTCGTGTTCGCCGAGAAGTCCAGGATCTCTCGGTCGGGCTCGCCGCCGTGGGGCACCCGCTCGGCGGTACGGATCGCGTCAGGATCCATACGTTCCCTCCGGTTGGTCGCCCCGTTCATCGGTCGACCCGTCGGCGCGCTCGTCGACACCGAGTCGCCGGCAGACGTCCTCGAGCCGATCCCGTACCGCCCTCATCTCGCCGTCGGGAACCAGCGAGAGCGCGCCGCCCATCGCGACGCCCTCCTTGGCCTCGCCCGCACAGTAGCGTGCCATCGCGACGTGATCGTGCCCGTCGAAGCCGGGGTCGGTGACGGTCAGTTCGCACTCGAGGCGAGCACACGCTTCGGGGAGCGCTTCGCCCTGCTCGTCGGCGACGAAGGAGGTCGTCGCGACCTCGAGCGGTGAATCGATCCCGGCGTGTCGGAGGAGCGCGGCGACCGCGACCATCTGGGTCCCGCCGGCGAGGATCACCCGAGTGCCGTCCTCGAGCGCCCCCGCAGCGATCCCGGCGACGACGGGCTGGACGGGATCGCCGACGGCCTGAATCGCTCGCAGAGGGTCGTCCTCGCAGTCGCCCGGCTCGAGCCCGCTCGCCTCGAGGCCGCGCTCGACGACGCGGCGCTTTCGCTCGAGAGGGTTCTCGGGTAGCGAGGAGGATACCCCAGCGGGCTCGCCGAGCGCGGTCAGCGCCCCGAGGGCGGTCGTCGTCCCACCCGGGATCGTCTCGCCGAGCAGGAGTTCGTCGTCGGGGAGTCCCCGGCCGTACTCCCGTGCGCGCTCGAGGAGTCGTTCGGCCTCGGGGACGGCGACGGACTCGCGGACGTCGGCTCCGGGCCCGGCCTCGAGGTCGACCGTCGGCACGGCGGTCGGCTCTGCGAGGCCCGCGTCGACGACCGCCAGCTCGAAGCCGACGGCCTCCCGAACCGCGCGGGTCACCGCCGCGGGCGTCGGACAGCCTGTCGGACTCACCGGGACGACGGGTGCCGCGGTCGGCTCGCCGTACGCGAGGATCTCGGCGTCGGCCGCGGGCGTGTGGGCCATCAGCTCCGGCGCGGCGCCCGCGGCGCTGATGCCGTCGATCAGCGCCGTCTCGGTCGCCCCGGCGGCCAGGACTACTCGCATCGGTCCTCCGCGATCCGGGCGTCTTCGAGTCGATTCACGTTCACCGCCAGTCGCGGGTCGTAGCTCACCTGTGTCATGGATTCCTTCGTCGTGCCGACGACGTTGACCCCGGTCGGCGCGAGGTGGGGGGCGTCCTCGAGGCGGGTGTCGATACCGACGCCCAGCCGGCGCTTCAGCGCCGCGGGGACGCAGACGGTCCGCGAGGCCTCGCTCTCCCCGTGGATCGCGAGGACCCGATCGATGACCGCGGCCTCGAGCAGCGGGAGGTCGGCCGCGACCGACAGCACGGGCGGCTCGACCACGGGGTGCTCGAGCGCCGAGAGCAGGTCGGTCACGTACCCCTCACCCTCGGTTTCGATCGTCCGGACGGCGTCGGTTCGCTCGAGTCGGGCGGCCGTCTCGGGGGCGTTCGGCGAGACGACCGCGAAGGCCGTCTCGATCCGGCTCGCCTCGAGGCCAGCCAGCACGCGGTCGACCATCGGCGTCCCGGCGATCGGGTGCAGCGGCTTTTCCTGGGGTCCCTCGAGACGGGTTCCCCTCCCGCCGCACATCAGGAGAGCGTCCACGCGATCACCCCCGCGTGCAGTCCGACGACGCGTCCGATCTCGGTGGCCGCGCCGAAGACGTCGCCGCTGACACCGCCGAGGTTGCGCTGCGCCCAGTACCAGGGGAGCGCGACCCCAACGAGCGCCCCCGGGACGGCAAGCGCTGCGGGATGTGGCCAAAGGAGTACTGTGGCTCCGAGGACGAAGACCGCGGGCGCGATGAATTGACCTGGGGCCGTCGCCTCGGTCAGCTGGCTACCCATCCCCTCGTGGCTCGCGGTCCCGAAGCAGGCCATCGCGGCCAGCCCGAGTCTGGCGCCGACATCCGCGGCGATGGCGACGCCGACGGCCGTCACTGGCGGAAGCTCGGCGACGCCGAGAGCGCCGAGTGCGAGCGCCGCGACGGTCAACGACACGGCCAGGAGCGCGCCCACTCCGGTGGTCGTATCCTTCAACACCTCCCGTCGGCGCTCGCGGTCGCCGTGGACGACCAGCGCGTCGCCCAGGTCCGCGACGCCGTCGAGGTTGTGGATCCCCACGACGGCGTAGACGGCGAGCAGGTAGCCCAGTGCGACCGTCGGCGCCGCGAGGACGTCGACAGCGAGCAGCGGGATCGCGGCCAGCGTGCCGGCGACGAGGCCAACGATCGGGAACGTCGCCGGCCGCGAGCGGAACGCGTCCCAGTCGCCCTCGCGGTGGCCGACGGGGAGCCGCGTGAGGAAGGCGAGCGCGCCCCGACAGGCGCCGAGCCACGTCCTCACGCGACCACCCCCGCGGTCGACAGGAGCGCCTCGAGCGCGGCTCCAACCGCGACCGCGAGGACGGCCGCGACCAGCGCCGCGCGGAAGACGAGTCCCGTCGCTCGCTCGCCGTCCTCGAGCGTCGGGAGCGCGGCGCCGGGATTCAGATCGTAGCCGCCGGGCTTGCGGAGCCGAACCGAGAGCGCGCAGGCGAGCGTCGCCATCGGCCACCCGGAGTTCGGCGACGGGGGCGTTCGGGCCCACATCCGGGCGCGGACGAGCGCCCCGGGGTCGCCTGCGGCGAGGGCGATCGCGACGGCGCTCAGCCTGGCGGGGAACCACATTACGAGATCGTCCAGACGCGCGCTCGCGGTGCCGAGCGGTTTCGAGGGGTAGCCGAGCATCGAGTCCAGCGTGTTGACGCCCTTGACCCAGGCGGCCGCGGCTGCTGCGGCAGGCAGCGAGAACGGAGCGAGGACGGCGAAGGGAAGCAGTGTCGCCACCAGCCCGTCCGCGAGGTTCTCGGCCGCGCTCTCGACGGCCGCGCTGCGGAGATCGGCAGGCGTGAGGTCCGAGGTGTCGCGTCCAACGAGTCCGCGGATTCGGTCGCGAGCCGTCTCGAGGTCGTCCGCAGTCGCCGCGACGACCTCGGTCGTAAGCTCGAGTAGCATCCGCAGGCTGGTCGAGAGGTAGAGGACGAGTCCGGCGACGACCGCGCTCGCGACGGGGTGGACGGCCGCTGCGGCGAGGACGACCCCGCCCGCGGCGACGGCGGGAACCAGCGGAACGACGAGCGCGATCGGGACGCCAAGCAGCCGCTGGACGCGGTCGTCGTCGCTCCAGGGGCGATCGAGCGCGCCGACGAGGCGGCCGAGCCACGCGACCGGGTGGGCCGCGTTCGGCGGCTCGCCGACCAGCCGATCGAGGCCGAGGGCGAACCCGACCAGCGCGGCCGTCGTCAGCGTCATACAGGTGGGGTCGTTGGGTGGTCGTTCGCGGTCGTATTCGTCTTCGTGCTCGCGGTCACGGCTCCGCACCCTCCTCGAGGCTCGCTAGCCTTTCAGGGACGTCGGGGAGGGAGACGTCCTCGAGCAGAATCGCGGTGCCGCCGACGGCCTCGATCCCGCCGTCGGTTCGTGGGTCGTCGCCGACGTGGACGAGCTCCGACGGGGAGACCCCGAGCTCGTCGGCGGTCAGCTCGAAGATCTCCGGCGCAGGTTTGCGCCAGCCGCAGGCGACGCTCGTGACGACGGCGTCGAACCCGTCTCGATCGAGGTCGGCACGGATGAGCGTCCGGGCGACGAGTTCGGGGACGCTGCAGTTCGAGCAGATCGCCACGGGGCCGCGGTCGCGGGCAGCCGCGACGGCCTCGAGCGCTCCCTCTCGAGTCTCGACTACGGGATCGAACGCCGCGACGACCGCGCGTCTGACGACGTTGTTCTCGAACTCGACCCCGCGGCTCGCGAGCGCGCGGCTGACGTGGGCCGGAAGCGGTACCTCCGCGTGCTCGGGGGGATCGACGTGCGGGCTCGCGTAGACGTCGGCCCAGTCGGAGGGAACGCCGACGCCGCGGGACTCGAGTTCGTCGGCGACGGCCTCGGCTGGCGTCGCGGGCTGATCGACGTCGACGAGCGTACCGAAGAGGTCGAACGAGACTGCCACGTTCGCGTAACTAGCACAAGCTGACTTTACTCTCGCGGTCGGCGGCGGTTATTCGAGTCCGACAATGTTCGACTCGAGGTCACGCGGGTAGTAGGTGAGCCACTCGATTCCCTCGTCGGTGACGGCGATCGTGTCCGAGTGGCGGTAGCCGTAGGTGTCGGTGTAGAGCCCGGGCTCGATCGTCCAGACGTGGCCGGGTCGCATCACGGCGTCCTCGTCGTCGTAGCTCGTATGCTCGCTTTCGCAGTGGTCGCCCCACCCCTCGTCGATGTAGGGCGGTTCGTGACCAGCGAGACCGATGTTGTGGCCGACGTGGTGCTGGGCGAGGTCGGCGACCCCTTGCTCCTCGAAGTACGCCTCGACGGCGCGGTCGACGTCGGCGATCGGAACCCCGGGGCCGAGCGCATCGATCGCGATCTCCTGGGCTTCTTTCATGAGCTCGAAGTAATGGACCTGCTCGTCGCTCGGTTCCCCGACGAACATCGTCCGCTCGAGTTCGGAGTGGTAGCCGTCGACGTTCGCCGTCGCGCCCGTCACGAGGACGTCGCCGTCCTCCAATCGTCGGTTCGCCGTGTGACCGTGGGGGAGCCGACTCTGCTCGCCCGTGATGTAACCTGCACTGACGGGACCCGACCCCCGGGTTCGGGGGACGTAGCGGTCGCCCAGCGTATCGAGCATCGCCCGCGAGGCGTCGGTGGAGGCGCGCTGGCTCACCGTCGCGGGGTGGATGCCGGGCCCGGTGTAGTCGGCGAGGTAGCGGTGGCCGAGGTTCGCCCACTTCGCGGACTCCCGGATGAGGTCGATCTCCGCGTCCGATTTCTCCCAGCGCAGGCGAGCGACCCAGCTCTGGGTGTCGACCTCGAGAAACTCGCTCAGCGCGGGCCCCTGGTACCCCATCGTTCCCGGCGCGCCGTCGGCGTCGGCCGCGACCCGGTCGACCCCGAGGTCCTCGAGCATCCCGACGACGGTCTCGATCGGGCGGCCGCCGGGGTAGTCCCGATAATGAGAGACCAGATCGATCCGCGGGTTCTCCTCGACGCGTTCGACCTCGAGTCGCGGGACGGTGATCGCGATCCGCTCGTCGGTCACCGCGAGCGCGACGGGGCGCTCCGTCTGGATGTGGTCGAAGCCCGTCAGGTACTCGATGCTCGTCGCGCCGAACCAGAGGCCAGCGTCGGCCTCGATCTCCTCGAGCCGCGATCGGATATCGGACAGCCGTCGCTCGAACTCCGCCGGAGGAACGTGCATACTACAGCAAGGTGGGAGCGACGACAAAAACGTTCAGCCGAAACCGGTCGAGCGGACTGCCGTGTGCCGGAGCCGGCACACACTCCTGTTCCGCCATCCAGATGTACCTGGGCAGGAGTACGGTGGCCCCTCAGTCGATTCGAGCGAACGCCAGGTTGCCGGAGATGTTCTTGATGTAGATGTCGACGACGTCGCCCTCCTCGGCGCCGGGGACGAAGATCGTGTAGTTGCCCTTCTCCGCGACGCCGTCGCCCTTCCGGCCCGTGCCGGTGATCTCGACGGTGTAGGTCTGGCCCTCCTCGACGGCGTCGGCCTGCTGTTGCTGCTGGCTGCTCGTCGAGCGCTTGGTCACGGGGCGGAACGCACCACAGGCGTCACAGCGCAACATCGGGGTGCGGTTCTCCCGGACGAGGCGGGTGTCGGGCAGTCCACACTCCGAACAGAGCACGTACTCGTCGACGTAGGCGTCGACCGCCGCGCTGAAGTCCTGCTCGGAGAAGGTCCCGTTGTACCGGCCGCGGCCGCTCTCGAACTTGCCGCTGGTTCCCAGTTCTCGCTGAACGAACCGGTGGAGGTGTTCGTCCTCCCGCGAGAGGACGTCGGCGATATCGCCGAGGTTCGTAAACCGCGTAAACGCACCGTCCTTCTGAGCGTGGGGGTCCGGAATTTCCAGTCGGCTCTCGTCGCCGCCGATGTCCGGAACCTCGTCCATCGCTCGGTCGAGACTCGATTCGTAATCCATACTCGAGTCCAAACGTCGCTGACGTAAATCCGTTCTGCTCTCGGAGCCGGCGTCCGAATTCGGCGCTCAGAGGGCGTCGCCGCCGCTCTCGCTGACCGATCCCCGTCCCTCCTCGTCGAGCCCCTCGAGGTCCCGTTCGGGGTTGGCCTCGCTGGCGTCGCCGGCCTCGCCGGTGAGTTCGCCGTAAACGGCCTCGCGGACCTCCTCGGGTGAGTCGTACTGCTCGCCGGCCAGGCGGTCGAAGACGCTGCCGAGCGACTCCGTCTCGTTGGGCATGTCGATCGGCTCGCTGCCGTACTCGGTCGCGAGCTCCTCGCTCGAGACGGGGTACTCGAGCGAACCGAGGTCGCGCTCGACCTCCTCGAGGATCGACTCGGCGTTGTCGGCCCGTTCGGACTTGCGTTGTTCGGCCCGATCCTGTGCGCGGTCGCGACTCGGTCCGTCCTCACTCATGCGAGGCCGTACGACGAGCCCGATCAAAAACGGCCGGCCGGCGAGGGCGGGGCCGTCCAGCTCGACTCCGCCTCGGTTTCCACTCCGCCGGGAAACCGTCACCACCACCTACCCCAACTACAGTTCGACGTCTAGATATATAACGATTTTCCACAAACAATTCGGGTCGGTAATCGGATCGCTTCGGTCCTCGCTCGAGTTCGCCGCAAAAATCCGCCCTCTTCGATCCGAACCCGCCGGGATATTCGTCGATTGTCGCCTCTGTCACGCTTCCGGGCTGTGGCTCCGCTTTTCAAAGCGCGCCGATCGGAGTTATAGAACACGTTCTCCATCCCGATTTTCGGCAGGTAACGAACCTATCTCGGTCTCACCCCCGACGCGGGGTTTTTGACTGCCGGGACTAACTCCCGATCGTGGTGAAATTCGACGCCGTCCTGTTCGATCTCGACGGGACGCTCTGCCGTCGTACGCAGGATACCGAGGCGATGTACGAACGGGTTTTCGAGCGGGCCAGCGAGGAACCCTTCGGCGACCCCGACGACCTCTGGACGGCGCTTTCCGGACCGCCGGACCACGACGACCCGATCGGCTACTACGGAGCCGGGTTCGCCCGGGTCGCCGCCCGGTACGACCGATCCGACGCGGACGTGCTCGCGCTCGCCCGCGAACTGGTCTCGGTCATCGACGACAGCGATGTCGCGTTGCTCCCCGGTGCTGTCGACGCGCTCGACGCCGCGGCCGCGATCGGGACGGTCGGCGTCGTCACGAACGGGCCGACGGACAGCCAGCGAACCAAACTCGACGCGCTCGGTATCGGTGATCGGTTCGATACGGTAGTCTGTGCCGCGGAGCTTCCGCGATCGAAACCGCACACCCTGCCGTTCGAGCGCGCGCTCGACGACCTCGGTGTGACACCCGAGCGCACACTTTACGTCGGCAACACGCTGGAGTACGACGTTGCCGGGGCACAGAACGCCGGACTCGCCGCCGCATGGCTGCGCAGCGAGACACCCGTCGGTACGTACGATCCGGAGTACGTTCTCGAATCGCTGAGCGACGTGCCGTCCATTCTGAGGAGAGACGATGCCTAACACACAACTGGGGGACGTGTTCGAGGTCGAACCGCTCCGCGCCGCGGGCGACGCCGCGCTCGCCACCATTGACGAACGGGCGATCGACGTCGAACCGATCCATCGCGGCAACCGCAAGCGGACCGCTATCGCCAGCTTCGCCGAGCGCGATCCCGTCGTGGTACAGGTCTGCGAGGAGCCGACGTGGCTCCGGACGGAGGCAGCACTGCTGGGCGAGATCAGAGAGCGCACGTTCGTCCCCGTTCCGCCGGTACTCGCGACGGGCTCGCACGACGGCGTCGCGTACATGCTTACGGCACTCGTGGGCGGGGCGGATCTTCACGAACGGTTCACGGCGGTCGACGCGGAGACGCGACGCGAGCTTGCCTCCTGGTTCGGGAAAGCGCTCGGTCGGTTGCACGAGGCGTTCGAGTTCGACGGCTACGGACGACTCGCCCTCTCGGAGGGGGTGTTCACGCCGGGCCACGACGACTGGCCGTCGTGGTTCCGGCAGTACGGTCTCCGGGCTGTCGAGCGGCTCCCGGAGGCGTTCGATCCGGTGTGTGACGACCTGCGTGCGCTGTTCGAGGACCCACCGGCCGAAGCGGCCCCCACCGCGCGACTGTTCCCCTGGGACTTTCGTCCCGGCAACGCGCTCGTCGCCGACGGGTCAGTTACGGCCGTGCTGGACTGGGAAGCGCCACTTGCGGCCCCGCCAGCGCTCTCCGCGGCGAAATCCGAGTACCTCGTGGCTGACTGGTACGTCGGCGATCCCGTCCCACTCCGGCAGGCGTTCAGGGACGGATACACAGCCGTCAGACCCTATCCATCGGTCCGTCCGGCACATCGGGCCGCTGCCATCGCCGAGAGTGCCGTGGACTCCGCTGGCGTCGTAACTAATCCGCGGTACCCTCCTGTCGGGAGGGCCAAGGCCGTCGCGTTTCATCGGGATGCACTGGTGGACGTGGTGTCGGACGAACGGACCGAACGAGGGTGACCAGCAGGCCACCACGGCGCGGACAGAACCGAATCGCGGCGATCACCGCCACTCTGCACTGTGAATCGGTCGAAAGGAGGCCCGCCCTCCCCGATTCGAACGGAGGAAGACATTCCTGCTCGCTTCGCTGCGCGGGCTGTGACTTCCAGGCTCAAATCGGCCCGGTTGGACGTGCTTTCCGCTCACGGTCTCACTCCGTTCGACGGTTCGCGGAAAATCAATCCGCCCTCCCCGATTTGAACGGGGGGCAAGTCGGAGAAAAAATCTCCCTATCCCTCTACCCTCTGGTGGTTCGAGCAACCCCATGACGAAGAATCTCGAACCCCTTACGCCGACAGAAGCCAAGGATATGTTCTTGGCTGATCGGCATGGCCAAGTCGCGGAACGAACGGTACAGGCAGATGACTATCGACTCCGGCACTTCATCCGCTGGACAGAAGAGAATGGCATCGACAATCTGAATGACCTCTCGGGCCGGACTCTCCATAAATTCCGTCTCTGGCGGAAAGAGGATGGAGATCTAAACAAGGTCAGTCTCCGAACGCAATTGAAATCGCTCCGGGTCTTCATCAAGTGGGCCGAGTCCATCGATGCCGTCGAAGAGGGACTCCATGAGAAGATCCTGCTTCCGACGCCATCAAAGGAAGAGGAGCGCCGAGAAGAGACTCTTCGGACAGGACAGGCCGAGGAGGTTCTTGAATACCTCCGGCGATTCGAGTATGCCTCTCGCTCCCATACTCTGCTCGAGCTCCTCTGGCATACTGGACTTCGAATCGGAGCGGTCTATTCACTGGATATCGAGGACTATGATCCTGAGGAAGAGCGCCTCGAATTGACTCACCGACCAGATACGGAAACTGCACTCAAGAACAAATCTGAGGGGGAGCGAATGATCGCTCTCAGTCGGCATGTCTGTGAGGTTCTGGATGACTGGCTTGAGCATAATCGGCCGGACGTCCTTGATGAGCATGGTCGGGAACCCCTTTTCACTTCAAAGGAAGGACGACTCACGATTTCCACCATGAGGGAACGAGTCTATTCGGTCACTCGTCCCTGCTATTACGGGAAGGACTGCCCTCATGATAGGAGCGTAAACGACTGCGAGGCTACCAGATATGGATATCGAAGCAAATGCCCCTCGAGCGTTAGTCCTCATTCGATCCGGAGGGGCTCAATAACCCACTTCCTGACCGAAGATGTCCCTGAGAAGGTCGTCTCTGATCGAATGGACGTAGGACAGGACGTCCTCGATAAGCATTATGACAAACGGGGCGAGGAGGTGAAAGTCGAACAGAGACGAGGCTATCTCGAGAACATCTAAGCCCCGATCTCCCCCGATTCTCGAAGTGATTCCTGGTTCCTGTCCTTTCTGTCTCGCCAGAATCGAATCTGAGGAGCGAGAAGGCGGCTCTGAGTGATTCCTGTCTGTGAGGCAACGGGAAATATCGGCTCGAGACGAACGCAGCTTAGAATGGCGAAGACTAGCTCTCAGTAGCGAGAGGAATAATATGGACCAGAAGAGGCCTACAAGCCAGTATCAGCTCCTTCCTGTTTCCTCTATCAATTCCTGATTGAATTCGTCCCCGTCTTCTCCATAGTGGACCCGACGATGGCAATTCGGACATAGGGCAATCACATTATCTGGATGATCTGCCCCTCCATCGCCTCGACGGTGGAGATGATGGACTTCCAAAAATGGCTCCCCGTCTTTGCCATTAAAGGGAGCTGCATCCCCACAGCCTTGGCATACTCCATCTGCGACATAGAGGGCATACTCTTTGACCGCCTCAGACCGTTTCATCTGGGTTCGAGTTGTCGTAGTAGTGCTCGACCTATTCTCGCCTGATACAGCTTGCTTGGCCAGCTCATACAGCTCCTCCTCCGACATTCTATCAACGTCACTATCGACCTCCATCGTCAGACCGCCAGCTGGGACCAACTCAAAGCGAATCGCATCTCGCATCATGTCATTTCGGTCCGGAAGGCGAGTCCACACATGGTGATCATATTCGTACTCACCGACATAGGTGACCTGCCATGCTCCCTCGTTAATCTCGAATACGTGCAGTTCGTTCCCCTTGGCCGCATGATCTCGAATGGCGGCATTCCCACCGTCCATCGTCATATCTCCGTCTCGCCCCTCGCCCGTGTAGAGGAAGCGGCCGTCTTCTTTGAGTTCATCCTCGTACCCATGCCACTCGCCAGACTCCCCATAGAAAATGAAGACATAGGGATATTCGGAACAGGGTGATATCCCACTATACCGATTCCCCCCATATTCATCGTGAATGTCTTCGATTCGATGATATGTCTCGCCCACTTCGAATGGAGTGGTCATATCCGGTATACTGTAATCTCTGCAATAATTGCTCTTATGGTGAAAAGAGAGGAAGAACTATCGTTCGGCTTCGACTGCTTCGACAAGCTCCTGCTTACTCATATCTGACCGACCATCGATATCCAGATCCTTAGCCATCTCATAGACCTCATCGCGCGTGACCTCTTCAGGATCGATCGGTTCCTCTTCCGATTCCGGCGGGACGATGATACTCAGATTATCGCTCCGATCATTATCTCGAAGCTTGTATCCGATCTCCCCAAGGGCGTCCTCGATCTCCTCGATCCGATCCTTGGTCGCTCCCGCTCGAGTCTGAGCATAGAGGACCACTTCTGGCTGGGGCTCGCTTGGACCATCTCGGTCCGGGGAGGGGTTCGACTCGAGGCGATCGATCTCTTCGTCGCCGACCATCCAGATCCCATTATCGAGATGAATTCCCTCTTCGGCCATCCGATCGACTAATTCTGGCTTCTTCGGTGCGTCGGTGCTGATATCGACCTCATGATTCTCTCTGGCGCTTCGAGCGACGTTCATTAGCTCCGGGTATGGTTGCTCGGTCAGTTCTTCGGTCGCGTCCTCGTCCGCCCCACCGGGCGAATCGGTCTTGCTCTTCGTCATCGGCGTCCTGTCATTCTGTAGATATACGCTTAATCCGTCACTGCGACGTGAACCTACGAGGTCAATATCCGAGGCTCGAGGAAGCAGACTCCCTGATTTGCTCTCAGGCGAACTGAGCGCAGCGGAGATGAGTATTCGCCCCCCGGAGCAACGGGGATGATCGAAAAGCAGTCAACGCGGCTCAAATCGGCAAGTATCGACTCTAACCTCTTCAGAGAGAATATTCTGGTAGGAGAGATGATGGTGGAATGAATGAATCGCGGCTCAATCAAATCAGCGATATCTGGGCTGCAGGGACGCCACTTTCACTTTCACTACGCTTAGCTATCCTTTATCAGTGCATGTGCGAATGTAGTCATATGGTATCACTGTCAGAAGTTCCCGAGGTCGTATACACGAATGATGAGCTAATTGATCGCTTATTCTCTTACCTGAACGAGGGACAAATACAGGAAGTCGTTGAGCGAACGCTGGATTCAGAAGGCACCGAGAAGGGCGGTGGGATTGACAAGATCCTTCAACTACGCTACTCCAGCACATCCTCAGATGAAGAGGAGCAAGAGCTGATTCGCGAGCTAGATTCAATCGGTAAATTTGCTATCCTCCATCGGATTCTACAAGACGATGATGAGGTAATAGAATTCGATCAGCTCTCACTTGAAGAGCGCGATGACCTCTCAGAGGGAGAATTCATCCAGACTAGAAATAAGATAACCTCTACGCCAATTTCCGAGTTGCAAAATAAGATAGATGATTTCCTTCCATATTTTGAGATGCTTGATCTCGATTCGTCATTTGAACAAGATGGGGAAGAATTTACGCTATCTGAAATACAGGAATTCCTTGATCAACTAGGTGCAGGAGAAGATATCTACCGGATGAACGCCTCTGATGAAATTGATTCAGATATTATATTTTCCTCGAACGACGAATTAGACGACTTCACCACCTCCTATACAGAATATTACGTTCTTGGTAGAGTAGAATATATATTCGAAGAGAATGAGGAAGAGTGGTTGATAGATATCATTGACTTGATGCCCGGCAACGATAGAGAATCGCGACAACAGAGGCGGCGATTCCTGAGGCAGATAACCTCTGGTGCGTCCGAACTATTAGAGAAAGATGTCGATGAATCGGACTTCAAGATCGGATACCCAGATATCCGAATCCGGCCGATGGCTATCTACCTCTACTAATCTAGTCTTTCAGACAAGATG
>NZ_JARUKV010000050.1 GCF_029688865.1 Natronococcus sp. A-GB7
ACGCTGGCGGACGGTCGCCGATCACGAGAGCCGACGCTACTACTTCGAGTCGGCACTGTCACCGAACGTCTTCTGGCTAGATCTCGACGGCATCGACTTTGCCCCCGATGCTGGTGTTCGATCGTTGTCGCTCGGCGAGAACCAGGCAAACATTTTCGCTGGGGACGTCGCCGATGACCTCGTCGAAACCGAACCGTTCGAGTTTCTCGGCATCCCCGAACCTGCGAGCTAATCTCCGCTGCGTCTAAACAAGGCTCACGGCGGCGAATCTCGCTGATCATGTAGGTCCGTGAAGGGAGAGCGTTCCCAGGAAACCGGAATGCAATGACGCGCCGCCGTTCGACCGAGAGGGGTGGCCTGCTACTCCTTTTCGTCCTCCCGGACCCAGAACTCCGTGGCAAGTGGAACGAGCGAACCGAGGAGTAACAGCAATAACCCAAATGCCCAGACAATTTCGTTCTCAGCCATCGTACCGTAACTGACGACAGGAAGAACAAGGAGGATCAGGACGAACGCGATCCCGTCGATAGTCATCGGATCGGCAGGAAGGTTCATCCGCCACCTCCCAGGAAGACGAATCCACTCACGAACACAGTGAGCAGGCCGACAAGAAGGATCACGATCACCACCCAGGGCAGGGTGATCCGGAGAACGTCACCTTCCTTCCCCGGGATGCCGACCGTTCCTGTCCCGAGGACGATGTTCGATGGTGAGATGGCGTTCCCGACCGCACCACCCGTCATCTGACTGCCGAGTACCGTCCACTGGGGAAGGTCCAGTTCGCCGGCCGTCTCGTCTTGTAATGGCGAAAACATGATGTTCGACGCGGTGTTGCTGCCGGTAATGAACGCCCCCAGCACGCCGATGGCGTTCGAGGCGAACAGGTACGCCGTGGGTGGGAGGATGGCTGCAATGCCGAGAGCCAAAACGGTAATCTGACCGGTTTCGACCATCACGATGGCCATGATGATCAACAGGATGATCGACAGCGAGGCCGGAACCCCGTTCTCTTTCATCCCGTCGAAGATCGATCCCTCCTCCTCAACGTGGGGAGACGTCTCCATGACATCGCGCCACTCCTCGTAGTAGCCCCGTCGTTTGAACAGGGCGTAACCGAAGACGACGCCCACCAGAATGATCGATCCCGGGTGTGTGAGGATCGCAAACGGTTCGTAGGGATCCTCGGCCTCCTGTTCGAGATACCCGGTTTCGATTGCCGGGAACGAGAACCCGACTTCGAATTGGGCGAGAGCCTCCTCGACTGGCGGGAACGCGACCACGAGTGCGACCACGAGGAGGACGCCGTACGGGAGAAACGCCTCGACGAGGCCCATGATGGGTTCTGGTTCGTCCTCCTTTTCTTCCGTCGTCGGCTCGCCTCCGTCAGTCGCCACGTCTCGAGACATCGACTCCTCCATGGCCGGTCGCTCAAACGGTTCGTGTTGCTGGTCGTACCGATCCCACCGCGAGAGGGGGTACAGCACGACGAGTGCGGCTGAAGCGGCGAGAAAGCCCGAGAGGAAGGGGCTGTAGATCGCCACGGCCATCAACCCGAACCACTGTATCGAACCGACGATGAGTATCATCGGTAGCCCGTGGCGGACGCCGTTCCACCGCCCGTACAGCCAGGCGATGGCGATCCCGCCGGCGATGATCGGGGCAACGTGAATGATCGCCGTCTGGAGAGCAGTCTCGACCGGTGCATCGAACGGCGCGACCGAATCGGCGGCGAACCATCCGACGGCCAGCGTACCGAAGTTGTTGTTCCAGGCGTGCCCAATCAACGGGATCGCGACCGCATAGATCGGGCGAACACCGAGAGCGAGCAACAGTGGCGCGACGATGGCGATGGGGGCACCGAATCCCACAACTCCCTGGAGAAACGAGGCGAACAGCCAGCCGAAGGCAAGCACGAGGAAGAGATCGTTGCTACTGAACTGTTGGATTCTGACCCTGAGTGTGTAGAGGGCACCGGCACGCTCCGTTATGAGGTACATCAGGATCGCCGGCCAGACGACATACAGGACGAACACGGCGTCCCAAATCCCTTTCCCGACCGCAACGGCGTACGCGAAAAGCGGCGCCTGGAAGATCGTGAGAGCGATGGCGGATGCTCCGAACATACCCATAACAGCGGCCGTGTGAGCCGACCACCGGTACCGAACCAGTAGAACGAGTAGGATCAGAATCGGGATGCTGGCGACGAGCCAGTGGAACACGTCGACGGGGAGGGCTTCGCTCACGTCTATCGCACCTCTGTGAGTGTCAGGCGGGACATAGCGGAGTCAGTACCCGAGCGCCGCGCCGTCGCCTCGTGGATCGGCACCGCCCTCGAGCCAGCCTCGCTCGCGGTCGATGCGGATCGCCTGTGCGTGTCCCATGTTGTCGTTCCAATCTGTAAGGACTCTCGTCGGTTGCCCGCGAAGACGCAGCCCACGAACGACTTCGTCGGAAATGCGCCCCTCGAGTGAGAGGTCCCGACTTTCGGTTCCCCACGTACGGCCCATGAGCCACCGTGGAGCCTCGATAGTCTGCTGGACGTCGTATCCGAAATCGACGAGACGCGTCACCATCGCTGCGTGTGTCTGGGGTTGGCCTTCGCCACCCATCGTCCCGTAGAGCAGATACGGTTCGTCGTCCTGGGTCAGCATCGCAGGAATGAGGGTGTGAAACGTCCGTTTCCCGGGATCGAGACAGTTCGGATGGTTCTCGTCCAAGGAGAAGAACGAGCCGCGGTTCTGCATGATGATACCCGTATCGCCTCCGACCACGCCACTCCCGAAGTCGTGATAGATCGACTGGATCACCGAGACGGCGAGACCGTCTTCGTCGACGGCACAGAAATAGACCGTATCGCCGCCCGGATCGATCGCGCGATCGGCGTCCCCGTCGAACGTGATTCCCGGATCGATCGACCCCATTTCGAGGGCGCTGTCGGCCTCGATCAGGTCCCGTCGGTCGTCCGCGTACTCCTTCGAGATCAATTCGTCGACAGGAACGTCGACGAACTCCGGATCGGTCAGCCACTCATCGCGGTCCGCGAAGGCCACCTTGACGGCCTCCGCGAGGTGGTGGTAGTACTCGACCGTTCCGTCACCCCAACTGGCCACGTCGAAGTCCTCGATGAGGTTGAGAATCTGGAGGGCCGCGAACCCCTGCGTGTTCGGCGGGAACTCGTAGGCGGTGTATCCGCGGTACGTGGTTGTAATGGGATCCACCCACTCTGCTTCGAACTCCGCGAAGTCGTCGGCGAGGAGCGGAGAGCCACGATCGTTCAGGTCCTCACAGATTCGATCGGCAATATCACCTTCATAGAACCCTTTCCTCGCTCCCTGTTCAGCGATCGTGTCGAGCGAATCGGCGAGATCGGGCTGTTCGATTCGGTCTCCGACGGCCGGAACGGAGCCGTCAGGGAGAAAGATCTCTCCGGATGAGGGGTACTCCTCGAAGATCGGAACATCTTCTACGATCCAGTCCGCCACCGAACGGCTGACTGGCATTCCCTCCTCTGCGTATTCGATCGCCGGTTCGAAGAGTCGTGACCAGTCAAGAGAGCCGAAGGAATCGTGAGCCTCTCGCCACCCGTCGACCGCGCCCGGGACGGTCAACGCGCCCTCCGGACCACGCTCCGGGATCGTTTCCCGTCCCTGGTGACGATAGAACTCTCGAGTGGCTTCGCGTCCGGCCGGCCCGCTCGCGTTCAACGCGCGGACCTCCGCGTCGTCGGGATCGTGGATCAGCCAGAAGCCATCGCCGCCGAGTCCCGCCATATGGGGATATACGACACAGAGGACGGCGTTCGCCGCGATCGCCGCATCGATCGCACTTCCGCCCTCCTCGAGTGCCGTGATACCAGCCTGACTTGCCAGGTGATGAGACGTCGCGATCATTCCGTTCTCCGCTCGCGTCGGCGGTCGGCCGGTACGTGGCCCGCTGTATTCGGACATTAGCGCTAACGTCAATGCACGAGTTAATAAATAGTGTTCGTCGAATGACGGAAGATCGCGTCTTTCGAGCCGTCATACTGAAACGACTGTGCTTGGAACCTCACAGACTCCAACAATGACGGGTCAATTGCCCAGCAATAGGAAGACTACCACATTCAACACTCCAGAAAATACTACCTTCGAATCTCTACAGGTTGAACAGGGCGAGTATCTCGGGGTTGAATCCGATATGCAGAGAAACACCTCTATTAATTGAAACATTCTAACCAAAAGACAGTGGTGGAGTACAGTCGCCGCTACCCCGCGTACCCGACACAAGAGGTAGCGGCTGAACTAGAACACCACCCCGACATTCATCGCCAAGCGTACAACTACACCCTGTGTGAGTACGAAAACCTGACCTTGTTGAAACCCTCAATCGGAGATAGGTTTCAGCAACCGTGCTGAATACAGAGCGCGAAGGTGTGAATTTGATCAATGTGGAATAGCGACTGCTCAGTTCGGATGAAGTATAAAACAGTCAGCAGGGAATTTGAGATCTATGTCAAATATAACAAAACCTTTGTATTTATATAATTGATAGATATGTGTGTTATCTCAAGAGAATTCACTGCTAATTCCGGGCTTGGTTCATCTTCCTGTACTATCTTTAAACAGGGAGAGAATCCCGCCGTTTACAGTAGTTGCGAATGCCAAAATCTGTGCATTGCTTATTTTCACATCACTTCGGTGAATCGGCTGCTCAGTACAGGTCAAGCAGCCATCACTCAATAGAACGACTATCTGAACCGTTCGATGAGATTAATCGAACCGGGATAAGACCATGCTGACCCGGACGCCGCTTTCTGTGTAGCAATGACAGCAAATCCGAATGTAGCGAAAACCGCGACCACCAGTGCAAGTAGCAAGGGAATTCCAATGAAGGTAAACACTGTATCGAGGGGTGACGGTACCGCCAACAGTTCAGTCGGCTCACCGTTGATTGTTACTTCGTCGGCACCAAGGAAGCCTGTCACGAACGCAGCAACTGCCAGAACAATAACGGAGATATGCCAATTAATCGCGTTTCGGGCGTTCTCTCTCGTAAATTCGTGATCTGAGATGGCATACATGATGGCAGGGCCGACGAAACTGGTGAAAAGCGCCAATACGTGGACGAAAATCCCACCCAAAGAACGATTCTCGGCTTGATCAGAGCCAGACTGTATTGCTGTGGAGGACATTATATTTCAATAGTTAGCTTCGTTCCATATATATTTTCTTTGCTTAGTTTGCATCTGTAGGTAACGACTCGACCGGTTCGTATTCACGGCCCGAATTGAATAAAACCGCACTACCAACTACTGATACGCGTCTGATCCCACGGAAGCCACTTGGCCGGTGGGGTGCTATTTTTGAGTTACGTATTCAGTCATCGTTGCAGGTTAACGAAGCGACCGTACCTGCGGAGGAGTTCTCGAGAGTTGGCGTCTTCCGACGGAGACCTTAACTCAACCTCGTTTTCCCCCACCCATTTCACCAAGTCGGCAACCTGGTCGTGGAACTTCCGTTGTAACCGCTTGATAGTTCGATGTTTCTCGGTGATTCCGGCGTGATCCAGTCGAAGACGAAGCTCTGCGCCCGCCTCGGTGAAGACGTATGCGTGAGTTGTCCCTCTTCCCTCGATTCGTTCTCGTTCAAACAGCCCCTCGGCTTCACCCTCTTGCAACCGGTTCGAGACGGTTGTCCTGCTAATTTCGAGTTCATTGGCCAATTCCGTGTACTGCGAGCCCTCGGGGTGAATTTCGCAGAGTAACCCGATTGCCCCCTTACGCCCGAGGAACTCCGCTACTGACGAGTTCGTGGCCGAGTGTGGTTCTCTTCCCATTCCACTAATAAGTACAGTATGTACTATACTAATACTTGTGGTTAACTGGAGGTGGAGAGGTTTCAGAACCCGACTTTGGCGAAGATCGCAATAGACACTCCATAGATACGATATACAATCCGTAAAAATACGGAAGCCCGGAAGCTACACACCCAAGTATTAGTCCAATATGGACTAATCATCATCACATGTCGTCGTTACAACCTCATGTTTCGGACGCAGTTGATGCCCTCTACGAGCAGGCCATAGAACAGGTTGAGCGGGGACACAACGCTTTCACAGTCGCCTGCACCCTCACCCCGGAAAACCTCCACGAATTCGACGACGCGCGAGCTGGCTGGCACCACCAGTATGGCCTCGGCTCACACTTTCGCGCGATGGTACTGCGCGAACTCTGGGACTACGGATGGCAAGACCTCCACAGGACGCTATCCAAACACGATCGCGCTCGGACGATTGGCTACGACCCGGAAAAGATCCCGGAAGGCAAGGACGCCCCGCACCGAACCACCCTCTCCCGGGCGTGGAACAACTATCTCGGGGACGATGTCAAACAGGTCGTTGAGGATCTGTGCGGGCACATACGCGATTTCGCTCGTGAAACCGGAAACCTACTTGGAAGTCAGACCCTCAGCGTCGAGGACAAGGAGGACGTATCGCCACGAACCGAGTACCGCGTCAAGCGAAGAACAGCTCACGAGGCGGCCGACCAGTTCCGTGAGGTGTTCTACGATAAGATCGACCTTGGACTCCCCGAAGGAGCTGCGTACACCAAAGAGGATCTACTCGATCTCTTTCTCCATATGGCCTTTTCCAACGACTTCGCCAACAACGGCGCGAAGACGTGGCGCGAAGAGGTGGATGACGAGTCCACCGCCCCCAGCGGTGAAACACTCCGCAACTACATCCGGATTTTCGACGAGCTTGATGATGGCAAGGTGTCCGAAATGTTCGACGCCCTCTCGGACATTCTGTGGAAGATGGCCGACCGTCGGGGCTATCTCGACGGCTTCGTCGATGTGGCAATTGACGGGCACAACTGGTTGTACTATGGCGACTCGGAGACGCCGCGCATCTCGTCGGTCAACCCTGATCGCGGCACGAACAAGGCATACCAGTTCCTCACGTTGAGCGTGGTCGGAGACGAAGGCGAGAAGTTCACCCTTGCTGTTCGACAAGTGACCTCGAAGCAGGAGAAGCTCGAAGCAGTGAAAGCGATGGTGAAGATAGCAGACGAGCGGGTATTCATTCGAGACGCGATCTTGGATCGAGGGTTTGCCGAAGTCCTGTTCGCGCAGGCGTTGCTCGAGACCGGGGTTAACTTCGTGATTCGCGCCCGTCGAAACTCGAAGACGAAGTCGATGTGGATGGAGTCAAAAGACGGTGTGAACGTCGAACACGGTGTGACCATGTCTCGGTCACGACCACCATACGAGTCGGTTACAATCACGCGTCTCGTCTTGCCGGCGCGGGAGCGGGTTGATTACGAGTACATCACGTTTATCACGAATCGAGAGCTAACGCGGCGACAAGCACGGCGAATCGGCAAGTCCTACGAGCGTCGATGGGGAATCGAAACAAGCTATCGGGTTACGCAGGATTTCTTACCAAGGACAGCCTCTACAGACTTCGCGTTACGCCAGTTCTACTATCGGCTCTCGGTGCTGCTGTACAATATTTGGGTGCTGGTGAACGCCGTCGTGGAGAAGAGCATCGATCATCCGTCTGACGCCTCGCCACCGGTGACGGCGAAGTACCTCTTAGTGGTGCTTCGGAACAAGCACGGCGATCAAAGCGTCACTTGACGGCTGCGTGGTCGGGTTCGCCTGCGATCGTAGTGACAACTGATTTTTGAAAGCGGATTTTCGCGCCGTTTACGCCGTCGACGCGCTGTGACGTGTCAGGAACCACACTCTAACTTTTAGTTCTGTAATATGTGGTGTTTCATCAATTAGGCAATCACTTCTCCAATTCCTGTCCAATGCACACTTCCCAACT
The DNA here is from genome assembly GCF_029688865.1 of Natronococcus sp. A-GB7. GTDB lineage: Archaea > Halobacteriota > Halobacteria > Halobacteriales > Natrialbaceae > Natronococcus. Next base: position 7,813 of record NZ_JARUKV010000050.1, read on the forward strand.
ACTGTTTACGGCGGGCGTGAATCGCGTCACTTGACTACGCAACCCACAGACTACACCAGTCTGAATACCAAACAGAACCTATTAGTACCAAGAAAACGTACAAATAATTGTACGAACTGAAATCGATATGGAGCGGGGGAGCGACCTCCATGAACGAGTAAAAGACTACGCCCGCGACAATGGCATCCGACATCCTCGCGCCTACGCTGAACTAATCGAGAAAGGATTAGACGCCAGTGACGACGATAACTAAGACGATTCAAGCGACGTTCGCCCCACCGACAGCCCACAAGCAGTCGAAACTCAACGACCTACTCGAAACCTACCGTGACGGTCTGCAAGAGGCGTTCGACGCCGGGGCAAGCACCATGTCGTCGGTGAGCGATATCGTGACGCCCTACGAGCTTCCGTATCAAGCAAAAGCTGCCCTGTGCAACTACGTCCCGAAACTCCGCAAGACGTACAACGCCAAGGAGTTGGACGACGAACACCCGGTACGACCCACGAACAAGGCGACGGAAGCAGGTATCCCGGTCGAGTACGTGAACCCAGCATACACCTCGAAGACGTGCCACTCGTGCCACCACATCGGTTGGCGGGACTCCCAAGCCGAGTTTCGGTGTCCGAACGATGGCTGCCACGTTTCGTCGTTTCAGGCCGACATCAACGCGTCCGCGAATATCGCACGACGGATTGACCCGTGGGGAGAGAGCGTCCCGCTTGACAAGGCGGAACGCGATGACTCGCCACGGGATGGGCGCGGTTGTGACACCGTCACGACTCACCATGAGAAGAGCGTCCAAGCGCAGATGAAGCTCACGGCCTACGAAGAGTCGAAACCCTCTGCCAGCGACGGCTAACTGGTATTCCCCATGCGTGGGAAGCCTCGCCGTTTACGCCGAGGAGGATGTCACCTATCCTCTATATTCTGCTCTGTAGGATCGCTAGCCGGCGCTGTAATTGGCCCAATATCGTCGGAGAACAGTCCACCACTGAACTAGTAACTTGAATCCACCGTAGTCTCTTGTTTTTGCAGGAATTTGCTCACCCAGCCACTAGCATCTGGGTAAGATTCACCCGTATCACACCGCAATCAATCACTGCCAATTACCCCAAAGTCGCCGCAGTCTAGTGATCCTACAGAGCACTATATTCAGCAGGCGTTTTTGACAGCTATCGTAGAAATTGATCGTTTCTCCGTTACTTGCTTGCTCTGGACGTAACGATCAACTGCTTTACAGTCGACCGCTGCCGCCAAAGATATCGATTTTCCGACGTAACCGCACTGCACAGCACGGCCCCGCAGTCGCCCTGCTGCCAGCTAATGTTTTACACTGAACTACAGATTAGATACCCTCAACACCAACTGCTACCCAAGCAGCGTTTTGGCTCGGTTTCACACTTCTGCATGCGAGGAACCATCCTCGCTACTCGAGCCTACCTTTGGATCTCAGCCAAAAGTGGTTGCGACCACTGAACTCAGAGATGGTAGGGAACATTCCACTCCCCACCCCCTCCCTAACTATCCTGCACCATAGGAAACTTCCTAAGATCTCCATCTGCCAAGGAAAGGGTACCGGCTCTCCAAACTGATGGAAGATGAGACTACAGTAGGTTTAGCAGGCCTATAGAGCTCGAGTTCAGAGAAATCGGTCCAGCGGTGATACTTCAGACTCCCTCTTGACTGCTAATTCCTATTACTCACAGAACAGTTTCGGTAACCTTCCAAGATATTCATCAGTGTTGCCACTCAAAAATAGCTCTCTCGTGCGGATCGAGCGGCTCTTTACCCGATTCCGGTCTCCTTCTTCAACAGCGTAAGCGTGTTTTCCGCCGTTACGAGTGGTGTCTGTTCGTACTCGCCAGTCAGCTCGATCTGTACGAGCAAATCAACAGCTCGCCAGATCGAGTACAGCAGACACGCGAACGCGAAGTAAAAGAACCGCAGGACAAAATTCTTCGATGTCGTCGCTGCCATGAATCGCTTGACACTCTTGTAGCCGCTCTCGATCTCCCTCCGAGAATCATAGAAGTGAACCGCTCCCGGACGGCGGTTCGTCATGAAGACGCTGTACTGCGTGTAATCGTCACTCTCAGCGTTTGCTGGTCGTCTGTAGATTAGGGTGGTCTCATGCCACTCGTTCTTCCCCAAGTGGAGTTTTCGGTCAGTAACGTAGCGGTCTCGATCCCACCGGAGTAGACGCTTTGCTTGAGCTCGTTCACTCGTGTACATCCGCTTTGGAACAACATATCCGAGGCCGCGCTGATCGATTTCTTCGAGGATATGCTGACTGTCGAACGCCCGATCCATTAACATACGATCAACGTGAACGAGGTCCTGCGCGGAGTCTAGCAGGTCCTCAACGATCTCACGACGACCCTCACCTTTTCGGACCGGCCGAGCATCCAAGACCAATGGAACAGCTTTCCCAACCAATTGTATCGACGCCCATTGGTAGCAGTAGATAGTAGTACGGTTTCTTTATTCAGTTATTGGGGTGAAACTCACGTCATTTATAATCACACGCCTTTACTATGAAACAACCCACCGAGTACATTTCTAGATTCAGAGGGTTCAGTAGTAGTAGATGGTAGCGAGACTTATTTACATAATCCCTTTCTTGAATCTGAACCGAAGCAGTTCGGTAACTACGTGTACGAACTGAACACCCGAAAACTTATCTTCAGATAATACATTAGAGATTTTGTCAATGGTCTCAAGAGAAAGCCGAGTGATTTTGGTTGCGATTTTCATTCTCGTTCCACTCGCACTTTTCGTGGTAAATCGACTTGAGCAGGGGATAGGGGTCGATCTGCCTCAGTGGGCAGGTTTTGCGGCTCTCCTTATTGCCGGGGTGCTTCTTCCTCAGTTGTATCTTTGGTACACGTCTAACGATGCGAATCCTGTTGAGTGATACCTAAAACTACTGTACTGAGCGATGTGTGCTTGGCCTGTACTTACCGCGAGTTTCACGCCCCACGCTGAATAAAGAAACCGTATTCCCAACTACTGGAAATCATCATATTCAAGATACTTATTGGGAGTTTCGATTCTGAATCAATCGCTCAATAAGAAAATAGACGACACATCTATTCCACTCTATTTCTGAATAAAGAAACCGTACTACTATCTACTGGTAGGCGTACTCGCCATCTTTCGTACCGGGTATCTCGTCCTTGTGGCCTGTTCGATCGCCAGTGAACGGCTTTGCCTCGGTCGTATCGATCGCAACGAGTCCAGCCCGATGAAAAACTTCCGTCTCCGACACTCGATCGATAAGCTGCTGCAACGCCTCGTGATACATCTCGCGAATCGACTCAATCGAGAGATCACGGATGTGCGCTCGATGAGCGTGCCCCAACGGTGTCCGATCCCGCTGGGAGTCATAGAGGAAACTACGTGCTCCTTCGTTCGCTGCCAGATTCTCTCGGAGCCCGAGGTATGTCTGGAGATCCCAGAACGCGTTCGAATGGATCTCACAGCTGTCTCCACGGTTGAGCGAGAACGCAGGATAGGCGATATGACTCATCTGTTCAGTAATCTCGTCTGCATGAGTGAGTACTTCGTAATCGGTGAGACTGGTCTTTTCATGGCTCTCGGAATCATGAAGCGGGTTTCTGGGAACGTCGCTGCTTCTCTGTTAGCGTTGGTGAGGAGAAGTCGTGCGCTCTTCTGGATCGTCTCCTGGAGATCAGATGAGAACCGGCAGTGCCATGTCCGCCAGAGAGTTGACTGATCAGGAAGTGTCTTGAAGCCAAGCTGCTGTCGAATCGCTGGCCGGTTTTTGAGGTGCTTGAGGAGTGCTGTTTCGTGGTCCCAGCCGTAGGAGTGAGGACCTGCAGCAAAAAGGTACGTCTGCAGATTGATGAAACAGCTCTTAGTCACACAGAATATAGCGGTGGAATGCCCGAAAATCGGTCATAAGACTGGTTTTGCATTGTACCACAGCTGCTGAAACTGATGATTTAATTCATTAACTAACTCAGAGTTGCTTATCCCAACAAAGCCAAATCGCTCACTCTCAATACGGGGGTGAGGAATTTCAAGCCCTGCTTTCGAGTTGTCAATAATTTCAAACGAGAGTGTCGTTTCGTTTATGCCTCGGATTTGTACGTCAGCGTTTGTCATTGCAACCAAGTCTGGGAGAACTCCTGAAAGCGCCTCAAGCACGTCAACGTTGAAGATGAAGTCAATACTAATTTCACCAGAAGAGCCCTCAAATATCTGGGTAACCTCATCGAGAAATATATCTGTTTGAGCGTTTTTGTATGGAAGACCATACACTATACTGAGGTCTTCATCAATAGTTTGAACTCGGTCGCGGGTCGCTCTAATCATACTGCTACTCCCGATAGATCCTCTCCAAATACTCCCATCAAGTGGTGCTTGAGAAAAGAGGTCTGAACGGAGTCGATCAGCGATGTTTTCGAGACGATACCATTCTTGTTCTAACTCGTAGAACCGTTCCGAGAGAAGTCTATCAATTGCTGTCTTCGGATCGATAGCAGCGTATCGCTTTGGTTCATGTGATCGTGTCTGTACAAGTTGGCGATCACTCAGTCCATTCAGGATATCGTAGATACGTCCTCGTGGGACGTTACTATCACTAGAAATCTCTGTTGCTGTTGCTGGTCCGCAAACGAGTAACGTTCGGTAAACGTCTTCCTCATAACTTGAGAGCCCCAACTCACGCAAGTCAGTCATACAATCACAACTCTGTTTCTCTGCAGATAGGTACTCTGATTC
>NZ_JARUKV010000051.1 GCF_029688865.1 Natronococcus sp. A-GB7
TCTCACTGAAGCGTCACAGATTGATAAGATGCTCACGAAGGCTCGTTCGAAGAAGCTTGGATTGTTGTTGGCGACGCAGACGCTCCATCAGTTGGATGCAGAGGCCCAACAGGCGATTCTGTCGAACTGCAACACGCTGGTCTCATTGAATCCGCTGTTGCCTGATGAGGCTCGAGCGCTCTCTGATCGTTTTGGTGGAAAGGATCCTCGAGATTTGACCCAGATCCCCGACTACCACGCCCAGACGAAACTGCGCCACGAGGACGACTCGTTCATGGCGAAACTGACACCACCGTACCCGCCGTTGCACTCGATCGAGGAAGCGTTCGATCTGATCCAGCAATCGACCGAACGCTACGGCATCGAGCGCCAGTCTGGTCGGGAGATCCTGGACGGTCTATTCTTCGCCGACACCGGACAGTCGGATGCAGCCAACGCAGTTGGTCGAGAGAACACCGAGGGCTCCGTCGATGAGCCGATGGACGTCGATGATGTCGAAGCTGCACAGACGGCACTCAAGGCGATCTACGACGAGACGATCCGCGCCGAGTCAGACTTAGTCGAGACGTCGGCTGCAGAACAGGCGGTGACCGACGCGACTGGCCTCGAGTACACGCAGGCGTCGAACATCGTTGAACGGCTTGAGGCCGTTGGTGCCCTCGAGCAGCGGAGTACGAGCGGGGGGCTAGAGATTACGGTCACGCCCGAGGGTCGCGGTCAGATCGGTCTCGAGACCGGGTCGGGTGGATCGGGCGGGAAGAGCAAGCACCGCCATATGCTTCGTGAGGTCTACGAGTGGGGGACACGGTCCGGGTACGAGATGAAATTGCCGACCCAGGACGGTGATGAGTTGCCCGACGCGGTCGGTGAGGTTCCGTCGGCGATCGTTCCTGACGGCGATCTCTCGGAAGACGAGCGTGACCAAATCGTTCGGTCACGTCTCGAGGGCGAGTATCCTGCAATTCTCGAGCTCTCGGGGACGGAGACGCTGTACATCGAAGCCGAATCGAAGGGGCTCTCGAAGCCCGGTGGTCCGATCAAGAACGCCGCGAAGGCCCCGAGTCCAGAACAGCTGTTGTTCGTCGTCGGTGACGGTGGCGACGACGGACTGACGAGAAACGCCGAGCGCCTCGCGGCGATCTTCGGTGCCGACGGCAGCGACCCGTTCGTGTCGGTTCGGACGCCGGCGGGGGTTTCCCGGAAGTTCTACACTCGCGGGCAACTCGAGATGGCCCGCGACGACACCGGTCTCGAGAAGCTCGCGATTGTGCCAGGCGACGTTTCGACGAAGTGGGTCGAACTTGAGGACGACACGATTGTCTGTCGCGATCGGGATACTGATGAAATATACCTCCAGTTTGATGGGCCTGAGGACTACCGCGAGCGCGATCCCAGCGATGCACCGGCGACCGTTCACTACGACCTCGAGGACACCAACTACGTCGTTGAACGTGACGGTGATGTTGAGCGGAAGTACGGTGCGAAGGGGCCGCTTACTGACGAGTGGACGTACATCTACGAGCCCGTTATTCCCGAGGCGATGTTCCGTGAGCACGGCCATGGCTCGGTTCCCGAGCCCGAGGCGTTCCGGATCGCTATCGTGCCGAACGATGATCGCGACCTCGAGGATGATCCCGAGTTGCTCATGTTCGACGTTGGCAGCGAAGCGGCGGTCCCGATCGAGACCTGGCTAGACGGCTCGACTGGTAGTGTTGAGACTAGCGACCTCGAGTCCGATACGGGGGACGACGGCGAAGGTGGCGACTCGCCGGATGCAAAGCCACTTCGGGAACAGGAGGCACCTGTATCCGAACCCGAGGCGCCAGAGCCACGGCCGGATCCGGAACAGCAGTCAGAAGAGCAGGCGGGTGATGACGATGAAGATGATGGTATAGGCGCGTCCTGGACCGACGTCTAACTCCAGTTTACAGTCGGGATAGGGGAATTCCCCGGGGCTTGACCCCGAGGCGATTCACACGTCGACGTACTGTGATTCCCACTCACGGCGTTCCTCAATGGCTTCATCCCCTTCATCTGTGAGGGCATAGTAGTTCGTTCGCCGATCGAGTTCGCCTTTCTCGACGAGATCTTTGTTGACGAGCGTGTCGAGATTTGGGTATAGCCGCCCGTGGTTGATCTCGGTACTATAGTAGGTTTCAATCTCGTCTTTGATGTCCTGCCCGGATGGCTGATCGGCGGCTGAGATGACGTACAGCAGGTCTCGCTGGAAGCCTGTAAGATCGTCCATGCTGACTTATCCTTGTACCTGTATATTGTTATCCCTGTCGTATGCGATTGCCAGTCTCGAGCTACAATTCTGGGAGAAACTGTATTGTCTGGTTTAGTTTTGATTTGAAAGTGATGAGCTATTTGCAGAAGTAAACTGGTCGAGGAGGGAGTCGACGACTGAGCCACTGCTTTTCTCCGTGTCTGCAGAGTAGTCCTCTCGAGGATCTTCATACACTTCGAGTTCAACACGGCTTGCAGCCGAGAGTTTGCCTTCGAGCACCTCGAGATTGAGAATTGCAGTCTGGTAGATCACGAGCGCACGGCTCTCATTAACGTCCAGATACTGGATGCTGAGCCCCTCGAGCGTTGAAGGCAGATCAATTGGGTACCCAAAGGTATGTTTTCGAGACGGATCCGAATCGCTTGACATCGGATTCTTATTTGTGGCCTGTGCAAATAGACCCTCTCTCTTTGTTGCAGTAGCTGAAGGTTCTCTGTCGAGACATCTTCGGGAAAGGATGGAAAGGAGTTGCAAACGGGCCACCGGTCAGGTGGGGAGCTGATGCCGGTGGCCAGGTGCAGGGTGGGGTGCTGTGTGGCAGTGTCGCGTTGGGTGGTGCGCGACACTCGGAATACTCGTTGGAGTCATTATCAATCTCTTGCTTGCCCTACGGGCTCGAAGCGATATTTCGGGGTTGGCTCCCGAACGTGTTAGCCGTGAACGCCGGGCTGACGTACTCAACCCCGATAAACGATCACTGAGAACGGGTCGGCTGTTTGCGAAGCAATTTATACAGGGATGTGGCAGTCCGTGCTATGCCAAATTCACCTGTTCAGCAGACAAGTGGTGTTCCAGTGTCGAAACAGAGTCCTCACCATGAGATGACACCCGTTGTTGCAGTCGTTTCTGCAGTTGCCGATGCTTCTGGCACAGATCCACTCGAGTTGCCGCCCCTCAGCAACGTGATCAACCCAGAGGCACTGAACGACTTGGTCGGCACCGAGCGGAGTTCCGGTCTGCAGTCGGTTTCTTTTGAGTATGCTGGCTACGATGTCGTTGTCTCCGGCGCTGGCGATATTGAGGTCGTTCGATCCGAGTGAATTGGAGGCATAGGATGGCAGCCATTGACAATCACCCGTCTGATTCGCCATTATCATGGATAATAGCGAGCCAAAAGTCCTCGGCTTCTTTGGCAAATGCGACGAATTCTTCAGCCTCGACTGGTTTTTGGATATATTCGTCCGCCTCGAGGCCGTGAGATTTCACGATCTCTTGCCCGACTTCTGAGCTCGTGAGAACTACCACTGGGATCTCCTTCAGTTCTGGCTCGTTATTCAGCTCCGAGAGGACTTCCATGCCACTCTTTCCAGGCAACTGGGGCTCAAGTAAAATGAGGTCCGGTTGTGGCACCTCTTCATACTCGCCACGCTGATTCACGAAATCAAGCGCTGCTTCCCCACTAGAAACGGTATGAATAGTATTGAAGATCTTTCCTTGCTCAAGGTTTTCCTCAAAAAGACGGATATCACCTTGATTGGGTTCGACTAATAAAACATCGATCAATTTTCCTGTTTCATTGTCACTTTCCTCACTTGGTGAACTCATATCACTGCATTAAGCTGCAAGCTTAAAAGATAAACGCTGATAATTTCTTCGGAGCAACTCAGTTTGTTTTGTCCTGAAGGCGGTGGAAAGGCTCAGTGTCACATGCCGGTGTCCTATGTCTCGATTAGCTCGAAATCAGTTCCGTCGCAGAGAGGACATGAATCCCAGTTTTTGGGAGTGGGATCAGCATCGCTCACCGCTTGTAGAACAAATCCACAGCCTTGGCATTCACTAAAGATGTCCAAGCAAGAGTAGTTATGGTGTCAATTGACATCCTTCTTCTCCCCCAGTAATTTGGTAACAGGAAGCGAGGAAGAGAAAAGGTTTCATTCGCACAGCTACGGATCGACTGGCTCTCCGAAATCCAGTCGAAATCAATTATCAGTCAACGGGGAGAAAATCAGTATCAGTCAACGAATGAATTCGCCGGCATTGAATGGATGCTCGAGACCGGCGAACTCCTTTCGCCGGTACAGGTAGACCAGTCCTGCGAACGTTGCGAGAAACGGCGTGAACGCGACGACAGCGTAGAGGTACCACCAATAGCGTCGCTCGTGAGTCTGATTGAGATACATCCCATCGAGTGCGAGCGCGATCGGCAAGCCAGGCCACGCGATCAGGATTGCTAGGCCAGCGATCACGCCGAGACCGAGCGGTGGCTCGACGAGAAACATAATCGCCGTCGCGATCGCCCAGCAGCCGGTCGTGATTGCAACCCAGTGCCAGCGAGGTTTGAGGCCTGGCACCGATGGAAGTGACGAGAGAAGGCCGCCTACTTTGGCTGAATCGGTGGATTTGGTGGGCGAAGATAATGGTTCAGATCCGCTCTCATCACGCGTTGGCAGCGGGAGGTATTCAGCGACGAGATCCTCGGCGCCTTCTTCACGAATGATGTGAACGAGGCCATCACCGTCGATCGTTTTGACGTTCAGGTCCCGTGCAAGCTCGAGGCCCTGTCGGGAGAATTCGTTAGTCGTGACGACTAGCACCTTGTCGACGCCGTTCTCTTGGTGAGCGAGAGATGCGTACTGTTGGATCTCTGGTGAGCCAACGGTCGTGTTCGGTCCGTAGCGCTTTGCCTGGATGAGTACCTTCGACTCATAGGGGTAGGACTTGGTAGCCCGGACGTCGACACCGCGATCGTGTGTGCCGCCATCGACTGCAGCGTCCCATCCTTTTCGGTCCCAGAGGGCCGCAACGAGTTCTTCGAACTCGAAGGGATCCATCTGTTGGAGGTAGCGTTTGAGTTCGTAGTCAGTGACGTTGGGAACAGGTCGCGCTTCGGCGGCCTGTGCTTCGGCCACTACAAACCACGCTCACGTTCAGCTTCTCCGTCTACGTCACGCGATTGAGCAGCTTTTCCATCAGCACTCAATCGGTCGTCGTCTTCGTCCAGAAGGCCAGCATCCGCGAGCCTGTCGAGAGGCGTTCGTGAGTAGTCGATGTCGTCGCCACCGGGTTGATACTCCTCACCGAGAGCTTTGGCGGCACACTCGCTCCAAAGCCGTCCCTTGAGGAAGTCATTATCGAGATGGTCGAGGTCGACAGTCCGCCATCGGCCGGCACGAGGCGTATGGCGACACGGTGTCTCCGATTCGTCTCGCGTGCTCTCTTTGGCAGGGATGTGGATCGCCCGGCCCGATTCCGAGTAGGTAGATCGAATCCAGTAGTCGGCGGCTTCCCGGATGGCGTCGATGTCGAGAGCCGATCGAGAAGCGTCAGCCATCGTTCTCATCATCTAACTCGTCGCGGTCGATCTGGACGGTTCTCTCATCGGGGCGCTCGAAGGCAAGCAGCTGATCGCCGGCCCACACGTTCAGCTCAGGTGGGTTATCCCAGTTGATCTCATCAGAGTCGATCCCAAGTGCCTCAAGGACCTCTTGCGGGACAGTGAGCATCATTACGCTTCCGTCACCTTCGAATCGGATCGAACTCGCGAGCGGGTCCGTCCGGCCGTCGATCCGCTCTTCCACGCCGATCGCGGGAACCATGCCGATCTCCTCGACGGCGTGCGGATCGAACCGGAACGAGCCATCCTCGAGACCGGCCGCGCGGATTGCGTTCGTGATCCGGACAACGACCGATCCCTTCGCCTGTCGGAGCTTAGCAGTCTGGATCTCTCGAATGTCGACGTTCTTGTCTTCGGTCATTGGGGTTAGGATATGTTTGTGCCATGGATCCGTGTTGCGTCGGCCTTCAGGCAGGGAGGCCGTCGAACCAGAAGCCGGTGCGCTGAGTCGAACAGCGACGGCGTCGCGAGGACGCCACCCACCATGGTACCGGTGATGTCGGCCAGAGGTGTCGGGACGTATCATCCTGACATCCCGTCCCCCTCGAGCAGCGCTTTGGTGCAGCCCTCCAGGTCGTCGCAGTTCCCGTGTTTGATCACGAGTTCAGCTAGGCTGGCACTGGAGTGCACACCGGGCACCGCTTCAACTCATCAACGCTCTTCGGCTCGACATCGCCCGTGGATTTGAGTAGCTGGGAAAGCTGCTGACCGCGTTCGCAACTCGCGACGATGCGGGCTTCCTCGGCCGGCTTGTCAGCGTCTCGGATCTCAATCGTGAGTGCCATGGATTCTGTCAGGGAATATCCGACATATCAATATAATATATGGGAACAACATAAAGGTACTGATCGACTGCAGGGAGGGCGCCAGATCAGGCGTCCTCAACTCGGAGATCGCCACCGCACTGACAGCGATAGTTGCTAGGGTTCTTGACGATCTTCGAGCGCTGGTAGCGCGGGTCGCGCTTCTCGCAGTCATCGCAGACAATCCAGTATTTTGGGTCAGCAAAGCGCTCGCAGTGGCGATCGGTGTCAAGTGGATCAACCCACCGGGTGAACGTTGGACCGTGATCGGCTTCGCCGTGCTTGTGGAACTGGTAGGCGTGGATCAGCTCGTGACGGACCGTCCGAGCGAACTTCTGCCAGCCGTACTCGCGGTATGCGTCCCACGAAAGTCGGATCGTGATCTGATCGTTCGCTCGGTTGTAGCCGGCCTTTCCTGCCGAGCGCTGCATCTGGGTCGATGTCTCCCAGTTGATCGACTCGACCGGCAGCTCGGGGAAGTGCTCACCGGCGACGTCGGCAGCGTGCGACGCCGCTCGAGCACGTAGCTCCGCTTTGGTCTCGGGTTCGTCGAGCTCGCGTTCAGCGACGCTGTCGGCCGTCTCACTATCGGTAGCGGCCTCGAGTGCGTCAACGAGCGATAACTGTTCGGTGGACATCGGCCCGTCTACTCCTCTTCGGCGACCCGCCAATCCACGTTTTCGTCCGTGTCAACCTCAACGCCGTCGTAGAGTTCAATGACTTGCTCCGCAGTGGCCTTCAGGTCGTTGGAGAGTGGCTTGAATTCCTGATTCTGCGAGACAACGACCGAGCGTGGAACACCCTCCCACTCGAGTGGCAGCGGGAACCAGCGCTCGAAGGCAACGTTCGCACCGGTGTCAACGTAGAGAACGACCGTCTGACCCGGTAAAAGGCTGACATCTTCGCTCTCGAGCGTTCGGGCAACGGCGACGAAGCGCGTCTTCCCGTCAATCTGTGCGTCGCCAGGTTCGTCATGCATCATCTGGATCGTCTCGTAGTCGATCATCTCGACCTCACCCGCCGCGAGGCCTCGGTTCTCGGTCTCTGCTTCCGTTTCCGCGTTGGGTTCTGCAAGTGCCATGGTTCCGGTCAGGGAGCGCCCCTATAACCATACAATATATGGGTAAGATAATAAAGGTACCGAATCGCCTGCGAGCCATGACCGACCGACAGTTTTAACACACTACCCATACAATATATGGCTACAGGGAACCACTCCCTGACTGGATTCCATGGCACCCGAAATTGCGACACAGAACGACGCTGGAAGCGCCGGACCGACAATCACCGATATCGACGACCGTAGCGTTCGCGCCCTGACTGAGTACATGACCGTTCTCAAGGACTTCGACCACGTTCGCGGGGCTGACGACATGTACGTCGTGATCACTGAGAAGCAGTACACGGTCGACCTCCGCGAAGGGTCGTGCACTTGCCCTGATGCGACCTATAACCTCGGAGCGGGTGAGCAGTGTAAGCACGAAAAGCGGGTCCGCTACGCCACCGGCGACTGGGAGATCCCGGCCGGTGTCGACGAGAGCTCGATTGATCCCGACCTCGGCGAGCACGTCACGCAGAGGGACTAACAATGCCCGAATGTGACAACTGCGGCGCTCACGTGACCGAGCAATATCGGCGCGTTTTCGCCGCGAATGATGGAACGCTGCACGGCTGTCGCGCCTGCCGTGAGCAGGTTGAGATATTCAACGGTGCCGGCGCCGGCCTCGAGACCGACACCCTTCGGCTCTAGCCGCGGCGGCGCTACATCGTTTTTCAGTTTTTAGCACCCAACAGCGTACGAGCTCGCGATCTCGAGAGTCGAGTGAGACAGTGAGGGTTGTGGCTCGGTTGGGAGATCGTGATCACCGACGGTCTACTTGGACCCGGTACTTCCCGGTTGAGGATGTCCCCCGAGGCCCCTCACACAGTCGACGCAGATTGTGGTCCGAACGCCGGTGTCCGCTCCTCGAGGGGATCGGTTCGACGACTGGTTCGCGCCGGATTCGCCGAAGCGACCGCCCGAATGCTCGCCTACGAGTTCACTGCCGGCTGCGACGAGTCGTTTTCTCAAGACGGGGCACTGACGTTTGACGTTTAGCGTACTCGAGAGCAGCGACGAGAATCGGTACTTTTAATATAGCAACCATACAATATATGGGTACAGGGAGACACTCCCTGACTGATCCATGGCACGGAAAGACGACCTTCAAACCGAACTGACCGAGAACGAAGACGGATTCTGCACGCTTCAGGTACAGAGCAAACGCGGCGGCGGGACTCGCGACGAGGACCGCGTGAAGGCCACGCTCGGGCGGAACTCGATCGAGGAGATCGAGGAGGACCGCGAGCAGTTCCTCGAGATGGTTGAAGAGACCATGACCGAACGCCGATCGAGCAACCAAAGCGACAGCGAATAGACCCATGTCGCTCCGTTTTGAGAGCGCTGCCGAGAGTGACCAGCGACCTGTCGTTGCCGAAGCCCGCGCTGTAACGGCACCTGAACGGCCAGGCGATCGGCAGCACGAGAAGATCATGCAGAAGCTCCACGAGCGGCGAACGATCGACAAGAATCGTACGCCGGTGCCCGAACCCGATCGCGCTCCGATCCGCGTCGACGACCCCGGCTGCACCGAACGGCAGTTCCGCCAGATAGTGCTCTAGCGGAGGTCCTTTTATGATGGACACTCAGAACTACAACACCGATTTGGATCAAACCGCCGAAAGCACCGCCTATGAGCGTATAACGGGGGGATTCTGATGGGGGCTGTGACGTTCGAGACGCTGGCGTTCGGGAAAACCGTCGAAGAAGCGTTCTCGAAGGCTGTCGAGGACGCTCGAAATATGCACGGTCACGGCGGCTATACCGGTACGATCGCTGAGAAAGACACGTTCGAGGTGATACCCGAACATGAGCACAAAGGCCGGCAGAAACGCACTGTCGCACACGAACTGATCGAAGAAAGGGACGAGCGGATACAGAGCAAGCGGGGTCCTGCTGGAGCGATCAACTGCTCGGGCACGACCGAAGCGGTATCGCGAACGAAAGGACCTGAAAGGCAAGCACGGCGACGTCTGGCTGTTCTTCGGTTGGGCGTCCCGCTGATCTCCTCCTTTTCGAGCGGCGTCTAACAGATCGTCGCACCCGGTCGGCCGATTGATACAGCTCCCTTGGACGACTGTCTTCGAGTCCGCTGAGCTCGACTCGTAGCCCGTCCGGCAGCACCAATCGGTACAGATCTTTTCTGGCGAAAGAAGGGCTTCCAATGGTTTGCAGCTTGACCGCGTTCGGTACTTCTCTTTCGGCGGCGCCTTGCGATCTGGGATCAAAGATCACCGAGCATAGAAACTGCTGGATCGCACCATCTTCTTGCGAAGATTTTTACAGACAGGCTGGCAACATCCTGTTGCAGGGCCCACGCTCAAGACTGATTCAATGCCATGGATCCGGTCAGGGATTGTGGGCCCTGCAATTCTAATCGCTGAGATACTTCTCGTGAAATATAGCTCTGCGTCAGTCGTACATCTGGTTGAATCACTTGTATGAGCGAGTTCTTACGGACGGTGAGGAGAGTCGCCGGTGCCAAGACTAACAGTTACCATCACCGACAAGTAAACCGAGTTCCTCAAGGAGAAAACAGGGGACGGCAGCGAGTATGAATCGAAGAGCGAGGCGGTGAGAACTTTCATCACCGAGTATGAGCGCCTCACGGAGCGGGTGGATGAACTCCAGAACGAACGTAATCGCTTACAGCGGCAACTCGCGGTTACGAACAGTCGTATTGACGAGGTCATTGAGTTAGTCGAGTACGTCGACGAACAGCGAGAACTCGAGCGTTACCGGGAGCGTCGCGAGCGTATGGTCGATCAGGCCGGTGTCCTCACTCAGGCAAAGTGGAGGCTCACCGGTATCCCTGTCGACGGCGAGCCTGAGGAGTGATCCGATTTAACCAACAACTGGGTGTATATCGGCCGATGTTGGTTAAGGTCATGCGCTTTCCGCGAAACGGACTACGAGAAACGAGTACAGATAGCTATTTACTGTTGTTTCAGCAGTCGTTGATTGCGCTGCAACAGCTGACACTTGCTGATCGTCTGCACGGTAGTCAGAGACTGCAGAAATTGCAGAAGATAGCCATCTAACTTTCGGCATAGTAATGGTTCTCGTTGGGACAGTGAAAAGATGCAACCATCAAAAATACGGGAAGTCACGTGTCCGGAGTGTGGAGAAATCAGTAACGTTCCAGCTCCCGAAGCGGACGTGGAACTGGAGATCAGCCCGTACAGACGTGCATTCGGCGACTACACGGAAATCGAATGCTTGGACGGGCACATCTTCTGGGTCTACTACTGCTAACTGAACGCGTTTGCTATTAGTCGTTCAGTTTGCAGGTATACGTAGCTGATTCAGCACAGACCAGTCGGAACAAACGAACGTCTTTCGCTGCATCTATCCTCTATACGTAACGGCTGGCTCTCTTGAGTACAGTTGCGTTCGAGACGAACACGCGTTACGTAGAGAGGCGAACCTAGCACAATCACTTCCATCCGCTAATGGATGTGTTTAGAGAACCGTGCTGAATACACAACGCGAATGTGGCACATCATCCGACTTGATATACAAAAAGTAATGATCGTTTGGTCCAGACCGTATGGGATTTATTCCCTTGCTCGAGGTATCGTGGATTCGTGTTTGGAAATGAATAAACGACTGCCGATAGAGAGGGGGAGAGCCTAAATGTGTACGCGGTTGGTCTACATCGGGCCCGAGAATCTCGTTCTCACCGGCCGATCGATGGACTGGCACGGCGAGATCGGCACGAACCTCTGGGTATTTCCACGAGGGATGGAACGATCGGGCGAAGTCGGTCCGAA
>NZ_JARUKV010000052.1 GCF_029688865.1 Natronococcus sp. A-GB7
TCTTCGGGCTCAGTGACGTACACTACGTTCTCACTGTCCTCGAGTTCGGGGCGCTCGGTGATCGGCGTGTACGTGTGGTCGATCGGGTCCCCCGAGTACGTCCGTTTGCTCACAGGCTGTACACCCCCGACTCTTCGTGATAGGTGAGACGGCTATTTTTAGCCGCCTTCTCAGCGGCCTCTATATCGACATTGAACTCTTCAACTAGTTCGGTGTGTACTTCGGACTCTTCAGTCGTGTTACCCTTCGAGTTCGCCACGAACAGTTGTGCGTGCTCCTTCAGTTCGCCGTTCGTGGGACCGGACTCTCTTTCATCGGCCGCGCCAAGGTTCTCGTCCTCGAATCCGTCTAGCCCAGCGTTGTGACCGCCGTCTCGGTCGTCGTCATCGTCCGAATCGTCCCCTTCAAGAACGTCTATTGGGTCAGACACTTCGTCGACTGTTCCGAAGGCCGTGTATCCACGCCGGACTATGCTCGTATCACTTGACGGGCGGACACTACCGCTATATCCGAAGTCCGAATCCTTTGCGGCGCTAGTGAACTTGTTCTGGCCTACGAAGTCGTGACCGTTCTCCAGGCACCACGCCCGATACACTTCCCATGCCTCACCCGTGGTAATGTTCGGTGCGTCGGGGTTGTATTCGGCCACATTCGACAAGAAGTAATCCAGCGAGTCGCCCCAACTCTGCCACTTCCGCCGCGTCTCGTCAGGCGTCGGTGGCACGTTATCGAACTCGCCGTTCTCGAGTAGTCGGCCCCACCCTTCGATTGCCCAATTGAGCACAGCCGATAGATTCTCCGGTTCCTGTAGCCGGTTCCCGAGAGTCGGGTCGCGCTTGTCCGAACCCTCAGGAAACTGGTTGTCGAAGTGAACGATAATCCAGCGTCGCCAAAACGCCGTATCGTCGTCACTCACGGGAACGTCTGGGACTTCGTTCGTCGCGAAGAGCATACCACCGTCGTAGGCGAACTCAAACGGGCTTTGATACAACCGCTTGGCCTGGAGCGAGTCGCCCCCGGTCATTTTCTTGAAGTTCGCGAGGTTCTTACCCTGCAGCGATCCTCCCTCGAGTTCGACAGAGATGTTCGCGAGTCCGCCGTGCATTTCTGCCAGCGAGGGCTTATCGCCAAAGTCGAACGGCGAAACGCTCGTCGTGTTGTCGTCGCCGAGGAGTTCCTCGATCACGTTCAGAAACGTACTCTTCCCGTTCTCGCCGCCACCGACCAGCAGTAGCGCACGCTCATACAGACTCTCACGGTGCAAGCAGTCGCCGATGTATTCTTGCACCGTCGGGATCATGCCCGATTCGACCACTTCACCCACGAACGGCTTCCAGGTGCTACCGTCGGCTTCGGGATCGTATTCGGCCGACAAGCGAGTGAGAGCGTAATCTTCCGGCTCGAGGTCCCGAATGGCGTCAGGGTCGTCGTTATACGCTTTCTCGAGGTCAAGAAGCCCGTTCTTGACGGCCAACATCCCAGCCTCTAAGCCGAACTCGTCGTTCCAAATCTCAACTTCCGGGTCCGCATTGATTTGCGCCTTCAGTTCGTTCAGAACGTTCTCGCCGTAGTTGACCGCACCGAGAGCCTTCCGTGCAGCGTGTCTAAGAGCCCGCTCACCGTCGGGGTTCCATGTTCCCGTTTCGGGATCGAACGCCCACAGCTCGCCGTTATCACGGCTGACGCGAACGTGAACGTTCTCGCTCTCCTTGGCGAGTTCCCAGACGTACGCCGCTTTCTGGCGGTCATTGAGGTCAGAAATCGAATCGTCTTCCTCGAGCCCAGCGTACACCCGAACCATCGACGGTGTAAGCGTCTCTCCGGTAACATCGGGCACACTGGCAGACGGATCTGCAGTAGTCACGCCGCCGTCACCGGCCACGTTGTTTGCCTTCGGGACGGACCACCCGTTCTGCTTAGCTTTGTCAATTAGCGTCGCTACTGTGACGCCTGAGCCCTTATCCGCGTTCTGCCAGATATGCTCAACTATGCTTTCGGCTTGATCGTCCCATTTGCTGCCGCGACGGGACCACGACTCAAAAATAGACCGACCGTTACTACCGCTGTCATAATCGTGAACAGCAAAACCAAGGCGAAGCCACTCGGGGTGTTCAATATCTGGATTGATGCAATTTAGCGCATCCTCTACGTCCGACGGCTCGAGCCATTCACCGCCGTCGTAGTCGCTGGATTGTGACCCACTCGAATCACCAAGGTGCGGAGATTCACCTCGAATGTTCTGATAGGCTTCGAACAGCCACGGCGTCGGGTCAACACCCGCAATCTGACCACCGCTATCGGCGTGTGTATCGCCCGTGAACGTGCAGAACTTGTTCGTCAACACGTCAACGCCTTCATGATCGTCTATCTGACTATCTGACCACCAATCGGGTACGTCACTCGCCACGATCGGGATATGTAGCCCGTTCCCCGAAGGCGAGTATTCCATGTACGTCAACGCGTCTGTGAACACGGACAAATCAGGCACCCAGTCGCGAAGACTCCCGTCCTCAAGGTGTGCACCGTCAATATCGACACAACCGTACACACCGGGCGTGTAGTCGTCGTTATCCGCCGCCATTACGTAACCTATCCCCCAACTGGCGCGCTCATCAGCGGCTTCTACAGCCTCCTCAAAGGTATGCCAACTGTCCGGGTCGGACCATGAAACCCCGAAGTTACCGCGCCAGTGGGGCCGACGCGGCGTGTCGTTCGACGTATCGTACATCAACCATTGGTCACGCTCCTGCAGCTCGCTTGGGATAGATTCATAGCTCATAGATCCACCCCCACGTGGTTCGCGGCGTACACTTCTCGCCACCCGGCCGAAGGGGATTCTTCGAGGGTTTCGCTACCAATACGTCCGTAACGTCGTCGGTTTTCGCGCATGTGTTCGTGCTCAGTGGCCCGTTACGCGGGCGATTCGGGCTCTGGCACGAGGAGTAAGAGACTTCAACCCGGACGCCGTATGTCCAAGCAGAGGCCCCAATTGCCTCGCCCCCGACGGTTGCCACACCGTCGTCCTGCATCCTTCGCAAGGCCGAACACGGGCGATGTCTGCCAGGACACGTGCGCCCGGCGGCCTTCGAACCGATTCAACTACCTGCATAGTCTCGTGTAGGTAACTTAGTTTCCTCGACCAGTGAGCAACGATTGTAGGGCAGAGTCCATATTGGGGTGGTCCTCGGCATCACGGAGCTCCCTCAGAGCCCTCGCACTCTCGGGAGAAACCGAGATTGTAGTTATCTCAGTGGCCATCACATTCCTTACAACGGAGCACCGACACATTAATGTTCCGGTGCGGTGTACGCTATAGCGTACGGACCATGCCAGATGGTAAAAAGGACCCGGCGTTATTGACGAGAGCCCAGCGACGATACTTGAAAGGTGAATCTGACGACCTATCACCGGCACAAGAACGCGCGTTACGTGCCAGAATCCGAAACCGTCTTCGCGCTTCGATGGAGGATTTCAGCATTCTGCTACAACGCGCGGATCCTGAAGATATTCAGAAGGCTCTCGAGCTCCGCGCGTCCGATCTCGAGGAACGCACAGCTGAGTTGGAAACTGAAAGAGGTCTTTCGAGTGCTATTGGGGTGGTTTATCTCGCATGCCTCGATAGGGATGGGTCAACAATCTGGTTAGACGATGACACCCCCGAAGGGCGGACATTCGAAAAGCGCGCCAATAGCGGGATTAGGGACGCCATCAACCGGTTAGGCGTAACCGTCAAAGATGTCACCACTTCCCTTGAGGTCGAACGCGGTGGTCCGTTCGACAAGTTGCCTAACCTCAGTCCAAAAGAGCTTGCCGATGAATACAGCATGATGGAACTCCAGCGGGCGCACCTCAATGAGATTATCACGGACGAGCAGTTCTTCGGAGCGATGGAAGAACAAGGGCGGATCGTCCAACAGGGCGACGAGTAGTTTCTTTTGAGCCTTTCAGCACCGTCAGCGAGGTGAATAGTATCCCCTGTATCTCGGCATGTAGTCGTTGTAGTCGGGGGAGGGGGGGAACTTATCTTTTCTATGAGTCCTACAGCCGCTAGTACCACCACTCTCTGCTCTCAGTGCGACTTTCCTCTCACAAGTGACTACAACGACTACACTACTTAGATCCAGCAGAGAGAGAGCCTGTGTAGGGTAGATTCTTGTAGTCACCTCACTGTGCTGGTAGTCGGTTGTAGCCACTCGAGCAGTAAGATAGGCTCGAGGACGTAGCACAGTCGCCGGCCTTGTGCAACATCGGTGGTTCGGTGAAAGGTGGTCCGTTGCACAAGGCTCTTAGCAACGTCGCGGTTCGGTTATCGTCTATTGGCGGTCAAAATCCCACTATTGTATTCGGCAGCGAGGATAATGGACGATATTTCTATGGTCCTAACGTCGATTATCCTTAGTCGCTAGGCATCCCGGTGAGCCACCACTTCGCCCGCGTGAACGCGCCAGCTTGGGCTTTCTTCTCAGCGAGAGACTGTTCGCTCTGGACGGCTTTCACGAGTTCTTGGTGCTCTTCGCGTTGCTCGAGTATCTGGCGCTTCTCACGGTGAACGCGCTCGAGTTCGGTCTCAAGGTCGTGAATACGTTGCTCGAGCTCTTGAACACGTTCGTCATCAGCCGTGTTCAGTGCGTCATCAAGTAGGTCACGGATGACTTCACTCCGTGATACGCCGTCATCCTCAGCGATTGAATCGAGGTTCTCGACTCTGCTCTCGTCGAGTTTCACACTCACCCGCTTCATACGCTCGGATGACACCGTGTTCAGATAGTATTATGTCAGACGTGCGGCAGACGATTAGCAAAAAACGCGAAGGCTGATGTCAGCGGTATCATCCGTGGGTTTCGCTGGATTTGTGTGGGGAAGTACACGAACTCGGTCTATGTCTGAAAAAGTCCGGTTGTAGGTTCCCCGCGTCTCATCAAATTCTTTGAGGGTCTCAAATTCGACTGTGGCTTTGAAATTATAATCTCCGGGCGACTCTCCGTCGTCCTCGAGCTCAAGCAAGTCGATACTCTCAAATCGGTCCTCACTCTTAAAAAGATCTCTAACGGCTCGTTGAGCGTCTTCTTTTGTAACAGGCATAGCTACACCTTGGCATCAAAGTGCATGAAATTTGGGCTCTACTCAATCGTAGATGCTACGTCGGTGGCCGATATCTCGTACAAAGAGTACTTCGGGATTCTCGTCGCGTTGCCAGTCAATCACGGCCCGATAGTCTCCGATCCGTAGGCGGTAGTACGGTGAGCCACTGAGCCGCTTGAGGTAGTGGTCAGGGAAGTCTTCGATGCTACGGAGCTTCTTCAAAATCCGGTCGCGAACGTCGGGTTCGGCGTCGGACAGCCAATCGGCTGCTTGATCCGACACTTCAATTTCTGCCACGCTAGTCCCTCAGTTGAACCGCTCTTCGAGATCGTCAAGGGAGTGTGCGTTCTCTCGGTCGGCGGCGTCGGCCCGCTGCTTGGCTTTTTCCGAGAGACGGGGCGCTAACTCAGCCCACCAACCGGCACCGCGTGCGCCGGTTTTCTTCTTGTCGACGAGACCCTTTTCGCGCATCTGCTCGAGGCGATAGGCTACAGCCTGACGAGAGACGGGGAGTTCCTCAGCGAGTTCAGTTGTGGTGAGAAACGGATCGTCGCTGTAGTCGAATGTTTTGAGGATATCCTGCTCGGTGACCTTCTCGCCGTACTTCCCCCCTCCCTCTCGGGGTTGGTTTTCACTCATGTATCCATCTACGCCAGTGTGCCACTTAACCGTTTGCTTTGAGCCAAACCGGTAGGTTTAATACCGTTACCGTTGTAGCAAACGGTAGAGACAGACCGGTTCCTCGGGGCGTATTGGAACGCCCGGGTGCTTGCAACACCCGAGCCGGGTTGTCTCAGTGCTAGGACAAACCCATGTCTGTATACGAAACCCGCGTTCAAGACGATTGCGACGTTAGCAAAACGACCGACGTATTCGAGGGACCGTTCCCGGAGTACGACCGCTACGGGAATCTGACGGGAGAGCACTACAAACGGTGCCGCTCGTGCGGCCGTGAAGTGCTCGAGGACACTCCCGCTGAAGCCGTCGCACACAAAGCCGGGTGCCGGTTCGAATGATCGAACTCCCGGCTCTCGAGTTCCGGCTTATCGTCACTGGAGCGTACTTCATGGCCGTCGCCGGCGTGCTCCGGGCTCTATGAAGTGTCCGGCGTGTGGTGAGCCGATAGCGTTCACTGTGGTTCACGGCCCGTCTGAAGCCACGTTATCGCCGTGTGGTTGTACGGTCCCGACGGCGTCACTCGAGGAATAGCGCGCTAACCAACCCGATTCAAAGAGAGACATGAACGATACTCAATCCCCGACAGAGCAGTACAAGTCCGCGGCCGAACTACTCGAAGAACTAGACGCGCGTCGGCAGGCTCTCGACAAGAACGGCGTTACGGTCAACACCGAGTGCACCCGCTGTGGTGACTCGATCGAGACCGAGATTCTACCGAACGAATCCCCTGAAGGTACGATCTGCGAACCCTGCTTGAAGTACGAACTCGAAACGCTGTAAAGCCCGCTGTAAAACTCGGTCTCTTTTCTCCGGTTCTGCTCTGGCTTGTTAGTCGCTAATGAGTCGTTCTCTGTCCTCGAGCATTGTATTCGAATTGTGAGCCACGCTGTTCGGATCGTTCTCCCTCGAGTGAACCGGCGTGTTATGTAGTTCGTTGTCGAGTATGAGAAAACTAAGATACACAACGAAACGACCCGGTGAGCCGAATTGAGTATTTAAAGGACGGCCAAATTACACGACCATTTGAATCGTATCTATCAAAACTACCAGATCCCTTGAGAGAATCCGGCCGATACCTACTGTTACATCATAGCATGGTGACGTGAGAAACCTAAGCATGGCTCACTCGAGAGACCGTGTTGATACATGGCATAGATACATATCGACTGCACCTATGCAGCGAGGACGTAGCACTACTCGACGGTCTCACTGTACCATTCGCCGTTTCGGTCGAATCCGCAGCGGGTCTCTTTGACCACGCCGGCGCGCTCGCCGTCCTCGTCGACTCGGTGCCGTTTGATCGTTACCTGGAGCCCGTCACCGCCGGCGTTACCCCCACCTTCGAGGGCTTCAAGACGGTTCTCTAAAGACCGTTTCATGGTTCCTCCGCTAGTGCTTGAAGAATCTCATCGGGGATCTGCATGATCTCACCATTCAGTCTGACTAGGTTGCGTTCCTCGTCGACAGTTTCCCAACTCTCCAGATAGCCGAATATCTCGCACAGTGTTGCCTTGGGATACTCGGCTTCGGATTCTTCGAGGTCGTTCAAACGCCGTTCGATGTTACGTTTCATCGTCCCCCGTGAGAGCATAGACCCATGCTTTAGCGGGATCGTCCCAAAGCTCTCGAGGAACATCCCACTCTTTCATCCAGTCTCTCGCCGGCTCCGGTGCCGAACTCTCCTCGAGTGTATCTAGCCGTCGTTCGATGTTACGCTTCATTGTAGTGTTCTAACCTCGCTGCGATAGACTCACACAAGGATTCGGATTCGTAGGTTTGGCCGTCAACCCGGAGCAAGCCACGTTCTTGATCCACAGTCTCAATCTGCTCCTCGTCGTGAGAGAGTAGGATTGCCAGACTCAACCGGGGATAGTCCTTGCCGTCCTCGAGTCTATCCAGTCGGCGTTCGATGTTACGTCTCATCGTATTGCTCGCGAAGATTCTGCATTAGGATCTCGGGAAAGTCCTCGAGCGACTGTGCTCCGGTTTCGTCCTCCAGGCGTTCGACCCGTCGTCTAAGCCGTCGGTTCATCGGTCAACCCCTTCCCGTTCTTCGAGGGCTTCGATCCGTTCGTGGATCTCCTCGAGTTCTTTGTCTTTGATTAGCTGCCGATATTGGCCGCTGGCATAGGCGAGAGCCCGAATCCACTGGATACGCACCTTTTCGTTCTCTGGATTATAGACACGGCCCGATGTGACCTTTTCATGAGCCTCGGCTATGCCGTCCTCGAGCAGATCTAGAATCTCGTCACGGCCCGGTACGTCGTCACTGTCGTTAGTCACGGTGAGACACCCCCCGGGCTTCGAGTGTAAACCGTGCGTTCTGAGAGTCAATTCGTAGGATCATGGGTATCACTGTCCGAATTAGTCGTGGCTTGTGAACGGGCTACTCGCTGTAGGTCCATTCGACCGTCGGCTCACCGGATAGCTGCTCTTCAGCCTCGAGTACGTCGGCATACGTCTCAATTGCAATATCTTCGGGCTCTGCCGGTCCGACCGTCTCACGTTCCACACCGGGGAGCTTAAGAAGCGTATCTTCAACTTCACCGACCGTCGTTCGGTGCGTCACTCTGTCGAGAACGTCCGTCGTCGCCGTTTCCTGTTCCACAAGTTCGCTGTAGAACGCGAGAACGCCGTCGTACCGAACACTCCCCCGAGTAGCACCACGGTCGTCAAGCGTCTGTTCGGCCTCGAGCAGTGAGTCGTCTCGAAGGTCGTCTAGTGGCTCAGTGTGTTCCTCGTCGTAGTTGCTTGAATCAACCCCACTGAAGCCCCACTTGTCGCCGTCGTTCGTGACACACGGCAGTGCTTCGAGGTTCGGTTTGGCTACGTCGTCGAACCACTGTTCCCCGGAGTGCTCACCGTAGCGTCCTTGAGACGGCTTGTGAATATCGTCTTCAGCGAAGTACACTAGGAGTTCATCGGTCGACGACTCACCCCGAACGATTAGCCGCTGTAGGATACGCTCGAGAGCCTTCTTATGGCGTGCGTTAGTGGTCCGAACGGGATAATCAAACGAACAGTGTCGGTTGATAGCCTCGCTAACACCGCTTGCCGAGAGACCGTCGTCTGAGCCCGTGACAAGATTCTTCAGGCTCATCGGCTCTCACCCTTTGCCGACCGAAGCGCGTCGACAGTGCCGTACTGTTCGGCATCTACGTCGTACTCTCGAGCAAGGTACTCAACACTCGAGAGACCCATATCGTCTGCTCGCTTCAGGTCAGACACGTTCATGGCCGACTGTGCCAGCTGCTCGGATTCAGACACGTCCTCGCTTTCCGTGCCACCAAGAAGCCGATTCACAGTCTCATTGTAGGTCTCACTGTCCTGCTTTTCCTCGCGAAGCGCCGTTGCAACCGAGTCGGTTAGGGTAATATCTCGAGTCATTAGTTCTGGCGTTCCTCGAGTGCATCGGCCACTAGTTCCGCCTGCTTCTTTTCTCGCTGGCGTCGCTTGAACTCCAGGCGCGACGTGTCGCCGGCTTCCCCGGTGCCGTACTTATCCAGATCCTCGCTCGAGGACGTAACCTCGCGCTTCTGATAGTCACCCGTCGAATCTTCATAGGACGGATTGAGAACGCCCATACTGTAGTCGTCGGGATCGTTGCTCTCTCGAGCCTTCTTCATATTCGCCTGGATACGCTTCGAGGTCGCCGTCTCTTTGCCGGTGAGTTCCGTTTCGCCCATTACACCGGTGCCATAGGCCTCGAGTTCGTCCTTGCCGTCGTTCTGCGACTGCTCTTTGCGAATAATCTCCTCGGCTTCCCCTTTGGTAATCAGGAAATCCGAAAGGTAATCAATAATCTCTGCTTCGGTCATGTCGCCGACTTTCTTGCTCATTGTAGTGTGATTAGGATAGTCCGACCGACGGTATCGCGCCCGTCGTGACGTAGCCACGACGCTTTCGTGGGGCGGTTGTTGGGCAACTTCATGGCGGGAGTTGTCTTTCGAATCCGCGGCTCTCACACCCGGACAGAGCCACCCGAGCCCGGCATAACTCACGACGGGGATCGCGCCGCCGGTCGGAAAACGTAGTTATCGCTGCTCTGCGAACTCGCGGCACAGATGAACCACAGTCTGACCTTTGCTAGGTTCGAAGCCGAGTTCATCGGCTAGGGCCGTCTGAGCCCGCTCGACCGCGGTACTGTGCTCGCGTCGAAGCGAAACAGTAGTGTATTCGTTGCTCATGGGAGAATTGATTGAGTGACAACCAGCGGCCGCTATCCGGTCCACCGTAGGACCATACCCACCGATTCGACGGCCCGTTAGGACGATCTACACGGTGGGAGCGACCTACTATACCCTAGCATCTCCAGCTACTAATAATTAGTGGTGAATTGGCTTGGTTCGAGTTCTCTATTACGCGCTACGAATCCTCGAGTGCCGCATAGATAGCCTCGCCGGCGACATGGCAAAACTCTCCGGTTCGGCGATTAGCGAACGCTTGGTTCACTATAGCTCTCGCTGCTCGAGCGTTCACGTCGGCACCGTTCTCGGTTAGGAGAGAGAGGACGTTTTCTAAGTGTTCTATGGTGGTCTCACGACTCCGGGTCTCACCTGGAGCAACGTCGATCCACCCACACGAACAGATATGTCTCTCGTCGCGGGATACCTCAAGAACCCCACCGTCTTTATCCAGCTTATCGGGCGGTACGTCCTCGGTGAGTTCTGTCCGGTCGTCGAAGGTACGGCAGGTTTGTACCGGTACGTCCTCAAGTCGGATTGATCGGCGTAGTGGCACGTAGCACCGGTCGCACAGATTCGGGCTCTCCTCGAGGCGTTGCACGAATCGGATAGCCCCGCGTTCATCCTCGAAGCGTAGCTTGCCGTCTCTGTCGTAGCCAAAGAGGTACTGAGAGCTACTCATTTTGCACCCCACTCACCGAGTGTAGTCTGTCCCGGCACAAGCGGCCGTGTGTCGTCTTTGTCGTCACCCGGAATCGGTACGTTCTCTGTGGATTCGGTCCCTTGC
>NZ_JARUKV010000053.1 GCF_029688865.1 Natronococcus sp. A-GB7
CGCCCAAGAGTTCCACGCTGAGTGACTGAGAGTGGTTGATAGATCGTTGCCATCTCACTGACCCTGTAATCGGGTACTTGTCTGCTTACAGGGTGAAAACGGGTCCTATTCTTTAAGTGATTTGCCTGAGCGAGACATGGTGAAAACAAGATGGACTGTGCAACCTACATTCGAGCGAGTACGGACGACCAAACAGACAAGCATCAACGAGAGAGTATCGACGAGTGGCTACGAGAGAACGACGTCGACCTCGCGAACGCCGATCGGTACGCCGACCTCGGTCAATCCGGAGCAAGTGACGACCGCAAGCAGTTCGCCGAGTTCCTCGAGGCAATCGAAGCCGGCGAGTACACGCATGTCGTGTGCTGGGAGATTAGTCGACTCTCGCGAAAGGGCGCGACGCTCCAGCGGTTCTTCGACTTGTGCGAGGACACCAAGACGACCGTCGTGATCACGGACGGCGCTGTCGAGAGGGTCACTCCTGATGGCCAGGGCCGCTTCGTTGCCGACGTGATTGGAATGGTCTACCAACAAGAGCGCCGGACACTCATCCGCCGGATCGAAGCCGGCCAGCGCCGTGCGCAGCACGAAGGTAAGTGGCTGGGTCAAGTCCCGACGGGCTTCCGTCGCGACGACGAGAGCTTTCTCCAGCCGATCATTGACCCCGATCACGATGCCGGCGAGACGGGCTATCTCGAGCTCCGGAACGCGCTCGAGGCGATCGAGAATGGAGAGTCCTATCGTTCGACCGCTGAAGGGCTCCCAGTCACGCGACAGTCGCTCTCGAATATCTCCCGAGACGACGAGCGCCGGCGGTGGTATCTCGAAGCGACAGCTGACGACGACGCCGTGCACGCCGCACTCGAGCCCGTCCGAACGGCGCCGGCCGGCCAGATCTTATCACCGTCCGGTTGATCCGATAAATCTACACAGACGATAGATCTTCTCGCGGGCTTTCCCTCTTTGACATTCGTCTTTAGCTAAGCCTCACACCTCGGTTGTGTAGCGGTAGCGAGCGTCTCCTATAACACTGATCGTTACTGGTGGGTCTTCGATCAACCGTTCCAACAGCGGTGGTGGCGAGTAACCGAGGCACTCGCCGAGTTTGTAGAAAATGAGTTGGGCGGCGACCTTTTGGTCGCATGCCCAGCATCCTGGTAAAAACACGAGCTCACCATCCGCCTGCTCAGTTACCAAATCAAGCAAATCACAATTTGCATATTCTTTCCAAGCAGACGTTCTCTCTAAGTCGATGTGATCGACTGAGCCTGTTTGACGGAGCGGATGTGGGTTTTGTACAAAGGCAACTCTTCTGCTTCGTTTCCGTGATTCTACCGACTTTCCCGATGCTATTGGCGGACTCAATAGAACCGTTCCCTGTAGAAAAGCAAATTGTGTTAGCTATTCAGTGTAGACGTTCTAACAGTTTTTATCGGGGGTTTTCTCCTTTTTTTCCTTCTCTTCGGGACAATCCTCGTCAGACTTTTTCTCCGTTTTCTCCTTCTCCTCTGGGCAGTCCTCGTCAGACTTTTTCTCCTTCTTCTCCTTCTCCTCTGGACAATCCTCGTCGGACTTTTTCTCCTTTTTCTCCTTCTCCTCTGGACAATCCTCGTCGGACTTTTTCTCCTTTTTCTCCTTCTCCTCTGGACAATCCTCGTCGGGGATTTTTACATCGTCCGGGAGCGCTTCGACTGGGACTTTCACGTCATCCGGGAGCGCTTCGACTGGGACTTTCACGTCATCCGGAAGCGCTTCGACTGGGACTTTCACACCGTCTGGGAGTGCTTCGACTGGGACTTTTACGTCGTCCGGGAGTTCTTCAGGCGGAACTTCCACGTCGTCCGGGAGTTCGTCGATCGGGAACGGGAGTTCGTCAACCGGGACTTCCACATCGCCCGGAAGTTCGTCAACCGGGATTTCCACATCGCCCGGAAGTTCGTCAACCGGGACTTCCACATCGCCCGGAAGTTCGTCAACCGGGATTTCTTCATCCGGATCGGGGTCGTCCGGTTCAGGATCGTCTGGATCCGGATCGTCTGGATCCGGGTCGTCTGGGTCCGGGTCGTCTGGATCAGGGTCGTCTGGATCCGGGTCGTCCGGTTCAGGATCGTCTGGATCCGGATCGTCTGGATCTGGGTCGTCTGGATCCGGATCGTCTGGATCTGGGTCGTCTGGATCCGGATCGTCTGGATCTGGGTCGTCTGGATCCGGATCGTCTGGATCCGGGTCGTCTGGATCAGGGTCGTCTGGATCAGGGTCGTCTGGATCCGGATCGTCTGGATCCGGGTCGTCTGGATCCGGATCGTCTGGATCCGGGTCGTCTGGATCTGGATCATCTGGATCCGGATCGTCTGGGTCAGGGTCGTCTGGATCGGGGGCTACCGGGTCAGACTCGCAGCCTGTCACTGTCGCCATCTGCAGATTGACGTCAGTCTGTGCGTACAGGCACCCGTCCACCGTTGCACCGGTGAGCACGTTGATCCCGGTTTGAGTCAGTACAACCCCCGAAAATTGTGCATCCGTTCCGATCTCCACACCAGCGCCACCAGCAACTTGCCAGACGATGTTCTCGATCTGGACGTCGCCAGCCAGGAGAACGTTCGTGTTGCTGGCCGTCGTGAGATTTCCATCGATCTGGAAGATCCAAGTGTCATCCGAGTCACCCAGAAGGACGATGTCGTCGCTTATTGAAACGTCCGTACTCCAGCTGTAGACCCCCGGAGGCAGGACCAGACCGCCGATGTTTCCACCGGCCAACTCGTCGAAGTCGGATTCACGCCCGGCAGCATCGGTGTACGCGGACTCCATATTACTTACAGCCGTGGTCAAGTTGGATGGAGTCGGTTCTGCGTAGTCGGCCGCGTATACACGTCCATCCACTTGATCCGATGTCGCGAACTCGCCCGATGAATCCAGTTCTAAAGCGAACCCGGTGATGGCAGTTGAAGCGATGGGACTCACGCCAATATCTCCCGTCACATCCGAATCGGGAACTGTAGAGATTCCCGATTTCGCCAAGATCGTATAGTTACTGGCGTCCCCACGATCGACCGGTCCTGGGTCTTCTTGCCCTTGGGCACTGGCTGCCCCGATTGTGGTAAATCCAGCTGCTGCTAACAATCTTATATATGATCTTCTATCTATTTCATTGGATGTCATTTCGTATAGTGGCACACGACTCCAAGTAATATTTACTGGGAGCTTTCTCAGTAATTGAAGATCCTCACAGCAGACATTTGAGTGTCCAACCTTGACACTCATCTCGATGACCCGTAACTCAGAATTTTGCTGAACTAGTTGGTGTCACACTAGCACAACGAGTTCTCAATCAACCAATTCGGCAACGTATTGATCCTCCCACTCGCGGCGAGCCTCGAGTTCACGCTGTCCACGCTGGGTGAGGGAGTAGACGTTCGTCCGGCGATCGAGTTGCCCTTTATCGACCAGTCCTTTCTCGACGACCGTATCCAAGTTCGGATATAGACGACCGTGGTGGACCTCTTTTTCGTAATAGTCCTCGAGTTCCTCTTTGATCGCGAGTCCATGTGGTTCATCTAGGCCAGCAACAACATAGAGCAGATCGCGCTGGAAAGCGGTCAAATCGTACATATCGGACTCTTGTCCGTTGGGAGTTTAAATGAGTCGAAGACGACCTCTCGAAGGTCAGTTCCAGGGCACACAGCAGGGACTGTCATAGAACGGATCGCGTATCGATTGTGTTGACCCCGGTGAGCGATACATACAAGCGAAGGCGGTACCACTGCGGAGCACTTATACGAAAATGTGAACCAGTGCTCCGACTGAGCAAAGTATCGCGCCAATAGCAACCATTCCAACACTTTGACTTTCTGTAAGTTCCGAGGACTCTTTTATAAAGAGGGCATATCCGGTCTGAGCAAGAATAGCAAGAGCACCGACAGCCATCAGTGAAGTTCCGAGGCTAATTCCCTGCGAGAGAATCTCGCTAAATCCTACGAACCCAACACTAAGACCAATGATTCCCATTAAGAGATGGTAGAGATTCCACTGGTTCATATGAGTTTTATTTGGAATTGAATTGTAAATATCTATTCAATATTTCCCTGTTAGGTACGCCCCTCTACGTAACGCGTGTTCGTCTCGAGTGCAGTTGTACCCAAGAGAGGCACCCGTTACGTATAGGACGAGGAGTTATCAAAAGGATAGTGAATAAGTCTACTTGAGAGATTCTTTAAGCCGATCGTAGTAGCCGAGAACCATCAAACATCCAAATGTGATACTTCCCACACTAAGTAATGTTCCTACAATCGGTCTTCGAAGTCTCCGAGAACTCATCGATTCAAATGATAATGGATCCCCATGAATGAAAATAAGATACAATAGAAGTGCTGAACCTATAAGAATCATATAGACGCCGTGAATTTCATTTCCATCTAAGCTGACCATGTCTACTGTGTGGTGTCAATATAAATGAACATGGTGTTTTGTGCGGAGTTGACTAACACGAGAGAATATAAAATGCTCTACCATTCAGTAAGCCTCTCTACGTAGCGCGCGTTCGTCTCGAGCGCAACTGTACTCAAGAGAGCCAGACGTTACGTATAGGTCAAGCAGGTAACTCGGTGAGTCACAAACTCAGTTATATAAAAATATACAAATAAAGCCAGGGCTTACTACCAATAATGTCGGCCTCAACTATAATCAATTTCTTAATTCTACTGCAAATACCAGCTGGCATTATGATACTCATTGATTCGAAGAAATCAGATATCAAAAACCCAGTGGCGTACTTTTGCGGGGCGCTCATACCCGCTGTCGGAATGATCGTTATTGTAGCGTATATTTCTAAAAAATCTGAATTGCCGAAAAAGTGAGACTATGTTCGAAGAGGTAGACCTGTGATTGGAAAAGCTATACCACCACTGTTCACACATTTTAGTGCTCAGTTCGCACATCTACGTAACAGTTGGTTTACTAAAAGGTATAATGAAAATAACACTATATAACTCGTTCTATGGTACTCTCTCTTACAGACTATCGAGGGATCAAGTGGCTATAGATTTGATCCGTGGTTTGTCTATTCGCGTGACGGAGTCGAAGTTGTACGTCCTCGAGCCGACCACCGTCGATCTGGATGATTCGATAGGCCACAGAGTGCCGAAGCGTGTGCGGAGTAACGTCCGTCGGCTCTCCTATACCGCCATCTGCGAGCAGCGGCCGCACGTTCGCTTCGACAGCGAGTTTTTCTATAAGCCGCTGTAGGGATCGTGTCGTGATCCGGTCGCTTGAGCGGGTAGGAAAGAGGGCAGGAGTATCCTTCCATCGGTCCCGAAGATACCGATGGAGTAGTCGAACCGTCTCAGGCTTGAGTTCGAGAGTCGCTGGCGGTGGTGAGCCTTTTTGGATCGCACTCGGAAGATAGACGGTTCCGTTTTCGAGATTGAGGTGATTTACTTCGAGAGCGCACAGCTCGCCGGCGCGAAGGCCAGCATCATAGAGCAGTGCGACGATCGTCTCATTCCGGTCCTGAAGGTAGGGTGCGACGGCGTCAGATAGGCAGACATCTCGAAGCCGTTCAACCTGATTCGGCTTGAGCCACGTTCGGGCCCGGCTGAACTCATCAGAGTACTCAACGTCGGGATTGCTTGGCATGGATTCTATGAGTGACGTAGCTTATAAGCGAGAAGGGTAAATCGGTCGGTCAACGTCGCAGTTTGTGCAGAACTCAGACGTTTGGCTGAAAGTATAACACACCACATAGAGGGTTGCAAGAGAATGGCGGTTGGTGTCACCGCTTTACCGGAGACAGGGGCTTCTCTGGATTCCGTTACATGCAGATGCGGATTGAACCTTGGAAAATTTATAATAGTCTCTCTCGTAGTCACGTTATATGAGTGACTCAT
This sequence comes from Natronococcus sp. A-GB7, assembly GCF_029688865.1. GTDB lineage: Archaea > Halobacteriota > Halobacteria > Halobacteriales > Natrialbaceae > Natronococcus. Next base: position 5,883 of record NZ_JARUKV010000053.1, read on the forward strand.
TGAAAGCCAAAATATTCACAACTAACTGGGATGCATGGAATAATAAATGGGTACCTCTCGTGGCTACACCGGTTTTAATCGCTCTTGGTGTGATAATTGGCTCAGTTGGGAGTGACCACTTCGTATCATCCGGACTGGGTCAGGCCCTAGTTAGGGGCTTCTTCATAGGAGCGACGATGATGACGGGATACACACTCCTTGCGCTTATTGATTATCACGGTAGTTGGATTAGAGACAAAAAGTGATACCTGTGTTAGCTGTATGCAACGGCTGTCTCTCTTGAGTATAGTTGCGCTCGAGACGAACCCACGACTGGCAGATAGAGAACGACGGAGTTTGTGCCAAACTCAGACGTTCGGCTGACAATATGACATACCACATAGAGAGATTGCAAGAGAATCACGGTTGGTGTCGCCGCTTTACCAGAAACAGGGGCTTCTCTGAATTCCGCTACATGGAGATGCGAATGGAACACTGGTAAGTAGCAAAAATCACTCTCGCTCAACTGCAGGTTCTTGTTTTTCGCTCTCTTTGGAGTCTACCTTCTGATCATCCGAGGAGTAACCGTGCTCAGTCTCAAGTAGCACTTCTACACGTTGTTCAAACTCTACTTCTGTGAGCTCTCCTTTTGCATATTGATCTTGAAGCTCTCCAAATGGATCTGTAGCATCTGATTGGGAAGAATCGGTAGAGACAGTGTCATTGGATTTAATCTGTGACTGATTCGAACTGAGTTGAGTCGCTACTGCCATAACAGCAGCAAACAAGATAACAAATATAGTTGCAAGCCCTGCAGCCGCAATTGAGCCCAGGATAGCCAATACGAGAATCAAAGGGATCCCCAAAGATGCAGCAAAAAGGGTAATCCTGGAAGGTTTGTGCATTCACGTTCTTCATCGGCCCCCTCTGATAAAATTCTAGTGGATGACATAACATGACGGAATACACATAGAAGTATTTGTGTCAATACTTTAGTGTCGATAGGTGCTTCATCTGTACGTAACGCGAGGCGGGTTTCGAGGTGAGACCCCTGGGGGTTCGATGTCGATGTATGCAGTTGCTCCGATGTATGCACGGGTAGCGTATTCAACGGAACCGCGGTGTGCATAGATCCCGCCGGTATCGGCCGTCACATACGCAACCTCGGTGTCGTCGACGTCGCCAGCTTCTCAATCGAGCCCGATCGCCGACTCGAGACCGATTCGAGAACTGAGTCGGCCGTACCAGAGGTATCTAGGTTCTAACTGTGCGAAAGGTATAATTGGCCGAGCAGAGAATAGAACCCTAAGGAGATGGCCCTGAAGAATATCCCCACTGTCGATGAACTGGCTGAAACGACTGGCCAGTCCAAGGAGCAGCTTCTGAAGGACCGAGAGGCTGCGGCGAAAATGTCGAGCAGTTCTGACGACGAGTAGCGGTATTTCTAATGAGCGAGCCAGGTTCTACCAATACAGTAGACCAGCTATTGGGTCACACGAAAGGACCAGCGGAGCCGGTTACCGACCGTGATCTCACACGAGCACGGTCATCGGCTTATATTGTACACGGAAATTTTCACGAGCTGGCTCAGATATGCGATGATATCTCCACCACAGGAACGATTATTGTCGAGAAAGGAGCTGAGAAGACAGACGTTGAGAACGAGGTCTATCGGCGAGTTCACAACTACGTTTCGCCACTGTACTCCTACAACGAGCAGATCCGCTCTATTCTCAACAAGCGATTGAAACAGCACATCAGGAAGGGGTATTTCCTCCCAGCACGAGATAACAAGGCTGCACCAGACTATGTTCGGCGAGGGACGTTCCTCTGGGGACTACGGAACGATTTCCAGCATGGCGACTACTGGTGTCTCAGGGTTCGGTACGAAGGAACTCAAAATGGAACCGACTGCTATCAATTGTACTTCCAGAAACGCGATTTTGAAGCGACGCCGAAAGGGGATCTCGATAGCGCTGGCGACTATTTAGTCCATGCTTCGGACGAGGTTCAGCAATATCCACTCCCGTATATTGGTAGCTTCCACCGAAACTTGTTTAGCGAATTTGAGAACGCCTTTGAAGAGTGGTGCGACAAAAACCGCGCCTAGATCCAGCCGGAGAGTATCTGTTGCTCAAGTGGTGCTCCCGATTTTCCAAATGACTGTGAGTATCTTTTGAATTAAACTTCCCTTTGAGATGGGTTTGCGTTACCTGTAGAAGCAAACTGAACAACAAAAGAACTATTGAAATGTGAGTGGGATTTAACAATATGGGTGCCGGTAATCCGACCACAAGAAAGGGACTTGGTTTTATTTTCGTCTTCGCACTTCTTGTAGTTCTACTACTATCCACTAGAGGCATTATGGGGGGTGTATATGGGCATCTTTCTAATATACACTGGGTGGCAGGCATATTATTTCTCATAATTGTAAGTATACTCCCCTTTTGGATTGTTCTTCGATACTTTGATTCTCGTGGTGAAGAGTAGGCCACCTCCACGTAACGCTACCAAATATCCAGAAGCAGGACGTAATTCGAGCGACGACTTATGCCTGCATTAGCCTCCCGAGTTGCGCAGAATGCTAGCGAACGGAAAAGTCGGTTGTCCCACGGGTTCACAACTAGAGTCGATAAGCAACTTCACATCAGCTCCGGAAAGTTCCTTGAGAGCAGTGACCAAAGTCATTTCTGTGGTGTACGGTCAGCATCTTTCAAAAGTTAGGTTCAAAGATATCCTCAATCGCGCAGTCGAAATATCGAGCAAGTTTGAACGCCAATTCCAGTGATGGGTTATACTTCGACTTCTCGATCGCGTAGATCGTCTGCCGACTTACATCAACAGCTGCAGCGAGTTCTTGCTGGGTGATTTCCTCTTCGGCACGTTTGACTCGGAGATTATTGTCCATCGGTACGTTACAACCGTTGGTGGATTTCTGTCCCTCCGAGTATTACAAATACCGTCATGATCGCGATCAACGCGAGGTAATCAAGCTCAGTCGGAGCCACACTATCTGTTGCTGCGTAGCCCGTGTAGATCACAACAATGGAGACTAGCAACGTGATACCAGTGCCAGTGAAAGCGAGATCGATATTCTGAACGTCGCGTTCGTCAACTACACCAGATGTGCCCTTCTGCGTCTGAACGTAGTAGCCTAGATTTCCTCCCAGAACGACTGCAGCAGGTATCACTAAGAGTCCTGTAACCGTGGGATTGGCGAACGGACTTCCTATAATCATACCCAATACAGGCAATAGAAGTGCAGAAGCGAGGAACAACAGGAGATTGTACTTCAGTGGCAACCAAGTGCTCATTAGTGCTCACCTCCACTAGAACCGAACTCACGAAAGAGGATACCAGGTAGATCAATAAGCCAGCTAATGATCGCACAGCCGATCATTCCACCGACTGCGCCAATATATAGCCAGACACCATTTCCTTGCATGACTGCGTCGGGAGCGACGAAGCCCGATGCAATGATGATACCACTGACAACAGCAACCACCATAACGAACAGGGCACTGTATGCTTGTCGCGGATTCTCCACCATATTCTGTTCTTATTCTGTCAGCACATAAATGTTAAGGAAGCTTTGTAGTATGGGTGGGTATCTTTACATTCAAATCGTCTCTCTTCTCCCGGATCAGACGCCAGTTAGGTAAGAAGTTTCGTTGAATACTATATATAGACGAAGAATTCCTGAAATAACCGCTCTGCAGAAATACGAACCTAACACCGCTACTTCTCTCAGCTATCGATTGTGTGATAGAGCAGAAGGGAATACAGAACTCGAATATAGCATGAACCGATGGCTATTCTGAACCAAATCTCCCTGACCAATGGAAGACAATATTATACATTCCAATCGAAGTAGTTAACACAATATCAATAAAAATGAGCATATGGACAGTATCCGGGTTCGAAAATTCGGTGGGGCTGCCTCGATTGTTATTGGTGTACTCTTGGCAGGTTCCTTCTTTGTATCGAACGATTGGGTTACCGGTGTAGTCGGTATTCTTGTCGCTCTCATTGGAACTGCGACCCTCTATGACTTGCACACTACTTCGTAAGCAGTCGTACCAATCGGCCAACCCAGAGATCAAATGTCGTTCCGTTACCTGTTTGATCTATACGTAGTAGCTGTCACTCTCGAGTACAGTTGCGCTCGAGACGAACAAGCGTTACGTAGAGATGCAAATGGACGGCGCATAACTCGGAAATCTGCCCTACATTTATGTTATGATAATTACGAGTATGGATATGGAAAAGATCATACTCGGTCCAGGGATGGGTGAATTAGAGGATGGAACTGATCCAGCGATGTCTATTGGCGTCGCCACTGAGCGTGCTTCTGGAATTGATGTGTCGCTTTCGGGTTTGATCTATCCAGACGGAAACACCATTGAACAGGCAAAGAGCATATTTGAGATCATTGAGGAGGTTATTGCCGACGATCTGAACGGAGATTTTGCTGATATAACCCTTCTCCGTCTCTACATTCGTGACGACGTATTCACGACAGAACTTCGCCAAGACCTCCATGAGCTACGACATGATCTATTTGAGTATCCGGATTTCCCTGCAGCAACGATGGTGGGAGTCTCTCAACTTGTTCATGAAGATGCTACTATCGAAATCGAAGTAGAGGCACTCATTCCCGAAGAGGAATGGGACAAGACCATTATAACCCCAGAAGATTGATGGTATCATTATTGGTCTGGGCTTCACCTGTACGTAACGGCTGCCTCTTTTGAGTACAGTTTCGCTCGAGACGAACACGCGTTACGTAGAGAG
>NZ_JARUKV010000054.1 GCF_029688865.1 Natronococcus sp. A-GB7
GCTGGCTCAACTAGACAGTGCCCTTCTGGGCAAATAAATACATGGACACGCGTTGAGGCAGGCTTCCGTCGACGTATTTGAGCTGGCCGCTTACTCCTAATCGAGGGAGTGCGGTCAAATATCTGTAACCATCGACGAAAAAGGTAACACGACAAGATACTCATCGTACCGCTCGTGTTCGGAGCGTATCTTGACAGGTCGAACCGATGACGCTGTTAACTCAACCTCTCCCCTGGGAGTGGCAGACGTTCCAAGCGGACTTCTGTGCTGAGCCATCTGCCGGGTGAACTCCTTGGGCTTGAAATCGGATGGCTTGACAGAAACTACCCTGGACACGGTGGGTTGCGTTCATACTCGGGATACCGGGAGAGATGCACAAAGTATGTGCCCGCCTCGGATGGAACTGTTCAAGACTCTGACTACAATTTGTGGATATATGTTCCTGCAAAAACCAGTCCAACGGCTGGTGGGAGTATCGTCTCGAGTAGTTCGCTGACCGCATCGACAAACGCACTGTTGATGGCGTCAGGAACGATTCCAGCGCGGCACTCCTCAGTTGTGCGGAACGACAGTTGGAGGCGCCACCCATTGCCGTCGATCGAGACGAGCCTGAGCGCCTCGAGGACGTCCCGGTTGTTCCGAAGAGACTGCGTCGAGACGCCGGCCCGGTCTGCGAAATCTCGTTGGGACAGTCGGTCGGAGGTTCTTGTTCTCGAGTATTCGCGTTGTCGTCGTCGCGATCTCTGGTCGACTGGCGTCGGTGACCGTGACTGGGACGGCGATCTCCAGGGCGTCTTCGAGGACGTCACCTGGTGATGAGAGCCGCGTCTCGAGCGAGTCCTGAATCCGGAGGACGTGTCTGGGCCCCGAAGAACAAATGATCCGATCAGTTCGCCGTGTGGGTCTGCAGCGTCGACCTCGGGAGTAATCAACGGTATGCCGACGCCAGTCTCGAGGAGGTGACGAGAAGGAGTGAATACACCGTATTTCGACTGTATTAGCGCCGATCGAGCAATCGACTCGGCGAGTACCTTGAGATCGGCGCTTTCGCGGCCACCGGGAACGCGCACTTCACCAACGACGTCGATTCCAGTGGCGCCGAGCAAATGGATGAGAGAGCCTGTGAGTCCGTGACTCGAGTGCATGATCTCGGCGCCGAGTGTCGGATTTTGCTGCCGGTAGCTCTGGAGAGCTTGGTCGTCAGTTCCTCGAGTGTCTCGCCCCTGAGTCATTTTTCTAATATTAATGATATTGGCTACTGTATACCACAGATTATTGTCAAAATACTAATCATACTGCTCTCGTAGGAGGACGGTATGAGACGACGTAACGCGTTGCGGACGATAGGCGGGCTCGTCCTGAGTGGCACGCTCGCAACGACCGCCAGCGCAGCGAGCGATCCATCGATGAACGACCGGCAGGGGACGCCAGGCGGGCCGTGGCTAACCGAGGAAACGGAACGACGACTAGACGGCTTCCTCGATTACGAGCAGTTGGTCGATCATCTCACGCAGATCGAGCGAAGTAGCCAGGGCACGGTATCGCTCCGGACGATCGGCACGTCGAATCAGGGTCGAGAAATCTACATGGCGACGGCGGGCAGCGGCGACACCGACGTGATGCTCTGCAGTCAGCAACACGGCCACGAACCGACAGGAACCGAGACGCTAGTGCGACTGCTCAAGCGATTCAGTAGCGGCACTGACGTCCTCGATGAGCTGACCGTTCACGCGATCGTGCGCGCAAACCCCGACGGGTCGGAGCCAGACGTGTTCAGCCGGTTTACCGTCGATGAGCGCGCACCGCTTCGAGATCCCGACGCTGGCATCTATACCGAGTACTCCCGGACCGGTGGGGGTTGGGACCCCAACCGGTACCACTGGTTCGACTGGGAGGACAGTGGTCTCTACCAGACTTATCCCGACACCTACCCGGCGAATCCCGTCCCTGAAGCCCAAGCGATCGTCGATATCGTCGACGAGATCGAGCCGCTCTGGTTTGTTGATATGCACAACCAGCTCTCGTACGTAACGGACGACGATCTCGTCACCAACTCGGTGCTCTGGCCGCTGCACGACGAGGTATCCGAAGAAACGCAAGCGCTGGGCAAGCAACTCTGCCGGCTCGCGTACGACGAGGCAAGCCGATTCGGGAACGCGACGCCCACGAAGTTCCCCGGCGGCGGCTCGCTCGGCACGGCACGCAACAGCCAAGGCGTCGAGGGGGTCGCGTCGATTCTGCTCGAGAGCCGAGGCCACGTCGGCCAGCGGTCGAAGGGCCAACTGATCCGGAACGAACTCGCGATCGTGGAGGCGCTGCTCGAGGCGACCGCCGACGGCTCGGTCTTCGAGATTGATCCAGCCCTCGCTGACGACATTCCCGAGCGAGGCGACCGCTACCATCAGGACCTCCCGCGGGGCACCGTGTCGATGGACGACTGGGTGCTCTCGCAGGTCAGTAGCGCCCAGCTGGAGTGGGAGATGCTCAACGACGTCGTCGCGGTGTCTGTCGACGAACGGTTCTTGGAACGACTTCCGGTGAGCATTGGCGACAATCTACTCGTTCGGAATCGCGTGAACGACCAGACCAGGCCGTTCTACGTCGCCCGGACGCACGACGACGGCGGTGCGCGGATGATCAGAACGGGGCTAAACGGTCGTCGCCGATTCTATGCCGACGGCGAGGACGTTCCGAGCCAGTGGGATGCAGAAGTTCGCGGACTCGATCTCGAGGGCTGGTCTCTGGCGGAGATTCGACTGGGACAATCAGATTGGGACTTCACCGGGGATTACGACCGCTGCGGCGTCGAGGAGTCGTTCGCTGAAGTGCTCAGCGCCGCAGTCGGCGATGAACTCGTCATCGCGAACCACGACACGGGCCGGGAACGAACGTTTGAGATCGCCATGACATACGGTCCAGACGAGGTCGACAACGGTGAGCGTCGTATCCGGATGGGCTTCGCCGGCCGGAGCCGATTCTATGAGACCGGCGAGAGTGTGCCTTCGGAGTTCGTCGGTCAAGCAAAGCTCGTGTAGGTTCGGTTGCCGGCGGTCCTCGATACTGAAATACCAATTAGGTGCCGAGTCCGAACTTGTGACCTTGACAGTTTAGCAATTTCTGCAAAAGTATTGGCTGATTCCATCGTACTCATGCTCGAGCCACAATATTCTGGATAGACTGAGTGGGCCATAAGTAGGACAGGTTTTGAATAGCCATTAGAGAGGAGTTTGGTGATCCGACGCGTCTTGTCAATCAGCGCTGGATTGGCTGGGTCGCGTTCGACAGAATCCAGGCGTGGACGTTCTCAGGATCGGTGATCATTCCGACTGTGCTCGATCCGACATCGTATTCTTCGTACGTTTCGCGGATCGTTCTATCATCCGGTTCGTCTATCGGAATATTCACTGGTTTGTCATCTTTTCTTCTCATCAATCGCACACCATATCGTCAATCGTGATCGTTCTGTCCGCGTTCACCGAAATTATCTGCTCGTTGTATTCGAACCGGATGGCGACTGATCGCGATCCAGCAAATAGCAGCTCGAGCGCTTCCGGATCGATTACGCTATACAGCGGTGGCTCGAGGTCGATCACATCCGTGTCCATAGCGTCAGCGATGGCTTCGACGACTCTGTAACTGAGCCGCTCGCGCTCTTGATCGATCGTCTGGTGTTCCATTATCAGTATTAATATTGATGGACGTATCTGCGTAGCTCATATCTGTGTAACATCGCCTGAAAACGGAGGGTATATGTATAGCGTCTGTATCGGCTTGCGGCGGAGACACTGGTGTGTGCTCGGTCGCTCGCGTTCTTCTCGCTAACTGATCGATCGCCCGCTCAAGTCATGCTGGTGCAGGTCTTGTATTGTATAAATGTGGGCCACTACGAATCGAGCACTGGGTGAAACCAACGCCACTTTTCGCCACTCAGTTTTCGTCGCACCCGTTGTTTTCACTGTCGCAGTCGCCAGCACAGGGCTGACCGCTCCCTCCTTGCACGACCTTGGGATGGAGCTTCTGATTGCCATATTGCCGTTTCTCGCGCTTCTGGGCCTTGCCGTCGAGGAGGGTCCCAGAGACCCGATCGCTCAGCTCCGAGAGAAGGTCGAAGCGGTCGAGGCCGGCGTAAACGACGTATCGTTCTCGACCGACCGCGACGACGAGATCGGCGAACTCTACGAGGCGGTGGACAGGATGGTCGAGACCCTGCATATGCGCGAGCGCCGTCTCGAGCAACACTGGACGTATGCAGACGAGATGGTCGATGCCATCGACGACGTCTTTTTTATAATCGACGCAGATGGCGGGCTTGAGCACTGGAACGAAAGTCTAGTCGATGCAATGGGCTACACTGACGACGAACTTGCCTTGATGAACGTCCTGGATTTCTACGACGAAGTAGGCCAGAACGCGATCCGAACGGCGATGACGGAGGCGCTTGAAATAGGCCAGACCCGAGTCGAAGTCGAGGTACTGACTAGCAACGGTGAGCCTCTCCCTTACGAGTTCATCGCATCCGCTGTCGACGATCCCAACGGCAACCTAGTGCTGGCAGGAATTGGTCGCGATGTGAGCGACCGCAAGCGCCTCGAAGCTGAGCTCCGAACCGAGAAGCGACACTTCCGCGTCGCCCTAGAGAACTCCCCACTGATAGCCTTCAGACTGGATACCGACCTTCGGTATACCTGGATCGCTAATCCACATCTAGAGTTTCGGCCCGAAGACGTGCTCGGTAAGCGTGATGACGAGTTGCTTCCTCCGGCCGAAGCCGAGAAGCTCCTTGCGCCGAAACGGGCCGTCTTGGAGACCGGCGAGGGTCGCCGTGAGGAGGTAACGTACAAAATAGATGGTGGTGAGGTCACGTACGACCTGACGGTCGAACCATTATACGACGAGTCCGGATCGATCGCAGGACTGAGCTGTTCGTCCCTGGACATCACCGAGCGAAAAGCACGGGAACGTGAACTTGAGCAAATCCGTGATACGCTTGAGCAGACCCAGCGCATCGCCGAAGTCAGAGGTTGGGCGCTCGATCTTGAGTCTGGACCGCCGTACGAAGGGACATGGACGGACAAGTTCACCGAGATTCTAGGGTTGCCGACGGACGCTACGTTCACGCACGAAGACGAACTGGAATTTTTCCATCCCGACGACCGACAGCGTGTCCGGACAGCAATTGAACAGGCGATCGAAACCGGAGAAGGGTACGATATAGAGGCTCGCCTTGTGACCGCCACGGGCGAGAAACAGTGGGTTCGGAGCATCGGAGAGGTGATCTCCGAAAACGGCGAAGCCGTCCGGCTCCAGGGATCGTTGCAGGACATCTCGGAGCGAAAGGAGCGCGAACACGAACTCGAGCTCATTAGACAGCTGCTCCAGCACACGCAGCGTATCGCATCGGTGGGTGGCTGGGAACTCGACGTGGGACTGGATCCGCCCTCTGATATAACAATGACGGACGAACTCTACAGTATTCTTGGGTTGGAAATCGGCGCCTCACTCGACTTGGAGCAGGTGATCGAGTTCTCCCATCCCGACGACCGGCCGCGCATCCGTACGGCCGTCAAACGGGCGATCGAAAACGGCGAGAGCTTCGACCTCGAGTTGCGACTGCGCACCGTTCAGGATGAGAAGCGGTGGGTCAGAGCCATTGGAGAACCCGTTTGGGAGGACGACCGCGTCATCACGCTCAGGGGTGCACTCCAAAATATCACTGATCAAAAAGAGCGCGAGTTCGCACTCCAATACTTACACGAGGCGACTCGCGGGCTCCTCCATGCCGAGACGGAATCCGCGGCTGCTGAACTGGTTGTTGAGACTGCCGCGGACGTGCTTGACGTCTCCAGTGTGGGTATCTACCTCCTCAATCCAGAGACGACGAAACTTGACCCGGCCGCGACCAGCCCCAGCTTCCTCGAGCTCTCTCATGGCGCCCCCTCGATCGGCCCTGGCGACGGCGACTCGCTGCTCTGGAGCACCTTCGTCAGCGGAACACAGACAGCTTTCGATGATGCCGAGCTTGTTGATCACTCGCCGCTGTTTGGTCCCGACGTTGAGGGCGGTCTGCTGGTCCCGCTCGGCGATTACGGAGTCTTCGTATTCATTGCTCCGCCGTCGTCGATCGATGACGAGACACGGCAGCTGATTGGGACACTTGTCGCGACGACTGAGGCGGCGTTCGACCGACTCGAGACCGAGACGAACCTGCGTGAGCGCGACGCAGAACTCGAGACGCGAAACAGCAGGCTCCAGCGCCAAATCCATATCAACGAAATAATCAGGTCAGTTGATACGTCACTCGTCGATGCAACCAGCCGAGATGAAATCGAGCGAACCGTCTGTGAGCGGCTGGTTGCAAGTGATGAGATCACCTTTGCATGGATTGGCGGACTCGACACTGGCGAGACCGAACTCGTCCCCCGACAGTGGGTCGGTACTAATCAGGAATACCTGGATACAGTCTCACTCTCAGTAACCGCTGAGCCTCCGGAGCCGTCCGTGACGACCGCCCTATACGAGGAGCCAATCATCGTCTCCAACATTGTTGATGACTTCCAGACCGAACCATGGCGAAAGACTGCCCTGGCCGCCGATTTCGCTTCCTGTCTCGCCGTTCCAATCACGTTTGATGAGTACTGCTACGGCATTCTAACAGTGTATGCCGCCAGGCCGGGCACTTTCGGTCGGCTCGAGAGAACAGTGTTCGAGGAACTCGGCATGAACATCGCGAACTCGATCAACGCCGTGCAGACGCGTGAGGCCCTACACGCCGACAGCCTGCTCGAGCTCACGCTTCGGTTTGACGAGCCGGATGCACTCCTCACGCGGATCGCCAGGGAAGCGAACTGTACAATCGTCTACGAAGGTATTGCGACGCAGTCGGTCAACGAAACCCGCCTGTTCGTAACGACGACCGGCGCGGAGGCGGCTGACGTGCAGGCAGCCCTCGACGACCTCGTCACAGTCAAGGATTCCCGTCTGGTGAGCGATGGCGACGACGGCTGTTTATTCGAGGTGACAGTCACTGGAGATGTGATCGCGTCGCGGCTCTTGCGCCATGGTGCCAACCCCTGCTCGATCCGCTCTACGGAGTCGACACTCGAGGCCATTGTCGACGTTCGGCCGGGTACCGACGTCCGCGAGTTCGTCGCGATGCTCGGTGAGCAGTATCCGAGCGTCGAACTTACAGGCCGTCGCAATATTGAGCGGGCACCACAGCCCACACAAGAGTTGATCTCATCGTTGTTCGGTGCACTGACGGATCGGCAGCTCGAGGTGCTCAGGACCGCTTTCTTTGCCGGCTTCTTTGAGTGGCCGCGGAAAACAACGGGCGAAGAGGTCGCCGCGATGCTTGAGGTCTCTCAGCCGACAGTTAATCGCCATCTCCGGCTTGGTCAGCAACGGTTACTGGCGCAACTGTTCAGCCAGGGAGGTGCATGGCCAGCAGGAGCAACGGCGGACCGCGCTTGACCTGAATACACAGTGCGAACGATACACGGCATCCGGCTCGATTTGCGAAAGTGGTGATCGCTCAGTACAGAAAAAACACACGCCACGCCTGCAGTGCGTGCCTCGAGAGCGTCTGGACGGGTTCATCCTCGAGTGAGGAGTTCGACCTTCCGACCGTCCGGGTCCAGTACCTCGAGCGCTTGCTCCAGCGGTCTCCAGTTGCCGGTGTGTTTCTCGCCACTCCCTCACGCTGAGCGGATTTCCTTATCCTGATTTCAGGATTCCTCAAAAGGCAACTATCTGTTCGGACTGCAAAGACATTCGTGACTTTGTGATGAGCGACCAGTAACGAACCTATGGATCTCAGACGCGAGTGCATACATTTGCTCAGCGCGATGTGCTGTAGCAAGCCCGTCTTGATAATATGTTTTTGCTCGGTGATCGCGCCATAGATCTGCGAGATCTTCTGCGGTCGCTTCTGAGAAAATTCCGACTGTGGCCGCTTCTCGATATACACCAGGATGCGTTCCAGGCAAATCGTCTGGATCCAGAGTCCCTCGTTCTAAGAGTCGAAACTCAACTGTTCGCTCGATGGTTACGAACGATGCTTCGATCACGAGCGTGTAGTATCCTTCTTCGCGAAGTGTCTCTGCGCCAGCGAGTAGCCGACATCCTTTCCGAAGTTGGAGTACTGCTGCATCTTTGGTATCCAGACCGGACTCAATCTTGGTTGGGTGCCGGTCGAACGCTGCTTGTGCATCAGCGATCAGCTGTTCAATCTGCGTGCTACTCATGTGCAAAGACCTCTTTTCGGAGTGATTGTAGCCGTTCGCTTCCGTAGACTGTGATACCTTCGTAGAAAATCTCTCGAAGCTTCGGCCCAGCACGGTGTGCGCTTTCTACTGACTCGACATATGGTTCGAAGTCAAACCGATCACCGTCGAACCGTTGTTCACTGAGATCACTAACAACATCTGCAACACGACGTCGAGCAGTCGTTCGAGTACCGTCAATAACTACGAATAGATCGATATCGCTCTGTCTGTCCGCCTCTCCACGAGCGACACTTCCGAACACAATAATCCCGACAAGGTCCTCAATCTCCTCGGATTCGCTGACTGCCTCATGGACTTGCTCGACGAATGCGCGTACTGGGTCCTGAAATTCGGATTGTTCAATTGCGAGTACAGGATCATCTTTTTCAAGACGGTCGCGGTTGATTGTAATGTAGTTTCGCTGTGGTGTCTCACGGATCTCAACAACCCCTATCTCGTGGAGTAGGTCAACGGCTCTCCAGACCGTTGAGCGGGTTACGTCTGTCACATCAACCAGTTCCGCTATTGTGAACTCTGTCTCGTGAGCATCGGCTAAGAGATGGAGAATGTCGTCAGCAGCACTGATACGGAAGAGAGGTTTTTGATCGCCTGCATCTATATCGATGCAGACCCGTATGCCTTGTTGCGTTGTTTCAGACACTGTCTGATATCGTGCAACGACATATAAATAAATGGCGCTGCGTTTGTCGTTGAGATACGACCTTACTTCACTTTCTTGTCCCTGTGGTGAGCGACTGTTGGCAGGCTGGTGGTCCTACAGCGATCGGCGTCTCTTGGCCTGGTTGCTCGGTACCGGTCAGCCTGGCAGCCAGTTTGATCCATGGTGCGATGTCGGGATGGTCCGTTAGCGACCACGGATTAGGCGGCCAAAAGAGGGTTCTGCCGAGCGGGTCCTCGGGATCACCGTACTGTTGCGGTGGAAGCCTTGTCTCGAGCAGTTCGCTGACCGCATCAATGAACGTAGTGCTGACAACGTCGGGAGCAATTCCGGCACGGCGCTCCTCAGTTGTGCGGAACGACAGTTGGAGACGCCACCCATTGCCGTCGATCGAGACGAGGCCGATTGCCTTGAGGACGTCCCGGTTGTTCCGGAGGGACTGCGTCGAGACGCCGGCTCGATCTGCGAGCTCGCGTTGGGACAGTCGGTCGTTGGCTCGGAGTAGTGCGTAGATGACTTTGCCGACGGTCGATGGGAGTTCTGGAGTGATCTGGTCGGCCTCGAGGACGCTACTCGCGTTCGGCGGTATTGATAGCCTTGTGGGCTCTGCTCTCTGCGACAGCTGTTACGTAGAGA
>NZ_JARUKV010000055.1 GCF_029688865.1 Natronococcus sp. A-GB7
ATACAGCCACTCATTACAGAGATCATACCTGATGAACCAGATGCAAGTACTGTCCGACGTTCCATATTGTATTATTTTGCCACCAATAATATAAATTTCACTCCAAAATATACTTTAGGTTACTTGTTGTTTTGATGATGTCGTATTGGCGGCACTGTCCAGTTGAGCCAGTTTGAGGAACGAGCAGGTCTTGAGTTGATTTGGACTAATACTCGCAGACCTGCTTAGCGGGCCCTACGACGCGGATTTAAAAGAACCTTGGGAGAACGAGCGGACGGCGACGTTCACAAGAGCTTCGCTCTTGTGCAGCCCATCAGAACGCGAAGCGTTCTGAGGGCGTTCGCTGTCCGCCTCCATGCCACCGGTTGTTCGTTTCGGTCGCTAATAGTGATTGTGAAGATCCTTGTGGAGGATGTTACGGTGCGCCACCGGGTGCGAGCAACGGACAATCGCTACACGTAACATATTCGGGTAGTTTTGATATTCATTGTGCATTGAATTCGCTCGGTTGTGGCTGGTGTAAAGACTCTTGTACACCAGCAACAATTTCAAACAATCAACAAAATGATTAATGGGCTGTTCCGGGAACCGGATGGCGGTATATTACCTTGGATTGGGATACCGATCGGTATCTCGATTGCCGCTGTGAGTATCATTAGTCGATTTGGGCTCGAGAATCGTGCTGCCTTCGTTTTCATGGGACTGTTTATTTTCTTCACTAGTACTGCAGAAATAGTATCCAGTGGTGACGAGCGAATTGTGGGTGCTTTCCGTATACTCGGTGTCGTATGTATGCTTCTTTTTGCTGTCGTGTTTATCACGCGCCCATCGCCGCTCATGTAGAGGTATCACCGGTCCCGAAGATACCGACGGAATAGTCGAACCGTCTCAGACTTGAACTCGAGAGTCGCTGGCGGTGGTGACGCTTTCTGGATAGCACTCGGGAGATAGACGTTCCCGTTTTCGAGATCTAGGTGACTCACGTCGAGAGCGCACAGCTCGCCGGTTCGAAGGCCACCATCATAGAGCAGTGTGACAATCGCTTCATTCCGGTCCTGAAGGTAGGGTGCGACGGCGTCAGATAGACAGACGTCCCGAAGCTGTTCAACCTGAGTCGGCTTGAGCCATGTTTGGGCGCGGCTGTACTCATCAGAGTGCTCAACGTCGGGATTGCTTGGCATGGGTTCTGTAGACGACATGGTTCTTAAGTAAAAGGGGTAAATCGGTCGGTCAACGTCGCAGTTTGTGGCTAACTCAGACGCTCGTCTGAAAGTATAACACACTACATGGAGGGTTGGCAGAGAATGACGGTTGTGTCACCGCTTTACTAGAGACAGGGGCTTCTCTGGATTCCGTTACATGGAGATGCCCACGTACCTTTTTCTCGTCGGGTTCGCTCGCGTTGCTCGCTCACCACTCCTCCAAAAATCTACGCTAAAAAGGCCGCTCGCTCCCGCTGGTCGCTCGCGGGTGCTGCGCTTGTGGCGCTACCGCAGTGATACCGCCTCCGCCTGCACTTAACGTTTGTTGGGGAGTCGTAGAGAGGTATATAAATTGTTCTATGACATCTCGAGCTTGCTTTTAAAGACCTGGTAACGTTACGTGGAGATATGAATATCTCGCTGAGAATCAGTGTTACAAGAATTCCTGTTCAGTGACCGTTCATACGACTCATACCGGGACTGGCAGATATGTTACTCACTTAATCAAAACCCAAAGACGTGTGAAAATGTCGTCCTTTGATGGAGCTGTCGGTGGTGGAATGTTATATGGTTGAAAAGAAGCTCGACGAGTGTCTTAAACTCGTGTCAGATACTCATCGTCGAAGAGTTATTCAGCGATTACGAGAGAAATCCACCGCCAAGACGACGGTTGAAGACCTCGTCGATCACCTCCACGGGAGTAACTTGCCCACCGTCACTGGTCGGGGTCTCGACCGAAGCCAGCTCTCACTCCAACTGGCCCATACGCACTTGCCGAAACTCGCTGACCACGGCGTCGTCGAAATCGATTCGGACGCCAAAACCGTCCGGTACCAGTCCGACGAACAAGTCGAGGCGGTATTAGACTCACTCCCGGAGAGCATACCACAGCGGAATCCCTGAAACGCAGCTCCCTCTTCCTGTTGATCAAACCGTTGTTGCCGACTGAGTACCCTGACACTCTGAGTCCCACCGCTGGACGGCGTGTCTACTTTGACGAGGAGGGATGAACGACGACTGCACCGCTACCGTGACCCGCTTCATCGATCCCGCCGACTGTGAATGAGGTGGTCGTCCCCGTCTTAGCCACGTACCATTGCTCTCGATTAGTCCCATTCAACGCTCTCAAGTCGCCAGGTGAAAATTGCTTTCAGGACCACGACAAGACTGTTCGTCTCACCTTCGCCCCAGATGGCAGTCTCCGAACGTGGATCGGAGACGCTCGCTCCCTCACCGTTCACGAGCGCGCTTACGAGCGTTTTCCGTCCGTCAATCATCATGAGCCGGCCCGCGGACGTGTCTGACCAGATCCACAGCGACTCGAACATTGTCGCACTCGGTATCTCCTCTTGAATCTGCTCCTGAACGTCTGACGAGACTCCCGCGAGTTTAATCGAAACACCCCGTTCGTCGGCCTCGCTCAACGCGTCGATCAGATCCTTGGTGAGGAAATCCTCGATAGTCATGTAGACGATCTCCTCTTCGGCGGTGGTGAAGAACTCCAGGACTCTATCCGTGACCGCCGCCTGTCCATTGACCGTCCACACCCCTCGTTGCTCGGCTCGCTGTTCGGCCGGCTCGAGTTCGCCCAGTGCCGTCCGGAGAGTATCCGCTCGATGCTGAAAGTCCCGTTCGAACCGTCGACAAGCGGTTTCGGTGGAGATCACCCAGAACTCCTTGGGAGAGGATTGCTGGACATCGACGAGTCCCCACTCGTGTAACTCGTCGACGGCATCATACACGCGAGTGCGTGGTACCTCTGACACCTGGCTCACGTCTCTGGCCGTTCCCGTGCCGAGGCTGGCGAGCGCGACGAACGTCCGCGCGGCGTAGGTACTCAGCCCGAACCGTTCGAGTTGCTCGGTCGCGGCGGTCTCCGGGTCTTTGGATGGATTACTACTCATCGAGATACCAGCTCTGGATCGGTACGAATCCGGCCACGCAAGGTGGCCGGACCGGCACGCAGCAGTAAGGTGGTTGGGACACAGCACTGGACTGCGTACCGGTCTAGAAGTTAGCCGCCATGCCGTATATCCTTTTTGTGATTAATCGGGTGACTTCTCAATCTCATATTTTCTTCGAGTGCCCTCTCTCGAATTGCCGTATCTGACTGTAGTCACTGAGATAGTTACAACAAAACGAACGAGGTGTGAGCTGACGCGCATTCACCCGGTTACCGACCGTTTCACGGTCTATTGGTATGAGCCGGCATGACTGGAGTGACAATGCCTATCCGTTCTGGGACCCAATAATCGGGTAAGTTTCCGGGGCTTCCCGGAAGGTTGGGACACATGGATACAAACGAAAACATGGAGGAAGCGATCGAGGTCCTCCAACAACTCGGGTTGAAAGAATACGAGGCGCGGTGCTTCGTCGGTCTCTCCCGTTTGCATTCGGGAACAGCAAAGAAACTCAGCGAGATGACCGAGGTTCCCAGAACGCGGGTGTACGATGCGGTCCGAGTGCTGGAATCCCAGGGTCTTGTCGAAGTCCAGCACTCGAGCCCACAGGAGTTTCGAGCCGTCTCCCTTGAGGAGGCGACCGAAACGCTTCGTGACCAGTACGAAGCGCGCGTCGAGCGCCTCGAGAACACGCTCGGCTCAGTCGACATCGTCGACGAAGGCGATGATACCCCCATTCAACAAGTGTGGTCTCTGTCGGGTCAGAGCGGGATCGAAAACCGAACGGATCAACTTATCGAGGAAGCGACCGACGAGGTCGTGCTCGTCATCGGCGACGAGTCGCTCTTGACAGAGGACCTCGTCGACTCCCTCAATGAGGTGGTCAGTAACGGCGTCACTCTGATCATTGGTGCGCTGACGGAGCCGTTAGAAGACCAGATTCAAACGAAGGTTCCGGACGCCACAACGTTCATCACGGGCCTGGAATGGCTACACAGCGAAAACACAACCGAAGACGAGACGGCCATTGGTCGATTATTGCTGGTCGATCGATCGACGATTCTAGTGAGTTCGATCGCGCCTGGGTCGAAGGAGGAACAGGCGATATTTGGCGAAGGATTCGGGAACGGACTTGTTGTGATCGCTCGTCGACTTATGGCTCAAGGACTGGTGCCCGCTCACGACCCTGGACAGTAATCCCACAGAACGACTGTTGGTTCAGCTGTCACTGCAATTCAGTCCGGTCTCGCTCTTGATCGCCAGTGACCCGCGGACAGTCGTCGAGAAGCTGAATGGTAAGGTATTCTCCGTTGTCGACAGTGACACGACAGCGGTTATAGATGAACGAGAGACGACCACCGATTCGCGGTTCACCGTTAGACCGCGACTCGAAGAGTGTATCTAGCGCGTCCGGATTGATGACATGGGTTAGTGGCGGCATTGACGTAGGCTGACGTCCCTCTACGGCACTCACTGCACGGACGATAGCGGTAGTCACCGATTCGTTCACTCCGACCTCATATTCCATACGACTAGTTAGGGCTCACGGATAAAAACCCGTGAGATTTTAACCCAAATAATCAAAACAGGCCGATACCGATCTCAACCGAGAACAGCGTTTTTTGAAGGTCCCAATTTGCTGTGCCAATCGTTATAGTCATTATTACGTTTATAGAAGTAAACAAATAATTTCACCAGTGCGTTACCCTGTTCACTAATATATCTCCTCCTATGTACGATACGACGATCTCCGCTATCGTTTCACAAATTCGAGCAGGTACACACGAGACTTGAAATGCATTGGGAGCATTTAGCAAACCATGAACAACCATGATAACCTCTCCGAAGAAGAAAGCAACGAAACAACAGCGGATGCAGTTAAGCTAGGCGAGAAGGTCTATAATGCCGGTGGAGAACTACTCGGAGAGGTTCGCGGCATCGAAGAAGGAGGGTTCTTCGTGACATCTCGAGAAGGAGTAGAGCGTCTGAGCATCGAGCACGTTCGATCGGGACAGAGTTTCGGCGAGGCCGAACTCATGTGGCGGTGTAACGAGTGTGGCGAAATGGGAGAAATTGAGGAGGGATTCCCCGAATCTTGTCCGAATTGCGGCACAGAAAAAGAAAATATTATGTACTGGACGGAAGACTAATTCTCGACCTTCCCATTGGAAACCTGATCGGGGAATTGAGTAAAGTTGCGAGTCGGGTATCTCGATCAAGCTCACAGGAATCTTGACAGATTTCTAGGAGCATATTCCAGAAGATACTATTCAGAATATATAATATGTAAATCTGAATTGAACACTGGTGACTTCATCAAACAATAGTAATATCGATCTGGATGACTTTTACACCCCTCTCCTTGACTACCTGTGATGTAGAATGCACTGTATGGAAGACGACTCAGACACTCGCATCAACCACCCTGAAAAGCTCTGCGATACAATAGTAGGGATCATTGACGAGCTTGAGAACGGTAACATAATCGGAGAAGAGCGAGCATCTGAATTTCGATCGGAAATCTATCGCTCAATTGATACCCTGAAAGAATAGCCCGGACAAATGCGCCACCCCGATTAATTCTCCCGATCCATCAGAAGGACAGAAAGTCATTGAAAGCCGTACAACAACATCAACCGTCTCCCACACCTGTTAACCCTATGGACGATCACAACCCAACTCGGAAACACACGTTTCATACAATTGATGGGGTTGAAGCGCTCATCAATCTCGATCCTGGTGAACTCTTTCTGGATCTCCCGGCAAATACGCCGCGCTATATCCGTGTTCAGGAAGGTGATCAGGTACAGGAAGGAGATGTGCGTACACAGACGAGCCAGACGATGGACTCGCAAACACTCTCGAAGTGGCGAATTGATAGCATCTCAACAGATACCGTCACAGGAGTAGACGTTGACACAGGAGAGGCCCAAGAATGGGATCGGGAGTGGTTAATCCAGCGCCTTGGTACCGGCGGATTCAGTGTCAAGTTAACTGACTTCGACCGAGTAAGCGTGAGTGAAACGACGGGGCTGGGAGGGTCTCATGCTGATGACCAAGATGACGAAGTCAGTCCTCACGTGATCGTTACTGCATACGGAAATAACGGTCAAAAATTCATCCAATTGTATTCTGCGACTGAACCGGGGGATTGGGAGTCACTCCAGCTCGTAGACCAAGATCAACACGTCAAAGAGTTCAGCGAGGATGTCCTGGAGAAATTCGAGACAGCCGTCGCCAGAGCAATACAGTTAGAACAACAATATCACTAATCAGTATTCAGTACGGCTGTCTGGTTAGTCAGTACTTCCGTTCGACGAAGTGTAAAAGATACATCCACATCTGGAATTTGATTGGTTGCGCTCTAACCGTAGTTACAGCATTTTATGAGGTCACAAGCGTACCGGAGTATTCTGGTAGCTGACGGTATGAACTAAACCCTTGACTGTTGATGATTTTGAACCGGGAAGGTTGACTTCATCTTCGTCGTTGAGATGTCGTGCAAGTTCGATGACCTCAACTTCCCAGTCGTGGGTCGATCCTCGTAATCGATCAACGCGGCCTCGGGTATGTTGTTTCAAAGCGGATGCACACGAGTGAACGAGTTCAAGTAAAGCGTCTACTTCGGTGGGATTAAGATTGCTATATCACTCACCGCAAACTCCACTTAGGAAAGAACGAGTGGCATGAGACGACACTGATCTATAGACGACGAAAAAACGCTGAGAGTACTGATTACACGTAGTACAGTGTCTTCATGGCGAACTGTCGACCAGGAGCGGCTCATTTCTATGATTTGTGGTGGGAGATTGAGAGCGACTCCAAGAGTATCAAGTGATCCATGGCAGCGACGACCTCGAAAAAATATCTGTTGCTGTGAGGCAGCTACTGCTCGGAGCTAGGGTCCGACCGCCGAATGGTCGAGTAATTCTCGGAGGATTCAGCGGCCAGAATAACACATTAGTGAGAAGCCGAATTTCCATTTTCACGGCTCTTGAGCAAGGAGTTAACCACCTCTGGGCTGTACCCTTCCCATGATAGAACAAACCATAGCATCCGTAATGACACAAACTGTGCGAACTACCACCAGAGACACGACGGCTAGCGCCACTGCGAGAATGTTCGCGGCAGGCGATATCGGATCCGTAGTCGTAACTTCCTCAGAGACAAAAGATATCCTAGGTATTGTTACTAAGTCTGATATTATGCACCAGGTCGCTGTTGATGCAGATCTCTCGTCTATCACCGTAGGTTCGTTTATGTCGACACCGGTCGTCACAGTCACGAGCGACAAATCGATCCGTGAAGCGGCCACACTAATGAGAGAGCATTCAATCCAACACCTCCCAGTCGTGGATACCGATGAGCTCGTAGGGATTGTGACAACAACTAATTTAGCACACTATTTGCCCCGGCTTCGTAGGAACATTCTCCGATCTCGGAACGAGCTTAGCAGTCCAGACGGACCATAATTCAATTATCACATCAGGAACTGCCACTGCCGCTACTATCTGGCCAAAGAAAGAGAAGACAGAGACTGGAAGGGGTCTAAATCCTATGGAATTGTATAAAAGAGCGCTTGCTGTTCGAGTGACGGCCCTATTTACACGACCTGATTAGTCCTCGTAACGTCTGTCACTATGAGCACTGCTGCGGTTCGCAGCCAAGAACCCAGAGGATGTTCGAATAATTGCAACGGATCCGGTGGCCAAAACAGCACACTAGCGAGCGGGTCGTCGGAATCGCCATATCGATCTGGTGAGAGAATGGTCTTGAGAAGTGCGTCAGCTACGCCAAGGAGCGTCTGATTCTTCTCGAGGACGGTCGGAACAACAGGGTTGCGGCGTTCGGTAGCCGTTTGGAACGACAACGCCAGACGATATTCGTTTTTGTCGACATGGATGAAATCGAGCGCTTCGAGTTAGAAGCGTTCGCCCAATGGCCTCGACGCCAACTTCCCGACGCGATGTCTTTCGAACGATCGCAACGGGTTCGCAGAAGCAGTAGTTGAGACTGCGTTCCTCAATGCATCTGGATCGGCATTCGCTTCGCTACTTCGTTTCAGCGAGCCTTCACTGGAAGGGCCGTTACATAGATGTGCGAACTGAACGGCGATTTCGAGTCACTCAGTTAATCAAAACTCAGTTTTCAATTAAAACACAGTGTATTAAAGAGGAGAGAGAGAGGAAAGAGGATTATGGACAATGATATTTCTAGAGCGCTATCACACAGACAACGACGCCGAAAGTTACTCGCGTTGCTGGTGTCGAATCCTCAAGATGAATTACCGATTTACCTCGTCAACCCGCCAGACAGTCATATCGAACGGCATCTCCAGAGTCGCGAAATGGTGAGCGTTCACCTTCCACTGTTGGACAAGCTCCGGTTCATCAATTGGGATGTGAGTCAGTACGAAATCACGAAGGGACCACGGTTTGACGAACTGAAGCCACTGTTAGAACGTCTGGACGACGAAGAAGAACTTTCCATTGAGTAGCGAAGGTGTCATAGAACTCTTCTCAAGAATTGGCTTCACCCCATGGATCGGTGAATTAACCGATATGTGGGTCTGTGTACTGAACGCCTGGACTTTGATTCACTCAGTTAATCAAAACTCAAAGAACTATGAAAATATGTCCGATTTAACCGTTTGGGGGACTATACTGTAGGAGATGAGAGAACTCCCGCATCAACCGCCAACTGACGAGATTTTCGACGCGCTATCGGACGTTCACCGTCGCCGGATACTGATTAGCCTGTTAGATCACAATCCACAAACCATTGACCAGCTGTCGTCGGCCTCCGAGAGCGTTTCGGAGATGAACACCGGATAGCCGACGAGTATCTGGCACGCTCGCTGGAGATCGACGGAGTAGACAAAACAGCCGTTCGCCTGTACCACAAGGACCTTCCCAAACTCGACACCTACGGTTTCGTCGAGTGGGACCGCGACGAGAACGAGGTACGGAAAGGCACCCAGTTCGACGAGATCAGGCCGGTCCTCGTGTTGTTAGAGGAGAACCGCGAGATCCTTCCCGACGATTGGCTGTGATGATATTCGGTCGTCCTGTATCTTGCCAGGGAACTTACTAGTTGATGGCAGATCGTGAATCATCACGATATCTCGTTCATCTATACGCAACAGACGTTTCATCAAATCCACGACTGGCAGACAGAGAACGGCGGAGTTAACTGCGACGTTCGTTTGACAGCATGACATACCACATAGAGAGACTGCAAGAGAATGACGGTTGGTGTCGCCGTTTCACGAAAGGAACGGCGCTTCTCTGGATTCCGTTACATGGAGA
>NZ_JARUKV010000056.1 GCF_029688865.1 Natronococcus sp. A-GB7
GTCTGTTCTTGCTCAACGTCTTCAAGCCGAGACTCCAGCTGCTCGATCGTTTTAGCTTGCTTTTGGAGCATGCACCACATTTGCTCGCGGCTCGGGATTTCTGTAGTGCTGTCTTTGATCTCGCTGTCTGTGAGACCATCCTGAATACTCTCATCAAAGCCGAGAGTGGTAGCGACGTCCTGTTCATCGGGGGCTTCAGCATCAATTTTGTTTGGATCTTTTCCAATCGTCATCGTATCGTAGTCTCTGGTTGCGATTAGTCGGTTCTCGATACCTGGCGTAGAGTAGCCTCTAACCAGTCGGCAGATCTCGTGAGTGAGACAGCAACGGCTGATCGAGAGGCGAACTTTTAAGCCGATCTGGGTCGCAGAATAAGGTGACCAAACCTTAGGGGGCGAATCAACGCCCCCTTCTTCCGCGACCCACACCGGTTAGCGGTGGGTGTGTTTCTCTTATCTTGTTGGTTACTCGTTGTTTGTGACCTTACTTAAATCTGGTAGTCCTGTCTGACGTTGTTTTTTGTTCTGTGGTGAATTGCCCGAGGAGGAGTATTTGGGACAGATTTTTTCGTCGTTGCACCCGCTATCTACGAATAATGACGTTTCAGTCGACCTGGAGTAATCTGCTCGAGGAGTGCGAGGCGTTAGGGGAGGAAGCGACACTGGTGATGCCATTATCGGAGAAGCCATTTCAGATCACAGATGTTCAGGAGCATCGAATCGTCATTGAGTTCCCCGACTCAGACGAGAAGCGGCCACTCCAGCGTGACCAATTCGAGACGCTTGCACGCCGAATCAGCGATGCAGCTGACTCATTTGACCTTGAGCGATTACCCCCCGACGCCGATCCCTATCCTGCGGTTTTGATACTCACGGACATAAATACGTGAAGATATTTGGAACTTCGATTCGATCAAGTGCAGAGAACGCAGCATCACGAAGATCGTCGAGTGAGTCGAACAGACGGTTGCCAAGCTCTTGATCAAGCTGTCTCCAACACTCTTCCGCGGGGTTCAGCTCGGGTGAACCCCGCGGAAGGTAACAGAGTTCGATCGGCGTGTCTTCGACGAATTCCTGCACCGCGTTGGCTGTGAAATACGACGCATTGTCCAAGACGACACAGATTTTCTCGCCGAATTCGGTCTGGAGAGCGTCCAACAAGCGGATCGTCGTGTCGCTGTTGAAGTTCTCGGCACAAGATAGAAAGAACGTCTCGCTGGAATCGCCCACTGCACCGAGTAGCTTGATGCTGTCCCACGCGCCCGTCACCGGCAGTGACGGGCGCTCTCCCTCGGGAAACCACGCATAGATTAGCGACGAAAGCACTTGACGCGTCTGATCGATGGTCAGGATTGTGTATTCATTGTCCAGGTTGTCGCGCTTTTTTTGAAGCCTTCTTGCCAGGCTTCTTGGGCTCTTTCGTCGGATTTGTAGAACTCCGGCCGGGCTGTCTTCCAGGACAGCCCGGCCTCGGACATTAATCGCCGAACGTGGCGTTCACAGTACTCAACGTCGAATTCCTCGGTGAGATAATGACGAGCTAGTGGAACAGACCATGCGGGGGCATCTATCCCAACTTCTTCGGGCGGTTCGTGGAGAGTCTCAACGAACTGATCGTACTGTTCGTCAGAGAGTTCGGGTGGTCTGCCTTCACGTGGATTGTCATAGACGACTTGCTCGACCGGCTCATCAGCGAGCCGGTCGAGCCGCTCAACCCATCGAGATAGCCATGGACCGGTGTATCCGTACCGTTCAGCTACTTCTGCCATCGTCGCGTCGTCTTCTTCGAAGTAGTTGATCACCGCCATCAGGCGCTGTGTCGGCTTCTTGTCCTCGACCTCCGCGAGCGCGTCGCGGAGGTCGTCGAGGGTGGCGGCGTCAAGCGCGGCCATATCACATAATCACACTCTAGCCTAAAGAATATTCAGCCGACAGTATGAAGATCCATCCAGCCCGTGCGACGTGCATGGAGGGTGAGCGCGAATGATGCCTCGCGACGGACACTCGAGGACGTCGATCAGTAGCAGCGGATCGTCTTTTGACTATCACACCCTGTAAGAGGGCACTTGCTTGCTTACGAGGTAAAACGAGCCCTGCTATTTAAACATATATGAGGGTTAAGCAAAGTGAAAACAAGATATACTACGCAACTTATATTTGAGAAAGTATAAATTGCCAAACAGATGAATATCAATGAGACAGTATCGACAAGTAGCTCTGGGAGAACGACATTCCCGTTTCCGACGGTGATCGGTACGCCGACCTCAGAGAGTCTTGTGCAGGGCTTGATAGTGTTTAAGGAAGATATTTACTGGTGTCTGTTATAGAGTTGGTAATGGGTCGGCTCGACGAGACCACGCTTGAGGAACTCTACGAGCTCAAAGAGCAGATCGACGAAGGGAAGCCGCGAGAACGTGTTCTCGCGGCGATCGGGCGCAAGCAGGGCGATCAACTGGATACGTTGGCTGACCGCCATGGAGTCGTCGAGAAAACGATCCGCAACTGGCTCGATCGGTTCGAGGAAGAACCGATCGAGCAGGCTCCCTACGACGCTCCTCGACCAGGTGGCCCAGCAAAGATCGAGGGAGACGACCGTGAGCAACTTTTCGAACAGTTGCAACAGCCGCCGACTGAACTCGGCTACGATCAGCAAGCGTGGTCAGCGAAGCTCCTGCTCCACCACGTCAAAGAGGAGTACGGCGTCGAATACCACGAGAACTACGCCTACGAGTTGTTGAGAGAGGCCGGGCTGTCCTTGCGGACAGCACGGCCTCAACATCACGAGGCTGATCCCGAGGAAAAAGCCGAGTTTCAGCGGACAGTCGAAAAAAACGATCCGAACTGAGCGAAAAAACCGTCGTCGTTGTCGATCAGTTCACCAAGCACGTTGGAACCGTCCAACGACGCGGCTGGTACCCAATCGGCTCGAATCCGACCATAGAGACGGCAACGTCCTGGGAGTCGGTGACAGTGCTTGGCGCTGTCACCGACGATGGTGACAGCTTCTACTGCTGGACAGAGGAGAACTTGACCAGGTTCCACGGAATTCGGCTGTTAGAGGCACTAACCGACAAGTTCGGTGAGGAATTAGTGGTCTTTCTTGACCGAGCAGGCTACTTCTACGCGAGGGATCTCTGGGAACACGTCAGCGGAGAGCGCGAGACCGAAACTGTCGGAGACAGTTCGGTCTCGTGCGTGCGCGGCGACGATCTCGAAGTGTGGTACTTCCCGTCGAAGCTCCCCGAATTGAACGCCGTCGAAGGGTACTGGGATCAGCTCCAAGAGTGGTTCAAGTATCGCCTTATGCCAGATCTCTCGACGCTGAAAGACTACATTCCACGAGGACTGAGCGCAATCGACGAACCAAACATTTGGCCGTATCTTACTGGCAAGGATTCGTCTTAATCACTATGAGGAGTAGAATCAGAAAATAAAGCGATAACGGATGGCTTGATGCACCGCGTGAATGACGGTCTCAGCAGCCCCTGTAACTTGTTCACGCTTCAGGGGTTTAGGTGCGGGATTTCCATGAATTCTATCTATTCCTATGCTGTCTCGGATTCAATTGAACCCCCATTTTAGAAAGCTCTCTCTCGTGTAGCTCCCACAGTGTTTGATATCGAATTCGAGCGCTGGATACACGATAGTGGAGGCAGTAGGACAGACTTGTTTAGCTTCGGCCGTCTTGACCATAGCAACGCTGCAAACTGGGTTTGATATCTACTGTCAACAGCAAAAGAATAATAATCCATACTTACTTAACCTCTATTAGATGTTCAGGACTATAATTCAATTCCTTCGACAGCCAGAATACACCGGTGAAAATCGATGCATACCCTGCACAATACTTAATTTGGGAATCGCATCGATTATAGCTGCTCTCTTTTCGCAGAAATCAAAACGAATTGCCATGGCTTTGTTTAGTATCTCGACCTTTCTCATTTATTTCCGTGGCTATCTTGTTCCAAGGACACCAACACTTACAAAGCGATATCTTCCAGCCGATGTCCTGCAATGGTTCGGCAAGGACTCAGACCTAAATCTCAATTCTGGATTGGGAACGGGTAATACGCCTATCAATTCCGCGGACTCGGCTTCACCCACTGATCCTACGGCATCGGCTACTTCTGATGAGAATCTTAGGGATCAAATGAAACTCAACCCCGAACAATATCTCCGTGAACACGGCATCATCGAATCTTGTGAGGATATTGATGATCTCTGTCTTACAAAAGAATTCAAAACTTCTTGGCTCGAGAAAATTGAGTCAATCAATACCGCAGAAATTTCGGGTGACGATGCAGCAGCGGTTTTCGACCTAAAAACGGATGGGACAGTAGAAATTGTCGAATTTGACGAGGCTCGGGTGATGAGACGTGATGGAACTCAAGTCGGGAAGTGGCCATCACACGCGGCACTAGTCGCAGATGTAGCCGCCGCAAAAGTACTTGAACGCCGAGATCCAAATTTGAGTCGGTACAGTCCCGAACAAAAAGGCCAGTTACTGATGACTTTACGACTGTTTCTTGATGTCTGCCCAACGAGTGGTGGTACAGTACGTATGACTGATGAGACAGTCGAGTCTTGTTGTTCGTCTCACGATATTATTGCGATTGAATGTGAAGAAACCAATGAACGACTATTCGAACACCCAATTGCCGATACCAAAATATGAAAACAACAATCATATAATGTTTACATTCAAAATTAGTATAAATTAACATCCAAGAACAGCTTGCGACCACCATCCAACCGACTGCTGAGGCTTAGCTAAAGACCAATGTTGTTGGTGACTGTTGTGGAGTTTAGCCGTCAGCTGTGCCAATGCTGTAGCATTTCGATTTGCTCTATGGTCTCGATCCAGCCGATTCAGACGCTTTGAACGGCGGCTTTCAATGCTATTGACAGAATCAATCATTACTGAGAGTATTAACTAAAGACAAATGTAATTATTGACTATACCAAAAGTATAAATGTAATGCGTCCAATTATTTAATGTCGATGAAAAAGCAATTCAGCGGCACTGAGATCAGTCGTCGTAACGTCTTACGAATGATCGGATCTGGGGGAGCGGCGTCAATAGTTGGTTCCAGCACTGCATATGCTGCAACAGCTAAAGAAGATTCAATAGAACCAATCACGGGCGAAAATCTCGGTGAGGTCGTCCGTGAAGTTGCAGCCAAAGACGATATAATAAACGTGATGGGTCGTGCCTGGTCCGAAACGGTTCGTAGTACACATGTTTCTGAGGTACCCCACGACGAACATCCTCAGCATGATGACTTGTTCGATGGTAAGGGACCAGAAAAAATGGCACCGCATGCGGTTGACACCGCCGATGAAATTACCGTCTATGCTGTTGATAAGGAGTTAGATGACGGTAACAAGGTTACTTCGGTTGCTTTTGAGACCGAAGATCGAGTAATATCCTATCATGAGTATGAAAAGGTGCATAACGCTGTGCAAACGATAGCACAAGAATTCCAGATCCAAGAAACCGAGAATAAAAAATGGCCAACAGTTTCGATCGAAGATCGAAGCGTCAACGGTGAAGAACCCGTTCCAGTTACAGAGGTTACAAACGAAAAGTCAGATGACGACCTAGTCGCTAATAGTGATTGTGAAGATCCTTGTGGAGGATGTTACGGTGCGCCACCGGGTGCGAGCAACGGACAATCGCTACACGTAACATGTTCGGGCAGTTTTGATATTGATTGTGCACTGAATTCGCTCGGTTGTGGCTGGTGTAAAACCTCTTGTACACCAGCAACAATTGGTGTATGTGTGACCTGTATTGTAATATTTTGTGGTATTGGTGTTGTACGTTCATGCTGCGATGAAACAGTAACAGATACGTGTGTGGAATGTGGTTGTGGAAGTTGTGGTGTCTGTGATGAAATAACATGATTAGGAATTTGACATTGCGTTATTCAAAACGGCTGAATTTGCCGTATCAAAGTTAATTAGGATGATCAAACAATCAATAAAATGATTGATGGGCTGTTCCGGGAACCGGAGGGCGGTATATTACCTTGGATTGGGATACCGGTCGGTATCTCGATTGCCGCTGTGAGTATCATTAGTCGATTTGGGCTCGAGAATCGTGCTGCCTTCGTTTTCATGGGACTGTTTATTTTCTTCACTAGTACTGCAGAAATAGTCCCCAGTGGTGACAAGCGAATTGTGGGTGCTTTCCGTATACTCGGCGTCGTATGTATGCTTCTTTTTGCTGTCGTGTTTATCACGCGCCCATCGACGCTCATGTAGAGGTATCACCGGTCCCGAAGATACCGACGGAGTAGTCGAACTGTCTCATACTGTCGGACGGAAGTCAGTACAGAGCCGGTCGTGAACTCGGGCTCGTCGTCTACGAGGACGACCCCAGCAGAACGATCGGCTTCACGTAGTTCTGTCCACCAGTACCAGGCTTAAGCTCGAGAGTCGCTGGCGGTGGTGAGCCTTTCTGGATAGCACTTGGGAGATAGACGGTCCCGTTTTCGAGATTGAGGTGATTCACGTTGAGAGAGCGCACAGCTTGCCGGCACGAAGGCCAGCATCATAGAGCAGTGCGATGATCACGTCATTCCGATCCTGAAGGAAGGGTGCGACAGCGTCAGATAGGCAGACGTCTTGAAGTTGCTCAACCTGATTCGGCTGAGCCACGTTTGGGAACGGCTGTACTCATCAGAGTACTCAACGTCGGGATTGCTTGGCATGGGTTCTGTGGGCGATATGGTTCTTAAGCGAGAGGGGTAAATCAGTCGGTCAACGTCGCAGTTTGTGGTAAACTACGACGTTTGACTGACAACATGACATACCACATAGAGAGATTGCAAGAGAATCACGATTGGTGTCGCCGCTTTGCCAGAGGCAGGGGCTTCTCTGGATTCCGTTACTGGAGATACGTACTGAGCAGCCCAGCATTCTATCTGTCGAAAATCAGAATCTCATGTAAACTCGATTTCCTTAACTAGTAGAATGAGCGAGTAGTCAACATGAGTATTCTGCTTCAAATTGCTTCGCTTGCAACAGTAGCACTTGGGTTAGCCTATATCGCTGCCCCGCAGAAAATGCATATCTTCGATTTCCGGTACCAGCGTGGAGGCTCATCTAAATTATCCAGAAAAGGTGTTTGGATATATCGGTCACTTGGTATTGCGCTTGTCTTATTAGGATTCCCACGATTATTTTGAGTGGAGCTCTACAGCTTTCCTTCTATGATAACTGGTATACCTTCCCCCCTGTTGCTGTTCTCGTGGTCGACCGGAACGCTGGTGAGCCACCACTTTGCTCAAGTCCACCGCCCCTTATGCAACACTCTCCAGCGTGAGAAAGGCCAATGTTGCACAAGGCGGTTAGTCGTCAGGCATTCCGAAGGCCCACCACTTCGCCCGAGTGAAGAGACCCGCTTTGCGATATGATTTCTCCTCTTCGATGTACTCAACCAGCTCAGTATGCTGTTCGCGCTGTTGGATTATAGTATGTTTTTCGTTCTGTAAACGCTGGTTTTCGGTCTGTAGTTGATCGTATTCAATCCCCCGCTCGAGAAGGTCGCGAATGGCCTCGGAACGGGAGCAATCGTTTTCGTCCGAATACGCCTGTATGGCCTCATCTATTTCCTCAGGAACGCGGGCGGCCACTTGCTCCATATACGCCTGAAAACAAGCGAAAACACAAGAAGCTGAGTCAGACGTATGTCTTGCAGTAGTCGGCAAAATGAGGGTTAGTAGCTCTCGGCCTCGAGGTCATCAACGCGTGCAAACTCATCTACGTTACGCGTGAGCACTCGGGGGTCTGGGGTTCCAACCGCTGTTCCGGCGATCAGGACATCACGAGCACCAATCCGTTCACCGCGGTCAAGAAGCTCATGTTGGATCGATATCGCTTGTCGAGCTGTTGTGTCAGTAACCGGAAGGACTACGAGGTCGTCAACGACCTCTCCAAACTGCTCGCGATACCTGGCGCTTTCTCCTCGGAGCCCAACACCCACCTCAAAGACGGTAAGTGAAGAGAGAGCGACAGGATCACTCTCGTCTCGAAGCTCAGCGAGTCGATTTATCGCTGCGTCGTCTCCTCGAAGTACGTCGTGGATAAACGTCGAGTCAAGAATCATACAGTATGACTATGCCTCGTCAGACTGT
>NZ_JARUKV010000057.1 GCF_029688865.1 Natronococcus sp. A-GB7
CTCAAACTGAGTTGAAGAATTAGTACTTTCTCTGGTATGTCTACCGAACTACACCCCATTGGTATGTCTATATTAGTTAGCAAAATACAGCGTAACATTCTAGTTGATAGACCAAATTGGAATACAATGTAGCACAATGTGGTATAAAACCGCAAGACGGCGTTCGAATTGGGTCGTTTCTAAATTGCATTTTAACTTGCCAACTGCTTCAGTATCCGCCAAACGCCTGCTTGTTCCCGCCCTACATACCCCAGGTTCGAGACGCCAAGTGGTAGGACCATGAGCCGTGATCAACCCATCTCACTCTATGTTACTGAATCCGAAAAGAAACAATTACAGGCTGAAGCAGACGCCGCTGATGAGACTCTCTCAAGTTACCTCTACAAGCTGATCCAGCAACAGCGTCAATCCGAAGAACTCGACAAGAGCGCAACTGAGCTCAATGCTGAAGAACGGATTGAAGCCATGATTGCTGAGGCTACTGACACCCTCGAGGAAACTGCTGACGACATCCGTGATATCCACGCCCGAGCCGGCGTGTATCCGATTGTCAACTTTCGGCTCTTACAGCGACAGTTCAGGGTTCCCGAACCATGGGTTGATGAGGAGTTCTCTCGGGCGTCGCAAAAACTTCGTGTCCCGTTCGACCACCACGATCCTCTTGAGGGAATCCCTGCGTCGCTCGACCGTGACGATCGCGACGAGACTGAGAGCCAGAACAACGGCAACGATGGGAGCCTCGAAGATCGCCTTCGAGGTGATGACCAGTGACGACGTACTACAGTACTGACTACCAGGAAAGCAGCGCCGGCGACCTCATGAACTACATTTCCCGTGAGGGAGATACGCCAGTGTACGATCGCTCCGGCCGAAAAATGGGCAACCAGCGAAAGCAACGATTCATCGAGAAAAGCGAACAGCATCAATTTGAGCGACACATGATTATCTCGCCTGAGAATGGTGACCAGCTGTCGAACGACGAACTCGCTCGAGAAACGCGCCGAACGATGGAAAACTTCGCGAAGGATCGTCCGAGCACGACCTTCGCTTATACGATTCACCGTGATACTGAGCACCCGCACGCCCACGTCGCGATGACCGGCGAAAAGACCGATCTCTACATGGATAAACAGGATATCGATACCGTCCGGGAGAACGCAAACGAGCGGATGGTCGAAAATGACCGGTATAAGTATCGATCTCGAGAGAACGACCGCGACCGTCAGCACGATCACGAGCAAGAGCAACTCTTTGATGCTGAGCAAAAACGTCGCAACCAGGAGACAGAGAACGAGAACGAGGAGGGGTTGTTCCGATGAGCGTAGTTACTCTCGCAGTTGTCCTCCTCGAACTCGCTGCTGGCGCGGCATTTGGTGCTTTCGCACTCCGGAACAAAAGTCCAACAATCAATGAACTCGCGGTCTCTCTCGAAGGAGCGTACTACGAGGCCACTGAATCACTTCGGCAAAAAAGCCGCCTGTTTCCTCCGTTTGCTTTCGTCGGGGGACTGTTCGCGCTCTTTCTGTTCGCCTCGGTCGTCGGATCTTGGATTCTCATGCTCATTCTCGTCTTTGGCCTTCCGGTGCTATTCGTGGTCCGGCTCGGCCAGAGAATCCCGATGTACGTCTCGATGCTTACCGATATTGGTGACCTCTTTCGGACGGTTAAACCCGATGCTGAGAACTTTGCAATCCCGATTCAGTACTATAGTGGCCGTGCAGAGGACGTCTCGGTGTTTTCGAACGCCGTTCGGGTTCCCCGTCGGTCGCTCCTCGCGATTGGGACCAGCGGCGCCGGAAAGTCCGAATTCCTCAAGCACATCGTTGAGCAGCTCCACTCAAATCCTACCGAACCGACTGTAGTCTTTGATATGAAGACGGACTATCAAGATATGCTCGAGGCCCGTGGTGCCGATATTGTTCGAATCTCTGCCGATGCGAGTGAGCACAAATGGAACCTGTTCGCAGAGCTCGGGAACGAAAGCGACGTCGATGAGATTGCTCGCGGTATTTTCCCCGATTCGAGCGACGGCGACCAGTTCTTCACGGACGCTGGCCGACAGCTGTTCGCGGCGACGGTGAAGTACATCCACCGCGAGGTAGAAAATCCGACAAACGCAGATCTAAAGCGATACTGGCAGCGGACCGATGCCAAAACGATGTATGAGGACCTCTCGAGCGACGGCCATGATGACTTGACGGCTGCGGCTTCAGCGATTGATCCCGATGCCGGTCGCCAGGCTAGCGGTGTATACTCGACTGCACAGCAGCAAGTCTCCGATCTTTTCACTGGTGACTTCGGTCGTGACGGCGACTTCAGCGTTCGTGAGTATATGAATGATCCTCAAGGCCGCGTCCTCGTGCTCGACTATCCGAACCGGCAGGCGTCGACAATCGCCCCACTGTTCGCATTCCTGATTGACGAGGCAATTAAACACGGAATGGATGATCCTCACAATAGGGCGTACTTCTTACTCGACGAGATTGAGCACCTGGATGTGACGATTGATCGCCTCAGTGAACTCATCAATGTTGGTCGTGGACGTGGCTGTCAGGCGATTATCTCGCTTCAGTCGGTCGCGCAGTTGTATGATACCTACAGCAAGGAGCGTGGCAAAGCGCTACTCTCTGGGATGACGACTGCGGTAATCCTTCGAGTCGCTGATTCAGACAGTGTTGAGTTTGCTCGCTCGAGAATTGGAACGCATTTCGAGGAATTCACCCACCGAGAGCGACCGGATGTCGGTTTATTCGGTTCTGAGGAGACGAAACTTGAGGAGCAACACGACTTCGCGAAAGGCGAATTTGGCCAATTCGAACCGGGTGAGACTGTAATCTGTCGACAGTCGAAAGGATGGGTTCACGCTTACGTTCCGATGCTCGAGGACGAAAATAGCGATGTCGCTCCTGAATTCGCCGACCGTGACGATGCCTGGACCGACGACAATCGAGCGATCGAGGACGAACAGATCAACAATGACCTACAAGACGATCCACGCAGCTCGAACCCTACTCTAAACCACGGAAAATAACGGCCTACCAGTCACTCTTCGTCCGGCATACCGGTGAGCCACCACTTCGCCCGTGTGACGTCTCCAGCTTGGGTCTTCCGCTCGCTCAACGATTTCTCGGTTTCGACGTATTTGACGAGTTCCTGTTTCTCTTGTCAGATACACACGACACGTAGAACAACCGTGTCCGAATTCCTACAGCGGGTATGTAGGAATGGCACATGATTGGTCCCGCGTAGCTGTCAGTCGTCGGCCGTCACCGACTCGCTGGTGAGGTCGCCTTCGATGCCCGGTGGGTACTTCCCGCGCTCGAGTTTGAGATCCGACTGTGGCCGGGCCATGCAGGTCAGCGCGTAGTTCTCGGCTTCTTCGTCGGTAAACCCGCGGGCCGCGGGCTGAGTGACTTCCCCTTCGAGGATCTCGGCGGTGCAGGCCAGACACATCCCGACGCGACAGGAGTACTCCTGGGCGATACCCTCTTCGAGACAGCGGCTGAGGATCGTCTCCTTGTCCGTGCAGGTGATCGACTCGCTGGTGCCGACGAACTCGACCGTGTACTCAGTCATACCGAACGGTACGGCGGATCCCGTCAAAACTCTTTATTAGACGTTGCTGGAGCGAATCTACCGTCGTTGACTTACTCTATCTGGATAGTGTGGAAGTAGCACGAACAAAGTGCGATGGGAATGAAGTTGTCAGAGGCATCTCCCACCGCATTATCTTTGACTTCTTGATTGGACAAAACCCCTTGGTTTAGAGTTGTTGCAATTAACATAATTCTATGACATTTAGATACTAATCTTATGTGGTAGGACCAAGATCGCTGTTTCTCGGAGGTTCATATCTCTACTTAATATAATTTTGGTACCAAATCACGATGTGTTATCATTCAGAGTTAGCAGATGGGCTATTAAATTCCTCTGTTGGAATTGGAACCCACCAAACTCGCCCACGAGAGCCGATCTTTCGAGTTCTGAGTTCGCCACATTCGACTAAGGCATTTAATTTTTTGTGTGCTGTCCTGCGAGCAATTCCTGTTTTCTTAGCGACATCATCAGCTGTGACAGGACGAGCCATATCGTCGCGATTATTGAACACGTCGAGTACTACTTCTAGAGGAATTCGATCACTATATTTTCCTTCATCATCCCGTTCACGTCCCATATCTACAGGAGTAAAGGAGCAAGTGCAAATTCCTTTGCCTTCGACGGTATTTCTGTATGGAAATTACTATCTGAAACGTCATCGACACATTCATAACCTGTTCCGTTGTGTGCATAGGTGAGGAGGGCAGTTCTCTTGAGGACGTTGGAAATGTCCGGGTGATAGGACACCCGAACTGGCCTTCTTAGAGCAGAAAGCCATGTCAGGTTACGAGATTAGTCAACAAGAAGCCGACGAATCGACTATTAGCTATCTCAGCACGAAGGATATTGCTATTGATGATACCGGTGCAGGCTTTTTAGTACTTGGAAGCAGACCACACCAGGTATCGAGGAATGAGGCTACCACCTATCAACTAATTTGCTTTGCCAACGTCACTGACCGGAGTGTCGTCTTGGATGCCGCACACAGTCGAGGTTACAACGACATTCTTTCTCTCCCCGAAATTGAGATCGATAAAAGAGTTCTAATGAGTTTCCAAGCAATTAACAGAGCCTCGGAAAAAGAAGGTGATAGAAATGAGTGAGACGGATAGGTCGGAAATCAGAATTGAGAGGTTCAATGACGGCGAGGTTGAGGTATATTCTACTGATGTCTCCGAACTCTACGAAGACTGGAAAACGCCAGTCACGATTGTATCTGATGGAGCTTACGGGACAGGTAGTTTCCCAGGGGAACCTGATGAAGCGGCTGAGGTTCCTGAGTGGTACGAGGAACACATCAAAGCGTGGTCAGAACATGCGACACCGGAAACCACGCTTTGGTTTTGGAACACTGAGGAGGGTTGGGCAGAGGTCCATCCGATTTTAAAGAAACACGGCTGGGAGTATCGCGGATGCAATATCTGGAATAAAGGGATGAGTCATATCGCAGGCAACTCAAACACGAAAAGACTGCGCAAATTCCCGCAAGTGACTGAGGTTTGCGTTCAGTATGTGAAAGAGGCCGAGTTCCACCCTTCCTGGGCAGAAGAGCCGATGGATATGCAAGAATGGGTGATTAGTGAATGGGATCGTACTGGTCTTACTCTTCAGGACGCAAACGATGCGTGTGGCGTCGCTGACGCAGCATCTCGGAAATACTTGACTAAGGGGAATCTATGGTACTTCCCACCGCCAGAGCGAATGGAGGCGATGGTTGATTATGCAAACAAACATGGAGATCCTGAGGGGAAACCCTACTTTGCTCCAGACGGAGAGAATCCTGTTGATGCCGAAGAATGGTCGCATTATCGGTCGAAGTTCGATCTCGACGCAGGCCTGACAAACGTGTGGGATGAAGCACAGCTCAACGGTGATGAGCGGGTGACAAAAGACGGAAAAGCGAAACACCTCAACCAGAAGCCGCTAAAGCTAATGAAACGTATTATCGAAACCACAACTGATCCCGGCGATGTAGTCTGGGAACCATTCGGTGGGCTTTGTACTGGAGCTGCAGCCTGCATTGAATTGGAACGCCAATGCCGGAGTGCCGAGATTGTTAATGAACACTTCGATACTGCAGTCAAGCGACTTGTTGACGTGCAGAACCAGAGTGAACGGACCCGCGATCAACAACAGTCAGAACTCGATGTCTTCTGACCTTGTACAATAAGTCGTTTGGGTGATTCCCAAAAGGATTCATATCATCAACATCAATGTCTCAGTATGTCCTTATCTCCAGACTACGGGACTATCGATATACCAGACCATATTGATGAAGTCGTTTCCGATTTGCAAAACTGGATCGATGGTCGTAAAATCGATGTATTAACTGTAAATCGATGCGACGAGGACGCGGTGATTGAGTTCTTAAAGAATATGAGTAAGCTGTCGTCGCTGATGTCCGTACAGATTGAAACGCGGGCGTTGAAGCGCGTGCAATCGATACACGGTGACGAACTGCCAGACAACGTTGGATGGGTTATCAACGAGAGAATTGGTGGTGAAAAGTATCCAGATCTGGCACTCGCCGACTTCGACTACTCTCCATCAAGCGACTGGGTCTGGCCTGGTGTCGAAATCAAGGCATGGTGTCCGTTTGCTACGGAAATGTCTGGGAGGATGATGAAAGGACAGTCAATTATGCAAAAGTACCCTGACCAACTACTTCTCGTAGCGTGGCTGCCTGAGCACCTTTTGTATGGCCAACCAAAGGTAATTGGGACATGGGTTGGTGATGGGCTGGAAATGGCAAAGTCTCGCGACAATTACTGGCACAACCCGCCCAGTAGTCTGATTCTCGAGCCAGACTTCTCACCGGAACGGGAAGCCCACAAGCAGCACACCAACGTCGACCGATATCTATGGGACGACGATTCCAGCCGGAAGGATGAGGCAGAGAAGATGGCGAAGGAGTTAGAGCTGTACGATACTTCGTACTCTTTTGATGCGGACTATCAACAGCGAGTTCGGGAACTATACAGCTCGTTTAATTATAAGAAGGGAACCAATTTCCGGAAGCTGACCCGACTCCATCATACGCCTCTCGACACATTCCCGGACAACATCCGCAAGAACACCACGGTCGAGGGCAAAACGCTGGCGGAGTGGAATGCGCATCTGAAGCGTGGTGAAGCTGAACCGTTCAAGAGGGTACTAAATGGCAGCCAGACATCCGCTAATAACATTTGACGAGAGCGGAATATAGACAAACCAGTCCAATCATGTATCCCCTGTAGAATCAGTCGCGGCCGTTCGTCGGTGCTCCAAGGACCCACCACTTTGCCCGTCTCCACACCGGAGCTGACTCCCGCTCCTGGCGCATGCGCTGGATCTTGCGCTCCTCCTCAACGTATCGGACCAGTTCCTGCTTCTCCTGCCGATCCTCAATTAGGGTTCGCTTCTCGTTCTTTAAGCGCTCGACCTCCCGCTGCAACTCCTCAATGCACCGCTGCAGCTCTGCATCATTCTGTTGGGCTTCTGCAGCAATCTCGATGCAATGACGGACCGCTGCAGCTGTACTATCAATGTTATCACGCTCCTCGAGGTCGGCGAGGTGGTTTTTGTGGCTTTCCTCAGCCGTGAACGTGATGCGGGGCATATGCAGAGTTGATGCATTCCTACAGCAAAAAGAACAGTCAGACATATGGCTGACGTTCGCCGTGTCCTGTGATATGTGTGTCTTTCGTCGGGTATCTCCCTAAGAGGATCCCATATATCTTGGTTGTCCGTCCTGCGACAACCAAGATATACAATTCTAATAGCGGTTTTCCTATCCCATTTCGCCAAATTTCACTTCATATGTCCCGATATTAAGCCATCTTCTCGAATTGAATGAATATTTGGCTCTCCCAAGAGGTTCGCCGAGATAATTGAAGGGGATTTGGCCAACTCGCTGGATACCGAACAGGGGTATATGCCGCTACAGCCTCAAGCGACTACAGAGTCACTGGATTATCAGAGACACAGATACTTGCGACCCCTACATAAAGTCCTGTATTTCATCTGAGCTAAATATTGCACCATCCAATTCTTGCCAAAATT
>NZ_JARUKV010000058.1 GCF_029688865.1 Natronococcus sp. A-GB7
ACTGGCTCAACTAGACAGTGCCGCGCGACCGAATACCTCCAATTAAGGCACCTACTCCAACGATAATAAGAACACCTCTGGTGACAGGACTCCAATCAGCAGGAAGCACAGCGATAGCGAGAGATACTGCTCCAAGACCTGTCATAACATATCCGAACTTCTTCGGACGTGCAGCAATGACAAGCAATCCAATACCACCGAGTACCGGATACAGGCTGACAATACCGATCTCGTAAGAAAGGTGTCCAATAATAGCAAGACTAAATAGAAGTAGCGCTAAAACGATCCATGGATATTGCCATCGCTTTATCATTTTCACATTCAGGTTATTCTGACTCTATAATATGTCTTCTGAAACTATCATACCCAGTACGCACGTGTAGAGTACAGTAGATTCACGTGAATAAGTCTCTAAAGAAGAGGATTTCAACAGAGCCGAGCAAGTAGATCCGGAACTCGCTGAGCACGCTTGGCAGTTGGCAGCCGACGGTTGCTCGAGCACAATCTCGAATCTGAGATGGCAGTGCGAGACCTCTGTTGGGCATTACCGCTCAAAACGGATACAACTCTTGACCAGCTCTCTATACCAAATGTGAGTAATCACTTCTAATTTTCACTATATTGCCAGCAGATCAGAGAATTACGACGGTGCCTATGTCAAATACGCTAGCAATAACCTCTAGCCCAGCGTCCGCAACTAAATTTTAAGCTATCTACGAAGCTCTTAGATGTATGTAGCTAATAAGCACACCTAATATGGTCATATTTAGCCAAAGTATATGTGAGCCGTGAAACCCCACATTTCTAACAAACTGTCTTGTGAGACAGTCTGAGCCAGTAACACCAGAAATCGAATGATTGTATCTCTATCTCCGTCCTTATCGACAGAACTGAATCCGATTATCAACACTTGTGTCAATAAAAAAGCCCTCTAATAACGTTCTTCACGCCAGAAACTGAACTAGTTCTCAATATTGGCCTAGCATTC
Organism: Natronococcus sp. A-GB7; assembly: GCF_029688865.1. Taxonomy (GTDB): domain Archaea; phylum Halobacteriota; class Halobacteria; order Halobacteriales; family Natrialbaceae; genus Natronococcus. Next base: position 989 of record NZ_JARUKV010000058.1, read on the forward strand.
TTCCAACAAACTGTACACAAGCTGTATATAATTCCCCTTCTCTGTACAGGTTGCATGCCGGAAAACGACAATGGTGACAGGCGTACAAATTCGGATCAATCAAGTTCTGCGACCGCGATCGGTCGGCGGCCGGTTATGCAGTCACTCGGTGCAGCAAGTTTACTAGCAGGGGGTGCAGCAGCGCAAAGCCAGATGGACGAAGTCGTACCACAATCGATGGACGAAAAAGAAGACATAGAATCGGACCTGCCCAAAATTGCCGTCTTCGCTGGGCCACGAGCTACGATCCTCAACACCAGTGCGATGACGACAAGTAACAAGGCCCGGGAAAAGTATGGATTGGATCTCCTGACTGACGACGATGATAACCCGATCGGATCCGGTCCACTTCGTCCACAACGGCTCGCCACTTCTGCTACGGTGTACATTGAGGCCTTCAGTGCACATCCACTGGAAGAACAGAAATCAGAGCTCTATGCTGATCCAGATGGATACATCGATCCGGAGACTGGAGAATTCAGCGACTCTGAAGTCTCTGACGGTGTCCCAGCATACGAGGTTACCCTCAAACCGGAAGACGGGCTGTACATGCTTCCGTACATGGCCCGGAAGGCAACTGGTGAACCGTGGGACTCCGACAGCCTCGATCCGACGAATCCAACAGCAGAAGAAAGCCGTGTCCCGTTCTTCCCGGATGGGTCCCGACTAGTTGAGCAGATCGATCGGTTCGGAATCGTCGGTGGTACAAACAACTCGCTGTCCTCGCAGGCGAACTTCGACTACTACCGACCTGCACCGCCAGGTGGATACGAGGACGGGCTGCCTGAAGAGGAACGGACCGATGAAGGAGACGGGGACATCCCGCCAGAGACCTGGGGAGAAGACTTCTTTACCTACGCGCCGGTCAGTGAGGACCCAACGCGTGAAATCCTTGCAGACGCCACCAATGAGGTCCAGGCGGCGATGGATTCAACCGATTACGAGGGAGGTTTCTGGCTCGAAAGCAGTGCATCCGTTGAGGAGACAATTTACTGGATCAACCTGCTTATCGACACGAAGAAACCGATCTGTGGGAACGGGTCTCAGCAATCTCACGGAGACCTCGGTAACCGTGGTGACCGGAACGTCCTTAATTCGGTCGAGTACATCAACTCTGGTATCTGGAAGGACGATGAAGGACGTGACAAGGTTGGAGCGGTACTGATTCAGGAAGAGCAAGCCTTCACCGCACGCGATGTGGAGAAGGTGGATGACCGGCCGGGCGGGTATGAGACTATCGGAGGCCACGGCGGGATTGTGGCTGATATCTCCGAAGAACGGTTGACCTTCGTACCTGAACGGAAGCATACGTGGACCTCTGAGGTGAATGTAACCTCACTTCCACGGCACGTAACTGGTGTCCAGAAGACATCCAGTGGCAAATTCACAGAGGTGAAGGTAGAAATCACTGATTCGTATAATAAGCTTCAGCCGTCGATCCCGGACGTCACGATCACGAAGGGTGGGGCATACTCCTCAGAAAGTTTGCCGAACGATGGTGAGCCTGATCCAGTGCTGATGGAAGATATCGAAAGAAAACTCGAGTCCGAGCCATTAGCTGGATTCATTATGGAAGGGAGCACGCCATACGGCGGCCTACGTGAGGAAACCGAGACTGCACTAGAAAAGGCTGCTCTTCGAGGAATGCCTGTTGTTACTACCAGCCGAGGACGGCCTGGCGGGTTCATGGGTGTCAACGAAGGAAATCTCTTTATTGAAGGAGAGAACTTTGGAACGACGAAGGCACGGTTACTGTTGATGGCGGCGATGATGAAGCTTGGTTCATTGCCTGTTCCAAGTGATCCAGACAATCCGTCTGACGCTGAAATCGATGCAATACAGGAGAAGATTGCGGAGTATCAGGAAATCTTCAATACGCACTGATCAACATCGAGTCTCCTGTTCGTGATCTCTATTGATCTAACTCGAGTGCTACTCGATAATTGAGCGGGTATCTCGCATGGTTTGCCGACAGCGCTCCTTCAGTGAAGAAACTAGAAAAGAACCACGATCAGTTTCTGTCTCGAGGGGCTCAACTGGATGGGCATGGTTGTCGATAATTCGTATTCCGTTAATCATGTCCTGGATAGTCATACCTCTAATTATCTCACAGTCGACTTGTATACGTGGGATCAATCCAGACGAGGGTGCTTAGTGGCGGTCTCTATTCTCGAGATAAGCTCTTGATTGGATTTCTCTCCGTCCTCCCCATGGTGAACCCGTTGGTGGCAATTCGGGCATAAAGCAACACCGGTGTCAGGATGATCAGGACCGCCATCGCTGCGGCGGTACAGATGATGCACCTCTAGGTACAGCTAACCATCCTTGCCGACAAATGGCGCTTCGTTCCCAGAGCCTTAGCAAACGCCATTAGCAACACGTAGTGCGCATTCTCTAATGGCTTCTGATCTGGTGTATCTGGTTCGCGTCGTTTCGAGGGTTGTCTGTTGGGCAGCCCCTCCATCAGTTGTCGCTGCTCCCTTCGTTCTCTCCTAGAGTTCGTCAGTCTCGACTGCATCCAAATTGGAAGCAGTGAGGCACTCGGAGAAGATTGTGCTGAGGTCGAATCTATCCACGGCCGTACCGTCGGCGCAGGGGAGCACTATGAGTGAGAACTTTCATCGCCGAGTATGAACGCCTCACAGATCGGGTGTACGAACTCCAAAACGAACCCGATTGCTTACAGCGGCAACTCGCGGCTACGAACAGTCGTATTGACGAGGTCACTGAGTTAGTCGAGTACGTTGACGAACAGCGAGACCTCGAGCGTTATCATGAACGCCGTGAACGTATGGTCGATCAAGCTGGCGTCCTCACTCGAGCAGAGTGGTGGCTCACTAGCGTCCCTGTCGGCGGCGAGCTCGAGGAATAGCGCTGCTTCCTCTTAACCAACACACGAGGGGGGAGTCGTTACCCTTTGTTGGTTAAGGGCTTTCGCTAATTCGATCAGTAAATTGCTACCTGAGTAGCAACGTTGTCGAGACTCTCGAGTATCTTGCTTCGGACTCCTCGAGGAGCCACACGGCCTGGCGATCAAAGACGAGCTTGAGGGCTACTATGAGAAGGAAATCCATCATGGCCGGCTCTACCCGAATCTTGACACGGTCGTCTACAAAGGACTAGTCGAGAAAGGAAAGGCCAACCGCCGCACCAACATCTACTCAATCACGCAGCGCGGAACGCGGGATATCGAGGCCCGCCGCGACTGGGAAGACCAGTACGTGGACGACCTCATCTCTGAATAACCATTAAGTGCTGTTCCAGCTGGTCGACTGCCGGAGAACCACCGGTGACCGATCGATAACCTGGCGACGATCCGTAAAAAGGTAGTACCCCATGACTTACCTGTGTGGCGTCCCGTGGATACACGATGGCATCACCTGATGACCAGCAGTCGCTGTCGGCTATCGGATGTGATGCGTGCCAGTCTGCCGTCCAATCTGGCGGGCAGCAAGAGGTGTCGTTTCTCCTCCTGGATCAGCTTACGATCCCTGTCCTCAGCTGCGATGAGCACCTCGAGCAGTTCTCTTCGGTCTGTGGATTGACGACCAAGGATACGGCTGATCTCCTGCATCATCGACCGGCTGGTGGAGTGTCGTGTCCCAGTTGCCGTCTCGCCCCATACAATTCGTCGCATCCATTGGTCCAAGTCCAGGATGGGGTCATCCTCCCGATGGCGTGTCCGAAACACCAATCCGAGATCCTCCAGCGGTTCCATATAGGGATCCAGACACAGCACCAGTTGACAGTCGGACTCGATACTAGCACATCCTTCTGAAGAGGACAGCGGGTGGACTGCAGACCTGGAAGAATCGGAGAGTCAGGTTTCGGGGTGGTCATACCGGTCCCACCGGTACTTGCCTGTCCGCATCACCCAGTACCGGCCGTCTGCCTTGAGAAGATCGTTATTGCTGACCGCCGTCGAGACGAGGTCTGGGATACTGGTGCTGATGATACCGCGGTCACGTGCGAGGTCTGTGATTTCCTCGAGAGTGGCACCTGGGTTCTCCGCGATAACCTCCAAGAGCCGGTCGTAGTCCTTTGGCATGGATCAGGATATCCGGTATATGGCGATTGCGTCTGATCCGCAGGTAGGACAGGCTTCAGTGTCCTTACTCACGGAGGTTCCGCAGTGGCGACATTCGTACACGACTTCTGGCTGTTGTGTCCAGGACAGTAACCGGTCTACACGTTCAAATAGCATAGAGAGGGAGTCACTCCGGGTTTACGACGTCCCGGCATTCGGGGCACTCGGCGTAGATTGCTGGTCCTGTCTCTGTTTCGTATTCAACAATCACGTTGGCCGTCGTGATCTCGGCTTGGCAGAACGGGCATGTACCGAGAGATGGTAGATTCGGCGTGGACATGGGTTGGTAGAGGCGGTGTGTGGAAAGGAGGGAGCGCGTGTGACTTGCAACAGGGTGGTGGTGGTGTGTCCGCTCCCTCTATTGCCAGTATCGTACCCGGATTTGTATATAGGAGAGCCAACCACAGTGAAACTGAAACTCGAGGTTCGGGGAACTGGTCTGTCAACGAACGATATGGGGTGATGGGCACTGTCTCGTTGAGTTCCTTGTCAGCTAGCGTTTGTCCGCCAGACGGTCGATTCGGTCTCTGATGAGTGTCGTACTGCACGAACTGTTCGATCTCTTCGTGTGTGCTCGTCTTACTGCCCACCCACGAGTATTGAAGCGGTCGACGTAGAGGCATACTGCGACCACGACGAAGACTAACCGACTCAGGGCTCTTGATCTGCCGACAGTTGGTTGGGATTCCCTCCTTCGAGGATGTGCAGTTAACCAACAGCCAGAAGGATAGTCGGGGCCTTGTTGGTTAACTGTCCGAAGTACTATCCAAGCTCGAGTGGAGTTCGCAGAGATACATCGTCTGCGGAGTTATCGAGTTCGTCATGCTGCTCGTGATTGTTCACGCCTCGAGAGACGGGCGACCAGCTTGAATGCCGCGAGCAGTGATTCCCGATAGGAGTAGCTGGCGTCTTGGAGTTCAAGGATCCAAACGGCGACGCCAAACTGCTCTCTAGGAACGAGCGTCTCACTGTCCCCGTCGAACGCGAGACCGTATACTCGAAGCTGGCGCTACAGTCGATCGACGTGTACGACTCAGCAAGTGATTGTATTGGTCCGTAGATTGCTCAGCCCTGTGTTTGACCTTGATCCTGGAGTTGAGATCGATCTTGCTGTCAATTTCATTTTCACTTTCACCCTGTCTGGGAAGTGTTGTTATGCCAGCAAATCGGATTCGTTAGCGGACTTCACATGAGATCGCCACTCGAAATCACTGAAGAAGAGATATACTGGCTCCGGAGTCGAGATGTGAGTGATTCACCGAAAATTGGCGGAGAGGAATACTTCTCAGAGCACGATGTCACGCCGCCAACCAAGGTTACCAGCGATGATCTTCCACCAGCTGAGACGGATGCTGTGCGAGAGATTGACAGAAAAGCCGTTGAGCAAAAAAAGCCACACGGCAAGTGGCAGGTTACGGGATCGGCAGACCGAGTCGAGGAGCTTTGGCCCGAGCTCCTACGTGACGCCGAGGATGGAACTATTTGGGCGGTAAAGGCGATGACTGCATTTGGGTACGACAACCTCCCGATGTATGATGACTACATTCTAACGGTGTACACGCCCAACTACTTCGAAAAGCACGACGTTGACCGTGTTCGGGAGCATCTCCGTGATGCACGTGGTGTCGATCACGAACTGTACTACAAGCCAGATGTCTATACAAAGAAAGGAATCGTCGCAGACACTGCTGAAGAGTTCGGTTTGTCTGCTCCCG
>NZ_JARUKV010000059.1 GCF_029688865.1 Natronococcus sp. A-GB7
AACATAGTTACCGAATCGCCTGTTTCAGTTTCAGGTGAAAATTTGAATAAAGATAGCGCTACTATCTACTGTTACAGTGAATCGCCTCGGGGCCTTCTCCTGGCACTTCTGTAAACCGTATGAACGGTGAGCGACCGGAGCGCTCGAGCACCGGAACCGACGCCGATCCTCGAGAACCCCGTCTTAGTCGTTCAGTCCGCTTCGATCGGGAGCGACAGCTGGCGACGGTCGGTCTCGAATCCGTGTCGCTCGTAGACGGCCATCGCCCGAGCGTTGTCGACGTCGACCTCGAGGGAGAGTGCGTCGCAGCCGACCGCTCGAGCCCGCTCCGCGGCGCGCTCGAGGAGGGTGTCGACGAGGCCCGTTCCGCGATAGGACTCGAGAACGTAGAGATCGCCGACCGTCAGCCGATCGGGACGGTCGAAAACGGAGGGGGACTCGTCGACGTCGGTCGTGACGAATCCCGCGAGATCGCCGTCGCTATCGGGCCGAAACGCCGAGTCGGTCGATCCGTCGGCGTCGAGTCCGTCGACGGCGATCCACGTTCGGTGGCCGTCGACCGCGAGTCGCTCGAGCCGGTGTGTGACCTCCGCGGCGACGAGATCGACGTCGTCGGCGAGCGCGTGGCCGTCGACGATCGACTCGAGCTCGCGGTGGTACGGAAGCCACAGCGCCTCGACGTAGCGACGGACGGCCGCCTCGTCGAGCCGAAGGCGTCGGAGCTCCATCACCCGCCGCTGACGGGCGGGAACAGCGCCAGCTCGTCGCCGGCCTCGAGTTCGGTCTCGAGCCCCTCCTCCTCGACTAAGACGTTCGTGCCGTTTCGCAACACGTTGATCTGGGAGCGAAGCTCGCCGTCCTCGAGCACGCGGTCCTCGAGTTCGGGGCGCCCCTCGAGGAGCTCCTCGAGGGCGTCGCCGACGGTGTCGCCGGCGTCGGCCTCGACCGCGACGTGTTTGTCGCCCGCTTGTTCGGCGAGATCCGCGAACAGCTTCCACTCGGTCATGGATGGCGCTATCCGCGCCGCGGGCAAGTAGCTACCGCTCCGGGAGCCGACGGAGGGCCTCCGGACGGCCGAGGACGTATGCGACGTCGCCGGCCGCGAGACGGAGGTCGCCGGACGGGAGCGCGACGGCGTCGTCCCCGTTTCGGTCGACCGCGAGCACCAGCGCCGGCAGCGAGTCGACGGTCGTTCCGTCGAGGGAACCGCCGGCGTCGACGGCCAGCGCGGTGACCGTCTCGTCGGCCGCACGGAGTGCGGACACCAGCTCCCGTTCCGCGTCGGGCGTTCCCGGGAGCGTCACGAGTCGGTACGTGCGGTCGGCGTCGAACGCGCCAACGTCGTCGGCGTCGACGGCGACGGTCGCCGCGTCGGCGGCCGTTCCCCGCAGTTCGCCGACCGCGAGCGGTCGGGTTCCGTCGTCGCTGGTCCAGATCTGGACGGCGTCGCCCGGGCTGGCGTCCACGGCGGGATCCGCACGAACCGAGAGGGCGACGGTGCCGGGAGCCAGCGTCGGCCCGATCCCCGCCGGTCGGCTCCCCAGTCCGAGATACTCGATCTCGCCGTCGGCTCCGAGCTCGACGTCGACGTGGCCGATCCCGTAGTCGCGCTCGAGGCGCGCGGTCAACCGGTCGCGCAGCTGTCCGACGGGCAGGTGCCGCGGAAAGAGGAACGTCTCGCCGGCGAGATCCGCCTTCGTCTCCGCGTCGACGGGATCGTAGCCGTCGACGTCCTCGATCGTCTCCGGGAGCTCCACCGCTGTCACGCGGCCGGCCGAGCGGACGAGCTCTCCCACGTCGTCGATCGTTCGCGGCGCGGCGAGCGCGAACACGTCCCGGCCGAGGTAATCTCCGACCCGCCGCCCGCCGTCCGCGGCGATCGCGCTCGTGGCGAAGACGACGACGGTGTACACCGCGGTCTCGATCTCGAGTAGCGGCGTCGTGCCGATGATCGCGTCCTGCAGGGCGGTCTTCGTGTTCAGCCAGATCGCGACGGCCGTGACACCGGCGAGGACACCGACCCCCTCCGGGAGTTCGTCGGCGCTGTACCACCGGAAGGTCACGGCCGCGGCTGCGGCCGTGCCGGCCGCAAGGACGGTAAAGCCGAGTATTCTGCCGAGAACGTCGAGCAGCGAATCGACGGCGGGGTCGGGCTGGGCGAGCTGTGCGACGAACGGGTCGATCACGCGCGATCACCCTGCCGACGGTCGATTGCCGGGTGACTCATCGTCCGACCGCCTCCGCGAAGGCGTCGGTCGTCCGTTCGGGACCGGCGACGAATATCTCGTCACCGGCTTCGAGGCGGTCCTCGGCCCCCGGAACGAACCGCCACCCCTGGCGACGGTCGTCGGAATCGACGTCCTGTCTGCGGACCGCGAGCACTCGCACGTCGGACGGGGGATCGACGGGCGCCGATTCCGCGGTCGCGCCAACGGTCAGCCGACGGATCGCGTACCCGGCGCGTTTGACGAGCGCGAACGCCTCGAAGTCCCGGTTGGTCCCTCGCGATCGGACGATCAGCCGCGGCGTTTCGGCCTCGAGCAGCGGTTTCACGGCCGGCCGGTCGACGGCGATCGTGACGAGGCCGACGCCGCCGGGGCTCGCGACGCTCGATCCGCCCGGGCCCGGAGACGAGGACGGGGACGGGGAGTCCGCCGCGTCCCGCTCCGCGTCCGACGCGGCCCGGTTCGCGTCGGATTCCGCCGACGGCTCTCGGCTCCCCGGTGGTTCCCGGCCGTCGTCCCGGTCGATCCGTGCGCTCAGGACCCGCCCCGCGATCGGTCGGGTGTCGCCCTGTACGGTCACCCGATCCCCGCGTGCCAGCCCGGTCGGCACCAGCGTCGCGATCGACACCGCCCGCTTTCCCTTCGGCACGCGTCGCGAGAGCCCGCCGGCCGACGGCGCCGCGGCGATCGTCGCGCGTCCTCGCTCGTCGATCGAGACGACGACGTCCGCGAGCTCGTGGTCGGTTCGGAGACGCTCCTCGAGGCGCACCTCGAGCTCCGAGAGCGGAAGATCGGCCGGGAGCCGCCAGGATCCGGTCCGGAGCGTCCTGCGGAGATCGGCCGACAGCGGCGGATACCCCTCCATATCGCGGATCTCGCCGGTGGGCCGGATCGGAACCTGTCCGGCGGCGCCGACGAACTCGATCACGTCGGCCGAGAGGGTTCGCTGGCGCAGCCCGGACAGCGAGAGCCGCCGCGGTAGCTCGGCGCCGAGTTTGTCGCCCTCGTTGTGGGCGTACAGCGCGAGCATCAGGACGACCAGCACGGCGACCAGCAGTCGGGGCGATTGGGCGATGTCGGGTTCGACCAGCCCGAGCAGGCCGCCCTGGACGCTGGCGATCGAGAGCGCCAGCACGACCACACCGAACCCGGGCAGCGTAACGCCGGTCACGTACCGAACGAGAAAGCCGAGCGCACCGGAGACGAACGCGGGCACGATTCCGGTCAGGAGACCGAGGTAGAGACCGAGCAGTACTTCGACCGGCAGCGTCATTACCGGCCGATCGGACGGGACCGTTAAACAGGTACCGGCTCGCGGAGCCGCAGCCCGAACGAACTTGGGCCGCCGACGGGAACGAACGAGGAAGACGATGAGTTCAGATCCACAGCGCGTTGCGATCGCATGTCAGGGCGGCGGTAGCCACACGGCGTTTACCGCCGGCGTGCTCTCCCGGCTGCTCGAGGACGAGGCCCTCGCGGACGACGTCGAAATCGTCGGTTTCAGTGGCACCTCGGGCGGGGCGGTCTGTGCGTTGCTCGCGTGGTACGGTCACGAACACCCCGATCACGAGCCCCGACAGCTGCTGGCCGACTACTGGGCGGACATGGCGGCGCGGGGGCCCCTCGACCGGCTGGCCAACGAGACGGTCCGCTGGACCGGTCGACTCCAGCGGATGGGCGTCCCCACGCCCGAGGTCAGCCCCTACCAGTCGCCTGCCGCGCTCTGGGGCCGCCGGGAGTTTCTCGACCTGCTCGAGCGCCATGTCGACTTCGAGGCCATCCCCGAACTGCTGGACGGGAGCGAGCCGGCGCTGTTGATCAGCGCCGCCAACGTGCTTACGGGCAGTTTCAAGCTCTTTCGCGAGGACGAACTCTCCCCGGAGGCGATTCTGGCGTCGGCCGCGATCCCGTACGTCTTTCCGGCCGAGGAGGTCGACGGCAACTACTACTGGGACGGGCTGTTCTCGAAGAACCCGCCGGTCAAGGAGTTCGTGAGCAACCGGGAGACCCCCGACCCCGACGAGATCTGGGTGATCAAGATCAACCCGCAGGCGCGACCCCGAATCCCGAAGTCGACGGAGGGAATCGCCGATCGCCGGAACGAGCTCTCGGGAAACAAGTCGCTAAACGCCGAGATCGACTTCATCGAACACCTTAACAATTGGATCGAGGCGGGCTACCTCCCCGAGAAGTTCACGCACACCGAGATCGAACGACTCCGCTTTCGTCGGCCAGATCTGGGTTGGCGAACGAAACTCGACCGGAGTCCGGACTTTCTCGAGGGGTTGTTCGAGGACGGCGAGGAGGCCGCAACGGAGTTCCTTGACGACCGGGAGGCGACCGCAAACGAAGAGGTTTAATCGGCCACGCGCCCGAGCCGAGGTATGGTCGGCGAACGCATCGTGGAACGGCTGCCCGAGAACTGGCGCTGGGTCGTGACGACCCGCGCGGCGGTCGTTCTCGTTATGCTCGTCGCCCTGCTGTCGGTCGCAACGGGGATTCTGCGGATCGATCAGCAGGCGGCGGACTTCGGTCCGTTCGCGGCTCACGTGCCGATCGTCGTCCAGAACGCCGTCGGCTTCACGGGGGCGGTTACGGGCTTTCTGATGCTCGCGAGCGCGCTCGCGCTCAGGCGGCGACTGCGCGCCGGCTGGTGGGCGACGTTCCTGCTGTTGCCGCTGACGGCGATCCAGGGACTGCTGCAAGCGAGCCCGTACTCGCTGCCGCTGGTCGTCCTCTCGGTGTGTGCCCTTCCGACACTGCTGCTCAGCCGACGGCAGTTCGACCGCTCGCTCTCGCTGGCGACGACCCAGCTGGCTGCCGGCGGTGCCCTCGTCGGCGTTCAGGCCTACGGCACGTTCGGCTCGTACGCCCTGCGCGAGCAGTTCGACGGGATCGACCACCTGCTCGACGCCTTCTACTTCACGCTGATCACCTCGAGTACGGTCGGCTACGGCGACATCGGACCCGAAACCGAGGTCGCAATGCTCTTTACGATGTCCGTCGTCGTGCTCGGCGTCGCGAGCTTCGGTATCGCCATCGGATCGCTCGTCGGCCCCGCGATCCAGGCTCGTCTCTCGAAGACCCTCGGCATCATGACAGACTCAGAACTCGACCTGCTGGACGACCACATCCTCGTGCTCGGCTACGGGGATCTGACCGAACCGATCGTCAACGAACTCCACGAGGCGGACCGCCAGTTCCTGGTCGTCACTGGAGATCAGGAGGCCGCCAGCGAACTCTCCGACCGCGACATCCGCGTGCTGACGGCCAACCCGAGCGACGAGGATCCGCTCCGGCGAGCGCGGATCGAGCACGCCCGGGCCGTCCTCGTCACGACCGACGACGACGCCCAGGACGCCCTCGCGGTGCTGACCGCCCGCGAGCTGCGACCCGACGTTCGCATCGTTACCGCCGCGACCGACCGCGAGAACACCCGGAAGCTCAAGCGCGCCGGCGCGGACGACGTCATCAGCCTCTCCGAACTCGGCGGCCACCTGCTGGTTCGCTCGGCGCTCGGCAAGGACGAGTCGCCGGTCGTCTCGCGGCTGCTCGAGACGGAGTGACTCCGAGCCGGCGCGAACCGTGTCCGAACGCTCTTCTCACATTTCTACCCACCGCAAAAAATATACTGAGGTAGCGAAGACTGTACGACCACAGTACATGACACGAAAAATACGTGAACGAGCGGTCAACCGATGCGACGGCTCAGGCTCGAGGCGAGGATCGCCGCGCCGGTCGTCGATCGGTTCGCCGGAGGAGGTGTAGATGCTACAGCTACTCAACGCGGCGTTCGTGCTTCAGGCGGAGGGCGAGGAGCTGCCGATGGACGAGTCGACGTTTCTCCTCATCGCGTTGGCCGTCTCGGTCGTCTTCCTGGCGATCACGGTCGGCGTCGCCTACTGGATCTACAAGGACGCCTCGAAACGGGAGAACAACGAACTGCTCTGGGCGCTCGGCACCGCCGGGCTGCTGTTCCTGCTCTTCCCGCTGGGCGTAGTCGCCGCGATCGCGTACTTCGTCGTCCGCGGGGAGAAGACGACCGGGGAGGAGGGGGAACCGCGGCAGGCCGAACCCGCCGGCCAGGAGTGGTAACGGCCGAGGACCGGTCCGCTTGAGCCCGCGAGTCCGTCCTCGAGGGTCGATGCAGTCGGTTCCGTTCCGTCGAGTGAGTTCGATTCTCGTCCGTCCGAAACAGTTGCAAGAGGGACAAGTCAGTCGTAGCAACTGGATAGTAATCAGACATTCTGGCGTCGACGCTCGTATGACGAAGTGGCGACGGCGTTCGGTGCTGGCGACCGGTGCAACGCTTACCGCAGGGGGAGCCCTCGCGTCGATCGGTGCCGGAGAGGGGGCGGCCGACGACGACCTGCCGGACCCGGACCGCGATCCCAACCCGGGGATAGACGAGGACTGGCCATCGTTCGACGGCGGCGCTGGCCACGCGAGATACGTCCCCGACGGGACCGCGCTCGACGGCGACGCGCTCGAGGACGCCTGGACCGTC
>NZ_JARUKV010000006.1 GCF_029688865.1 Natronococcus sp. A-GB7
CACGCCACCGCAGGAAGAGCGGTCGGACCGAACTGATACATGGTCCGCCTACACGTAACACGAGTTTCACACCAAACCCTGGGTGAAGCAATCGCGTTACCGGCTATCGCTATCGGCGATCCCACGGTCCAGAAGCGCTATCCGGCTCTACGGGCAGTCTCGAATCCGAGCCACCCCGAGCGGCCACGGCAGACACCACTGTCGACGTCATCATTTCGAGGGGTTCGACGAAACGACCGTCAGCCAATGGGATCAGTTCCGGGCCGGAGACACTCTCCCGCACATAACTGTCGCAACTGTTAACCCGACCGACGATAGGGTCGGCCCGAGACGGTTCGGCCGATGAGCGAGCGAGGACGAACGTGGCGAGGGGCCGCTCGAGCGCCGCCGGCGGAGGGACCGTGATCGAGGATCTGCGGACCGAAGCGGTTCTCGAAGGGTCCGACGGGAGCTACTACACCGGCTGGGAGGTCGCCCGCCGACTCCGATCGGGCGACTGGAGTCCCTGTCTTCGGCAGGACGACCCCGACCGACGGCTGGTCGAAACGGAGTCGGGCGAGCTACTGCTGCTCGCTCCGATCGACCCCGCGGCGCTGCCGGCTCGAGCGGCGGTTCGGCTCGAGGGCGAGGCCGCGCGCGTAGTTCGAACGCGACCGCGGTGTCGTCGGCTCCGAAGCCGACAGTACGGGTTCCCTGACGGTCAATAGTCCGAATGGAACCGTTTTAGGGTGAGCCATCGTAGTCCGTAGGGGTCGCCAAACGCGCGCCGAGATCGATTTCAGCGAACATGAACGACGAGGACGCGAGCGACGAGAGACCGGCCCTGACGCGGCGCCAGCTGCTGGTCGGGCTGGCCGGGTCGACCGCCTCGGTCGCCACCGTCGGAACGGTCGGCTACGCGAGGCGGGAGCCGACCGACCGACTCGAGGTTCGACTCTGGTTCTCCGAGCGGGCTGCGGGATACGACGGGATCGCCGACCGCGTTCGCGACTACCTCGAGGCGTTGCTGTCCGACGAGTACTGGGACCTCGAGCTGTCGGTCGGCGGAACGGTCGCGGTCTCGACGGAGGACGGCGCCCGCGTGACCAGCGGCGGCGAGTGGCCCGCGACGCTGGCGACGGGGGCGGTCGGGATCGGCGACGTCGACCCGGTTTCGGACGTCAACCTGCTCGTTACGGACGGCCAGATGACGACCGCACCGACCGGGTTCGCGCTGCCCCACGTCGCGTCCGTCGGCGGCGCCCGCTACCTCGCGACGCTACCGCCGATCACGGAACTTGGGACGGTTCGGGACGGCGAGGCGGTCCACCGGACCGTTCCCAACGAGCGCCCGACTCGGACGATCCAGATCCTGTTGCACGAACTCGGGCACGCACTCGGGCTCGAGCACGATCACGGGGTCGCCTTCCGAAGCGAGGAGACCGTCGTCGCGACGCCGATGCTCAGCAGCTACGCCTGGGATCCCGACTACGAACAGGACCGATCGCGCTGTGGAACGGTCTACCCGTCGACGGCGGGACGCGACCGCGCACTGAGTTTGACGTTCTCGGCGTGTTCGCGCCGGGAACTCGAGTCCTACAGCGGCGGCTTGACGTTGTGATCGGCCGAAAACGCGTCGAGGAGTCTACTCCTCGTCGGTCTCGTTCTCGCCGCGGGCGAAACTCCCCTGCTCGCCGGTCGACTCGTCGATCTCCGGGGATGGCCCTTCGATAAGCGACTCGAAGTCGTCGGTCTCGTCGTACTGGTCGCGGTAGACCAGCGCCGCCCGCCCGAGCGAGGTGATCTCGTAGAGCCCGGAGCGCTCGGCCGGACCGATCTTCTCGACGAGCCCGTAATCCTCGAGCACCGGCAGTCGGGTGTTGATGTTCTTGCGGCTCTTGCCGGTGTGGGCCGCCAGGTTGGTCGCGACGTTGCGTCCCTTGTCCTCGAGCTCCTCGAGGATCAGGAAGTCAGTTGGTTGTCGTAGTTTCACTCTCGGTCACGCTCGCACCTGCCACTATATTTCCAGTGGTGACTAATTCTTTCGACTCCGACCGGTCGACCCGATTCGAATGACATATTGAACGTCCCAGCGCTCCTGGAGCTACAAAAGCGGCCTCTCGGCCGTCGGCTCATCCACTGTCAGCAGTCCGAGTCGTGGGAGTGGCGGAGTCGTCCCGAACGTGTTCGACACCCGTCGTCGCGAACCACTCGAGCAGCGAGGCGACCCCCCCGGGCGAGCGGACGCGTCCCGACGCGGCCGTCGGGGCGTCGTCGCCGACGCGGACGCCGACGCCCCGGGGTTCGACGGTTCGGAACGCGGACTCGTCCGTGACGTCGTCGCCGATGTAGATCGGAACCGTCCCGTCCGAGCGGTCGGCGACGAGCATTCCGACGGCGTTTCCCTTCCCCCAGTCGATCGAGGGGCCGATCTCGAGGATCGCCTTCCCGGTCGAGAGTTCGAGCCCCTCACCCCCGAACCGGGAAACGGTCTCGCGGGTGAGTCGCTCGACCTGTGGTCTCGCGGGTTCGGGCACCGACCGGTAGTGGACCGTAGCGGTCAGGCGCTTGTTCTCGACGCGGGCGTTCGGAACCGGATCGAGGGCGATCTCGAGGGCCTCGCAGACCGCGTCGACGCGCGCGGCGCGCTTTCGGGCGATCGGGTGGACCGCGACCGAATCGCCCCGTTCGAGTTCGAGGCCGTGGTTGCCCGCGTAGATCCGCGGACCGTCGACGCGCTCGCGGACGTCGGCGAGCCCGCGCCCGCTGACGATCGCGGTCGTTACATCCGGCTGGTCGGTGAGCGTCTCGAGGACGTCGCTGACGGCTCGCGTCGGGGTTGCCTCGTCGGGGTCGTCGACGATCGGCGCCAGCGTGCCGTCGAAGTCCAGACACAACAGAAGCTCCGTCGCCGCCTCGAGTCGCGTTCGGATCCGGGGCCGTACCTCGTCGATCGGATTCGGCTTCGTTTGCTGTCGTTGCATACTATATTTGTGGGGTCCGCGCGCCGGGACCGTCGTCGTCCGACTCGTTCGGGTCGTGAAGACGGCGGATCGACGCGAACTGGCTGTCCATCCACGCCTCGAGGTCGGCCTCGAACACGTCGGTCCGCAGCGACCGCATCCGGCGTCGTCGCTCGCTGGCCGGCATCGCCAGCGCGGTCTCGAGCTGGGCGGCGAACGCGTCGGTGTCGGTCGGATCGATCGTCACCGCGTCGTCGCCGAGCCGTTCGTGAGCGCCGGTTCGCTCGCTCAACAACAGGACGCCGTCGCCGTGGGGTTCGCCCGGCGCCGTTTCGCTCGCGGGGCCCTCGCCGACGCAGGAGGCGACGTACTCCTGGGCGACGAGGTTCATCCCGTCCAGCAGCGGGCTGATGACCATGACGTCGGCCCGCCGGTAGAGCCCGCAGAGGTTCTCCTGGGGGACGTACTCCTCGGTGTAGACGATCGGCTGCCAGTCGTCGGTGCCGAACCGGCTGTTGATCCTGGTGACCTCGCTGCGGACCAGGTCGCCGAGCCGTTCGTAGGCCGGAATGCCGGTCCGGGAGGGCGTCGCCTTCTGGAGGAACGTAAACGTCCCGCGCCGATCGGGGTTGCGCTCGAAGAACCGCTCGAGGGCGGCGAGACGTTCGGGGATCCCCTTCGAGTAGTCGAGGCGGTCGACGCCGAGTCCGAGCGTGACCTCGGGAGAGACGCCGAACTCCTCGAGCAGTGCGTCCGTCTCCTCGACCGCCCGGGCACTCTCGTCGTGGCTCTCGGCGTCGATCCCCATCGCTGCAGTCGCCAGCCGCGTCGTCCCCTCGTCGTAGTCGACAAGCCACTCCTCGTGGTCGACGACCGCGCCGTCGAGGTACTGCTCGACGCACTCGAGGAACAGCCGCGCGTACCGATCGACGTGGAAGCCCAGCAGGTCGTTGCCGAGCAGCCCCTCGAGCAGCTCCTCGCGGACGGGACACTCCGCGAACGTCTCCGGCGTCGGCCACGGGATGTGCCAGAAGTGTGCGATCGTCGCGGCCTTCGGGATCCGCTCGCGGATCAACCGCGGCGCGAGCCCGAAGTGGTAGTCCTGGATCCAGACGATCGACTCGGCCGTCGCGTGCTCGGCGACGGCGTCGGCGAACCGCTCGTTGACCGTTCGGTACCACTCGAAGTCGTTCGTCCAGCCGTCTCGCTCCCTGATCAGGTCGGGAAACTCGTGACAGAGCGGCCAGAGGACCTGGTTGCTGAAGCCGTAGTAGTAGGAGTCGACGGCCTCCTCCGAGAGGCCGATCCGATGAAGGGTGTAGGCGTCCTCCCCGGGCGGCACGGAGACGCAGTCGTTCGCGTCGGTGACCGCGAAGTCGGCCTCGCCGTCGCCCCAGGCGATCCAGGTGCCGTTGGCCTCCCGGACGACCGGGTCCAGCCCGGCGGTCAGTCCGCCGGCGGGCTCGTCGACGACGATCGACCGGTCCTCGCCGTCCGATTCGGCCTCGGACTCGTACTCGTGGCGGTACGGCTGGCGGTTCGAGACGACGATCAGCGATCCCGGACAGCCCGGACCGTCGTCACCGTCGTCCGTCTCGTCGGGGCGGCTCCCCCCGTCCGCTCGTCGCCCGTCGGTCCGTCCGTCGGGCAGCCGGTGCTCCGTATTTCGCATTCGCTGAAGGGAAACAGGACCCTAGCGGGTCGGTTCGCGGCTTGCACCAGCCTGGACCTCTAATACCCCCTGGTATCGTTTCGACCGGGAGACCGGTCGCTACGCCGTCCGTTCGACGTCCCCGCGACCCGAACGCTCTTTTCGGGACGGGAGAAACGCTCGTCACATGCACCCGCCGTTCGACGCCCGCATCGAGGCCTGTCGGCGCCGACTCGAGACCGTCGGCGCGGAGCTGCTCGTCTGCTTTCCGAGCCCGAACCTGACCTACCTGTCCGGGTTCGTCGAATCACCGTCCGAACGCCACTTCCTGCTGTTCGTCCCACAGAGCGGGTCGCCCGCGATCGTCGCGCCCGCGATGTACGGGGCACAGCTCGACTCGCTCGGGCTACCCGACGTTCGGCTCTGGGACGACGAGACGGATCCACTGATCGTCGTCGAGGACGTCCTCGAGGGGATGGCGCTCGAGAAGGAAGACGGGACTACGGGGTCGACCGTCTTGCTCGACGACCGCATGTGGACGACGTTCAACCACGACCTACGCTCACTGCTCCCCGACGCCGAGTTCGGCCTCGCGAGCGCGGCCCTCGAGGAGCTTCGCATCCGCAAGGACGAGACCGAACTCGCGGCGCTTCGCCGAGCGGGCGCGATCGCCGACCGCGTCTCCCTCGAGCTCCGCTCCCGGGGCGAGGAACTCGTCGGGACGACCGAGGCCGAACTCGCGAGCGAGATCGACTCGCTGCTGTCGGCGGAAGGCGGGGGCGAGCCCGCCTTCGAGACGATCGTCGCCGCGGGGCCGAACGGCGCCCGTCCCCACCACCACCCCGGGGATCGCGAGATCGACCGGGGTGAGCCGATCGTGCTCGACTTCGGCGCGTTCGTCGAGAGCGAGCTCGAGGCGGGAACCGCGCGCTACCCCGGTGACCAGACCCGGACGATCGTCGTCGGCGAGCCCCCCGCCGAGTACGAGCGGGTCCACGAGGTCGTCCGCGAGGCCCAGGGGGCAGCCGTCGAGGCCGTCGAACCCGGCGTCGAGGCCGGCGAAATCGACCGCATCGCTCGCTCGGTGATCGAGGACGCGAGCTACGGCGACGCCTTCGTCCACCGCACCGGCCACGGCGTCGGCCTCGAGGTCCACGAGCCGCCCTACATCACCGCGGGCAACGACCGCGAACTCGAGCCCGGGATGGTCTTTTCCGTCGAGCCGGGGATCTACCTCGAGGGCGAGTTCGGGGTGCGGATCGAGGACCTCGTGGTCGTCACCGACGAGGGCTGCGAACGGCTGAACGACTCCCCTCGAGGGTGGGAGAGCGGCGAAAACGTCGGTCGGTAGCAGTAGATCGTAGCACGGTCTTCATAGTGGGTGAAGCTCGGCCGTCGTCACAACAGACGGGCAATAAGGGAAGCGGATAGAGATCGCGTTACCCGATGACGATCTTACGCTTCGAGTTCAAATCTGAACGCCCACGAGCCATGATCGCCATATTTGTAGGTTGTGCGATAGATTCCGGGCTCTGGACACCTCTCATCCAGCTCGTAGTCGGACCCCGCAATACCATACCGTTGCTCGATGGATTCACCGGGTTCGAGATCCGTCGTTATCAGCACATCGTCTCGGCCGATTCCTCGTTCCACGCGGGCACATCCGCCTCCTTCCAATAATTGCGTCTCGATCTCGCCTTCCAATCCGATCACAAGTCCGCCACCAGCTACAGATCGTCCCGGGAAAGCGAAATCGTTCCCTGCCTGCTCCCATGCAGCTGTTTCCTCACTACCGTTCTCAACAGAGATGTCGAGTGTTGGAAACGAATCGTCAGATAGCGTGTCTTCAATTACCTCTATATCGAACGAAAGGATATCCAGATCGTCGTTCGTGGAGACGAGGACGAGAGTTAACTCGGTCTGGCCGAGTGCAGTGCAACCGGTAATCGCCGGGGAGAGGCCAAGACCAGCACTGGCGAGGAGCTGACGACGATTCATGTATGGATAACGACAAGAATTGTACAAATAACTTTCCACGCTCAAACAGTGATTCGAGTTTCTCTGTACCGCGCGTTCGTCTCAGGTGCAGTTTGTCCTCGAAGGAGTGGCTGCTCTATACGTGTCACGGGGAGCAACACACCGGTTTACGACGACTACCGGAAGAAGTAATTAATTTGTGTCTGCATTAGTGATTCTGAGCGTAAATCCCCACGTGAACTCGGTACCAGCATACTCATGAGCGTTTTTGAAGCGATACTCGCCAGTCGGAAAACATCCTTCGACGGTTGGATCGTCGACGACAATGAGCCGATCCGTCCCCGTTTCGTTGGGACCGAGTGTGTGACTTAGCGGGCCTTCGTCCGTCATTTCGACGTATTCGTCCGTGGCTTTCGGGTTTTCAATACAGTCCGGAGTATAGTCTTCTTCGGGGCTATCAGGAGCTGTAAGCGAGTAGAGGAGTATGCCCGCCTCGCTATCGGCTGAGCTCGATCCCTTGTAGTACGGACTCCAAATCTGCTTTTCAGTATCGCTCGTGTTCGTAGCGGAGACCTCGATAAACCCAGTTCCGTCGGCCGTCACAGTCTCTTCAACTACTTGCACATCGAACTCGACGGGTGCGTTGCTCGGGATGTCGTCGGCGTCCGGTATCGAGATCTGTCGTTCAAACCCGTCGGTCGAAACCGCTCTGTCGCCGTTCGGGTCGTCGTCTGATCCGTTCCCGTCGTCGGTGCTACCACTCTCGCTTACGCAACCAGCGAGCGTAATTGAGAGTGCAACACCAAGACTGAGAAGCCCTTGGCGGCGGTTCATGTCAGATGATCGTCCACAGGTGCATAAAATCCTTCTCTAAGCTCAAGCGTCGATTTTACCTTCTCGCCTGTTCGGTACGCCTCCCTCTCCGACGATTCGGCCGATTCGGATTCACGATCCGGACTGAATACAGAACCCACTAAGACTGGAGGAACGATCGCAGCTCCTCGCGATAGGCCTCTGGGCGGTCCTCGGGAACCCAGTGGTTCGCCTCCTCGAGCCCGACGCAGTCGGCGCCGTCGATATCGCTCTCGAGACGCTCGGCGTACTCGATCGGCTGGAACTCGTCCTCGGCGCCCCAGAGCATGAGCGTGCGGGCAGTCACCGCGGACGGATCGATCTCGGTCGTGTGGCTCGTGTTCGTCCCGATCGCGTTTCGGGACAGCGAGACCATCCCCTCCTCGGAGGCCCACTGGTCGACCATCCCCTCGACGAAAGCGTCGTCGGCGTCGTCGCCGTACAGCGTCCCGCGAAACACCGACTCGAGCGTGTCGGTCAGGTCGTCGACACCCATTCCCTCGATCGTCGACGGAAGGCCGAGATCGACGATCGTCTCGATCGGCCAGGAGTCGTAGCAGACGGCGTTCGAGAGTACGAGCTCGTCGACCGCGTCGGGTTCGTGAACGGCGTAGCGCAGGCCGACCCCGCCCCCGAGGTCGTGACCGACGAAGGAAAGCGAGTCGAGGCCGAGCTGCTCGAGCAGGTCGGCGACCGCCCGCTCCTGGGCCCGGATCGAACGGTCGAACCGGTCGTCCATCGTCGACTCGCCGTAGCCGACCATGTCGGGGACGATCACGCGGTAGTCGTCGGTGAACTCCGGCGCGACCCGCTGCCAGAGGTACGACGACGTCGGGATCCCGTGGAGGAACACCAGGGGCTGGCCGTCGCCCTCGTCGGCGTACGCCATCTCGAGGTCGTGGCCGTCGACGGTCACCGTCGTCGACTCGAGTCGGTCGGTCCACTCGTCGTGATCCATGCGCGTCGCTCCGTCGGACGGACCGATAGTGATTCGGCCCGAACGCGACGCCGCGATCCGAGCCGACCGAGAAACGCTTAGGGGTGTCGGGGCCACACACTCGAGCGTGAGCGAAAATCGCGTCGTTCAGGGACGAATGGTCACGGCGAAGAAACTCGCGGAGCTGATCGAGGACGACTCCGTCATGGACGCCGAGGCGATCGAGGAGGCCGACAGGGAGTGTCCCGACTGCGGCGGGGACGTCCTCGAGGTCGGCTACATGCCGTCGGTCACGGAGTTCGTCACGGGACAAAAATGCCAGGACTGCGACTGGAGCGAGACGGATCGGGACTGAATCGGCTGCTTTTCAACGGACCGGGCTACCGAACGTAGCTACCCGGGTCTGTCGCGGTTGAGTCCGGCGAGCGACGGCGAACGCTGGACGGCGCAACGCCCGCTCGAGGAGGTTTCGAAAGGAACGGATCGGCGATTACGGTCCGCCCGGAGCGTTCAGAACGTTCGAGCGATGATCGGTCGTCTACGCCCTAGTGCGTCGTCTTTTTCTTCTCTTTCTCGTCCTTGTCCTTCTCGTCCTTGCCGTTCTTCTTCTCGTCTTTCTTGTCCTTGTCGTCCTTCTTCCCCTTCTTTTCGTCTTTCTCCTCGCCGTCGCCCTCGCCGACCGCGCGCGCCTCGGTCAGCTGGACGTTCTGGTTCGCCTGGTAGTTCAGCTGTTCGGCCGTCGCCTCGCCGCAGTGGGTAGCGTAGGCGATCGCGCTGAACTGCTCGTTGACGTTCACCTGCTCGACGAACTGGTACTGGTCGATCTCGGCGGCGGCCGCCTCGAGGTCGATGTCGCTGTCGCCGTTCTCGTAGGCCAGCGCCCAGGAGCCGTCGTCGTTAGCGGCGGCGCCGTTGAGCACCGTACACGCGCTGCAGCGTCCGTCGCTGACGTTCAGCCCCTCCGCGGTGGCCACCTGCGCGTTGAAGTTGCCCTGGTAGCTCACCTGTCGGGCGGTCGCGTCGCTGTCTTTCTTGGCGAGCGCGATGGCAGCGTTTTGCAGGTTGATGTTCTCCTGGCCGACGCGCTGGACCTGCGTGATATCCGCCGACGCCCCCTGTCCGTTCGACTGGTGCTTGCCGTCGTCCGTTCGCTCCACGGCGCCGTCCGGAAGCTCGCCCTCCATCTCGGCGCAGTCGAGGATATCGTCGGCCGACCGGAAGCCGAAGCTGATCGCCGTCGCGTCGGCGGTCTGCTCGTTGACGTTGAGCTGGGAGCTCAGCTGGTAGGCCTCCGCGGTACTACACTCGCCGACGGCGATCGCGATGGCGACGCCCTGCTCGCTGACGTTGAGCTGGGAGACGTCCTGGGCCTGCTCGACCGACGCTTCGGCCTCCTGTCGGTCCCCTTCGCCGATGTTCGCCGCGACGGCCTCGGCGTGCTGGTAGTTCTCGTTCGCCTGCCAGCTGCGCTGGTAGGACCGGGCGCAGCTGCCCTTCTCGGCGAGGGCCATCGAGGCGCTCTGACTGTTGTAGTTGAACTGGTCGACCGTCTGGGTCTGTTCGATCGTCGCCCGGGCCGACTGTTCGTTCCGGTAGGAGTCCTCCCTGGCGACCCAGCCCGAGAACGTCCGACAGCCGGTCTCCTCTGCGAAGACGATGTACACCCGGCTGGGGTCGTAGAACGTCTCGTCTCTCGTCTCGTGTGCGACGTCTATCGACTCCGCACTCGCGTCCTGGACGTTGACGTTGTCCTGCTCGGTCTCTTGGACGGCCGTCGCGTCACCGCCGTCGATAGCGATGCTGATGGCGTTGCCCTGCTGGAGCACGTTGAGCTGGGAGACCTCCTGGTACTGGATGACGTTCGGGAGGGACTCCCCTGAGTCGCCGTTGATCTCGTCGCGGTGCTTGTCGACCCAGCTGTCGAGATCCTTCTCGGAGGAGTCGGCGCCGAAGACCAGGTACAGATCGTCGCCGTTGATCTCGTGACTCTTCGCTTCCTCCTCCTCTTCCTTCTCATCGTCCTTCTTTTCGTCGTCCTTCCCTGCATCCGCACGCGTACGGGTACTCGCCACCGAAAGTGTTCCGACGCCGAGTCCGCCCGCCGCGAGTCCTTTGAGATACCCTCGTCGCTTCATCGTGCCGCGGTTCGTGTTCTTTTCTGCCATAGCGCGGTTGGACCGACGAGCATATCACACTCTGTAATTGACCGGCTTCCAGGAATAATTGGGCATCTAACGGGTGTTGCAGCATCGAAACCGAACGGGGGGCTGGACAGGTCGCGGATAATTATATGCGCGTATCGAGAGCCGGTTACGATCCGATCGGCGGACACCGCGTCGACGGGACGAGGGTGCTCGAGACGCCGCGTGACCCCTCGAGCGCCCTGAGCGCGGCCGATGGAGGCTCGATCGGAAACGGGAGGCGGTACGGCCGGAATCCCCAGTCGAAAGGAATAATAGCCGGTGCTAGCTGTCAACAGACATGGGATACTCCGCAGTGGTGCTCGCGGCAGGGGAGGGGAGACGACTTCGGCCCCTGACGACACACCGGCCGAAGCCGATGCTTCCGGCGGCGACGAAACCGATCCTCGAGCACGTTTTCGACGCGCTGATCGACGCCGGCGTCACCGACATCACGGTCGTCGTCGGCTACCGCCGGACCCGGGTACAGTCCGAGTTCGGCCCGAGCTACCGTGACGTGCCCCTGACGTACGTCGCTCAGGACAAACAGCTCGGCAGCGGCCACGCGCTGCTCGCGGCCGAGCCGGCGATCGAGGGCGAGGCACTCGTCGTCAACGGCGATCAGCTGATCGACAGCCGAATCATCGAGGACGTCATCGCGGCCCACGACCAGGAGTCGGCGACGGCGACGCTGGGGCTGGTCCGACGGGCCGACGTCACCCGGTACGGCGGCGTGCTCCTCGAGGACGGTGTCGTTACGGAGATCGTCGAGAACCCGCGTGACGACCGGGGCTATCAGCTCAATGCCGGTGTCTACGCCTTCGAGCCGTCGATCTTCGAGGCGATTCGCCGGAGCGAGCCTCGCGCTGGCGAGCAGTCGCTGGTCGACGGAATCACGACGCTGCTCGAGGCCGGCGACGAGGTCCGAGGGGTCGTCTCGGAGGGAACCTGGATCGACGCCACCTACCCGTGGGATCTGTTGCGGATCGCCGACGACCTGCTCGAGGAGGGTGAGGAACGGCAAATCGCCGCGAGCGCGTCGGTCCACGAGGACGCGACGGTGCTCGAGCCGGTCGTGATCGACGACGACTGCGTCGTCGGCCCCGGCGCGGTCGTCGGACCGAACGTCTGTCTCGGCGAGAACGTCACCATCGGATCGAACGCGACGGTCGAACGGTCGGTACTCGACGCCGACACTCGCGTCGACAACGGCGCCACGCTGCGAGACTGCGTAACCGGACGGGGCGTCGGGATCGGTCCGAACTCGACGGTCGTCGGCGGCCCGGGTGACGTCGAGATCGGCGACCGCGTCCACCGGGAGACGATCCTCGGCGCGGTGCTGGCCGATCACGTCCGCGACGTCGGCGGGGTGACCTACGAGCCCGGAACGGTCGTCGGCCACGGCGCGGTCTGCCACGGGGGGTCGACCGTCGGCGGAACGATCGCCGCCGACGCGGAGGTGTGGAGCTGATGTGCGGAATCATCGGCTACGTCGGCGCCGACCGCTCGAACGCGGCCGACGTTCTGCTCCACGGCCTCTCCCAGCTCGAGTACCGGGGGTACGACTCGGCGGGGATCGCGCTCGCTGACGGCAGACTCGACGTCCACAAGCGCCAGGGCGAGCTCTCGGCGCTCGAGAACGCGCTCGCGGGTGCCGAGCTCGGCAACCAGACCACGGGGATCGGCCACACCCGCTGGAGCACCCACGGACGGCCGTCGGACCGCAACGCTCACCCCCACACGGACGCCGAGAACCGGGTCGCAGTCGTCCACAACGGGATCATCGAGAACTACCAGGGGCTGCGCGACGAGCTCTCGGCCGAGGGCGTCGAGTTCCGCAGCGAGACCGACACGGAGGTCATCCCCCACCTGATCGCCGGCTACCTCGAGGACGGGCTCGACCACGAGGCCGCGTTCCGCGCGGCGATCGGTCGACTCGAGGGAAGCTACGCCGTGGCGGCCGTCTTCGCCGGCTCGGAGACGGTGTACGCAGCGCGCCACGAGTCGCCGCTGGTGCTCGGCCTCGCTGACGACGGTACCTACCTCGCCAGCGACGTCCCCGCGTTCATCGAGTTCACCGATCGAGTGATCTACCTCGAGGACGGCGAGTTCGCCCGGCTCGAGGGCGACGAGATCTCGGTCACCGACAGCGAGGGCCGGGTCGTCGAGACCTCGATCGAGACGATCGAGTGGGACCCCGAGGACGCCGGCAAGAGCGGCTACGACCACTACATGCGAAAGGAGATCAACGAGCAGCCGTCGTCGCTCCGGGAGTGTTTCCGGGGTCGGCTCGACGAGCTCAGCGGCCGGGTCACTCTCGAGGAGTTCGAGGGGTTCGAGCTGAACCCGCCCGTAACGTTCGTCGCCTGTGGCACCTCCTACCACGCGGCGCTATTCGGCGCGCAGCTGTTCCGGGAGTGGGGCGTTCCGGCCCACGCCTACCTGGCCAGCGAGTTCGAGGCCGAGTCGATGCCGATCGACACCGACTCGGTCGTCGTCGGCGTCACCCAGAGCGGCGAGACCGCGGATACCCTGCGCGCGCTCCGAGAGGCGAACGCCGCCGGCGCGACGACGGTCGCCGTGACGAACGTCGTCGGCAGCTCGGCCGCCCGCGAGACCGATCGCGTGCTGTACATCCGCGCCGGACCGGAGATCAGCGTCGCCGCGACGAAGACCTTCGCTTCCCAGCAGGCCGCACTGACGATGCTCGCGGCCTCACTGAGCGACCACCGCTCCCGGGAGCTCGTCCGCGAGCTGCGGTCGGTTCCCGACCGAATCCAGTCCGTCCTCGACGAGGACGCCGCCCGCGAGGTCGCCTCGACGTACGCCGACGCGAGCGCCTACTTCTTTATTGGGCGGGGGTATCACTACCCCGTCGCCCTCGAGGGCGCGCTGAAGATGAAGGAGATCACGTACAAACACGCCGAGGGGTTCGCGGCCGGCGAGCTCAAACACGGGCCGCTCGCGCTCGTCACGGAGCAGACGCCGGTGTTCGCCATCGTCACCGGCGACGGCCGCCGCGCCGAGAAGACCATCGGGAACGTCAAGGAAGTCGAGGCCCGGGGGACGCCGGTCGTCGCCGTCACCGACGGCCGATCGGAGGTCGGCCGTTACGCCGACCACGTCCTCGAGGTGCCGCCGGCTGGCGAGATCACGAGCTCGATGGTCGCGAACGTCCAGCTCCAGCGAGTCGCCTACTGGACGGCCCACGAGCTGGGTCGGTCGATCGACAAACCCCGGAACCTCGCCAAGAGCGTCACGGTCGAGTAACGGCGGTCGGCATCCTCCACAAAGCATATACTTTCGATCTATCGAGTAGCGGTAAGGAATCGAGATGGACGCTCGAGTACAGCGCGGCACCGCGGATCGGTTCGAGGTTCGACGACGATCCGGAACGCGGAGTCGGACCGAGAGCATTCCCGATCGCATCGGACCCGAATACCGTCCGAGGGAGACCGAATGACCGTTGTCGTCGAGTTCGTCGACGGCACCAGCAAGGAGTTCGAGACCGCCGAAGCGCTCGAGTCGGGGTGGCTCAAGTGTACGCGCCCGCGAAGCGAGCCGCGATCGGATCTACCGGGTGAGACGACGACGAAGTACTATCGGCTCGAAACGGTCGACGCCGTCGAGCGGGACTCGACGTGAGCGTCGAGACGGCCCGTTGGAGTCGAACACCGATCACGCCGACGGCCGGTCCCCGCCGGCCGGTGCCGGGACCGCTCGTGCCCTAACGGTCAGTCTCCGGCAATCGTATTCCCCGCAGTCACGTCGATCACCTACGTCGAAATAGTTCTGTCGGCCAATTGAATATCTTGAGAACGCGAGAGGAATCGACGTTCGGCTCGGCGAGCGGTCAGTTCGAGTCGTGCGTCGAACGACCGGGGAGAACCCGCTCGAGCAGCGTTCGGATCGCCGCGAGTCCGGGATAGCCGTCGCGTCGCCAGACGACGAGTGCGACGGCGGCGAGAGCGAACTCCGAGAGGAAGTAGGGGTCGCCCAGCGACTCGAGGAAGAGGGCGGTCACCGTCGGTGCGCCCGACTCGTAGCCCTCGACGGGAAGCACGGGCCACAGCAGGAAGCTCGGGTCGGTACCGCCCCACAGCGCCGGCAGAGCGTCGACCAGCGTGTGCGAGATCGCGCCGAGTCCGAACGCGAACCCGTACTCGGGGCGGCCGTACCGCCGCGCGAGGAGGTAGACGCCGACCGAGACCGGAACCAGAAACAGCAGGGAGTGCGCCAGCGTTCGGCCGGTCGGGATCACGCCCAGGTACCACGCCAGGGGTTTATCGATCAGATCGGGGAACTGGGTGCCGACCAGCAGGACGAGGAGGGCAAACTCGCCAGGCGGTCGATCGAATCGGGTCCGTGTCGCGAGCGCGTAACAGAGATAGCCGATAGCTGCGTGTCCGAGCGGCCACATACGGTTCGACCGACGGGGGCGCCACCTATAATGGGCCTGATTCGACTCAGGACTCGAGCACTGCCACCGTCGCCGATCGGCTCGCGTGCCAGCCCGTGATGAGCGCGACGAGGACCCCGACGACGACGGCGACCGCGAACCCGAGGGCGAACACCTCGAGGGGCGTCCGAACCAGCCGTTCGAAGCCGATGACGGTCGTCGAGAGGCGGTTCAGTCCCGTCGCGAGGACCGGCGTCGCGGCGACGCCGATCGCGCCGCCGAGGAGGCCGACGACCGCACCCTGGACGCCGATCGTCCCGGCCAGCAGCCGCCGCGAGAGGCCGATCGCCCGCAGCGCCGCCAGCGTCTCGCGTTGCTGGTAGGCGACCAGCACGAACAGGTTCGTCGTCAGCGCGACGCCGCCGACGATCGCCAGTCCGACGAGCGCGACCCCGCTTGCGACGACGAGGTGCCGGTCGCTCACCATCGCGGCGAACTGGTCGTCGGCGGTGCGGACGTCGTACGTCGGGTACTCCGCCCGAACGTCGTCGGCGAACGCCTCGCGGTCGGCGCCGTCCTCGAGGTTGACCGTGACGAACGAGGCCCGACTCGAGCCGGCGGTGCCGGTCATCGACTGGAGTTCCGGCAGGCGGAGGGTCGCGGCCTCGGTCCCCAGAAACTGCGAGTAGTACGAGCCGACGCCGACGACCGTGTAGGCGTCGACGGCCTGGCGTCCGGCGCCGACGTAGACGGTGTCGCCGACCCCGACGTCGAACCGGTCGGCAGTGGCGGGATCGAGCACGACGACGCTCGAGCGGATCTCCTCGTCTCCGTCGGCGGTCATCGCGCCGTCGAACCCGTCGCCGTCCTCGAACTCGAAGTGGCCGTGGGTGCCCTCGACGCCGACGGCGGCGATCGGCTCGACGGCGTCGGGGTCGGTGCCGAGGTAGACGTCGTGCATCGCGACCGTCGAGACGTCGCCGACGCCCTCGCGCTCGCGGAGGTCGGCCGCGACGGCCGAAGCGTCGACGACCTCGTTCTCGCCGCCGGCCGCGGGGCCGCCGGTGATCCAGATATCCCGGCCGGCGTCGTCGAACTGCTCCTGGCCGGTCTCGACGACGCCGACACCGAGGCTGGCGAGCAGCGTCACGGAGAGCACCGCGAGCACGACCCCGCCGACCGCGAGCGCGGTCCGACCCGGGGAGTGACGAAGCTGGGCGAGTCCGAGGCCGACGACGGCGCGAACCCGAGCGAGCGAGGCGCGGCTCACCGACCCACCTCCGCGAGGGCGTCGGTTCGGGCCGCGAGTGCGAGCGGGTACGGCAGGGCGACCAGCGTCGAGACGACGGCGACCGCTAACGCGTACGGAACTACCAGCGGGTGCAGGGTCGCAACCGCCTCGGGGGCAACCGTCGCGGTCGCGACCGCGTTCGTCACCCGAATGCCGACGACTCCGAGGGCCACGCCCAGCAGAGCGCCGGCAGTCGCGGTCGCGAGCGTCGTCGTCGCGACGACGGCCAGCCGGCTTCCGGTCGGGAACCCGACCGCGCCCAGCGTCGCGAGCGTCCGGCGATCGGCCTCGACTCGCATTCCCGCGGTGGTCGCCACCAGTAGCGAACAGACGCCGAGCGCGACGACCAGCGCGAGAACACTCGTCGCGAGCGCGAGGCCGTCACCGAACAGCGCTCGAACGTCAGTTGTCCCATCGTTCTCGAGCGCGGCGTCGGGGTACGCCTCGGTCGCCCCCTCCCGGATCGCGTCGTCCTCGCCCCAGATCAACACCTCGTCGGCCAGTCCGTTCCCCTCGGTACCCGACAGCGACTGGAGCACCGCGAACTCGACGAGTGCGACGGGCGGCTCGCCGTCGGGCCCCTCCTCGACGACGCTAACCGTCGCCGAGTGACGCTCGACGCCCTCGAGGAAGAGTCCCTCGCCCGGTTCGACGCCGAGCTCGGCGGCGGCAGCCCTCGAGAGGACGAGTTCGGTGTCGTCAGCGGCGGCCGGTTCGTCCTCGAGACCCGCCGTCGGGAGCTCCGCCACCGTCGACGGCTCGTCGCCGGGAACGACGCCGACGAGCAGGAGGTACGCCGAGTCGTCGGCCTCGGGGTGGTCGACTCGAATCGGCTCCCGGAGCACGGGCGAGGCGTGGGCGACGCCGTCACGGTCGGCGATCAGTTCGACCCGGTCGGGGCTCTCGCCCAGCCGCGGCGGTTCGACGCCGGTGACCGAGCCGTGAATATCGGCGTCGTCGGCCACGATCCGGGCGTCGGCGTCGTGCTCTACCTCCCCGTCGTCGGCCAGCGCGAGCGCGACGCCCGTGACGAGCACGAGGTTCGCGACCGTCAGCGCGACGACGAGGATCGTCGCGAGCGTGCGGCCCCGCGCAGTCGTCAGCTGCGTTCGAACGAGCGTCACCGCGACCGCGAGCAGCCCCCACCATCGGCTCGAGCGCCGCGAGCCCTCCCCGGAGTCGAGATCCCGTCCTGACATCGGTGGCGGTCGAGGGAGCCGTCATCGCGTCGCGCGATCCGAACGACCATCGGCTCCCGGTCACGCCGAGACAGTCCGACGAGTCCTATTGTTTGTCTCTCGTTACTTTCCGGCCGCTCGAACCGACGGTTCAGTTCGACTCGCGGAACGGCGGTGGGTTCGCTCCCTGATGGGGCTCTCGGTTCCTCCACTTCCGGTTCGTTCGAACCGACGGCCCCGGAACGCCCGATACACTTATCGTGTCAACCGTTGACAACCATGGCGATGGTCGGAAAGCTCATCGCCCTCCTGACGTTCGCCCTCCTGTTGCTCTTTCTGGCCGGCGCGCCCGCGATCGCCGAGTTCACGGCCGCTCAGCTGTGCGGTCCGCTCGAGTCGATCGAGTGTTGAGCGATCGGGGCGGCGACCGCGGCTAGGAGGCGAGAGCCGTCAGTCGGTCGGCGCCGACCGCGCGAGCGGGACGTCCTCGGTTTCGCCGAGGCTGCGCTCGAAAAACGCCCGGTTCTCGCGAATACGCCGGTCGCTCCACTCCCACCACTCGAGTTCGAGCAGCCGGGATCTAACCTCCGGTGGGAACCGCCAGCCGATCCGATCAGCCGGTACGCCCCCGACGATCGCGTAGGGCTCGACGTCTCTCGTGACGACCGCTCCCGCACCGACGACGGCGCCGTCCCCGATCGACACACCCGAGAGGACCGTCGCCCCCGTCCCGATCCAGACGTCGCTGCCGACAGAGATGGGACCGTCGGCCGTCGGCGGGAGTTCGCTGTCGAGGACCTCCTCGTAGAGGCGGATCTGCATCGACGGCTGGTCGATCCGGTGGTTCGTCTGCTGAAAGGTGCTCTCGCGGGCGATCGCACAGAAGTTGCCGATCTCGACCTCCCCGACGAGATCGCAGTCGGGCTCGAGGTTCGTCCGTCGCCCGATCCTGACGTCGCCGTCGAGGATACAGCCCCGGCTCAGCCTGGCGTACGGCCCGATATCGACCCGGCGACGGAGCAGACAGCCGACCGAGATCCGGGCCGAAGGAGCGATCTCGAGCTCGGCGGAGTCGAAGTACCGATTGAGAAGCCCGTGGGTTGCCGGCGGATAGCCGAGAACGGAGGCCGACCGTTCGACGATGGTATCGAGACTCATGCGCGTAGACACCGACCCAACGCGGTTCGGGATATAGTTTGTTCGAGTATTTCGTAGAGTCAGCGATCGAGACCGTTCGCAGCCCTCGACTACCGAGGGTAGGTAGCACCTGTCGACGTTCCGATTCGGAAACCGAGTCGGTGAAACCGGACAGACGGCGGCTACCACGGTTCGACGTCGATTCCGCCGTCCACAGGAGATTTCGGAACTCCGTTACCGGTGGATCGCCCGCCTCGAGTACGGATCGTCGACCGAACGACCGAAACGAATCGGTCGAACGGTCAGGTTACCGTTACTATCGTCACAGTAACACTGGTCGGACAGCTGGGAGGTCGGTCCATAACAAACCGTGGTTCGAGGTTGGTCTCGGGTGGACCAATGGACCGACGAACCTATCTCGTGACCGCGACGGGAGCAGTCGTGGCGCTTGCCGGCTGTTCGGAAATGGGCGGCCCGGGCGAGACCGACGACGAGGACCACGACGACGACGCGGCCAACGGCGACGACGATCACGACGAGCCGGAAACGGACGACGAGGAACCGGAGGAAGAGGACGAAGAGGAGGAGGACGGCGACCACAGCGATCTGGTCGGCACGTACGACGACTTCGAGGACCTCGAGCCCTGGCAGGCGTTCCAGGATATCGGCGAGATCGAGGCCGACACGGAGCAGTACTACGACGGCTCGCAGTCGGCGCGACTCCTGCCGGACTCCGAGGACGGCCAGGTGCGGGTGCGCCGCGAGACCGACGAGCCGATCGATATCCGGGACGTGGCACCGGGGCTGGCCATGACCGCCTCCGATAGCGGAATGGTGTTGATCCAGCTGCAAGACGAGAACGGCGACTACGTCGAGTACAGCCAGCAGGTGATGGGGGACATGCCGCTGGCGCGGCACAACTTCGGGCTCACCCGCGTTCGGGGCGATCCGAATCTGGAGGAGATCATCGTCCTCCAGATCATCCGCTGGTTCGGCGAGACCGAGGACGGCGAAGACGAGGACGAGGGCGCCGGCGAGGAGATGTGGGTCGACGACTTCCACTTCGTGCCAAAGCCCGACACCCCGACGGTGATGCTACAGTTCCACGGCGGCTACGAGACCCACTACGAGGAGGCCCTGCCACGGGTCGCCCAGTACGACTTCCCGGCGACGACGTTCGTGCCGACCGACCGACTTCGGGCCGACCCCGCCGTCGAGGGCGACCGACTGACCGAGAGCCAGGTCGAGGAGCTCGCGGCGAACGGGTGGACGATCGGTTGCCAGACCGCGAACGGAGCACAGGCGGGCTCGATCGACGAGGTCGGAGCCGAGGACGTTATCGTCGAACCCGCGGAGTGGCTCGAGGAGGAGGGGTACGACGACGACGGCCGGTTCTTCGCGTTCCCCGGCTCGCAGTACAACGAGGAGACGTACGAACTCGTCCAGGAGAACTACGACCTGGCGTTCGCGGGTCAGACCCAGTCCCAGGGGTACGCCGGCAACCCCCACCTCTGTTCGGTGGTCTCGAACCCGAGCGGCGACGAGGGTGCAAGCCTCGTCGAGTGGACCGCCGAGATGGGCGGGATCACCTCGATCGGGTTCTACCAGCTCGAGGAGAGCGAGGCGATCGAGGGGCTCGAGTCGACGCTGGCCGCGCTCGACGAGTACTCCGGCGAGGTCGACGTGATCACGCCCGGCCAGATGGCCGACGACTACGTCTACTGAGCGTCTCGGGCTCGGCCTCGAGAAGAGATCCGTCCTGTTCGTTCGTACTCGTCTCGATCGTGCGCGTTCACTCCGGAGTTCGGTGAGAGCCGAGAGCTGACGCCACCGCGACGCCGACCGCGATCGCGTACCCGCCGAGCTCGAGACTCCAGTGGACCCCCCGCGTCGTCGACAGCAGCCGAACGGCGACCATCGCGAGCGCCGCGAGACCGAACGCCGCGTGGCTGCCCTCGAGCCGGCTCGGACGGCGCTCGAGGATGTACCACGCACCGACGGCACCCAGTGCTGCGCCGACAGTCGCCGGCATGAACGCGCGGGCCGGCGTCGCGTACGAGGCGACGGCGAGCGCGCCCGCAAGCGCGAACAGGCGACCGGGATCGATCGCCGGGAGCCACAGCACGCCGACGGCGATGCCGATCCCGATCGCCGTGCCGGCGACGATGTCGCCGACGTAGTGGACGCCGAGGACGAGTCGGGAGAGCGCGACCAGGACGATCAGGACGCCGGCGACCGCGTAGCGCCGACGCGGTCTGACCCACTCGGCGGCGATCGCGACCGCACCGTAGACCGCCGCCGCCCCGAGTGCGTGCCCGCTCGGAAACGCGTAGCCGCCGTAGTCGTCCGCGGCGACGGCGAGCTGTTCGACGGGACGCTCGAGGACGAACAGTCCCTTCAGCCCGTTCGTAACTGCGAACGCGACGAGCGCGACCGCGAGCACGCGGGCGCCGCGCTCGCGGCTCGAGCCGATCCAGGCGAACCCGAGCGCGACGACGAGCACCGTCGCCGGATCGCCGAGGTGGGTCGCGACCTCGACGATCGGGCGCAGCGGGTCGGGGACGGCCGCCCGAATCGTCTCGTTGACCGAGGGATCGAACAGCGGCGTCTCGAGCATGCGACGGATCACGGACCGGTATCGACGGAAACGCGCTGCAAAATCCTATCGGCGATTTTCTGGTTACGACGCGGCTGCCGTCGGTCGACCCCAGCGTGAACCAAAGCGACGCGAACGTCGAGCTGTGGTTTTCCAGCGGGCGAGCATCGGCTGCGGGGCTACTCCCGTGGCATCCGCAGCGTCAGCAGCGTTCCGAGCGCGATGATCAGCGCCAGCAGGAGGTAGCCGGCGTCGAAGTACCCCCGCTCGGCGATCACGCCGAAGACGAGCGGTCCCGACGCACCCAGCACCGAGGCGCTCGAGCGGATTACACCCAGCCCTGTTCCCTGGATCTCCGGCGGGATAATCTCGGCGAGGTACGACTGCGTGATCGCGCCGGAGCCGAGCATCGTACTCGAGAGGACGGTGACGAAGACGAGTCCGACGAGTCCGTCGACGAACGGCAACAGCGCGAGGCCGACGATCGATCCCAGCAGGACAAGCGGAAGCGAGCCCCGAAGCCCGATGCGGTCGTAGGCCATTCCGGCGACCGGTTTGACGACGACGCCGACCGCGAAGAAGAGACCGAACAGCCCCCCGGCCATCGTCGAGGACAGCCCCTTCTGTTCGACGAGGTAGGTCGGGTAGAACGCCGAGAACGTCTGCCAGACGAAGATAAAAAGAAAGAGGATCACGCCCATGACCGCGAGGACGGGACTGCGGAGTTCCCGGACCACGTACCGTAGGCTCTCGCTCGAGCCGTCGTCACCCTCCTCGAGGTCGGGATCGGGCGCCGGCAGCGTCAGCCAGATGACGACCGCGGTGATACAGAGCAGCGGCAGGACGAAGCCCAGGCCGAGTCGCCAGGCGACCGCGACCGCCAGCACGCTCGCGATCGGCGGTAACACGGTCTGGCCGATGTCGCCGGCCGCCATCGTGACGCCGAGCGCTCGTCCGATCCGATCGGGGTAGAGATCCGACAGCGCGGTGATCCGGGCGATCGGGTACTGCGAGAGTCCCAGGCCGACCAGCGCCGTCGCTCCGAACAGGGTCGCGGCGGTCGGCGAGAGGAGGACGACGGTTACCCCGACGACGACCATCGAGACGCTCGCGGTCAGCACGGAGCGCTCGCCGTGACGATCGGCGAGCATTCCACCGGGAACCTGCCCGACAGCGTAGCCGAGCCAGATCAGCGTGACGAGCAGGCCGGCCGTCGAGAGCGTGAGATCGAACTCGGCGCTGAAGTAGGGCAACAGGACGGGGTAGATCATCCGAGTGCCGTTCAGCAACCCCCAGCCGAGCGCGATGGCCAGCAGCGTCTTTCCGGTGCCGCCGGCCCACAACCCGACCAGTTCGCGTCGAATCGAATCCAGGCGACTCATTCGGCGTGTGCGTGGCAAGGCCGGTCCCGTTGAAACCGTTTTACTTCGAGGCGGCGGTTGCTGATTCCGGATTTCGCTTCCCGTAGCCGGAGCGACGAAGGCGGATCGATCGGCCCGCTCGAGCCGATGCTCCCCGTGTGCGAAGTGAAACGTTCCCACGGCCGACTCCGGACACCCCCCGTGTGCGAGATGAATTTTCCGTGTCGAGCGCCGGCTCGATCGGCCGAAACCGACTCGAGTGTCGACCGAAACCTCCGACACCCCGTGTGCGAAATGAATTGGCGGGAACGATGAGCCGACTCACGCCGGTATCGGCGTTTCGGCTCGCCCTCCCCGTGTGCGAGATGAAATCTGCTTCGGTGTCGTCGTCTGCTTCGGTGTCATAGGCTGGCGCCTCGAGTTCCAACGACGAGAGGCTCGAACTCAGGCTTCGTCGAAGAACTCGTCGATCTGTGCGTTGACGACGGACTGGATCAGCTCGTCCGCTTCGTCGATCTCCTCGAGG
The DNA here is from genome assembly GCF_029688865.1 of Natronococcus sp. A-GB7. Lineage (GTDB taxonomy): Archaea > Halobacteriota > Halobacteria > Halobacteriales > Natrialbaceae > Natronococcus. Next base: position 23,028 of record NZ_JARUKV010000006.1, read on the forward strand.
CGGAAGTCAGTCTGTAACGTCTCGGCGACGACGGCCGGATCGTCGACGAACGTGTACTCCTTGTGGACGCCGCTGCCGTAGCCGCGGCCGCGTTTCTCCGAGGTGATGAAGTTGTACGTCTCGGCCTCGGTCATGTATCGGAGGTAGGAGTCGCGGGACTTCTTGTCGGCGTCGAGTCGCTCGGTCAGGTACTGGTAGACCCGATAGGCGACGGTGCTGGGAATCGCGTTCAGGCTCCGCTCGGCGTGGACGGGCACGATCGCGGTGGCGTACAGGGAGAGTTTCTTCTGGGTCGAGAGTCCCTGCATCTGGGTCAGGGTTCGATCGCGCTCGGCCTCCCGCTGGGCGTCGCGAACGTGGTCCTCGAGGACCGTCTCCTCGCCCCGGCGGTTCGCGATCTCGCCGGCCTTCCGAAAGAGATCGATCGCCTTCCGCGCGTCGCCGTGATCCTGGGCGGCGAAGGCGGCGCTCAGCGGGATGATCCCGGCCTCGAGCACCCCGTCCTGGTAGGCGTCCCGTCTGCGATCGAGGATCGCCTGGAGCTGGTTGGCGTCGTAATCCGAGAAGACGACGTCCTGGGGATTGAACGAGCTCTCGGCGCGGCCGTCGAGATCCTCCATGAACCGGGGATCGTTGGTGAGCGCGGCGACCGAGACGTGGCCGTCGATCCGACCGAGCTGTGAGGCCCGCGAGAGCTGGTACAGCAGCTTCGAGTAGGCGGGTTCGTCGTTCGGATCGCGCTGGCGGCCGACCAGGAGGTCGACCTCGTCGAGGATGATGATGACGGAGTCGAACTCCTCGCTCAACAGCTGATACAGCCGGTTCAGTTTTCGGTCCGTCGACACCCCGCTCTCGGGGACGCCGACCTCGACGCCGGCCGTCGTCGCGGTGTTCTCGACGAGGCGGTACACCGCCCGATCGTGGGACTTGATCGTCTGGCAGTTGATCTGGATGACGCCGAAGCGATCGCCCTGAGCCTCCGCGAGCTCGACGACCTGCTCGCAGACGGCGTTGATGATCAGGGACTTCCCGGTCCCCGAGGGGCCGTACAGCAACATGTTCGGCGGTCGGTTTCCCTGGAGCGCAGGCCGGAGATAGGTGATGATGTCCTCGAGCTGTTGATCCCGGCCGACGATGCGGTCCTCGTCGATGACGGCGTCGGGGTCGAGCAGACCCCTCTCCCTGAACACCGACTGCTGGACGCCGTCCTGCAGCCGCCCCTTGATCGATTCCGAGAGGGAGTGGCGATCGTCGCCGTCGGTCATACCCTGTCACTCGCACCGACATCATAAATACGTGACGAGTACCGCGTGCGAGAGCAACAGCCCCACGATCGTGATTGGGAGCGACTCTACGGCACGAATACGTCTCGAGGCTGGAAACCGTGGGCGAGATCAAATACCCGAATCGAACGGGAAGCCTCGCGACCGATCGGGAGCACGGCTACGATGCGGACGCGGCGATGCGTTCGACCCTGTCGGTGCGGTCCCAGCCGTGGACGCAACTGCTCTACGGATGCAACAGATGGCACGTGCGGCTACGGCCAGCGGTACGTGCGATCGCAGCCGACGGTGTGTGTGATTGCGGCCAGCGGTGCGTACGGTCGCGGTCGCCGGTACGTACGATCGGAGTCGGTCCGCTGCAACCGCGGTCAGTGCACACCCCGTGTGCGAGATGAAATCTTCCGGGAAACGAGTGCGCAGACTCGAGGGAGGCCCCGCGTGCCGAATGAATTTGCTGTGACTCCTCCCATACTTCGTTCCGCTCGTCTCCTACCGAACCCGAGTACGGATTCCTTGCACCGAGAGGTCGCGAACGATAGTCGTCGCTGAACGCCAGAGCGTACCCGACCGTGCGACGGAGATCAGTAAAGGACCCGGATAAGACGGCCAGTCGGACGGTGAGGATAGCGCGGGCGACAGACGGAGCGGACGATCGGATGGTGTGGACAGCCGGGCGGACGAGGCGAGAGGAGATTGTTCCGCCAACCCCCTCCCCCCGTGTGCGAAATGAATTGGGATCGCGAACGGGGAGGGGGAGGGAGGGGAGGAAGGGCTGGTAACCGGGCGGTAGCATAGAACGGAGAAACGGCGAACCGAGCGGACGAGCGGGGAGATTGCGGTGGTCGCCGGCGGCCCCTCGAGCGTGGCGATCGCCTCCCAGACGGCGTACTTCAGCTTGCAAACTGGATGACGCACTTCGGCTCGCGAAGGGTTCTAGTACCGGTAGTTTTATGTTGTTTCTATAGCAACAAAATCCGTACTGGGTCCCGATCGGTCCGAGAAGGTAACTACGCTTCGAGGCCGATCGGAAGAGCCCACGGACTCGTCGAATTTATCCGTTCTCGCACGGCGATCCCGTCCACACTGCTCCCGACAGGTATCGATCACACCGTCTTCCCTCCCCCACCCCCGGTTTCGCACCGGATTTCATTTCGCACACGGGGGGAGGGACGGGGGAAAGGGACCGCTCACTCCTCACGCACCCCCACTCCTCACTGCTTTCGCTCCTCACGTACTGACGGCTCCCGGCTAACGGATCGAAGAAACCCACGTAACGAGCGATCGACTCGCTCAGTCCGAACTGATGACGATCCTGTCGTCGATGTTCTCGACGCGCTCGAGGGGCAGCCGGAATCGGCCGTCGGCGTCGAGTTCGATCCGCCCGGGAACGTGGTCCTGCGGTTCGACGACCAGTTCCTCGATCGTTCCGGGCTCCGCGCCCATCGTGATGTTCTCGAGCGTCCCGAAATCGGTGCCGTCGATACCGACGATCGTCTTCCCCTGAAGCTGTCGTGCCAAACGGGTTGCCATACTCGTCGTTTCGCGGACTCCTACTAAACACCGTGGGATCGATCACAGTTTCCGAGAGCGGCCGCGTTTCGGAGATCGACGAACTGACCGCTTTCGGAGTATCGAAAGGAAGGAAGGCCCCCGACATCGGTCGGGGGGCACCACTGAACCACGATTGCGAACCAGCAACGGAATGTCGTCCAACGCGGGAGACACCTGGGATGCGCTGCTGGTCACGATATCTTACACTCGAGTACAAAAGTACCTCTCGGTTCGCGTCGACGGAGGCCCATCGTTGTGAACGGACCCACGAACCGCCTCTGTCTCGGAATCTGTACGTCTCGCTGTCGCGACGAACCGATCGAACCGATTCGGTCGGTTTCCCGTATATAACTGTTGGGGGCCGTGTGGCGACTCGCCAACCTCGCCTTAGTTTACAGGTGGATGGCGCCCGTTGACTCGAGTATGACAGTAAACCACACCCGACGACGACTGCTCGGCGGGCTGTCCGCCGCGGGGGCGGCGGCGCTGGCCGGCTGTACCGGTTCGACGCCGTTCGTCGGCCGACGCCTCGAGGACGAGGAGACGATCGCTCCCGACGACGCCGAATCGATCGCGATCACCGGCTCGGTCGGCGATCTGACGGTCACCGGCGCCGACCGCGAGACGATCGGGCTGAATCTCGAGAAGCAGGCCAGCTCCGTTCGGACTGACCTCGAGGCGCTCCGCCTCGACTCCGCTCGGAGCGAGCAACTCCTCGAGCTCCGGGCCGAGTACGACGGCGAGACGGGTTGGTTCGAGAGCGAGCCCGCGATGGATATCGACGTCGCCCTCCCCGACGAGCTGTCGGTCGATCGCCTGGTCACGGGAACTGGTCGAGTCGCCGTTACCGACGTCGGCGGAGATCTGGAGGCTCGGTCGAGTACCGGTAGCGTTGAGATCAGAAACGTCGACGGAACGGTCGTCGCCGAAACGAGCACGGGGAGCATCGACGTCGCGGACGTCGACGCCGTCGGGAACCTGACTGCGAGCACCGGGAGTATCGAGGCGGCGGTCCCGGCGATCGACGGGGACACTACGTTCTCCGCGAGCACGGGCAGCGTCGAGATCGCGCTCTCGCCGACTATCGACGCCGACCTCGAGGCCCGAACCAGCACCGGCAGCCTCGAGATCGACGACGAGGGGCTGGGACTCGAGGAGTACCGTCGCGACAACGACCGCGTCAGCGCCGTTCTCGGCGAGGGCGGCCCGCGGCTCCGGATCGAGACGAGCACGGGAAGTGTCGAGATATCGACGCTCGAGGAGTAGGGAACGACGTGGGGATTGCGCCGTTACAGTGGTTCAAGGAGAAAGCCACCGACTTCAGTCGTGGGAGGAAGTCAGGGCGACGTAACAGTTCTCGTATGTATCGACACGAAATCGTACATATCAACGCTCAATACCCCGGAAAACGGGAAGAAATGTATTTATAATTATTTATCGTATACTATCTAATGGCCTACATCGAAACCACAGACGGTGTCCCACTGTATTACAGGGAACGCGGCGACGGAGAGACGATCGTCCTCGTGCACGGCTGGACGTGTGACTCGGAGTACTGGTGGCGGAAAAACGTCGACGCGCTCGCCGAGGAGTACCACGTTCTGACGTACGATCTCCGAGGACACGGGCTCTCGGGGAAGACCGACGATGGACACACGCTCTCGGAGTACGCTGCAGATCTCGAGTTCCTCATGGAGTCACTCGACGTCTCGGCTGCCGTCCTCGTCGGGTGGTCGATGGGCGCCGCGATCACGCTGACCTACCTCGAGGAAATCGGCGACGAGCGGGTCCGGGCGATCGCCATGATCGATCAGACGCCGAAGTTCTACTCCGACGACGACTGGAGTTCGCCCTCATGGGTGAGTTCTCGGAGGAGGGGCTCGCCGAAATCGTCGGCGGACTCGAGGCGAGTCGCGCCGAAGCGGCGAAGCCGATCATCCAGGCGTTCTTCGCCGACCCCCGCTCGGAAGAGCGACTCAACGAGATGTACGCCCGAACGACGCTGACGCCGACTTCGGTCGCGACCGCCATGCTCGAGGACATGGTTCCTCGAGACTTCCGGGGCCACCTCCCGACGATAGACGTTCCGACACTGCTACTCTACGGCGAACAGAGTAAGATCTTCCCGGGACCGCTCGGCGAGTGGATGCACGAACGGATCCCGGACTCCGAGCTCGTGACGTTCGACGGGAGTGGACACAACCCCTTCTGGGAGGAACCCGAGACGTTCAACACGGAACTGCTGGAGTTCGTGAGCCGACTCGCGGAGAGAGAAGAGCCGGCGACCAGTCACTAGCGTCGATCCCGCTTTCGGCCTCGAGGAGCTCGTCGGCGTCGAACCCGTCCTCGAGCGTGAACCCGTCCTCGAGCGTCGAGATCTCGACACTTCCCTCTGCCTCTCACGTCTCGCCACGGCCCTCGAGCAGCGACGCGGCGACGACGGCCGAGACGCGACCGAGGAGGTTCGCGAGGTACAGCGTCCCGAGGCCGACGAGGAGCCCGCCGGTCGCGGCGCCCAGCGCTCGCGGAAGCGTCCCGATCGTGACCGGATCGCCGACGCCGGCGTACACCACGAGGTCGGTTCCGTAGACGAAGGGCGTGACCAGCAGGCTCGTCGCGAGCGAGACGCCGACGACGAGCGCGACGAAGCCGACGATCCCGAGCAGGATCTTCCAGCCGAGGTACACCGCGCCGAGCCAGGTTTCGCGCCCGAGCACGAGCCGTTTCAGGAACGCGCCGACCCCGTCGTCGGTCGGCGGAAGGGACGGGGTGACGTCGACGGCGAGCAGTCCTCGAGTGAGGGCGCCGTCGAGCCAGGCGAGCGCGACGATCGACAGCAGCGTGGCGACCAGCGCGATCGGCCCGAGCAGCGTGAGGTTCAGGCCGACGGTCATCGAGAAGCCGACGGTGATCGCGACCAGGTAGGCGATCCCGAGCGGGAACGCGAGCAGGACGTAGGCGAGCGATCGGTACGTCCAGGGGTCGATCGGTGCGGCGTGAAACGGTCGTTCGCTACCGTTCCGCGACGAGTCGGTCGGTGCGAGGTCGCCGGAACTGGCAGCGAGTTGGTTCGGTGGCATACGAACGGATCGACGGCTCCTACGGCGGTAAAACGGAGTCTCGGGCTGTCGGCTCGACCACCGTGCGAAACAATTTTGTACTAGGTCCCCTCGAGCGAGTAGAGGATCGCCACCAGCCCGGCGATGGTCACCCAGAGCACCCCGAGCAGGCTGGCGGCGTCCGACAGCGAAAGCAGCGGCGCGAGCCCGTAGCTGACCGCGACCGGACCGACGGCGATCAGTGCGATCCCGATCGAGAGGTAGAACATCGCGGGGCTGTCGTTGCGACGGTATCCCCGGTAGGCGTAGCCGGCGACGACGAGCCCGACGACCGCGGTCGCCAGCGCCGTCGCGAACAGCACCGTCGCGGGCTCAACGGCGACCATGGATCACCCCCAGGATGACCACCAGCCCGACCAGCTGACAGGCGGTGACGATCGTCTCCTGCCAGACGACCGCCACGCTCCCGACGTTCGACAGCGCGAGGCGCAACAGCAACGGGACGGTCGTCAGCAAGACGAGTCCGACGCCGAGCAGGAGCATCGCTCGTCCGCCGCCGGCGCGGTAGCCGCGGTAGAGCCGCAGCGCCAAGTACACCGACAGCAGCGTCGCGAGTACGAGCGAGAGAAACACCAGCGCGATTACGGTCGGCGAGCCTCCGACCGTCGACAGCGGAACGCTCTCGAGTATCGACGCGGGGGTCATTCCGACCGTCGACTCGAGGGGAGACGGTACCGCCATCCACGCTGTCGAACTCGAGTCGAATCCCACGAGGATCGATCGAGAGTTTCGGGGGATCATTTGAACCCCTCGTAGAGCCTGGTGAAGCGGTCGGCGGCCGATTCCTCCCGTTCGATCTCGACGTCGTACCCCTCCTCGGCGAGGCGGATCCGAACTTCCCGAAGCCGGGCCGCGTACACCTTGTGGTGGTGGCCGTCCGGATCGAGCTGCTGGTGGGCCTCGAGCAGGTCGGCCTCCGTGAGTCGCTCGACCCGGCGGTAGATCGTCGAGGGATCGGCGTCGCAGGCGTCGCTCAGGGCCCGGACCGACTGGGGCTCGGCGCGGGTGCGGACGAGGATCGTCTTGGCGTAGTCGTCGCCGAGGATCTCGACGACGTCCACCTCGCCGTCGTCGGCCATCGGCAGGTGGTACTCGGGCCAGAACAAAAGGTTGTCTCCCGACTCCGGGACGGAGGATCGGGAGTCGCTCGAGCGCTCGCGGATCGTGACCGATCCGTTCGGACCTCAGCGCTCGCGAGTCGGGAGCGGTCCGTTCGGATCGGCTTCTACCGGCGACCGAGACCCGACCGAGCCGAACGTTTATTTTCCCACACCGGGGAGTCATCCTCGAGATGGCGTCCCCGACGGCCGAGCGACTCGACCTCGGCGCCGACCGACTCCGGGGCGGACTCCGGTGGTTCGTCTCGGTTCCCGTCCGGCGGGAGACGTACCGCCGTCTGGGCTACCTGCTGCTGGCCTTTCCGCTCGGACTCGCGTACTTCGTCTTCCTCGTCGTCGGCCTCTCGGTCGGCGTCAGCCTCTCGATACTGGTCGTCGGGCTCCCGATCCTGGCGGTCGTACTGGGGGCGACGCTGCTTGCGGCCCAGTTCGAACGCTGGCTCGTCACGCGCTTGCTCCCGGTCGAGATCGACGGCAGCCGTCGACTCGAGGGAGACCGGCGCCGGGATCGAGCGCTCGACCTGCTCACCGACCTCCGGACGTGGACGCCGTTCGTCTACCTTCCGTCGGTGTTCGTCCTGGGTCTCGTCTCGTTCGTCGTCCTCACGACCGGGCTGTCGACGGCCCTGGCGATGCTCCTCGTACCGCTGTACTACGACCAGCCGGGGCTGTACGTGGGGGTCGTGACCGATCGAGCGCCCGAGTTCCACCAGACCGTCTATCTGGCGTGGAATCAGCTGCTGGTCGGATTCGAGGCGGTCCTCACGGTCGGCTACTGGGAGATCACAACGCTTCCGCAGGCGCTCGTCGTCGCCGGCGGCGGCTTTCTGCTCGGCTTGCTCACCCTCCACGCGCTCAACGGACTGGCGTGGCTGTTCGGCCGATACGCCACACTGCTGCTCGAGGGAGGGTACGACGTGACCGCGTTGATCGACTCCTCCTGACTGCACCGACCGCGTCCGTTCGAATCGGATCTCGCCCGCTCGAGGGATCGCAGCGTGGGTCGGCTCTCGAAGCGAGTACTCCTCCTGACGCCGCTCTCCCACGGTAGTCAAAACGCTTTCAATAGGTGCCTCAGCTGAGGTAGCTGAGCTACAATAGGTGGATGCCGTACTAACCGGTACTACCGGAGTACACTGACCCCGCGAGGCGGAGGTGAGTTCCCGCCCGAGACTCGGATCGGTCGCCGACCGACGGTTCGACGAACCGAGTCGTTCGCGAACGCGACCGGGCCGTAATACCGGTTCCGTCCGCGACGGTCGGAGCCCCGTTGCTGTGCAAGCCTCAAACTCATCGGTCGGCTCGTTGATGGTTCGGTATGGCATCACTCGAGACGACACAGGAGCGGACCCGTTCCGAAATCGCCGCGTACCTCCGACAGTTCGCCGACGAACTCGATCCGCAAACCCGACCCGACGCCGCCGGCCGTGGCGAAAACACCACCGAGACGGTTGGAACCGGATCGACGGAAACGACCGGGACGGAAACCGGTATCGGAGACGAAACGAACCGCCGTGACGACGCTACGACCGGTGACCGCGACCGCGCCGAAAGCGTCGGGGACAAGGTTACGGTGATTACCGGCAACGAGAGCGCGACGATCAACCCACCACAGACGTGTGCGTTCGACGTCGCAGTCGACACCGACTCAGATCTGCTCGACACCGGTGCCGAACGGAGTACGACGTTCACGATCCGCTGGGACGCCGACCACGTCGAAGCCGACGACGAACTGCGCGTCGAGTAGTCACCGAAACGCCGGTAGCCGCTCTTCTCGCGACGATCGACTCCGCCCGAGAGGCAACGCGGTCTCGAGCGACAGCCGGCGGACGCCGTAGCGTTCGTAGGACCGGTGAACGCCGTCAGCAGACGCCGTGTCGCTCGTAGAATCGACGAACGCGGTCGTCGGTCAGCAGCGGCCCGTGGACCTGCATCGCCTTGAGCCCGGAGTGATCGTTCGCCTCGATGATCTTGAACGGGCCCTCGTCGTCGGTAAGCACGAGATCCCAGCCGACGTAGGGGAGCATCGGATGGCTCGAGGCCAGCTCGAGGATTCGCTCCCGGATCGTCTCCCAGGCCGGGATCTCGGCGCCCTGGATCCGCGTTCCGGTTTCGGGATGGTGGCCGTACCACTCGAGGCGGTCGCTCTCGGCGGGAAGCTGTGCGCCCGGGCCCAGCTCGCCGGTGTCGACGTCGATCTCGGCGCTGAGACCGCCCTGCGAGAAGTTGTCCATCGAGCCGGAGCGGTCGGTTCCGATCCGCTGGACCGCGGCCGCGATGAACGCCTCCTCGGCCTCGTCGTCGTACATCGTGAGTACGCGGATCGTGTTCGGCGTCTCGGGGTAGAGGGCGGCCGCGTACGGACCCTGCTCGACGTGCTCGCAGACGAGGTAGTTCTCGAGATCGTCGATCCGGGCGACGAGGGCGTCGCGGTCGTAGCGCTCGCCGTTGATCTCGTAGCCGTTCTCGGTCCGCGAACAGAGCAAGACGTTCTCGCCGCCGCCGCCACGGACCCATTTGAGAACCAGTTTCCCGTCCGTCTCGAGCCGGTCGGCGACCCACGCACCGGCCTCGCGGCGAGTGGCAGTCCTCGAGTCGAGCGCCGGCTCGAGTGCTGTCGTTCCGTCGCCGGCGACCGCCGCGGGTGCCGGCTCGCGGGAGTCGTCGAACTCGTGGAAGATGCCGTCGCGGACGAGGCCGTAGACGACCATTCGGTGGTCGCCGTAGGCCCGCATCAGCCAGTCGAAAAACAGCTTGTTCGAGAGCGCGACCGACCACGTACCGTTGAGGTTCTTCGCCCGAACGAACCGCTGGTAGTCGCTGACGAACGATTCCGGATCGTAGCGATCGAAGTCGTAGATCGGGCCGGCCCTGCTCAGAAAGCCGCGTCGCCAGAGTGCGAGTCGGTGCGGGAGCGACTGCGAGTACGATGGGGTGTCCCGTTCGGTGTCGACGAGGTTCTGGACCCCCTTCGCCGTGAAGTAGTAGTCGCGGACGTTCATATCGTCCCGTGTCGATCGCTCGCTGTGAACGTTGCGTTTCACACCGTCGAGGACGAGCGGCCGGCGGGAGCAACGTTTTTTCCCGCGGTGTCCGGAGAAGGGATATGAACCGCCGTCGAGTCCTGGCAACCGCCGGCACCGCGCTCTCGCTGTCGCTCCCGCTCGCGGGCTGTTCGGCCGACGACGCCGATGACGGCGACCCCGGACGTATCGACCCCCGCGGTCACGCACGCGGGAGCGAATCTCCGATGTACACGTTCGGCCACGCGAGCGACGACGGTCGGTGGGGCGTCCTCGGGAGCTTCCCGACGGCCGAAAGCGACGTCGCCAGTACGCTGCTCGATCTCTCGGAACTCGAGTCGCCGACGGTGGCACACGAACTCGAGAGCGCGAACCCAGAAACGCGGTCGAACGACGTCAAGTTCGATGCGCTTCGAGAAGGAATCTACTACCGGTCACAGGAGGCCGACGGCGCGGACGGACGGGAAGGACTCGAGGTGATCGACTTCGGCTGGGCCGAGGGAACCCCGTCGGAACCCGAGCGGATCGCCCGCCTCGAGACGCCGAACACGGGCGTCCACAAGCTGACGACCCACCCCGAAGAACCCGTGCTCTACCTCGTCGACCTCGATCCGACCGTCGAGACCGGCGTTGTAACGGTCGACGTCGGCGACCCCGCGGCACCGGAGCTCGTCGACGCAGTCGGCCCCGCAGGCGGGTGTCACGACCTCGAGTACGATCCAGTCCGGGAGGTCCTGCACGCGGCGTACATCATGGGGCCCGGCGAGGGGTACGTCGTCTACGACGTCGACGACCCGCTGCGGCCGACGGTGCGGAGCCACTTCGAGTACGCCGATCGACCCGACTACGAGACGGTCGGCGAGCCGGGGTTCGAGCTGTGTCACCAGGCCCATCCCGATCCCGAACGCGACCTCGTGATCGTCGGCGACGAGGTCGAAACCGGCATCCCCGGTGGAAAACACGTCCTCGATATCGGGTGGGACGAGGGCTCGCTCGAGGATCCGGAGCCGATCGGGTTCACGCACGCGCCGGACGCACGGGAGATGGATTCCTCGGAAGCGTTCTGGTGGACGACCCACTTTCACGACCTCGTCCACGCCGACGACGAGGCGCTGCTCGTCGACGGCGGCTACCGCCAGGGCGCGTGGGTCGCGAACCTGACGGATCCGACGAACCCGGTGCCGACTGAGCGACTCGCGACCGTCGGCGAACTCGACGAGGTCGAGGCGCTCGAGGAGACGGTCGCCCCGTCGACGCCCCCGTTCGCCTGGAGCGCCGTCTACAACGACGAGCGCGAGTTCGTCTTCGTCAGCGACAGCGTCAGTGGCGCCCACGTCCTCGAGCTGTCGGCCGAGCCGGCCCGAGGATCCGACGGCGGCGGCCCCGGGGACCACTACGATCTCGAGGCGGTTCGGTCGGACGATGCGGAGGCGATCGACGGCGCTCACGATCGGTGACGCGCTCGATGGGAGGAGCGTTCGGTTCCACTCGATCGAATTTCCCAATCGTCGGGAACGCGCTCCACCTTTGAACATAAGTCGAAGATTACACCGAAGCGAAGACGATGACCAACCACACACGCCGAACGGTACTGAAGGCTGCGGGAGCATCGACGATCGCCATCGCGCTCGCCGGCTGTGCTGGCGACGACGATAACGGCGAGGACGGAGACGGCGAGGAGAACGGCGACGACAACGGGGAGGACGCCGCCGACGGCTACGAAATCGAGGCCGGCACCGAGATCGTCCTCGACGGCTACGCCTCCCACTGGGAGGGCGTCGAGCCCGGCGAGATCGACGGCGAAGAGAATCCGACGCTCGTCCTCGAGGAGGGTGAGGAGTACACGATGGAGTGGATCAACGCCGATGGCGTCACCCACGACCTCCAGATCTGGGACGAGGGCGACGAGCTCGTGGACGATCTGGCGACCGACAGCATCGACGCCGAAGACGAGAGCGACTCGCTCGAGTTCACGGCCGAGCCCGAGATGGTCACGTACGTCTGCGAGTACCACGAGGCGAACCAGGTCGGCGACCTGGTCGTCGAGTAACGACGACGCCTCTTTTCCGGCTTCGATCCTCGTCCGATCCCCCCTCGAGGGGTCTCGTTTCGAGTCCGTGACGGGTCTCCCTGTCGCTCGATTTCGTGAGGGTACTGCGGGCGAGGGGGACGGTCCAGATCCCGTCGTCGGCTCCGATCGATTCGATCGGCCGAAAACCCGCGGCTCGCGGTTCGACGAACGATCTCACTAGTTGTATTCGCTCGAGACACACCCTCGAGACGGCGGCTCACTAGTTGGCCGTCGGCCGCTCTTTCGCCTGGTATCGGGACTCTTCAGTTGCAATCGTACAACGATCTCACACGCTAAAGACGGGTCGAGAACCGAACGCTGGTACGATGCGTAGAACGACACGACGCCGAGTGCTGGCCGTCACGGGAGCAACGACCGCGGGGCTTGCGGGTCTGGCCACCGCCGACGATCACGGCGACGACGAGAACCACGACCACGACGGTGAAACGGACGACCACGAACATCACGACGACGATCACGAACATCACGACGACGATCACGAACATCACAACGACGATCACGAATATCACGACGACGGGGAGTTCAACGACGCCGACGTCGCGTTCATGCAGGGAATGATCCCACACCACGAGCAGGCGATCGAGATGGCCGAGCTCGTTCCCGATCGGACCGATAGCCGGCGGCTGTGCGATCTCGCCCCGGAGATCATCGAGGTGCAAGAGGCGGAGATCGAACAGCTCCAGGAGTGGCTCGAGGAGGCCGGTGCCGACGCTGGCGGCGACCACGACCACGACGAGATGGAGGGGATGCTCTCCGACGAGGAGCTAACCGAACTCCGCGAGGCCGAGGGCCAAGAGTTCGACTGTCTGTTCGCCGAACAGATGATTTTCCACCACGAGGGTGCGATCGAGATGGCCGAGGACGTCCTCGAGGGCGGACGGGCGGAGCGCGTGGCCGATCTGGCCGAGGAGATCATCGCGGTCCAACGCGAGGAAATCGAGATGATGGAGTGCTGGCGGGACGACTGGGGCTGTTAAGCCAGCTCCGTCCGCCGAGCGGACGTCGAGCCGATCTCGAACGGCCGAATTTCGGGACTCGTTTTCAGTCCTCGAGGTCGACTCTGCCCTGGAGGTAACGTTCGCCGAGTTCGGTCAGCCGATACTTCCCCCGTTCGACGCGTTCTACGAGGCCCGCCTCCTCGAGTCTCGTCAGTCGACGGTTCACCTCCTCGCGGCTATAGTCGATGTTGTACGCGATGATCGTGGGGGTGAGCACCAGCTCCGAGGAGTGGAACAGCCCGAGAACGGCGTCGTCGATCGGCACCATCCACTCGGCCGGCTTCCGGATCTGGGTCGGGTCGGTCAGGAGCAGGGACGCCCACTCCTCCCGTCGGAGGTCGTTCTGGACGGGACTGTACAGCCCGAACAACACCAGAAGCGCGGCGACGCCATGGATCCAGTGGACGGCCGACGGGGCCAGTAGCTCCGTGAGCGGACCACCGATGGTAAACAGGAACAGCCCGGCGACGGTGAGCAGCACGAACGAGTCGTACTCGACCGCGTCGAACTCGGTGTAGAGCAACACCAGCAGTCCCAGCCCGGCCACCACGCCCATCAGGAGGACGTATCCCGTAAAGAGGTCGAGTTCGCTCATCAGTGTCACTCGAGGGTCGCCCCTCGCTGTATCGCTCGGTGTCTGTACACGACGAGCCAGATCGAGACCGCGAGCAGGGTGTAGACGCTTCCGCGAAGGATGCGAAGCGCCGTCGATTCCGTCCCGACGACGAGCAACACGGTGTGATAGATCGTCGTTCCCGACATCACGATCGCGACCATCGCCACGGCCGTTCCGAACGGCGATTCGCGGAACACCTCCCACGACAGCAGCGCGAGCAGGCCCGCACCGGTTCCGGTGACGATCGCGAACGGAACGCTCACTGTGTGCATTGTTTTGGTTCCGTGTTAGCGGTGGGGGTCGATAAGTGTGGTTTCGGAGCGAGAACCGGTCCCGTGATCGATCGTGGGCCCGATCGGCCGTTCGATGGTTGCACTCCTCCCGACGAGTGGGACTCTCGCCGCTGATTCCGTTCGCCGAAGTTGCCGCTTTCGGTGCCGCTGACCCGTTATTCGAGTCACCCGGACCTGCAGGCACAACGCACTTCCGTAATCCGATGATGTGCTTTGCTACCACGAAAACCACACGTACTATGATCCACAACTCGCCGCACCGATGCGTTCAGTACAGCCTCACCTCTCTCACCACCGATGTCGATTGAAATCGATATCGAGTCCGCCAGCTTCGACGAAAAGCTCGAGAAATCCCTCGAGGTACTCGACGAGGCCTGGGACAGGTTCGACGATCCGACGTTCACCTGCAGCTTCGGGAAGGACTCGAACGCCGTCCTCGACCTCCTCGCGCGATCGGACGCCGACCTCGAGAGCGACGTTGCCCTCTCCTTTCTCGACCACGGCAACCACTTCGAGTCGACCTGGGAGATGAAAGCCACCCTCGAGGACCGCTACGGCGTCGAGTTCGAAACGTACGAACCCGACTCGAGCTACGAGGAACTCGTCGCCGAACACGGTCCGCGCGTGAACCAGCGCAAGCCGGAGCTCTGCTGTCAGACGCTCAAGTCGGCGCCGATGGAGCGGATGGTCGACGGCTACGACGGCTGGATCACCGGTTACCGGATGGACGAGGGGCTCGACGACGGCGAGGGCGAGGGGAGCTACGAGTGGCGAAAGCACCTCGACTTCTTCGAGGAGAAAGAAGCGGTAACTCGGATCAACCCGATCGTCCACTGGACGACCGAGGACGTCTGGGAGTACCACGAGCGGCGTGATATCCCGTACAACGAACTCTACGACGAGGGGTTCGAGTGTCTCGGCTGCAAGCAGTGTACGCTGGACGGCGACCCGCTGTTCGCCTACGACAGCATTCGCCGGGTCGGCGACGGAACGGAACCCGAGGAGGCCGGCGACTGACGATGACGGTCGACAGACAGTCTCCGGACGAGATCGTGGATCACCTGCTCAGGAGAACTGACGACGACGAACTCGTCCTCTACCTGGACGAGGAGACCGAACTGCCCGTCTCGATCAGGCGCCCGCTCCACCTCCCCAGCTCCGTCCAGGGTGGCGTCGAGGGCGGGAGCATCCGCTACTCGGTGCTGGCGGACGACCAAGCGGTCGAGGAGCTAGAGCTGCCGGCTCGAGAGGGCGTTATCGCCGCCGAGGAGCTCGAGCCCGACTCCTGGACGCGCTCCCGCCTCGAGTTCCACGACCAGCACGCCGAGGACGAGTTCGGCGACCTCGAGCGCTCCGACGAGGTCGTCGCGGTCGCCGACGCACCGTAACCTCCCCCTAATTCTTGACCGCGGTCACGACCAGCGAGAGTGCGATGAGTGCGAGCAGGCCGACCGCGATAGAGCTGTTGAACAGGAACGCGGTGGCGCTCTCTCCGGTCAGCAGCCAGCCGGTGACGAATCCGGACTCGGCGATGTCGCCGAGGATCACCCCCAGGACGAGACTGACCAGCGGGTAGTCGTAGACGACGAACAGCACGCCGAGCAGCCCGAACAGGAGCACGATGTAGAGGTCGACGGGCGCGTTCCGGACCGCGAAACCGCCGACGACCGCCAGCACCGCAACCGACGGAATGATATAGCGGATAGGAATGTATGCCAGCTTCCCGAAGTACTGCGAGCCGGCGAGCCCGTAGATCAGAATCAGGACGTTACCGACGAACAGCGAGAGGATCATCGCGTACACGATGTCGCCCGAGGCGTCGAACAGGCCGGGACCGGGGTTGAGTCCGTGGAGCGCGATCGCACCCAGTAGCGCCGCCGTCGCGCCGCTGCCGGGGATGCCGAGGGTGAGCGTCGGGATCAGGGCGCTACCCTGGGTCGCGTTGTTACTCGAGTCCGCCGCGATGACGCCCTCGATGATCCCGCTGCCGAATCGGTCGGCGAGTTCGTCGTTGGCCCAGCGCTTGGCCTCGTTGTAGGAGACGAAGTTCGCCACGTCGGCGCCGGCGCCGGGCAGCGAGCCGATGAACGTCCCGATGAGCGCGCCGCGGACGAACCCGACCGGCCGCGAGACGACCGCTCGAGCCGCGTCGTACACCTCGGAAGCCCCGCGCTGGACGGTGTTATCGCCGGTGACGACGGTCCCGCGGTAGGCCAGCCAGAACACCTCCGCAAGCACGAACAGCCCGATGAGGACGACGACGAAGTCGACGCCCTCGAGCAGCGCCGTCTGCCCGAACGTGGCGCGGGGCTGTGCGAGCTGCGGGTCGTTCCCGATCGTCCCGATCAGCAGCCCGAACGCCCCGGCGAGCAGGGCCTTCGAGAGCGACGACCCCTTCGCCGCGGGGATGATCGTCAGGGCGAACACCGCAAGCAGGAACATCTCCGGGTTGCCGAAGTTGAGCGCGAAATCGGAGATCGGCGGGGCGAACACGAGCAGGAACGTCGCCGCGATCAGGCCCGCGAGCCCCGAGACGATCGCCGAAACCGCGAGCGCGTAGATCGCCCGGCCCTGTTTGGTGAGTTCGTACCCGTCCCAGCAGGTGACGATCGACCCCGGCGCGCCGGGGGTGTTGATGAGGATCGCCGGGATCGAGCCGCCGTAGACGGCCCCGCCGTAGGCCGAGACCAGAAAGATCAGCGCGACGGTCGGCTCGAACGGGATCGTCACCGGGGTGAAGAGAATGATCGTCATCGTCGCGGAGAACCCGGGGATCGCCCCGAAGACGATGCCGACCGCCGTCCCCAGCAGGATTGCGAACAGCACGTACGGGCTCGAGAGAATGCCGAGCGCGCCGTCGATCGCTGCGGGAAAGAGGAGTCCGAGCATGGTCACAGGGGGATCATCAGCCACTGGACGAACACGAGCCAGACGCCGATCGCGAAGCCGAGCGAGTACCCAGCGAGCGCGAGCGGGTTCCGCTCGCCGAACAGGTACAGCGTGGCCGCGAGGAAGGCGACCGTCGCGGCGAGAAAGCCGATCGGCTCGAGCGCGACGATGTAGCCGGCAGTCAGCACGATCAGCACCGCTGCGCTTCGAACGGTGAAGACGGCCTCCTCGTCGGCCTCGGGGTCGCTGTCGGGGTCGAACGCGGCCGCCGCGCTCTCGACGCCGCCGTCACCGCCACCGCGGGGATCGTCGCCGCCGCCGACGGAGACGGCCTGGACCGCCACGGTCACGACCGCGAGCGCGATAGTCGTGTACAACAGCGGTCCCGCGTACAGCATCGAGAGCTCCGGGAGGGCGCGCGTATCCCAGTAGTAAAACAGGCAGAACGCCAGGACGAGCCCCGGAAACAGGAGCTCGCCCGTGTCGATCTCGAGCGTTCGCGAGCCGGTACTCATCGTCACCGTCGGCGGCGTAATTCTCGTCATCGTCGTTATCGATCGTAGATGAAGTTCTCGACCACGTCGGCGTACGTTTCCATGAACTGTGAGGTCTCTTCGACTTCCGCTTCGGTCTCGTCGGGGCCGCGGTACTCGAGGATCTCGTCGAGCCCGCCCTGGTTTTCGGCCTCGGCGAGGAACGTCTCGTCCTCGAGAGCCGCGGCGTAGGTATCGGCGAGGCGCTCGAAGCGCTCGGGGTCGTTTTCCCGGAGCCCGCCGGGAACCACCACGAGTTTCCACTGCCCGAGCCCCTCCTCGACGAGCGGGACGTCCTCGAGTCCGAGATCGGCGAACGATGGCGTATCGGGCCAGAGCTCCTGTGGCTCGGCGGTGTGCGAGCCCAGGGCAAGCACGTCGCCGACGTGGTCGGGGTTGAACGCCCACGGCTGGTTGACGCCCGCGTCGACGTCGCCCGCGAGGACGGCCTGGCGGACCTCCGATCCGCCCTCCATGTTGACGACCGTCAGGTCGAGATCGTAGGTGTCCTCGACCAGCAGCGCCGACAGCGCCGTGTTCCCGATGGCGGAGGTGATTCCGACGGTCGCGCCGTCCTCGCGGGCGTAGTCGACGAACTCGGCGAGGTCGTCGTACGGCCGATCGAGCGGGGCGAACCACATCGTCGGGTCCCAGTGGTGCGTGCCGAGGTAGTCGAACGACTCCATCCGGTAGGGCGCGTTCTGGAACAGCCACGTCGCCTGCATCTGTGGCATGTTCCACATCGCGACCGTCGTACCGTCCGGATCGGCGTTGTATAGCTCCTCGCCGCCGACCTGGGTCGAGCCGCCGGGGTAGTTCTCGACGACGAACTCGATACCGAGCCGATCGGACCACGCCGGCGTCGTGATTCGCATCGCCCGGTCGGTTCCCCCGCCCTGGGCCCAGGGAACGACCGCCGTAACTCTCGCGTCGTCGAACCGTTCGGTGACGCCGAACGCTTCGGCGCCGTACGCCGCCGTTACCGAGAGTCCCGTAACGCCGGCCGCGAGAAACTCCCGTCTACCGAGGTCTGTGAGTGTCATTGGTTGCTATGTTCGTCCCCCGAAACCGTTGCACCGACCCGACCGAGGACACGTTTCGGATCGGCTCTCCTCCGGTGGCCGTCGACCGACCGTCACGTTCGACGACGCCGACGACCGCGACGGATCGGCGCCGGCCGCCGGTACGGTCGCTCACTGCTCTAAATGTTACTTCGTGTATATGTACAGTAATCCGCTTTCGGGGTTGGGGGTTCTGCCTGCGTGTGCAGCGAAAGATCATGAAGGATTCTCGGTGACGGATCTCGCGGAGAGTCCGATCGGTGCCTCGAGAATCGTTTCGAGCGTTCACGATCCGTCGACCGGTGAACCCGACGGAGTATCGTGACCCGTGATACCTTCCAACAAGGGTTTGGCGATCGGCGGCCATACCGTTTCGCATGGGATCCGGTTCACCGGCGACGACGCCGAACGCGCGCTCACTTCCGCCCGAGACCCTCGAAGCGCGGGTCGACGACCTCTGGGAGCGCTACGCCGACTGCGACCTCTGTGCGTACGACTGCGGGGTCGACCGCACTGCCGGCCGCGTCGGCACCTGCCAGGTCGACGACACCGCGTACGTCTCGACGTACTTCCCACATTTCGGCGAGGAGGACTGCCTGCGCGGTCACAACGGGAGCGGAACGATCTTCCTCGCGAACTGTAACATGAAGTGCGTCTTCTGCCAGAACTTCGAGACCAGCCACGAGGCGCGCGGCGAGCCGGCGACGCCCGCGGAGATCGCCGAGATGGCCCTCGAGCTCGAGGCGAGGGGCTGTCACAACGTCAACTTCGTCTCCCCGACCCACCACTCCCCGCACCTGGTCGAGGCCGTCCGGATCGCCACCGAGGCCGGACTGGATCTGCCGATCGTCTGGAACTGCGGGGGGTACGAGCGACCGGAGATCCTCGAGCGACTCGAGGGGATCGTCGATATCTACATGCCCGACGTGAAGTGGGGCGAGGACGCCGCTGCGGCGACGTACTCGAAGGCGCCGAACTACTGGTCGAACGTCACCGACTCGCTGCGTGAGATGCACCGACAGGTCGGCGATCTCCGGCTCGACGACACCGGGCTCGCGACGGGCGGGCTCCTCGTGCGCCACCTCGTCATGCCCAACCACGTCGAGAGCGCACAACGGGTGCTCGAGTTTCTCGCCGACGAGATTTCGACGAAGACGTTCGTCGACGTGATGGCGCAGTACCAACCCTACTACAAGGCGGCCGAAGCGGAGTTCTACGAGGAGATCAATCGTCCGATCACCGCCGACGAGTACGCTGCGGTGGTCGACCACGCCCGCGACGTCGGCCTCGAACGACTCTATCTCGACCGTTCGATGCTGGCCGAGCGCTAATCGATCAGCTCTTCGGCCCGCTCGACGTCCTCGGGCGCGTTGATATTGATCCGTTCGCCCGGCAACTCGACGGCGTCGACGTGTCGACCCGCCCGCGCCAACAGGCCGACGGCCTCGCTGAGTTCGTACTCGCCGCGGTCTGACGGCTGCGCGAGCGCGAGCGCGTGGAATATTTCGGGTGGCAGGACGTAACAGCCGGTCGTCACCAGCCGGGACGGCGGGTCGTCGGGCTTCTCGACGATCTCCCTGACCTGGCCGTCCTCGACGTCGACGACGCCGGTTTCACGGGCCGTCTCGCGGTCGACCTTCTCGAGGAGCAATGCACCCTCCGCGTCGGTGGATTCGACGCGCTCGAGGGCTGGTCCGATCCCGCCGTTGAAGACGTTGTCGCCGTTGAGGACGACGAACGGGCCGTCGACGTGTGGCTCCGCCAGCGAGACCGCGTGACCGAGCCCTCGTTGCTCGCGTTGGTGGAGGTAGCTGATCGGGATACCGGCGTAGGCGTCGCCGTAGCGGTCGACGATCGCCTCCTTGCGGTAGCCGACGACGACGAGGAGTTCGTCGACGCCGGCCTCGAGCAGCGTCTCGAAGACGTGGGTGAGGATCGGTCGCCCGTCGACCTCGACGAGCCCCTTCGGTTTCTCGTCGGTCAGCGGACGCAGCCTCGTCCCTTCCCCGGCCGCGGGAACGACTCCCTTCATGCGAACTCGTATCGCACTCGCGGGGCTAAAGCCGTGGGCTTTCGTCCAGCAGATTAGTAAGAAAAGAAGAAAGTATTTATTTCAATAGTTTTCAGTTTGAATTGCAGCCGGCGGAGTCACCGACGCCGCACCCCATGCATCTCGGTCGGCTGCAACTCCCCCACCGTTTTACTGCGCAGTCGGCTCCGCAAGGGCTCGAGACGCCGAGCGAACGGCCTGTGCCTCGAGCCACGCCTCGGCGTCGAGGGCGGCCATGCTCCCGGTACCCGCCGAGGTCACCGCCTGGCGGTAGTCGGGATCCATCACGTCTCCCGCGCCGAAGACGCCCTCGAGCGCGGTCTCGGTCGTCATCCCCTCGCGGGTCTCCAGGTGGCCGGAGTCGTCGAGTTCGATCGCGGTGTCCTCGAGGAAGTCGGTGTTTGGAACGTGGCCGACGCCGTAGAAGATCCCGCCGACGTCGACGGTCTCTCGCTTGACCTCGGTCGTGGCCTCCGGCGCCGCGCTCCCCTCGAGCTTCTCCATCGGGTGACCGTCGGGATGGGAAACGAGCGTCGCGCCGGTGACGCCGTCATCCCGGGAGCCGTGGATCTCGAGGAGCTCCGCGTTCCAGCGGAAGGCGATCTTCTCGTGATCGCGAGCCCGCTGAGCCATCACCTCGGAAGCGCGCAGCTCGTCGCGTCGGTGGACGACCGTCACCGAGTCGGCGAACTTCGCGAGGAACAGCGCCTCCTCCATCGCCGAGTCGCCCCCGCCGATCACGAGGACGTCGTCGCCGCGGTGGAAGGCGCCGTCGCAGGTCGCACACGTCGAGACGCCGTACCCCATCAGCTCGTCCTCGCCGTCGGCGCCGACCCAGCGGGCGCTGGCGCCGGTCGCGACGATCAGCGCTCGCGTTCGGACGAGGTCGCCGTTCGCGAGCTCGAGTTCGAACGGGCGGTCCTCGAGCTCTGCGTCCTCGACGGTGCCGTGGCGAAAGTCGGCGCCGAACCGTTCGGCCTGTTCCTTCCCGCGCTGGATCAGCTCCATCCCGCCGACGCCCTCGGGAAAGCCGAGGTAGTTCTCGACGTCGGTGGTCAGGGTGAGCTGGCCGCCCGGTTCGGGTCCCTCGAGGACGAGGGGGTCGAGATCGGCCCGCGCGGCGTAGACGGCGGCCGAGAGACCGGCGACGCCGGAGCCGACGATTACGACGTCGCGAACGGTTGCGTTCGAGTCCCCGCTCATTCGGTGTAGCGCTCGATCAGGCTGCGGAGGCGGTCGGCCGGCAGGGCGCCGGTGTGCTGTTCGACCTGCTCGCCGTCGGCGAACATCAGCAGCGTGGGGACGCCGCGGACGCCGTAAGCGGCGGCGAGTTGCTGGTTGCTGTCGACGTCGACTTTCGCGATCGTCGCGTCCGTTTCGGCAGCCAGCCCGTCGAGGACGGGCTCGAGCATCTGACAGGGGCCACACCAGTCGGCGTAGAAGTCCACGAGTACGACGTCGCGGTCGCTCACGATCGTCTCGAGGTCGTCCTCGCCGTCGACGTAGAGCGGTTCGTTCGTCGGCCGGTCCGCCGAGGGACTGGTTGCATCGGTTGTCATCACGTTCACGTACGGGCCGGAGACGCTTAAAGGTTTTGCAGGTCGTGTACAATACAGTACACCGCGGTCGCAGTTGAACACCTCCTGCTTCGAGGTTTTGACCACGTTCTGGCCACTATACAGCGAAATGTGCTATGGTTCGGGACCGTGTCCCGGTCGATAGCTCCTTCGAAATTGCACGTACTATGCAAAGAATTACGGGCGTCGAACTCGTCTCACGAACTATGAGTGAACGATCCGAGACGGTTCGCGTCTGGCTGGTCGAGCGAACCTATTCCGACGACGAACAGAATCTTATTATCCTGGTGTACGCGACGCCCGACGGCGAGCGGTACTTCCGGAAGGAGCGGGCGCTCACGAGTTCGACCGACGACCGACCGACGACGGCCGCGGTGACCGTCGCCCCGTCGAACCTCGGCGCCGTCGACGATCCGGAGCTCCGGGAGCAGTACGCGACGGAAGCGAGCCGGATGGCCGAGGTCCACGAGCCGGACGACGCGATCTAGCGGTCTTCGCTCCTGCCGATCAGTCGTGTGGATGGAACCGCTTGACCGCGCGGTCGACCGCCTCCGTCCGCCCAAGGAAGGTGACCCGGTCGCCGTCGCGCAGCACGTGGTCGCCAGTCGGCACCTCGGTCTGCCCGTCGCCGTGGGTCACCAGCCCGACGAGACAGCCGTCGGGGATCTCGGCGTTGAGCTCGGCGATCGTCTTCCCGACGAGATCCGTCGCCGTCACCTCGATCTCCTGGACGTCACCCGTTCGGCCGAGTTCGTTCATCCACGCCGACAGCGACGGACGCTCGAGGACGTTCTCGAGCGACCACGCGGTCGCCATCGAGAGGTCGATCGCGCGGACGCCCAGCGATTCGAACGCCTCGACGTTGCCGGGCTGGTTGACCCGCGAGGCGACCGTCTCGACGTCGAAGCTGGTCCGTGCGAGCTGGCAGGCCAGCAGGTTTGCGTCGTCGTCAGGCGTCGTTGCGATAACGTTTTTCGCCTCGTCGATCCCCGCCCGCTCGAGGACGTCGGCGTCGGTGCCGTCGCCCTCGAGGGCGCGCAGTCCCCGTTCGCGGATCCGTTCGACCGCGTCCGGGTCCTCGTCGACGACGAGGACGTTCTCTCCGTCCCGTTCGAGCCGTTCTGCGAGGGAGAGGCCGACTCGTCCCCCGCCGATGATTATCGTACGCATTGGTGAGACTCCGAGGTAGGTCGCGATCTGTCGTGCGAGGCCGGCCTGGAGGACGACCGTCGCGAAGATGATCAAGAAGACGGTACCAGCCAGCAGCTGGGCCTCCTGTGGCTGCCCGAGCGTCTGGAGTTCGACCGCAAACAGCGTCGCGACGCTCGCGGGGATGATCCCGCGGGGACCGACGGCGCTGAGAAAGAGCCGCTCGTCCCGCGTGAACCGCTCGCCGGTCGTCGCCAGATAGATCACCGCCGGCCGGAGCACGAGCGTGATCGCGACGACGACGGCGATCCCGGCGACCCCGAGGGTCGCGATGTCGCCGAAGTCGATCAGTGCCGCCAGCGCGACGAAGATAAACGAGAGGACGACGACCGAGAGATCGTCCAGGAAGTCGACGACGTCCTCGTGGTGGGGGAGGTCGACGTTGCCGAGCGCGAAGCCGGCCATCGCCGCGGCGGCGATCCCGGTCTCGCTCGCGAGCAGCTCCGCGCCGCCGTAGGCGACGACGATTCCCGCGAGGACGACCAGTCGAGCGTGCAGCGGCGCGGTCCCGGGCGAGAGGTTGCCCCGGCTGAGAAACAGCCAGACGGCGCCGGCGACGGCGGCGCCGACGGCCAGTCCGATCGCCAGCCGACCCCCGAACTCGCCGAGGAGCCGCAGTGGACCGCCGTCGCTGGCGATCAACACCTCGAAGACGACGACGACCAGGATCGCGGCGGTGACGTCGTTGAGCACGCCCTCGCCCTCGAGGACGGCCGCGACGTGATCCCGGACGGTGACGACCTGGAGGATGGGGCCGATCACCGTCGGCCCGGTCGCGATCAGCAGGGCGCCGACCAGCAGGCCGACCTCGAGGCTCGTGTCGAGGAAGACGACGACGGCGGCCGCGGTTCCCAGCCAGGTGATCGCCGCGCCGACTGTCGTGAGCCGCAGTAGGGCCGTCGGGCTCTCCCTGAGCTTCTCGAGGCGGAGGTGGTAGCCCCCCTCGAAGAGGATGATCGCGACGCTGACGCCGACCATCACGGGGAGTCCCTCGCCGAAGGTCGCCTGCGAGACGAGGCCGAGCCCCTCCGGACCGATCGCGACGCCCGCGAGGATCAGAAACAGGACGCTCGGGATCCGAAGCCGATCCGCGAACACGCGGGAGGCGACCCCGAGCGCCAACACGACGGCGACGACGCCGATCAGCGTCACGGGTGGGTACCCGGACGTGGGTCGATCGGAACGGCGCGACGATCGGTCGCTCGCGCGAAGGCCATCGTTATCCCTTACTATCGGTCGCCGACTGTGTATCCGTTTCGGCTCCCTCGGCCGATACGAGCACCTGATAGAGGATGATCGAGGCGACGGCGAACGACGAGCCGACGAGCAGGACGACGCTGAGCACGTCGAGCGCGCCCGTTCCCAGCCAGTTGGCGAGCTCACTGAGTCCGATCCCGGCGCTGGCCAGCACCATCATGATCCCGAAGTAGACGATCACGTCGTCTTCCTCGACGATCGCGGTCGCCGCCGAACCGATGCGTGCGCCCAGCGCGCTGCCGACCAGCAGCAGGGAGACGACCGCGAGGTCGACGCCCCCGGACATCCCGTAGGTGAAGGTGCCGAACGCGCCCGAGAACAGTCCGGCGAACAGGCTCGTCCCGACGGCCGCGGTCAGGGGCGTCCCGATCAGATAGTAGATCGCGGGCATCCGGATGAACCCGCCGCCGACGCCGATCAGCCCCGAGATGAGACCGACGCCGCCGCCGGAGCCGAGGATCGTCCACAGCGAGGCCCGCCCGCCGGAGGTCAGCGAGAGCATCGGCGGCACCTCGTAGGACTGGATTTTCCGGGCGACCGGGGGGATCTCCTCGTCGCTGACTTCGTCGTCATCGTCCTCGGCGTCCTCGAGCCTGTAGGCCCGTCGCAGAAACAGGAGTCCGATCCCCGCCAGCAGGACGACGTACGCGACGCCGGTGACGAGTCCGGCGATCCCCAGGGCCTCGAGACCGAAGACGAGTCGACTCCCGAGTTCGATCCCGATCGAGAGGACGACGAAGAGGAGGGCTCCGAGCCTGTAGTCGACCTGTCCGACGTCGTAGTGTTTCAACACGGCGATGACGGACGTGCCGAAGTAAAACGCCAGGCCGCTACCGATCGCGACGGGCGCGGGGTAGCCCAGTATCAGCAGCGTCGGGGTGATCAGGAACGACCCGCCCATCCCGAAGAAGCCAAACAGCACGCCGACCGCGAAGCCGAAGCTCACGAACAGCGCCAGCAGGGCCGGGGAGAGGCCGAGTAGCTCCATCGGTTACGCGCTCGCGCTCGTAACTCGATCGATCAGCGGCGATGCAACTCGCTCGAGGATTCCGTAGCCGACGTAGAGGGCGACCGCTTGCAGGAAGACGACGCCGACGAGCGCCGTCGCCTGTGCGAGCGGCGGGAGACCGGCGAACTCGATCATTCGTTTCGACCTCCGTTCGCTATGGGTTGTGTGCGCGTCATGGATTTCTACTCACTACTCACTACCCGGGACGAGTGTATAACGCTTTTGGGATTGTAGAACAATATTACTGCAGAGAATCGCACGGATATCCAACGAGAATATTCCGGTACGTTACGGGAATATAGGGGTTCGGAGCGGATGGTTCGACGTCGCTTGAGCGGCGCAACCGAACGCGCTCTCGCGGAAGTCGGTACCCGGTAGTTTCGATTCGTCGCGTTCGTCCTCCTCGATTCGGTTCGTTCGTCATTCGTCGTTTTGACGAACGGTTGGTATTGGATTACCCAAACAATATTATAGCGCCGGCCCCGTACCACTGATATGAAAGCGGTACTCGCAACGGATCTCTCGGCGGCCAGCGAGGCGACGATCCGGAACGAAACCTGTCTCGACTGTCTCGGACGGATCGGTATCGAGGAGTTTCACCTCGTGACGGTCGTCCCGTCGAACGTCCACGCGGGAATGCCCGGTATCGACTTCGAGAAACGTCGAACGAAAGCGATCCGACGGTACAGTCGGGTGATCGAGGACGCCGGGTTCGACGTCGAAACCCACGTCGTTCGCGGCACGCCTCACCGACGGATCATCGGTATCGCCAACACCATCGGCGCGGGTCTCACGGTCGTCGGCTCTCGCGGGAAGAGCCCACTCGAGAACCGCGTCGTCGGGTCGACCGCGCGCAACCTCGCCCGGACGACCGAGACGCCGCTGCTGGTCAACCGGATCGAGCGCGGCGTCGACGACCCCGAGGTCGTCCGACAGCACCTCTTCCAGCGGATGCTGTACGCGACCGACTTCTCCGAGAACGCCGACCGCGCGTTCGAGACGTTCTCCTACCTGCGACACGCCACGCAGGAGGCGACGCTCGTCCACGTCGCTACCCCGAAGGATCCCGATCTCCCCGAGGGGGGCGACCCCGAGCCGCGACTGGGGGAGCTGGCAGCAGAGCTCGAGGACTGGGGGATCGACACCGAGACCGTCGTCAGGCAGGGCGACCCCGCCGAGGAGATCCTCGCTACGGAGGCCGCGGTGAACCCGACGACGGTGCTGGTCGGCTCGCGGGGACACAGCCGCCTCCGTCGACTGCTGCTGGGCAGCGTCTCCGAGGAGCTCGTCGCTCGAGCGACCGGGAACGTGATGCTCGTTCCGCCGGCGTAAGCGGGGACTTCGTCCGCTCGACGGGGTCCGAGCGAGATCCCTTCGGAGGAGCGTGCTTGCAATAGAAGGGTGTGAGGTCCTGTAACGGTCGATCCATGTCGGAACCTTGAACTTGCCGTTGACGCAAAACGGGGTAGGACACGCGTTGCGATCCGCCGACGGGCGGTCCCCTCCGACACCATGCTCGAACTCACGCTCCTGGCCGTCCTCGTCGTCTCCGCTCTCCTGTTGGTCCACTCGTATCTCCTCTATCTCCCCGCGCTGGCGCTGCTGTCTCGACTCACTTCGAACCCGGCGTCATCGACTCCGAACACCCTCCCCTCGGTCGCACTCGTCGTCGCCGCGTACAACGAGGAGGAGATCATCGCCGAGAAGATCGAGAACAGCCTGGAACTCGACTACCCCGAGGACCGACTCTCGATCGTCGTCTTCTCGGACGCCTCCTCGGATCGAACCGACGAGATCGTTCGCTCCTACGCCGACGAGGGGGTCGACCTCGTCCGCATCGAGGGGCGGGTCGGCAAGACCGGGTGCCAGAACCGGGTCGCCGACGCCGTCGACGAGGAGATCATCGTCTTCTCGGACGCGAACAGTATGTACGAACCCGAGGCGATCCGCAAGCTGGTGGCGTCGTTCGGACCCGACGTAGGGTGTGTCGTCGGCGAGCTCAAGTACCGCGACTCGAGCGACGTCGATGGCGAGTCGATCTACTGGCGCTACGAGTCGCTGATCAAACGCCTCGAGTCGGCGGTCGGCTCGTCGGTGACCGGAAACGGCGCTATTTATGCGGTCCGCAACTCCTCGTACGTCCCCCTTCGACGGGGTGCGATCAGCGACTTCGCGGAGCCGCTGGCGATCGTCGCGAACGGCGAGCGGGTCGCGTACACCCCCGACGCGGTCGCCTGGGAGAACACCGAGGAGACGGTCGACGACGAACTCGACCGTCGGAGCCGGATCGTCACACGATCGTGGCACACCGTCGCGAACAACGCCGAGCTGCTCAACCCCGTTCGGTACCCGGTGTTTTCGTTCCAGCTCCTCTCTCACAAGGTGCTCCGGTGGCTCTCGCCGATCCTTCTCGCCGTCGCCCTCCTCTCGAACCTCGCGCTCGTCCTCGTCTCGGCGAGCCCCATCTACCTGGCGCTGTTCGGGGCCCAGCTGGCGTTCTACGCGCTCGCGCTCGTCGGCGCCGCCCTCGACCGAACCTCGCTCTCGCCGCCGACGCTCGTCCACGTCCCCCATTTCTTCCTCGTCGCGAACTACGGCATGCTCGTCGGCCTGTGGAACTTCCTCCGGCGGGAGAACATCGTCACCTGGAACACGACCGCTCGAGACTCGACCCAGAACGAGGAGACCGAACCATGACCCACGTCGTCCACCTCTCGTCCGTCCACTACCCGTTCGATCCGCGCATCTTCCACAAGCAACTACAGACCCTGTCGGCCGCGGGCTACCGGACGACCCTGCTCGTCCACCACGACGAGTCGATCGTCCGCGAGAACGTCGACGTACGCTCGGTCGGCGACGTCGAGACGCGACTCGAGCGCTGGCGCAACCTGCCGACGCTGTTCCGGGCGGCGCGGGCCGAGGACGCCGACGTCTACCACGTCCACGATCCGGAGCTGTTGCCGATCGGGCTGGCGCTCTCGCTGACCACGGACGCGAAGGTCGTCTACGACGTCCACGAGGACTACGCGGATGCGATTCGCGTTCGCGAGTGGATTCCCGACGCGGTCAAGCCCATCCTGCAGCGGGCGTTCCCGGCCGTCCAGGCGGCGCTGACCCGACCGCTGGATCTCGTCGTCACGGCCGACGACTCGACTCGAGAGAAGCTCGCCTCGCGGACGAGTACGCCCGTCGAGACGATTCGGAACCTGCCGAAAGTCGCGGGGATCGAGACCGACCGGGCCGATCTCGAGCGCTCCCACGAGCACGTGCTGGCCTACGTCGGTGGGCTCGACCGCGAGCGGGGACTGCTGGACATGCTGACGGTCACCGCCCGGCTACGGGAGGCGGGTCTCGACGTCGGGCTCTGGCTGCTCGGGTCGTTCCAGAACGAGGAGATCGAGCGCGAGGCCCGACGGTACATGGACGAGACGGGGATCTCGGAGCACGTCCGGCTGTTCGGCTACGTCGACTACGACGAGATCTTCTCCTCTCTCTCGGCGGCCGATATCGGCCTGTTGCTCGTCGACGAGGAGCGCTTCGAGCGCAACGTCCCGACGAAGTTCTTCGAGTACCTCTACTGTGGCCTCCCCGTCGTGCTGACCGAAGTGCCGTCGCTCGAGCCCTACGCCGATTCGGACTACTGCGTCTCCGTTCCCGAAGGCGACCTCGAGCGGGCGACGACGGAGATCGAACGCCTGCTCGAGGACGCCGATACCCGGCGGGCGATGAGCGACGCGGGGCGCGAGGCGGTCGTCTCGGAGTACAGCTGGGAGGTCGAACGGGACCGGCTGCTCGCCGCGTACGCACAGCTGGTGGGGACTCCAGGAACCGACGACGTCGTCGGACCGACCGACGAAACCGCACGGAGCGACGATACATGACTACCGTTTCAGTTATCACGCCGACGTACAACCGGGCGGAGACCCTTCCGCGAGCGATCGAGAGCGTCCTCGCACAGAGCTACGGGGGGTTCGAACACGTGATCGTCGACGACGGCTCGACCGACGACACCGCGGCCGTCGTCGAGCGCTACGACGACGACCGCATCGAGTATATCCGACTCGAGGGGAACAACGGGGCGAACGTCGCCCGAAACGAGGGGATTCGGGCGGCCTCCGGAGAGTACGTCGCCTTCCTCGACTCCGACGACGAGTACTACCCGCGCAAGCTCGAGAGCTGCGTCGCCGCCCTCGAGTCGCTGCCCGAGACCTACGGCGGCGTCTTCCACGGCTACGACATCTATCGGGGTGAGGAGTACCTCGGCCCGGAAGCCACCCGCGAGGGCCGCGTGACGCGGTCGGCTCTCGGCGAGGCGAACGTCCCCGGCAGCTTCATCACGACGACGTTTCGCGCGTCCGTCTTCGACGCCGTCGGCGACCTCGACGAGGCGATGGCCTCCTCACAGGACTACGAGTTCTACCTGCGGGTCGGCCGGGAGTACGACCTCTACGGACTGGGCACGATCCTGGCGAAACACTACCGTCGGGCGGACTCGATCTCACTCGACGTCGCGGCGAGACGCGAGGGGAAGGCCCAGCTCGTCGAGCGCCACGGCGACGTGTTGACCGACCGCCGACACGCCCACCACCACTACCTGCTCGGGCTGACCCACGCGAGACGCGGCGAGATGGCGACGGCGCGACGGGAGCTCGCCAGGGCGATCCGGCTCCACCCGACGAACCCGTTCCCCTACGTCCACCTCGCGACCTGCGTGACGCCGCGAACGTTCGCCGCCGGGATGGACGTGAAACGACTGGTGAAGCGCCTCATCGGCCGATGACGGGCCACCCACCCGTTTCGAATTGGCAAGGCACATCAACGGAACTCAAATACTATCTATAGATGCGTCTCCACGATGATGATCTCGATGCTGCCGTCGCCGTCTGCTACGTCGCGTTCGTCTTCTCCGGCGTGTACAAAAGCGCCTGGTACCTCGAGTGGTCGCCGATCGATCTGACGGTGTTGCTCGGCGGGGCAACCGTCGGGCTCTCCGCGCTGCTGATCGCCGTCGGGCGGCTCGAGCTCACGCTCCCGTCGGTCGTCATCCCCGCGCTGTTCGGCCTCTTCTCCGGCTACGCCGTCCTCTCCGGGCTCTGGACTCCGAGCACCGAGTACTACCTCTCCAAGTCGTTGCGGCTGGTCGGGGTGACCGGCCTGGCGCTCGGCGCGGGTTCGGTGGTCGTCGCGACGTCGTTCCGGCGGCTCCGGTACGCCGGGTTCGCCACGGCGGGGGTCGGCTTCGTCACCGCCCTCGAGATGCTGTATCGGTACCTGTTAGCCGGCGGCGGCGAGCTCTCCCCGTTCGGGACGAACTACCTGATTACGGGGCGGGCGATCGGGCTGGGGCTGTTGCTCGCGGTCGGCTACCTCGTCCTCTCGCGAGAGGATCGAACGCTCACGGTCGCGGCGCTTTTCGGCGCCGTCGCGATGAGCTACGCCCTGCTCGTGAGCGGGGCTCGCGGACCGACAGTCGCCGTCGCCGGGTCGATCGGGCTGCTCGTTCTTGCGGGAATCGTCCTCGGAACGCTGCCGAACGGTCGGATCGCGCTGGCAGGGTACGGCGTCGCGGGGGTCGTTTCGCTGATCGGATTCGTCACCGTCGCCCGACAACTGCGGGGCATCCAGCGACTCCTCACGCTGGCCGACGGCCCGGGGCGCTCGCTCGGTCTTCGCTTCGGCTACTGGACGAACACGTTCGACGCCCTACACCCAGTCATGCTCCTCTTCGGCGAGGGATTGGGTGCCTGGCCGGTACTGATCGATCCGGGCTACGACACCCGCTACTACCCACACAATATCGTACTCGAGGTGCTGTTCGAACTCGGCATCGTCGGACTCGTGCTCCTCGGTGCGCTGTTCGGCTACGCGCTGTTGAACGCCGCCCGGGACTGGATCGACCACGGGGAGGCGACTCACGTCGTTCTCGGAGTCCTCTTCGCTTACATGCTCGTGAACGCGATGGTAACCGGTGACCTGAACGATAACCGGTTCCTGTTCGCGATCGTCGGCGTGATGGCCTACGCCGTCGGGAGTCGCCGAATCAGCTCCCTTCGACTGGGATCGACTCCCTGAGAGCGCAGCGGCACGCTCGAGGACGAGACGAGACGTGGCTCGAGTTCGACTATCGACCGCCGGTCGCCGACCGTCGATCCGCGGCGCTCTCCAGACCGATCCCCGCGAGTCGATCCGCCGCTACGGGCGCGGCTCGGTTCGGCGTCCGAATACGAGGTAGCCGACGGCGGCGGTCGCGAGCACCGCGCCGACGGACCAGTCGAACAGGGTGTAGGACTCGAAGAACTGGTGGATCGCCCAGCCGACGGCGAGTGCGAGCATCGCGACGTCGACCTCGCGGTAGTCGACCGTGCGTGCGACGATGCTGCCGGCGACGAGCCCGACGTAGGCGATCCCGCCGACGAGTCCGGTCTGGATAAGGACGACGAGATAGGAGTTGTGCGGCGTCGGCGCGCCGTCGCCGGGGAGGTAGGGCTCGATGACGGTGCTGGCCGGTCCGCTACCGTGCCCGAACAGCAGGGGGCCGTCGCCGATCGCGCTCAGGCTCGCGGCCCAGAGTTCGAACCGACCCGTCGCGGAGACGCCGACGACTTCGAGTGCCATCGCGGCGATGAGCCCGAACACGCCGAGGACAGTCGTCGCGACCGCGATCGGGACGAGCTTTCGGTCGCCGACGGCGTAGGCGGCGTAGATCGCCGTCGCAACCGCCGCGGCGAGCATCGCCGCTCGAGCGTTCGAGAGGAAGAGTCCGATCCCGCAGGTGACCGCGAGAATCGCGGCGACGGGCGTGCCGATCGGTCGTCGTTCGTCGAGCGAGCGGTGGAGTTCGACGACGGCGGCGACGAAGCCGGCGAACGACAGCAGGCCCAGCCCGTTCGGATTCGGGAAGATCGACTGCAGCGTCAGGATATCGGGGTCGAATCCGGGAACGCTCGGCGAGGACGGGGTGTACCGGCCGACTTCGAAGAGCCACAGCGTGTAGTCGCCGACGGCGTACGTCGCCAGTCCGAGCGCCACGACGACCGCGGCGAAAGCCGAGAGAACGCGAAGGAACACTCGTCCGGGAACGAGCCGGGGGAGTACGAAGAGACTCGTTCCCATCACCGTCGCGGCCCACACCGGCCACCGCGACTGCGGGCTCGAGGGAACGAACGCGAGCGTGTGTGCGAGGTAGACGCCGACGATCACCGCGAAGCAGCCGACGACGGCCCACTGGCCCACCGTATACCGTCTGGCGTCGGTGACGACCAGAACGTACGAGAGGAGGACGACGAACGCGAGGCCGATCCCGAGCACGCGGCTCGAGCCGATCCCAAACCCCGGCGAACTGGTCTGGTAGAGCAGGCCGGCGACGACGACCGCGATACCGAACACGGAGAGGATCGCCGCCCACCGGTGCGTCCGACTCTCGTCGGTACCGACGGCGAGTCGAGTGCCGAGAGCCGCGCCGAGAACGACCGCAGCGACCGAGAGCTGCCACGCCAGGATCGCGTCGGTCGCGTGTGCGACGAGGACCAGAAACAGGTAGAGCCCGAACAGTCCGTAGATCACGCCCTCGAGGAGCCGATCGGGTTCCAGAGTCCCGACGGGAGACGAAGTCGAGTCTCGCTCAGCGGTGCTCACTGTCCTACAGGCTCGAAGTCGGAAACAAATATTTGCTCCTATTCGCACGACCGCTGTCGCGGTCTCGAGGACGGATCGGATGTGGTCCGATAGGGGAACGAACCACCTCTGAGTCGCACACAGCAATCGTCTTGCGGCCGAAATATACAAAATAAATACCGGTCCGTACCAGAACGTTATTGTAAGGAGAGACTCACCAGTTAGTGTCAATGCAAGCCGTCGTACTCGCCGCCGGAGAGGGGACGCGACTCCGGCCGCTAACCGAAGACAAGCCAAAGGGACTCGTCGAGGTCGACGAGAAGCCGATCATCACCCACTGTCTCGACCGCCTCGTCGAGCTGGGCGCGAGCGAGTTCGTTATCGTCGTCGGCTACCTCAAGGAGAAGATCATCGACCACTACGGCGACGAGTACCGCGGCGTTCCGATCACGTACGCCCACCAGCGCGAACAGAACGGACTGGCCCACGCGCTGCTCTGCGTCGAGGAACACATCGACGACGACTTCATGCTGATCCTCGGCGACAACGTCTTCGAGGCGAACCTCGAGGACGTCGTCCGCCGCCAGCAGGAGGAACGCGCGGACGCGGCCTTCCTCGTCGAGGAGGTCCCCTGGGAGGAGGCCTCCCGCTACGGCGTCTGCGATACGAACGCCTACGGCGAGATCACGGATGTCGTCGAGAAACCGGAGGACCCGCCGTCCAATCTCGTGATGACCGGCTTCTACACGTTCACGCCCGCGATCTTCCACGCCTGTCACCTCGTCCAGCCCTCCGACCGCGGCGAGTACGAGATCAGCGACGCCGTCGACCTGCTCATCCAGTCGGGTCGGACGATCGACGCGATCGGTCTCGAGGGCTGGCGCATCGACGTCGGCTACCCCGAGGACCGAGAGGAGGCCGAGAAGCGACTGCAGGAGAAGGTGCCAGCCGGGGCCACCTCGGACTGAGACGGCCGAGATGAACCGATCTGGACGGGTTCCGACGGGACTATACGATTCCGACGGCGATACAGCACTACTTCCGAAATGTCTACTGACGATGCCGAGCGTATTTCTCGACGCGACAAGATCGACGCACTGTTAGACGTCGCCCGGTTCAGCCCGAAGTTCACGACGCTGATCGTCGGCCTCGGGCTACTCGCCGCGGTTCTCGAGGGGATCGGACTGAGCTTCATTCTGCCGATCATCGAGATCGTCCAGGCCGACGATCCCGTCGCCGAGGCCGACGGGCTGATGGAGGCGTTCGTCGTCGCCTACGACGCCCTCGGCGTCCCGTTTACCCTCGGATTCGTGGTCGCCGGCGTCGCGGTCGTGATGACGGTGCGGTACACGGCGAGTTTCCTCGTCGGCTGGTTCCGCGAGGCGCTGCGAACCTACTACATTCGCGATCTGCAGGTTCGGGCGTTCGACAACGCTCTCGACGCCGAGGTGAAGTACTTCGACGAGGAGGGTTCCGACGACATCCTCAACGCGATCGTCACCCAGACCTACTACGCGGGACGGGTGATCCGACGCGTGATCAAGGTTCTCGAGCAGCTGTTTCTCTCGCTTGCGTACCTGACGATCGCGCTGGTGATGGCGCCGACGTTGACGCTGATCGCGATCGCGATCCTCGGCGGCCTGACGGTCCTGCTTCGCGGCGTACTCGAGGGCGGATACGACCTCGGTGACGAGGTCGCGGACGCCAACGAGCGCCGACAGGAGGCCGCCCAGGCCGGCACGCAGGGGATCCGCGACGTGCGGATCTTCGGGCTCGCCGGGGAGCTGCGCGGGAACTTCCTCGACGCCGTCGACCAGTACACGACCGCACGAATCAAGCTCCGGCGCAACGAGGCCGCGATCGACAACTTCTACAACCTCGGCGTCGCGGTCTCCGTGTTCGTTCTCATCTACCTCGCGCTCACGTTCGCCGACCTGTCGATCGGCGCGCTCGGCGTGTTCCTCTTCGCGATGATGCAACTCGGCCCCAAGGTCAGCGCGCTCAACGAGTACTACTACAAGGTCGAGAACGACCTCCCCCACCTCGTCCGGACCCAGCAGTTCATCGAGGGCCTCGAGCGCCGCGAGGAGGTCAACGAGCCGACCCGCGAGGTGCCCGACACGGTCGACCACGTCGAGTTCGACGGCGTCGAGTTCTCCTACGACGGCGACGAACGGGTGCTCAAGGGGATCGACTTCGAGGTCGAGAAAGGCGAGTTCGTCGCCTTCGTCGGCCAGTCGGGTGCCGGCAAGTCGACGATCGTCTCCCTGCTGGCCCGGCTGTACGAGGTCGACCGCGGCGAGATCCGCGCCAACGGTGTCCCGATCGGGGAGATGGACGTCGACGAGTGGCGCGAGCGGATCTCGATCGTCCGCCAGGACCCGTTCATCTTCAACGACACGCTGCGCTACAACCTCACGATCGGCAACCGGGACGTGACCCAGGCCGAAATCGAGCGGGCGTGTTCGATCGCGAAGATCGACGAGTTCCTCGAGGACCTTCCGGACGGGTACGATACCGTTCTCGGTGACGACGGCACACGGCTGTCGGGCGGCCAGAAACAGCGCGTCTCGCTCGCACGAGCGCTACTCGAGGACACCGAACTCCTCATCCTGGACGAGGCGACGAGCGATCTGGACTCGAGTCTCGAACAGGAGGTTCAGGCGGCGATCGAGGGGATGGACCGGGACTACGCGATGCTCGCGATCGCCCACCGACTCTCGACCGTCGAGAACGCGGACCGCATCTACACGGTTTCGGACGGCGAGGTCGTCGAGGCCGGCCAGCACGGCGACCTGATCGACCGGGGCGGACAGTACGCCGACCTGTACGCGATCCAGTCGCGCAAGTGACTCGAATGTCCCCGACCGACCGCTCACACGTCGAGTTTCTCGGTCCCCCGGGAGCGGGCAAGTCGGCGGTACACGGACGGCTCACGTCCGATCCGCGGTACTACGGTGGAATCTACGAGGACGGTCTCGAGCGAGTGATTCTGGACAGCTACGACGGCCCCACCCGGCTGGCGTACCGACTGCTGCCGTCGCGTCTGCGCTCGTCCGTCGAGACGCTCGCTCTACAGCACCCGATTCGGAAACGACTGTTCTCGTCGTTCCTGCTCGAGCAGCCGTCGTTTCCGGAGGCGATGGTCGGCGCCCGACGAGCGGTCTCCCGGGAACCCGACCAGGCTGCGTCGCTGCTCAGAGACGCCGCGGAGCGCTACCAGCTCGGGGCCGAGACGGTCCGGCCCGACGAGCGATTCTGTATGGACGAGGGGTTCGCAATGGGTGCCGTCTCGGTCCTCTGGCGGGGCGGAGACCGGTTCTCGCTCGAGGCGTACTTCGATCGCGTGCCGACGCCGGAGACGCTCGTCTACGTCACCGCGCCGACGGCGGTCTGCCTCCGGCGCCAGCGCAGCCGGGAGAAGTCCCTCGCGGAGCGACACGGCGTCGCGAGGATGGATGACGCACAGGAACGCCACGAGCGGGCCTGCTCGAGAGTCGTCGAGGCAGCCGAGGCCGACGACTCGATTACCGTCGTCAGGGTCTCGAACGAAGGTCGCCTCGAGGACGCCGTCGCGGCAGTCGACCGCGCGCTTCGTCCCGACGGGAGCGGATGAGCCGCCGTCTACCGCCGACACCGACCGAGTTCGAGCGCCGGCCCTCGAGAAGCGACGGTCGCTCCGGATTCCACGGCCGTTTCCGGCTCCCCGATCCGGCGACTCGATAGGCTTTTGAAGCAGAGCTAGCAGGTATGCTGTAACGCACGCGCAGAGAACCGATGATGGGCTGTGTACCGACGCGGGGCGGTCTCCGCGTCCCGAACTCGAGGGGGGAGTGGACGGCCGAGCGCGGCGTCCGCGGGTCGTCGTGAGCCGAAGCCTCGGCGTGATGGAGGCGATCCGAGCGACCCTCCCGGAGTGGCTCCTCGAGGCGTTCCTCGCGGCGACGCTGCTCGGGGATCTCCTGCTCGTCGCCCCCGCGCTGGCGCTGTTTTACCTCGTCGACGTCGGCTCGTCGATCCGACGCGGCCGGCGAGAGGAGTCGCTGTGTTCGGACCGGACGGCGACTCTCATCGCGACCGTCTTCGGCGGTCTCGCGCTCGTCGTTTTGCTCGAGTCGGTGTTCGCGCTCCCGCGGCCGCCCGCGGAGTACCACGTGATCGAGCCCAGCGAGTTCGGCTTCCCGAGTGGACACACGATGGCCGCCACGGTGTTCTGGGGCGCGCTCGCCCTGTGGCTCCCGCGGGGCCGGCGGTCGGTTCGACTCGGCGTCGCCGGGACGATCGTCGCTCTCGTCGCCGTCTCCCGGCTCGCGCTGGGTGTTCACTACCTCGTCGACGTCGTCGCATCGGTCGCGTTCGGCGCCGTCTACCTCGCCGCGATCGGTTGGCTCGCGCGGGGCCGACCGCTGCGAGCGTTTCTCGCGGCGCTCGGAATCGCGCTTGCGGCGGCGGCCGCCACCGGGATCAACGATCGGGCGCTTCTCGCGGTCGTCGGGACCGTCGTCGGACTGGTCGGCTGGTGGTTCGTCGAACGGCCGCCGATCCGACGACGGGTGTACGGCGCGGCCGCTCGTCTCGGATCGAGTTCGAGCTGAGGTGTCGGCCGGCGACACCCTCGAGACGTCACCTGTGCGCTTGGCTCGAGTCCGTCCAGTCGCCAAAGAGCAGGTACCCGATCGCCATCGACGCAAGCACGCCGCCGATCGACCACTCGAACAGGGTGTAGGACTCGAAGAACTGGTGGATCGCCCAGCCGACGACGAACGCGAGCATCGCGACGTCGACGTCGCGGTAGGCGATCAGTCCGCGAGCGATGCTACCGACGACCAGCCCGCCGTAGGCGAGGACGCCGACGATCCCGGTCTGGATCATCACCTCGAGATAGGAGTTGTGTGGCAACGGCGCCGTCTCCCCCTCGAGATAGGGCTCGATGACGAGGTTCGCGGGACCGCTTCCGTGGCCGAACAGGAGCGGACCGTCACGGATCGCCCGCAGGCTCGCGGCCCAGAGCTCGAATCGGCCGGACGTGGAGATGTCGATCACGTTCGCGTAGATCGCGGCGAGCAGTCCGAAGACGCCGACGGTGCTCGCCACGGCGGCGACGGGGACGGCGAGGCGGCCGCCGGCAACGTAGGCGGCGTAGATCACGAGGACGACCGCCGAGGCGAGCATCGCCGCCCGAGCGTTCGAGAGGAAGACGCCGGCCGCACAGAGACCGGCGAGCGCGGCTGCGAGCGCGGTTCCCAGCGGTCGGCGGGCGACGGCCGAGCGGTGGAGTTCGACGACTGCGGCGACGAGGCCGGCAAACGACACCAGCCCGAAGGAGTTGGGGTTCGGGAAGAACGACTGGATCGTCGAGCGCTCGGTCTCGATCAGTGGTACCGACGGGGTTCCCGACCACTGGCGAACCTCGAACGCCCACAGGCTGTACTCGCCGACGGCGTACGTTCCCAGGCCGAGCACTACCGCGACTGCCGCCAGCCGAGGGAGAAACCAGAGGAAGATCCGTTCGGGAACGAGTCGCGGAACGACGAAGAGACTCGTCCCCATCACGACCGCGGCCCACAGCGGCCACCGGGACTGCGAACTCGAGGGGTCGTACGCGAGGGTGTGGGCGAGGTAGATCCCGGTCAGAACCGCAAAACAGCCGACGGCGGCCCACTGGCCCGCCGTGTACCGCCTGGCGTCGGTGACGACGAGAAAAAAGGAGACGGTAAGAACGAACACGATCGCGATCGCGAGCGGGCGGCTCGGCCCGAGACCGAACCCCGGCGAGGAACTCTGGTAGATCACGCCGAGGGCGACGAAGGAGACGCCGAGTACCGAGAGCAGCCCCGCCTGGAGCTGGTCGAACTCCTGGTAGGCGTTTGCGACGATCCGACAGCCACAGACCGCACCGAGCAGGACGGCGAACGCTGCCAGCTGCCACGCGAACACGGCGTCGGTCGCGTACGCGAGAAGGACCAGAATCAGATGGAGGCCGAACAGCCCGTAGACGAGTGCGTTCACGAGCCGCTGGGTGTCCCACCCATAGGCGAGCAACGTCCCCGGCTCTCGTTCGACAGCACTCACGTCTCGAGTAATTATCGGCGACGAATAAATAACTGAGCCAGTAACTATATCCCGGCGGTTCAGTCCCCGCTCGAGGCCACCAAACACCCGAACCGCGGACCCGCGCCGTTCGCTCGTCGCCTTCGCTGAGCGGACCGACGAGTCGGCGTGTTCGGTCGCCCGGTCGACCCACGTCCACACATAAGAAGTCCGATGTGTTTTTGGGAGTCGGTGGTCTGTTGGCGAACGATGCGCGTTCTCGTCACCGGCGGCGCCGGATTCATCGGGGGACACCTCGCCGAGTCGTTCACGAAAGCGGGACACGACGTGACGGTACTCGACAACCTGGATCCGTACTACGATACCGGGATCAAGGAACGGACCATCGAACTCGGTCGAGCGGCTGCAGCGGAGGGCGAAGGCGCCTACGCCCTCGTCGAGGGCGACGTTCGGGACGCGACCCTCGTCGACGAACTGGTCGAGGACGCCGACATCGTCTACCACCAGGCGGCCCAGGCGGGCGTTCGAACGAGTGTCGACAACCCGCGCAAGCCGAACTCGATCAACGTCGACGGCACGCTGAACGTGCTCGACGCGGCCCGCGAGACCGACCTCGAGCGGGTCGTCCTCGCGAGTTCGTCGTCGGTGTACGGCAAACCCGAGTCCCTCCCCTACGACGAGGACCACCCGACGACCCCCGTCAGCCCCTACGGCGTCTCCAAGCTGGCTGCCGAACAGTACGCCCGCGTCTACTGCGAGGTGTACGGACTGCCGACAGTGTCGCTGCGCTACTTCACCGTCTACGGCCCGCGGATGCGCCCCAACATGGCGATCTCGAACTTCGTCTCGCGCTGTCTGAACGGCGAGCCACCGGTGATCTACGGCGACGGTCGGCAGACGCGGGATTTCACGTACGTCGACGACGTCGTCGACGTCAACCGGCAGCTGCTCGAGGACGGCTCGGCGGACGGCGAGGTCGTCAACGTCGGGAGCACCGACACCATCGACATCCGAACGCTCGCGGAGCTGGTTCGCGACGAAATCGATCCCTCGCTCGCCCTCGAGTACGGCGAGCGACGGACGGGTGACGCCGAGCACACCCACGCCGACGTCTCGAAGGCCCGCGAGCTGCTCGGGTACGAGCCGACGACGTCGATCCGGGATGGCGTCTCGCGGTTCATCGACTGGTACCGCTGGAACCGGGGCTGGTACGAGCCGCTAGTGTTGGACTCCTGATCGGGCGACGAAGCGGTTCGCGTCGCGTGGCCGGAACGCCTCCGCGAGCGACGCGGGCGCAGACGTTTTCGCGGAAAAGGTAAAGGGACGGACCTTCCGTTACTGAGGCATGGCGAAAACGGCCGCGGCGTTCGTCGGTGCTGCACTCATCGTCGCGGGGCTCGCCCCGACTACGTGGCTCGTCGATCCCGCCGTCGGCTACGTCGTTTCCGGAGCCATCCTGCTGTCGATTTTCGCGCTCGGCGTCCTATACGGACTCGAGGACGGCCGGCTGGCCGGCGCCTCCCTCGAGTGGTCGATCGTCGCCCTCTTCGGCCTCTACTGGGTCGGTCTGGTCGTCCAGTTCGGCCTCACGGGCTCGACATCGTTCGTGCCGTACATCCTGCTCACGCCGCTGGTCTGCGTTACACTGTGGTACGTCTGTCCCCCGCTGCTTCTCACACACCCGAGACGGTTCGTGGGCGGGCTCGTGGGCGCCGTCACCGCCCTCACCCTGCTCGGTATCGCGCTCCTCGTCCTCGAGACGGTCACCGCGGCGAACTTCCCGTGGACGGGCAACAGCGTCCTCGGTCGGCCGGGCTTTCGCGTCGCGTCGGTGTACGGCAACTCCAACGCCTTCGGGTTCGCGGCCGCGGTCGCGAGCCTCGGCGCGCTGTGGGCGTTCCTCGAGTCGCGACGCCGACCCTGGGGTGCGGCGCTGTTCGTGACGCTGACGGGGCTCGTCCTGAGCGATGCGACGATGGCGCTGCTATCGTTCGGTGCGGGAACGGCCGTTCTGCTGTTCGTTCGCGCTCCGATAGCCGGGCTCACGTTCGCCGCCGTCGGCGCGGTCGCCGCGTCCGCGTTCCTCCTGACCGATCTCGGCGCGTCCTACCTCGCGCTCGTAATCGAACGCGGCGGCAGCGAACGCCTCGAGTTCTGGGGGGTCGCCCTCTCGCAAGCCGCCGAGAGCCCTTTCATCGGCGTCGGATTCGACGCCGGAACCCCGACCCACAACTCCTTCGTCGCGATCGTGTTGAACGCGGGGTATCCTGTCGGCGGGGTGTACATCCTCGCGATCGCCGGGGCGGTCGCGTCGGCCCTGCGGAAGGTGCGGGCGCGGAACGCTCCGTCGTGGAACGGGTTCGTCCTCGCCGCGTTGACGCTGCTCGCGTTGCAGATGCTGACCGAGTCGTTCACGCTCGGAGGGCTGTCCACGCCGTCGCTGATGCTCGCGACGTTCGTCGGTTTCGCGCTGGTCGATCCGTCGGGGGAGACGACGATACCGCTCTCCCGGGGGTTCCTCGAGACACCCGACTCCGGCGACGTCGATCAGTAGCCTTATTCCGCCCTGCTCGGAACGAACGCCGAGCATGGCTCTCGCAGCGAAGATCGCGTCCGGACTCAAGGCCGACTTCGCCTCGCAGGTCGTCCGGAACCTCTCGAGCGGCCTCCTGGTCGTCGTTCTCGCCCGCCTGCTGGAGCCCAACGAGTACGGACTGTTGTACCTCGCGATCTCCGTCTTCGCGATCGCGACGGTGATCGGTCGGCTCGGACTCGGCAAGTCCGCCGCCCGCTACCTCACCGAGTACGAGGAGCGCGACGCCGGCCAGATCCCGCACATCGTCGAGACCGTCGCGCTCGCGCTCGCGATAACCCTCGGAGCCGTGACGCTCGTCCTGATCGTCGCTCGCGAACCGCTCGCGGCGCTGCTTGGCGAGCCCGGACTCGAGGAGCTGTTGCTCGTCGGCGCGCTGTACGTCGCGGGCCACGGGCTCGTCAACTCCGGGAGAAACCTCTGTCAGGGGTTCAAGGAAATCGAGTGGGCCGCCTACATCACGCTCGTCGAGGCGGTCGTCCGTCCTATCGTCGCGATCGGACTCGTGCTGGCCGGCCTCGGCGCGGTCGGCGCGCTCGTCGGCTACGTCGTCAGCTCGCTCGTCGGCGCCGCGCTGTTCGCGGCGGTCGTCTACCGGCTCTACGCGCGCGCGGAGCGTGGCGAACTCGAGGCGGGACTCCGCCGCCGGATCGCCGAGTACGCG
The DNA here is from genome assembly GCF_029688865.1 of Natronococcus sp. A-GB7. Classification (GTDB taxonomy): domain Archaea; phylum Halobacteriota; class Halobacteria; order Halobacteriales; family Natrialbaceae; genus Natronococcus. The sequence continues at coordinate 65,628 of NZ_JARUKV010000006.1, forward strand.
CTCCCGATCACGCTGACCGAGAACGGGAGCACGATCATCAAGCGCGTCGACGTCGTCCTCATCGGGGCGTTCCTGACGCCGCTCGCGGTCAGCTACTACGTCGTCGCCAAACAGCTCCTGACGTTTATCAAATCACCTGCGAACTCGCTCGGGTTCGCGATCTCGCCGCGCTACAGCGAACAGCTCCAGCGGGGCAACCTCGAGACCGCCTCGCGGCTCTACGGCGAGGCGCTGACGGCCACGCTCGTGTTCTACGTTCCCGCGGCGGCCGGACTGGCGATCGTCGCCGAGCCGACGCTCGCGCTCGTCTTCGGCGCCGAGTACGCCGGGGGTGCGATCGTCCTGCAGCTCCTGACGATCTACCTGGTCGCCCAGGCCGTCTCCTACGTCACCAGCGGCGGGCTCGACTACCTCGGCCGGGCGAAACACCGCGCGTACGCGAAGGGGGCGGCGGCAGTCGCGAACCTCCTGTTGAACCTCGCGCTCATCCCGACGATCGGGATCGCCGGTGCGGCGATCTCGACGGCGGGCACGTACGCGGCGTACGTCGCGGTGAACGTCTACCTCATCCACCTCGAGCTGGACCTCGACTGGCGGGCGATCGGCCGTCGCTGTGCCAAGGTCGGGGCCGTCACGGCGATCATGTCGGCGGTCGTCCTGCCGTTCGCCACCATGATCGACGGCGCCGTCTCGCTCGCGGCGGTCGTCGCCATCGGGACGGCCGTCTGGCTCGGAACGACGGTCTCGATCGGGCTGGTCGAGCGACAGCAGCTCCGTTCGGCGGCGCCGTTCTGACCGCCCCGAGGGCGTCACGCTCGCGCCAGGACGTCCCGCCACCGGATCGGAATCTGCCCCGCGTAGGTTAGCTGCGGATGGTCGTCCAACGGGTTCGCCGCGTCCCGGTGGGCCCGCCACCAGCGGTCGTGGATCGCGTTGATCCGGACCGGAATCCCCTCGAGTCCGACCAGCTGCGACGCCACCAGCCGGTGGAACCCACAGGAGTTGAAGATCAGCTCCCCGTCGCGACCGACGTTGACGGCCACCTGGTCGTACCGGTCGGCGGTTCGCTCCGTCTGGGGAGCGTCGCGCTCGAGTTCGATCCCCCGTTCCCGGATCGACGCGAACAGCTCGTCGAGGTAGGCCCCGTACCCGGACGACGCGTAGGAGCGGGCCTCGCGCTCGGGGTAGCCGGCCTCGCGCAGCGACTCGACCGTGAGATCGGCTTCTTCCAAGCGACCGTCGTAGTAGCCTCGAAGCAGCCGGTACTTCGGGCTCTCGGACAGCGGCTTCGCCCGTAGGTCCCACGCTCCGGACTCGATCCGGCCGGCCGAGCGGTACTTGCGCAACACGGCGTACTCGAGGTACGTCCGGATCTCGCGGGGGTTGACACGACAGATCACGAACGGCGGGACAGTCGGTCCCGTGATCCGCCAGGGGAGGGCGTCTCGGAGTTTCAGTCGCAGCAGGTTCCTGTTGATCATGGGGCGAACCGCGTCGGCACGCGGGGTTACGGCTCGAGTAGCGACCCCATCCCTATAGCTCTCGGTGGTCGCAGCCGATTCCGCTTCGCGAGCGTTCGCCACCGCCTGCGGAAGCGACACCCTGAAGATGCCGAAGAAAATCTCACCGGTATGGCAACCGTCAGTGTAGTGATCCCGACCTACGAGCGTCCCGCCTTTCTCGAGGGCGCCATCGAAACTGCACTGGACCAGACGTACGACGATCTCGAGGTGATCGTCGTCGACGACGGCTCCGAGACTGCCTACGTCGGGAGGATCGTCGACGACTACCCCGATCGCGTCGTCGGGATCGAACACGAGGAGAATCGAGGACTCTCCGCGGCGCGGAACACGGGGATCGATCGGGCCTCGGGGGAGTACGTCGCCTTTCTCGACGACGACGACCGGTGGGACGAGACGAAGATCGAACGGCAGGTTCGCTGCGTCGACTCGAGCGACGACGTCGGTCTCGTCACCTGCCTCTCCGTGTCGGTGACCCCCGACGGAGAGGTCATCCACGTCGAACGCGACGTGCCCAGCGGCGATCTCTCGGACGCTATGCTGCGGAAGAACCTGATCGGCTCGCCGTCCCGCGTGCTCGTCCGCCGGACCGCACTCGAGGAGATCGGCGGGTTCGACGAGAACCTGCCGACGAAACAGGACTGGGACCTCTACATCCGGCTCTGCCAGCGCTGGCACGTCGGTGCCGTCGACGACCACCTCTGCTTTCGAACCTCCCACGAGAGCATGTCCAGTTCGCCCGAAGCCGTGACCCGCGATTATCGAGCCGTGCTCGAGAAACACGAGTCGCTGATCCGCGAGCGCGGCTACTGGAAGCCGGCGACGGCGGCGATCGCCGAGCGAGCGGGGCGGGCGTACCTGGATCACGACGAGCTTCGAAGCGCCCGTAGCGCTCTCAAGGCGGCGCTCTCCGCGGAGCCGACGAAACGCAGGGCGGCCCTGTTAGCGCTTTCCTACACCCACCCCGCGGTCGTCCGCTCGGCGATCGCCGCGACGCGATACCTGCGCTCGAGGCGCGACTCCAGCGGGTTCGAGTACGGAGAGGTCGTCCGGCCCGGCCCCGCGTAGCTCCGTCCGCACCGAAGCCTTTACCCGTCCGATCGGAAATCCCTCGAGCAATGGTTCGCGTCCTCGCCGTCCTCACGCACGTCAAACCGACGACCTTCTCCTACGAGCTCTCCGAGGCGCTGGCGGCGATCGACGGGATCGAGGTGACGATCGTCGCCTACTACGACGCCGCCGTCGAGGAGACCGCGATGGCGCCGGACTCGGCCGTCGAGTTCGTGCCGCTGAACGCGGACTCGCGTCTCGATCCGGCCGCGATACGCCACCTGCGGTGGGTCCTGCGGACGAGGTCGTACGACGTCCTCCACACCCACCACAACTTCGTTGGCTCGCTGGCCCGGCTGCTCGCCCCCCGCGGGACGCGGATCGTCGACACCGAACACGCCGACCACGAGCGCCACTACTCGCTCCCGCAGGTGCTGGTCAACGCCGCGACGCTCTCTCGAGCGGATCGAGTCGTGGCGAACTCGAAACGGACCCTCGAGTCGCTGTACTGGTTCGAACGGCTCGGGATCGGCGAGGAGCAGTGCTCGGTGATCTACAACGGGATCGACGTCGATCGGATCGACCGCGTGCTCGAGGAACCCCGCGACTCTCGAGGGACCGAGAGGGCACGGATTACGACGGTCGGCCGGCTGAGCGAGACGAAGAACCAGTCGACGCTGCTCCGGGCGTTCGCGTCGCTCGCCGACGAGTACCCCGAGAGTCGGCTGACGATCGTTGGCGACGGCCCCCTGCGCGAGGATCTCGAGTCGCTCGCCGACTCGCTGGGGGTCCGAGCGCGCGTCGAGTTCACGGGCTTCGTCGACCGCGAGGAGGTGTACCGGATCCTCGCCGCGAGCGACCTCTACGTCCAGCCCTCGCTGTCCGAGGGTTTTTGCGTCGCCCTCGTCGAGGCGATGGCCTGTCGGCTCCCGGTCGTCGTCAGCGACGTTCCCGTCCTCCACGAGGTCGTCGGCGAGGCGGGCTCCTACGCGATACCGACCGAGCCCACCGCGTTCGCCGACCGCCTGCGACGGCTGCTCGCGGACGACGAGCTGCGGCGGGCGTTCGCAGCGCGGGCGTCCGACCGCGCGCGAACCGAGTTCCCCCTCGAGCGGACCGCAGACGCCTACGCCGAGCTGTACCGGGACCTGCTCGAATCGTCGTAGGGACCGAACCGGAACGGCTTTTAGCCGAACGTCGGACGATCCGACCGTGACGGGGTCCGCAGACGGCGTGACGACGGTGGAGTTCTTCGGCGTCCCGGGAGCGGGAAAGTCGACGATCGCCCGCCGACTGACCGAGCGGCTGGCGGCGACGGGACGACCGGTCGCGGAGCCGACGTACGAACTCGCCCACGAGGTCTCGAGCGTTCGGCGGTATCTCTCGAAGAGCGGCTACGCCGCGGTCGGAACGCTTCGCCAGCCTCGACGGGCGCTTGTGGGTGCTCGAGCGATCGCCGACAGCGGCCAGCCCTCTGGCCGCGCGCTGGTGAAGACGACGTTCAACTGGCAGTACGTGACCGGCGTGCTCGAGTTGCGGGCGCCGGGAGAGCTGCAGGTGCTCGATCAGGGACTGGTACAGGCCGCCTGGTCGGTCGGCCTCGGCGCCGAACGGGATCGGACGCCCTCGCTGTGCGAGCTGGCCGTCGACGCGCTCTCTCGAGGAGGAACGGCGCTGGTCGTCGTCGTCGACGTCGCGCCCGAAACGGTCCGCGAACGGCTCTCCAGGCGCGCGGACGGCGACACGCGGGTCAGCCCGACCGGCGACGGGCACGGCGTCAGCGAGGCGCTCGAACGGAAGGAGCGGGTCGAACGCTCGCTCGTGGACGCCGTCGCCGACGAACCGTCGGTCGACCTGCTTCACGTCGACAACGAGTCGCGGGCCGACCTCGAGGACGCCGTTGCGACGGTTTTCGAGCGTCTCGAGGGCGAACGACACGGGGTTAGCGGTCGTTAGGTCCGGGAGGGTTCAGGGGCCGGCAGTCGGCAGAAGTAGGGTCAGCAGCAGGCTGGCACCGGCGATGACCCCGAGTCCGAGGAAGGCGCCGTCGAAGTACCCCCACTCCGCGAACGTCCCGACGATCAGCGGCCCCGTTGCCCCGAGCGCGATGTACCCCGTTCGGAGCAGCCCGAGGCCGGTCCCCCTGACGCTCGCGGGCAGTTCGTTGACGAGGTACGTCTGGGTGAGCGGCGTCGCCCCGAGGAGCACGCTGGCGACCGTAGTGATCAAGAGGAGCGAGCCGACCGTCTCGGCGAACGGAAGCGCGAGCAACACGACCGTCGAAACGCTGGCGACGATCAGTAGCATGGGTCGGTAGCCGAACCGATCACCACCGGCCCCGGCGGCCGGTTGAACGGCGATGCCGACGACGAAGAACCAGCCGAAAAGCGTCGCGGCGGCGGTCGGGGACAGCCCCTTCATCTCGACGAGGTAGATCGGGTAGAACCCGGTGAACCCCTGGTAAACGAAAAAGAGCACGAGGTGGACGCTCGTGATCAGCAGAATCAGTCGATCCGCGACCCCGTCGATCACATCCCGGAACGTCGCCACCGACAGCGAGTAGCCGTCCGTTTCCGTCGAGACCCGACCGGGGACCGCCCGGAAGATCAGAACCGCAACCAGGAAGAACAGGGGAACAGTAATACCGAAGCCTACCCGCCAGGACAGCACCCCAGCGAGGACGGCGGCGATGACGGGGAGGGTGGCGTTGCCGGCCTCGCCGGCCGAGAGCGTCAGCCCGATGGCGGTGCCGTCCCGCCGCTCGTAGATCGCCGAGAGAATCGTGAACCGCGCGGGGCCGAACAGCGCGGTCGAAAATCCGAAGACTCCGGTGGCCACGAACAACATCGCCGGCGTCGTCGCGCCGGCAACGGCGGCGATCGCGATCCCAGAACAGACGGTACTGATGACCAGTGCGTTCCCCTCGCCTAACAGATCACCGACGATCCCACCGGGGAACTGTCCGAGCGCGTAGGCCGTCCAGAGCACCGTAACGAGCAACCCGAGAAGTGCCAGGTTGACCTCGAACGTCTCCCGAATAGACGGGAGGAGTGCGGGAAAGATCAACCGGACGCCCAGGGACAGAAACCAGCCGCTGGCTACGCCGACCAGAATCCAGCCGCGGCCGCCGCTCCAGAGTTCGTCCGCGACGTCCCGAACGCTCCCGAGTCGGTTTCCGTGCACGCCTTACTACTCGAAAATCGTAAGCTCTCTTAGTTGTTTGTTCGTGTGCGGTACTCGCCGTTCACATCCTCGAGGAGTGAGCCGAGTCAGCGGTGAGCGAGTAGGGCGCGGCGGAACTCACCGGCGGCTGATCTCCCGGAGTACGCTCGTGGTCTGCTCGACGGTCGACCGCCAGTCGTACGTCGATCCGAGCCCCCCGTCGCTTCGCGGGCTCGAGCGCGAGAGCTGTGTCTCGATCTCGTCGGCGAACGCCTTGACGTCGCCGACGGGGGCGACCGACCCCGCCTTGCCGATAACCGCAGCGACCTGCTCGAGGTCCGAGCAGACGACGCGAACGTCCGAGGCCATCGCCTCGAGGACGGTTCTGGGGACGCCCTCCGTCCGGCTCGGGAGGACGAGCACGTCCGCCGACCGGTAGACGCGGGGCATCTCCTCGTAGGGGAGGTGGCCCAGAAACTCGACGCCGTCGCCCAGTCGGTCCCCGGCTCGCTCCTCGAGCCGGTCGCGGAGCGGTCCCTCGCCACAGAAGTACAGCGTCACGTCAGGGTAGGCCTCGCGCACGCGCTCGACGGCCGCGAGGGCGTCCTGCGGTCGCTTCCCCTCGACCAGTCGGCCGACGAACAGCACGATCGGCCCCGACGACTCGAGCAGGTCGCTTTCGGGACCCTCGGGCCGGAACCGTTCGGTGTCGATCCCGTTGGGAACGACCTCGATCGGCGCCTGAACGTCGAATTCGCGGAGTTGTCGCTTGCAGACGTCAGTGTAACAGAACGCGACGTCGGCCTGGTCGAACGTCCACCGGCCGACGGTCTTCAGGTACCATTCGAAGATCCGCTCGGGTGCGGTCTGGGAGTACAGTCCGTGGTTCGTGATCGCGAGTGGCGTCTCCCCGAACCGACGCTTCAGCGCCGCCAGGTTCGTCGAGAAGTACAGGTGCGAGTGGGCGTGGACGACGTCGAACCCGCGGGCGTCGTGCAGATACTGCGAAGCGCCGGCCGAGAGATCGTTGCCGAGCGGGCTGACCGTCGGATCGTACCGGACGACGGTGTAGCCGTCGCGCTCCTCAAGGTGGGGCGTTTCGGTCTCGCGTCGCACCGTCAGGACCGTGACGTCGTGGCCCATCGCGGCCTGGTCCCGACTCATCGCGTGAACGTGGTAGGCCCCGCCCCCGTTTACCTCGGGATAGCTCTTCTGTGCGACCCGAAGGATACGCATCGGCTGCTCCGCGTCAGATAGTTCGAGCGACATATGCGTGATAGGCGCCGCCACCGTTTGCTTCGGCGTAAGTCTTCTGTGCAACTCGGAGGCTCCGCATCGGTCGTTCCGCGTCGGGTAGTTCGAGCACCATCTTTGAACCCACTCAGTCGTTTTCCGCAAGCCGGGAGAGGCCCTCCTCGAGGTCCACCGTCGGCTCGTAGCCGAGTTCGGTTCGGATCTTCGAGATCGCTGCTCGACTGTGTTCGATGTCGCCGGGCCGGGGCTCCCCGTGAACGATCTCGGAGTCCGAGCCGACGACCTCGCGGATCGTCTCGGCGAGTTCCCGAATCGTCACCGACGAGCCGGTTCCGACGTTGAACGACTCGCCGACGGCGTCGGTCGTCGCCGCCAGCAGGTTCGCCCGTACGACGTCCGAGACGTGGACGAAGTCCCGCGTCTGGGTGCCGTCGCCGTCGATCGTGATCGGTTCGCCGGCTCGGGCCTGCTCGAGAAAGATACTGATAACGGCGCTGTAGTCGCCGCCGACCTGTCTCGGGCCGTAGACGTTGAAGTATCGCAGGCTGACGGTCTCGAGGTCGTACAGCTCGTGGTAGAGGCGCGCGTACTCGTCGGCGGTCGCCTTCTCCAGTCCGTACGGCGAACTCGGTTCCGCCGGGTGATCCTCGTCGACCGGCGTGTACTCGGGGTGGCCGTAGATCGCCGCGCTCGAGGCGAGTACGACCCGGGCGTCCTCGGCGCGAGCTCGCTCGAGCACTCTCAGGGTCCCGTCGACGTTGACCGCGTGACTCTCTACGGGGTCTTCGACCGACCGCTCGACGCTGACGAGGGCCGCCTCGTGGAAAACGAGATCGATCCCGTCCGTCGCTCGCGCGACGGCGTCGCCGTCCCGGAGATCGCCCTCGACGAGCGTCACGCCGTCGGGAACGCGATCGCGACGACCGGTCGAGAGGCTATCGAGCACGCGAACGTCGTTCTCGTCGTCGAGAGCGTCGACGAGGTGGCTGCCGATAAATCCCGCCCCGCCCGTCACCAGAATCGTCTCTCCCGTCGGCGGCTCCGGTAGTTGACCTGACATCAGCTGCTACTCGACTCTTCGTCACCGCCCTTAGTTAAGCGTTCAGACAACAGCTCGACGACGTCCGCCGCAACCGACCAGATCTGGTAGGCGACGAGTTTGATATCCAGCCACAGCGACTGCTGGCGCACGTACTCGAGGTCGTACTCGAGTTTTTTCGCGGGTTCGAACCCCGTCACGTCGTTGACCTGAGCGATACCGGTAAGTCCCGGTTTGACGAACCAGCGTTTCGACCAGTCGATACCCTCGGCGTCGATCTCGCGATCGATCTCGGGTCGTTCGGGCCGCGGGCCGACGACGCTCATCTCCCCGCTGAGGATCGAGAACAGCTGCGGGATCTCGTCGATGTGGGTCCGTCGAAGGATCCGACCGACGCTCGTGACGCGAGGGTCGACGCCGCCGGCGTCCTCCTCGCTCAGTTGGACACCGTCGCTTTCGGCGTCGGTGACCATGCTCCGGAACTTCGAGAGGGTAAACGTCCCCCCCAGTGTCGACGTTCGGGTTTGATTGTAGAGGACGGGGCCGGAGGAGTCCAGCTTGATCGCGGTCGCGACGAGCAGGATCAGCGGTGCCAACACGAGCAGGCCGACCGTCGCGAACGTCAGATCGAACGCTCGCTTTGCCAGACGGCCGTACCACGGCCACGGCTGGAGGTCGACGCGCACCAACGCGTCGCCGACGCGCTCGTCCTCGAGAACTCGGTCGGCGAGCGAGTCGTGGACGAGCGCGTCGACGCCCCGTTCACGACACGTTCGCAGGACACCGAAACACTCCTGGCGGTCGTCGTGGGCGAACGCGAGCACGACGGTGTCGACGTCGCGCTCGCGGACGACTCGCTCGAGCCGCGAGAGTCCGCCGAGACGGTCGATTCCGGCGATCAGCTCGACTCGGTTGACCCGATCGCTGGCTGGGAGGCCACCGTCGGTTCTGAGAACCTGTTCGTCGTCGGAACGTCGATCCAGTCCCGAGTCACCGGGATAGGACATCTCTATCGACTGCTCGGTCAGTACCGGTGACAGGAAGCCGAGGGGCGAAACGGGAAGCGAGAGGATCGAGGATTTGATCAGCGTGGGCTCGTCGCCGACGACCAGGACGCGCTCGGGACGGTCACGGCGACGACAGAGTCCGTACCAGGCGGGAAGCGTAAGTGCGAGGACGGCACCCGAGGCGAGGGTCGTCGAAACCGCGGGAGCAGCGGGGACCCCCGCGACGGCGAGGAGGATAAGAACGAGACACGCGATACCGATCTGTCGCCAGGTCTCCGAAAGCACCGTCGCTACCGAGCGCGGTCGGGAGACGTACAGCGGGGTCAACGCGACGCTGACGATCCCACCGACGAGCGCCGCGACGAGGAGGCCCTCACCGAAGGTGGTTGGCGCGCCGGTGAGGATATCCGCGACGAATCCCGTCGCGAGCGCGAGCAGCAGCGTCCCTGTGGCTGCGGCGCCGCGATACCCCCAGCGTAGTAACATTCAACATATTCTCTCCCTCAGACGCCGTATTAAAGCTTGTGAGACGGTGTAAGATAAGTATACGACTATTTCAGGATAATCGCTCAATAGTAACTCGTTGTTACTTATCAGACGGTTTATGACACATCTAACGAGCGAGAGTGGGCGCTCATCACCCGGTCGATCGGGCGGCGAGCAATCCGAGGTTTTCGGGATCCGATCGTCGACAGTGAGAGGGGAAACTAACCGACGGCTGTCGCTCTCTCCACGAAACTCGCTCCAGAACTCGTGATCTGAGCCGGGGATCACGAACAGTTTCGGCGTCCACAACGTCCTGTTTCTCGGTTATGTGACTATTACTAACCACGTCGTCGGACGAAGGTGTCGCGTATGAACCGACGGACGATGCTTCTCGGAGCCGGCGCCGCACTCACGGCGACGATAGCCGGGTGCGGAAGCGCGGACGGAGAAGATACGGACGAACCGGACGACGCCGACGAACTGGACGACTCGCTCGAGGACGATAGGGACGACGACGCCGACGCCGACGACACCCCGACCGACGAACTTTCCGGGGAGGACGACGAGGACGACGAGGACGATGACCCAGTCGAGGACCGAATCCCCGGGTTCGAGGACGACGCATTTGCTGTCGACAGCGACGACGTCTCGATCGGAGCGGTGACTCGCGATGATGAGACGGTTACCGTTCGGATGGAGGCACACACCCTCGACCAGGAGGCACTCGAGGACGACATGGAGGACGCCGGTCGGGCGTTCGTCGGGGCCATCGACGACGTCGACGAGTTCACCGGGGCCGTCTCGACCGTCGAGTGGGACGTCGTGTACGGGGGTAACGAACTCGCCGACTTCCACATCGAATCGGAGTGGCTCGAGGCCTACGACGCGGGCGAACTGTCGGAGGACGAGCTCCTCGATCGGATTCTCGAAACGGGATCGATAGACTAAGCCTCGAGGAAACCGGATAGTAAACTGTATATGGCGATACAGAAATGGTGGCAGAACGCCGCAGAACTTCGGAGGATGGGTTTTGACAAACCACCAAATTAGTGACGTTTCTATATTCGGACATGCATGATTGGTATGAAATGTGACCGGTTAGTTCCAGTTTTAGATCTAAGACAGTTAGAATGTGATGTAGGTGAGTGAATGAAAGTGCAGGAAACTTATTACTGATAGAGTTATAACCATTACATATGAGTCAGAACAAATCTGACGGTGGGAAATTCATTGCTTCAATTCATCGTTCAATACTTGGTGCGCTACTTGCAATAGCCGGAATTGTAGGGCTTGCTGGGGTAATGGAAGCGGTTACCGGAGGGCATCTGTTGTTTGGTGTTGTTGGAATCGTAGTTGCTGGAATCGCAGTTTATTGGATCTATTACCTGTTTATGGAAGGTTTGCAAGAACGGTAAGACAGATTCGCTATCTACAGATGTGTATGGAACAGACAGCAACAGACCAGCAATGTTTATAAGTTATTGTTGGTAATAGTACATATGGAAGTTACGCGTAAAAATGTCCTCAAGGTATTTGGGCCAATATCTATACTAACAGTCCTGATATTAGTGTATCTTACATCGCTTTCTTCTTGGTGGGTTCTCGGAATAACGGTCCTCGTTGCCATAATTATCCCTCAGTCGATAATTCGGTTTCATCCCAGAATTAATGTCTGAGTTCCCACACATAACGGATCTCCCTCTACTGACTATTGAAACCTACTACAGAACTCTATGCTATCGACACTGACCAGCACCTCATCACAGCTTCTTGTATGTGAGATCTTTTGAAGAAACATATTCACGAATCAGTTCACCAAGTTCCCATGTACGATGTACGTCTGCTAAATTATGCTGAAGTATCGGAAGAAATTCTTCGCGTTTATAGCGTTCGACAGCACTCCCAGAGTCTTCGAACGGATCATACGGCTCGCCCTGATACCAGATGTGATCCACACTTTCGGAAGTGGTCTCTATCGGAACCTGATCAACTTCATTAAACAAGATGTCATGTGATCCGACAAGCGTGTTTATATCTGATCCGTTACCGTAGGCGGTGTGCTGCGTGTTGAGTCGCTTCTTGACTGGTTCAAAAATGTCTGCGAATTGGATGTTGTCGAACACCCAGTTGAGATCGTTCTTGATGCATCGGGTGCGTAGGAACGGAAGATCGAAGCCACCAGACCATGAGTCGGCGTTATAGGCAATAAGTCGGTTGTAGTTTCTGTCGAACTTCTCAAAAATGATTTCTTGTACTGCCTTCAGTAGGTGCCATTCATTTTCTACTACGGTCACTGAGACCGGAACACCACCACTCACACTTTCAAGCCGTTGTTCGCTTTTCTGAGACGATAGTGTACTTCCATCAGTATTGATTACGAGTTCTGCTCGTCCTGTTGGAAGCCAGAAACCGGAGACCGTGATTTGATCAGACCACCCGAATCCTGTTGTTTCGATGTCCCATGCGACGTGTGTTCGATCTATTTCTTGGATCATCGCACCTGTAGCATCAGGAAGAGATAACAAAACGAACGGGGCTGAACTTCCGGAAGTCCGTGAGATGATTCTATCAGTAGTTGGTAGTACGGTTTCTTTATTCAGAACTTTGCCTGAAGCCCACGTTACGCACAGGGGACTCATTGACGACGGGTGTAGATGAATTGTGAAATAATGAACACAAGCGCGGCAGAAAAGAAGATTCCCATTGTCTCAATTGCCAACTCACCAAGAGCCCAGTACTGATACGAGAGAACAATAAAGCCAGCAACCAGAGCCGCTGTGAACCCGTTTCTGTAGCTCCTCGCTTTATTATCATCTAAGTCTGAATCTAAAACGATTTCTGCAATTCCCATAGTGTATATGTAATCATAACAACTGGATCACTAATAGGTTTCTGCCGTTCAGTACGCATACCTACGTAACGAATCGACCAATTCAGATTCACGGCTCAGATTGAATAAAGAAGCCGTACTACCAACTACTGCTAGGTACGGGCTATGAAGAATGAGTATTGTATGTACGCCCCCGGTTTTCGCCGTTAGCGACAACAAGGTTGTAGTGCTGCATCTTCTGTAGATAGTACCGCATCATTCGCTTTGTCTTCGGCTCATCAATCCGATTTTGGTAGACCTCATACAGACGGCCAGCCGAAGTCTCTCCTTCCTCAGTTAGAACATCATAGAGTATCCGTTGATCCTCTGTAAGTTTCTCTACGTTTTTCTGCTTGATTTCCGTTTTCGCTTCCGGTACTGCATCATCAATATACTCGTCTGAAATACCGTTCTCATTGTTTTGTGAAGCCAGTCGTGCAGCTTTTCGAAGCACTCCTATTGCAACACGAGCATCGCCTTTAGACGCGACAGCAATGCGCTCTAACTGATCAGGAATAACAGCATCTGGCTCCAACCCCCAGTGTACCCTGTCTTCGAGTATGGATACGATCTCCCCACTCCGATACGGTTTGTAATGGATGCGTGTTATCGTCTGCAGACGGCTTTTGAGACGATTATCTAGCCGGGAGAACAGATCCTCCTCTTGATTCGCTATGAGAACCATTTCGACGTTTGGTGTGCGGTATATGTTGTAAAGTACGTCGGTGGTTTCGAGTTGATCTGCTTCATCAAGAACGACTACGTAGGGTGGGCCGTCGTAGTTGTGTAGTCGGTCACGGAGTTTGTCGGTGGGTGTGGATTGACGGTGGATGTCGAGTGTTTGGTCAATGCCTTCAAGGATGCGGTAGAGGGTCTGGAACTGCGTATGGTCTTTCCAGCAGTTGACGTATTGTGTGTTGAGATCGATTACGTTTTCGTGGAGTTGTTTGAGGATGTACTGTGTAGTGCAGGTTTTTCCGACGCCTGGGGGTCCGTGTAGGAGGGTGGTTTCTCCTGGTTCGCCGTTGGTGAGTGGTTTGAGAGCGGCGGAGAGTGTAGTGAGTTCGTTATCGCGGTGAACGAGGTCTTTGGGTACGAATTCGGCTTGGAGGACTCGCGCGTCTGTTATCATAACGCATACTTCAACAGCATCCTAAATAAGTGGAAGTGGTGAATTTCCGCTTTTCCGATTTACTGGTTAGTAGTTAGTAGTGCAGTTTCTTTATTCAGAATTGTGTGTGAAACTCCCGATCAGTATAGGTCAGGGAAATAAAGAGCATAAGAATTAAACTCTTTGACAGAATACGACGCCTATGAACCAGACTACGGAACGTCTTGAATATCACATCAAGGGTGCATTCATAGTCCTGCTCGTCCTCGCGGCATTCCAGTACTGGCAGAGCAACCTCGATCTCGGATTCCTAGTTGTAGTGGCAGCTGGTTACGTTGTTCTCAGGATGGCGTTTGATATTATCCAGGAACGATACATAAACGCCTGAACGCTGTTCCCTTCGCACTCTATACATAACGTATCGACAATTCAGATTCACGGCCCAGACCAAATAAAGAAATTGTACTACCAACTACTACTGACAGTCATTCATCCTTGTCTACTCTTCCTTGTTCTTCCTTTGCAGGGTCCGTAGTGGTGTACAGCGTAGGTGCAATCGGAATAAATTCATCATCCGCATATTTTTTGTCCATTTCTTCATAACCATCTACAATAGTGTCTAACACATTATCACGCGCATCATCGAATCCTTTACGCGCATCTCTTAATTCGTAATGATAGTGAACTAAGCCAATATGCTCCATATTCATCAATAAATACCTGCCCCTGTTCGTCAAAATATACGCATGTGATTTTCCCTTCTCTCCATCAACTACTTCAGTGTCAACTAGTGACAAATATTCTGCCCGTTTCAACCTTTTAGTTAATGTTCCTTGACTAATGTCGAGTGCATCATCTAATTCGTTGAAACGAGACCCATTATATCCCATCTCACACACCATTCGTATTGACCCTTTTTTCCACAGAAACCCTCTAACATCTCCTGACATTAATCTCTAATTCATATTGCAACATATTAAATTCTACAGTACACTCTAATTTAGCGCACGCTCTCACCTTTTTGATTAAATACACCCATCAACTACGCCGATTACCGGAAATCGGAAACTTCGCACTTAAATCTTAGTTTAAAACCAGATGACATCTACCATGAAACCATCAAACCACGATTCTCTCCTTGACGATCTAGCTGAGCAGGCAGAAGAGCGCTGCCAAGTCCGCGACCATATATCAAAAGTAATTGCTGATCTCGAATTTTCAGACGAAATGTTCACAGACCAGCACGATGGGTCTGCTTTCTACGATTTTGAGGGAATGGTACGTATATTCCTTTACAAAGAAGTTCGCGGCCTCAGCCAACGAGAAACTGCACGACACTTGGAGCAATGGCCACACATACTGATGAAATTCGGGCTGGACCGTTCTCCAAGACAAGCAACATTGTCACATACGCGCCAAAATCGGTTTTCCTTCACTGATTGGCTATTCCTGCGTGATGCTGCATCTCAAATCCAAGAAATCGCGGAAGAACACGATCTGATTCATGTTCCAAACGACTCTCCACCAATTTCACCGGACGAAATTCAGGACGGTGGGCTAACTGAGAAAGAAATTCGACGGGCCACGCAACTCGCCCGGAAACACGTATTCAAACCGTTCAGCACAGGACGTGCTGAGAACGCAAAATACGACGATAACATTTTCTGGGAGATGCAGGCCTACTTGTCGATGGTTAGATGTGGGACTGCACAAGGCGGTCGGCGCTTTGCTCGAATGAGCAAACGAAGCGAGACACCACACGGGGACACACACGAAAGAACAATAAAGAAAATTGGTGCTCCTAATCCCCAAACCAGTCTCAAAGAATGGAGTGATGGATCAGACACGGTGAATTGGAAACGGACTCGGAAACAGTTACTTGATCCGTTCAATGACGCTATTGAACATCTCTTAGAAGAATCCACACTCAAAAACGATATTCGGGAACCAGTTAACGTCGCCATTGACATTACACCATGGCAGTTCTATCCCTCCCCATGGAAGGACAGAGACCGGAATCTTCCAAAAGAAGACTATCCAGAAATGGTTGCAGGGTTGAAAGATAGGGGTGTTCGTGGATATGAGTTTGCGACGTTAACTGTCGTAGGAGTAAACACCCCGATTATTCTTGCTGTTGAACCAGTTAAACGTCGCTCTGCATGGGAAAATGATGGGGTTGGATCAACACCAGTAGCGGATGTAGTAGAGCGGCTTCTGAATAAGGCGCATCAGTATGTTGAGATCAACAAGGTGATGGCTGACCGGGAGTTTGACACCCATCGTGTTCGAGATATTGTTGACCGAAAGGGGATGACCTACTTGATTCCGAAGCGGTTCAGTGCCTCGAAGGATTTTGAGAACGCTGAAAAGGTCGAGCAACATCCTCACGCAGATGTGGCAGTCGAGCAAGATGTTTCGCTTTCAGTTGATGATAGAACACATGAAGTAAATTTCATGTATGTCCCGTCAAAATCGGGTGAGGGTTCTGCACTGTTCACAACAAATGCAGATGTAACTCCGGATCGGGCACAAGGTTTGGTGGCTCAGTACCGGGACCGATGGATGATTGAGAACGAGTACAAGTCGATCAAAGCGGATTTCCTGCCGGTCACCTGCTCGAAGGACTACCGCATGCGGATGTTCTATTTTATTGCGGCTACCCTGATGTACAATCTGTGGCGGTTGACGAATCTTGTTCTTCGGGACTTGGTGGATGTGGATCTTGGTGAATCTCCACCAATAACAGCAGGAGAATTCGTGGAGTTGTTGGCGGTTTTCGTTGAGCCGCAGACAGAATACGGGTAACTGACTGTTGTTATCGTATTCGCCTTTTGAGTAGTTGCATCGCTCGTTAGCGCTTCTTATTTTTATCAATAACTAACCGTATTTTATATTAGTAAATAATTTTAAATCCGTATCTTCTCTGACCTGATTTCTCAGATAAACAGAATTGGTCAGCGGACCGCTTTTCGTTTGTCAACCGGTCAAACTCCGAAGTTGTGACGCCGACTCCTGTGGGGCGATCCCGGAGCACCCCGGCTCGAGGTAATCCTCGGCTTCGCGGTGCTGGTTGCAGGTGTGCTGATCATGACGGCCGTTTCGAACGGTCTCGACGCGGGACATCCCGGGAGGCGGTTTCTCCACGATATCGGGCTCCCGTTCGTTCTCTTCTACGCCCCTGGAGTGGTCGCTGCCGTCGGCTCGTTTCTCAGGTGCGGTGCCGCGACGTGTCTGGTGGTCGGCCTGATTCCGGCTGGCGTCTTCGCGTCGACCGCGATCCTCGGGAGCGTGCTCGGGGTTCCGGGAGTCGGCGGCGGAGATGCCCCGCTCTGGAGCATCACGCTGGCGTTCGCGACGATCAGCCTCGTCGCCGCTATCGTCGGGTGCGTCGTGGGTCTCGCGATACGAGTCGTCGTCGCCCGCGTTCACCGGAGACGCGCCGGGCGTACCGAGTCCGAAGGCGAGTAGACACGGGGGACGTCGGTCAGTAGACGCCCCGCGATCGGAGCGATTCGACCGATGCGCCCAGAAGGTGATCGCCGCGACCTCGGTCTCGCTTCGCGTTGGGACCGTCTCGACGGGCGGGCCGCGGTTGCGGTCGGGCGTCACCGGTTGACAGCCGTCGATGCCTCACTCCTCCCACGCGCTGGGAGCGATACCGAGGACCTGAACGACGGGACGGTACAGAAAGACGAGAACGAAGATGATCGCGAGTTCGATCCAGAAGCCGACGTCGCCGGCGAGGGTTCGCACGACTCCGAGCACGAGAAACACCAGCAGTAGCATCGCGAGGTAGTGCGGGACGAGCTCGAGCAACCGGTCCGTGTCCATGGAAGGCGTTCGACGACGGCGACTATATGCGTACTGGCTGGTCGGTTCGGTCTCGAGTCCACGACCCTCGACTGCAACCGCGGCTCGCTCGGAACCGGTCGTCCCGTCGGTCGCAGCCTGATTGTTATAAACATAACTACGATTGTAGTATCTATCAATTCGGGCAGCTATTCAGGTCTCTCGAGCTCGGACAAATTAACAAACTTCCAAGAGTTATATCTAGTCTCTAGTTCGTTCCGACAACGAGGGAGGCGGTGCGGTCGGTACTCGGACCGATACCGCCCTCGGTCGGCGACCCCCGTTCGTTCACGAGCTATAAGTTTCCAAACACGACGAGCGTTCCGAACCACATCCCCTCTCAGTGATTTCAGGAGAGCCAACGTTCATTACCGGCGAACCGGAACTACGGTAGTAGATGTCACACCACAGGCAAGCCCCTCGAGGCGAGGAGCCACTGCAACGACGACAACGACGGCGGTCGGCGAGCGCCGACGGTCGACGGAGGCGGCAGCGATGACCCGCGAGAGCACCGAGATCACCCTTATCGGTGAGGACGATTCGGGAGTACTCGCGGAGCTGACCACCGCACTCTACGATCGCGACGTCGAGTTGCTCGAGCTGGATCAGGCCGTCCGCGACGGCACCTTCCGGATGAACGTCCGGGTCGACACCGACGGGATGGCCGTCTCGCAGTCGACCCTGCGGACCGAGCTGCAGACGCTCGGCGACGAGTTCGACGTCGACGTCCGGGTACGGTTCCCCTCGAGCTGCGACGACCAGTCGATCGCCGTCCTGGTCACGAAGGAGAGCCACTGTCTGGAGGCGCTGCTCGAGGCCTGGGACGAGGGCGAACTCGGCGCGGATATCGGGGTCGTCATCGGAAACCACGGCGATCTGCGTCCCCTTGCGGCAGAGTACGACGTCCCGTTCTACGACGTCGGCGACGAGAGCGGCTCGCCCGACGAGGACGAACTCCTGGAGCTGCTCGCGGAGTACGACACCGACCTCATCGCGCTGGCCCGATACATCCAGATCCTCTCCCCGGAGGTCGTCTTCCGGTACGAGGACCGTATCATCAACGTCCACCCGAGCCTCCTGCCGGCGTTCCCCGGCGCTGCGGCCTACCGCCAGGCCCTCGAAAAGGGCGTTCGGATCGCGGGCGTCACCGCCCACTACGTGACCACGGACCTCGACCAGGGACCGATCATCACTCAGCGCGCGTTCAACGTTCCCGCCGACGCCGCCGAGGCCGATCTCAAGGCGCGCGGCCAGCCCCTCGAGGCCGAGGCCCTGCTCGAGGCGATCGAGCTCCACCTCGAGGACGAACTCGCCGTCGAGGACGGCCGAGCCGAACTCGAGCAACCGGATCGGACCGCGACCCAGCTCGGCGCACCCGCGGAGCTGGACCGGGCCAACCCCGAGGCTCCGGTCGACGAGCGCGAGTCGCTCGTCGCCGACGACCGCGAGGGAACGGCCGTCGCCGACGACTGACGTCGATTTCGCCACCCGTTCTGTGGCCCGTGCTCGTCGATTGTACTCGAGGAGAGGCGTCCACTTTCGTCGCCATCCGTTCCACGCACAGTCAGCTATCTTACGTATCGTGGTTGAACACTCACGCTCGCAAGATACTTACTCCGGGTTCCCGCTACTCGTAGTATGGCGTTCGACCAGCCACTCGACAGCATCTCGCCGAGCGTAGCGACGGCCATCGATCGCGAACGCGACCGACAGGAGTCGACGCTCGGCATGATCGCCTCGGAGAACCACGTCTCGGAAGCCGTCCTCGAGGCCCAGGGCAGCGCGTTAACGAACAAGTACGCCGAGGGCTACCCCGGCGGCCGGTACTACGGCGGTTGCCAGCACGTCGACACCGTCGAAGAGGACGCGATCGAATCGGCGAAAGCGCTCTTCGGTACGGACCACGTCAACGTCCAGCCCCATAGCGGGACCCAGGCGAACATGAGCGTCTACTTCGCCGTCCTCGAGCCCGGCGACGGCATCCTCTCGCTGTCGCTCTCCCACGGCGGTCATCTGAGCCACGGCCACAGCGTCAACTTCTCCGGACAGCTCTACGACGTCGATCAGTACGAGGTCGATCCCGACACGGGGTACATCGACTACGACGACCTCGAGCGACAGGCCCGCGAGACCGACCCCGAACTGATCGTCAGCGGTTCGTCGGCGTACCCCCGCGAGTTCGACTACGAGCGGATCGCCGAGATCGCCGACGACGTCGACGCCCTTCACCTCGCGGACATCGCCCACGTGACCGGGCTCGTCGCGGCCGGCGTCCACGCCTCGCCCGTCGAGCACGCGGAGTTCGTCACCGGGAGCACGCACAAGACGATCCGCGCGGGTCGCGGCGGGATCGTGATGTGTGACGAGGAGTACGCCGACGACATCGACTCGGCGGTCTTCCCCGGCGCGCAGGGCGGCCCGCTGATGCACAACGTCGCCGGCAAGGCCGTCGGCTTCGCGGAGGCCCGAACCGACGCGTTCGACGAGTACGCCGAGCAGGTCGTCGCGAACGCGAAACGCCTCGCCGACGTCTTCGTCGAGCGGGGGCTCTCGCTGGTCAGCGGCGGCACCGACAAACACCTTCTGCTGGTCGATCTCCGCGAGTCCCATCCCGACCTCACGGGCAAGGAAGCCGAGTCGCTGCTGAGCGACGCCGGCATCATCGTCAACAAGAACACCGTTCCCGGCGAGACCAGATCGCCGATGGTCACCAGCGGGATCCGCGTCGGCACGCCGGCGCTCACCACGCGAGGCCTCGAGGAGGCGGAGATGGAGACCGTCGCCGACTGCATCGTCGACGTGCTCGACGCACCGGACGACGAGGCCGTCACCGAGCGCGTGGCCTCGCGGGTCGACGAACTCTGTACGGCGTACCCGATCTACGAGTAGCGCTCGAGCGGTTCGATTTCTTCCGTCGTAACGACCCATTCGATCGCATAGCCGTCGTGCGATCGAGTGCGCACTGAGTCCCAGTGGCTACTATAGCCGGGAAAACCGAGCCAGGAGAACAGCGACGCCCGTTCAGTCGTCGGACGGATCCGCAGTTTCGGGTTCCGTCCGGGTTCCCTCGAGGTCGGTCGAGCCGATCGAGACGTCGTCCTCCTCGCGGAGGAACAACGGTTTGCGAGCCCCGAACGCGGACATCATCGAGATCATGGCGAGCAAGGCGATGATCGAGAACGGGCCACCGGTGATGATCGCGGCCTGCTGGAGCGCGTCGACGCCGCCGGTGACCATCAGCAGGGAGGCCAGCGCCCCGATGAGAAAGCCCCAGATGACGCGGTTGATCGTCGAGGGGTCCTCGACGCCGCCGGTGGTCAGCATGCCGAGTGCGAGCGTCGAGGAGTCGGCCGACGTGATCAGGAACGTCGTCACGAGCACCAGAAAGAGGACGGTCAGCACGCCACCCAGCGGGAGCGCCTCGAACAGCGGGTAGCCCGAACCCGCCTCGCCGAGTTCGCCGACGACCGCGAGGATGTCGGCTCGGCCGCTGTCCTGGAGGAAGATCGCCGCCCCGCCCATGGTCGCGAACCAGGGGACCGTGATGCCGGTCGAGGCGATCACGCCTGTCACGGCGACCTGTCGAACCGTCCGCCCTCGAGAGATCCGCGCGATGAAGAGGCCGACGAACGGCGTCCACGAGAACCACCAGGCCCAGTAGAAGATGGTCCAGCCGCCGACCCACTCGTCGACGCCGGCCCCGGCGCCGTTGCCGGAGCCGGTGTAGAAGCTCATCGTGATGAACTCGTTGATATAGGCCCCGAGCGCCTGGGTTCCCATCGACATGATCTGGGTCGTGGGTCCGAGCAGGAACGTCGCGAGGGTCAAGAGCGCGAACAGCCCCATATTGAAGTAGGAGAGCCGTCGGATCCCCTTGCGAACCCCGAGCGCGACGGAGATCGTGAACGCGACCGTGAGACCGGTGATCACCACCACGGTACCGGCGTCACCGACGCTGGCGCCGGTAGTCCACTCGATACCGACGAGGAACTGGCTTCCAACCAGCCCGAGCGTCGTCGCGACGCCCCCGATCGTGGCGAACACCGCGAGGACGTCGATCGACTTCGCCAGCGGGCCGTCGAGGTTCTCGAGGCCGACCCACGGCGCGATCACCGTCGAGATGCGAAGCGGCGCGTCGTACCGGTAGGCGAAGTACGCGATCGGCAGCGCCATCACGACGTACGCGGTCCACGCGGAGACTCCCCAGTGGAAGAAGGTGTACTGAATCGCACTGACCGCAGCACCGGAGGACTGGGCCTCGGCGTCGACGAACGGCGAGACGGCGTCGTAGTGGAAGATGGCCTCGGCGGGGCCCCAGAAGACGATTCCGGCGGCGATCCCCGCCGAGTACAGCATCGCGAAGTATGCGGGGAAGGCAAACTCCGGCTGCTCGTCGTCGGCGCCGAGTTTGATGTTCCCCCACGGACCGAAGATGAGGAAGCCGACGAACGCGACGAGGACGAACATCGCGACCAGGTACCACCAGCCGGCGGCGGTCCACAGAACGTCGTTCGCGTCGGCCATCACGCTCGACGCGGCTCCGGGCCGAATCACGAACGCCAGCACCGCTACGGCCGCGATGACGAAACCGACCGTGAAGACGGCGACATCTAGCTCCTCGGCGAACCGCTCCAGCGGTCCGGTCGACTTAGAGCCGGCCACGCGCTCTCACCCTTCTGTTCCCGGGTCGATCTGAGTCCCGGACCGGTCGCTCGGTTCGCCGTTCGATGCGTCGTCTCGTTCGCTCGGTACGCTGATATTTCATGCTAGTCACTATCTCTCATCCGAATCGATTCGACGGGCGTCCGCTATCGTCGCCCGTGGTGTCCGTAAACCGTGTTCGGTGGGAGGCGCTCCCCCCTACTCGCGGTTGACGTCCTCGACGTCGTACCCCTCGGCCTCGATGCTGTCGATGATCGCGGCGGCGTGTTCGATCCCGCTCGTCTCGATCTGGAAGACGAGGTACGCTTCGCCGACGTTCAGCGATTCGACCGCGCGGTCGTGGCGGACGGTCTGGATGTTCGCCCCGTGGTGGGCGATGATCCCGGAGAGCTCGTTCATCTTCCCCGGCATGTCGTCGATCTTCACGCGCAGGCGCAGGATCTGGCCCCGACCGGTGAGCGCGTGGATCAACACCGTCTGCAGCATCGTCATATCGAGGTTGCCGCCACACAGCAGCGGCATGACGGTCTCGCCCGCGACGTCAAGGTCGTCGCCCAGCAGCGCCGCGACCGATGCCGCGGCCGCCCCCTCGACGACCTGCTTCGCCCGCTCGAGCAGGAGCAAGATCGCCCGTGCGATCTGTGAGTCGGTGACGGTGACGACCTCGTCGACGTGTTCCTCGATGAGCCCCAGCGTCAGCTCGGAGATCCCCCCGGTGGCGATCCCGTCGGCGATCGTGTCGACGTCGTCGAGCGTCACCGGGACGCCCTTGTCGAGGCTCTCGTGGACGGTCTGGGCGCCCGTCGCCTGGACGCCGACGACCCGCGTCTCGGGAGAGAGGTGGTCGAGCGCCGTGGAGATCCCGCTTATCAGGCCGCCCCCGCCGATCGGGACGATGACGGTGTCGACCTCGGGGAGGTCCTCGTACATCTCGATTCCCAGGGTGCCCTGGCCGGCGACGATCGCCGGGTCGTCGTAGGCGTGGACGAACTCGACGTCGTTGTCGGCCGCGTACTCCTTTGCGTAGGCCATCGCCTCCTGGAAGTCCTGGCCGACGAGTTCGACCGTCGCGCCGTAGCTTCGAGTCGCGTCGATCTTCGCCTGGGGGGCGTGTCTCGGCATGACGATCGTCGAGTCCGCCTCACACCTGGTCGCGGCTAGCGCAACGCCCTGGGCGTGGTTGCCGGCGCTCGCGGCGACGAACTCGTCGGCACCGTCGGCGACGGCCTGACTGATCCGGTTGTACGCCCCGCGGGTCTTGAACGAGCCGGTCCACTGGAGGTGTTCCATCTTCAGGTAGACCTCCGCATCGACCAGCTCCTCGAGGGACGTGGATCGCTCGATCGGCGTGCGCTTGACGACCGTCTCGTCGGTCAGGCGTTCTCGCGCTCGTTCGATGTCCTCGTACTGGATCTCGGGTTCGCGTTTTCGTGATTCGTTCATACTCTCGTCTCGACGGCCTATCGGATTATTTTATCCCGTCCGGGGTCGAACAGCGGCTCGTCCCGAACCGTCGCGTCGTAGCTCCGTCCCTCGCAGTCGATTTGGACCGACGTCCCCGTCTCTGCGTACTCGCTGGGGAGGTAGGTGTAGGCGATCGACTCGCCGATGCTGTAGCCGTAGTCGCCGGCCTGGACGTAACCGAGGACGTCGCCGTCCTTCGAAACCGGCCGTCCCCCGAGCGCGACGTCCGTCGACTCGTCGAGGGTGAGGCAGGCAACCCGGTTGTCGATCCCCTCGTCTTTCGCCTCGACGAGCGCCTCCCTGCCGACGAAGTCGGTGTCGAGATCGACCGCGAACGGGAGCCCCGCCTCGTAGGGGTTGACGTCGGTATCGACGTCGGTTCCCCACAGCCGGAACCCCTTCTCGAGGCGCATCGACTCGACCGCGCCGGCGCCCATGGGACGGACCCCGAGATCCTGACCGGCCTCCCAGAGGGTGTCCCACAGCTTCTGTGCGTACTCCGTCGGCGCCCACAGCTCCCAGCCGAGTTCGCCGACGTAGGAGAGCCGCAGGGCGATCACGGGGACGTCGCCGACGTAGATCCGCTTCCCGCTGAAGTAGGAGAAGTCGTCGTTCGAGAGGTCCGCGTCGGTCGTCCGCTGGAGGAGCAATCGTGCGTTCGGCCCCCAGAGGCCGATCGTACTCTTCGCGGACTCCTCGACCGTGACCGACACCGTCTCGGGGGCGTGACTCTCGAGCCAGGAGCCGTGGATCCCCGGCGAGTTCCCGCCGCCGGTCGTCACCATGTACTCCTCGTCGTCGAGGCGGGCGACGGTGAGGTCCGCGAGGACGGTTCCGCCCTCGTTGAGCATCGTGGTGTAACGGACCTGGCCGATCGAGAGGTCCATGTCGTTGCTACAGACCCGCTGGAGGAAGTCGCCGGCGTCGCTGCCCTCGACCATGATCGAGCTGAACGTCGTCATGTCGAACATCGACACCTTCTCCCGAGTGTGGAGGTGTTCGGCGCCCTCGATCGGGGAGCGGTTGACCCCCTGCCAGCCGTCCTGCTCGGGGATGCGGTCCTCGTACTTCGAGACGAGGTCGGCGTTGGACTCGTACCACTGGGGGACTTCCCAGCCGCCGCTCTGGTAGAACTCCGCGCCCAGCTCCTGCTGGCGGTGATAGAACGGACTCGTTCGGAGCCCGCGGCGGTCGGCGGGCTGCCAGCGGGGCTCGACGATGCTGTAGACCTGCTGGTAGCGCATCCCGCCCCGGTCCATGAAGTACTGCTTGTTCCCCGCGTGGGGTTCGAACCGGTTGACGTGGATCCCGCTCGTGTCGACGGGGCCGGAGGGGAGCCGGGGGACGCCCGTCTCCATCCACTCGGCGAGGATCTTCCCGTAGCCGCCCGAGTGGGTCCACCAGATCGCGAGCCCGGTCCAGAGCCCGTCGACCTGTGCGGTTTCCCCGAGGACGGGCATCCCGTCGGGGGTGTAGACGAAGATCCCGTTCTCGGTGGCGTCGAACTCCTTGCCTGCGGTCGCGGGCAACAGCTCGTCGAACGCCTGTTTCGGTGACTTCTCGCGGTCCGGGTGGGTCGCCTTCGTCCAGTGTTTCTCCGTGAAGCTGTGGACGGAGGCCTGGCTCTCCTCGGTGTTCGATCCCATCTCGTCGGGGTCGACCACGAGTTGCTCGTGGTTGTACGAGCCCAGACCGTACCCCTCGCCGTGGGTCCGGAAGTACAGCGAGTTGTCCTGGTCGCGGCCGACCGGACGGTCCGGGGGCTGGGCCATCGACTCGGTGATCTCCCGGTCGCCCGGGATCTCGAGCCCGGTGACGGCGTCGTCGGCCCGTTCGTTGCCCCGGAGCTCCTCGAGCGGTTCGGTGACGACGTACTGGTGTTCGACCGGGGCGATCGGCAGGTCGACGCCCGCCAGCTGCCCGGTCTGGTAGGCCCAGTTGTTCGTCGCGAGCACGCAGCGGTCACACTCGATGCGACCGCGGTCGGTGACGACCGCCTGCACTTCGTCCCCTTCAACCTCGATGTCGGTCACCTCGGTGTGGCCGTGGAACGACGCCGGCGTCGTCTCGAGGTACCACTGGAGCGCGTCGGTGCCGGCGACCTGGCCGTCGGTCGGCGAGTAGTATCCCCCGAGGATCTCCTCCTCGTCGACCAGCGGCAGTCGTTCGGTTACCTCCTCGGGCTCGAGTAGCTCCGGCTCGGGGAGACCGTACGATTTCGCCCACTCGACCCGGCGCTGCAGGAAGTCCATGCGTTCCTCGGAGCGAGCGAGCTCGATTCCGCCGGTCTCGTTGTAGACGCCGGCCTCCTTCAGCAGTCGGGTCGTGTAGTGTGCGGTCTTCGTCTGGAGTTTCGACGGCGAGGTCTGGAACATGATCCCCGGCGCGTGGGTCGAGGAGCCGCCCGTTACAGGGAGCGGTCCCTTGTCGAGGACGACGACGTCGTCGGCGCCGAGTTCGGTCAGGTGGTAGGCCACGCTGCACCCGACCGCCCCGGCACCGACGATCACCGTCTCGGCGCTCGAGGGCGGGTTGTCTGTGCTCATATAACACACCGTGGTACAGTGGGTATGATAAGTGCATCGGTGACGGTCGAACGTGGCCGGCGATTCGGGTGCTGCGGGCCGAGTACCGGCCACGAAGCGACAGTGCAACTCGGCAGTCCACAACTACTCCGTTGGCCGACACGTGTTGTGATCCGGCCGTCGGGCGATTGAGGACGCCACGAACGCGTCCGTGGCTACGGCAGCGAGACGGGGACGTCTGCCTGAATACTCGCCGCCTTCACGGTGTTGTAGAGCAACATGGCGATCGTCATCGGACCGACGCCGCCGGGAACGGGCGTGATCGCGTCGGCCTTCGCTTTCGCGCTCTCGAACTCGACGTCGCCGACGAGCTCGTACCCCTTCTCGGTGTCCGCCTCGACACGGTTGACGCCGACGTCGATCACGGTCGCGCCCTCCCCGATCATCGAGCCGTCGATCAGCTCGGGGTAGCCGGCGGCCGCGATCACGACGTCCGCCTGCCGGGTCTTCTCGCCGAGATCGGCCGTTCTCGAGTGACAGACCGTCGTCGTCGCGTTCCCGCCGTCGGCCTTCTGAATCAGCAGGTTCGCCATCGGCTTGCCGACGATGTTCGACCGACCGACGACGACGGCGTCTTTCCCCTCGGTGTCGACGTCGGCCGCCGCAAGCAGCCGCTGGATGCCGTGGGGCGTACACGGCTTGAACCGGGGCTCGCCGGCGACCAGCAGGCCGGCGTTCTCGGGGTGGAAGCCGTCGACGTCCTTCGTCGGCTCGATCCGCTCGAGAACGGCTCGGTCGTCGATGTGATCCGGTAGCGGCAGCTGCACGAGAATCCCGTGTACCGCGGGGTCCGCGTTCAGGTCGTCGATCCGCTCGAGCAACACGTCCGTCGGCTCGGTCGGATCCAGCTCCGCGTGGACGCTCTCGATCCCGAGTTCCGCACACGCCCGCTGTTTCATCGAGACGTACGTCTCGCTCGCCCCGTCGTCGCTCATCAGCACCGTCGCCAGCCCCGGCGTCACGCCGGCCGACTCGAGCGTTTCGACGCAGGACTCCAGTTCCGATCTGATACCGTCGGCGACCTCGTTTCCGTCGATGATCCGTGTCATAGTGGGTCTTCGCTGCGACCGCCGACGTCCGCGCGACCCGCGAGCGACTACGATCTCGCTCCGGGCGGCGTCGACCGCCGGCTGCAGCGCTATCGGTTGCTCGCCCGGCCGGACAATGAATCCTCGGGGGCGATGTTCGACGTTTCATCCTCGAGACAGCTTCTGGACTACGATTCGCGAAATCCCGCTCTTGGGATAAACACCACAAGTATTCCCCCTGCACCTACTTTGAGATCGGATGTCAAGGTCCAGGTGACACCTGTTGAGGGGTGTCGCTGCCATACGGAGGGAGGCGTACCGCCGTTCCGCCTCCCTTCTCTCCCATAGCAACGCGCGGTGCGGCTCCGTTCCGGTTTTTTCGCTCCCGTGGGGACTCGAGCAGGTAGCGCTCGAGATCGTGGAAACGTCACTACGCATCGATAGCGAGTCAAAAAAGCGCTCGAGGCCGAACTACAGCAGCGGGCCGTCCCGCACCGTCGCTGCGTAGCGTTCGCCCTCGTGGAGGATCTCGACCTCGGTGCCGGGTTCTGCGTACTCCGGCGGAAGGTAGGCGTAGGCGACGCAGGCGCCGACGGTGTACCCGTACTCGGCGCTGTGGACGTACCCCAGCGATTCGTCACCGTCGAGGACGGGTCGGTTCTTGAAGACGACCGCGTCCTCGTCCTCGAGGGTCAGACAGGCCACCTTGTGATCGATCCGTTCGCCCTCGGCGGCCTCGACGACCGCGTCCTTCCCGATGAACTCGGTCTCGAGGTCGACGGCGAAGCTCAGCCCCGCCTCGTAGGGGTTGTGCTCGGTGTGGAGGTCCTCTCCCCACAGCCGGAACCCCTTCTCGATGCGCAGGGAGTCGAGCGCGCCGTTGCCGTACGGCCGGAGGTCGTGGTCCTGACCGGCCTCCCAGAGGTGCTCCCAGAGCTGCCCGCCGTACTCGCTGGGCGTGTACAGCTCCCAGCCGAGTTCGCCGGCGTAGGAGACCCGCAGCGCCCGCACCGGGACGTTCTTGACGAACATCTCCTGGGAGGTGAAGTAGGGGAAGGCATCGTCCGAGAGATCGGTTCGGGTCACCTCGCTCAACACGTCGCGGGCGTTGGGCCCCGTGAGAACGAACGAGGTGAGCTCCGAGGTGACCTCCCGGACCGTGACGTCCTCGGGGGCGTGTTTCTTGACCCAGGCGACGTGGTTCTGCCCGACTTCTCGACCCGTGGTGAGCACGAGGTAGCGATCGTCGTCCGTTCGGGTGACGGTGATGTCGGCCCGCACGCCGCCCTCCTCGTTGCACATGAGGGTGTAGCGCACCTGGCCGACGTCGATGTCCATGTCGTTGGTACAGAGGTACTGGACGAACTCGCCGGCACCCTGTCCGCTGACTTCCATCTTGTTGAACGAGGTCATGTCGTGGATGCCGACCTCGTTGCGGACGTGTAGCGACTCGGCGCCCTCGATCGGCGACCAGTACTTCGCCTCCCAGCCGTCCCGCTCGGGGACGTCCTCGCCGTAGCGCGCCAGCAGGTCGGCGTTCGAATCGAACCACTGGGCCTCCTCCCAGCCCGCCTCGGCCCACAGCTCGGCGTCGAGCTCCTGGAGTTTGTGGTAGACCGAGCTGCGGCGGATGTCCCGCTGGTGGTCCGTCCAGGTCCACTTGGGGTGGACGATGTTGTAGACGATCCGGTACTCCTCGCCGCCGATGTCGCGGGCGAAGTCCCAGCTGCCCTCGTGGGGCTGGAACCGGTTGACGTTACAGTGCGAGAGGTCGATTCGGCCGTCGGAGAGCTTCGGGGCACCGGTCTCCATCCACTCGGCCAGCGCACGCCCCGCGCCGCCGGCGTGGGTAACCCAGATGGCCGCGGCGGTCCAGAGCCCGTCGTACTCCTGGACGGGGCCCATCACGGGGAGGCCGTTGGGCGACTCCGCGAACATCCCGTTGTACTTGTGCTCGAGCTCCTTGCCCTTGGTCGCGGGCAACAGCTCGTCGCTGGCCTGACGGGGCGCCTTGTCCGGACGGTCCGGGTGGGTCGCGTTGTTCAGGTGGTAGTCGGAGAACTCGTGGATCGAGCCCTGCTCGCCGCCTTCCTCGTTGCCGCCCAGCTCCTGTGGGTCGGGGACGAGGGGCTCGTGGTTGTACGAGCCGATTCCGTAGGCGTCGCCGTGGGTCCGGAAGTACAGGGCGTTGTCCTGGTCCCGAAGGATCGGTCGGTCGGGGTTCGCGAGCAGGCGGTCCGCCTTCTCGCCGGAGACCTCGCGGTAGTTCTCGTAGACCGGGTCCTGGGTAACGTCCTGGTCGCCCGAGAGCTCCTCGAGGGACTCGGTGATCGTGTACTGGTGTTCGACCGGCGTCACCGGGAGGTGGACACCGAGCTGTTCGCCAAGCTGGCGCGCCCAGATGTTCGTCGCGATCACGACCTCGTTGCACTCGATGTCGCCGTGTTCGGTGACGACGGCCTGCACCTCGCCGTCCTCGACCGCGACGTCCTCGGTCCGCGTGTGAGGGACGAACTTCGCACCCCGATCCATCGATGCCCTCGCCAGCGCGGCGCAGGCCTTGACCCCCGACACCTGGCCGTCGGTCGGCGAGTAGTAGCCGCCCTGGATGACGTCGCTGTCGACCAGGGGGAGCTTCTCCTCGACCTCCTCCGGCGAGAGGAGCTGTGGGTCCGGAACGCCCCAGGCGGTGCCGTGCTCGACCCGGCGCTGGAGGAAGTCCATCCGCTCGTCGCTCCGGGCGACCTCGATCCCGCCCGTCTCGCTGTAGAGCTGGTTTCCGTCCTCGTCCTCGAGCTGGGAGTACAGCTTGCGGCTGTAGTTCGCGAACTTGGTCAACACCTTGTCCTCGGCGGTCTGGAACATGATCCCCGGCGCGTGACTCGAGGATCCTCCGGTGGTCGGAAGCGGCCCCTGGTCGACGACGACGACGTCCTCGCGCCCGAACTCGGTCAGGTGGTACGCCGTGCTGCAGCCGACGATTCCGGCGCCGACGACGACGGTGTCGGCCTCGGCCGGCAGACTGTCGTGTGTATTCATAACTCACCTCGATATGCTGGTGGGGGTCGGATATAGCTGTCGCCATCCCGGATCGTCCAACGAACGATACGAAAACTGAGGGATCGTGTTTCGAACGACGAGTCGGTCTCGGTAAGCGCACGACGTCGTCGGGCTGCGTCGCCTCGTCGGAGCGCTCGGGGAACTCGATCGGGCGGCCCGTCGGACCCGGTTCGATCGCTCGTAGATTCTCGATTATCACGCCCGCTACCAGGTGCTCAACCTCGATGTATATGAAGGGACGGAGTATTCCCCACTCAGTATTACCCCGACCGAAACCCAAGCGTAGATAAATCATGAGGATCGGTGACTCGGTTGATACACTCTCGCAAATAGTAGACCGGTACGAGGCGGACGGCGGCGTGATCCGGCAGGTCGACGCGACGATCTCCGGGCGAGCGGACTCGGCCGGTCCGAGCGTCTCGGTCGACGTCGTCGCCCCGCTGTGTGACGCGACGGCGTCCGAATCGGAATCCGGAACGGCTCCCGAAGCGGCACGTCTGGACGACGACGGCGGACTCCGCCTCGAGTTCGCCCCGTCGGCACTCCCCACGATAGCCGAGTACGCGCCGGAGGACGTCGTCGTGGCGAAAGACGACGCCCGCGTAACCGCGGACGGCGACGTCGTCGTGACGTTTGCGCTCGGGTTCGAGGAGGAGTCGGAGCCGGCTCGAGACGAGACGCCGGCGAGTTCGGCGGCCGAATCGGACGCCGGGGTAGAACCGGCCGAGACCGACGGACCGCTCGAGACGGACGAACCCCTCGACGGGGACGCCGTCGACTCGGTGTCGACGGACTCCCGACTCGAGAGCGAACCCGAAACGGAGTCCGCGATCGACTCCGAGGTCTCGCGGGCCCTCGAGGACGCGCGCAACGAGGAGCTGCCGCCGTACGACGACGCCGAGTACCTGCAGTGTCTGTACGAGTCCTTCGAGACGTTCGCGGCGATGGCCGACGTCCTCGAGATGGACGTCGCCGCCGAGACCGTCCGTCGGTACATGATCGACGCCGGCGTGCACGACCCGGTCTCCTACGACGTGGACGACACGGCGGAAGCGGAGGACAGAACTGAGTCGGTCGCCGACTCGAGCGAGCGGCTCCCCGCGGACGGATCGGAGTCCGTCGCGAGCGACGCGGAGCCGGAGCCTGATCTCGCTCGTCCCGACGGGACCGCCGAACCGGCCGACGATATCCCGGAGCGGCCCCTCGTTGCGGACGGGATCGGCCTTCCGGACGACGTCGAGGTCGAGGGGCTGATCGACGCGGTCGAGTCGTCGATGACGCTGTACGACGTCTCTCGAGCGCTCGACCTCGAGCGCGACCGGACTCGGGAGCTGCTCGAGGGGCTCGACCTGATCGATCTCGTGGTCAGACGCGTCTACGCCTCGAGAACGCCGGAGGAGGGTCCGTCGCGGGAGGAGATCGCCGAGCGGATCCGCGGCAGCGACCGGCACCGATCCGAGCGACGCGCCGGGGATGCCCACTCCGGCGATCGGCAGTCGGCCGTCCCGTAGCGTCGCTCGCCGATCGACACCGATCCGCGACCGTCGACCGAGTTCCGCTTTCCCGTCCTCACGTACTCCGTTCTCTCCCAGCTCGTCCGCTACGAGCCGGTTTCGACTCCTCGAAGAACCGGGTCGGGTCGAGTCGTCACTCCCACGGGGGTATATATTGGTGTTCAATAACACGGGTGAACGACTTTCAGTATATCCTGTGTTGGTGGTGCCATATGACACAGTGGGACGACTCACGAGCCGCCGCGGTGAGTGAGAACGTTGCAGACGAGTCGAGCACGTCATCGGCAAATCAGCTCGCCGACCCCGATCCCTTCGAGACGGAGAAGGAGACGGTCTTCGGCGAGTACTGGATGTACGCCGGCCACGCCAACAGCATCGCCGAGCCGGGACAGTTCTTCACCCGGACCGTCGGCGACCGGCAGCTGATCGTCGTCCGCGGTCACGACGGCGAGATCAAGGCGTTCGACAACGTCTGTGCCCACCGCGGCTCCAAGATGGTCGAGGATACGCCGATGACCGATCCCGGCGGCGGGAGCCGGATCCAGTGTCCGTACCACCTCTGGACGTACGACCTCGACGGCGAGCTCCGGAGCACGCCCAAGAGCTTCGAGGACGCGAGCCTGAACCCCGACCTCGAGAACGAGGACGTCCAGGAGTTCGACTGCGAGACCAACGGCCTGAACGACGTCCACGTCGACAGCGTCGGCCCGCTGCTGTTCGTAAGCCTGAGCGACGATCCGCCGGCGCTGTCCGAGCAGGTCGGCGTGATGACGGATCGGCTCGAGTCGCTGTCCCTCGAGGGGTACGAACACGGCCGACGGATCGCCGAGGAGGTCGAGTGTAACTGGAAGACGGTCGCGGGCGCCGCCCTCGAGCGTCTCCGTCGCGGCGACCGGCTCGCGGGGCTCGAGCCGTCGGACGCCGCCCTCGAAACCGCGGATCGTCACTGGCTCGTCCGATCCACCCGTGATGGGGGCCGCGAGGCGCAGGTTCACTACCTGTGGCCGAACCTCACGATCGAAGTGTACGACGACGTCGACGGCTACGGAACCTGTCGCATCGATCCGATCGACGGCGATCGGTGTCAGCTGATCGCCGACTACTACGTCCGGGACGGCGACCTCGAGGAGAAAGAGCGCGAACGGATCCGGACCAGTCGCCGACGGCGCGCCGAACTGGTCGAGCTGGCCGGACGCCGTCGGGACGACCACGAGGCCTCCGCGCAGGCCCGACTCGAGCCGGACGATACCGTCGGGAGTCTCCATCAGCTCGTAACGGGAGGTGACGCCGACCGATGAGCGCGCAACGACAGGTCGCGTACGCCGCGAGCTGCCCCGACTGCGACGTCGACCTGCACGGCGACGACCCGAACGAGATCGTCGAGTTCTACCGCCGCCACTCGAGCGTCACGGGCCACGACGTGGAGTTTACGCGGATCCAGCCCGACCTCACCGACGCGGTGACCGAGGACGACCTCAAGGAGGTGTACACGCTCGAGGACGTCGTCGCCAAGCTCGAGGCGGAGTACGAGGACGGCGTTCCGATCGGCGCCGTCGCGGCGGCGATGAGCGAGCAGGGACTGTCGATCGGCGAGACGCTCGAGAAGATCCACGAGATCCGAATGGGTGGTGGGCTGTACGAACCGCAGGACGACCACCTGCGTGCGTTCTGATCGGGTAGCCGTCGCGGTCGGCGCATCGGCTTCCGGATCGTCCTGCTGTCGACGAACGCCGGTCCTACACTGCGAAGACGACCGCCCGAACGACCTCTTCTCGGCTGCGACCACGATCGTACCCAGTACCGCCGGGAACGGCGGTCGTTGACCAGTGAGATCCAGAACTCGAGTCGCAACGCTGCCGACGATACTGGCTCGACGAACGCGAGCGACGGCGGGCGACTCGAGACCGGAGCGGCCCCGCTGCCGGCGCGGCGGGAACCACCCGTCATATAAATGGGCGCTATATACCTAGTTAACTTCTTTCATGAACTCGATCATCATAGAGAGTGTATGACACAGTGGGAGCACGCTCGGACGAAGCCAGTCAGCCCGGATATCACGGAAAAGTCGAACGCGTTGCCGGCGAAGTACTTCACCGAGCCCGAGACCTTCGAGATGGAGAAGGACAAGGTCTTCGGGCGGTACTGGGTGTACGCCGGCCACGCCAGCTGTATCGACGAACCGGGACAGTTCTTCACCCGCAGCGTCGGCGGTCGCGACCTCGTCGTCGTCCGCGGGACGGACGGCGACGTCGAGGTCTTCGAGAACTTCTCGGCACGAACGGGGTTCCCCGTGGTCGAGGAGACGTCGATGACCGATCCCGGCCGCGTCGACCCGGCCGAGTTCGAACACGCCGAGTCGGTCCGCGTCGACAGCATCGGACCGCTTTACTTCGTCAACCTGAGCGACGAGCCGCTGTCGCTGACCGAGCAGGCCGGCGTGTTGAAGGAGCGACTCGAGTCGCTGCCCCTCGAGGAGTACGAGCACGGCTGTCGGGTCGTCTCGGAGGTCGAGTGCAACTGGAAGGTGTTCGCGGGCAACTACTCCGAGTGCGATCACTGCCAGGCCAACCACCAGGACTGGATCAAGGGGATCGAGCTCACCGACTCCGAGCTCGAGGTCAACGACTACCACTGGGTGCTCCACTACACCCACGACGAGGACGTCGAGGACGACCTCCGGATCCACGACGAGCGCGAGGCCCAGTTCCACTACTTCTGGCCCAACTTCACGATCAACATGTACGGCACCGCCGACGGCTACGGCACCTACATCATCGACCCGATCGACACCGGCCGCTTCCGCCTGATCGCGGACTACTACTTCCGTGACGGCGATATCTCGGAGGAGGAGCGCGAGTTCGTCCGTACGAGCCGCCAGCTCCAGGAGGAGGACTTCGAACTCGTCGAGCGCCAGTGGGCAGGATTGCGGACCGGCGCGCTCGCACAGGCTCAGCTCGGCCCGAACGAACACACCGTCCACAAGCTCCACCGCCTCGCTCAGGAAGCCTACGACGCCTGATTCTCGAGCGAACCCACTTACGTGTTGATGGTGTCGGCTCGACGGTGAAGCCAGATCGCACAGCCGATCGTCACGAGCCCGGCGACAGCGGCGATTCCGAACGCGACGCGGTACCCCGTCACCGTGTAGACACGGACGCCGCCGACGAACTCGCCGGTCCAGTAGGCGTCGAGTACCCACCCCATCGCCGTCGGGAAGACGGCGGCCCCGAAGAACGAGGCGCCGTTGATCGCGCCGAGCGAGATCCCGCTCGCCCGGCTCGAGTGGCGCTCCTTGATCAGGGGATAGGTGAGGACGAACGTCCCCAGCAACGCACCGGCCACGAAGAACACCGCTCCGACGACTGCGAGCGGCGGGTCGCCGACGATCGCGAGCAGCGCGAGCGCGCCGGTGTAGACGAGCCCGCCGCCGAGGACGAACTCGGTTCGACGCTCGAGACGATCGGAGAGCCAGCCGAACGCAGGCGGGCCGACGGCGCTCCCGACGCCGCCAAGCAGCGTACACAGCGACGCCACGGTGACGGAGGTGTCGTACACCTGCACGACGTAGGGGATCCCCCAGAGGCCGAACAGCGTGAGGTTCACTCCGCCCGTACAGAACAGGAGGACGCTGACGACCCACGTCCACCGATCGCGCAGGACGGTGGCGCCGTGGGTTCGGATCTCTCCCAGCGTGAGCCGGGACTGCTCGGGAACCCCCGCGATCGGTTCGAACCCCGCGCGTTCCGGCGAGTCCCGGACGACGAGCGCCGTCACGGCGGCGGCGACCAGTCCGACGGCCGCGAGCATCGACAGCGAGGTTCGCCAGCCGGTCGCGTCCACCAGCACGGCCAGCGGCGTCGTCGCGAGCACGCCGCCGACGCCGCCGACGGCGAAGCTCAGCCCGTTCATCGTGCCGAACTCGTCGACGCGGTACCAGCTGGCACAGAACCGCAGCATACAGACGAAGATCACGCTGCCGCCGAGCCCGATCACCAGCCGACCGGCCAGCGCCGAGGGGTACCCCTCCGCGAGCGCGAACCAGAGCGCACCGGCGTTCATCGTCACTGCGCCGACCGCCGCCGTCCGCCGTGGACCGATTCGGTCGACGAGGACGCCCGTCGGCAGCTGCATCAGGGCGTAGACGAGGAAGAAGACGGCGTGAAGCGTGCCGAGCTGCCCGCCGGTCGTCCGAAACGCCGCCATCAGGTCGTCGGCGAGGACAGCCGTCGAGAGCCGGTAGACGTTGACCAGCAGGAAGGAGACGGCCAGAATCCCCCACAGCAGCCAGCGACGGTTTCTCGGCGACGACCAGTAGTCCATACTGGACGTCTCGAGTGCGCCCTCAAAGCGTTTGATATTACGACCGCGAACGGGGATCTCTTACGGACCCGTCGGCTCGAACGACACCTCGAGTCGTCGTTCCTGCCGCCACCGTCATCATCCCATCATATGTGGGTGTTCGGACACGTCGTGTTTCCCGGAGCCTCGTTCGCTCGCGAGTTTTACAGTCATATGGATGTATACAACGCGTTCCTCGTGAGCGATCGTGTCGTCCCACGTCCGTCCGAAGATCGCTTGGCGGCCCGCTCGAGCCCGCGACGCCGATCGAGGAAACAACGGGGTCTCTCGAGCAGGAGCGTTCCTACCCCGACCGAGCAGACTCGACCGCGGCGACGAACTCGGCGGCGGTCTCGCGGACCCGATCCATGTCGTCGTCCGCGATCGCGTCGTAGTCGACGATCGCGCTCCCGACGCCGACGGCGAAGGCTCCCGCGTCGAAGAACGACGCGACGTTGTCGGCGGAGACGCCGCCGGTCGGCACGACGCGAACGTTTCCGAGCGGGCCCTGCAGCGCGCCGACGTGGTCGGGACCGACGGTCGTCGCCGGGAACAGTTTCAAAATATCGGCACCGGCCTCGATCGCCGTCACGGCCTCCGTCGGCGTCGTGACGCCGGGGATCGAGACGACGCCGTGGCGGTTGCACGTTCGGATCACGTCGGGGTTGCAGTCGGGCGCGAGGACGAACGTCGCCCCTGCGTCGACGACCGACTCCGTCGTCGCGGCGTCGAGGACGGTCCCGGCGCCGACGACGGCGTCGGTATCACGCAGTTCGCGGTCGACGGCCGCAACCTTCTCGCGGACGCGAGTTCCGTCGGCGGTCACTTCGATCGCGCCGACCCCGGCGTCGTGGATCGCTCGAGCGACGGAGGCGATTCGATTCTCGCTGATCCCGCGAAGCACTGCGACGACGCCGCTGTCGCCGATTCGTCGTTCGACGGCGTTCGATCCGGACATACGGACGCTTTCTCGATCGCGGGCTTGAACGTAGCGGTTCATCACTCGGACGAGGGTTCGACTGCGTTCTACAGGACCGGGACGGCTGCCGTGGTGCAATCGGCAGGCTCCGTCCGCGAGAGAGTGGAGTGATCGACGAACCGATGCTTGGGTTCGCCAACCGACTCGAGAGGTATCTATAGCCAGATAGCTCCCCCGAAATATTGGAAAAAGTGCTAGACTGCTGCTCGAGATAGAAGGGTACACGTTCGGTTTCTCTCTTGTCGGCTTCGCTCCGGAGCGGGCCTCGCCAACACCGATCCCTGTCGTATATCGCCTGACAGTGAGAACCCGCTCAGAAGAAGAGGTGTAATAGGTAACTACTGAATCGATCGGTAGTGTTACCCTGATCTCAGTACGACCAGTTTTACCTATTCCCAGTAATGTAGTGAAATCAGACAGTACGATTGGAACGAGCCGCCGACTCGTCTCTGAACCGGGCCGAGTCGCTTTCGTCGGTCGCGCGAGCCGACGGGTCTGGCTGGCGTGGTTCGTCGATCGGCGAAAACACTCATATCGGATCGTGCGGTATCCCCGGGTATGACGCGTCCACTGCGGATCGTCGGCCTCGCCATCGCCGGCATCGTCGCCCTCTGGCTCGTCCTCGAGCTTGTCGCGCTCGTGTTCGGGCTCGTGACGTGGATCGTGAACACGGTCGTCTCGCTGGCGGTGCTCGCCCTCCTCGTCTACGTCGGCTATCTGGTCGTCTCCTCGATAGCTACCTAACGCAGAACAGCTGCAATAGGTACCTCTTTCGAACGAGTCACCTCTCTCCTTTCCCGCCTACTCCTTCGCGAGAGTGTCCGCAACGGCGACAAAGCGAAGCCGTCGGTAGTCGGCGACCCACGAGCCGTCGCGGAACAGCTCCGGGCGGAGTCGGTCCTCGACCGCCCCGACGATCGCGTCGCGCTCGGCGTCGGGAACCTCCTCGAAGAATTCGTCTCCGAACATCCCGATCCAGTTCGCGAGGCCGTCCGCGCCGTTCTCGAGCTCCGTCGGCCGGTCGAACAGCGTTGCCGAGCGCACCTCGAACCCGTGGGCCTCGAGGCGCGGCGCGTACTCGCCGATCGAGGGGAAGCACCAGGGGTGGTCGCCGTCGTACCCCCGGTCGGCGAGTTCGGCCTCGAGCGCGTCGACGATCGCTCGGACGTTGCCCGTTCCGCCCAGTTCCGCGACGAACCGGCCGCCCGGCCGAAGCGCGTTCTGCACGGTCTCGAGGACGGCGTCCTGGTCGTCGATCCAGTGCAGCGCCGCGTTCGAGAGCACGGCGTCGAACGGCTCGTCAGCGTCGAACGTCGTCGCGTCGGCTCGAACGAACGAACAGTCCGGGTGCGCCTCGCGGGCGGTCGCGATCATCTCGCCGGAGCTGTCGAGCCCGACGGCGGTCGCGCCCGCGTCGCTGACAGCCGCCGTCAGCTCCCCGGTGCCGCAGCCGAGATCGAGCACGCGCTCGCCGGCGGTCGGCTCGAGGAGCTCGAGCAGGTCCCGACCGTACTCGTAGACGAACGAGTGGTCGTCGTCGTAGGCGGTTGCGTCCCAGTCGTCTCGAGGGGGCGTCATCGTCGAGTGCTACGGCGACAGGTTCCCTATCCGTTCTGGTTACGGCTGGAAATCCTTCCCACTCGTAGTCACAGCAGGGGTAGCCGGGTGGAGAGCTCAGATCGGGAGCGGCATCGGCGTGAACTCGGCGGCGAGCAGGTAGGTCAGCGCGAGGGCGACCTTACCGGCGACCACCAGCAGCCCGGCGACAGCGTAGGACGTCGCCGCAGCGGTCCCCGAGAGCGCGTCGCGCCGCTGGCCGACGACCGTTCCGACCGACAGCAGGATCGGCACGACCAGCCCGGCGAACACGGCCCCGCCGAGGAACAGGGTAGCGTGGGTGGTCAGCATATTCTCGACGGCCGGCTCCGCCGCAGGCACCTGTTCGGGCAACAGCGTAACGGTCGCGAGGACCGCCACCAGCGTCGCCGCGAGCAGTCCGGCAGCCGCCAGCGAGTAGCGCTGTACCGTCGGAGTGACGGATCGGTCGGCGACCGCCGTCAGCCCGACGGAGACGGCCAGCCCTGCGCCGAGCCCGCCGAGGATCTGGACCGGAACCAGGAACGTTTTGTCCCACAGCGCGACCCGCTCGGTCGCCCCGGAGCCGTACGCCATCGCCGAGTAGACGAGGACGCCGGCGGCGAAGATCGCGAAGACGCCCCCGATCGCGAGGCGGATCGGCTCCGAGGGGCGAGTGTAGTCGGCGAGCGCGTCGAGTCGGTCCAGGAGCCCGATACGGTTGAGGATGCCCCGGATCCCGCCGGTCGTCCCGCCCGTCGCAGCCCTGGCGGGTCCGTCCTCGGCTCCGCCGTCGGAGGAGACGTCCCGTCCGCCGTCGGCCGCGAGCGTTCCCTCGCTCCCTTCGGCGACGGTCGGGGAGTGCGGTCGGTTCCGCCCGAACGCGACCCAGGCGAACATCAGGAACGAGCCCAGCCCGAACCCGAGCAGCATGTACGCCCCGATCGCCATCCACGACCCGAGGTTCGTCATCGTCAGCGGAATCAGCATCGCCCGGAACGGCGTCGCGAGGTGTGACAGCAGGACGGGCGGTCCGATCGCCAGTCCGAGCAGTCCGACGAGGTAGCCGTACTTGGCGATCCGGCCGTGCTCGCTCGCGTTGCCCCTCGCCGAGAGGAGGTCCGCGACGTATCCGGTCAGGTACGCGCCGCCGGCGATCCCGATCATGGCGACGTAGACGCCGATTCGCCAGTTCCACTCCGTGTACGGAAGTTCGAACGCGATTTCTGTTGCCATCGTGTATCACTCCCCCACGATTTCGTCCGCGTCGTCTCCGAAGACGATCCGTGCAGCCTCCTCGTTGAACGGCGTCGAGACGTGGTCCTCCTCGAGTTTCTCCGAGAGTTCGTCGGGCGTGCCGAACAGCAACGCGTCGGTCGGACACTCCGAGGAGCAGGCTGGCTCGAGGTCCTGCTCCTGGCGGGGCTCACAGGTCGTGCACTTGTCCATCAGGCCGTTCCCGCGGGCGCCCAGCGGCGACGCCTCCTCTGCCTCGGGGACCTCGGCGTCGGGGTACTGCGGCGCGCCGAACGGACAGCCGACGCCGCAGTAGTGACAGCCGATGCACATCCCCGCGTCCACCCGGACGGTGCCGTTGTCGCGAAACCGAAGCGCGTCGGTCGGGCAAACCTCGACGCAGGGCGCTTCGGCGCAGTTGTAACACTGCATCGGCTTGTTCGTCTCGTCGTCCGTGCCGTGGGCGAGCGCGACGACCTGAATCCGGTCGCTTTCGGGCGGCAGGTCCCACGTCCGCTGACACGCGACCTCGCAGGCGCCGCAGTCGATACAGGACTCCCAGTTCGGGATTACCCGGGCCGTTCCTCCGTCTGATTGGTGTGTGCTCATCGGTTTCACCTATCGCTTGTGGCGGTTCATGCGCTGTTCTTGCCACTGGAGCTGCCGATCCGACAGCTCCGGAATCTCGCCGTCGTCGGCCACCCGGACGCGACACAGCGTCACCTTCGTCTCCTGCATCTGGGTCTCGCGGTCGTAGGCCGGCGCCGTCCCGGCGTTGATCGACTCGCCGATCACGAGCGGCCCCAGTCCCTCGGGGACGGTCTCCAGCATACTCTCCCCCTCGAGGATGCCGCTCCAGTGGTAGGGGGCGAACGCGTGATCGGGGGCGACGCGCTCGGTGACGTTGGCCTGGACGACCATCTCGGCGTGGGGCGTCTCGACGACGATCCATTCGCCATCCTCGACGCCGAGGTCGTCCCCGACCTCGGGGTGGAGCTCCAGGTACATCATCGGCGACCGCGATGCCGTGCCGAGCGTACTGCGAGTCTGTGCGGCGGCGCCCTGGTGTTCGACCTGCCGGCCCGACGTGAGGACCAGGTCGTACTCCTCGTGGGCGTCGATGTTGTCCTGCTGGACCCGTTCGTTGTCGAGCTCGACGCGCCAGTGGTCCTCGACGCGCTCGTTACAGGGGTAGTCCTCGACGAGATCCGCACGCGGCGTGACCGCGGGCTCGCGGTGGACCGGGATCTCGTCGGTGAGGTTCCAGGCTTTCATCCGGGCTCGGCCGCGACCCCACGGGGCGTCGGGCTGGGGGGTGTCGAACTCCGCGTAGCGCTCGAGGTCGACGTCGTACCCCTCGTCGGCAAGCGCCTCGGCGGTGTCGGCGACCGACTGAGACTCGTCCTCGGCGTACTCCACGGGGAGCGTCGCCGCAGCGGGGTTTTCGGGGTCGGGCAGCACGGTCGAGAACAGCGGGTACTGTGGGACCCCCTCGAGTTCGCCGTCCCACCACTCCGGCTCGAACGGCTCCCGGAGCTGCTCGTCGGGCTCGACCTCGGGGTCGTCCTCGTCGACCGCCGCGTCCCACCAGTTCGCACGGAAGTCCATGCCGCCTTCCGCGGGGTGAAGCGATGCGTCGTAGAGGATCGGCGTTCCAGGGTGGTCCTCGTGCCAGGACGGCCACGGCAGGCCGTAGTAGTCGCCGTCGAGTTCGTCGTACAGCTCGTGGTCCTCCTCGAGGTCGGCCCGGAGGTCCTCGACGCTGAACAGGTCCGCGTGCTCCTGGTGGAGTTTCAGCCGTTCGGGCGTCTGGCCGACGTAGCCGATCGAACGCGTCCCGAGGTTGATCTCCCGAAGGATCTCCTCGGGCTCGTCGTAGTCGAAGTGGTCGCCGAAGCCGAGCCCGTCGGCAAAGTCACACAGCAGCTCCCAGTCCGTCCGGGAGTTGTGTCGCGGGGTGACCGCCTGGTTTCGCCACTGGAGCTGCCGACCGGTGTTGGTGGCGCTGCCGGCCTCCTCCATGTTGGTCGCCGCCGGCAGCATGTAGACGTCGGTGTCGGTCTCGGCGAGTTCGGCGATCTGGTTCGGGTAGACGTCGACGTTGACGATGAACTCGAGTTCGTTGACCGCCTCGCGAACCCGCTTGTACTCGCTGAGCGAGCCAAGTCCGTGCCCCCAGAAGACCGCCGCCCGGAGCGGGTCGGGCTGGTAGATATCCCACTCGTCGTCGAGGACGCCCTCGAACCAGCGGGCGACGGTGAACCCGTTCTTTTCCATCAGCTCCGTCGAGTGGAACCGATCGACCAGCTCGTCGTAACCGATCTCGCCGGAGGTGCTCTCGGTTTCGGTCCAGACGCTCGTCCAGTGCTCCCAGGCGCCGGGATCGAGCCCGTAGTAGCCCGGCGTGTTCCCGGAGTCGACGCCGAGGTCGGTCGCGCCCTGGACGTTGTCGTGGCCCCGATAGATGGGCGTCCCGCCGCCGGACTGGGCGGCGTGGCCGAGCGTCAGGTTCAGCATGGCGTAGGCCCGAACGTTGCCCGTCGCGTTGTTGTGCTGGGTACCGCCCATCGCCCACTCGACGCAGCTCACCTCGGCGTCGGCGAGGGTTTCGGCGAGTTCGGCGAGCTCGTCCTCGGACGTCCCGGTGATATCCGAGACGGTCTCGAGGTCGTACTCGGGGAGGACGTCGTCGCGGAACTCCTCCCAGGTCGGGACCATCACGCGGCTCTCGATGAACTCCTCGTCGTGAAGGTCGTTCTCGACGATGTGGTAGATCAGGCCGTAGATGAACGCGACGTCGGTTCCCGACCGGAACTGGTAGTAGTCGTCGGCGGCGGCGGCCGTCTTCGTGTACCGCGGTTCGGCGACGATGTGTCTGCCACCCCGTCGCTGGGCCTCCTGGAAGTGCTGCCAGGCGACGGGGTGGCTCTCGAGCGGGTTGTGCCCGATGATGAGGTTGACGTCGACGTTCCGCATGTCGTTGTTGTTGTTGGTCATCGCGCCGACGCCCCAGGTGTTCGCGATTCCGGTCACCGTCGTCGAGTGACAGATCCGTGCCTGGTGGTCGATGTTGTTCGTCCCGTAGAGCGCGGCCAGCTTCCGGATCAGGTACGCACACTCGTTGGTGTGTTTGGCTGACCCGACCCACATCGTGGCGTGGGGACCGGTCTCCTCGCGGATATCGTCGAGTCGGCCGGTAATCTCCTCGAGGATCGCGTCCCACTCCATCCGGGTCCACTCGCCGTCCTCGAGTTTCAGCGGCTCCTTGAGTCGCTTGTCGGAGTTGACCGACTGCGCGAGCGACGCTCCCTTCGAACAGAGCCCGCCCTGGTTGATCGGATTGTCGTCCCACGTCTCCTGTCCGACGACGGCATCCCCTTCGACGGCCATCTGTACCCCACACCCGACCGAGCAGTGCGTACAGACCGT
Organism: Natronococcus sp. A-GB7; assembly: GCF_029688865.1. GTDB lineage: Archaea > Halobacteriota > Halobacteria > Halobacteriales > Natrialbaceae > Natronococcus. The sequence continues at coordinate 108,845 of NZ_JARUKV010000006.1, forward strand.
CTTGACCAGCTCGTCGGCCGCGTCCGGATCAACGACGTCGTCCTCCTGTGCATCCCCTCGCTCGAGGAGCGTTCGCCCCCCGACCGCCGTCGCGAGCGTCCCAGCAGCACCGGCCTTGAGGAACCCCCGACGATCGAGATCGAGCGTCGATCGTGGCATACAATGACAAACAGAGTGATCGGTAATAAATATAGCCGGTACCCATACCTTCTTTGATCTATAATTTTTAGCCCTGTTATATCTACCGACCAAACGCAACTCGTCCGGCGCCGACAACTCGTCGGCGAGCGGACGCTGTCTCGGCTGACGCTTTTTCGTCGCTGTCGGCGTCGAGACCCCACTTCGGAGCGGCGAGATGAAACACTCGCTGAACGTGGGTACAGATATGGTACTACGTAGCATACTATGATCTATGCGTGTTCGATGTACCCTCTGCAGACGGACCATCCCGGACCGGTCCCTGCAGCGCGTCTGCGAGTGTGGCTGGTGTATGGACCCGAACTGCCAGCGAAACCACGAGTCGTTCTGCCCGGTCCACGGCGAGGATCGGTGGATCGGCGCCGTCGAGATCTAGCCGTCAGCGACCCGTACCGTTTTCTCGCGAGGTACTGTTCGTAGGTCATGGCTCGAGGGGCGACACTGACGGCACTCGTTTGTCTGCTTCTGGTAAGCGGGCTCGTCGGCCCGGTCGTCGGAACGGCGATGGCCGACTCCGGCGGCGCCGCGGCGGATGGACTCGACGACGCGGCCCACCCGTCGACCGACGACGCTACCGGGCCGACCGCGAGCGATCAGGTCGTCGGTACCGAGGTCGACCAGTTGATCGAGAGTGCGATGGCCGACCACGACGTCGCGGGCGCGTCGGTCGCGGTCGTCGAGGGCGAGGAACTCGTCCACGCCGAGGGGTACGGTGACGCCGACGCCGCGACCGGAACCCCGGTCGATCCGAACGAGACGTCGTTCATGGTCGGCTCGGTCGGAAAACTGATGGTCTGGACCGCGGTGATGCAGGGCGTCGAGAACGGCGACCTCGAGCTCGACGAACCCGTCGGCACCTACCTCGAGAACTACTCCGTCGAGGGCGAGGACGAGGTGACCCTCGAGCACCTCGGGACCCACACCCCCGGCTACGAGGATCGCCTCCAGGGGCTGTTCGTCGAGAGCTACGACGAAGCCGACGACTGGGAGGCGAAACTCGAGCGGGAGCTGCCCGCACAGGTCAGACCGCCGGGCGAGACGGTCGCCTACTCGAACCACGGCACCGGGCTCGCGGCACTGGTCGTCCAGGAGGCCCTCGACGAGCCGTTCGAGGAGTACGTCGAACGCGAAATCTTCGACCCGCTGGCGATGGAGGGCGCGACGATTGAACAACCCGTTCCCGACGATCGAGGGCCGGTCTCACAGGGTCACGCCCCGACCGAGGACGGGTTCGAGACGGACGATCCCGTCATCGTCGGCGTTCCCCCGGCGGGTTCGATGAGCGCCACCGCGACCGATATGGGGAACTTCGCGGTCGCGGCGCTGCAGGACGGCGCGTTCGAGGACGAGCGCGTCCTCGAGTCCGAGTCGGCCGAGGCGATGCTCGAGCAACGAGCGACGAACCACCCCGACGTCGGCGGGGTCGGCTACGGCTACATGCTGGGCGAGCGCGGCGGCGAGGAGATCGCCTGGCACACCGGCGGCACCGAGTACTTCAACACGCTGTTCGCACTGTTCCCCGAACACGACGTCGCGCTCTACGTGAGCTTCAATACGGCCGGCAGTGGGACCGGGCTGGCGGACGTCCTCGACGGGTTCATCGAGCAGCGCTTCGACGACGAGGCGGGCGAGGACCTTGAACCGGATCCGGCCACCGCCGACCGCGCGGACGCGTACGAGGGCGAGTACCGGAGCACCGGGTTTCAGACCACTCCCGAGAAGCTCGTCGGGCTCGCCGACGCGTACACCGTCTCCGTGACCGACGAGGGGTACCTCGAGCTGGGCTCACCCCTGATCGGCGGCGAGACGCGCTGGGTCGAACTCGAGCCCGGCGTCTTCGCGCCCGACCCCGACGAGGACGACGCGACGTTTACCTCGAGCGTGGTGATCGAGGACGGAACCCTCTACACGGACGCGCCCGCGGCTCCGTACGAGGCGGTGTCGTGGTACGAGCGGGCGACGGTCCAGCTCGGCCTGGCGGTCGTCGCGCTCGGCGCGGTGCTCTCGACGCTCCTCGTCTGGCCGATCAGCGCGTACCGCAACCGTGGGTGGGGACGGATGCGGACTCACCTTACTCGCCCGCGGCTGGCACTCCTCGCCGGCGCCGGCCTTCTCGTCGCGTTCGTCGTCGGCCTGCTCGCGAACGGGGTGGGTGACCCGAATCAGTTCGTGTACGGTTACACGCCGTGGCTGCGGCTCACCCTCGCGCTCCTGCTCGGGCTTCCGCTGGCGGCCCTGGCCGCGCTGGCGTTCGTCGGCCTCGAGTGGTACCGAGTGATCGCAGCGCGGAATCTCGAGGCGAGTTCGACGACACCGGTCGGGCTGGCGTACCTGACCGCGCTGTCACTCGCCTTGCTCGCGTTCGTCTGGCAGCTGTGGTACTGGAACCTACTGACCGCAGCGACGTTCTGATAGGTGGGGTGAACGCGGGGGTCGTCCCTCGAGAGCCGGGGACGGCCCCTAGAAGGGACCGCCCACCGTCGCGACGACGACCAACAGCGCGGGAATCGTCGCCGTCGCAAGCGCCACGAGGTGGGGTGCGGGCGTCTCGTCGACGGTGGACCGCGCCTTTGCCGCGGTCGCGACGGTAAACGTCGTGCTGGCGGCGAGGAAGAGGACGATCGACCAGAAGATGCTCTCGTTGTACCGGGCACGAACCGCCGGCCGATCGAGCGTGTAGTGGAACGCGAACAGGTCGGCCCACTGAGAGTTGTGGAACGCGTAGAGTTCGGTCTCGTACACCGGCGCGATGTGGTGGATATCGGGGAACAGGCCCCAGAGCCCGCCGACCGCGACGAGCCACAGCGGCAGCCACGTCGGGAGTCGGTACCGGAGCGCCAGCGGTGTGAGGAGCAGGAGGACGAGCGCTGCGCCGACCAGGAAGTGGACGATTGCGGGTGCCATTGGAGCGGACCGGCGGGGACCCGGTCGAAGACTTCGGTTTCACGGCCTCGCGCTTCAGTAACCGGTGAGTACACCGACTCGAGCGACCGCCGGCCGACGAGTACCGAGAGATTTCCGGCCCGTCGACTCGGGAGCGATGCGCAGAGATGTCCTCTCGAGCGCTGTACCGATCGAACTCTCGATCAGCACGGGACTACCGGCACTCCGGCGCGGGAGCGGCCGAATCCGGTAACTCGGTGTTGCCTCGAGCCGGTCGGAATTCAGCGGGCTTATGCGTCCGCCGGAGAAGTGATCGACGTCTCCATCATGCGCTGGCGGTATCGGACGACGGTCCTCGTCCTCTGTCTGCTCGCCTTCTTCGTGACGTACTTCGCGCGGATGGCGATCAGTCCGGTAATCCCGTTTATCGCCGCGGACTTCGACGTCTCGAACACCCAGATCGGATTCGCGCTCTCGGGGATGTGGCTCGCCTACGGGCTCTCGCAGTTTCCCAGCGGCGTCCTCGGGGATCGGTACGGCGAGAAACCGGTGATCCTCGTCGCCGTCGGCGGCACGGCGCTGGCCAGCCTCCTGCTCGCGTTCGCGCCCGCGTTTCCGGCGTTCGTCCTGTTCGCCGTGATCCTCGGGCTGGTCGCGGGGCTGCACTACGCCGTCGCGACGACGCTGCTGTCGCGGACGTACGACGAACTCGGTCGCGCGGTCGGCATCCACTCGATCGGCGGTCCGCTCGCGGGCCTCGTCGCGCCCGTCGCAGCGGCCTGGGTCGGCACCCGGTACGGCTGGCGCCCGGCCGTCGCGCTCGCGCTGCTCGTCGGCCTCCCCGTGTTCGCCCTCTTCGCCCTGCGGGTGCGTCCGACCGAGCCGCGACGGCCCGATCAGCCGATGCGCGACCGGTTCGAGCTCGCGGCGCTTCGTGAACTGGTGACGCGGCCGGCTATCGCCTTCACGCTCGGCATCGCCATGCTCGGAACCTTCATCGTCCAAGGACTGCTCACCTTCCTTCCGACCTTCCTGATCGACTACCACGCCTACTCCGCGACGCTGGCCGGCGTCGCCTTCTCGGCGTTTTTCGTCGTTCGGACCGTCGGCCAGTCGATCCTCGGCGAGTTCTCCGACCGGTACGGGCGCGACCTCGCGATCGGGATCGCGATGCTCGCGGGGACGGTCGGCGTTCTCGGGATGGTCGTCGGACCGGGGCTCGTCACGGTCGGCGTCGCCGTGCTGTTGACGGGGCTGGGCTCGAGTTTCTTCGCGGCGCTCGATCCGCGCTTTCTCGACCAGTTCGGCGACACCGAACGCGGCGCGGGGTTCGGGCTCGTCCGCACGGTCTACACCGTCGTCGGCTCCGCCGGCTCGGTCGGCGTCGGCCTGTTCGCGGACCTGTTCGGCTGGGGCGTGTCGTTTCTGGTCCTCGCCGGCCTGTTCGCGCTGACGTTTTCGGCACTCGTCGCGAACTGGGCGCTCGAGCTTGGCTATTGAGATTTCGAACGGATTTCGGTTCGCGGCAACACCTTGAGTAGTAATCAACAATCTTCGCACTGTTCGGCGACAAATTTATTCAATCATGGTGGTGTTCGAACGGAGACAAAAGTATAATATAATTATAAACAGCACCCGTTCATAGAAGATGATAGAAGATAGTGGACGGCGGGAATTTCTCGCAACGGCTGCCGTTGGAACGACGGTCGGGGTAGCAGGGTGTACCGACGCGCTGACGCCGGACGACAACGGATCCGATTCGGAGGCTGCGGACTTTCCGTCGGACGATATCGAGATTATCTGTCCGTTCGACGAGGGTGGCGGAACCGACCTGACCGCGCGGCAACTGTCCGAACAGCTGGAAAACCAGCTGGATACGTCTTCGTTCGTGACGAACTCGACGGGCGGATCGGGCAGCGTCGGGTTCAGCGAGATCGCCTCCGCTTCCGCCGACGGTCACACGCTCGGGATCCTCACTGTCGAAATCTGCACCGTCTCCCACCTGGATATCGGAGACGTAACCCACGAGGACATGACGCCGATACTGCAGTACAACTTCGATCCGGCGGCGCTTACGGTCCACGAGGACGCACCCTACGACAGTTTAGAGGAGTTCGTCGACTACGCCGAGGACAACCCCGGCGAGATCAGCGTGTCGAACTCGGGGACGGGTGCGATCTGGCACCTCGCGGCAGCGGAGTTCGAGCAGGCCGCCGATATCGAACTCGACCACATCGGGTACGAGGGCGCCGCACCCGCGACGGAAGCGGTTCTCGGTGGCGAGGTCGAGGCGACGACCTCGAGCGCGGCGGAGGTTTCCTCACAGGTCCAGGACGGCGACCTCGAGATGCTCGCGTTCTTCGGGGACGAACGTCATCCGGCCTTCGAGGACGTGCCGACCCTGACCGAAGAGGGCTACGACGTTACGGTCGGTGCCTGGCGGGGCATCGGCGGCCCTGCGGGCATGGACGAGGAGATCGTCGAGACGCTTGAGGACGCGTTCGACGAGATCCACAGCTCCGAGGAGTTCGAGGAGTTCATGGAGAACAACAACTTCCAGCTCGAGCACCGTGACGCGGAGGAGTTCGGGCAGTTCATGGACGAGGAGTACGACCGGTTCGGCGAACTGATCGACGAACTGGGAATCGAAGGCGAGTAACCGGTCGCTCGAGTACGAACCACGGTTATTTACCGATACTGTAGGATCAGAATGGGATTACACGTACCACACACTGACAAACTCGGATCGATTCTCTGGCTACTGTTAGCGGTCGGGATCTTCGTCGTCTCCGCAGATTTGCCTACCGGCACCGGGGAGACCGGAGCGGCGTTTTACCCGCGCGTAATCGCCGTGCTCATCGCCCTCTTTGCCTGTATGCAACTCGGCCGTAGTTTCTACGACGAGGGATACCAAGTTCGCGACGTGTCGAGACAGCAGACACAGCGCGTCATCGCCGTCGTCGCTCTCGTTACGATCTACGTGCTCTCGCTCCCGTGGTTCGGTTTCGTCACCGGGACGGTGCTGTTTCTGATCGTGGGAATGCTCTACTCCGGAGCGCGTTCTCCGATCCGCATCGGAGTCGCCGCCCTCGGACTGACGCTGGTGCTGTACTACGTCTTCGCGGTGTTTCTCCGAATTCCCCTGCCAGAGAGCCCGTTCGTTCCGGTCGAAGCTGCGCTTCCTGGACTGATCCACGTCGGGTTGATTCCTGGGGTGATCGGCTAACATGCTCGCCGGACTGCTCGAGGGGCTCTCACTCGTTTTCCAACCGCTCGCGCTCGCGCTGATCGTCTTCGGCGTCGTCGTCGGCATCGTCATGGGATCGATCCCGGGAATGACGGCGACGATGACGGTTGCCGTTCTCGTCTCGTTTACGTTCGGGATGAATCCAACCGAGGGGATGATGCTTCTGCTCGGTATTTACGGCGGCGCGCTGTACGCGGGTTCGATCCCGGCGATTCTCATCCGGACGCCGGGGACACCGAGCGCCGCCGCGACGATCTTCGACGGGTTTCCGCTGTCGGAACAGGGGCAAGCCGGAAAGGCGATCGGGATCGCCACGATCGCCTCGTTCGTCGGCGGCGCCGTTAGCGTTCTCATCGTTACCGTTCTGTCCCCACAGATCGCCAACGTCGCACTCAACATCGGCTCGCCCGAGTACTTCGCGATCGCGTTTTTCGGACTGACGATCATCGCGAGCATCAGCGGCGATTCGATTACGAAGGGGATGCTGTCAGGACTGCTCGGGATGCTGATCGCGACGGTGGGGCTCGATCCGACGCTGGGTCAGCCCCGATTCACGTTCGGATTTCCCGAACTGAGCGCCGGTATCGAATTTATCGCGGTGATGATCGGTCTCTTCGGGCTGGCTGAGGGGGTCAACCGATACCGCGAAGGGATCGGCACGATCGACCTTCAGCAGGACCTCAGCGGTATCACTCCCTCCCGCGCCGACCTGAAGAGTATCCGAAACGTAACGCTCGGCTCGAGCGTCGCGGGCTCGATAATCGGCTCGATACCGGGCGCTGGCGGCGACATCGCGTCGTTCGTCACGTACAACGAGGCCAAACGCTGGGCAAAAAACGCTACGCCGGAGTTCGGGAGCGGGAACATCAAGGGCGTCGCCGCGGCCGAGTCCGGGAACAACTCGAGTACGGCGGGTGCGCTCGTCCCGACGCTGACGCTCGGTATTCCCGGGGACTCGGTCACAGCGATCCTGATCGGTGCGTTGCTCGTCCACGGGATTCAACCGGGTCCGGGACTGTTCGATAACGAACCGGGGCTCGTCTTCTCGATCTTCATCGGCTTCTTCCTGGTATACGTCGTGATCCTCGTTCTCGGCCTACTGGGTGCACACGTCTGGGTTCGCGTCATCAACTTCCCCGCAAAGTACCTCTGGCCGAGCATCTTCGTCCTCTGTGTCGTCGGCACGTTCGCGCTTCGCGGGAACCTCCTCGACATGTGGGTAATGGTCGCCGCCGGCGTCCTCGGCTTTATCCTCCGAATGGACGGCTATCCTCTCGCGCCGATCGTCCTCGGTATGATCCTGGGACCGATCGCCGAGGAAAACCTTCGACGATCACTCGAGCTCTCGAACGGGAGCTGGGACATCATCTATACGAGTCCGATCGCGATGGTGATCCTGCTGCTCGCGGCCGCGTCGCTCGTCGCTCCGATCGCGCTTCAGTATCGAGAGAGCGAGTAACCTCGAACGCGGATCAGATCGTCTTTTCGTCTCTGCCTTTGCCGTCCGAGACCGTCCTCTCGCCAGCTGACCGTGTCGTATTTCCGTGCGTCTACCGGCTACAACCGCTCGCGAACACCAGGTTCCGCAGCCCTGCAGAACTCGCTCCGCTCGAGGGGATCGATACCGTCGAAGGCTGGGGAGCCGCGGCCAATTCTGAGACGTGCCGGGTCCGACGGCCCGTGTCACCCGCTCATTCGAAACTCCCGGCCGTCCGGCGACTCGAGATTTAGTGATTCGCCGTGCCACTCGATCTCGAGCTTTCCGCGCGAGAGGTACGGTGAGAGGGCGTCGGCCGACAGCAGCCCGCGGTAGCTCCCGTCGCTGACGACGGGAAGGTGTCTGATGCCGGCGGCTCGCATCGTCTCGGTCGCCGTTTCCAGCGTCGCCGTCGGTTCGATCGTCGTCACCGGGGTCGACATGATCTCTTCGACGGTCGGCTCCTCGGTCGTTTCCGCGACCATCGCGACGATATCGGACTCGGTGACGATACCGGTGACGACGTCGCCGAGGCAGACCACGAGGGCCGGAACCGTGGGGCAGCGAAGGCGTTGTGCCGCCTCCCTCGCGGGCAGGTCGGGCGACACGGTCGGCGGGGCCCGAACCCCGAGGTTGTCGACTGTCATCTCTATCATGGATGATGGGTGGTAACACACAACATTATATAGAACTCCTGGACATACGGTTTCAGGATGTTAGAATTGCTAGTGGTCTTTGAACAAGATTCGGCAGGTTCCTGGGCAGCCGCTACTTTCCCAGGGCCGATAGCGGGCGGTGCTTCGTTCGACGTTGGGACGCGGACGCGGGCTCGAGCGGCGATCGTCTGGGGCGGTCGTCCGAGAAACGGTATCGATTCGGAAACGTCGACGTCGGTCTCCTCGGAACTCGAGATCGCGGAAGAGCGAGGTCGAACTCGGCGCGTTTCCGGAGCCCGGCGTCGCCGCGATTTCGACGTTCTCGCCGACGGGGGGTTCGGGGGTCCTACCAGCTTCGGGACGGGTATCCCAGGGACCCGTCGGGCGGCCAGCACTCGAGTTCCTCGGAGAGCCCGAACACGCGATTCGCGCGCTCTCCGTCCGCGAGCGATACCGAATCTTCCCAGTTCGGGTCGATGATCTCTTCGTCGGCGAGCTTCGGCAGGTGCGTGTGTCGAAGCCGATATCGGGCGCGTTCGATCTTTCTATCGTCGAGGTCCTCGGCCGGGATCTGGTGTCGCCGGGCGGCCACGCTCCGCGAGAGGCCCTCGACCGTCACCGTCCGATCCCGTTCGACCAGCTCGTGCAGGACGAGCTGGCGGTCGGCGCTGGCGAGCACCGCGAGTGCCTTCGTCCGGTCCATCTCTGGCGGGACCTCCGCAGTCCGGTCCAAAAACAGCTCGGTCAAATTACGTTGGAAAAGCTCGAGACAGCAGCCCGGAACTCGCTCGTCGGCTCTCGAGGACGGTTGCAACAGTAGGCTCCAGAACCGACCGAGTTCCGGGTTGCAGGGGGCGGCGACGAGAACTCTCGGACCCGAGCCTCGGTGCGGATTTTTCTGTCGGCATATATACATTAGTAAACGCTCTCGAGTTACGAAAGTAGCCAATAGAACAAAACCCTAGAAGTTCCACTAAAAAAACATGGTGGGGACATTCACCGTCGACCTGCGGGATGGACGGAGCGTTCCGTTCGACGAAATCGTGGTGCTGGAACGGAAGAACGGTACGTGGATCCGCTGTGTCAGGGACGAACCCAGTCCGCGTGAGCAGCTCCCGGAGACGACGAAGTACTACCGCCTCGAGACCGACGTCGAGCGCATCGTTATCGAACCCGACGGCGAGCCGTGTGAGGCCTCGCTCTCGTCGGGGGCAGAGACGGACACGCCGGACGGGGCTGTCGCCCTGCTCGAGGAAGCCGACGAGGAGCTCGCCGAAGACGGGACAGTTCGGCGGCCGCTCGAGTAGGACGACGAGGCCGCTTCCTCGACGCCGCTCCCTCGACGCGTTGCCGTCCGCTGGCTCGAAGGCCGACCGTCGTTACGGGCTCGGACGGCTCGTCGAACTCCTCCTCTCGATAGGCGACACCGGTCGACTCCCCGACCACCTCGAACCCGCTCGACTCGCAGCGACAGCCGTCCCTCGAGCCGATCGGCTGTACCGTCCCGTCCGACGCGATCCTGGCAGCGCAGGCCGATCCGCACGCGGTGCAGACCCCGATCCGCAATCGCACCTCCTCGTCCATGCGCTATCACACGACGCGGAGCGTAAGTAGATCGCTGATAGTTCGATACGGTCCTCGATCGGACGATTCCGGCCGTCTCGCGGTCGCTTTCGGCTCACCCGTTCGTCACCGGGTTCGTCGATGCACTCGCGAGACGTGAGTCGAGACCGACTCGAGGATCCGCCCGGTTCGAGTCACGCGTGTGACGGCCGAGCGGTGCCGACGGCCGTCGACCAGAGTCCGACGAGAATCGCGGCGAAGGTGAGAGCGATCGCGATCGTGAAGCTTCCGGTGTAGGCGACGCTCGCGGTTCCTAGCGGGGGCATCGCCAGCGCGGTTACGCCGATCGCGATGTTGAACACGCCGACGATGGCGGTGTCCTTCTCGGGGGAGTAGATCGTCATCACCAGCGGGATGTACAGCGTCGCGGAGCCGCCCAGCCCGAGCCCGATCAGGAAGATCGCGATCGGAAGCGTCGAGTCGGCCGAGGCGAACAGCAGGGCGATGCCGGCAGCCGCGGCGGTAAGCGACCCGAGGAAGGCCCGTCGGGAGCCGACGATGTCGGCGAGATAGCCCCCGCCGATCCGCGAGATGATGCTGACCCCGCCGATCAGTCCGAACGCGGCCGACGCCCCGGCTTCGGTGAGTCCGCGGGAGGCGAAGAGGTCGACGGCGTAGGCGGCGAGCAGCTGATACCACGCAAACGACAGCGCGATCCCGACGAACAGCAGCTGGAACGTCCGGGTTCCGCCGAGCCGAGCGAGCCACTCGAGGAGTTCGCCCGCGGTCGCGGTCGACTGTTCGGCCCACCGTGGGCGCCGACAGACCAGCCCGGCCAGCAGGAACGCGACCGCGGTTGTCGACATAACGAGGAGAAACCCCGGCCGGACGCCGAGCTCCGAGAGGACGAGCTGCCAGATCGGCGGGAGGACGGTCAGGCCGAGCCCGTTGCCGACGAAGATCAGCCCCGTCGCGGCGCCCCGTCGGCGATCGAACCAGCGCGGGACGACCGACGCGAGGAGGACGAACGCCGTCCCCAGCGCGATGCCGAGGAACGCGAAGACGACTGCTAGCCCGGCGACCGACTCCACGAGGTACAGCGCGGGCGCCAGCAGCCCCGTCACGAGCGAGCAGGCCAGTAACACGACTCGAGAGTCCAGCCGGGTGCCGAAGACGCCGACGAGCCCGGAGCCGATGAAGAACGTAAACAGCATGACGGCGAACACGCCCGACAGCGCGAGCGGCGAGACCCCGAAGGCGTCGCTGAACGGCGCGCGGAAGATGCCGTACGACAGCGGTGTGCCGAAGGTAAAGACCATCGCGACGGCGCCGACGATCGCCACCAGCCAGCTGCGGCGGCCGTCGGGACGTTCCTGGTCGTCGGTGCGCACGGCACTGTCTCGAGCGCGCTCGGTCGAAAGGATTCTGATCCACGGCTGGATTGCCGAGATCGGCTCGAGTCGGGCGGCCGGACTCCTGCTCTGTGGCCACGGTGGACGAGAGAGGGGAGGTCGGATTCGACCCCGCTCGAGTTGCCCGGCGACGACACACCGCGAAGCTACTTGCCCCCGCGTGGTGGAGTGACTCGCGAGCTGACGGACGGCCGTCCTCCAGCAGCCATGCTCGACCACCAGTCGCGGTTCGTAGTTCGGACACTACGGCGAGAGCCGACGACCGAACGGACGGAGGGAGTCGACCGATGACGCCGCTCGAGCCGATGCTCGCGGTCGTTTTCGGACTGTCCGCGACGTACCTGCTCGCCTGGTGGTACTGGTGGGACGTCCTCGTCGACGAGGGGATCGAACTCGAGTACGCCGAGTGACGGCGCCCCTCGAGCGCCCGATCCGACGGCGTGGCCGTGGCCGTGCGGTCGAGCACCGACGTATGCGGGTCGGTCCCACGGGTTTATTCGCTACGGCGATGAGTCCGTAGCTGGGTCGACACCAATGAGCAAACTGACGCTGGATACGGCAAAGGAGATCGTCGACGCGGCCGAAGAGCGGGCGGCAGAGATCGACGTCCCGATGTGTATCGCGGTGACCGACGAGGGCGGGAACCTCGTCGCGTTTCACCGGATGGACGACGCGCTGCTGGCGAGCATCGACATCGCCCGGAACAAGGCCTACTCGTCGGTGGCGCTGCGGATGGAGACACAGACCATCCAGGAGGTCTCACAGCCGGGCGAGTCGCTGTACGGACTGGGGAACACGAACGACGGCCGGATCGTCACCTTCGGCGGTGGGCTTCCGCTCGAGGACGACGGTGCTGTCGTCGGCGGCGTCGGCGTCTCCGGGGGCAGCGCGGACGAGGACGTAGACGTCGCGGAAGCCGGCGTCGACGCGTTCGACCGCAGCTAGCGTGGTCCGACTACCGTTGGAACGCGTCCTCGCGACGCGTCCCATAGGGCAGCGATGAGCGACGGGATCGTCGCCGTCGTGAGCGGCACCACTGGCCCCGAGCGCGTGCTGTTCGAGGCCGCGCGCCGGGCGGACGACTCCGGCGCGACCGTCTACGTCCTCTACGTACTGGGCGTCGAGTGGTACGCGAGCACGGAGCTCTGGCTGGCCGAACGGCTGCGGATTCCGACCGGTGCCGACACGATACGGACGATCTGTGAACGCAAGGCCGACCGACTCGCCGCGCCCACACTCGAGCGCTACGAGGCGGCCGGGCGGATCGGCCACCCGATCGCCGAGATCGTCGAGTACGCCACGGAAGTCGGGGCCGACACCGTCGTCGTCGACGGCGATCTGCGGTCGGGAACCGGTGCCTGGCGCCGGGCTTCGGATCCGCTCGAGGCGTTTCGCGAGCAGGGGCTGTCGGTCGTTCCGGTGTACTGATCCGAGTCAAGTGACAGCACACATCATTATTGCCCGACTGCGCGTACGACCGGTCGTGAACGACCCGGCCGCTCCGGCGGCGCCGAACCGGCTGCCAGTCGTCGGCCACGCGCCAGCGTTCGCCCGCGAGCCGTTCGCCGCGCTGGAACGGTGGGCCGAGCACGGGAGCGTCGTCCGTCTCGAGTTCCCGGGGGAGCGGTTTTACCTGGTGTCCGATCCCGAGATCGTCGCCACCGTGTTTCGCGACGGTGAACGCAGGTTCACGATCGCCGATCAGCAACGCCGGGCGTTCGCCGACGTCGAGGACCGCGCGGTCTCGACCGCCGTGGGCGATCGGTGGCGACGGCTCCGCGGGGCGCTTCGGCCGGCGTTTACCCGCGAGGCCGTCGAACGGTGTGCCGAGGGGATCGTCGAGCGAACGATCGCCCGGACCGAGACGTGGACCGATGGCGAGGAGATCGACCTCCACCGCGAGATGCGGCTCCTCACGCTCGAGATCCTCGCCGAGACGTTGCTCGACCTCGACCTGCGGGGCGACGAGGACGCGGTTCTCGCGGCGACCGACGCGCTCGTCGCCAGAAGCGATCCGCGACGGCTCGGAGCGGCGCTTCCAGAATGGATGCCGACCCCGACGGATCGGCGATTTCGACGGACCGTCCGCGACCTCGAGTCGGTCGTCGAGCGTGCCCTCGAGACGCCTCGCGGCGAGGGAGAGAACGCCCGCACCGTCCTCCTCGAGGCCCACGAGGCCAGCGAGCTAACGGACCGGGAAGTGCGGGACAACCTCGTCGCCCTGTTGCTCGCCGGCACCGATACGTCCGCGCTCGCGCTGACCTACGGCTGGTACCTGCTGTCCCAACGTCCGGCCGTTCGTCGGTCGCTCGTCGCGGCGTACGACGATCACGTCGGCTCGGGACGGCCGGCCCTCGGCAATTTTGACGGCCTCGAGGAGGTCGAGCACGTCGTCAGGGAGACGCTTCGGCTCTACCCCCCGACGTGGAACACCATGCGACAGTCGACCGAGTCGGTCGTCCTCGGCGGGCATCGGCTGCCCGAAGGAGCACAGTTCATGCTCCCACAGTGGGTGTTCCACCGCGACGAACGGTTCTGGGAGGCACCGACGGCGTTTCGCCCGGCACGGTGGGCCGACGAGTCCGACCGGCCGGAGTACGCCTACTTCCCGTTCGGCGGCAGACCGCGCCACTGCGTCGGGGCGCGGTTCGCCCGCCTCGAGTTGCGCCTCGCGCTGGCGGCGATGGTCGGTCGCGTCGACCTCGACGTCTCGGTCCCGGAGCCGCTGTCGTTCGTCCCGACGCTCTCGCTTCGGCCCGCGGTCGAGCTCTCTGCGACCGTTCGCCACCGGTGACGGCGGGCTACCGACGGCACTCGATCAGTTGAACCACTCGACGTACTCCTCGCAGGCGCCACACGACGCGTGCGTCACCCACGCGTCGCCGTGATCGTGTTCGGCCGGCGCGACGCGGGAGAGCTGGAGGTTCGTGGATCCGCACTCGGGACACTGCGGGGGGGATCGCTTCGCTCATTATATCCCACAATTCGATATATGATATTAAAAATTGTCAATGGAGTCTTGTTTTGGAACCGAGAGAGATCGGACGCGCTCGCGGTCGGGTTCGCGACGTGTCGGCGAGTTTCGCTCCGCAATCGAGTCGGTGAGCGACCGTACCCCACTGTGTCGGATCGGCCGATTCTCGCGGGGTAGGAACGACTGATAGCACTATCATCGCTCGAGAAGGACGATCCCGTATGAGGTATCTCATCGCAACCGACGGCTCCGAGGTCAGCGACACCGCGGTCGAGCGCGCGGCACGCGACGCGAGCGCGCTGGAGGCGTCCCTCGAGATCGTTCACGTACTGACGCCCGAAACGGAGCTCGTGGACGGAGCGCTCGTGTTGCCCGGCGAAGAGCGCGCCGTCGAGTACGGCGAGCGGACGCTTCGCCAGGCGACGGAGCTGGCGACCGAGACCGTCGGCGGCGGGGCCGACCTCGAGATCACGACCGAGCTGCTGGCGGGACGGCCCGCGGCGGCGATCGCCGACTACGCCGACGAGGCCGGCGCCGACGGGATCTACGTTGGTCACCGCGGCCTCTCGACGGAACACGAACGGGTCGTCGGCAGCGTCGCCAAAGCGGTCGTCGACAAGTCGACCGTTCCCGTGACGATCGTCAAGTAGCGAGGACCGCCCCCTCGCTCTCGTCGTCAGCGGGATCGTCCGTCGCGCGCCGCCGTCGACTCCGGTGGTTGCCGATCGTCAGTTCACCACGCTGATTCTCTCGGTCGAAGCGTACGATTGTAGTATATACTCTTCGTATATCTAAATATATGGTTTTCTTCCCGAGGTAGTGGGGTAATTACACCATCAGAAGGACTTATTACTGAACAGACGGTATCCGGAGTACGGTGGTGATGACAACGAATACCACACGATCCGTCAGTCGATGTGCCTGTGGCAATCCAGGTCGCGACCCGATCCCCTGAGATCGGGTACCGGAGACGCCTCGTCTGTTGCCTACTGTCATGCTTCCACCTTCGCGACCCGGTTTTTGGCCGATTTTCGTCCGCTCACTCGAGCCGATCGCTTCCAGCGCCCGGATCGGAGAGTAGTTTCCGTCGTACCGGCGAGCCGCGCCCGTCGCGGGCGTCCGTCGACGAGCGCCGAGTGCGGTAGCCGACCGCTACAGTTCCGGGTAGCCTCGGATGAACGGCTGCACCGGGCAATTACCCATATCCTCAGCGGGAGACGGCGACACGATGATGGGTGGCACAGGGGAAGGCGCATCGCCGATCGAAAACCCCTTCGTGGCGGGGTCGACGGCCGAACGGCTGTACGAACTGCTCGCCCGGACGGACGGGGAACGGACCGCCGCCGAACTGGCGACGCAAGCCGGCCGCGACCGCAGCGCGGTTCGGGAGACCCTCGAGTCGTTCGCCGCACTCGGGATCGTCACCGAACGGACGGGATCGCCCTCGACGTACGAACGAAACGACAGGCGGTTCCCCCGGACCGCAGACGGGGCGACGGTGCTCGCCCGGGAGCGCTCGCTCGAGGAACTCGAAGCGCGGATGGACGTGCTGGTCGATCGGGTGTGGCGCTACCAGTGCCGCTACGACGCCGAGACGCCGCTCGGTGTCGACTGTTCGGCCGTCGACGTTACGCCGGCGACGCTGGCCGACTGGGAGGCCGCCCGCGCGGAGCTGCAGCGTTGTGAGCGCGCGCGGCGGCTCCGACTGCGCGAGGTGGTGTCCGCGGTAGAGTCCGAAGAACAGGTCTGAGGCGACTCGGTCCGAGAACGCCCCGTCGTCGGCGGTGCTCGCTCGATCCTCGACCTGCTCGCGGTCATTCCGCGGGCGCTTCCTCGACGGGCCGAAGGAGGACCGAGAACGTCGCGCCCTCGCCGGGTTCCGAGTCGACCTCGAGGGTGCCGTCGTGGCGCTCGGCGATCCGCTGACAGAGCGCCAGGCCGATCCCCGTTCCCTCGTGGTCCGCCTGGGTGTGGAGGCGATCGAACACCTCGAAGATCCGGTCCTGATCCTCGGGATCGATCCCGATCCCCTCGTCTCGAACCGCGATCTCCCACCGATCGCCGACCCGTTCGGCGGAGACGTGGACGCGGGGCCGCTCGTCGCCGCTGTACTCGAGAGCGTTCGAGACGAGGTTCTGAAACAGCTGGCGCAGCTGGCTTCGGTCGCCCGCGACGCGGGGGAGCTCCTCGGTGGTGATCTCGGCGTCGGTCTCCTCGATCCGGACCCCCAGATCGGTCAGCGCGTCATCGAGGACGGCGTCGAGATCCACGGGCTCGAACGGGTCACCCCGCGTCTCGACCCGGGAGTACTCCAGGAGGTCGTCGACCATCACCTGCATTCGGTCGGCGCCGTCGACGGCGAACTCGATGAACTCCTCGGCGTCCGCGTCGAGCTCGTCGCCGTAGCGCTCCTCGAGCAGCCGGAGGTAGCTCGAGATCATCCGAAGGGGCTCCTGGAGGTCGTGGCTCGCTGCGGAGGCGAACTGTTCCAGGCGCTCGTTCGAGGCCTCGAGCTCTCGGACGGTCGCCTCGAGTTCCTGCTGTGTCTCCCGTAGTTCGTCGTTGCGCTCCTCGAGTCGGTCCTGAACCCGTTCGAGGGCGTCGTTTCGCTGCTCGATTTCCCGCTCCCGGGAGATCGCACGGGACTCGTGGATCCCGATCCCGAGGCCGGCGACCGAGCCGATCGCGAGCGCGACGGCTCGCGTGCCGAACGTGAACTCGGTCGGGATCCCGGGGTGGAGCGCTCGAAGGACGAGAAAGGCGAGCATGACCCCGACACCGGCGAGGCTCCACATCGCGACCCGCCGGTAGAGGTCGGGTTCGATCTCGGACTCCGAGAGCCAGCTTCCGACGTACAGAAACAGCACGCCCGTCAGTCCGAGCAACACGAAGTCGATGAGGGCCTCGAGGCTCGAGCCGCCGCCGGCGACCTTGAGCAGCGACTGGGCGGCCGCGACCGCGATGATGAGCACACCGAGCACGTGAACGTACCGGGACCGACTGACCATCTCCCTCGAGTACCCCATGCGTTGCTATGAGGGTTGCTGCGGGAGACCGTATTAGTAAGCGGTCGTTCAATCGTTATCCACGTTTGAACGGTGGTAAATTCGGACACATTCGCGTCCGAGACGGTCGTCCAAAAGCCACGGTCGGGTCCGCGGCGGGGCCGGCACTCAGCGGCGCGATCGAACGTAGTCGAGCCCGGGGCAGCCGTCGAGATACCAGAGCGCGAGCCCGGCGGCGAACAGCGGGATCTCGAGCAGGAAGAACATCCCCGGATGAGTAAAGGGAGTGACGACGAACTCGACGATCGCTGGCGGCTCGAACAGTCGCTCGTGGTAGGTGAACGTCGGGTGGGTGAGAAACGGCCAGAACAGGAACTCGGTGTCGTTGGGGTAGCCGAGGTAGGCCCGGGGCGGGATATCCGCGACGAGGTGAGAGAGATGCGCGAGGACGAACGCCGTCGCCGTCTCGAGGCGCTCGAGGACGATCGCTCCGGTGTAGACGACGAGCATCAGGACGCCGGTCGCGAGCAGGGAGTGGGCGAGGAATCGGCCGTGGGGGAACACGCCGAGCCAGCCGAGCGGTTTGTCGATCAGATCCGCGAACTGCGAGCCGAAGATAGCCGCGAGCGCGGGTTCGGGGCGGGGAGACCGCCCGAACCGACCGCGCGAGTACAGCGAGTAGACGATGTACGCGACGCCGAAGTGTCCCCAGGGCCACATGGATTAGCCTCGTCTATCCGTGTGTATACCTTTGTCTAAACCGATCGAGAGTAGTCGGGTATCCTTCGAGCCCGGTAGCCCCTCGAGGAAGCCAAACTCGTTGGGCAGAACCCGTCGCTCCGGCCCGGAACGACCGTCTGGTTGGCGATCGGACGGGTCGTGATGAAAACGTTTTTACAGTTGACCGGCCAGTCCTCAGAGGATGGAACCGCTCGTCTTCCCCATCCTCGCCGTACTCGTCCTCCTGCAGATTCCGATCTCGATTTTCGTCCGCTTCGACGCGAAACGTCGCAAGCTGAAACATCCCGACACCTACGAGTTCGGCGTTCTCGTGCCGCTTTGCGGACTGGTGGTTACCGTGGTCTATCTGTACAACCGACGGCGGCGGTCCGGGAAGGCCCTGGGTTGAGGCATCTCGGCGCGATGGGGTCGACAAACGACGGGCTTCGTGCGACAGCGGGTCTCTCCGCGGGTTTGGCTCGAGGAACTGCGTTCGGTCCGATATAAAACGTTATGCGCTCGAGAACCCTCTCTGCAGCAGAGATGTACTGGCACGAGATCGGGGATCGACGGGGGACGGCATGGATCTGAAGCGTCGCGAGTTCGCCGCCATCACGGGCGTCTCGCTGTCGGCGGTGCTGGCGGGCTGTGCCGACGCCGAGGAGGGGGGAGACGACTCTGGGTCCGAGACCGACGGGGCCGACGACTCTGAGGGAGAAGCCGAGGACTCGGCGGCCGACGAAGCCGAGGACGGTGGGAGCGACGATTCGGAGGCCGCCGAGACCGAAAGCGACGACGCCGGCGACGGGGACGACGACTCCGAAGACCCAGCCGAGGACGACGCGGCCGATCAGGACTCGAGCGAGGACGACGAGGAGCCGGCCGACAGCGAGTCGGGGGAGGCCAACGAGTCCGACGAGGACGACGGGGACGACGAGGCGGTCTACGAGGACGAGGCGATCGACGGGGCGGTCGTGCTCTCGGAGGCGGCCGAGCGCCACCTCGAGGTCGAGCGACACACGTTCACCTGGGCGGAGGCGCCGCCCAGCGAGCTGTGTCAGGTTCACGCGATGTTCGCGAACGCAAGCGGGGCGGAGCTCGCCGTCAGCATGACCGCTCGCGTGTTCGACGCCGACGGGAACGAGCTCTCCTCGACCACGAAGGCCGCTACCGAGGGGCCGGAGCCGGGCGCCGACGACGCCGTCTACTCCTTCGAGCTGAACAACTGCGCAGAGACCGCGGCGTACGAACTCGAGGTCACGGAGGTCGAGGCGACCGGAGAGGCGGAGGAGGTCGAGGAGGCGCCGGAGCGACACCTGCTGCGCGTGCTCGTCCAGGACGGATTCGGCGAGCCTATCGAGGATGCGACCGTCAGCGCCGAGGAGCGCGGTCTGGGTGGCTGGGGCGAGACACGGACCGTCGACGACCACGGCCAGGCCGAGTTCGAGTTCCAGGCCGGCGACTACCTGGTGACCGTCGAGGCCGAGGGGTACCCGACGCTCGAGGAGTCGCTCGAACTCACCGGGAACGTGGAGTACACGGCGACGCTTCGGGCGGGTGACTGAGCCCCGTTCCGCTTCGCTCCGACGCAGTGGGCCAGAGGCGCGTTCAGTCCCGGCGGACAGTCGTGCGCTCGGAACGCTCGAGCAGGGCTTTTCTCGTCGGGGTGGATACTATGACACATGCCAACAGCCCTCGAGCGACTCCGACGGCGGTACGAGACGACCGACAAGAAGTGCCCGGCGTGTGGCTACGTCGACACGGGACGGAACTGGGAGAGCCGAACCGACGGGAAGCAGGTCGTGTACCGCCACGTCTGTCCGAGCTGCGATGCGAGCCGCGAGCACACCTACCGGTTGACCTAATCTGGACTCCGAGCGGCTCCCGGGCTCGAGTCCGTCCCCGCGGTCGGATCCTCGAGTTCGAGCCGACGGCGACGGTCTCGCCGCTCGGCTTCGAACGGGACGACTACCGCGATTCAGGCGCTGGATACGCGCGATAACGATTTGGACCCCTTCGTGGAACCCCGGGCCATGGCCCGTCCCTCTGCGCCCGACGATTCGTCCGCCCGTCGCTCCGACCCGGTCGACCCGAACGCCGCGGATCCTCTCCGACCGGGCCCGACGCGCAGACGGTATCTCGCGGTGACCGCAGGCGTCGGTCTCTCCGGGGCGATCGCGGGTTGTGCATCCGTCGGGTCCGACGACTCGCGCCCGGAGCCCGAGACTCCGCCGTCGAACGATGAGCGGTCCGACGAGTCCGAACCGGTCGAGCAGGAGTCGAAGCCGACCGAAACGGAAGAGGAGGAGGAGAAGTCCGACGACGCGGAGATCGACGCCGACGCGGTCGACGACCTTCCGCTGTTCGACGCGCACACACACGTTATCCCGACGGCGGCGCGGGGCCACGATCCGCTGTCGGCCGACGAGCTCGTCGCCTGGATGGACGACCGGGGCGTGGACCGCGCCGTTGTCCTCCCGTTCGACTCCCCGGAGGGGTACCCGGTGCAGGCGCCGAGCTGGTGGGTGCTCGAGGAGGTCGCGGCCTACCCGGATCGGCTGGTCCCGTTCTGTTCGATCGATCCGCGAACGCTGGTCTACGGCGACGAGATCGTCGCGGAGGTCCTCGAGGGGTACCTCGAGCGGGGCGCCCGCGGCTTCGGCGAGCTGAAGGTCGGGATGGCAATCGACGACGAGCGCCTCGAGGGCATCTACGAGCTGTGTGCGGAGTACGGGCTGCCGATCCTCTTTCACACCGATCGGCAGTCGCTGACCGACGACGTCGGGCTGCCGGGACTCGAGGGCGTGCTCGCCTCGTATCCGGAGGTCGACTTCGTCGCACACGCCCACGGCTGGTGGGCGCACGTGGCTGCGGACGTGGAGTCGGGGGATCTCGGCGGGCTCCCCGAGGGATCGATCGACACGCGTGGGCGCGTCTGGGAGCTGCTCGCGG
Organism: Natronococcus sp. A-GB7; assembly: GCF_029688865.1. Lineage (GTDB taxonomy): Archaea > Halobacteriota > Halobacteria > Halobacteriales > Natrialbaceae > Natronococcus. The sequence goes on from NZ_JARUKV010000006.1 coordinate 129,932, forward strand.
CGTACGACAACATCTACGGCGACCTCTCGACCCGCGCCGGGTGGAACGCGCTGACGCGCGATCCGGCGGTCGGACAGACGTTTCTCGAGACCCACCACGATCGACTCGTGTTCGGGACCGACTACCTCTACCCCGGCCAGGCGGTCCCCCAGTTCGAGCTGTTCGAGCGGTTCGACCTCGAGCTCGAGGCGTGGGCGGATCTCCGGTATCGAACCCTCGAGGGGCTGCTGCGGTGAGCTGGTAACTGGGGGATTCCCGATCAGTACCGGGGCGACGTCTTCGACCACGGGTACACGACGAGTGTCGACGGGACGGGACTGGGCCTCTCCATCGTGGACGCGATCGCCGAGGCACACGACTGGACCGTCTCGGCGGGTGAAAGCGACGACGGTGGCGCCCGGTTCGAGTTTCTCTTCTGATCCCCGACGGTCGTCCTCGAGCCGTCCGACGACTCTCCCCGAGGGACCGACGCCGTTCCCCGTTCCGATTAATAAATTCTTGGTGCGGAGTTAGTGTTACAGCGAACAGCTAAGTAACGACCCACGGAATCTCGAGTATGAACGCCGTCGGAGTCGTCGATGTCGGCAGCACGAACCTCAGCTACGTCGCGGCGACGCCGACCGGCGAGTTTCTGACGTGGTTTTCGAGCGCAAGCCTTGCTCTTCAGGGCGGGGTTGAGCGGTAGGCCCGCCCAGACAGTCCACCGACGTTGGCAGGGATGGGGTTCGGCCGGAACGCTTACCACCATGCTAACTATGGTATACACGATGGTAAAGAGTACCCGTCACGCTGTTTACGAGCTCTACTATCACGTAGTGTTCATCCCGGAGTACCGGGAGCAGCGCCTCACGGGTGCGACCGCCGACCGGCTTCACTCCATCTTCGAGGAAATCTGCGACGACAAGGGCCTCGAACTGGTCGAAGCTGAAATCATGCCCGATCACGTTCACTTGTTCATCGGCAGCCCGCCGAAGAACGCCCCGTCGCTCATCGTCAACTGGGTCAAAGGCATTTCCGCCCGGTGGTACAATGAGCGATCCGACGACCGCATCAAGTGGACGCGCTCGTACTACGTTGGGACTGCCGGCAGCGTCTCGAAAGACGCCGTCGAGCAGTACATCCGCGAGCAGAAGGACAAACAGGACGGGGAGTGGTCCGCATGAGGCGCGTCAACACGTTCACTGTGGTTCCGCGCTCCGACGCCGACGAGGAACTGCTTCGACGGTTGTTGGACGCCTCTGCGTCCCTGTGGAACCAACTCACCTACGAGCGTCGGCAGAACTTCACCGACCCAGACATCGATAAGTCGGTGTGGGAGACCGAGGACTATCGCAAGCACTACGTCGGTGTCCTTGGGTCTGCCACCGCCCAACAGGTGATTCGGAAGAACGATTCTGCATGGAAGTCGTTCTTCTCGCTCAAGGAGAAAGGCGAAGCCAACGGCCTGCCAGGTTACTGGGGCAACGAGGAAGAGGGGCGGGAGTTGCGGACCTACATCCGCAACGACCAGTACACGCTCCGCTGGGGCGACCGTTCGACCATTGAAATCACGGTCGGTAGCGACCTCAAGGACGAGTACGACCTAGGCTACCGCGAACGGCTCACGCTCGACGTTCGTGGGAAGCCGACGTGGTCGGGCGACCAAGGTCGGTTGGAACTGTACTACGACGAGTTGAGCGACCAATACAGGGCCATTCAACCTGTCACCGTGGACGATTCTCGACAGGACTCACCACTAGCCGACGAAACGGCTGCTCTGGATATTGGCGCGAACAACATCGTCGCCTGTACGACCACGACCGGCCAGCAGTATCTGTACGAGGGGTACGATCTCTTCGAGCGGTTCCGCGAGACGACCCGCCAAATCGCCGAACACCAGTCGAAGGTGAAGCGCGAAGAGGGGCGGTACACGTCGAAGCGGATTCGACGCCTGTACCGCCGACGGACTCGACGGCGCGACCACGCCATGGACGCACTTGCCCGCGACCTCTTCGAGCGACTGTACGAAGTGGGTGTTGCGACGGTGTACGTCGGCGACCTCACCGACATACTGGAGACGCACTGGTCGGTGCGGACGAACCAGAAGACGCACAATTTCTGGGCGTTCCGGGCGTTCATCGACCGATTGGCGTGTACCGCCGAGGAATTCGGCATCACTGTCGAGGTCCGCCCCGAAGCGTGGACGAGTCAGACGTGTCCGCAGTGCGGTTCGACCGACCGCACGACTCGGCACCAAGACACGCTCACCTGTTCGTGTGGCTTCGAGGGCCACGCGGACCTCACCGCGTCGGAGACGTTCCTCCGACGTCATCAGAACTCGAAGAGTTCTGACTGGCGGACGAGACACAAGGTGTCTCGTCAGCGCCACGAATCGAACATACCACGGCCGATGGCACGGCCCGTATGCCTCAAGTGGGACGACCACCGATGGTCGGCGACACCACGCGCTCACCGTCCCAACGAGGAGCATACACACCCGCAAGTTACCGCCGGGGAATCGGCGTAGCCGAACCCCCATGGTGGAATCCTCGCGCTTTAGCGCGGGGAGGATGTCAAGCCGGTGGAGTCCGAGCCGACGCGGCCCTACGAGTTACGCGCACAACTCGGGCGAGCAGTCGAGACGCTGACGGACGCAACTCCTCTCGACGCGGTTTCGGTCGTCGTTCCGGGACTGGTCGACGCCGACCGGGGCAGCGTTCGGCGGTTCGACACCGCCGACGGCGACGTGATCGACCACATCGAGATCGCGACACCGCTCCGGGAACGCTGCGGGCTCCCAGTGTTTCTCGAGAACGACTGCACCGCGTCGGCGTTGGGTGAGTGGCAGTTCGGGGCGCGCGAGGAGCAGGCGTGCGTGATCCAGCTCACCGTCGGCACGGGGATCGGCGGCGGGGTGGTCGAGCGCGGACGACCGTGTCGGGGCGAAACGGGCGGCGCGGGCGAGTTCGGACTCATCCCGGTCGCTCCCGACAGCATCCTCGAGAGCGCCGGCGTCACCGGCGCCTGGGAGGCGTTCTGCTCGGGTCGGGGGATCCCGTCGTACGTCCGCCACCGGTATCGCGTCGACGAGGTGTGGGCGCAAGACGCCGTCAGCGAGTTCCGCGAGACGCTCGCGGCCGGCGACGAGTTCGGCGCCCCGGCCGTCTTCGAGGCGGCCGACGCGGGCGATCCGTTCGTCCAGGCGTGTCTGGATCGGGTCAGCCGGTACAACGCCGTCGGGATCGCCGCGCTCTGTAACGCGTACGAGCCCGGCCTCGTGACCCTCGGGGGCAGCGTCGCGCTCGGCAACGTCGACTGGTTCCTCGAGGGCGTCGATCGCTACCTCGAGGAGTACCTGTTCGTCGATCGACCGACGATCCGGGAGAGCCCGCTGGGCGAGGAACTCGGACTGTACGGCGCGTTGAGCGTCGCGCTCGAGCGCGGGGAGTAGGAGTCAGCTCGCGAGCTCCGTTTCAGCGAAACCAGTCGGCGTACTCGTCGCAGTCGGCCCACTCGACGCGAGTCACCCACTCCTCGCTTCGATCGTGGTCGTCCGGAGGCGCCCGCGTAACGCGAACGTTCAGCGATCGACACCCCGGGCACTGCAACGGGATCGGCCGGCTCGTCCCGACCGCTCGGCTCGCCACCAGCCACGCCGGGGGACAGTCACTGCGGGGGCGAGTGAGGCTTATGACACTGGCTACCAAAGGACGAAATGGTGGTCAACCGTGCCCTACGCCCCACTCCACGAGGCGGACGAGGACCTCGAGTGCCCCGACTGTCGCCGGGAGATCCCCGAGCGGTCGATGGTGTGTCCGTACTGCGAGATCTCCCTGCACTGACCGCCGCTTCGTGCGCCGGTTCCGTCCGCTATCCGTCGATCGACCGTCGTGGACGGAACCGGCGCTTCCCGCGGCGGGGAACCGCCCGATCGGCTCGAGCGGGCTCGGTGTAGGCACCGACTCACCGCAGACGGGACTCGACTAACGGAGTGTTTACCGGATTCGACCGTGGTAGTCGAGAGTTACCACACCAGCGGCGGTTGATATCCCGTCGGACAGCCAGCCATTGTCTCTCCGGAGAGTAAGTTGTATATCTGAACAAATTTCACAAAATACACTCAATTCGTTCTCATATCTATCTAATTCGTCCCAATACACCGTTACTTCGACAGAAAACACTAAGTTGTCCTGTTCTCTCGTCAGGTGTATGGCACGCGACGCTGCGATCCTGAACGAAGACGCCCCGAACGATACCCCTGCCCTCCCCAACTGCGTAACGATCGTCGGACACGGCGTTCCCGCGAGCTTCGAGATCACCGTCGACGGGACGATCGAGGCCGCGGACGGCGCCGGAACGGCCGTCGTCTCGGAACACGCCGCCGAAGGCGCGATCGAGGCCGGCACCACCCGGTTCCGGTTCTCCGGCGACATGGCCAACGCACACGTCCTCGACCGATCCGAGTCCCAGTCGCCGACGATTCACGTCGAGTACGGAGCCCACTGACCGCCGATGGCCGCCAGCGACACCGATCCAGACACGGCCGGAGCGACCAGCATCGAACGCGAGTACGCCCCCGATACCGCGCCGACCGTCGCCGTCCTCGAGGCGATCGCGGCCCTCGAGGGCACCGACGCGACCGCGCTCGGCGACGAGTTCGGGCTCGTCCTCTACGACCACCTCGACCCGCAGGCGCTCGACGCGCTGTTCGCGAGCGATGCCGCGGCCGCGCGCGTAGCGGTAGAGCTCGAGGCCGACGCGACCTACACCGCGACGGTCACGCCCGATCGCGTGACGGTCGCGCGTGACGAGTAGCGCGCCCGTCGACGGCGACGCGTTCTCTCGTGACTCGAGCGCCCTCCGACCATCGAGTAACCGTTCTGTTTCTGCGGCCCCCGCGGTGGTTCGTGTCCCCCGACGGCGACGGGCACGTCCGTCGATCGACCTCGCGGGCGGCGTCCCGACACGGAAACCGTTCGCCGCGTTTCTCCTCGAGACGAGTCGCCGGCACGGACTCTCGGTCCCAGTAGTCATCTCCGAGTAACGGACGGCCCGTCCGCCACGCCAGTCGGAACGGACGTCGGCAGTCCCGCCCCGTGCAGGGTTATTTTATATAAATTTTATTGTATAATTTTATATAGTAAGCGTAAAATCATTTCAAAAGCGAAAATGGTAGAGAAAGCCTCACCCGGTCGATCGGCGTCACCACGAGGAACAGTCACGCGACGGTCCCTGCTGTTGGGGGCAGCGGCAACGACGGTGGGCGGTGGCCTCGTCGGCACCCGGTCGGGACGCGCCGCCGAGTCGCCGGCGATCGCCGAGGAGACGCGAACGCTGCGTTCGGGGACGAAGTACGAGACGCCGGCGTACGTTCGCGACGCACCGGACGACGGCGAGACCGTGGTCGTCCTCGGCGGCGTCCACGGCAGCGAGACCGCCGGCGTCGACGCCGCCCACAGCGTTCGCGAGTGGACGTTCGACCGCGGTACGCTCGTCGTGATCCCGGAGGCCAACGCCCCCGCGGTCAGAGATCGGACCTACAGCGGCCCCGACGGCGACCTCAACCAGCAGTTCCCCTCGGGGCGATCGCCGACGACGCCGATCGCCGAGGCGATCTGGTCGCTGATCGCGGACGTGGATCCGGCGGCCGTAATCGATATGCACAGCTCGATGGGGATCTGGGGCTCCTCGCGGGGCCCCAGCGGGTTCGGCCAGGCGATCTTCCCGACCGAAGCCGGCAACGCCCGGACGGTCGCTGCCCGCGCGAACGACTCGCTCAACGAGCGCGAAATTCGGCCCTCGAGCCGTTACGGCGGTGCCTACAGCTTCACGCGGGGCAACACCCTCGACGGCTCCCACCCGCGGCTGATCCACAAGGTCTCGGCCGACCTCGAGACCGCGGGCTACCTGACCGAGGTCACCCGCCACGACACCGCCCTCGAGACGCGAACCGAGTGGTCCGAGGCGGTCGCCGCGACGCTGCTCGCACACCACGGGATCGACGTCGCGCTCGAGTGAGCGGGTCGGTCGCTTGCGAGTTCGTGGCGACCCAACCCACTTTGGAGGAATCGTTTTTATCGTGTCGCCGGTAGGGCGTACTGGCGGAATCCCGCCTCCCCACCCCTACCCGGGTCGTCGCCGCGGCGCCGGCCACCCCACTCGGCACCGCAGCGACGACCACCTACCCCCTTTCGGACCGTCGCTCCCGTAGCGACGGCGTTCTCTCGAGATATCGCGAACAGCTTGCTCTCGCCCTCGAGGACGACCCGGCGCTCCCGCGACTGTCGGTACGCTCCGGATCGCTCGAGGAGGGCTCTCGGTCCGGAGTGTACCGTACCCTCGCGGCGCCGAGAGCGGTCAGCGAAGCGGTTCCTCCGCGTCGTCCCACTCGCGTTTGATCCGGCGGAGTTCGGCGATCTCGCCGGCGTACCCCGGCAGGATCACGCCCCGCTCGCACCACAGCTCCCAGGCCAGCAGGAGCTCCGGATCGTCCGCGGCCGCCAGCCGATCGGCCAGATCCCGGTCCGGGGACATACCTTAGCTAGGAGCCCCCCGAACTAGTGTCCTTCGCCGTTTCAGGGCTCGAGACAGTCAGTTCCGGATCGGTTTCGTCGGTCGCTCGGCGGACTCGAGGCCCGTCGACCGTGCCGGTCGGGTCGACCACGATGCGAGGCCGTCGGGACGCTCCGTGCCGGCGGTCCCGCGGCCAGCGGTGCGCTCGGCTGTAGCTATTACCCACTCTAATAAAAATCAGATAATATGAAAGAAGGCTGCGATGGGTGTTCCTGCTGATCGGGATCGGGTACGGACTGGTGGTTTTCGTGCTCGTTCGCGAGGCACTTCGAGCGGTCGTCGATCCCGCAGCCCTCGTCCCGCAGCTCTGGGTTATGCGAATCGTCGTCAACCTCCTAGGACCGCTGGTCGTGCCGTTGCTCATCGGCGGAACGAACCGACTACTCATCGAGCGCCTCGGAATCCACGGGATGGGGGAGCGGTCTCCGATCGGTCCTCTCTCTCTTTCAGTCGTCGCGTCGCGTTCGCAACGTGAATCCCCCTCGAGTCGGGTACGGCTCGGTCGGTCGTTCGGCTTGCCCTCCGTGGCGCTCGAGGGGATGTGTCTCGAGCGGGTAGGGGATCGGCAGAACTCGCCCGCAGGCCACTCATTTATGGGATGAGCAGGCGCAAAACCTCGCCGTTTACGGCGGGGATACGCGCCGTCACTGGATGACACCAACCACCGATGACTGCACGGCTGGATATTCCACGTTCAACCACTATCTATAATATTGACTAATCCATAAGCACTTATGAACACAGTTTGGATGCTGAAGACAACCCGCACATATCGAGCGAAAATCGTCAACCACTCCCAAGTGAGTGACGACCTCGATAACTGCGGACACTCAGCATCCAAACTGTGGAACGTCGCCCGCTACCACACCCAACAAAAATGGGATAAAACCGGGGAAATACCGTCCGAAGCCGACCTCAAGCGCGAATTAAAAGACCACGAACGATACAGTGACTTACATTCTCAGTCAAGTCAGCGAGTTCTAGAAGAGCTTGCTGAGTCGTTCAATGGCTGGTTCAAAAAGCGCAAGAACGGCGACACAGACGCGAATCCACCCGGCTACCGAAAGCGAGGCGACAACCACCCACGCTCCACCGTAACGTGGAAACAAAACGGAATCAAACACGACGCCAAGCACAACCAACTCCGCCTGAGTAAGGGCTTCAACCTGAAGAACCACCGCTCGGACTTCATCCTTGCAGAGTACGAGGCGCGACCGGACGTGACCGTGGAGAACATCCAACAAGTACGCGCCGTGTGGAACAGCGACTGCTGGGAGTTCCACCTCGTCTGCACAGTCGAAATTCCCGTTGAGGACGCCCCCGGCGACAACACGGTGGGTATCGACCTCGGCATCAAGAACTATCTCGCCATCGCATACGATGATGGGGATGTGGACTTGTATCCGGGGAACGTGCTGAAACAGGACAAGCACTACTTCACTCGTGATGAGTACGACACTGAAGGAGAGAACGGGCCGTCGAAGCGTGCGCTTCGCGCTCGGCAGAAACTCTCGCGTCGGAAAGACCACTTCCTGCACGCCCTCGCCAAACACATCGTCGAGAGGTGTATCGACCATGATGTTGGTCGTATCGCTATCGGTGACTTGAGCGAGATTCGTGAGGACGAGAACGGTGAATCTCGGAACTGGGGCAAGCGTGGCAACAAGAAGCTCCACGGATGGGAGTTTGACCGCTTCACCAAGTTGCTCGAATACAAGGCGGAGGAACACGGTATTCTCGTTGACCGAACGAGCGAGCGCGACACGAGTAAGACGTGTTCGTGTTGTGGCCGGAAGCGTGACGCGAACCGAGTGGAGCGTGGGTTGTATGTCTGTGGGTCGTGCGGTGCGACGATGAACGCGGACGTAAATGGTGCGGTGAATATTCGCAGAAAGATAACTCAGAATCATCCTACGGGGGATATGAGTAACGGTCGTTTGGTACGGCCAGTAGCCTACTTGTTCAATCAAACCTCGGGGCGTTTCGCACCGAGCGAACGGGTAGGTTGCAAACCTTAATATCCCAACGCTCGGGAATCCTCGCCCTTCAGGGTGGGGAGGATGTCAACTATTCCAGAAACTAAACTCGCCTTCTATCTCCTCGTTCAGTATCTCACAAACGCTTTTAGTGAGACCGATCGGCTATTACGGTCGAGAACTCGACGTCTCGTTCTTCGTCTTCCCCCGTCGTTCGCTCGAGTTCGGTTCGTCGGCGACTCGAGCGAACGCGGCAGGCGAGTCGCGACGTCACCGATCGGACTCCGGGCCGGTTCACAGGCGGTACGAGGCGGTTGACTTGCGGGTTCGATCACACCGTTTTGATTGGTTAGATACATTATAAATTATCCAAAGTCCCGACTATACAAGAAAATAATCGCAGTACTGCACCACCTTCCCCAGAACATATAGAGTTTCTTGAGAGAATAGACTTATGATAATTGAGTGCTAACGGTTGTCCATGCAGCTCTACTGGCCCCGACCGACCGCACCCGGCGTTCCCAACGACTGCTACCAGTGCGGTGCGACGATCGACGGCGACGCACGCACCGGCGTCTGGCTCGAGCGCGAGCAGTGGCAGGGCCCGAACCGCCACGAGCTCACGTGCCTCGATTGCTGTCCCGAGGAGACCAACGAGGCCGCCGTAGGCGACGACGCGACCGAAGAGATCGACCAGCCGCTGTACCCCTGAATCTGGACGACTGTCTCTCGAGTCGGGACGGTCGAGGCGACGGTTCGACACCGCCCGCTCGACCGACGGACGCTGCGCGGACCGAATTACCGATCGGCTATGCGGCGTTGCTACAACTGCAACCGTCGCGTTCCGGTTTCGGGATCGGCCGCGCGGATTCCCGCCGTGAGGACGACGTCGATAGCCGGCCTCGAGTACGCTCACCGCGGCGCCCGATGGGCATTTCGCCCTCGACTACGTGCGCTGGCGTCCCCGATCGAGCGATCGCCGCGAATCGAAATCGGCAGAGAAACCCATCGCTTCCACACTATCACAGCGTATTACTTATTACGACTCCGTCAGCTATTTATCGCCAGTGCAAAAACGTTTACGCGACTTGACTATCAGCGGAGCCGGCACATACAGTGCGACAAATCATGACCGACCAACCAATAACTCGGAGTCACGAGTACCTCTCATGAAACGACCGTCCGCCCGACCGACAACACGAGTCTCCCGCTCGAGGGGGAATCTATGACCGAATACCAGTACGAAGATCCCGTCCAGTCCCCCGCCAGCGTCTGTGTCGTCGGCCTGGGCTACGTCGGCCTCCCGCTGGCCGCAGCGTTCGACGCAGCGGGGAACAGCGTTACGGGATTCGACATCGATCCCGACAAAGTCGACACGCTCGAGTCCGGCGTCGACCCCACCGGCGACGTCGGCGACGACGCTATCGCGGACGGCGAGATCGAGTTCACGACGGACAACGAGGACATCGCGGACGCGGAGTTCGTCATCGTCGCCGTCCCGACCCCCGTCGACGAGAACGAGAAGCCCAATCTCGGGATCGTCGAGGGCGCTGCCAGGACGGTCGGCGAGAACATGACCGAAGGGACGACCGTCGTCCTCGAGTCGACGGTGTACCCGGGTGCGACTCGAGAGGTGTTCCTCACGGCCCTCGAGGAGGCCTCCGGGATGACCGCTGGCGAGGAGTTCGGCGTCGGCTACTCGCCCGAGCGCATGGTACCGGGGGATACCGAACACGGTCTCGCGAACGTCGTCAAGATCGTCAGCGGTCTCACGGACGAAACCCGCGAGGACCTGGTCGATCTGTACGGCTCGGTCGTCGACGCGGGGCTCCACGAGGCGCCCTCGATCGAGACCGCCGAGGCCGCAAAGTGCGTCGAGAACACCCAGCGCGACCTGAACATCGCCCTGATGAACGAGCTCGCGATGCTCTGTGAGGAACTCGGGCTCGACACCGACGCCGTCCTCGAGGCCGCGGGCACGAAGTGGAACTTCCACGACTACGAGCCCGGACTGGTCGGCGGTCACTGTATCCCCGTCGACCCCTTCTATCTGCTGTACGAAAGCGAGCGCCAGGGGTTCGACCCCGAGCTCATTCGAACGGGCCGGGAGGTCAACGAGTCGGTGTCGGACCACATCGCGGATATGACCGTTCGAGCGTTGAACGAGAGCGAGAAGGTGCTCAAAAACAGTCGCGTGCTCGTCGCAGGACTGGCGTACAAACCCGACGTCGAGGACATCCGCACCTCGAAGATCGGCCAGGTGATCGAAGAACTCCAGAGCTACGGGATCGAGGTCATCGGCTACGATCCCCACGCCGACGACGACGCCATGCGCGACGAGTTCGGCATCGAGATCCAGGAAGCACTGTCGGTCGCCGACTTCGACGCACTCGTTTTCGGCACTCCTCACAGTGAGTTCCGCGACCTGACGCTTGGCACCCTCGCCGCCGACATGGCCGACGACCCCGTCCTCGTGGATATCGACGGCCTGTTCGACGAGGATACGGCCGACGGGTTCGTCTACCGCTCGCTCTAACGTTCTTGCACGGCTCCGGTCGCGGCGTTTCTCGCGGACATGAGCGTTCTCCGATAGTTCACCGCCCAATATCGGTTAGTAAAACACTCACTCGTTGAGATCGAATCGTATCGTATAAGAACTATATCGTTTCGGAGTGAGTTTTCACGTTCGATTCGCTCGACGGTCGTCCCCCCAGTTCTGGCCGCCAGCAGTCGCCAATACCTGGTTACCGGTTGCTCGGATACGAAGTGGGCGTCGGCTTCGCGCGGTAGCACGTGGTTAACTACTCGGATCGGTGTCAGTTTCCAGTTCGGAAGCTTATTGCGGCTCGGATCTCTGACTCAGTACCAAGAGGGACTCGAGATGGACGACCCTATCTGTCGATCACGACCGCGATCGAGTCCCCGCGGTTCGAATCGATCCTCGGTTCGATTCCGGGGAGTAACCTCGGCTTTCGGCACTGGCTCGGCCGGGGCCGACCCGACGGCTCACGGCCCTGACGGCGTTCACCGAGGCGCGATTCGGCCAGATACACACGACTAGTACGCATCCATGTACCGAGAACACACCGTCGGTGTCGTCATTCCGGCCTACAACGAGGAAGGGTTTATCGGCGACGTGATTCGGGCGATGCCCGAGTACGTCGATCGAATCTTCGTCATCGACGACTGCTCGACCGACGACACCTGGACCGAGATTCTCGAGGCCGCCCGGCAGGACGCCGACCGCGACTTCGAGGACGAACCGACTCGAGCGACCGACAGGCTCCACAGCGACGGCGGTCGGTCGCTGCTTTCCGAGCGCGCGACCGTCCACGAACCCGTGGGTCGGGTCGTCCCCGTCGAACACCGCGAGAACCTCGGGGCGGGCGGGGCGATCAAGACCGGATATCTGGCGGCACACACCGACGGCGCCGACATCACGGTGACCGTCGACGGCGACGGACAGATGGACCTCTCGCAGATGACGCGGCTGCTGGATCCGATCGTCGAGGACGAGGCCGACTACGCGAAGGGCAACCGGCTGCTGAACGGCGAGTACCGCGCGGAGATGCCCCAGTTCCGGCTCGTCGGAAACTGGATGCTGACCGTTCTGACGAAGATCGCCTCGGGGTACTGGAAGACGATGGACCCCCAGAACGGGTATACGGCGATCTCGCTCGAGGCGCTCGAGGCCGTCTCGCTCGAGGAGCTCTACGAGTACTACGGCTACTGCAACGAGTTGCTGATCAGACTGAACGCCCGGGGGATGCGCGTCGCCGACGTCGCCATGCCCGCACAGTACGGCGACGAGGAGTCCAGCATCGAGTATTCAGACTACGTCCCGAAGGTCTCGGGGATGTTGCTTCAGGGCTTTCTCTGGCGGCTCAAGACGAAGTACCTCGTGACCAACTTCAACCCGCTCGCGCTGTTTTACTACCTGGGTGCCGGCAGCGTCGGCGTCGGGCTACTTGCGGGGCTACGGTCGCTGTACACGCGACTCAAAGGCGAGACGCCGCTGCTCGAGCGCGGGCTCTCGAGTCTCCTTGTGGTGTTGGTGGGCTGTTGTTCCCTGCTGCACGCGATGTTCCTCGACATGCGCGAGAACGAGGAGCTGGAGACACAGCTCGAGGAGTGAGTCGGGCCGTCGCTCGAGGGGCGATCGGGATCCGTTCGGACGTGTTTGCGGTGTCGCCGTGAGTGCTGTCTTGATTTGTAGCCGGGGCTCGATCGCGTCGTATAGGAGGGTATCCGTAGGGAAGCTCGCGGTCGGAGCAGTACGCCGTCGTCCGGTTCCGGAGAGCCCGACGCTTTGAGACGATCGGAAGCGTTCTCGACGGGTTCCGGATCGCTACAGAAGCGCCGCTTTCCGACCCCCTTACGGATCTTATCGACGGCTTCCTTCGCGGAGGAGCTACCCCCCGAACGGACGCCGATCGCTCGAGGCGGCTCGAGTAATAAGTGCCGATAGATAGTAGTACTTCGGCCGAATAGTACAACGTAGAATGGCAAGTAGTACACGGGATCCGGAGATCGTCCGCATCTCGCAGAAGGGGCAGGCGACGATTCCGAAATCGTTGCGCGAGAAGTACGGGATCGACACACCCGGAGAGGTGTTCATCTACGAGGAAGACGAGCGCATCGTCGTCGAGCCCGTCTCGTCGCTCGAGGAACTGAACGGAATCCACGCACCCGACGACCGCGAACCCGGTGACGTGACCGAAGACGTCCGGGAGATAAAACGCAATGAACGCCAGCGCGAGCAAGAGCTCGCCGACCGCCTCCGGCCCGAGGACGCTGACGACGAATGATCGAAAGGTACGTTTTCGACACCGAGGCGATCATCGCGTACCTCTACGACGAGCCGAGCGGAGACGTCGTCGCCGAGTACCTTACCGACGTCCGGAACGGTGCTACAGACGGGCTGCTGGCCGAAACGAACGCAGCCGAAGTGTTGTATCTCGTCGCTCGGTTCGAAGGGATCGACGACAAACCGACCGCGGACTCGCTTCGGACCGCCGACCGCGATCTCCGTGCGCTCGAGCGATGGGGACTCCAGCTCGAGTCCGCCGACTGGCGGGTCGCTGCCGAGGTGAAAGCAGACGGCCACATTTCGCTGGCGGACGCCCACGCGGTCGCGCTCGCTGCCGAGACAGACGCTACTCTCGTCGTCGGCGCCGACGACGACTTTGGCGATCTGCCGATCGAGGTCGACATAATCCGGTTCCGTGAGAAGGGCGTCTAGATAGGGTACGGTACGTTCGAGACTGAGACCCTCGTCCGTGGATCACTCGAGTGCGGAAAAAGCGGTCCGTGTCGATCGCCGACTCGAGCGGTTACAGCAGTTCGATCCCGTTGCGGGACGCCGCGATCAGGTCGTCTTCGGTCAGCTCGCCGTCCGCGTACGCGCGCAGTTTGTCACCGTCGAGCCGGGCGGTGGCGAGTTCCGTTCCCGACGTGTATGCGAGCGTGGTCTCGACCGTCTCGATCTGGCTGAAGAACCCCTCGCTGTCCACGATCCCCTCCTCGACGGCGGACGGGAGTTCGTCGAGGTCGTTGCGGAGCTCCGCCAGGTCTTTTGTCGTCGTGGTGAGCTCGACCGTCAGCGTTCGACCGCGGCGCCGGAACTCCTCGATGGAGACGACGGCGCCGCTCTCGAGTTCGACCTCCTCGGGGACGAAGTCGGGAACGCCGTTCGGGCCGCCCTGTCCTCGGCCCTGGCCAGGGTCGTCGTTTCGGTTGCCCTGGCCACCGCTGTTTCCGGGATGGTCGTCGTTCGCGCCACGCCCCGCACTGGTCTCCGACTGGAACTCGCCGACACAGCCGGCGACGAGCGTCGTGAGCACACCAGTACCACCGAGAAGGACTTTTCGTCTGTCCATGTCTGAAAGTAACTCTTTTCCACTCATTAATGCATTTCTACATCCACATCATTTAGTGATATAAAATATAAGATATCGTGAACCATATTCAGCTAATAGAGAGAGTCGATCCCGTGTGAGAACGGGAGCCTTCTACTGCCTCGAGGGCGCGGTTCGGGTATGGACGAGACGACGCGACGGAAGGCCGTCCTCGGTATCGGCAGCGTACTGGTGCTCAGTGGCTGTTCGGACGCTGTCGATTCCGACGACGAGGACGAGGTAAACGGGACCGAGGGTGACGATGGGAACAACGCATCGGGGGACGAACCGGAGGGCAACGAGAGCGACGAGGACGTCGGCGACGATGCGGACACTGCCGAGGCGGACGACGAGGACGAGACGACCGAAGACGATCGGATGTCGGCCGACGAGTTCGTCGCGCAGGTCGCGGCCGTCTACGACGGCGAGGTAGCCGCCTACGACGAGGACGAGACACACGGCGATCTGACGCTCGTCGGCGACGCCGACGTCTCACGACTCGAGCTCGCGCGGGACGTACAGGACGTGCTGGCGGTCTACAGCTCCTACGTGGAACGGGGCGACGCGCCCACCGAACAGCTCGCGGGCGAGGTCGAAACCGACGACGGTCAGGTGATCGGCAGCGTCACGGTCCGGACCGAGTGGGTCGAGGCGTACAACCGCGGCGAGATCTCCGAGGGAGAGCTGCGGGACCGCGTCCTCGGAACGGTCGAAACCTGAGCGAGATCCCGAATTCACCCGCCAGAAACGGTAGGTTCAATCACCGACCTCGTGAACGAACCGTGTGAGCATCCCTACACGAACCCTCCCGAGCGGCGACGAACTGCCCGCGCTCGGCCTGGGCACGTACGGTCTCGACGACGAACAGACGGCCACCAGCGTTCGTACGGCGCTCGAGGCTGGCTACACCCACATCGACACCGCCGAGGGGTACCACAACGAGGCGGTCATCGGTGACGTTCTCGCGGAGTACGACCGCGAGGACGTGTTTCTCACGTCGAAGGTCCTGCCGAAGAACCTCGACTACGAGTCGCTGATCCGGGCGTGTGAGGCGTCGCTGGAGCGACTCGGGACCGACTACCTCGATCTCTACCTGATTCACTGGCCCAACCCCACGATCTCGCTCCGGGAGTCACTCCAGGCGATGGCTCGACTCCACGATCGCGGGCTCGTTCGTAACGTGGGCGTCTCGAACTTCAGCGCGTATCAGCTGAGCTGTGCCCACCACATCACGGACGTTCCGATCGCGGTCAACCAGATCGAGTTCCATCCCTGGTTCCAGCGGCCCGATCTCGTCGACTACTGCCAGGAGTCGGACACCGTGATCGAGGCGGCGGCGCCGTTCGCGCGGGCGGACGTGTTCGACGACGAGGTCGTCCGCGAGCTCGCCGAAACGTACGAGAAGAGTCCCGCCCAGGTGACGCTTCGGTGGCTGCTCGACCGCGGCACGGTCGCGCTGCCGCGGTCGGCGACGCCCGAGCACGTGCGGGCCAACGCCGACCTCGACTGGTCACTGGACGAGGCCGACCGCCGACGGCTGGACGAGCGCGATCGCGACCGACCGGTGTACGACACCCCGACGCGTGACTGGACGCGCGAGGTGTACGGGATCGAGCGCTGAGGCGGGTCGCTGTCGCTGCGTCTCGTCAGTGGGGACACCTGGCTGACCAGTTTCGAGCGCTCGTGAAACGAGATCGGCCTACTCGTCGGCGGGCGGCGGGTTGATGACGACGACAGCCTCGCCGGCGATCACCGTATTCTCGGCCTCGTCGACCGCGGTCGTCTCGAGTCGGTACCGGTTCTCGCCCAGCGCCTCGACGATCTCGCAGGTCGCGGTCACCGTCCCCCCGATCTCGACCGGGTCGCGGAACTCGAGGTCCTGGGAGAGGTAGATCACGACGCCGGGGAACTGGGCCAGCGCCGCCGAGATCGTGCCCGCGACCAGCCCGCCGTGGGCGATTCGGCCGTCGAACATCGTCTCTTCGGCGTACTCCTCGTCGAGATGCAGGGGGTTCAGATCGCCGCTCGCGTCGGCGAACGCGGAGACGTCCGCCTCCGCGATCGGCTTGTTGAAACGAACGAGATCCCCCACCTCGAGGTCGGGGTAGCGCTCGACGGATCGCTCGAGGGTCCAGTCGTCGCCAGCACTCTCGGGTTCTGTCTCGACGGGGTCGGCGGCCGGTGAGCTACTCATCTCGGCCGAGATCGGGGCCGCCGACACTTGAGGGACCGGCCTTCCATGGCGTATGCTACCGAGAGACGATTCTCGAGCAGTCGTGAGGACGGCGTTCACCGCGGCCCCCTCGAGTTCGGGCAGACCCGGAAGAGCGGGATCTCGACTCGACCGTTGCCGTGAAGACGGCTCCGTGGGGCATGCGCGTTCGGGTCGGCGACTCTGACCTCGAACCGCAGTTCGTCGCACGAAGCCGGTGTCCGGTTCCAACTCCGATACTGCTGTCGACGCCGGTCCCCGCGTGGACCGAGCGTCGGTCCGCCGGAGGACGTACGCCCGATTCAACCCTACTCACGGGGCCGCCTTTACTTGAGTAAACGGATGCTCTCCTGAAAGCAACGTATAACTCTTCCCTTCTCTTTCGATGATTGAACCAGTCACATACTGATACAATTATTCGTCCAGTACTCGGAACGGTCTCGGTTTCGAGACAGAGTAACCCATCATGAGCGACACACCACGCCGGACGCTGCTGAAACGGATCGGAATCGCCGGGCTGACGACCGCCGCGGTCGGGACGGGGACGGCAGCCGGACGCGGACCGAACCACAACACGCCGAACACGCCCGGTCAGGCGAACGCGCGGACCCGCGGTCGTACCGACCTGCTCGGGCACGAGTTGCCCGAAGGCGAGAAGCCCCGCTACACGTTCGGGACGACCAGCCCCGACGGGATGTGGGGCGGGGTCAGCAGCTTCCCCAGCAGCACCGGCACGAGCGGGAGCGACAGCAACGTCGTCGCGACGCTGTACGACCTCTCGGACCTCGAGAACCCGACGGTCGCCCACGAACTCGAGTGGCCCGAGGAGAACTACCGGTCGAACCACATGCGGTTCGACGGCACCCGCGACGGGCTCTACTACGTCACCCACGAGCGTGACGACGACAGCCTGGAGCCGCTTGGCATGTCGGTCGTCGACTTCGGCTGGGAGGAAGGCACCCCCGAGGACCCGGAGGTGCTGGCGACGGTGGACGCGCCGAACACCGGCTCACATACCAACGCCGAACACCCCGAGGACACGGTCATCTACATGATTGACAAAGCCAGCAGCGAGCCAGGCGTCATCCCCGTCGACGTCGACGACCCGGAAAACCCGGTGCGCCACGACGCAGCCGGCCCCGACGGCTACTGTCACGCCCTCGAGGTCGACCCGATCCGGGACGTGCTCCACTGTGCGTACATCGGCGGGGACTTCGTGGGCTACGTCATCCTCGATATCTCCAAGGACTCGTTACATCCCGAGGAGATCGGCCGGTTCGACTACGACGACCACCCCGACTACACCGAGGTCGGCGAGCCGGGGTTCGAGGACTGCCACCAAGCCCACTTCGATCCGAACCGCGACATCGCCATCGTCGGCGACGAGCTGTTCGGGGAGCTCCCCGGCGGGAAACACGTCTTCGACATCGGCTGGGGCGAGGGGAGCCTCGATGATCCACGGCCGATCAGCCACTTCTACTCGCCCGATGCGAGGGAGCAGGACGTCGGCGTCTGGACGACGCACTTCCACGACATCCTCACGGACGGCGACGAGACGCTGCTGGTCGACGGCGGCTACTCCCAGGGCTTCTGGGTCGCCAACATCACCGATCCCGAGAACCCCGTGGCGACCGAGCGCTTCGCGACCGACCTCGAGCTAGATCGAGCCGACACGCGCCACTCGCCGGGGACGGCCCCCTACAACTGGTCGGCGGTGTGGAACGACGAACGGGAGTTCGCCTTCTCGAGCGACACCATCACCGGCGCCTACACCTTCTCGGTCGACGCCCGCCCTGCCCGCGGGAAAGACGGTGGGGGTCCGGGCTCGCACTACGACCTCGAGAAAATTCTCGAGCGGTTCAGTTGAGCCGTTCGCGCGAGTGCCGTGCGTCCGAGCACCCAGCACTCGTGCACAAAGCGGACCGATAGCTCGAGGCGCCGGCTCCCACAGTCCGGGTGACATCCTCCTCGCCGCAAACGGAGCGGCATCGGAGATCCCTCAGACAGTCGGGCTACGCCCGACGACGGCGAGGATTCCCACGCACGGGGAATACCAGCTAGATCAACTGTTTCGAATCGGCAGTGTTGAGACAGTTCCTTGGTCGGCGAGTTCGGGTCGTGCCACGGGAGGGAGAGCAGGGCGAGTATCCTCGAGCTTGCTCTCGAGGCGGTTCACGCCGACCACAGATCTTCCATTCGCGTTTCGACTGCAGCAAGGACCGTCGAGTACACTTCAAGTGGGTGAAGCGAAGGCAGGGAGAGGTCGGTTACCTCTTCAGCAGTTGGTGGGCAATGAAAGTGCAAGCGAGTGTTGTGGGAGTTCGGATGGCGATCCCAGCGACACTCCCACCGCGTCCCGTCGAGCGGTTCTTCGACGTAGTGTACCGAGAAATCACCGGTCGTGAACCACCGGATATCGAGTCGAGCAGTGGCGATTGACTCCGGATACTGGTTTTCGTCGAGCACTGCACGGAGGAGTCGCGGTTCGTGGCTGTTCGGATCGAACCTTGTCTCCGTAACCAACGAATCTGACCCGAGCTGTCGCTCGAGCAGCTGGAGGGTCTGTCGGTCGGGTGGTCCAACCGAGTCTCGTGGCTCGTCATCCGGTGAGGGACCCATTTATGCTGGAATGAGGTGACCGTCGTTCTGCGAGAGCTGGCGAGCAAGCTCATAGAGGCGCATATCTCGACGTACACCCTGCCAGTCGCTCACTGCGGCCATCCGTTCGTGGTGAGTCTCGTGATCGCCTCGATCGAACACGGCCACGTCCGTCGGATTCGTGACTCCGAACTGCTCCTGGAACTCCGCGTGCCGTTCCTCGAGCGCTCGGACCCGATCGATGATCTCATCGATGGTTAGATCCTCTGCGATTCGGCTTGCGTCCTGCCACTCGAGGTATGCCTCGTTCCGTTCGTACTGTGGGGGACGACTGCCAGTGTTCGCTCGAACGATTCCCATCTCGGACAACCGATCCAGGTGCTTTTTCGCGGCGTTTGGAGAGCAGTCTGCCAATTCTGCAATCTCCGTGTGTGGGGTGGGTGAGGTAACGCCAAGCGCGACCTCGTAGACTCGACCGAACGTATCAGTTCCTGCCTGCCATCGTTGGCGATCGGGTTCTGGTGCCGGGTCGAACTCGGTCATGGGTGTCTATACACGGCTACGTTCAATATATCTTTGTATCTTTCACATATTTGGTGGCAGCTGTGATTCAAGCCATGTAGCGAAGCTGATGTAAAATACCATTCGCCTGTGCCAAGCGGTTGCCCCTTTACACCGGTCGCGCTCTGTGTTCAACAGAGCGTTCGTACCAGTTGCTGAGGATGCATCGTCGCCGCTGATAGATATACTACCTTTTAGCCGGGTTTGAAACGCGCCGTGTTTACGGCGCGGCGGTGGCCGTGTCGCCAGTCTCTGGATCGAACGGGAGGTCAATAACGAGTTTGTCGAACCAGACGACCGGACGCTTACTCTGGCCGTCTTCCTCGAAGAAGATGATGCCCAACTGGGCGAGCCGGCTGAGTTCCTCGTGGACGTTCTTCACGTCTCGGTCAACGACCCGTGCAGTCTCGTTGATGCTGGCTGGCTCTTCCTGGCGGATGGCTTCGATGAGATCGAGGACGCGCGGCGTCAGCGTCTCCATGAGATCGTCGTAGCTGGTGAACGAGAGCGTCGGCGTAGAATCCACCGCATCGCCCTCTTCGAGCGCCTTGATCCCATTGGTGACGTCATCGTGGAACTCACTTGACGACTTCACGGTCACGACGAGGGTCGATTCGACCCGAAGCTGTTCGCGCTCCATCGGGTGCAGCGGCGGCGTGGTATCGTTCATGGGTTATCACCGTGGTGTGATGGCGTCACTTGACCTCGAACTCGGCTTTCGGGATCTCGCTCCAGAACCGTTCCAGAGTTCGATCATCCCAGGGAACGTGATGATGTCTGGGTCCGGTTCTGGTGCGACGTGCAGTTCGTGCCCTTTGGTGTCTTCGTGCGAGTTATCGTACCGACGAATCGTCCCGTCATCAAGCGTGCGGGGTGGGTCCGGCTCCGTCTCGCCGTAGTGGAGCTTGTAAGCCCATCTAGACGGGTACGCGTTACGGTCCGTCCGCATGCAGAACACACGGATGCAGTCCCGTCGGGGTACTTCCTCCCCTCGCTCACGCCATCCAGGTCGTCTTCGGTCAGTGCAGCCATCCTCATCTATTGGTACATAGGCCAATAGCATAGGGCTATTGGTCAGAAAAACAATAGCAGTCGTTGCACTCACAATACTCATACGATTGCTCTTCACCGGTCCATGTCATCACGTCGTGTCTCACATTCCCCTGATACCTCGTACACCCCGTGCTTGCTTCGTCGGGAACGGGAAACTCGCCGAAACAGTGCCTCCTCCGTACGTGTCACCCTCATAAACCGTGAGTTCGATTGTCTTTTGCTCGGCGAGTTCGGATTGTGCCGAGGTAGGGAGTATCCTCGGGCTTGACCTCGAGCGGTACAGCTGAGTCGTCGATCGTCGTGCGTTCGGTGCCCTCCGAAGGGGCGACCGATAGCTAGCGGCGTCGACTCCCCGCAGTCGGGATAGCTGGTTCCTTTATTTGTCTCAGTGATGAAATTAGTACTACAATGGATCCGCCAGACCGGCCATCGGAGCGACGAGTCGTGCTCTACCTCCGCCAGCACGCGTCCGTGGCGCTCGTCGATAGGCTGTGCCGGCTCGTCGAGCGGGTCCGACGCCTCGAGGCCGACGGCGTCGCCGCCGTGGCCGTCGCGACCTGGGGGCCCGTGACGCCCGCTCTCGAGCGGCTCGGCGACACCGGGCCGTCGGTCTCGTTTACGATCGACGCGTTCCAGGCGTGGGCCGAGCGCGAGGGGTACACGCTCGGGCCGGCGTTCAGCCGTCACGAAACCACGTCGTTGCTTGAGTCCCGGCCGCGCACCGAACTCCGGGTGCCGACCGCGTGTCTGGCCGTCTACGCCGACGGCGAGCTGATCTGTGTCGTGCCTTGTTCGGACGGGGAGCGAACCTACAGCGTCGGGGCCTGTCTCGACGCGCTCGAGGCCGGGCGGAGCGACCCGTTCGCGGCGTCCCGCGAGGACGCGACGGCGTTCCTCGAATAGGCGGGCGGTGACACGGTGAGGACGTTGTGTCGGTGTCGACGGCGGCCCGGCGGGGGAGGCGGCCGCCGACGGAGTCCTCGAGGGCCAGTCGATCGCGCCGTCGTCGGTCCGCGATCTCGCCGGAGGCGGTCGTGCTGTCGCGAGGCGTTTCGTCCTACGGGGGGCTTCCTCAACGAGGAAGGCCGCGTCAGCGCGTTCGTGTTGGTGACGGACGCCGTCCTCGAGTGTTCGATAGAAGGTGCGACAGCCCGATAGCGCATACTTCCGTCCTCAGGTGCGGGAAGCGGTCGAGGGTCGGTCACCGCCGACGTGGCTCAGCCGGCCGGCTCGATGTTCTGGTTGATGCGGAAGAGGTTGTCCGGATCGTACGTCGCCTTGATCTCACGGAGGCGCTCGTAGTTGTCGCCGTAGGAAGCTCGGATCCGATCCTCGCCTTCGTCCATCATGAAGTTGACATACGAGCCCCCGACCGTGTGCGGGTGGACCGCCTCCCAGTAGCTGCGGGCCCAGTCCGTGATCGCCTCCGCGTTGCCCGGGTCCGGATCGACGCCGACCATCGCCATCGAGTAGGTCGCCTCACGATGGCCCCACGCGGTCTCGTCCCCGTCGACCGCGTGGACGGCCCGGTCGATGGGGTAGAGATGCATCCCGGACTTCGGCGTCGGGACCTCGGCGAAGCGTTCGTGCTCGGCGATAGCCTCATCGGTCAGTTCGTACACGAGGTCTCCCTTCCAGTACCAGTGGTCGCCCGGCGGGTAGAGCCCGTCGAACATGCTCTGGACTGCCGGGTATGGCATCGGATCGACGTGTTCGAAGAGCGGCTCAGCGACGTCTCGCGCCGGCTGAATCACGTCCTCGGCCTCGTCTTCCGGTCCCAGATAGCACCACATCAGGCCACAGACGTTCTCTCCGTGGATCGCTTCCGGGAAGGGGTCACCCGGTACCTCGTGGATCAGGTAGAAGGCGTAGACGTCCGCCGGTTGGGCCGGCAGCCACTCGCGGTACCACTGCATCGTCTCCTCGAGGGCGTCGATCGGCCAGAACAGCGGGCCGGCGACGACGGTCTCGACCGGGTGCAGCTCGAATTCGAACGCGGTGACCACGCCGAAGTTGCCGCCGCCCCCGCGCAGCGCCCAGAACAGGTCCGCGTGTTCGTCCTCGCTCGCGTGGACCAGGCGGCCGTCGGCCAGCACGACGTCCGCGCCGACCAAGTTGTCGATCGTCAGTCCGTGCTTGCGGCTCAGATAGCCGTGCCCGCCGCCGAGGGTGAGTCCACCGACACCCGTCGTCGAGATGATACCGCTGACCGTCGCCAGCCCGAACGCGTGGGTGGCGTGATCGACGTCACCCCAGGTGCAGCCGGGTTCGACGTGGACGGTCCGCGCCTCGGGATCGACACGGACCCCGGTCATCTCCGAGAGGTCGATCACCAACCCATCGTCGACTGTGGCCAACCCCGCGCCGTTGTGGCCCCCGCTCCGAATCGCCGTTTCGAGGCCGTGGTCGCGCCCGAAGCCGACGGCTGCGATCACGTCGGCGACGTCGGAACACCGGGCGATCACCCGCGGGTGTTTGTCGATCATCGCGTTGTACACGGCGCGAGCGTCGTCGAACTCCTGATCGTCCGGTCGGATCAACTCGCCCCGGAGCGTGTCCCCGAACTGCTCGAGTTCTGTGTCGTCTGTCGTTGCCATGGGTTTTCCTCCCTGAAAACGGGGTAGTGCCCTCGGCAACACGGCTGCGATGCGCTACCAAGTGCAGGTTCCGACTATCACTGCCAGCGGAAAATAGGCATCTCCCGACGTGCCGGCAGTCACTGACCGGTGTGCAGACGCTGACGTCCTCCCTCTCGCTCGATACCTGGTTGCCAGAGTCGGTCGGTTAGGCTGCGGTGGCAGCGGGCGTCAGTCGGCCGTCGCCGGAACCGTCTCCTGGAGGCGCTGTTCGGCCTCCTCTCGGTCCTCCGGGTAGCCGACGTCGATGCGCCAGCCCTCGAGGCCGATCGCGTCGATGGTGCGTCCGCTCTGGATCAACAGGTCGACGGCGTCGCTGATCTCGTACTCGCCGCGGTCAGAGGGCTGAACGAGGTGACAGGCGTGGAAGATCGCGGGCGTAAAGGTGTAGAACCCGGTCATCACGAGATTGGATGGCGGGTCGTCGGGCTTCTCGACGACGTCCGTGATCTCGCCGTAGGCGTTGGTGTCACAGACCCCGTAGCGGGACGCCTCGTCCCAGGGGACCTCCTCGACGAGGAAGGCCGCGTCCGTGCGGTTTTCCTGTTGACGGCGGACGACGTCCTCGAGGTTCGCCTCGAAGACGTTGTCGCCCAGGATCAGCATGAAGTCGTCCTCGATGTGGTCTTCGACACACAGCAGGGCGTGGGCGAGCCCGTCCTGTTCGCGCTGGTGGGTGTACGTGATCGGGACGCCGCGGTACTCGTCGCCGTAGTGGTCGATGATTCGTTCTTTGAGGTAGCCGACGACGACGATCAGTTCGCTCGCGCCCAGCTCGACGAGCTGATCGAAGCAGTGCGTGAGGATCGGCTCCTCGTCGATCTCGACCATACCCTTCGGTTTGTCCTCGGTCAACGGTCTGAGTCGGGTTCCCTCTCCGGCGGCGAGTACGACAGCTTGCATAGTCCCGACGGATGTGTTCATGATATAATAGGTTTTTGGACTGATGAAAGTTTCAGCAGCGGGAACGTCGGCGGCGATTTCGACGTTCGGTTTCGTCGATGCAACTTCCGAGAGTCGGCACCGACTTCCGGGGAGTTCAGATCGAGGGCGCGAGTCCCGAAGCGCGCGGGTCGAGAGTCGCGCTCGAGCGGGTCGTCCGGTCCCGGTCGATGCGCTCCCGACCGCCCCCGCTGCTGTCGACGTACCACGGTCATCGCGCGACGAAGCCCTGGGTGCTGGGGCCCGCGCCCGACCGGGAGCGCGTTACTCGTCGACGCGATACCGCCGTTGAACCTCGCCGAGGTCCGGCTGGATCTCCGTCGGACTGCCGGCTGCCTCCATCGCACTCGTCGTGTCTTTCAGTCCGGAGCCAGTGACGACGGCCAGGACCGACTCGTCGCCGTCGATGATCCCCTCGGCGAGTGCGGCCCGAATCCCGGCGATCGGCGTCGCTCCGGCGGGTTCGGCGTAGAGGCCCTCGGTGCTGCCGAGCGTTTGCGCTGCGTGCAGGATCTCCTCGTCGCTGACGACGACCGACGTCCCCCCGCTCTCGTGGAGCGCTCTGGTCGCCTTCACCGTGTTGCGCGGCCGGCCGACGGCGATACTGTCGGCCAGCGTCTCCGCGACGTCGTCGCTCGAGTCGTGCTCGTGGAAGGCGTCGTGGATGGCGCGTGCGCCCTCGGCCTGGACGCCGAGCATCTTGGGGGTGTCGTCGACGTAGCCCAGGTCGTAGAACTCGCGAAAGCCCTTCCAGCCGCCGGCGATCGTACAGCCGTCGCCCATCGAGAAGACGAGCCAGTCGGGGACCGCTTCTCGTGTCTGCTCGGCGAGTTCGTGGCCGACCGTGCGTTTGCCCTCGACCTGGAAGGGGTTGATCGCCGCGTTGCGGTTGTACCAGCCGTACTCCCGGGTTACGTCCATGCTGAGGTCGTAGGCCTCGTCGTAGCTCCCCTGGACGGCGAGGACGTCGGCCCCGTAGACGAGCGGCTGGGCCAGTTTTTCTTCGGGTGCATCGCCCGGTACGAAGATCCGACAGTCGAGCCCGCCGCGGGCGGCGTAGCCGGCGAGCGACGCCGCGGCGTTGCCCGTCGACGCGCAGGTCACGATCTCTCGGCCGGCGTGGGCGGCCTTCGTAACCGAGACGCTGGTGGCCCGATCCTTCAACACGCCCGTCGGGTTGCGGCCGTCGTCTTTGACGCGCATGTCGACGCCCAGCGCCTCGCTGAGTCGCGGGGCGTCGTGGAGCGCCGTGCCCCCCTCCTGCAACGTCACCGGCTCCGCATCGTCGGCGACGGGCAGGAACGCCCGATACTTCCACTGGTTCTCGATTCGGCCGTCGAGCGGTTCGTCGAAGCGCTCGTCGATAACGTCGTAGTCGTAGGTGACCTCGAGGATCCCCTCGACGCCGGGATGGTTCGAACAGGTGTAGATGAGTTGGTCGGGCTCGTACGTCTCGCCACAGCGCGTACACTCGAGCGCTCGGACGTGTTTCATGGGTGGAACACGAACGGCGGGCGGGAGAAGGTTTCCCTCCTGTGGACGGTCCTGTCCCGCCGAGAAGGCGCTCGTTCCGTCCCTCGATCGGCGGCTCAGTATTCGGGTGACGCGGTCGACGGCAACGGATCGACTCGATACGCCCCGGTCACGGCGGCCGCCGCCGAGGCAGGTGTGAGCCGCCCTCTCCCGGTGGAACCGCGGACGCCCGGCGGGGCGCTCGAGCGGACAGGCCCCGGCGGTGCACCGAAGAGACTGTTCCCCCTCGAGGATCGCCTCGAGGTTGTCGAGCAGCCGGCGAGAACGACTGAAACTGCGTTTCCATACCCCCGATGGCCACCTTCGGGGCAAAAGCCCACGAGAACCGGCCAGTGGTGTCGGCGTCGCCGACGCGTCCGTGCAGGTTCGGGTCCCGTCCGATACCGATCGGCTCTTCTCTCGGTGGCGCTGCTCGAGTCGCCACTGCGGGAACGGTCGCGCTCGGTCGGCGATCAGTGGCCCGATCGGCACCGTCGATCGACGAAGCTACCCACAAGATCGGCCAGCTCCTGCCCGCTCTTACTACGAGTCAGTGATATCAGACAATCTAAATAATCGGAGATCGTCACGCTCGGACACAGCTTCCTGTACTGATTGTGTTGCACCACTCCGTGTGAACAACGCGTATTCCGCGTCAACTTCGCCGGATTCCGGCGTCCAGCGAATCTCCGACGCGTGGTCTTCGAGTGAGGACAGCGCACTGTAATCCAGTGGCGAGTTCGTGAACTTGCACTCTCCCACGACCATCGTTCCGTCCGTGGTGAACCCAACAACATCCACTTCATGTTCCTTATACCACCAGCGGCCGATATTGAGGAACAGTTTCTCTGGATACAGGCGTGGGAGGGCATCCTGGCAAAGCGTTTCGAACTCTTGACTGACGAAATCTGGGAGTTCTGGCTCGATAACCGCTTCGTAGGCGTCTTCACCTAGACGTTCGTATCGATCCTCGTTGCCGTAGACGAAACGGAACCAGAAGCGAAAGAGTGGATCCAGGAGTCGATAGCGTCCGCGGCGTGACGTCGCTTTCTCCTCGGTGATCGGAACTTCTCGTTCAATGAGCCGCAACCGTTCTAACTTCTGCGTGTACGTCGAGATCTGTTTCCCGTCGATTCCCACCGTTTGGGCAATCTCGTTCGATGTCGTCTTCCCCGCGGCTATTGCGGTGAGAATCGCGAAGTACCGATTCGGGTCCGTGAGCTCGGTCCGGAGGACGTATTCTGGTTCGTTGTGGAGATATCCTTTCTGAGAGAGCACCTCCTTCGTGAGGACTGTCCCGAAGTTTCGGTTGAGATCGATACCGTCGAGATAGTACGGCACACCACCAAAAATCCCCCACGCGAAAACCCGCTCTTCGGGGGAGTACTCGTCCGGGAGGAACTCTTGTGCAGCGGCAACGTCGAGTGGTCGGACATCAAGTTTCTCGGTGAAGCGCCCGTACAGGGGGCTGTTCCCGAGAAGCGTCGCTTCTTCCATCATGCTGATCGATGACCCAACCAGAACGAGTGTTCCCGACGTGTTCCGGAATCGCTGGTCCCACAGTCGCTGAATGGCCGAGGGAAGACTCTCCTCGGCGTCAATCAGGTACGGAAATTCGTCGAGGACGACGATCCCGTCTTGGTCACCGAGATACCCCAAGAGGGCTTCCCAGTTCTGCTTGATATCCGTAATTCCTGGAAACGTGTCGGCAGCGACGTCGACGAACTCGTCGAGTTGTATCTGTGACGTGGTTTCCGTAGCCTGGTAGACAACGGCGTCATCGCACTCGGCAAGCGAGTGCTGGACGAGTTGTGTTTTCCCAAGGCGCCGCCGGCCGAAGATGACGACCATCTCAGCGTCGTCGGAGTCGTAGCACCTGCGGAGCCGTGAGAGCTCATCTTCCCGGTTGACGAAGCGCTCCATGTCTACCGGTTATCACACCAGAGGATAATACTTCCGAGTAGCCTATTTCAAAATAGGCTATTCTGAAATTGGTTAGCCACTCAGCAGTGCTGCTCTTCCTCAGACTCGTTCGACTCGAGGGAATCGGAGCTCCGCGACCGGAACAGCGATCTGGCCGCGGTCGGAACCGCCCAGCCCACCAGGCGAGGGGTCCATCTCGTCGGCACGGTCGTCGGACTTCCCCTCGTCTGCGTCGGCAATCGACCGCTCGTCGATGCCGTCGTAGTCGTGCGTGACCTCGAGAATCCCCTCGACGCCGGGACGACGTGTAGCGGAGTTGGTCGGGCTCGTCCGTCTCGCCACGGAGCGTCCACTCGAGCGCTCGGACGTGTTTCATGGGTGGAACACGAACGATGGGCGGGAGACGGTTTCCCTCCCGTGAGCGGTCCTGTCCCGCCGAGAAGGCGCCCGTTCCGTCCCTCGGTGTGTCAGTATGCAAGTGACGCGGTCGACGGCGACGGATCGACTCGAGACGCCCCGGTCACGGCGGCCGCCGACGAGGCAGATGTTGCATGTCTCTCGGTGGAACCGCGGCCACGACGCTCGGCGGGCAAGGCCCTGTCGGGCACAGAGCTATCAGACTCGAGGGGCAACCTTCCGGTATGGCAGACGATAAACGCGGTCGAAACAAGCAAGCACGCAACGCCGAGAGACGCCAGCGAGAGCGCGAGGTCGCGGCGGAACTGGAGCGCGGGGACGAGGCGGAGCCACCGGTGGACGCGGGGGAGCTCGCCGATTTCGAGGCGGAGCTCGAAGCGGTGACGTTCCCGGCGACGGGGACCGAGGTCGTCGCGGCGGTCGGCGACCGCGAGATCGAATCGGTCGACGGGAGCTACCGTCTCGAGGAGCTGGTCCCGGAGACGGACGAGGAGACGTTCGACGCTCCAGCCGCCGTCCTGGTGCAGGTACAGCGACCGACGGTTGCCGGGGCCATGAAACAGGTCCTCGAGGCCAGCACGACGCTTCGGAATCCGGCGTTCAGTCCGGCACAGCGCAAGGCGTACGAGAAGACCTTCCGGGCGCTCGCAGCGGTCGACGCCGTCGACGACGACGAAGGGATCCAGGCCATCAGCGACTGGATCGTCGAGCGAATCCACGACAAAGAAGCGCTCCCGTCGTCTCGGGCGGTACGCCGAGAAGCGGCGAAGTTCTGCCGGGCGAACGGCTACGAGGTCCGAAACGACGAGTGGCTCGGGATCTAGACGGGCGGTCGGTGAACTGATACGCGCCCACTAGCCGAAACCGGGATTTTTCTCGCGGGAAGCGGCTCGTTCGGTGGTGGAACCGCGACGGGAGTTATCGTGTTCCTCGAGCGGGACGACGAGGCGTCCGACTACGGGTGGGGTGAGGACACGTCCGGGAACCGCGAGGAGTGATTCCAGTCACTGCAGCCTGCTTGGACCTCCGAGCGACAGCGTTGTCGAGACGCAATCGCCTCCGCTCCTCGATTGCGGTGGACCGTGTGCCGTCTGTTCGGCAGACTACTGAACTCCGACACCTAGTGTTCAGCAACTCTCCAGTGCTTCGCATCCGCGGTCGGTCACCCCCGTACTCGGCGGTGCACGTCAGCGATCGACCGTCGGGACGCCCTCCGGCTCCAGGTATTTCAGCGGGAGTCTCCTGGAGTCAGCCTCTTTACCCCTCCACTGGGTGTCTGGTTCGTCCGGTCGTGAAACCGACGGAGGGTAGTTGAACGCGCTCCGTCGGCTTACTCCGGTTCGGGGCGGTACCCTTCGTCCCACGGCCACCACCACGCGTCACCTCGATCCGGGATCTCCTCGACGCGGTCGGGATCGAGATCGTCGAGCGAGCCGTCAGCAGTTCCTTCGAGCAGGGCCGCGTTTTCCTCGCGCATGATGCGGACCATCTGGCCCTCCATCCGATTCCCTCGGTCGTCGATCTGGCCGGTCATCTCGTTGAGGATACTCCCGTAGCCGTACGCGCCGTGGGCGTTCCGTGCGATGTTGAGCGTGGTCCCACCGGGATAGACGGTTACCGCCGCGTTGGCGAAGCCGTCGGCCCGGTCGTACATCGCGACGTTCATCCGTCGGGAAAGCTCGTGTCCCTCCGGGTTTCTGTCGACCGCCCCCTCGTTGATGAACCAGTAGTTCGACGAGTGGTGCATGTCGCCCGGGTTGTAGTCGCCGCCGTGATACATGAACGACTGCGTGTGGAGGTCGGCGACCCACTCCGGCTCGAGGGGGACGACGTAATCGAGCATCGCCTGCGTCTCCGGCGACGGGTTTTCGTCCGGAATGCCGACATCCGGATCGAACTCGTCTTCATCGGCGTCGGCGAGAAACTCCTCGTCGAGATTGAAGTAGTGCTGTCGGTTCGGGTCGGCCGGTCCGGACTGTTCTCCGAAGTACGGGTCTTCCCAGGTGTAGTCGTCGGGACGAGCGTTGCGTCGCTGGTTGCGCATCGCGCCGTCCGGATTGTGCATCGGGAGGACGTGGACCGTCAGGTTCTCACGGACGGTACGCGCGAGGGGCGTGTTCGTCGTCGCGATCTCACGGAGGTCCTCGAGAATCGCGTTGGTCCCGGTCGGCTCGTCACCGTGCTGTTCGGTCGTAAAGAACACGTCGGTGTCGCCGCTCCCGACGCGGGCGACGGTCAGCTCGCGTCCCTCGAGGCTGTCACCGATGTCCTCGAGCTCGAACGCCCCTCTCGCCCGCCGCTGGAGGGAATCGAGTTCGTCCTGAACGTCTTGATGGGTGTAGAATCGTTTCGTCTCCTCGCGTGGCAACGGGTCGGACGCGCTGACGACGTTCGTCGCGAACGCACCGGTTCCGACGATCCCGCCCAGCATCTTGAGTGTATTTCGTCGTGTTCTCATGGTTCACACCTTCCGAAGATGTGGTAGGTTGTATTATAACGCATCTTATGAAGTTAATTGATAGCTGCAGCATCTAAAAATCCATAGGTAGTTATCTACACTAATTTTTGCAGAACGGTCATGCATCGATCCGGTGAACCGTGCCGTCAGTCCGACTCTCTGCCCTTCTCTACACTGACGTAATCGGTGTGGAACTCGTTGGTTCTGTACTTTCTCGCCGGCGCTGTAGGCCGATTCACTGGCCCATCGGCAAGGGTCGCACGCGATCACAGCGACTCACCGAACCGGTCTCGATCGTCCGTGTTCTTCGAAAGTCAGAGCGGACCACCCACCTTCGAGTCGTTCGGTTCGAAATAACCAGCAGGATCGATTCGAGCCCGGTTCCGTCCGTCTCAGAACCGTTCGACCGTGTTCAGCGCGTTGACCCGGCCCGCGCCGAGTTGGGCGTCGCCGCGGTTTTCCGCGACCTCCGCCCCCTGTCGGATCGCCTGGAGCACCTGCTGTGGGTTCGCGTCAGGGTCGAGTTCGCGGACGAGCGCGGCGAGGCCGGTGACCTGTGGCGCCGCCATCGATGTCCCAGCCAGCCACGTGTACCCGTCAGGGTACGTCGAGAACACGAGGTTGAGCGGGTACGGCCACTCGACGTCTGCGTCGGGATCGAGGGTTTTCTCCTCGGTTTCGTAGCCGCCGCCGGGCGCGCCGACGTCGACGTCGTTTCGGCCCCAGTTCGAGTAAAACGTGAGTTCGTCGTTCGGGCCGGTCGCGCTGACGCCGATCACCCCCGAGAGGCCGTTCCAGAGCCGGAGCCAGCCGCCCTGCAGGTCGGTCTCGTCGTTGCCGGCCGACCCGACGTACAGCGTCCCCTCGCGTCGCCCGGCGTTTGCGACCGGTTCGAACATCCGTCGGTACATCCCGACGTTCTCGTCGAGGTCGGCGAACTCCTGTGGGGCCATCATGAAGCCGAGGCTGATGTTGGCGGCGTCCGCGCCGACGTCGGCGGCGTGCTCCATCCCGACCATGATGTCGCCGAACGTGCCGGTGCCGTAGCCCAGCACGTCCACGGAGACGAGCGTCGCGTCGGGGGCCGTTCCCGTCATGTGGGCGTCGCCCGTCGCCGCGACCGTTCCGGCGACGTGCGTGCCGTGCCCGTTCGGGTCGCCCTGGTGGTCGACGATCTCGCCGTCGACGACGGCGGCGCTGGCGTCGGTGTCCAGGTTCGGGAGATCGGGGTGGGCCTCGTCGACACCGGTATCGATGATCGCAGCCGTCGTGCCATCTCCTGTAGCGTGTTCCTGGGCCTCACGTACGTCCTGTCGCTGCTTGTCCCAGAGGAGCTCGTCGTAGACGCTATCGGGGTCGTCCGGAATCGCGTCGTGGTCGTCCTCGAGCACCGGGCCGAGCTCGAGCGCAAGGTCCCGCAGGGTAGCCGTGACGCCGGTGACGTCCTCGAGCGTCTCGGCCGCATCGTCCGGGCCGGTAACCAGCAACACGTCACCACCGGCGAGTTCGTTCAGCACGTCGAACCCGGCGGACTCCACGTCGGCTCCGTTCCCGTTCGTCCGTGCGATGTACCGTGCCCGACCGTCGTCCGCAGATGCCACTCCGGCGACCGCGAGCGTCGCGCTTGCTGCTCCGATTCCCCTGATCACGGACCGTCTGTCGAGTTTCATGCTGCGATCGAATTCCCAACAGACTAGTTATTATTCGTTCCTGTGAACTTCATTAATCGAAATAATGGGAACAATTAGGTTCGGTCGTGAGAAGCGAGGCCGAGGAACTCCTCCAATCAGTTGCGACTCGAGCCGGAGCAGTCAGCGAGGCGTTCCATCGGCCGTCGACGGCTCGAAGGGCACTTCGTCGCCAGCGAGTCGATCGCGAGCGAACTGATTCCGGGGTCGCCAGCGAGGTCGACGGCGTCAGGACCGACGCACGAGCGGTTCGTACCACTCGCGGTTGGTTTGGTACCAGTCGATGAACTCACGGACGCCCTCGCGGATATCCCGCGTGGGCTCGTCGCCCAGCAGCTCGTTGGCTTTCGAGATGTCGGCGTGGGTGTGTTCGGCGTCGGCCTTTCGAGGGTTGGTGTACTCGAGCTCGAGTTCGGACGCGAGTTCGTCGCGGATCACTTCGGCAAGCGTCTCGATATCGATGCTGTCGGTGCTGCCGACGTTCCGATCGGACAGTCCAAGCTCAATTTCTCCTCCGCTGGGAACTCACCTGTTCCGTCCCTCAATCGGTATCTCAGTATACTGATCACGTGAAGAGGTCGACGGCAACACGGATTGAACCGGTCGCACTCCGGTCACCACGGCTGCCGACGAGGCAGGTGTCGAATCCGAGCCGACCCCCACCGGTCGAACCGCGGCTACGACGCCCGGTAGGGCGCTCCAGCGAGCAGGCCAGTCCACCGGTGTTGCACTGGAGCGACCTTACCCCTCGAGGATCGCCTCGAGGTCGTAGTAGTTGCCGGGACCGCCGCCGTCCCGGCCGCGGGCGGCCTTCCCCGAGACGCTGAACGTGTAGACGCCGGTGTTGCTGTCGGTGACGAACGCAAAGTCCCGGGCCTCGTTGTAGAACGCGCCCCAAGCGTACGGCGTGACGTCATCGATCCCGTCGTCGGTCGCATACCGCTCGGTCGGCGTCGGCTCCGTGGGGTCAGTGATGTTGGCGACCCAGGCACCCTGGCTGTAGCCGCCGTCGACTAACAGGACTTCGCCGCGGTCGTAGACCACATCGTGGAAGTGGGTCGTCCAGGCCCCTGGATACTCCTCCTGGTCGCGCGCGTCGGGCGAGTGCGTGAACCCGATCGGCTGGGGGTCCTCGAGGCTCCCCTCGTCCCAGCCGGTGTCGAAGACGTGTTTGCCGCCGGGGATACCGCCGAACTTCTCGTCACCCATAATCGCGAGCTCGCGTTCAGGCTCGGGGTGGATCTGGTGGGCCAGCTCGAACCCCGGCTCGCCGATCGCGGTGTAGTTGGGCTGCTTTTCGTAGTCGAAAAAGCCCAGCTGGGTCGGGTCCCGTGGATTGGAGATATCGAACGTGACGTAGCCGACGGTCTCGCCGATGATGTAGGCGGCGTGCAGCGCCTCGCGGCCGGCCTCGACCTCGCAGTCGTGGCAGTACCCCGGCGGGCCGAACGGTTTGATAATTTTTGGGTTGCGGGGGTCACTGATGTCGACCGCGATGAGTCCCGGCTCGTCGGTCACCTTGTCGATCAGGTACAGCACCGGCTCCTCGGGATGTTCGGTGAACTTGTGGACGCCCATGTTCGGGGTCTCGAGATACGCGAGGACCTCGGGGTCCTCGGGGGAGCCCTCCTCCCAGTCGAAGTCGACGATCTCGATGCCGAACTTCCCGTCCGGGTCCGGTTCCGGATCGAAGAACGACCCCTCGTCGTTGGCCTCGAGGGCCCGGACGTAAATCCCCTCGTGGTTCGGATCGAACTTGACGTCGTTCGAGCGGGTTTCCTCGTTCGGCGGCGCGAGCTCGTGGACGAGTTCGGGATTCTCGAGATCCGAGAGGTCGTACAGCGAGCTGATGACGGCGCTCTCGCCGGCGAAGCTACTGGCCCCACCCCAGGTGCCGTCCGCGTTGACGTGTCCGAACGTGTACGTGACGTGGTCCGGATTCTCCGCTGGCGGGAGCGCCTGGCCGAGCGGCGTGAGCCGACCCCGCGTCCGGCGCCGATCGTGGCCCGGCGGATCCGTGCGGGCGGCTGTTACACTGCTTGCGAGCCCCGTCGCGGCCAGTCCGGCGATTCCCGTTCGCTTCATGAACGTACGGCGTGGTGTGTCTCTCATGATCGCTTACCGGTGTTGTCCCGGTAGCGGGCATTTCACACGGAAAATAATAACACCAGGATACTCTCTTCAATACTTGAATTAAGGACGAAGGATTATCGAATACGGTCTCGAAGATTTGAAACTCAGATGCAGCCGTCCGCTCCGTCGACGGTGGTCGCCTGGGCTGGCTGGGCTTGCGGGCGGTACCCACTCCTGTCTGGGCGGGAGTCGCCAGTGCTCGCGGTGATCAAAGCGGGTCAGTGCCGCTCCCGGCCACGCCCGGCGATCGCCAGACTCGGGGTCGACGGCGGGGAGGCCCCCGGATGGCTGGACCAGGTCGTTCCGTGCCGGCTGTCGCCGACGCCTCGATGCCGGCGCGGTACGGCGACGGGGACCCCCCGCCTCGAGTACGCTGGCTCTCTCGACGATCTCGGTGATGCTGCCCCAGGGCTTTCTCTGGCGGCTCGAGCGGACGGGACCTCGAGGACCTGCTCGATCGAGACGCTCCCATCTCCGGTGGTTTCACGCCTGCGCTGACTCCCACCGGGATCGATAC
Organism: Natronococcus sp. A-GB7; assembly: GCF_029688865.1. Lineage (GTDB taxonomy): Archaea > Halobacteriota > Halobacteria > Halobacteriales > Natrialbaceae > Natronococcus. The sequence goes on from NZ_JARUKV010000006.1 coordinate 165,007, forward strand.
GACCCCTCGAGAGCCGGTCACCGATGAGAGCGATGCGCGGGGAGCGGGGTGCAGGTCACCATTCGCTTGCTGTCGCCCTCTCCAGTGGAATCACTGAAGCGACCGAATTATCCACGCATTATTATACAGAAATTTTATAAGTAGAGAGAACAATAACATGATTGGAAGGGTGCCACAATGAATTCGACTAATTTCCGACAGCCAGCAGGGAGAGGACGCGACCGTGGGTGGTGGTCCACATCGGAGACGCCGTGGACGACCCGCCGACGAACTACGCGGGACGGTTGCAGACCCAGCGGGACGAGAGCATGACCGGGGACGCGTCCTCAGAGGGGTACGACCGGCGCTCGCACCTCCGGGCCCGGGCGACGGACGCGCTCGCGGAACTGGCGTTCGTCGCGCCCCAGCTCGCTCAGGTGGATTATCCGGCCATCGCGCGGCAGTTCGAGGACGAGGACCTGCAGGCTATCCAGGAGGCCGCCGAGCAACTGCGGGAGCGCGCGGACTGACAGAAAGCTAGCGGAAGCCCACCCGTTTACGGGTGGGTCAGAGCGGTAGGCACAAACCGCGAAAATCACGTCGGTGATCTCGCGGACCCAAGCCGATAGCAGGGAGAACGAGCTTCGAGAACAGCCGTCAGTCCCATCTCATCTGGCGTCGCCGTTCGAGTCGAAGAGGCGAGCCGCGAAGGTCGCGTTAGGAGCGACGCACGAGCGGCTCGTACCATTCCCGATTGATCTGGTACCAGTCGATAAACTCGCGGATATCCCGCGTGGGCTCGTAGCCCAGCAGGCCGTTGGCTTTCGAGATGTCGGCGTGGGTGTGTTCGGCGTCGGCTTCTCTGGCTTCGGTGTACTGTGCGCGAAAGCGCTCGTGGATCGCGTGAAACGCCACTGATTCACACACGGCGGAAGGACGATACCTCGGTTCGACGGTGGGTGTACGGCTGGTTCGGTCGTGGCCAGAGTTGTGGGCGTCCCCCGGAAGTAGATCGACCCCTCGAGGTCGCGGGGACCAAATGGTCGATCCCGGCCGTAGCTGGAGAGCGCGCCTCGGTCGACACGACCGGGCTCGGGTCCTCGTCCTCGCATCCCGGTCGTGTTCGCTCTCCTTGTCGGTTCGGGCTTCGCCCAGTCGTCTCAGTTTCACTGAACGATCGATCAGCCAAAATCGCGTCCAACGAGGAGGTTTCGTCCGGAAAGGACTCTTTCTGTGACTCTCTTGAAACACTAGTTATTTGTGCTTCGCCAGCTATTTGCTCTTCGTCTAAGAACATTGGTTCGACTTGACTGTCGCTGGAATCGATCTTATCTCGGAACGCAAATGAGCTCCCCACACAGCACCCTTGAAGACGCACCGAGCATCGAGACGACGACCACCGGGCACCCACGGAGGGTCGAGACGTGAGCGAGTATCAGTACGAGGGGCCGCTCAAAACGACCACTAGCGTCTGCGTCGTCGGCCTGGGCTACGTCGGCCTCCCGCTGGCCGCGGCGTTCGACGCCGCGGGCAACGACGTCACCGGGTTCGACATCGACCCCGAGAAGGTCGAGACCCTCGAGTCCGGCGTCGACCCTACCGGCGACGTCGGCGACGCGGCGATCGCGGACGGCGAGATCGAGTACACCGCCGACAGCGCGGCGATTGCGAACGCGGAGTTCGTTATTGTGGCGGTGCCGACCCCCGTCGATGACAACGAGAAACCGAATCTGGGAATCGTCGAAGGGGCGGCACGGACCGTCGGCGAGAACATGACCGAGGGGACGACCGTCGTCCTCGAGTCGACGGTGTATCCGGGCGCGACTCGAGAGGTGTTCGTCCCGGCCCTCGAGGAGGCCTCCGGGATGACCGCGGGCGAGGAGTTCGGCGTGGGGTACTCGCCCGAACGGATGGTGCCCGGCGACACCGACCACGGCCTGGCGAACGTCGTCAAGATCGTGAGTGCGTTGACCGACGAGAGCCGCGACGAGCTCGTGGAGCTGTACGGCACCGTCGTCGACGCGGGCTTACACGAGGCGCCGACGATCGAGACCGCCGAGGCCGCCAAGTGCGTCGAGAACACCCAGCGCGATCTGAACATCGCGCTGGTGAACGAGCTCGCGATGATCTGTGACGAGCTCGGCCTCGACACTGAGGCCGTCCTCGAGGCCGCGGGCACGAAGTGGAACTTCCACGACTACGAGCCCGGCCTGGTCGGGGGCCACTGCATCCCCGTCGATCCGTTCTATCTGCTGTACGAGAGCGAGCGTCAGGGCGTCGACCCCGAACTCATCCGCACGGGCCGCAAGGTCAACGAGTCGGTACCCGACCACGTCGCCGACATGACCATCCGGGCGTTAAACGAGAGCGAGAAGGTCCCGAAGAACAGCCGCGTGCTGGTCGCGGGCCTGTCGTACAAGTCCGACGTCGGCGACATTCGCACCTCGAAGATCGACCAGGTCATCGAGGAGCTGCGGGGGTACGGGATCGAGGTCATCGGCTTCGACCCCCACGCCGACCCCGAGGCGACGCGGGCGGCGTTCGACATCGAGATCCAGGACGCGTTCGACGTCACCGACTTCGACGGGCTCATCGTCGGCACGCCACACAGCGAGTTCCACTCGTTGTCACCGGTAACGCTTGCCGATCAGATGGCCGACGACCCCGTCATGATCGACATCGACGGACTGTTCGCAGCGCAGGCAGCCGAGCTGTTCACCTACCGGAGGTTGTAACATGTACCGTGAGCACACGATCGGCGTCGTCATCCCGGCGTACAACGAGGAAGGGTTCATCGGCGACGTGATTCGGGCAATGCCCGACTACGTCGACCGCATGTTCGTTATCGACGACTGTTCAAGTGATGGGACGTGGGACGAGCTCCTGCAGGCCGCCCGCGAGGACGCCGGCGTCGGCGAGTCGTTCGTCGAGGCCAGCGGGGAAGAGCTCGAGTACGCCAAGGAGGCCCGCACCGACGGCGGCGGGATGCTCGCCGAGCGCGCGATCGTCCACGACCCCGTCGGACGGGTGGTGCCGATCGAACACCGCGAGAACCTCGGAGCGGGCGGGGCGATCAAAACGGGGTATCTGGCCGCTCGAGACGCAGGTGTGGATATCACCGCCACGGTGGATGGCGACGGCCAGATGGACCTCGAGCAGATGACGCGGCTGCTGGATCCGATCGTCGACGACGAGGCCGACTACGCGAAGGCCAATCGGTTGCTGTACAAAGAGTTTCGGTCGGATATGCCGCCGTTCCGGTTCTTCGGGAACTCCATCCTGACGTTCCTGACGAAGATCGCCTCGGGCTACTGGAAGACGATGGACCCACAGAACGGGTATACGGCGATCTCGAGTTATGCATTAGAGAACGCCGGGCTTGAGGAGCTCTACGAGTACTACGGCTACTGCAACGACCTGCTGATCAAGCTCAACGCGAAGGGGATGCGCGTCGCCGACGTCGCAATGCCCGCACGCTACGGCGACGAGGAGTCCTCGATCTCGTACCCGAGCTACATCTGGAACGTTTCGGGGATGTTGCTGCGGGGCTTCCTCTGGCGGCTGAAGGTGAAGTATCTCGTGTTGGACTTCCATCCGCTCGCGCTATTTTATTTCTTTGGGGCCGGGACAGCCGGTCTGGGAATCCTGGCCGGCATCTGGACGTTGTATACCGGACTGTTCCTCGGCGAGTCGCTGTTTATGCGCGGCACGGGGAGCATGATGCTGTTCACGATGGGCAGCATGTTCCTGATGTTCGCCATGCTGTTTGATATGCAGGTCAACGAGGGGCAGGAGACGCAGGTTCGGGAATAGACGCAGCGAACGAACCGAAAATCGATTCTGAATTCCGCAGTCGGTCGAGTAATAGGAGGTGTCAGTCCGCCGAACTACTGCTAGCGACGGGCTGTTCCTGCCGTTCGGCGTTTTCGTCTACGAGTTCTCGGTAGACGTCTGTCGTCTGTTGTACGGTGTCCCGCCAAGAATACCCATTCAGGATCTTCTCACGGCCTCTCTCTCCCAGTTTCTCTCGTCTTTCGGGGTTCATCTCGAGGAACTCGTCGAGCGCGTCAGCGAGTTCTGCGGGCGATTCCGACGGAACGAGTTGGCCGACGTCCTCGACGAGCGGGCGGAGCTGCTTGAGGTCCGTCGTCACGACCGGTGTCTCACACGCGAGCGCCTCGAGGACGGTCCGAGGCATCCCCTCGGCGAGACTCGGTAACGCGAACAGATCAGCCTCGCCGACGACCGCCGGAATCGCCTCGTTCGGGATCTCACCCAGGAACTCGGCTCGATCGCGGATACCCTTCTCGCGTGCGAGTGCCTCGAGTTCCTCACGCTGCGGACCGTCGCCGACGAGGACGAGCTCTCGCTCCGGATACGAGTCGGCGACGCGAGCGAACGCGTCGATCAAGTAATGCGCCCCTTTTCCGGGCTGGAGTCGACCGACGAACGCGACGTACGGGTTCTCGGTGCCGTTATCGACGGCATCCGGAACGAAACCGCCGTCGGCCGCCGTCGGCGCGAACTGCTCGCAGTCGATCCCGTTGTGGATCACTTCGATATCGGTGTTGACGCCGCGGTCGAGCAGTTCGTTCCGGTCTCGCTCGTGATAACAGAGGATCCTGTCCGCGGACTCGAAGGCGAGACGTCCGACCGTCGGGAGATACGTGAGCTGAACCCACTTTGGAACGCTCTGCGAAATCAGTCCGTGGTTCGTCAACACCGTCGGCTTGTCACGTAGCTGAGACGCCAGCGCGGCCACGACACTCGAGAAATAGAGATGCGAGTGAATGTGGACGACGTCGTACTGTTCCGCCTCCGTGACGAGATCCGAGACGATCCCCGGCGTGATCGTGTTGTTCATCGGTCGGGCGACCTGCCGGTAGCGCTTCACTTTGTAGCCGTCTCGAGTCTCACAGCCCGAGAGCGACGAATCACCGTTATCGGACGTATAGACGGTGATGTCGTGTCCATCTTCGGCCTGGAGCCTTGAGAGATGGTGTGCATGGAGTCCTATCCCCCCCATCTTTTCCGGGTAGAGACTCGGCACAACGCGCATAATATTCATTGTGTCTGGTTCCTCATCAAGTAGAAACATACATTTTTCGAATGCCTATTTCTCTCGTGAATAATACAGAAGCCTCTATACAAGAGCCAGCCCCATGTCGACTCGCAAAAATAACCCTTCGTATCACTCAGTTCAAAGAGACGGCACCGACTACCTACTGCAAGTCGACGTCATCGAGTTCGGGATCATAGGCACCACCGAGTGCAGATCGGTATTCGGCGTTAATAACTCCTGAACTCATCGCGACATCAGGCCGCCGTACTTGAGCACTTGCGTTGTCGTTTGCCGTGGTCACGTCCTCGACGGTGAAATCCTCGATGAGCACACCGGATGGATCTGTCACACTGGTGTACGTACACCGAATCGCCGGTGCGTCGACAGACGGTCCACAGAAGACATCGAGATCGGTGATGTTGCCGCCGTTGGCGTCACTGTTGATCCTGACGATATCGTTCTGAGCGTCGGAGCCATCGATCTCGATCCGCTCGGCGATCGGCTCGCCACCGTTGAGCCAGAGAGCGGTTCCGGGATAGAGTTGATTCGACCCGTCGTCGAGGAAGATCTTACAGTCACGGGCTTCGTCCCCGATTCCGAGTCGGATGTTGCCGCTGCCACAGTTCGCCGCGGCACACTGATTGAGAATATTGTCTCCAGAACTGTTTCGAACGTAGAACCCGTTTCCAACGGTTCTCTCGACGAAACACTGCTGCCAGATATTCATCCCGTCGTGTGGCGGGTCAGCGCTGATGCCGATCGAGTGGCCACCGACTGCTGGTGCATCCGCACTCTCAATGTCGCCGTCCGGGATCGTAACGTTGCGAATCAGTGAGAGCGCATCTTCGTCGAGTGTATTAATAAGACAAGTGTACCGGGTTCCGCCTTCAGGGCCGTACGGCATACGGTTGCCGATCAGTTCGACGTTGTCGATCAAACACCGGTCGACGTGGGCCGTGATCAACGCCGCGTCTCGCTCAGACACGTCGCTGATATCGACGTCAATGTTCCGAACGGCGACTTGATTCGGTGGAGTGTCGTCGTCCCACGATCCGAAGCCGAACGCGACGTCGACGTTCGGTTCGGTGATCTGTAGCGTTGCACGCCTATCACCCCTGATTTCAAGATACTCGACGGGATCGGTGATATAAAAGTCGGTATTCCAGCTGTAGGTGCCACGCGGGAGGACGAACTCGTGATTGACCTCGTCCTGTGCGTCGATGTACGACAGGATCTCTGCCGCCAGATCACCGTTCTCATCGATCGAGGGCTCTTCGGCGACGTCGACAGCCGTGACATCAAGCGATCGGCTTTCGAGTGTGGTCGTTACTCCCTGACCTGCCAGCGTCGTCTGGATCTGGTCGATGCAGTATCGGTAGTTGCTGGAGAGTGATGTACCGGTGTAGACACCGTGTGTGACCGAGAGGAACTCGCTTTCGAGCGGGTAGTCGGCTGCTGCTCGGCCACGTGTGTAGGTGTCGCCGTCACCGTCACATAGCACCCAGCAGACGTCACCTGACTCGAGGGCGACGTCGAAGACGAACGTATCGCCAGGGTTGTGGCCTTCGACCGACTGCTGGCGGAGAACGTTCCCCGAATCGTCGGTCAGATATGCCGTTGTGACGTCCGTCTCTCCCGAGAGACGACACTGCAGACTCCGAATAGCCTCCGTTGCTTGAATCCGAACGCCCGACCAATCCGTGAATCCGGACTGGGCTTCCTCATCACTTCCAAGGCCGAGCGTATCAACGTCGGCGCTCGTTTGTACCGTCTGGATCTGGTCGATACAGTACCGATAGTTGTCGGAGAGCGATGTGCCGGTGTATATTCCGTGTGTTGCTGAGAGGTGATCACCCTCGATCGGGTAGTCGACTGCTGTGCGACCGCGGGTATAAGAACCACTCCCCCCGTCACACAGAATCCAGTACGTCTCCCCGACGCCAAGCCCGGTATCGAACATAAACGTCCCACCTGGCTCCAGATCAGCGACCGATTGCTGAGAGAGGACGTTGCCGGAGTCGTCGGTGAGATAGGCGGTAGTAACGTCGGTGTCGGCAGAGAGTCGACACTGTAGCCCATGGGCCGCCTCCGTGATTTCGACGCGAACGCCAGACCAGCTCGTGAACCCGGACTGGGCCTCCTCGTCGCTACCCAGGCTTAGCGTATCCACATCGTCGCGTCCGTGGAGTGTTTCGATCTGATCGATACAGTACCGGTAGTTATCGGAGAGCGACTCTCCGGTATAAATTCCGTGTGTTGCGACGAAAGTACCGCTCTCAATCGGATAGTCGACTTGCGCTCGCCCACGGCTGTAACTCTCGCCGTCGCTGTCACACAGTACCCAGTACGCTTCACCGTCGGCCAGTACATCAGTGAAAGCGAACGTCTCGCCCGGATCGAGATCAGCGACTGACTGCTGGGAGAGAACGTTCCCAGAATCGTCGGTGAGGTATGCGGTAGTAACGTCTGTCCCGTCCGAAATACGACATTCGACCCCATGAACCGGGTCCGTGAGCTCGACGCGAACGCCGGACCAGCTCGTGAACCCGGACTGGGTCTCGTCGTCCGAGCCGAGATCGAGGAGATCCGTAGTATCCGGCGCGTCCGGCGTCACAAAGTTCGTCTGTTGCGGGACGATTCGATCGATACAGTACCGATAGCTTTCGGTCTGCTGCCCGCCACCGTAGATCCCGTGCGTAATATCCAAGGCCGCGCCCTCGATGGGGTAATCGGCTGCTGCTCGACCACGAACGTAGCTGCGGCCGCGAGCATCGAAGACGATGCGGTAAGCCTCACCAGGATCGAGTGAACTCTCGAAGGTAAATGTATCGCCACCATCGAGTGCCGCGACGGTCTGGCGTTCGAGGACGTCCCCGTTATCGGCTGTTAGGTATGCCGTCATGACGTCTTCCGTCTCCGTCGAAAGCCGGCATTCGAGGCCGTGGACGGCTTCAGTAACCTGAATCTGAACGCCGGCCCAGCTATCCAAACTGGCCCAGGTTTGGCCCTCGTCGTCAGTTCCGAGGTTCAGTGCCGTGCCGGTTGGTTCGCTGATGTCCGGGATTCGGATCTGGTCGATACAGTACCGATAACCCCCACTCTGCAGATCACCGCCGTAGATCCCATGCGTTGCTATGAGTGAGTTGCTCTCCTGGGGGTAGTCGACCCCAGTGCGACCACGAACGTAGCTGTCACCGTCTGCATCACACAAGATCCAGTAGGTTTCATCGGCAACGAGTCCGGTATCGAACGAGAAGGTCGCTCCGCTTCCGAGACCGCCGATCGACTGCTGGTCAATCACCTCCCCTGAATCGTCGGTTAAATATGCCTCGGTAACGCCGCTGGTCTCTGAAGATAACCGACAGTCGAACTCCGCGATATCTGTGGTCGCCTGAATGCGAACCCCAGATGGCTGATCTAGGCCGCTCCACGATTGTGACTCCTCGTCGCTTCCAAGATCGAGCGTCTCACCACCGAACGCCGGGCTGACCCGATCAACACAATACCGGTAGCTACTCGTGGTCGCGCCATCACCGGCGAACACTCCGGTCGTCGCGACCAGCGAGTCGCTCTCAATTGGGTAGTCAACCGCTGCCCGACCCCGACCGTACTCCCGTCCCCGGGCGTCACAGAGGATCCAGTAGGTTTCGTCCGCCTCAAGTTCGGTCTCGAACGTAAACGTCTCACCCGGGCTAAGCGTCGCAATCGACTGTCGCTCGATGATGTTACCTGACCCGTCAGTCAGGTACGCTGTAAGAGCACCGGTCGTCCAAGCAGAGAGACGACACTCGAGTCCATTGATGGCCTCGGTCGTCTCGAACTCAAAACCGGATCGATTATTCAGGTTTTGCTGATGGTCGTCGTCCGCGAGATCGAGTACTGCTGGGGTCATCTTTGCACCCCCGTATCCCTCGTCACGTTGCTCACGCCACCCGTTCCGTGCCCGTTGTGTTGGGTTTCCGGTCGTCGTCCCATGTTGTCTTGTATTAGTGTATTGCTGCTAGATTAATTTCTGAAACTATACTATTGTGGCCTTCAGTTATTGAGCTGATCGTCGTTCTGATAGACTATATTACCTGAAGATAGAATGACTCATAATATAAAGCATTTATCCTCTACGGAACATAGAAGACTATTTATTCTATTATTTCAACAGTGTGAATGAGAGTAAGGCTGCAGTGCAAGTAGTGGACGGCATTTCATACCGCCCGGACTCGTATGAATATTGGCGTAGCCTGATTGCTTTCGCGAGACAAGTTTACCCAAATGTTTCCACTTCTTCTGGCGAAAAACTTATACTATATACTTCCATCTATAAAACAGAGATGACGAGAATTGGGGACTGTATTTCGGTTGTCGTCGGTTCTTCTGAAGCGCTTTGCTCCGGGCAGAGTCAGTTTGCTCGAACAATGGTCTCTTTATCGAGGCAAAGTCGTGGTATAACCAGATCTGAAGACTCTATCTCTATATCGAAGGCTGATTCGTCTGATAACGCACTCATGTGTGATTTTCGATGACAGTAGCACATGGAGTGGTTTCTATCGACGGATCACTGGACCAGGAGGTATTTGAGGAATGGCTTCCTGGTACTCAATTACTGCGGTACACGACCGACGACGTTGCAGTTGCAACTTCACAAAGGAGTAGCCATCAGCCGGCAACTGCCGAAACTGACTCGGTTCGGTGCTGGCTCATCGGCGAGGTCTACGGCCAAAGTGTTACCGGACGCGATGGTTCGGAGACGTACCGGGCCAGACCCAACCACCTTACCTCCGCCGAATTTTGTCTGTCCCTCTATGAACGGTCGGGCTTCGAGTTCCTCGAGGCGCTCAACGGGAACTATACGTTGTTGCTCTACGATGAGGCTCGCCGACGTTTTACCATCTGTACCGATCGGTTCGGGACGGTCCCAATCTACTGGACGCAGACCGACGACGCCGTCGTCTTCTCGACGAACATCCAGTACCTTCCGTTTCATCCGGCGGTCGATACCGCGTACCATCCGGCCTATCTCCACGAGTATCTCGCGTTCCGATGTACGTTCGGTGTCAAAACACCGCTCGAGGGAATCGAGAAGTTCGAGCCGGGAACGATTACCTCGGTCGTGCTTGACGAGCGTTCGATCCGGACCGAGCAGTACTGGCGTCCCCACTACCAGCCGCGTGCGGAGTCCTTCGAGTGGTTCGTCGAGGAGTTCGCCGCTCGGTTCCAGACGGTAATCGACGAATGGATGCGAGATGACCACGAGTACGGCGTGTTGTTGTCAGGGGGACGGGATTCGCGACTCATCCTGGCGGCTCTCGACGACGCGACCGCGTTCCATATGAACGACTGGATCAACCGTGAGGCCCGGACCGCGATTCAGATCGCCCTCCAAGCCGGTGCGGAGTTCCACCTGCTTGAACGCGGTGCGGCGTACCGGATCGAGGCACTCGAGCGCAACCGGTGGGCCGATTCGTTCAACGGCTGGTTCAGTCAGCCCTATACGAGCGGGTTTGAAGCTGAGATCACCGGTCGCGTCGATGGTCTACTATCGGGACTGTACAGTGACTCGTTGTTCAGTGGCTACAGCGTCCCATCGCCGAGGGTGTCACTTGGGCCGCTGGGTTCACTGGCGGTCCCAATCGAGCGCTCGATCGATAGTCTTGATGGGTACATCGATCTCCTGCTCGAACGCGCCCACGACAACCTCGAGATGCCGACCGATCTCCGGACGATCCTCGAGTCGAACATCTACCGTGACGGCGATCGAATCATCCACCACGGCGTCACCTATGAGTCGCTCCAGGACCTGGTCTACTACGGGAGCTGTTATCCGCTTTCGAACGACGACGATATGCGGGTTCACAGCGATCTTCGTCGGATGCTTCCTTATCGGTCGCCGTTTCTCGACAACCGGCTGTTGGACCTCTCGCTGTCGATGCCGCCCCGATACCGGCTCCAGCGAGATCTCGTTGGCCAGGCGGTGACCCGGCTTGACCCCTCTCTCGCGGCGATCCCTCACGCCAGCACCGGAGTGGCACTCTCGCGGCCGTTTCCGATCCAGTATGTCGGCGAACACCTCCTAGAGCTCTGGCAGAAGCATTTGTCTACGCGATCGCCACCAGAACCGTATATGACCGACGGTCCGTGGCTGGACGATGTCGAACTGCTCCGCTCGTTCGAGTTCCCGACCGAAGTGCTCAGCGAGTACGGGCGGTTGGCCGACGCATCTCCCGGCCCGGACGCGAACGCGATCCGCGAGTTGTACCGGGATCACTGTAATGGAGAGAACTATATCGGAGTGCTTTACACGCTGCTGACGGTGTTGACGATGCCAGTGACCGAACAGGTTCTCGACGGCGAAGTGACCTCAAACATCACCGAGGTTCGTCGCCAACCGACCGTGGTAGACGAACATGACTGAGAAACGTCCACGACCGATATCAGTGTGCCCGGTCTCTCCATTGGCATCGCGATCCAGTCTATGATCTTCATTTCGAAGCGGTAGTTCCGGTTGTCGCTACACCAACTCGCCAGTTCTGAGCAGCCTCCGCTGGCAGGTCAGACAACCAAGATTTGACACTCGTATGTTGAAGCACCCATCGCTGTTTCTCTAGGAGGTGGTAGCAGCAAGGCTACACTGAAAATGGCTCGCGATACTGGGGTATGACTGAGAGCGATAATTCATTCAACAAGAATCTGTATTGAGAGACTCTCTGGGCTATTGAGACGCAGAGTGATTTCAATCTTATTGAATAGATTTATTAATCGAAGGAAAGATATACAAGTATGAACAGACGGCTTTTCACGAAAGTCACAGGTGTCTCGGTAGTCGGGGTCCTCGCCGGTTGTACGTCTCCCGACGACGGTGAGTCGGACGGTGTTAATGACGGGGAAACAACCGAGGACGACGATGAGCCGGCCGACGGCAACGGTGAAGAACCGGTCGATGACGACACCGATGAGGAGACGGACGACGACGACAGTGACGAGGAACCAGCCGACGACGACACCGACGAGGAAGCGGATGAAGAGGCTGACGACGAGGAACCAGCCGACGACGACACCGACGAGGAAGCGGATGAAGAGGCTGACGACGAGGAACCAGCCGACGACGACAGCGATGAGGAAACGGACGAAGACGCTGACGATGAGGAACCAGCCGACGACGATACCGACGAGGGAACGGACGAAGAGGCCGTCGACGAGGAACCAGCCGACGACGACACAGATGAGGAATCTGAAGACGAGGAGGCCGACGAGACGGATGAGGACGACACCGATGACGACCCATCAGAGCCGGACGAGTTGGATGCAGAGCTCGTACTCGATGACGAACTAGAGGATTTGCTCGAGGTCGACCACGAGTTCATTTGGGAGTCTTACGAGGGCTCACACCTCTGTAACATCAATGTTGAGATGGACAACACGTCGGCGACTGCCGAACTCTATTACGAAGGGATCGGTCTGATTACCGATGCCGATGGAAATTACCTCTCCGACGACGTTGCGCGATTCAGTCTTGGTCCGGAGAACAGCTCTGAGTATACGTTCTCGCTTGATCAGTGTGCTGAGACGGCTGCATACCGTGTCGAGTTTGAAGCGGATCAAATCGTAGAGGAATGAATCAAGCAAGGCAGATCAGCAGGAATCTGCCTTAAGCAGCCTCTTCTCCGAGAGAAAAGCCTTCAATCGGATTTCCTTGACTACCGATTACGTGTGTGTCTTGGTACCCTACATATAGTTCTTGCTAACTGTACAAAATCCACTAATTTTATATATTGTACTCTAATTTTCTTGGGTGGTTGTAATGCAAGACAAATCGGCAATAAAAAAATCACAGCAACGATTAACTACCAGCCGGCGAGCCCTTATGGTCGGCGGCTCGGCAACGGTACTTGGGTCGTTCACGCTCGGGGCGGTTAGTGCCGAGGAGTCGGTCACCGAGGAGGTCCGAACGCTGCGTTCGGGAACGCGCTACGAGACGCCGGCCTATATCCGTGAGGCACCGACGGCGGGTGAGACCGTGGTCGTCCTTGGTGGTGTGCACGGCAGCGAACAGGCTGGAATCGACGCCGCACACACAGTCCGCGAGTGGGAGTTCGAGCAGGGAACGCTCGTCGTGATTCCCGAGGCCAACGCACCCGCGGTTCGTGACAGTACGTATAGCGGTCCCGATGGCGACCTCAACCAGCAGTTCCCGTCGGGTCGGTCGCCGACAACGTCAATTGCCGAGGCGATCTGGGGGTTCATCACCGAAATGGATCCTGCGGCCGTCATCGATATGCATAGTTCGATGGGTATCTGGGGATCGTCTCGTGGACCCAGCGGGTTCGGTCAGGCGATCTTTCCGTCCGCTGCGGGCGGGTCTCGAGAGATCGCAGGTCGGGTCAATCGCTTGCTGAACGACGATCTGATCCACGCATCCGAGGAGTACGACAACGCCTACGAGTTTACGCTTGGCAATACGCTCGCAGGTGAGCATCCACGTCTCATCCACAAGGTCGCGGCTGATCTCGGTCGAGCCGGTTATCTGACGGAAGTGACTCGCCACGGTACCGATCTCGCGACTCGGACCAGGTGGTCCGAAGCAGTTGCTGCAGAACTGCTCGAAAATCACGGCATCGTAGCCGAGTACACGCCGGAATAACTCCCTCTAGAATACGGCTCGGAGACACGAAAGCTGCGGTGAGTAGTGAGATTTTGTCTCATTTCCTTCACGGAAGCTCCTTACTGAGACGTTTTGCAAAACGGAGACCCACTAATCCGTTGCCGATCGTGTTACATTACTGCCGAAACACGGCGCAGGTCGAGCAATCCGGTCGAATGAACGCCAAGAGCCCAGACGGCAACTCCAGCAACGATAGCAGGAAGTGCAATCCACGCCGCTGTTGTCACCGTAAGGACAGCAACCACGACAACCGCCATTACAGTGGTTATCGCAGTCGTTTGCGCAACGTCCCATCCGATGGTGTAGACGTTAAACTGAATCTCCCGATACATAATCAGGAGATTCACACCCGTGTACAGCGAGTGGGTAATGATCGTCGCCCACGCTGCACCGACAACGCCCATGATCGGAAGAAGGACAACAGTAAGTACGACATTGGCAACGGCAGCCGATCCGCGAGCGTACGCACGGGTCTTCGCTCGACCGAGATAGTCCAGTGCCTCACTCGTGATCCGCAGAATCCCCTGAAACGACGCATACAACGCGAGGATCTGGAGCACAGGAGCTGCACCGGCATACTCCGATCCGAACGCCAGTATTACTACCGGTTCGGCGACGAGAACGAGACCAACCCCGGCCGGAATATACAACATCAGCATGTAACCAAGTGCCTCCTCGTAGAGCCGCCGGACGGTTTCGGTATCACCTGCAGCGTTATCCGCCGAAAGCGTTGGAGCGAGAACGAACCCAAGAATCTTTGCGGGGCGGTCGACGATTGTGACTACTTGTTTGGCAAGCGAGTAGTAGGCTACTGCGACTGGCGTTAGAATCGCACCAACGAGGACGGTGTCGACCTGTTTGTCGAGCTGATTCGCGCCACGAGTTGCTGCTAACGGCAGTGCGTACTCGACGATCCGTCTTCGAAGTCCGTCTTCGACCGGCCCGACGTCGTCGAGATGTGGTCGATACGTCTTCCGGTAGAACGCGGTGAGTCCAATCAAGCATGCCAGAATGCCGCCGACGGCAAAGCCAGCTAGCGCGCCGATTCCACCCGTCCCTAAGAGTGCAAAGACCGTTGCGAACAGTAACCGTAGAACTCCCTCAAGTCCCTGAATCAACCCTGCGTATTCAATTTGTTCGGCACCCTGAAACACTGCACGGAGATACGAAACACAAGCAAAGGTTACCAGGACGGCTGTTCCCACTTGGAGGTAGGGTGCTACTGCGGGTGTCCCAAGCAATGTTGCAAGCCAGCTGGCGCCGATATATAATACAGTTCCGACGAGCGTGACAGAACCGACTGCAACTACACCGCCAAATCTGAGAATATGACGAACCTGTGTCGGACCTCTGACTCGATACTCCGAAACATATCGTGCCGTTGATTTTCCAATTCCCCAATCACTTATCACCCGTGAAACCTGGATAACCGCAAGCGCGAGGAAGACGAGTCCATAGGCGTTTGGCGAAAGGAGTCGTGCGAGAACAACATATAATAGTGCTGTTGCCCCAGCGTGCGTGAACTGACCAATTGTCTCAGCACGAAGACGACTTGCAACGATATCTGCCCGGCCCATTGGTCTCCGTTCGAGTATCAGGCGTGCTAATTCTACCGATCTGATTGCATCAAAAGGATCAATAGGACCAAGAATAAATCAGCAGCTGAAACATGACCTTCTCCCATAGAATTGACGATTTTTTGTTTTATGGGTGCGAGATAAATCCGGAAAGAGTTGGATTACCGGAGACCCTACGGACGAACCCGCCAACGGAAACATACTGCGCTGATATTTCTGCCCTCACGACTCGCGCGACTAATCTTCTGCATACAATTCTCTCTGAAAAGATAGCAGCACTCCATGCGGAGACGCAGCATATTATTCCTCTAAGTAGTGGGCTCGATTCACGAATTCTGCTCGAGGCGCTTCTGAAGCATGTCGATACAGAGAACATAACGACAGTCAGCTACGGCTCTCCTGGTACATGGGATTTCGAGATTCCCAAGGCAATCGCTAATGAGGTCGGTGTCACCCATCGGCAAATAGACCTCACAAGCAAGCAGACGGAGTGGTCGCTTTCTACGCTTGAGGCGCATGCTGCGACGTTGGATATCGGGCAAAACATCTTTGAGTCGTACCCGAACTCGCTGCCAGTTCACACGGTTTCTACCGAACGAAGTGTTATTTGGAGTGGGTTTTACGGAGCACTGACTGGAGGAAAGTTGATAAGCGATCGGCCGACCTGTTGGAGCGCGGCACAGCAGTATTTTACAGACTGGAACAAAAGTACGGACTCGCCACTTCTCAGTGGTGAATATACGCCGGAAGCGTCGCTTCCATCCGAACCATGGCTTCCTTCCGACGTACTCGGATACGATCTGCAACTGAATCTTGGTGTTCGCCAACAGTGTAACACTGGACCTGGTGTGATCCATGACCCGGATCTGTATGAAGCACCGTATACAGACGACAGATGGATCCAGTTTTGGTGTCGAGTACCACGGGAGTATCGACAGGACCGCTCTCTGATCGAATCGATGTTCTATAACGTGTGTCAACACTCTCATGCCTATCCCTCCGATGGAAACTACGGAGCGCCTATCTCACGCAATAGCTATTTGGCCTTTGCGTGTGGTGCCTCCAAGGTCCTTTATGCGCGCGCAAAGGCAGCACTTTTTGATGGGCTTCATTACCCTGATCCTCACGAAAACTACGTGAACTACGGCGCTGCTTTCCGATGCGATGAGCGCTTCCGAAAGATTGGTCGTGAAGCGCTTTCCAGTCTAGAGGAGCGCAATCTCTTTGAGGAGGCTGTCACTAATCGATGGAAGAAACACCTCCGGAAAGGAGGGCTCGGTAAGGAAATACAACTTTTGATATCCCTAGAGCTGTTTCTGCAAGTTGAAGACGAGAACCGGAAGTCATCCGCAGTTCGAGTATAGATGCCTCAGCAGCTCGGCAATACGGTACTCAGGATAGTTTGACAGCATCGATGTTGGGTTTTGTTGATTAATACTTGTTATCTCACAACGCACCGTTTTAAGAGACAATCTGATCGACCTACAAATACACTACTATTACTACCTCTGGAAATGAAAAGAGATAAGTTCGGAGAGAGTAGTGGTAGAATAAACAGCGAGTATCGTTTGCTGGATGTGGTTAGAATCAACATATATGAGACCGGAATAGAATAACAATGTCTACCTCGCTACCACTTGTGAGCGTTGTCATCCCCACGTATAATCGAAAGGACCTACTGCCAACCGCTATCGAGAGTGCCCTTGCTCAGACCTACGATAATCTCGAGATTATCGTCGTCGACGACTGCTCCACTGATGGGACGCAAGAGTTGCTCAAGGAACGCTATGCAACGGAGGTTCGGTACCTTCGCCATGATGAGAACCGCGGCGGTAGCGCAGCGCGGAACACGGGGATCGAAGCGGCGTCTGGGAAATACATCGCACTCCTCGATTCGGACGACGAATGGCTTCCACGGAAAGTAGAGAAACAGGTCGATCGATTAGAAGAACTGTCCAAAGACTGGGTGGCAGCATACTGTGACTACCATCAAACAAGACGCTCATGGCTGATTGAAACGTTCGACAATATCTTCCCGAGAACGAGCGGCCAAGAGGGGGGGACAGAACTGATTGAAGACCTCCTCACCAAGCAGTTCGCCCACGGCGGTTCCTCCTCGTTAGTGATTCGAACAGCGACGTTAGAAGCACTCGGCGGCTTCGACGAACGGTTTCAGCGGCATCAGGACGTTGAGTTGTTACTTCGGTTGCTCCAGTGTGGAAAACTGGCGTACGTTGATGAGGAACTGTTTCGAAAGCACGATTCCGGAAATCCTGCCCTTGAGGACGTTGTCTCCTCCGATGAACTGTACCGAGAGCAGTTCTCGTCATTGATCAACGAGTACGAGCGCCGGGGTGCAGACATCACCGGGATCCATAACTATCGACTTGCCAAGTACTACTTTCGCAACGGGTTGTTCCGAAAGGGGTACCAAAATCTTCGTTTAGCATCCTATCCGGAGTTTCGAGACGTTGTCACGGTCCTTCTTGCCATCCTCAAAGGCACGAAACTCAAAACCACAGAGGTTCGATCCCGGGTTGTCGAGTAACGTAGTGGAGCCGATCTCGGGGAAGTTCTCGAGTTTTTCTCCGGTGGCCAATATCGAAAATACGTGC
>NZ_JARUKV010000060.1 GCF_029688865.1 Natronococcus sp. A-GB7
TGCCCAAGAGTTCCACGCTGAGTGACTGAGAGTGGTTGATAGACCGTTGCCATCTCACTGACCCTGTAAGCGGTTACTTGCCTGCTTACGGGATGATAACGAGGCCTGTTCTTTAAATAATTTAGTTGAACGAGACACTGAAACAAGATGTCCTGCGCAACCTATATTCGAGCAAGAATAGACTACTTAGCAGGTGTGCATTGATAAGGGGTTATCAATAAGTGGCTTCAGTACTTCTTAGCCCAGTTAGACTATTGGCTTATACGTAACTTGTAAACGCATCGATGCAACTATCCAGACAGTTCTGCAGTTCACCACAGCCTGCATCTGCAACCATGTTCAGTAATGCACCCGCAGTCACACAGCCCGAAGCCAACGCGCATCCTAAGATAGCAATCGGTTTTGTTGCAAACACGCAGCGGGCACACTGAATGTCTTGGATACAAAGAAGCGTTTGCTGAGCGATCAATGGACAACTGTCACAGCCGATTTGTGTTGATGGACTATTTGGCTCGTAGATATCTTCTTTTGTGACTTCCAAATTAGGGGTCTCATGGGATTCAATTCCTGGAACTTCCTCGACAGTGTATTGCTCAACACGTTCGGAATTCGCGTTAACATTCATCACCTGATAAACACCTGTTTCGGGTGTGTAGGAAATATTGAAATCAGAGGTATCCGCTCCAATAACAGTGCGAACAGAGGATAATTCTTGTTCAGTTGGCGACCGCTGGAAGGTTGCGCCATTCTCGTTACCGATATACGAGCCGTATGTATTTTTGGGCCACTCGGAGTCTACAACAGGTAGATGGTTTTCGAAATCAATCCGAGCTTCTATTGGATTAGATCCTCCTTCTACAACTTGATATATGATCAATTCGCCAAAATTTGTCGGAATGGTAATAATTCCTAGTTCTTCGATAACCTTTGCGTTCTTCTTCTGAATGTTTAACTGAGGAACCTTCTCAGTAATAGACTTCACTTCCGGTCGCTCCACCAGTTTTCTAATGGTTTCGTCATCAACTGTGGTGGTCGCGTTCACCGGCTTAATCAGTCCAATCCCACCGACTGAACCGCCGACAGCGCTACTTTTCAAAATAGTTCGTCTGCTGAATTTTCTTTTCCCCATACCAGTAGTCAATGGCCATATCATTTAGTGTTACCGAATTCTTTCCAAATTTGAAATGATCTAAGAGACATGACCAGCCAATGTTTTAATTCCTCTCCCAATAGGGCAGAGTTGCTCGCCACTAGTGTGACGGTGGCTGCAGTAAGTTTTCGCCTTCAAACCTGCAATCAGTCTTGATAGGATGATGTATCGCTAATTAGTCGATATGAATATTAGTGGCCCATTCTTTGCGTGTGATCGTAGTGGAATGAAAACAATTAAATCACATACAATAGTATGAATGAATTAGGTTGTCCGGACAAATGCTCCTCAGCAACTATTCAAATAAAGTACGGCTTTTTGCACCACTCTTATTTTCAGCGATTTGCATTATTTATTGGTCATATATTGTATTAGTTCAACAACGCACTGGTGTTTTTCGAGCATGGATTCTACTGTTTCTATCAATCGCAATTATTTGGAGGACGTATATGTCGAGAGAAGTATGACAAAATTATCGCAGGAGAGGCTGAAGAATTTGTAGGTTTCATCTATCAGTATAGCGCCCTACAAAGTGGATTGGTGGTTATAGTGCGTCAGAGACTCCCTCTCTCACTTTCCCCCGAGAGTTGGAGGTAAGCGTCTGCCAGCAGGCCATAAATGAAAATGAACAGGACGGCGTTCACAAGAATAGAGAGAAGATCACCAGCGACAGGCACGCCGATCAGTTCGAAGATTGCCCCGATCATCCCGATACTGGCACCGATAGCTCCGAAGAAGACCACGACCACAGCCAATTTAAGACGATTCCCTCGTGAGAGATCCCAGCTTTCTCTGAGGCTGGCGATGACGCCACGATCCTCAACACCAATCACGAACAGGAAGAACAGGAAGCAAACCGAGAGGAAGATCCCCGGTATAATCAATAAGAAGAACCCGATCATAATCGAGACGAATACGATAATTCCTGCAACGATCATTGAAAGCGTGGCTCGCCCGATGCGCCGGCTGTAAAGTTCGCTTGGGATCGACGACAGCTTGTGTGCTGGACGAGCGAAAGTTCGCGCAACGACCACGAAGTACACAGCCATTACTAGATACGTCCCGAGGAGCAAGATGCCGGCGAACGAACCCGAAATCGGTAAAATAAGTCCGAACTGTTCCATCGCTTCAGGTGGGGCAACAGATGCCAGAAGGGTGTTGAACGACGCGATCGTTAGCAACTGTAGGACGATTAATACACCGAACAGTATGCCACCAGTTCGGGTCGTTGCCCGATCGATTCCGCCACGTACTGCATTCGTTAAGTGGAGGGACATGACATCAAATCACCAACTATTTCATTTAAACCTTTATACTGTCCTGAATCGGACACCTACTGTCGGCCTGGTTCACTGAAAGGGGTAATGGAAAACAGCTCTATGAAAATCGTTCCATGGAACCCTCTCTTACAGGTTATCGAGGGATCAAGTGGCTATAGATTTGGTCCGTGGTTTGCCTATTGGCGTGACGGAGTCGTAGCTGAACGTCTTCGAGACGGTCACCGTCGACCTGAATAATTCGATAAGCCACAGAGTGTCGAAGCGTGTGCGGAGTAATGTTCGTCGGCTCTCCTATACCACCGCCTGCAAGCAGCGGCCGCACGTTCGCTTCGACAGCGAGTTTTTCTATGAGCCGCTGTAGGGACCGTGCCGTGATTCGGTCGCTTGAGCGGGTAGGAAAGAGAGCTGGAGTGTCCTTCCACCGGTCCCGAAGATACCGACGGAGTAGTCGAACCGTCTCAGGCTTGAGCTCGAGAGTCGCTGGCGGTGGTGAGCCTTTCTGGATAGCACTCGGGAGATAGACGGTCCCGTTTTCGAGATCTAGGTGACTCACGTCGAGAGCGCACAGCTCGCCGGCACGAAGGCCAGCATCATAGAGCAGTGTGACGATCACCTCATTCCGATCCTGAAGGTAAGGTGCGACGGCGTCAGATAGACAGACGTCCCGAAGCCATTCAACTTGAGTCGGCTTGAGCCATGTTTGGGCGCGGCTGTACTCATCAGAGTGCTCAACGTCGGGATTGCTTGGCATGGGTTCTGTAGACGGCATGGTTTATAAGCGAGAGGGGTAAATCAGTCGGTCAACGTCGCAGTTTGTGGTAAACTCAGACGTTCGGCTGACAATATGACATACCACATAGAGAGATTGCAAGAGAATCACGGTTGGTGTCGCCGCTTTACCAGAAACAGGGGCTTCTCTGAATTCCGCTACATGGAGATGCATACCTAACGGTAGAGTTTCTATCAGCCCTCGGTGCTGGCAAGTCAGTATAGGTCAACCGCTAACAGTCAGGAACCCAATCAATTTAGTACATCTTGGAGAGATGAATTGATATGACAGAGAAAAATAAGCAGACACAGCAGAGAATTCCAGGATCTGAGTACTCAGGACACGTATCCGCTGTTTGTGGCGTAGTAGTTGTAATCATAGGAATTGGTATAGCATCTTCCTCGGGCACCCCGGAAATTCTCTCGTTCCAGACGGCTGCAATCGTACTTGGAGGGACAGGGATGGCGCTTGATGGAATCCTTCAGGCCAGAGACCCGTCTCCGCCAGAATCAGAGCGTGAGCGTACTATATCGCTGCTAAAGACCATGCTGTTTCTTGGTTTAATCTTGGGTGGATTCTATGCTCCAGCGTTGTTCTGACTATTAGAGAGATCACCAGCCACTGCGGTAACTGTTTGACCTGTACGTACCGTCCGTCGGGTAATCGAAGAGGTGCTGTATGAATCGTTCTATGACACCTTCGCTATGAGGGGAGATCCACTGATTCACAGTGATCGAGACAAACTTCAGCTAACTCAGGGAGATCACGAACTAAGAGCATCTTAGATCGTCTGTCGTATTCAATGAGTCCCGCATCTTCAAGCTGGGGGAGATGTTCATGGTGGAGATTTATCTTGATTCGCTCTACTGCTTTATCCGAGACTTCATCGGGTGGAGAGTCGTAGTTCCATCTAACGAGCTGGTGGGCTATTTCACTTTGAGAGGCAGATCCTTCCTCTTGGAGATGTGAAATAATACGTCGTCGCTGAGTATTACTGAGGCTACTCAAAATTTCGTCAAACCGGTCACTGGTGTTGAAAGTCAATTCTTCGGGATTTATGTTGGTATCCTTAGATTTGTCTGACATATATAAGGGTTTTGAGATTGCTCCAATTAAAGGTCAGGTCTCATTCTTAAGGCATGAACTTCTGACACAATAGGGCGGCAGTGATACGGCAGCTCGGCCTCCAGATAGTCGGCGCTTGCTGACTTCGAGGGAACCAGGCTTCTTAGCAAATCTCTAATTGGCTGCCGTCTATTCGTATATGATACCCCTCATAAGAAAACGAAACCGCGGCTGGACTATCGCCAGTGATTACCGAATTAAGCGCTTCAGGGTCAATAGCAGAGTATAACGGCGTATCAACTTGCTCGGGTAGATCAACCGGCTCAATGTTTTCGATCGAAGCTATTGCGTCGATGATCTCTGTACTCGGGGTTTCATTTGTCCAGTCGTAATCCCTTCGAATTAACCTGTCCGAGGCCTCTGTACGATCCATAGTATTACGGAAGGGACCGATATAGATAAGAGTGGTATGAACATCTGGGTGAAAGACCCATAGCGATATAGTTCCAATGGTGATGGTGCCGTTTCGAGTTCCGATTTGGAGGTTACTGCTCGCGAAGTTCTTACTCCACCGTGATCACTAACCCGGTCTGTTAGGAAGGGCAGCCCCGCCCAGATTTTCTCGACTGGCAGATAGCGAACGGCGGGGTTTGTGCCAAACCACGACGTTCGGCTGACAACATGACATGCCAGCGAATTGCCAATAGACGACCTGCATGAAGGTGAAATTCTTAAAGTTGCTGTGGAAGAGGATCAGTTCTCCAATATTGAGTATCTCCCTGAGGTCTTCCGGACGGATTGAAGTCATCCATACGATTAGTGCGGATCTCAACTAGTAGATCGATGATTGGTGAAATCACCTATCAGGTTGAAGATAAAGCACTGGTGGCGGCCGGTAGTTGACCTCAACGCTGAGAGTCTCGCAGGATCAGGGGTCCGATCGCCAGCGTCCGCTTTGCGACCGTCGCGATCCGCACGATGTAGGAGGTTAGCAAGAAGAACGGAACGAGCGTCAGCGTAAACGTCAGGCCGACGAGCCAGAGCAACGTCTCGATACCCAGAACCCGGCCAGTAACCGTCGCTGTGTCGACAAACATCAACATCATCCCCGAGACCAGCAGCGCTGGGATCGCGGCATAGAGGATGTACCGCGAGAGGTTGATGAGTTCCCACTGGAAGTACAGCGTCTTGATGTGCTCGCGGGCTGGTCCAAACATTGAGAAGGAAGTTCGGAGATCCTCAAGCGCATCGCGTTGTTCCTCGTCGATGTCGTCCTCGTAGTCGGCCAGCAGACGTTCGATCTGGAAGATTTTCCAAGAGTAATTGTAGTCCATCGAGGCGTGGACAACGCTGAAGGTGCCGAACTTGGCACCGTCGAGTTTCTCGCGGACGGTTTCGGCGTTACCCGTGATACTGTCGACAAATTCGTTGACCTCGTCTCTGAGATCGTCGTTGTCGGTCGACTCCATGACATCGTCGAGCGTCTCGGCGCGCTCCTGGGTCGCGTCGATGATCTCGCGAAGGAACGCCGACGGATCGGCTGGTGAGGGCTTGTCGGTGAGTTCCTTGATGTAGTTCCGGAAATCCATCGTTTCGCTCATTCGGGTTCGTTGCTTGCCAAGCGGACCGTTCTCTTGAGAGATGATCAACTGGCTGATGGTGACGACGAGCGTGACGCCGGTGATCAACGACCCGATCATCTGTGTGTACAGCGATTCGATGACACCTCGGTCCTGAAGCAGGTCTGAGACCGTCGGATCAACGAAACTCCCGAGCATGAACAGCCCGAAGAACCCTGCCGTGAGCACACCAGTGACGAGCTGTCGGTTCGCACCGAGGAGCAGCCAGAGCTTGAGTTTGCTCTCGTCAGCCCGCTCGCGCATCGTGTCCGCGGTGCTGACCTGATCGGCGTCTTCCTCGCTACTCATTGCCGTCACCGTCTGCTGGCCGCTTGAACACGAGGTACTTGGTACCGCCGCCTGTGTACTCGATTGTACTGACGAATTCCCAGCCCTCCTGCCCGTACTCGTTGAGAAGTTCTTTAGGATCGCTTGCTTCCTCCATCGTCGCCCCGCGGGGTGGCCGGACCGTCTCGTACTTCCAGACAATCCCCTGGCCCGTCGTCATACCCGTATATCGACGATCCGCCGAAAAAGGGTTCGCGTTGCCACTCCGTTAGCGGTGACTCAAGAATAAACCTAACCACCAGTATCTACTGCGGGGAAGAAATCGCGATCATCTTCACCTATACGTAGCAGTTTCCACTCTTGGGTACAGTTGCGCTTGAGACGAACACGCGTTACGTAGGTAT
>NZ_JARUKV010000061.1 GCF_029688865.1 Natronococcus sp. A-GB7
GATCAATGAGTCCAGGCCATCCATCTGCTCTATCTTGGAACTCAGCGTTCAACGCTACTGTAGTCTCCGTATCCGTCTCAGCAAGATAAGATGCGAGTCCGGATAGCGACTCTACACCAGTCTGTTCCGACCACTCGGGATTCGCCATGAGGACGTAGGTGTTGTCGAGTGGTGCTCTCTCCAGGAAAGTCAGTCCGTGTTCCGTTTCGAATTCCTCTTTTACTCTATTGTAGAGTTCCTCAGGATCGGGGATGACTTCGTCTTGCTCTGGTGGTAGTGTTTGCCAAGCCGTACCAGTGTACTCCCAATATAATTGAATCTCCCCGGAATTCACTGCCTGGAAGTTCGTTGTGGTGCCGCCGAGACCAGTCTGGTCGTCAACATGGAGGTCAGTGTTTGCATCAAGCGACTCGTACGCGAGGTAGCCGAGAATCTCTTGTTCGGTGAACCGCTTCGATCCAATTGGAATTGAATCGCTCCGAAACTGTGTCGCGAGGGTGAGACACCCAGCTGTCACCCCGCTAATCGCTGTGGCGGCGAGCCCACCTCCCGTCCTGAGGAGACTACGCCGTGTGTTTTGAGTTGGCACGCCAAATCATTCTGTGATAAAGACCCTAAGTATTGACCCACACTAATCAATTGTTTATAAACAAAGCACATGATGGAGCAGTAATGTTTATAAATAAGATACACGAAGAATATATAAATACGAGGGCTGAGTCCCAGAAAGGAGAAGAAAGCCCACTCTATTATCAGAGGGAATGCTACTGCCGAGAAGTGCTGATCATCTCGTAACGGGATTCCCGAACCGGGTTCTTGATACGGGCGGTTTCAATCGAATCAGCGTCGACTTCGACCGAAACAGTTGAGGTATCATCTGTGGCTTTCGCGAGGATTTCACCACGTGGCCCTGCAACTAGGCTTTCACCCGCATGATGCCGTCCGGATTGAGTGCCGGAGTGATTCGAGCCGACAACGTAGCAGGTTTGATCAAGTGCGCGAGCACAGCAAAGGAGTCGCCAGTCATTGTCGAACGACTGCCGCCAGGCTGAGCTGACGACAATATGGTCACAATCAGCTTCGTCGTATTCAAGTGCGAGTTCGGGGAAATCCAGGTCATAGCAAAGCAGCAGCCCAACTCGTCCAACTGAAGTGTCAACGACCACTGGCTCCGTTCCGGCTGCAAACTGTGCTGCTTCGTCGCCCCATAGCTGTTGCTTTCGATATGTTGCCTCAACACCGTGGTTAGACATGTACACAAGCGAATTGTAAACATTGTTGTCGGCGGCTTCGGGCAGTCCAACTATTAGATCAATACCAGTCCTTTGAGCAATTCCCTGGATTCGTTCAGTTATAGGTCCCGGTACCGGTGTTTTTGCTGCCGAAACGTCACCGAGATCATAGCCGGTTACACAGAGCTCTGGGAAGACAGCGAACACGGTTGATGTGGGTAGTTGATCAGCAAGCTGCTCGATATGATTGAGATTTGCGTCCACATCGTCAATATTCGGTTCAAATTGGCAAGAAGCGATACGTGCGTTTGTCATCGATTGAAATACCTCGTTCGAGAACACATATGGGTACCTCAATTCTTAAATGCGGTAATCTTTGACACGAACATCTCCAGTGCTTAAGTGAAGCCCCTCCTAACACTATTGACAGGTGTTTGATCTTTTGCTGTTTTGCTCCCCTAATGAGAAGAGCACGATGATTCGGAGGATTGTGGGTCTGGATAAAGCCATCTGCGACAGCTAGTATATATACCTGCTACAAGTTCGCCCTGTGGTTTAGGGGGGTACCCCTGTTTGGTTGTGCCAGACGATGTCAGGACGACAAGTCGAACAATCGACTGGGTCAGAGGACACAGCTCCGACGCTCATCGATTGTGATATCCATCAAAAATGGAAAGATCCCGAGGAGGTTATCGCCTACCTTCCCGACCAGTACAAAGATCGTGGCGTGCAGTCGCCCAGTATTCTCTACGACAACGTCGCAGAATTCTCTCGACGCGATGCAATCCCAGATGATGGCAGTCCCGCGGGATCCAGCATCGAGAAAATGAAGGAACATCATTTTGAGGAATTCGGCGTAGATTATGCGGTTCTGACAGGCAACTCGTATCTCAATCTCACTGCTCTTCCAAACCGTGACTACGCTGCCGAACTTGCAGTCGCGAACAACAAATGGGTTATCGATAAC
The DNA here is from genome assembly GCF_029688865.1 of Natronococcus sp. A-GB7. Classification (GTDB taxonomy): domain Archaea; phylum Halobacteriota; class Halobacteria; order Halobacteriales; family Natrialbaceae; genus Natronococcus. The sequence continues at coordinate 2,200 of NZ_JARUKV010000061.1, forward strand.
TGGCTTTCAGAGGGAGGTCCATTTGTCGGATCGCTACTTGCTGCACCACAGAAACCAGAGCGGATGGCTGAAATGATTCGGGAACTAGGGGATCACCCGCGCGTTGTCCAAGTGGTGATGCCGATGGCCTCGCAGCACCCCTACGGTCACGAGTACTATTGGCCGATGTACGAAGCCGCCGAGGAGATGGGGCTTCCCATCGCTATGCATCCCTACACAGAAGGTCACGGTGTAACGCGTCCGCCGACAGGCGCAGGACATCCGAACACCTATTTTGAGTGGCATACGCTCCTGGGTACGTATGCAATGGGACAACTCGTCAGCCTCGTTGCTGAAGGTGTCCTTGCGAAATTCCCCGATCTCAATTTCGTTGTTATTGAGGGGGGACTGAGTTGGGTTCCACATTTCCTCTGGCGGATGGACAAAGACTGGAAAGCCCTCCGTGCACAGGTACCCTATCTTCAGAAACCACCGAGTGAATACGTTCGCGACCAAGTTCGGTTTACCACTCAACCTATCGAGGAGCCGGATAACCCCGAGCATCTCTTACAAATTCTAGAGATGATGCATGCTGAGGAAACGGTGATGTTCGCCAGTGACTATCCACACTGGGATACGGATTCACCGGTGTACGCACTGCCGCCGATGTCTGATGAGATGGAGCAAGCCGTGATGGCCGGTAACGCACAGGAACTGTACGGGCTCCCGAACGATCCGACGAGCCTCCCAACCAACTGAGAGTGATTTGATGGAGAAACGCTTCGAAATCTGTTCGACTGACGAACTGCCACCCGGTGAACGAACGATCGTTGAATTAAACGGCCATTCGATCGGCGTATTCAACGTCAATGGAGAGTACCACGCACTCAAAAATGACTGTCCACACCAACGAGCTCCACTCTGTATGGGGAAAGTGACAGGAACGACATCGGCTACAGACCCTGAGAAGGTAGAATGGGAAGACGATGGCCAGATTTTGCGCTGTCCGTGGCACGGCTGGGAATTTGATATTGCAACGGGCGAGTCCGTATTCAATCCCCATAAGGTTCGTGCAAGGTCGTTTGATACTGCTGTTGAGTCTACAAGCGACGACACTTCGGAAGAAAGCGCTACCGATGGGGGCTGTGACTGTGGGGCCGTTGAAGGCGACCAACCGCCAGTGGACACGTATGAAGTGGATGTCGAAGACCAGCAGGTCGTTGTCTACCTGTAATGGATACCGCTCAAGCAGTGGAATTCGCGCGGTCAGCGAAGATGGCAGACGCGCCGGATAACGTCGAGGCACAATTAAAGGCACGCGTGCTCGACACATTGGCAGCCATAACTGCCGGATATCGGCAGGAAGGTGTCGATATTGCCCGCCAGTATGCTATAGAGCATCTTGGTGAGGGGGAAATAACACTTCTTAATAAATCGCGAGACACAGTATCTGTCGGCGGTGCGGCATTAGCTAACGGCGTTGCTGCAAACGCACTCGATATCGATGATGGACACCGCGAGGTCAAGGGCCATCCTGCTGCAGTGGTTGTCCCTCCTGCGTTAGCGGCCGCAGAAGAAGTCGATGCCTCGATACGCCAATTTCTCAATGCTGTTTTTGTAGGCTACGAGCTCGCCGTTCGCGCGGGTTTATCATACGGTTGATGAAATTTACACAGGTACTGGATCGTGGGGCGCACTCGGAGCCGCTGCAGCAGTTACCCGACTATTTGATTTCTCAACAGAGCAGACGACACATGCACTTGGTGTCGCTGAATATCACGCTCCTCGGACACCAATTATGCGTGGTGTGGAGAAACCGGGCATGACTAAAGACGGGATTGGATGGGGGGCGTACACCGGTATTGTGTCTGCACAACTCGCTAAAATGTGATTCACTGGGTCTGGTACTGTCTTCGATGAGGCATCAATGGACGACACACTAAACAATGTATTCCACGTGACGGAGGGATATCTCAAACCATACCCATGCTGTCGCTGGGCACAACCTGGTGTTGAAGCAGTCCTAATGTTGGCATCCCAGTACGAGATCGACCCGACGAGTATTCAGTCAGTACAAATTTCGACCTTTGAGGAAGCAGTACATCTGCAAACCTGTAAGCCGAAGACACCGGAAGAAGCACAGTACTCATATGCATATCCAGTCGCCGCTGCACTCCTTCGGGGTCGCTTTACACAATCCGAACTGTCCGAATCAGCACGGGAAGATTCCGATATATTAACAATTGCTGACCGTGTCGAATTCGCTGTCGACAACGACTTAGACAGCCGGTTTCCAGAAGAGTGTCTAGCTCGTGTAACTGTGAAAACTGCTGAGGGGACATACCGATCCGATGTAACATCGAGTCGTGGCTCACGGGATATACCGTTGTCTGTCGAAGAGCGATTGGAAAAAGCACGCCGACTTGTTTCGCCCATATTATCAAAGGCTGCAGTTGAACGTCTTTCTGTTGATCTACAGAATGAAGACCAGTCAATCGAGAGACTACTCAAATCTTGGTAATAAGCAAGGCTGTTGCGTTCGCAGGGAAACTATACCATCCTCCCCCGTCATTTGCTAGCTATGCTCACTGCAAAGGTAAGCGTCCAATATGACGGTGACTGGACGGCAGAAGTCGCGAAGCACGATGTGTTTGGCGAGTTTATCGCCTCCACATTCCGGAACAATCGCTATATCGGTATGCTTGCAGTCGAATCTAAAGATTGTGATGCTGTTCGCAAAATCATCAGTTCACACGATACAGTAGAGACCATTGATCTTGTTGAACAGTATGAGACTAGCGAAGGGCGATGTGCTGCGACAATGTTGCTCCGAGGACGACTGAATGAAGTAACGCCGCTACAGGCACTGATGTACGACGGATATCTTCCTCTCGGTCCAACGCAGTTGGTCAATGGACGCGAGTGCTTTGATCTGCTGCTGGATGATCGCAATGAACTGTCGAAGGCTATTGATTTACTCTCGGATTTTGGGAGTGTTAGAGTTGAACGGATCACACAAGATTTCAGACGCGAAATTATACCAAGTCGCTCTGAGTGGCAGGAACTACTTTCGTCAATTCCCCCTCGACAGCGCGAAATTCTGAACACGGCTGTTGAACAAGGATATTTTGAGATTCCCAGACAGGTAACACTTGAGGAGATTGCAGCGGAGATGGATATTACAAAGACAACTGCGTCAAACCACTTGCGAAAGGTAGAGCAGCAACTCATCGAGTTCGTTCTTCCATACATTAATTTGGCAGTTAGAAATGAGGATTGAATTTTATTTAGAAGTTGATTGTAATCCGATTCTCTATAAACTCGAGCACACTACTCGAAGCGGTGATTCATGAGCCAATCAAAGCTACATCAGTTCCCAAACTGCGCTGTTGGCAACTGCTGTATAGCCAAGTAGCGGGTATCAGTCAGATCTGTCTCAATTTGTCCGCTTGGGTTTGGCATCCATCTTATTGCTAGCCGATGAGGCGTTCAACGAGACATAATGTGGCTATCACACCATATCGCTCGTTGACAGGCCCGTCACCAGATCTCGAGTTTCAGTTTCGCTGTGGTTGGCTCGCCTATATACAAATCCGAGTACGATACTTGCAATAGAGGGAGCAGACACACCACCCTGTTGCAGGTCACACGCGCTCCCTCCTTTCCACACACCGTCTCTATCAACCCATGTCTACGGCGAACCCACCATCTCTCGGTACATGCCCGTTCTGCCAAGCCGAGATCGCGACGACCAACGTGGTCCTTGAATACGAAACAGAGACAGGACCAGCAGTATACGCCGAGTGCCACAAATGCCGAGACGTCGTAAACCCAGAATGATTGCCCCTCGATGCTATTTGAACGTGTAGACCGGTTGCTGTCCTGGACACAGCAGCTAGGAGTCGTGTACGAAAGTCGGCACTGCGGAACCTCCGTGAATAGGGACACCGAAGCCTGTCCCACCTGCGGATCAGAAGCAATCGCCGTGCACTAATATCCTCACGGGGCCAGTCTCTATTGGATAGACAGCGTCAATTTATTGGAATTCCTTGGTCAACGTAGGGACGACGTCGAAAAGGTCGTCGTGGATCGCGTAGTCGGCGATGTCCATGATCGGGGCGTTGGGATCGGTGTTGATCGCGATGATCGTGTCCGAGCCCTTCATGCCGGCAACGTGCTGGACGGCACCCGAG
>NZ_JARUKV010000062.1 GCF_029688865.1 Natronococcus sp. A-GB7
GAATAGAAGCAATTAGATCGCTCTCAAATCCGCTCGAGATCGCTTTTCCCCTTACAGGCAAAGAAGATCATCGGCTCGAGACGAACGCCACTCAGAATCAATCTGAGAGACTCAAAGGGGAAAGTCCGGGAGTCATCGTTTTGAGAAATCTATATGCCGGATTTTCCGTCTCAGAAACATTATGGCCATGGATATATAAAATTCTGACATGGCTGAAACGGCAAAACCACAGATCTACGCAACGGACGAAACTCATAAAGAAGCTCGAGTGGTGAAGGCGAAGCTCGGCCTAACGTGGGATGAATTCGTCCAGAAGGCCGCTGAAGAGCTAGACCCTGACAAGTAGGTAGGAACAATGCAAATGATAGCGAACGGGGGCGAGGCCCTAACTCGAAACCCCCGAGCGACTGAGGATGAAGCCGAAGGATGGAGGCCCTCGACATGAGTCAATTCGAGATACTGAATGATAGACCTTCCGGGAGAATTCCTCCGAGAGAAGTCTTGAGGCATGGGATCACGGAATCTATCCTTGATGAAGAGACGGCACTATTCGATGTTCTTCCCGGTATCGGGAAATCCCGTAGCATCTCGAAGATCTTCGGGACTGTTCCCGTCTCTATATTCACGAATCTTCGGGATAACTATGAGCAGTTCGAGGGGTGGGGTAAGGAGGATGGAATCGAGGTTGAGAAGTTTCCAGTAGCGACCGACCTATGCCCTGTCCTCCGGTCTGAGAACCCTGCTCAGCGAGATGATCCGATAGTTCAAAAAGCCAGAAATGCTCACGATGATGGCTGGCCCGTCCGAGAGATTCATCGGGAATTTGACCTTCCCTGCGAGCGAGGAGATGATACCTGTCCATATCGTGAACAGGTTGCCGAGATAGATACTGATGGCCTGAATCCGCTCGTCGGCCACTTCACTCAAGCCTATAATCCAGCATACACCTCGAACCGAGTTGTTGTTCTCGATGAAGAAGCTCTGGGATCATACAAGCAAGAAATCAAAAATCCGGTAGAAAAGGCTGAGGAATTCATAGATACGCTCGAAGAATTCCCCTTCGAGTCTGTCCGGCGGCCTGAGCCCGGTGAGGAGCGAAAACGAAAGGAAGCATTATCCCAACTTGAGGACGCCGGGCTCGACCCAGCAGATCATCGAGATGCAGTAGGTGAATTCCACGCAAAGGCCCCGCTGACTGCATATGCCATCTACGGGGCTGAACGACTCGATAATGGTCTCTATGTGGCTGACCTGCCTGGTAATCGAACGGTAGTATTCAAGAGTCTATACCATTCCGGTGATGATAACGAGAATGGAGGCTCGGTATGGGTTTTCGACCCGCCGGACTTCTCGAAGGCAGAGGCAGTTATCGCCCTCGATGCGACCCCCTGTACTTCGGACTGGAAGCTCCTCCTTGGAGATGATCTGAACCACTATCGCTTATTTAACGACGAAGATCGCAATCGACACCTCCGCGATCAGGGATACGAATTCATTCAGTTGAACGAGTATGTCTGGCCGGTGAGTAATGGCGAGGTCAGCATCCCCAAATGTGAGGCGTACCTCCGGGAGGTATATCGCAAACATGGTCAACGACCGGACCTCATCACGAGTAAGAACCTTCGGAAAGCACTCGAGGACCAGGGGCTCGACCATCTTTGGCAGGATGATTTACACTATGGGGCTCTCCGCGGTAAGAACGATCTCGCTGATTCCGAGCTACTCGTCGTCCTCGGTTCGCCCGGACGAGGAGATATAGATATCCAATACCAAGCAGCGTTCCACGGTGAATACGCAGAGCCCGCGACTGATGAAGACGGGGAACGACTCAGTGGATACGATCTCGACTATCAGAATGAGACTGCGAACGATATTCTCGAAAGCATTCGGCGTGGAGAGGTATTCCAAGCCGTAATGCGGGCTGGCCGAACGGATGATACTGAAGCAACCATCTACATTGCAACGGGGATGGTCCCTAACTGGCTCGATACCCGGATCCCAGGTCGGAGTCGTCCCGGTCGTTCCTTCGATGCCTGTACTTCAACGCGGACGTCGAACGAGAAGGCCATTATCGAAGCGTTGCAAGGTGCCGAGGAGATGAGCGCCGGTGAGATTATCGAACAGTCTGGGGTGAATAGGAAAAGCGTCGAACGAATTCGGAGGAAGTTGCAGGAGCGAGGGCTGATCGAGAAAAACGGGAAAGGCAGATGGGCCAAATATTACGATAGAGGGCTTGAAGGACTGAATATCGCCGGATCAGTCGACCTCGATTCTATCCCTCAAAGTCCCTTTAATAATTCCTATAAGGGGATTCGAGGGATAGAATCGCCCGCCATTCCGTGTCGGGAACTGCCCAACTATCCTGAGCTCCGCTACCCTGACTGGATACGCGATATACAACAACGGGCAAAGGATCGGAAGTTTGATGAGCAATTCAAGCAGGCTCAGAGGGATAATGTATGATTCGGATCCTATTCGATCGACCTCCTCCACCATCGAGCACGCTTGACCGAGCTATCGACTGACAATCAACAAATGATCGAGGACAACGAAGATGCCAGACAGTAACAAGTATACCGAATCGAACGAGGGAGATCGCAAATGAGTACCACCAGTCCAAAGCAGGATCTTGATCGGATCCGGAAAGTCCGCGATAGGAAGGGTGACTCGAGCGAGGAGATCCAAGTCGAAGTACTCACATGCCCCATTAAGGACTGCTCTCGGACTATCATCGATGATCCCCGTGATCTGCGGAGTCATGTGCGAGAGGCAGGAGGCGACCACGAAGGGCTCAGCCTCAATGAGAACCTTGAGATTATCGAGTATGTCGAGCCAGAGGATGATGAACGCGATGAGAGCGGCGAGAATGCGGCTCAAAGCGATTCCAAAGAAGAGTCCGATGATGGCCCCACAGAAGAGGAAGAATCGCCTGAGAAAGCGGAGATCGATTCTGAAGCGATCGGTGAGAGTGAATATCATGCGCTATGGGCTGGCAATTCGGACGATGATAACGGACTCTGGGGGCCCGGAGTCCCGAAAAAGGAGGTGAGATAGATGGCTTCTTGGACCTGTGGCCTCTGTGAATGCGAGGAACGATGGCCTTCGAAGCAGGGCGCTCTCGAGCATATAGAGGACTACCATCTCGAGTCACTACTCCGTGCATCTCTCGAAAGAAGCGACGAGAATCCCACTGAAGCCCTATCGGTATCAGAGAACGCCTCTAATAGCGATTGACTCCCCTACTCTGCAGAAGGATTATCTTGCTGACTATTCAATCTCAATCCGTCGGAGGGAGAACCTCCGATGTCATGGGGTTCGCGCGCCGAGCTCGTTAACGAGCTTCTCGACAGAACCGCTCAAGGGCGGGAGGAATAGTCCCCCTCTCGCTGCTTTAGGACTCAATTGATCCTTGTGAGGTCTGTTCCTGAATCGTCACTTCGAGCCATGCAAAGATAGTGACGATGGCCAACACGGAGAATACGAGCTGTGGGACGATTTGAGGAGCGACGATCGGAATCATGGCTCCGCAACCGATCGTGACTATCGTATAGATGCTCGAGCGTCTCATTGGTCTCTCTCGGATTCTGTCTTCAGCTTGTTCGCGCCTCGCTCGAGAAAGTCGGACCAGGTGATACCGAGGTCTTCCTTGACCTCTCGAGCGGCCTGAATCGATTCTTCTCTCGCAGCAATATCTTTGTAATTTGACGGGTACGCCATATCCATATGATCGAGCTATTCCCAATTAAGACTCCTGCGCCAGTGAAATCGTCTCGAACGGATCTCAGGACCGATTGGTAGCTGAGATTCCATATCTGCCCGTCTCCGCCTGTTCGAGCCGGATTCACCGACAGAACAAGGGGATTCAGTCTATTCGCCGACAAATCGATTAGAGCCCGCTTCTCGCTCTTTCTGAGAGCAAGACGGTTTATCCTCTTTCATCTCAGATCTCTTACCATGCCTCACGTTAAGAGCCGGTGTCTGGAATGCCGGAAGGGGTTCACTAATGTCGGTGAGATGCAACTCCACCACATCCTCAATCATCGAGGCGACGATGAGTAGTGGGGGTAATATATGGCGATGCCCGACGTGTGGAACGGCTTTTTTCGAAGAGGGAGCGATGAAGGGTCATTCGTTCCAAGTCCACGGAGAGTTCGTTAGGGAAGGCGAGACAGAACCAGACCAGATCTCCATGAGCGAGGAGCCAGATCCTTCAGGTGGACCCAAGTTCCCATATGCAGGTCCCGAATTCTCCGTCCCCACCGATTGAGGTTCAATTCGATTTCTACCGGCCTTTCCGCTATTCTGAGAGGCGATCGCTGGCGAGTCGAGGGATTCATCCTTCTCTTGTCAAATCGGATCCAGATAGCGCTGATCGATTTCTGAATATGCTCGAATTCGGTTGGGAGAGGGTCTGAGAACCAAGAGGACGCAGAACGATTATTCATTCCTATTCCCAATAACGGAGTATGACGAAAGATCTCGTCGACAAGGCCCGAGAAATCGGAGGAGACGCGCTCGCCGGCGACGTCGAAAAGTTAGTGAATCATATCGAGTCCGAGTATGAGGAGCAACCACTCGATCAGCAGCTTAGGGAGTATGTCGATTACGATGACTCGACTCTGAATTCGATGGACACGGAGGACAAGAAGTCGCTTCTCGAGAAATTCGAGAACGCTGGGAAGAAAAAGACGAACGTTGAGATCCCGGTCGCCGGCCGGACTAATAGCGAGAATACGTCGGTGGAACTCGAGCAGAGTGATCCGGACACCTACACCAAGGAAGTCGAGATTCCCGGTCCGGGACGGAATGACGATGATCCGGCGACGGTGACAGAGGAATATGCTCGGGAGGGTCCTTCAATGGAGGATCTCACCAACTGGCGGGGCGAGATGCACCACCGATTCGCTGAAGAGAATCGTCGTCAGCAGGAGCGAGCGAATCGCCGTCGGGAAGAGCAGGAATCCCGATCAATGCCTACTCGCTATACGAATACTGATGAAGTCGAGGGGGACGTCGATAGTTCTGAAATTCCCGCTCCTGGTCAGCGAGATGACGATGAGTGACTCGAATCTGCCCCGCAAAGCAAAGCAATACGTAAAGCATGAGACGAATCAGGTCTACGAGCCTGTCGTCTTCACTTCCGAAGTTGCTGACGAATTAGGAGTCTCCGAAGAGGTAGCCCACGAAGCTCTCGAGGAATCACCCTTCATCAGTGAGAAAGAGGTCGATGGTACCAGTGTGTGGTGGTGAATAGCATGAAGGAATCGCTCCGAGACGAAGTCATCGCCCATAGCGGGGATGGCGTAGCTCAGGTCGTCAAGCAGAGAACCAGTAAGATCAGTAATCCAGTCGTCTCGACCGAGGAGGTCGCTGAAGCTCTCGATATCCCCGAGGAAGAGGCCTTCGATCGGCTTGAAGAGGATCCTAACGTCTCTGGGAAGCTAGTCGGCGAATCTCATGGATGGTGGTAGTCATGGCAGGATCTAATCGTCGCCTCGCGTACGAGCGCGCGAAGGAGCACGGAACTGAGATTGAGGAATGGGTTATCAAGCAGACCAGCAACTGGGACAATCCAGTCGTTTCATTCGAAGAGGTTTCGGAAAAGTTCGATATGGACGACGAGGAGCTACTTGACCAGCTTATCTCGAGTGAGATGGTCGACTCACGGTCTATCGGAGATCAGTGGGTCTTCTGGTAATTGGTGGCCTTCTCGAAGGCTCTCTTATCGGACTCTGGGTCTTTCTTCGGATTGGGTACATTGATAGTAGTGGACTGAACATTCATCACATAGTTATGGAGGAAGAGTCGGTAGAGGAGTTTGTAGACCAAGCTCAAGCCACTTTGGAGGCCTCTCCGGCTATGGATGAAGAGGCTACTAAGTTTCGTCTTATTGTCCCTTTCATAGAGGTGCTTGGTTGGAATACGCGATCGACGGAAGTCGAACCAGAGTATACGGTTCGAATGGCGACCGCGAAGACGAAGGTTGATTTTGCACTTCTCTTAGGGGATACTCCAGTTGTCTTCATCGAAGCAAAACCATCCCGATCAGATCTCAGTGAAGATAGCATCGAGCAGCTCCGGAGCTATATGCGACAAGAATTAGAAGTTGAATGGGGCGTCGTTACCAATGGGA
>NZ_JARUKV010000063.1 GCF_029688865.1 Natronococcus sp. A-GB7
TCTGATTCTTCGAACCCAATAACATTGAAAAACACGTCGGAAGTGGCATTGTGTTTCAACACTCTTACCGTGAGGTCCCGACATCTGTCTACATCCTATGGCAAATCACAGTGACAACCGGAGTGTCGATATTGTTGTTGTCGGTGGTGGTACTGCTGGGTCGTTTGCAGCAGCAACTGCTGCCGATGCTGGACTTGACGTAGTTCTTCTTGAGCGAAAGAGCGAGTCCGAAGCCGGTCGGATTGCGTGCGGTGACGCAATTAAGGGCAAGAGCACCTTTCCGGATGTTATCAACACTGACTATCTCAAGGAGGAATCGTTCACAAACCAGGGAATCAGACGAGCGATCTTCGAGAATCCCTACGAAAACCAGGAACTTGAAGTCGAGTTTGGACGGTCTGGATCAGTCATCGACCGAAAGCGATACGGTGAAGTTCTGCTCGAGGAGGCACAACGACTCGGAGTGACTATCGAATACAACACCGCTGTGACAGAAGTCTGCCAAGAGAGCAAGCAAATCTGTGGTATTCGGGCAAAGCAGAACGGCGACCAGATTACATACAATGCCGATATAACGATCGACGCCGCTGGTGCTCTGTCGGTACTTCAGGATACTGCCGATTTTTCGAAGTCAACATTCGATACGAACGTTCGCTACTCACAATTCTGCTCTGCCTACCGAGAGGTGGTCGAGGTACCAGAGCCCATTGACTGGGCCGATGCGATCAAATTCAAACCAACCACAGAGTTGGGGTATCTCTGGTACTTTCCACGGTCGAAAAGGGAGATCAACGTTGGCCTTGGTTTTCAGATGACAGAGGAGCCGATACAGCTCGTTGAAACGCTAAAACGAGATCTACACAATCAGCCAGTCTTCGACGGCGCAACCGTCAAAAACAAACTTGGAGCAGCGCTTCCAACCCGTCGGCCATACGACTCAGCAGTTGCCCCGGGATACATGGCAGTCGGTGATGCGGCCGCACATGTGAATCCAGCGACCGGTGGCGGAATCGGAGGTGCCGCGAAAGCGGGACACTGGGCTGCAAAAGCAGCCATCGAAGCGATAGCGATGGACGACATTTCGGAGCAAGCGCTCTGGGATTACAATCACAAAGTGATGACTGGTTTTGGAAGTCGATTCGCAGTAATTGACCTCTATAATATCTGGGGAACGGCGTACGATATCGAAACCCTCTCGGAGATCGTTGCCTCACTCCCAGGGCAGCAGCTTGCAGATGCGGTTGGCGGGTCTGGCACCCCTTCGATGGGACTTGGGCTCAAACTCAAAACGATAGCGTCCACGTTTGGCCACTGGTCGGAGTTATACGAACTGTATCAAATTCGAAAGATCGCAAACCGACTGGCGGACCATTATACAGTATTTCCGACGAAGAGCGAGTCCTTCCACCAATGGCAACGGAAGCGCGATGCCATCATGTCTGACTTTTATGATGTATGCGGTGCTCAACAGAAATACTAACAGAGGAGTGCTATGGAAGAATATAACGTAGAATTTGTTGCGAAAGATACTTCGATTACGGTATCGGATACTGAAACGATTCTTCAGGCGTGCTTGAAAGAAGGATTTCCGTTAGAATACTCGTGTCGAGTCGGGATGTGTCTTGCTTGTTCAGCACGGATTATTGAGGGGAAAGTAACCCAACCTGCAGCACGGGGTCTTACCTCCGGGGAGGCCTCTAAATACGCGTTAACTTGTATGGCGCGACCGCAATCAGACCTCAAACTTCGATTAGGAGAATATCCCCCGAGTATCGAGAACTCCTGTTAGAACTATATCCGAACGTATTGCAGCTGGCTCAAGTTACTCAGATTTCATGTGGTGAGACATGATATTCAACACCTCACAAGGTCCTTCAATCATTCAATCTGAGTATAGTTTAATTTATCTCTAATTGGAGAATTCCAACAACCGTTGACACCGATAACCTCTTAAAATATCTGAATGAACCCGCTCCCCTGCTCCAAGCCAGGACAGAACGAACGACTCAAATCACGTTAAATTACGATGTCTTGTGAGGTGCTGAGTCGAGGGGAGCGTTTGATGAACCAAAGTGGCGAGATAAACATACCCTCCATATACATTAGTCAACGTAGTCTCAACTTCTGCTACTAACAAATCCAGTGTGGTCTCCACAGGATACTTGAGACCGACCGATAGAGAACGACGGAGTTTGTGCCAAACTCAGACGTTTGGCTGACAGCATGACATGCCACATAGAAAGATTGCAAGAGAATAACGGTTGATATCGCCGTTTTACCAGAGACAAGGGCTTCTCTGGAGCCGTTACATGGAGATGCGTAGTGATCGAGTGAGAAGACGATTTCCAGTTGCTTTATCGGGATTTGTCTCGTCGATCAGCCCATGGTACTCAGCTTGGCTGCGTACGTGTACGCATCGATACGAACGCCCGAATACCAATTTCAGGGATGGGTCGCTTTCGTACTGTTCCTCGCTGATGCCACTGTTGCAAGTGCGATTGTACCTCCTCAGCTGGTTTAGCTGTCGGTAGTAACGCTCAGTGTCCTCTCTGTACTGACCGACCACTACCCTCGCAGATGTCACTCGGTTTGTGGAATATTCGCGCTTCACAGTCGACCGCCGCCGCCAAATGACGTCGCTTTTCTGGCGTAACCGCACTGTACAGCACCGCCCTGCTGGCTGGCAACGCCTTACTCTTCACCACCCATTAGGCACCCTCAATATTATCTGCTACCCAAACGGCTTTTTGACACTAGCTTCACACTTCTATATGCGAGGAATCATCCTCGCCACTCGAGACCTCTCTTTGGATATCCAAAGACAGGTAACCCGAACTCAGAGCTGTTAGGGAATATCCCTTTCCCTCCACCGTCACCCCAACTGTCATTCGTTGGAGACCTCCCCCTGGTCTCCACATTTTATACATATGACTGATTTGAGTAGTGCTCCAAGGTGCTGACCCCTGGGGGTTCGATGTCGATGTATGCACGGGTAGCGTATTCAACGGAACCGCGGTGTGCATAGATCCCGCCGGTATCGGCCGTCACATACGCAACCTCGGTGTCGCCAGTTTATTAATCGAGCCCGATCGCCGACTCGAGGCCGACGCCTTTGGGACCCCTGTATGCACATCAATTGATATGGGTTCGACGAAACGAATGACACTCCGGCTGAGCGACGAACGTCAACAGCTGCTCGAGGACGCCGCGGCAATCGTGGCCGACAGCCCTGACGACGACCCACCGCGCTCGGACGTGACCGACGCCGCGCTTACCCACACCTTATCGAGTCGGAGGAAAACATCCAGGACGCTCGTGACGAGCATCCGCCTCACGTCATTCAGTCGATCGCGAGCACGAGTGTCCTTGCACTGCGCTACCGGACGAGAGTCGAAAGTCGGTGGCGGTAGAAGCCGAAAATTGTAGCACGCTTCGGTCTGACTTTCCTGTTACATCCGACTGCGAATTGACCGCTTGCAATCATCTGTTGTACGACGTGATGCTAACGGAAAGGTGGGATGAAATTGAATGCTGCTGCAGCCAGCAGGCAAGAAACAACAACGAATCCTCCACTGATAGCCATCGAGGATCCGATAAAAAGCCCTCTTACACCGATGAAGAGAGCTAAAAGAGAGAATCCAAGGAGGGCAACGGTTCCAATAGCATCTAATACACCAGATCTAACATCATTCCGGGATGTCTTCGCATGCTCATCACGGTTCATTTCGGTCGTCCCACCGTTCGTTTCAGTATCGGGAACCATCTATCTAAGATTAGGTAAGATGACACATAAGCCTGTTTGTGTCGAGTGTTTGTAAAGAGGTATTCTACTTTGGTCATTGTACACCCTATATTCAGCAGGGGGCTTTTGGCAGCTATCGGAGAGATTGATCGTCTCTCCGTTACCTGCTTGACCTGCACATAGCAGATTGGTACCGGTCACAAGATTGCCTGCTTAACCAACATTGGGTGCAGTAGAGGGGCTTCCGTTGGTTAACTACATGCGGCGGTAGATCGGAGAGAGAACGAGACACAGTTTTGCTATGGAGTTATGTGAGAAAGCGAGTGCTGCTCGAGCGGTGAGCCCATCTGAACGTCCTGATTGTCCTCGATGAATTCTGTCGCTGTGAGTGTAGCTGCTAGTCGCATCCAGGAGCCGACCGTTGGATGCTCGAGTAATCGCGATGGATTTGGTGGCCAAAACAGCGCTTTCCCAAGCGGATCATCAGGATCGCCGTAGCGATCGGGTGGAAGAATCGTCTCGAGCAATGTATCGGCCGCGTCGAGTAGCGTCTGACTCTCCTCGAGGACAGCCGGAGCAACAGGATCGTGGCGTTCGGTGGCTGTCTGGAACGACAACGCCAGTCGATACCCGTTCTCGTCGACGCGGATGAGAGCGAGTGCCTCGAGTCGGTCGCGGTAGTTCCGGATCGTCCGTGTCGAGACATCCGCTCGGTCAGCAAGCTCACGTTGTGAGAGCCGACTCTCAGCGGTGAGAAGCGTCTGAACGATGCGGCCGACCGTCGGTGGGAGAGCGGAGAGTAACTGGTCAGGTTCGAGCGTTCCCAGTGCATAGCGGAGTTCGTCCGGTCGAAGCTCTCGGCGTTCGTCTTCGTCGGCGAGTTGTTGCAGTGCTCGAGCAGCGGCGTACGGCGAACTGGTCAATGCGTGGAGCAACGAAACGATCTCTCGAGTCGGTCGGAGGTTCTTAGACTGCAGGATTTGCGTCGTAGCTGTTGCATAGTCTGTCCGGTCGACCGTCGAAAGGGAAACGTGGACCGCGAACTCGGGAGCATCCTCAGCGAGCGCTGCTGGCGTCTCGAGCGATTGCTCGAGCTTGGGTCGGAGTCGGGTGGATGTCGTCTCCACGAACGACTAGGGAGCCAATGAGCGTCCCCAGCGGGTCGTCGGCATCGAGCCGTCTTCGACCACGATAAAGACCGGCACCACGAAATCTGCTGGGAAGTTCCACTTCCCGGTAGAGGGACGAACTTCTGGATACCACTCCAGTTGAATCCCGAGCAGAAAGACTGGTGGCGCTCTCTGATTGACGACGAAGACGAAAGCGTGTGGGCTGGTGAGCTCCGTTTACAACGTGACGGGAATCGTTGGGTGTTGCACGCTACTGCGAACTACGAAGTGGAAGCCGCCCACTCGTGTTCGTGTGAAAGCGGCGATATGACACCAGTCGGATTCGACGTGGGTGAATCCAAACTCTTGGTGGGCTGTGCCCTTCAAGACGACACGCCCGTTGACCCATTGTTCGTGGATGGTGGTCGCGTCCGTCACCTTCGACAGAAACAAGCCAGTGCTGAAGACCGGCTGAAACCACGATATGCGTCGAATCTCTTGGACGACCTCGTGTGGGGACGGTGTCAAGACGCCATCGAAGACGAGATCGAGAAAGCCTCACATCGAGCTGTTGAATACGCCACTCAGTTCGAGAACCCAGTCATCGTCCTCGAACACCTCGACGGTATCACCGACGAGGACATTGGCAAATACTGGAATCGGCGACTTGGCAAGTGGCTGTTCTCCCGCTTGCAGTCACGAATTGAAGACAAGGCAGTGGAACGTGAGATTCCTGTGGAATACGTGCATCCGCATCACACGTCGAAAACGTGCCATGCGT
>NZ_JARUKV010000064.1 GCF_029688865.1 Natronococcus sp. A-GB7
ATGTGTTCGAACAATCGTTGATGTCCAATCTAACAGGTCTACGCAGTGGAGCAGGCACCAAAGATAATCAGAACTAATTTAGATTTCAAACCAAAATGCAATTCCAGCTGTAGCAAAAGCGATACCGCCGAATACAGTCATAGCCGTAAAAAATGATGTGTCTTGGAGAAGTGCCGATACTGTCTGAATCGCCCCTGCAACAACTAAGAAGGCGGCAATAGCCTTGTGGTGTGTCTTTTTCATCAGCTTCATCTTAATATGTCCAGATAATATCTCTTTCTCTCAAGAGACGACTTAGCCCGGATTGTTAGCCAACAGGCGAGAGCTCGTGTGATAGTGCTGGTCAATCTGGAATCTGCGGGGATGCAGGTGTAGTTGACCACTGGGTAGCCATGTTCCCAGGCCTAAAGACAGGTGTTACTGTATCAATTAGAACACTCAAAGTCCCATGGTCGAATTAGGCCTGACTGTGCTTCTAGTAAAAAGTTTTATTTTAGTGCTATATCAAATTGCATCTGATACTGTTACCCGTTCACAATCATGAGTGCAATCGAAATGACTGATCTGACAAAGCAGTATGGAGACGTAACAGCCGTATCTGACCTGAATCTGAATATCGAACATGGAGAGGTATTCGGCTTTTTAGGGCCGAATGGTGCTGGGAAATCGACAACGATCAACATGTTACTCGATTTCATCAGGCCGACGTCCGGTTCAGCAACAGTTCTGGGCTACGATGCTCAGACAGAAACAGACCAAATCAGCCAACGCGTCGGTGTCCTCCCGGAAGGATATGATATATATGAGCGACTCACCGGGCGGAAACATCTCGAGTTCGCAATCCAGACCAAAGATGCTGACGATGATCCTGATGAACTGTTGGCACGAGTTGGTCTTGAACAAGCAGATGCTGATCGTCCTGCTGGCGGGTACTCGAAAGGAATGCGCCAACGACTGGCAACTGGGATGGCACTGGTCGGCGATCCTGAACTGCTCATTATGGACGAACCATCGACCGGGCTTGACCCAACGGGTATCCGCGAGATGCAAGAACTGGTGCAAGCAGAATCAGAACGTGGAACTACCGTCTTCTTTTCAAGCCACATTCTCGAGCATGTCGAAGCGGTCTGTGATCGGATCGGAATTCTCAACCAAGGAGAGCTCGTTGCCCTTGATACTCTCGAAGGGCTTCGAGAGTCACTTGGTGATGGGGCGACCGTAACGATTGCGTTCTCCGATCCACCTTCGGCAGCTGCTGAGACAGTCGACGCAATAACTGGCGTGACCGATGTGACGGCTACTGGCCGCCGGCTTGAGGCTTCAGTAACGGATCCAAGCTCGAAGGCGACCGTGATTACTGAACTCGATGCTCTCGGTGCGACGATTACAGACATTAGAATTGAGGAGACATCGCTAGAGTCGCTGTTTGCGACGTTGGTCGCTGAGGATGAGACGTCTGATGCAGGGATTGAAACCCAGCCTCAACACACCAAAGTTTCCTCGGAGGTCTCCCAATGAGTAGCCACATCGGCACGGTAGCTCGTAAAGATTTTGCCGATGCTGGGCGCTCAAGGTTGCTTTGGGCGATTATTGGGCTTTTGGTTGCGCTGACTACCATCGGATATGTCGCTGTCTGGGCAGTGACTGATGATGCATCTGCAAGTGAGATGCTTGGCTTCGTCGCGTTGCCGTTGAGTGTGCTTCTCCCAGTTGCAGCGCTTATTGTAGGATACATGGCCGTTGTTGGCGAACGACAATCAGGTAGTCTCAAACTACTCCTGGGATTGCCACCAAATCGAACTGATGTGGTTTTCGGTAAACTGCTAGGTCGAATTGGTGTTATTTCAGCTGCTGTTGTGCTCTCTTTTCTCGTCGCGTTGGTACTGAGCATCGTCTTATTCGGCTCACTACCGATCGGAGACTGGCTCGCATTCGGAGCAATTAGCCTCTTGTTTGGTTTGGTATTCGTGGCGCTAGCCGTTGGTGTCTCGGCAGGTGTGTCCTCTCGTGGCCGATCGATGGCAATCGTTATTGGAATCTATATGTTATTCATCGGTCTCTGGGAGCTCGTTACTGCTGGGCCCTACTACTTGATCCATGATGAGACACCGCCAGTCGAGGCTGAGACTTGGTATCTGTTTGTACAACAGTTCAATCCGCTTCAGGCTTATGCGACGATTTCGACTGAAATTGTTGAAGGCAATGTCTTCCCGTTCATGTTTCAGTATGGCCTCGAACCGTTCGAAGCTCAGGGGATGGCCCCTGCAGAGCGAGTTTCAGGTGAGGCGCCCTTCTACTTACAAGAGTGGTTTGGTGGGGTTGCCATGCTGATGTGGGCTCTTGTCCCTGTCCTCATCGGCTACTATCGTTTCCAGCGGACTGATTTGTAACCGATTCGCCCTTGGGACCAGAACTCTCAATCACCACAATGTCGATGACCTCCGCCGTCTCGTCGATTGTTACTTCAAGGCGGTCATCTTCGATCTCAACATCTATTCGCAGCCGGGAGGGGTTCTCGTTGAGAACGGTAACTGCCTCATCATCAACGAAGCCCAATTCCCAGATGTGCTTCGCTCGGATGTCTATACCGTGATTCCAATAAAATGAAATCACGGCCGGATGCTCGAGTATAGCCGCTCCGACGTGTGAGCCTCCAATCGGTCCACACGTCGGACAGGTGGCAGAATACGTATAATCCCAGATATTGGAGCTAGCAATCTCAATCGATTTCGTCGTCTCCGTTTGACAATACGGACAGATGCCGACGAGCATCTGTTGATTGGTGTGTCGCCAGAGAGTCGTCATAACATCCAATAGGTCCTCACCAACCCGGTCGCTTGCACCAGTTGGTCGAACAGCATGCGCAAACAGCACGGTGTCGTCTGCAGAGACTTCGAAAACGCCATCCTCGTATCGGGCAACTAACGTGGAGTGACATACAGACGAGTCGAGTTCAATGGGGTCACGTGGTTCGTGATCTGCCCAAGCATCGACGTCGATAACCTTCGCAATCTCAAAGCCAGCAAAAGTCAGCTGATAGCCTTCATCATCCCCATCAACAAATTGGTCCTTGAGTTGTCTCAGATGATAATTGAAATTACCCTTATCTTCTATACCGACATGTTCTCGAAGCTCAGAGTACGGCAGAGATTTCTCATCGTGACCAAACTGGAGTCTGTGTTCGTAGAGAACACGAAGAATCTCGAGGCGAGTTTCATTCCCAAGCGCCTTGAACGGATTGTCCGCCCGCGACCGTTCGTTCGATGAAGCCTCATACATGATCTATCTCACTCTGGTTAGTGCTGTATTGGGCATACGTACGCGCTGTTAGAGAAATTATTTGCTCCAAGGATATAGGTTGGCACCTCGAAAAGATCCCTCTGTTCAATGAATACCACACTATCACGTCGTGGATTTCTCGCTGGAGCCGGTGGCGCAGCCATGGCGACTACTGCAGGGTGTCTGCCAGCCACAGCCAGTTCTGAGGGGACGGTAATCGAGGACCCCAGTGACCTCGAGTCATTTGTCGACGACGCAATCGAAACTGCCCTCGACGAACACAACATCGTCGGAGCAAGTGTCGCAGTAGTCCAAGGGGGTGGTCCTACACTGGCAAAAGGGTACGGGGAAATTGGTGATGAAGCATCGGCGACAGCCGACGATGCAGCGTTCCAGATCGGCTCTGTTTCGAAGCCTGTCGTCGCAACCGCACTGATGAGACTTATTGAATCGGGATCAATCGATCCCAATGCTGATATTGGCCACTATCTCGAGTCTGTCTCGAATCCAGGAAGCGACAGCCACAATATTACCGTTGCAGATCTTGTAACCCACACGGCAGGGTTCGAGGAGCGGTTTCAGGGCACCTGGGTCGACGATACAGACGATCTACGATCACTTGAGGACGTTCTCGAGAAGGAACGGCCTGAACAGGTCCGCGAACCCGGAACAATAACGTCCTACTCGAACTACGGTACCGCACTCGCTGGTCAAGTGATCGCCGATGTCTACGGGACTTCCTTCGAACATGCTGTCGCTGACCTTGTCTTTGAACCGCTTGAGATGGACCAGAGTACGTTCAAACAACCCGCCTCAGATCTCGATGCAACAGTCTCGACAGGGTACTCGGCCGCCGTTGGTGAGCCAGAGCCTCAACCAGAGTTGCTGCTTGAACTCGCACCAGCAGGTGCAATGACTACCACCGCGGCAGATATGGCACAATTTCTCCGCGCCCACCTCGGGGATACAGATGAGCAAGGCCCGTTACTTGCATCAGACATAATCGAACGGATGCATGAAACATGGTTCACTCATCACGAAGCACTGGACGGAACTGCCTTTGGGTTCCTTGAGGAGACACGCGGCGATGAACGATTGCTTTGGCACAATGGTGCTATCCCCGGTTCGTTCTACAGCTATCTCCTGATCGCACCGGAACAAAATATCGGCTTGTTCGTATCTTACAACACCGACACTGGGAGTGTAGCTGCGAACGAATTCGTTGATTCTTTCGTTGAAAAGTATATTTCATCTGTAACCAGTGACACACTCGAGCCGAGTGGCCAACCAGAGCGTGCAGATGAGCTTGCAGGAGCATACCGTGGTGTCCGAGTTGACCAGACATCGTACGCAAAGTTCTCATCAACACTACAGGCTGGTTCGATAGATGTGCAGGTAGAGAACGATGGAACGCTCATAACCGAGCGTGGAGGAGGAAAGACACACTGGGTCGAAATAGAACCTCTTGTCTTTCAAGAAGCGACCGGCGAACGGATGCTCGCCTTCGGCGAGGCTGACGACGAGATCGAATTTCTCTATATCGGATTCTCAGCCTTTGAACAGATCTCGTGGTACGACTCAGGCGTTCTGCAGGCTGGACTGGCGGTAGTAACCACACTCGGATTACTTTCGGGTATTATTGGTTGGCCAATAGCTCGTACGTGGCGGTGTTATCAAGGAGAGCGAGACTTTAAGCCACCGTGGTCAAGACCACCACGATCAGCTCGGTGGGTCGCTGGAGGGAGCGCTATCTGTCTATTGGGGTTTGTTTTTGGCCTCGGACTATTGTTAATTGCATAT
This sequence comes from Natronococcus sp. A-GB7, assembly GCF_029688865.1. Taxonomy (GTDB): domain Archaea; phylum Halobacteriota; class Halobacteria; order Halobacteriales; family Natrialbaceae; genus Natronococcus. The sequence goes on from NZ_JARUKV010000064.1 coordinate 5,080, forward strand.
CCCTATACGTTACTAAGCAACCCACCACTCACGTTCAGGGTTTTGCTCCTACTTCCAGTTCTTGCTGTGGCCGGAACGCTTGCGTCAGGCGGGTACGTCCTGCTCGCCTGGCGTGATCAATACTGGAACCAACTCTCGAGAATCCATTATACCCTTGTCGTAGCCTCAGCAGTTGGCTTCTGTTGGTTGCT
>NZ_JARUKV010000065.1 GCF_029688865.1 Natronococcus sp. A-GB7
GTGTGTAACGCTCGCCGAGATCAACACAATCGATACGCAAGCCTTTCTATGGCACCCTCTGATCACTCCACAAGACCTCGGCAACATTGACAACGCTGATATTGAAAAGCCCGTTTCGATCATGTGGCTCCTCTTGTGTTACTAGCGTGGGCGAGCCAGATCAAATTCTATATCTGTCGGCTGAGCCCGTACTCCCCGATGATCGCGAAGTCTTCGCGTCGAGTACTGTGCCTCAGTCGATCGTGGCCGCGGCTCTTCGAGTATAAACATACGGCTCGCTGTTGGGATGCCGACGACAGCTCACGCTACGAAAACTGAATCACGAGAGAACGACTCCCTGCTATATCTCCACCTTGTTGCCAGAAGCACTTAAAGAAAAGTCACTCGTCTACAACAGTTGCCCCCTCTGGAGAGGCAATCTTGAGGTCGGATGCACCTTCGTCGATTTCCTCCGCTGTGGTACCGGTCGCGTCGGCAAGCAATTCGGTAAGTTCGTCGGGCGAAAGAGAGTCTTCGATAGGCGATTCTTGGCTCATGTTCTCTTCTATCGTATTCCGACGGATAAAGTTATAGGTGTTTTTACCGCCATCTGACCACTTCGGCGGACCGCCTGGTACTATCCGCTCCTCGTAGACGTCGATAAAGTAGCTTTTCTCTTGCCGAAAGTAGTCAACACACCCTCGAATAACCTTCCCCCGGTTCGGTGGCAAAGGGCTGTGTGCAAGCATCAGGTGAACCTCTTCACTCGAGCGTCGGTCAACATCTACGTGAAGCCCCTCTTTGTAGACGTCGTGACCCATTACAGACGTTTCATTGTGATCTATCCGGGCAATTGCATCCCACCGTACTGGGTTGGTGTCTGTCTGATAGTGAAATTGAACGAGAAAACGCGGGATATGGGCCAGCTGTTTATCGAACCCAACTGTGATATGACAGTCCGATCCCCCGGCATGCACGGGTTTCGAAACGTCGTATCCGGTGGGAGGCGAAGGTGTACCCGTGCCGGTCATACGTCTCTCGTCTCAGACTTGGCTGATGATTTTTGTGCTTCGCTTCCGGCGGCGTTGACGTCCCCGCGGTCGCCACGGTCGTCAACCGGAACGCCGGTGAGCCACCACTTCGCTCGAGTGAGGACACCGGCCTGATCGATCATACGCTCGCGGCGGTCCCGGTAGCGCTCGAGTTCGCGCTGCTCCTCGACGTACTCGACCAACTCGGTGACATCGTCGTTCCGGCTGTTTGTCGCGGTGAGCTTTCGCTCCAGGCGATCGCGTTCGCGCTCGAGTTCACTAACCTGTCGTTCGTATTCGGCCCGTATTCGCTCGTGCTCGTCCCGTAGTTGGTCGCTTTCGTCGCGTGTTCGGATGATGTTACGGATGTATTCGGAGCGAGAAAGTTCGTGTTCGATAGCCTCGTCGTCTATCGATTCGAGTGTATCCGCCTCGAGCCGAAGCGTAATCGCTTCCATACCTCCCCGAATACGGGCGTATTCGCTTAGTGTTCAGTCAGACAGGCGTCAGCCGTCCGGCAGACAACGCGATCGGCTCACCGTTGAGGACAACCTTGTTCATCGGCGGCGGACCTCCCCTGCTAAGTAAAAAAGAGAGCGACAAGAGCGGGCTACTCTCGAGATTCTAAGCGTTCATGGTAATATTCAACGAGGTTAGCCATACGATCGAACTCTCTCTTTATGGTTTCGAGGTCATTCTCCAACTCGTCAATCCAGTCGTTCAGCCCCTCGATCATTTGCGGCCAATCCTCCCGACTCAGCTCCTCGTCGATTGCCTCGAGCAGTTGCTATCCGGCGTCGATCAGCGACCAAACGATAGCGTCCCGAACACGACCGACGGCTTCCCGATCGACCTCTCAAATTAGGTCCTTGCCTCGAAGCCACCCGGAGTGATAGCGAGTGCTACCTCTAGGATCTCCACGTCGGTTGCTTGTTTGACCGTCGACGTGTTACCCTCCATCACCGACGGCTCGAAGTGCCTCGAGGAGTGATCACCGAATGCCACCAAGCCAGTTGCGGACATTCTTGACTGAGACCGACCCCTCGCTTTTCTTAGGCACTCCTATAGCAACCATAACAAACCATAGGACGTTAAGAATATGCTTGGTTATCCTTTCAAGCGAATACATTGCGTTGGTTGAACCAACCACCGGGAGGATAGGCCAGGCAAAACAAGGGATCAGAAAGTATCACCTGCTCGAAAGTGAAAACGAGGGCGCCGGCGACGGAGAAAAGCGAGCGCGGGATCAGTCGATGTTTCCGAATTTTCGGAGTTGGTCGCGAGGGTGTGCTCGCACGTTGAGCGAGTCAAGAAAACTCTCTCCGGGCACTGTTGCATTTTTGTCGTCGATCCCTTCGAGATCGGCATCCCCTCGAGCGGGTCGTGTTGCTCGAGCAGGGTGCGAAATTTTGTCGACACTCGAGAGGAATCTCCGCCGACCCCACGGCTCTGGAGCCCCGAATTGCCGCTATAAGAGTCGAAAGTTCACGATCAGGTAGACGCCGGCGCGGCGTAGACATCCCAAATGTCAGCCGCGGTTTCCTCGAGGGTATCAGTAGCCTCAGTAATCATGGCTTCAATCCGTTCCTCAGGATCAAGCTCGGTTGCGCTCTTGTCGAGTTCCTTAGATTGACGTTGTTACTGGATGAGCTTGTAGAGGTAATTGGAGAGAATCTCATCAGCGGAATCTACTTCAGCCTATAGTTGTTTCTTCTCGGATTCAGTAACATAGAAAGATGGGTTGATCACGGCACAGGGTCCCATCACTTAGCGTCTCGAATCTGGGGTATGTAGGGCGGGGACAGGGAGGCGTTTGGCGGGTGCTGAAGCAATAGGCAAGTTAAAATGCAATTTAGAAACGACCCAATTCGATCGCCGTCTTGCGTTTTCATACCACATTGTGCTACATTGTGTTCCAATTTGGTCTAGCAACTAGAATGTTACGCTGTATTTTGCTAACTAATATAGACATACCAATGGGCGGTAGTTCGGTGGACATACCAGAGAAAGTACTCATTCATCAACTCAGTTTGAGCGTGTTACGGAAACCCCTCGCTGGCCGGAACGAGGCCGGTCGCTCGCTATCGCTTCGCTCCCTGCATTCCGGGCTTGCGCTCGCTGCGCTGCGCGTTCCGGGCATCTGCCCATCCGGCACTCGGGGTATACACGACAGCCAACGAGAGTGACCACAGCCCAGCAAGCCACCATGAGAGTGCATCGAGGTTTCTCACACCTGTTGTGAGCGGGAACGAGAACAATGGCTCCGAATTAGTGTTAGATACAGTAACACTAATTCTGTATTCAAGGGGCTTCCTCCTACAGCTGCAGCTAGTGTAGTAGGCGACGTCGGCCGGTAGAGCCGACGACCAGAGACGTTTGTTTTGGTAGCCTGAGAGATTCACCCTCTCGGGTGGTGG
>NZ_JARUKV010000066.1 GCF_029688865.1 Natronococcus sp. A-GB7
TAGATGGGGAAGTATCGGGAGAGACGTTCGAGCCGGTGATTGACGCGCATTTACGGAACTGTGAGTTGGCTGAGCGAGACGCACACGAGTACGAGAACGTGATCACGGTGAAGCGGCTGGCAGGCGTGAGAGATCGGGAGCTGGGGGAGATCGGGAACCTGGGATCATACGTTGGAGAATACTTGGGGATCTACGAAGGGGACGCGTTGGAGGCGGCTGAGCACGTACAGGCGTTTAACGCGGTGCTGTGGGCGACAGGACATCAGCGATGGCGGCCGTCGAACGGTGCGCAGCGACATATGGCGCAGGCGCGGCTGAAGGGGAAGACGGCGTGGGAATTGATCGGCGTGACGTACGATGGAGGTGAGACGATTGAGTCAGTTGATCCATCGGGAGGTGGAGTGAATTGGACGGAGACGTGGGAGGATCGACCGCCGCCACTAGGAGGGTCGGGAAGCGGAGATAGCCGTTCCTGTTAGCGCAGTGTCTACTGTGGTGCGAGAAGAGGGTACAGTGGTCTCGTCGTACTGCAGTCTTGTGATTAGCCGAAATCTGCTGTGCTGCTTTATCCTGCCATGTGGTCTGACCCGATAATTTCGATCTGACTCAGACTGAATCTCGTGTTACATCCGACTGCATACTGACCAGTTTAGATCACCGAAAAACTTTATTAGTTCTCGTATTATTACCAAATAAAATGAACATGTCCATACCTCCAGACTGGGCTTCGTGGGAAAAGATTGCAGCAGTTGTTGTTCTCTCTAATGTCCCTTCGTTAGTCGTTGCGCTACTGCTTTCAGTATCATTTCCGGTTGTTTACCTACTATTCTTCTTAATAGGCATGCTAATTTTGTATATAAAATAGAGATTAGAACCATACTGTAGTGTTCATTGATTCACCTGTATGTAACACGGAGTCAGCTATTGGATAGAGACTGGGCTCTAGAATATTGAGGGTCGATCTGCTGGTAGAGAGTGGATTTCCCACGGAGCTCGAGATGGATTTCATCTCTGTTTTTCGAAATGATGTATATTGGCCTGCTGTAGCTCGGAGGAGAGTGGATATTGATCTATGTCGTGAGGGTGGGGTCCCAATAGGACCGCTAACGTTGCGGTATAGCACCAGTTTAAATTTTAACTTGGTATAGGCTGTGTGGTGAGCTATGAGCGAGATACTGTGGGCTGGAGATAATCGGGTAGATACGGCGTCACAACGGATGTTACGGGCGTTTTTGGATTCGGAGGTACGGAATACGTCTGAGCTTCGGTATGAGGGTGATCTCTCACAAAACGCGCAGGTTATTCATCGGGTTGAGAGTCATCTGATCCCGGCGGGGTTGATCGAGGAGATCGAGCGGGAGGCGCGGCGTGGTGGAACGAAGGACGTGCGGCGATTTCGGCTGACGGAGGGAGGTCGTGAGTGGGTAGAGGAGCACGAGGAGTTGATCGTGGAGCCGGTGACGGTGGACGAGGCGCGTGAGATGGCGCGAGAGGCGGTGAAAGAGGCGGAGAGTGCGAAGGAGTCGGTACAGTCGTATCGGAAGAAGGTGTACGACTTGCGGCGGAAGCTCGAGGCTGCGGAGGAGCGGTTAGGGGAGTTAGAGGAGCAGGAAGCGAACCAGGAGGAAGTGATCGACATGATGTGGGCTCGGTATAAGCGGGTGCTGCCAGAGCCGCAGATGAGGGAGGCGGTCGGTGAGATGATCGGGAAGGAGCTTCAGGGGATCGCAGAGGAGCGTGAGGTTCGTGAGGTGGAGACGGAGGTGGATGAGACTCAGAAGGATGTGGAGGCAGTAGAGGCGGACGTAGCGGAGCTAAGAGAGGAGTTAGAGGGTGTTCGCGAGGAGGCTGAGGGTGGGTGGTTCAGAAGGATGTTGAGCCGTTGATTATTTGTGGGGGGGGTGAGTGGCTGGAAGTAACATAGGAGATACGCACTGCTCGTTGATTTGTTGAAAGCCCGCGGGGGTGGGACCCCGCCGACAACCGCGAACCACTTTGCCTGGTGGTTTACCGCTAATTGGGCTTTCTCCCCCGGAGGGCTTAGGGATTTCGTCCGAACCCAACCGGGACGACTGATGGCTTGTTCAAGGCCTAGCAGCCGCTCTGATGCGGTTACGGCGGAAGCAGGCCCCCTTACATGGGGGCCTGACCCGAGCCGTCTCGCAGCGAGCGGAGCGAGCGAGAAACGGAATCCGTCGGTCGGACGGACCGACGGACGTGGCTCGTGTGCGGTGGCGGGGTGGTGGCGGTGAGTCGAGATCGAGCGACTGACGGGGGTGTCAGCGGGCCGGTCCGACCCAGTTCTCGGCCTTCCATGGCTAACCGTGCGGACCACTCTGATCAGGCGGCCCTCACTGGGTTTGGTGGGAAGTGGTCGGAGCCGATTACGACTGAGGAAGGAGTGAAACTGCGGCGGGAGGCGGTGCGGTGTGACGTCGACGGAAATAGAGGGATTTCCTGGCGCGCGCTTCAGCGACGGTGGCGAATGTGGTACGATGATCGTCGGGACGCGGGGTTAGTGTACGAGAAAGACGGTGAGCAGTTCACAGGGCCGCAGGAGAACCGATTTATGGAATCATATTCCGACAAATTGTACGCGAAGCTCAAAGACCTCGAGCGGGGGCTTCACGACTCGTACGGTCGGCGGTTCCATACGGGACTGTTGACGCTGACAGCGTCATCAGGCCGGCCGGGTGAGTGGGTGCCGGTCGTCGATCATCTGAAGGAATTGCTCTCGTCGTGGGAGGCGGTGCGGCGGGCGTTGCATCGGTCGCTCGACGATTCGTTGCGGTGGGAGTACCTGATGGTGTTAGAGCCGCACAAGAGCGGGTACGCTCACGCGCATATTGCGGTGTTCG
>NZ_JARUKV010000067.1 GCF_029688865.1 Natronococcus sp. A-GB7
AGCACAACAACGTGAAGCTCTAAGAACACTCACCCGGCCGCTGGAGACTGTTCTGGCATGCTCTCACCACTAAGCCGTCCCTCAATAAATCCAAACAGCGAGTCAAGACCGATAGCCAGTAACGCACCAGGAATGGCGCCGGCAAGCAGCTGAGGGGTATTGAAGAGCGAAATCCCACTGATGACCCAGACACCAAGACCTCCTCCGCCGATGAAGAACGCGAGATATGCAGTCCCGACGTTGAGAACGGCACTCGTTCGAATACCGGCGAAGATGACAGGAACAGCTAGCGGAAGTTGAATTTGTCGAAGAATCTGATTTTCAGTCATTCCCATACCTCGCGCTGCTTCGACGGTACTCTCATCAACGTTCTCGAGACCAGCAACAGTATTGGTCAAGATCGGCAGAAGCGCATACGCGAACAGGCCGACCAGTGCAGGCAGGAAGCCGAGACCAAGTATAGGGAAGACGAGTGCGATGATAGCGAGTGTTGGAATCGTCTGTGAGACGTTTCCGAAACTCATGACGATAGATTTTGCACGCTCGTTTCGTGTGGCGAGGACACCCATTGGGATGGCAATCATAATTGCCAAGGTGACCGACACAAGGACGAGGGCTAGATGTTCTGCTAACAGCCCAAGAAACTCGTCAAAGTTCGCTACGAGGTAGGCATAGGCTGCGAGAAGTGCATCAATCAGTCCCATCGATCACACACCACCGTTCGATTGGTGCGCACGAATCGAAGATTCCGTAATAGTGCCTACGACGTCATCATCTCTGACAACGGGGAGTGATTGTGTATCAATTTCAATCATCCGAGAGAGTGCGATGTCGACTGTATCCGTTGGAGTGACGTACTGATCCCCAGTTCCATCCGCGAGTGCCGCAGTAGAGTCTTCTCCGGTCTCGGTAACAGCTGAAGCTGTTGGCTGCTCAGCTGTAGGTACCGACTCCGACATAATATCCCGGACGGGGGTGATCTGGAGCTCTTTCAACGTTTTATCATCTCCAATGAAGTCTTTGACGAAATCAGTAGCTGGGTTATGCAGAATCTCTCTGGGCGACCCATACTGCACAAGCTCGCCAACATCAAAGATTGCAATTTTATCACCCATTTTCAGCGCTTCATTGATGTCATGTGTGACGAAGAGAATCGTCGTATCAATTCGTTCCTGGATTTCGAGGAACTCATCCTGCAGTTCCTCGCGGGTAAGTGGATCAAGCGCACCGAAGGGCTCATCCATTAACAGGACATCGGGATCTGCAGCAAGTGCACGAGCAACGCCAATTCGCTGTTGTTGGCCACCAGAGAGGGCGTTGGGATACTGGTCGCGATACGTTCCCGGTTCGAGATCCATCAACTTGAGCAGTTCGTCAACGCGGTCATCGATACGGGACTGATCCCAGCCTTTGAGTTCAGGGACTGTTGCGATATTTTCTCCAACAGTCATATGATCGAACAGTCCGATCTCCTGAATCACGTAGCCAATATCTCGTCGCAGATCGACTTTGTCCAGCTCCTGTATATCAGTGCCATCGTAGTACACTGCCCCCTCTGTTGGGTCCTGCATTCGGTTGACGAGGGTCATCGTCGTGGTTTTGCCACAACCTGAAGGGCCCACGAAGACTGTTGTCGTTCCACGTTCAACCTTGAAGCTGATATCTTCGATAGCGACGGTCTGGTCCGAGTATATCTTGGTAACGCCATCGAATTTAATCATCGTGTCCGATGCTTCTGTCGTACCTGTTGTGTTCGTCTTAGTCATGCTATCGACCTCTGGATGAATCGCGTACCGAGAGTCAATTCGATGTCTTCGCCGTTCTGAAGTCTGAAGACCTGTTCGAGGACTTGGAAGATGTAATCAAAGGCCAGTGCAAGTAGCGACACTATAATTGTCGAGACAACGATTGCCGCGGTGTTGGCCTCGCTGATGCCGTTAAAGATGGGATCACCGAGATTATTTGCCCCGATGAAAGCTCCAATAGCGGCAATACCGACGAGGATAACAACGGCATTGCGCACACCCGCCATAATAACTGGAACTGCTTGGGGAAGTTGGAGTCGCAGGAGCCGTTGCGTTTTTGTCATTCCCATTCCACGCCCGGCCTCGATGGTTGCTTCGTCAACCTGCGTAAGACCTAGGTACGTGTTTCTGATAATGGGCAACTGTGCGTAGAGGATAAGCGCAATCACAACTGGAAGTTCCCCAATTCCGACGAGAGGAATTAGCAGTCCGAAGAGAGCAATGCTCGGCACCGTCATCATCATACTCGCACTCCAGAGAATGCCCTTTCCAAGGCGGTCGTTGTAAGTAGCGAGCACTCCAAGTGGAACGCCAATGAGGAGTGCGAACCATACAGAGTCGATGACGACGATGATATGATTAACGAGTAACTCCCATAGAAGCTCTCTGTTGGTAAGGAAGTACTCGACGTACTGGTTTGCGAACAGTGATAGCGGATCGACAAGCGTAGACATTAGAGTACCCCCGTTTCGCGTAGATACTCTCTGGCTACAGTCTGTGGATTCGCATTGTCGATCGCAACCCGATTGTTGAGTTCACGTATTTGTTCAGTAGTTAGATCCGCGCTCATTTCGTTCAACTGTTCACGAATCGATGGGTGAGATTCGATCGTCGACGTGGGTATCATGGGGGCCGCATTGTAGCCCGGGAAAAAGTGCTCGTCATCCTCGAGCACCTGTAGGTCAAACTGTAGGATGCGTGGGTCTGTATTGAAACCGACACCGATATCGGCTTCACCCTCACCGACGACCTGGTACAGCAGTCCAGACTCGATATTTCGGACGTCTATTCGACCCTCCTCGGGAAATTCGTAGTGATCAATG
>NZ_JARUKV010000068.1 GCF_029688865.1 Natronococcus sp. A-GB7
TTGGCGGTTGCGCTTGGCTCGGCTCTGTTCTTGCTCAACGTCTTCAAGCCGAGACTCCAGCTGCTCGATCGTTTTAGCTTGCTTTTGGAGCATGCACCACATTTGCTCGCGGCTTGGGGTTTCTGTAGTGCTGTCTTTGATCTCACTGTCTGTGAGACCATCCTGAATACTCTCATCAAAGCCGAGAGTGGTCGCGACGTCCTGTTCATCGGGGGCTTCGGCGTCAATTTCGTTTGGATCTTTTCCAATCGTCATCGTATCGTAGTCTCTGGTTGCGATTAGCCGGCTCTCGATACCTGGCGTAGAGTAGCCTCTCGGCAGCCGACAGAATCTCGAGAGTGAGATAGCAGCCGCTGATCGAGAGGCGAACTTTTAAGCCGATCTGGGTCGCAGAATTAGGTGTCCAACCTAAGGGGGCGAATCAACGCCCCCTTTTTCGGCGACCCACACCGGTTAGCGGTGGGTGTGTTTCTCTTATCTTGTTGGTTACTCGTTGTTTGTGACCTCACTTAAAACTGGTAGTCCTGTCTGACGCTGATTGTCCACCACTCCTTTGATACTGAATCTGGAACTAGCGTTACTGAAGGGCGCTGTTTTCGCTGTACTTTGGATTTATAATGACTACTGGTTGAACCTGTGTCACAATGATAGAGAGTATCCCGGAGTCAAATACTCTGCTCGACCTCCATCCAATGTGTCGACCATCAGCATTCCCTCCCAAGATGAATCCAATGACTTTCTTTTAGTGTACGCCAGCTGCGGAGCCTCAGAATCCCTTGGACACTTCACATACAATGTCTTCTTTTCAGAATAGGCTTCTTCGTAATCCTCACCTGCTTCGTTCAAGGAATCTCTGATAACCCTCGTAATCTCGTTATCATCCATAGTATCCAATTCAACCTGCCCACGCCTGATATAATATGCGGGACACAATAATACAGCTACAGTAGATCTGAATTCCCAAGGAACAGCAATCGCGATCCGACCACCAGGAATTTGTGTCGATGTATTCAGCTACACGATGTATGCACATATCTTGTAATCGGGTACTTGCCTGCTTACAGACTGTAAATGGGTGGCTCTCTTTAGAATCACATGTCAATATTGAATCCCTTGGAGATGCTAGCATCCCGACTGGTCGGATATGGACGCAGGCCGGAAAGCGCGGATCGTCGATGATACGAAGAATAATCTACTTTCACCCTGGCACGGGAACCCTTATTCCCTTAGCGTACGCACATAATCATGTATGAAAGCAGTACTCAAAGACGGTACTGAAATTGAGTGCGACAAATTCGATAAAGTCTCAGACGGGACCTATCTGTACAAAAACGAGGACCAAATCGGATTCATTCCCCTCGGCGAACTCAGAGCCGTCGCCCCCGACGCTTACGAACCAAAGAATGATAGGTCGAAAGTAGTCCGTCGTGGGGGCAAGTCAGAAGATAAGAAAATCGACGGCACCTGATAGGCGCGATCTTTTATCCGAAGTCGCGGGTACCAATAGGGTACAAATCACTACTCCCCTAATTAACTCAAGTCGAATACGCAGGATTCAGGCCCTGAAAAAGATTATTTCTTCGGTCTGTATGGGGTATAATTGGGGCATTTTACCCCAAATACTGATTACAGTGGGGGTCATTAGGGACTCATATGAGCAGTGCATCAGCCTGGAAAGATAAGACCAAAAAAGAGGTTCAAGAGAACATCGATCAGGCTGTAGAAGATGCAATCAACTTCGATTTTGCATCGTTTGATGAGGTTGAAGAAGCCTTCAATAAATAGGCATCACCCATCAGATATTTTTTATAGGATTGATGTTAAACAGAGGCTGTGCCGCTCAGTTTGGACGATGAAACGCGAGTATCTATTCCATCAGCAACACTCAGTGAAATAGCTGCTCTTAATCAATTCCAGTCTGAATACGTCCAAACCCAATTACTCAAGATTACAGAAGCAGATTATACCCCTGAAAAGCTTGTCTACAAGCATTATGGTGATCTGAAAGTCTTCAGATGCGGCGGTGAAGTGCGACTCTTTGGAGTGATTCTTGAAAACATTTCAGTGGTGTCCGATTTTGATCATCTTGTTATTCTTCTCGAAGTGTCTGAGCATGACTATTCACAAGCAGGGGCAACAAAAAGTGAGGCAAACCGCATACAAACCAAGTTTGGCAGTATCCATACAGAGGAGGAATTT
>NZ_JARUKV010000069.1 GCF_029688865.1 Natronococcus sp. A-GB7
ATGCGTAACAGGCGTTTCATCAAAATCTCGACTGGCAGATAGCGAACGGCGGAGTTTGTGCCAAACTCAGACGTTTACCTGAAAGTATAACACACCACATAGGTGTTGCCGCTTTACCAGAGACAGGGGCTTCTCTGGATTCCGTTACATGGAGATGCGAACTGAACGAGGATTCGAGTCACTCAGTTAATCAAAAAGAAGAGATCTATGAAAATGTATCTGCTTTAACAGTTTGAGAGACTATACCATAGTACATGAGTGAACTCCCGGATCAACCGCCAACTGACAAGATTTTCGACGCGCTATCGGATGTTCACCGTCGCCGGATACTGATTCGCCTGTTAGATCACAACCCGCAAACCATCGACCAACTGTCGTCGGCCCCTGACAGCGCTTTCGAGATGAACACTGGGATAGTCGACGAATACCTAGCACGCTCGCTGGAGATCGACGGAATAGACAAAACAGCCGTTCGCCTGTACCACAACGACCTTCCCAAACTCGAGGACTGCGGTTTCATCGAGTGGGACCGCGACGAAAACGAGGTACGGAAAGGCACCCAGTTCGACGAGGTTCGGCCGGTCCTTAAGTTGTTAGAGGAGAACCGCGAAATCCTTCCCGACGATTGGCTGTGATGATATTCGGTTGTCCTGTACGTAACGGGCCCCAATGATACCTTCCCCGCTCTGTTGCTGGTCTCGTGGTCGGCCGGAACGCTGGTGAGCCACCATTTTGCTCGAGTCCGCCAGCACTTGTGCAACACTCTCCAGCGTGAGAAAGGCCAATGTTGCCCAAGGCGGTTAGTCGTCGGGCATTCCGAAGGCCCACCACTTCGCCCGAGTGAAGAGACCCGCTTTGCGATATGATTTCTCTTCTTCGATGTACTCAACCAGCTCAGTATTCTGTTCACGCTGTTGAATTATAGTACGTTTTTCGTTCTGTAAACGCTGGTTTTCGGTCTGTAGTTGATCGTATTCAATCCCCCGCTCGAGAAGGTCGCGAATGGCCTCGGAGCGGGAGCAATCGTTTTCGTCCGAATACGCCTGTATGGCCTCGTCTATCTCCTCAGGAACGCGGGCGGCCACTTGCTCCATATACGCCTGAAAACAAGCGAAAACACAAGAAGCTGAGTCAGACGTATGTCTTGCAGCAGTCGGCAAAATGAGGGTTAGTAGCTCTCGGCCTCAAGGTCATCAACGCGTGCGAACTCATCTACGTTACGCGTGAGCACTCGGGGGTCTGGGGTTCCAACCGCTGTTCCGGCGATCAGAACATCACGGGCACCAATCCGTTCACCGCGGTCAAGAAGCTCATGTTGGATCGATATCGCTTGTCGAGCTGTTGTGTCGGTAACCGGAAGGACTACGAGGTCGTCAACGACCTCTCCAAACTGCTCGCGATACCTGGCGCTTTCTCCTCGGAGCCCAACACCCACCTCAAAGATGGTAAGTGCAGAGAGAGCGACAGGAGCCCTCTCCTCTCGAAGCTCAGCGAGTCGATTTATCGCTGCGTCGTCTCCTCGAAGTACGTCGTGGATAAATGTCGAGTCAAGAATCATACAGTATGACTATGCCTCGTCAGACTGC
>NZ_JARUKV010000007.1 GCF_029688865.1 Natronococcus sp. A-GB7
TTCCGCGATTCGGTCGTCCCTTTCAGCGAGCTTCTTCGACAGACCTTGGATCGCAGCGAGCGCAACCCCTTCGGCATCGACTGTCGAGATCGATTCGTCGTCGTCGCCAAGATCGAACGTTTCGGCGAACTCCTCGGCCATCGGTCCCATGTGCTTTCCGGTGCCGTTGTGCTTGAAGTTCCACGTGGTGATCTCCAAGCCCTCGACGCCGTCGAGTACCGTTTCGGGATCGACCGATTCGACGTTCGTCTTCGCCGATGTAGCGCTCGTCGAGTTGAACGCCGGCGCGAAGACCGGCATCTGTGATCTGATCTCGTTCTCACCGTCCGACGTTTGGTAGGTATTACTGGAGTCGGCAAACACCACCGCCCCTTCGTGGGTCGCGTACGCTCTCCGGCCAGCTGCGAACGAATTATTAGCGTGTGCGACGTTCTCCGAGCCTCCGGGTACCGTTCCCAAACTACCGTTTGCATGGTTCCTTCGTCCGCCTCCGACCGTCGAGTGCGAGCCGCTTGCCGTGTTCCCGGCTCCACTAATTCCACCTCCTCCCCCGATTGTCGCTCGGAAGCCGCTGGCTTTGTTTCCGACGCCACCGCCGACCGTCGCGTCGGTATTGCTGGCTTCGTTGCCCGCTCCGCCGCTGATCGTCGCCGCCTGACCGTCGGCTACGTTGCCCCATCCGCCGGCGACCGTGTCGTACCTGCCACGGGCCTCGTTGTCCAGACCTCCACCGACCGTCGCGTGGTCGCCGCTGGCAAGAAGACCGATTTCGAGCTCATCGGCCATCTCCACATCGGACGCCAGTTCGGATAGCGTGATATCCAGCGTCTCCGTCGTGTCGTCACCGACGGTGACGGATTGCTCATCGGTTTCGAACCCGATTTGTTCGCATCGCACATCGTACGTACCAGGTCCAACCGAGACGGAGTACGTACCGCTTTCCTCTGTCGTGATTACCGCTTCGAGTTCCTCCGTTTCGGTATCAGTAACCGTTATCACTGCCGCTTCGATGTCGTCGTTTTCCTCGGTCGAGACGGTCCCCTCGATAATTCCTTCTTTCGATCGCATTTCTTCACTCATGATTTCTTTCCGCTTCTCGAGAAACGATATAGGCGGTAAGATAGCTATCTACTGCAATCCGAGCAAGTGTTGCTCGGATTGCAGCGGCCGAGAACCGGTCACCTGCTACACCCGAGCCAGTCGAGTGTGTTCGGTCGAGACAGGATGGCAGGGTGGGAAAAACGGACGCGACACCAGTTTCAGACTGGAAGATCGCGACAAGCTTCTGTTTTCGTTCTGCTAGCTAGAGTCGCTTGCTGACGTAGGGGCCGTCCTGCGTGTACCCCAGCTTGTTCCGGTAGTACTCCCGGGCGCCGATCCCCGAGATGACGCTCAACTTGTCGTAGCCGGCGTCGGCCGCGAGCTCCTCCGCGCGGTTCATCAGTCGGCGGCCGTACCCCTTGTGCTGGTGCTGGTCGGTTTCACCCTCGTCGCCCATGGCAACCTCGCTGCCGTAGACGTGGAGTTCGCGGACGATAGCGGCGTTCTCGAGCTCGGGTCGGATCCGATCGCCCGTCGCGGCCGAGGGGGAGCCGCCCGCGGTGCCGCCGTCGTTGGGAAACCGGAGGCGACAGAAGCCGACGAGGAGGTCCTTCTCGAAGTCCTCGAACGAGATGAACTTCTCCGTGCCGCCGCAGGCGTCGTAGCTCATCACGTCGAGTTCGACGTTCTCGGGCGTCTCGTCGTTCATCCCGGCCTCCCGACAGCGGATGCAGTCACAGGACCAGCCGTGTTCGTCCATCCGCTTCCGGGCGAGCTGTCTGAGGTTCGACTTCCAGACGCCGGCGTCGATGTAGTCGGCCGGAATGTCCCGCTGGACTCGCTGGAGGCGCGTGTAGCGGGGTATCATGTCCTTGATCTCCGCGACCAGGTCGGCGGCCTCCTCGTTGTCGAGCGGGTCGAACTCCCCTTTGTGCCACCAGTCGTAGGTCGCGGTGCCCCGGACGATCAGCGTCGGGTAGATCTTGAGGTAGTCGGGTTTCCACTGCTCCTGCTCGAACAGCCGACGGAAGTCCTCGAGACACATCTCCTTGGACATCCCCGGCTGGCCCGGCATCATGTGGAAGCCGACCTTGAAGCCCGCGTTGCGGAGCCGGCGGTTGGCGTCGATCGACGCCTGAGCGCCGTGGCCGCGGTGCATCTCCCGATTGATTCGCTCGTAGGTCGTCTGGACGCCGACCTCGACTTTCGTTCCGCCCAGGTCGAGCATGCGGTCGATCTGCTCGGGGTCACACCAGTCGGGTTTGGTCTCGAAGGTCGTTCCGATATTGCGGATCTCGTTCGTCTCGTTTTCGGCGATGACGTCCTCGAGGTACTTCCACTCGTACTCCTCGGGATCCTCCGCGAAGCTGACGCCCTCGGCAGGTTCGGGCTCCTTGTCGACGTCGTAGTCGTTCATCGCCTCGAGGGCGCGCTTGACGAACCACTCCTGGTAGTCGTGGCTACGGGCAGTCATCGTCCCGCCCATCAGGATCAGCTCGACCTTGTCGACGGGGTGACCGATCTCCCGGAGCTGCTCGAGGCGCAGAGTGACCTGGCCGTACGGGTCGTAGTCGTTCTGGACGCCCCGCGCCGCGGCGGGTTCCTCGCCCGTGTAGCTCTGGGAGGACGAGAACTCCGAGTCGGGGCCGCCGGGGCAGTAGAGACACTTCCCGTGGGGACACCGTTCGGGCGAGGTCATGATCGCGACCGGGGAGACGCCCGAGGCGGTCCGGACGGGTTTGCGCCGAAGCACCGACTCGAGTTCCTCGCGGTGCTCCTGGGGCGCGTGATCCAGCAGCTCGGAGTTTTTCGGCACCTTCGGCGCCGAGTGCTCCGAACACGCCTCGAGCTTGGCCTTCTCGACCTCGTCGCGGTCGATCTCGCCGTCGAGGATCCGCTCGACGAGCGTCTCGCAGACCTTCTCGAACGCGTCGGTTTCGGTCGGTTCGGGCGTCTCGGTACTCACTACACGGAGTTGGTTCCGGAGCGTGAATAAGCGTGTCGGACTCGCTACCCTTCCGTTCGGGAGCAGCACGGCTTTGACCGCTCGCGCGCAACGGTACCCTGAATGCGCGAGATCGAGCTCTCGTACACCGTCGAACCGCCGGCCGAGCAACTCCGTGAGCGACTGACGCCGCGTTCGATCCTCGAGTACGCGGACGTCTACGAGATACGGTCCTGCGAGCCGACCGACGATGGGGCCGAAGCGACGGTCGCGATCGACGGAACCGAGATGACGGTACGGTTCTCGCCGCTCGAGAACGGGTACGAGTACCGCTTCGTCGACGGTGGGATGTTCGAGGAGCGGTACTCGAGAGTCACCGTCGAGGACGGCGAGGAGGCCCGCGTCACGGCGACGGCCAGATACACGTTCGACTCGATCTGGTCGTTCGTGCTCGATCGACTGGGCGCGAAGACGGTGCGCCGAGAGCTCGAGCTGACGATCACGAACTTGCTCGAGGACGTCGCGGCTGACGAATCGGAGCCAGTAGCCGACGAGCCAGAACGGGCGGACGGCGGGGACTGAAGCCGCGTCGCCGTTCCGGTCACAGCCCGCGTCTCGGGGTTTAGCGCTCGTACTCGAGGTCGCGGTCCCGGGTCGACTCGCGTTCGTTTCGTCGTTCGCGTCGCCAGCGGTCGGCGTCCTCGAGGCTCTCGGTCTCGAGCAGCCGATCGAGCTTGCGCTCGAACTGCTCGTCGGTCAGCTCGCCCGCGGCGTAGCGATCCCGAAGCCGTTCGAGGGCGTCGGTGGCCGACGGCTCCTCCGCTTCCGCCTCCTCGAGGGTCTCGGGGTCGATCTCGTCTTCGGTCCACCACTCCCGGACGTCGTCCTCGTCGCCGAACAGCAGTGCGACCATCGGCACGACGACGACGTACCCGAAGAGCAGCGCCGCGAGCCACCATCCCTGGCCGGTGAACATCGCGGCGAGCCAGATCCCGGTCACGAGCGTCGCCGTCACCTCCGTAGCGTTCTCGCGGAGCCGCATCCTCGGATCGGCGCCCATACCCTACGTGTGATAGCAACTGCCAAATGCGTTTCTGACCGGCGCTGCCGCTGATCGGGTCGTGGACGACGGAGAAGGGTGCGATTACGCGAGCGTCTCGCCGAGCGCCTCGAGTGCGGCCTCGTGAACGGCGTCGCGCTCGCCGGGCAGGAACTCGACGTGGCCGTCTTGCCCGCCGACGACGTGGACGCCGCCGTTCGGAACGCGCTCGGCGATCGCGTTACCGAGCGCGCGGACGTCGATCGCTTCGGTCGTCCGGACGTGCAGTTCGTCCTCGCCGATACCGAGCGTGGCGGCCGACTCCTCGCGCTCGCGGCGGTGGAGCGCGTCCAGCAGCAGGATCGTCGTCGGGAAATCGTACCGGTGAGTGAACGCGTCGGTGTCGAGCACGGTGACGGTCAGCCCGTCGACCTCCTGCACTGAACGGTTCTCGCGGGCGGTCTCGAGTTCGGTCTCGAGCTTGTCGCGGAACTGCTCGGAGACGTGGGCCGCGAGGTCGGCGTTCCCGTCGAACAGCAGGTCGGCAACGAGTTCGCGCTTGTCCTTGTAGCTCTGGTAGAACGCCTCGAGGGCGACGGCCTCGCGTCGCTCGGAGATGTCCGTCTCGTCGTAGCCGGCCTCGGTCGCGAGCTCGAGGTACGCCTCGGGGGCGTTCTCCCAGTAGCTGACCGCCGGCAGGTGCTCGAGGTCGTCGCGGACGTCGTCGTTGACGTGGGCGGCAACGTTCGCGGCGAGAGCGGTCGAGGTCAGGTCGGTGACGTCAACACCGGAGAGCGACGGGGCGACGGCCGCCGAGACGGCGTCGACGATCTCCTCGTCGGCGCGGCTGTCGTCGATCACCAGCGCCTCGGCGCCGTACAGCGAGAGCAGCTCGTAGCCGTCGGCGGACTCGACGGTCGAACCGGTACCGACGAGCACGACCAGCGGCAGCTGCTCGTCGTGGCGGTCACGGGCCTCGAGCATCGAGGTGACGTCGTCGGTCGCAGCGTCCATGTCGTACACCCGGCCCTCGAGCGGGCGGCGCTCGAAGTAGTGGTACTCGGCGTCCTCGCGGGTGTGTTTCTCGCGGATCAGTGGGAGCGCGGCGCGCTCGATGGCGGCGCCGGCGACGTAGCCGTCGGCGGTCGCGGCGTGGCGAACGACGACGGGTCGAGCCTCCATGATCGCACGTCGGATCGCCGTCGCGGCGTCGCCGATCTCGTCCTCGACGGCCGCGACCGCGTCGTGGTCGGCGAGCGGGGCGACGTCGGCCGGTCGGGCCTCGCGCTCGATCGCGCTCTCGAGGCGGTCGACGACGGTCTCGCGGGCCTCGTCCTCGAGGATCTCGAGGGTCTCGGTCTCGACCTGCAGGTCGCCGTGGTGGCGCTCGATCTCGCCCTCAAGGGCGACGACGTCCTCGACGTCGACGTCGGGGTAGGCCCGAACGCCGGCCTCCTCGAAGGCCGCGCACTCGACGGTCGCAGTCTCGTCGCGCAGTTCGAAGACCGTCGGGCCGGAGGTCTGGCGGACGCCAGTGATCTCGCCCTCGAGGCGGACGACGCTGCCGACCTGGTTCTCGATGGCGTCGATCGTCGTTCGCTTCAGCGCCGGCTCGGCCTCCGGCTCGGCGTCGGCGGCGTCGTCGGTCGCGGACGTCGAGACCGTCGTCGTCTCGGCGGCGACGGAGCCGCTCTCGGCGGCAACCGTCTCGGTCCCGCCGGTCGACGGACTCGAGTCGTCGCTCGGCCCGGCGTCGTCTGCGCTCGCGCTCGGTCCGGCGTCGGCGTTGGTGTCGCTTGCGCTCGGTCCGGCGTCGGTCTCGTCGGTCTCGTCGACCTCGTCGTCGGCTTCGTCGGCTTCCTCGGGGAGGAACTCGTCGTCGGCCGTCTCGACCAGGTGGCCGCGGAACTCGCGTTCGCGCTGGCGAATCGACCAGCCCAGATCGACGTTGCCGTTGTCCCGGACGTCGAGCACCTGGACGAACACCTCGTCGCCGGGCTCCCAGTCGAGACTCTCGAGTCGCTTGTCCAGTTCGCTTCTGTGCAACAGACCGGTTACGTGGTCGCCGATATCGATGAATACACCGAAATCGGCGTAGCCGTCGACGGTTCCCCGGTAGTAGCGACCGGGGGTGAGCTGCGAGGGGGTGGTTCCGCGGAACTCGAAGACCGCGTCCTCCTCGTGGCTCTCGCAGATCTCGCCGTCGACAGACGTGCCGCAGATGATACAGTTACCCATCTACACGGACCAAGCAGTTTCGCCCTAAAACGGTTGTCGGAATGCGTTCGCGGCAGTACCGATCGATCCGCGCGCGAAACGATCGCCGGAATCGGCCGTCGTTCACTCGAAGACCGGGGAATCGTCCTCGAGGGCCTCGACGTCTTTGACGATCTTGCGGACGTCTTCGGGGAACAGCGACACCTGCACCTCGTTGCCGTCCTCGTCCTCGAAGACGAGTTTGACCCGTTTGTCGCCGAACTCGCGGGCCTCGGCCGCCTCGACGTCGAACAGCTTGACCGTCGCGGACTTGTTCGTCGGACCGACGTTCTTGATCGATCCCTCGTTCAGTTCGATCATGAACTCCTCGAGTGAAAGCGAGAGCATACCCCACCGTAGGGGAGCCGTACAAAAAACGCCACGGCATCGCCCCGCGGGTTGCCGGCTCGTCGTTCCGGTCGCTGCCTGCGGTCGCGGGCGGTCCGTGGCAGTTCCTGCGGCCAGTTTTAAGGCGGTCTCCGACCAACCGTTGGCCTGCTATGGAACTCACCTGGCACGGCCACTCGACGTGGTACGTCACCGTCGGCGACACCGACCTGCTGATCGACCCGTTCTTCGACAATCCGAAGACGGAGCTCGAGCCGTCGGACGTCGACGAACCGGACTACGTACTGCTCACCCACGGCCACGCCGACCACATCGCCGACGCGGGCGAGTTCAGCGACGCGACGCTGGTCGCGACCCCCGAACTCGTCTCCTACTGCGAAGAGGAGTTCGGCTTCGAGGACGCCGTCGGCGGGATGGGGATGAACCTCGGCGGGACCGTCGAGTGTGACGACGCGTTCGTCACGATGGTTCGAGCCGACCACACCAACGGGATCATGACCGAGTACGACGTCGACGCGGGGATGCCCGCCGGCTTCGTGATCTCCGATACGAAGCCGACCCAGGTCGCCGACGAGGAGTCGACGGCGTTCTACCACGCCGGCGACACCTCGCTGATGACCGAGATGCGCGAGGTCGTCGGTCCCTACCTCGAGCCCGACGCCGCGGCGGTGCCGATGGGCGACCACTTCACGATGGGACCCTGGCAGGCCGCCGTCGCCGTCGACTGGCTCGACGTCGACCACGCGTTCCCCCAGCACTACGACACGTTCCCGCCGATCGAGCAGGACCCCGAACAGTTCGAAAGTGAGGTCGCGGGGACGGGCAGCGACGCCGAGGTTCACGTCCTCGAGGCCGACGAGCCGTTCGAGCTCGAGAGCTGAAGCGGTCGGACGTATCCGTCTTTCGTTTCGACGAACTCGAACCGGACGGTGTTGCCCCCGAGAACAACGTTTACGGCGACGGCAGTGGTTGTCCCGACTGCGATGTCGAAACAAGTCACTACCGTCTCCGAGGAGGGGTTCAGCGCGACGAACGAGATCGGCGAGTTCGAGACGACGATCGACGCCGAGGGCGAGGAAGCGCCGGATACCCTCGAGAGCCTGCTGGCGGCGTACGCCTCCTGTTACGTGCCAGCGCTGCGCGTCGGGGGCCAACAGCGCGACGCCGGCGACCTCGGTCGGATCGAGATCGAGTCGACGGGCGAGCTCAACGACGACGACAAGCTCGAGTCCGTTCACTTCGACATCCGCGTCGAGGGCGACGTCGACGACGAAACCGGGCAGAAGGTGATCGACCGCGCCTTCGAGCTCTGTAAGGTCCACGACGCGCTGAAATCGGAGCTCCACGCCGACACCGACTTCCAGGGCGACGCCTTCTAGAACCGAGAACTACTTTTTCGCCGACCGCTGTGAAGGTAGACAGTGACGAGCCGATTCGACTCCCGCTCGCGGGGAACGTTGGTCGTAGTCGCCGTCGTCGCCGTTCTCGTACTGGGCGGCTGTATCGGCGACGACGGACTCGACCGTGGCGGCGAGGAGTCCGAGCCCGACGCGCCGGCCGGAGAGCTCGAGATCCACCACGTCGACGTCGGCCAGGCCGACGCGACCCTCCTCGTGACGCCGTCGGGAGAGACGATCCTGATCGACACCGGTGACTGGCGCGACGACGGCCGGGACGTCATCGACTACCTCGAGGAGCGAGGCGTCGACCGGATCGACCACCTCGTGGCGACCCACGCCCACGCCGATCACATCGGGGGCCACGCCGCGGTCATCGAACATCTCGAGGAGGACGGTGACGGCGTCGGCGCGGCCTACGATTCGGGAGTCGTCCACACGAGCGCGACCTACGACCGCTACCTCGAGGCGGTCGAAGCGTACGATGTCACGCTGTTTCAGGTCGCCGAGGGCGACGAGCTTCCCCTCGAGGACGACGCGACCGACGCAACGGTGTTGAACCCGCCTGGGGACGAGTCGGGCGACGACCTCCACTACAACAGCGTTGCCCTCACCGTGACGTTCGGCGAGTTCACCTACCTGACGACCGGCGACGCCGAGCGCGACGCCGAACAGCGTCTCCTCGAGGATCGCCCCGAGGAACTCGCGGCCGACGTCTACCAGGCGGGCCACCACGGCTCCTCGACCTCGTCGACCGAGCCGTTCCTCGACGCCGTCGAGCCGCAGGTGGCGGTGATCTCGAGCGCCGAGGACTCCCAGTACGGCCATCCCCACGACGAGGTCCTCGAATCGTTCGCCGATCGCGGCGTCGAAACCTACTGGACGGGCGTTCACGGCCACGTCGTCGTGACGACGGACGGGGAGGAAACGAGAGTCGAGACCGAGCGCGAGGCTCCGACGAACCCGGCGGATCTTCGGGATCACGAGCCGGAAGGGGGAACGATCGCACCCTCGCTCGACGGTCCGGCCGCGATCGGTTCGTCGGCCGCTGCCGCCTCGAGCGACTGATCGTCGGGGGACGGACGGCTCTCGACCGGCGTCGGAACTCGCCGTTCGGGTCGAGCCGAAAGGGAAGGAAGCCGCAAAACGGAAGCGGGGTCTGACCCCCCTGATCAAGGTGACTGTCTTGGGTGAACGGAAGCGGGGTCGAACCCTCCACGTCGAAGGTGGGGTCTTCGGGGAACGGAAGCGGGGTAGACTTCCTAACTCGAAGACGGGGCCTTCGGAGCACGGCAGCGGGCTACGGATGCATTCTGGTACGTCCGTCCACTGCCTACTTCTCTGTAGTGGGGATACCGCATTAGAGCTACCGCCAACACACATTGGTATTTATACGATGGGCCGGTCGAACACACTCCGAGCGACGGTAGATTCAAGCCCCGTTCGCGAGAGGTAGCCGCCATGCTTCGCTCGTTCGAAGGGACGGAACCCCAGGTCGCCGACTCGGCGTACGTCGACGAGAGCGCGGTCGTGATCGGCGACGTCGTCGTCGAGGCCGACGCCAGCGTCTGGCCGAACACGACCCTCCGTGGCGATCACGGCCGGATCGTCGTCGGCGAGGGCGCAAACGTTCAGGACAACGCCGTCCTCCACGAGGACGCCGAGCTCGAGCCCTACGCCACGGTGGGCCACAGCGCGATCGTCCACGACGCGACCGTCCGCGAGCGCGCGCTGGTCGGGATGAACGCCGTGGTCCTCGACGGCGCCCGGATCGGCGAGGGTGCGGTCGTCGCGGCCGGCAGCGTCGTCACGGAGGGAACCGAGGTCGAACCCGAGACGCTCGTCGCCGGCGCGCCCGCGGAACCGAAGGCCGAGGTCGACGACCCGCGCCTCGAGGAGACGGCGGACCGATACGTCGAGCTCTCGAGCCGCCACGCCGAGCGCTCGGAACGACTCGATTGAACCCAGGATCGCCCACCGTCGACGCTGCGGCGAGGGAAACGCTGATACGCACACCCGCGCAATCGACGGCCATGAGCGACACCTCGTGGACGGACCGGATCGTCGGCGAACGGATGACCGTCGATCAGGAGTTCTCCGCGCGCGTCCAGGACTCGCGGTTCTCGAGCCAGCAGTGGAGCCTGATCATGACCGCGACGGAGTTCGAGATCGAGGACGCCGACGACCCCGGTCGGGCCCGGATCGTCGCCAACACCGAGAAGGTCGACCAGATCATCCCCGAACTCGAGAACGTCGAACGACAGATGGGCGCGATGGGCGGCCAGGGTGGCGGTGGTGGCGCCTCGAACTCGTCGGGCGGGGTCGTCGACTCCATCCTCGGCGCGCTCGGACTGGGCGGGGACGGTAGCGACGACCGGGAGGAACAGCTCCGGGCGGCCGAGCAGCTCACCCAGGAGTACGCCGAGCAGCTCCAGAACCAGCTCGAGTCGAAGGGGCGATGGGAGTCGGTCCGCCAGGCCGCCGCCGGCGACTGAGACTGCCGGCGATCCGTCCCGTTCTCTCAGCCCGCGTGAAAGAGGGTGAACTCGCTGGCTTCGTAGATGTTGATCAGCTCCACGACGAGTTCGTCGTAGGACTCGTCCTCGATCCGCAGCCCGTCCAGCCGTTCGACGGTCTCCTCCTCGAGTTCGATAGTGGGCATACCAGTCCGTTCGTCGCCGAGGAGCAAAAGCCTCGCGGAGAGCTATCACACCACATTACTCGGGCACCGCCGAGCCACAGGGTCTTTAGGTAGCCCACCCCTCCGTCTGGGTATGACCGACGACGTCGACACGACCACGATCACGATTTCGACCGACGGCGACGAGACCGACGAGGTCACGCTCCCGTCCGGACTCATCGACCTCCTCGCCGAGGGCGATCAGGACGCCGCCGAAACCGTCGGCGACATCACCCTCCTCTCGTTCGCCAGCCGCGCCCACCATATCGTCCACCACGGCGAGGGGTCGGACCCGGAGCTCGAGGCCCAGGAGGAACGCATCATGGACCAGTTCGAGGAGCGGTTCGGGCAGACCTTCGCCGAGGCGACCGGCCACCAGCACTGACCGACGATTCCTCCTTCCGGTGTGACCGTCTCGGCAGCTACGGCTGGCGTGGTTCGTGAACCGAAGTTTTGATCACGGTTTACGGCGGTGGTGACGTATGGCAACCGAACAGAACGACGTCGAGCTCGTCGACGGCGACGTCGTCCACGCGTTCGCTCGAGCGGCGCTGCTCGCGACGCTTCTCGGCGCGGTGGCACCGATCGCAATACCGATCCCGTTCTCTCCGGCGCCGATCACGCTGCAGGTGCTGTTCGTCTTTCTCGCCGGGCTGTTGCTCGGTCCGCTCTGGGGGACCGTCTCGATACTACTGTACCTCGCCGCCGGCGCGATCGGACTCCCGGTGTTCGCGGGGATGGCTGGCGGGCTCGGCGTGCTCGTCGGGGATTCGGCCGGCTACCTCTGGTCGTACCCCCTGGCCGCCTGCCTGATCGGTCTGTTCGTCCACCGCGGGACCGACCTGCGTGATCCCGCCGAGATTTCGACGGCGCTGGTCGTCGTCGCGCTCGTCACCGCGACCGTCCTCATCTACGGAATGGGCGTGGGCTACATGGCCTGGCTGCTCGAGCTCGAGCTCTGGGAGGCGATCACCGTCGGTGCCTTATGGTTCGTTCCGGGTGAGCTGCTGAAGATCGCTGCCGCCGTCGCGATCGTCGAGAGCGGTCGGATCGACACCGTCTGATGCTCGAGTTCCGCTCCGTGTCGTTCGGTTTCGACGACGTAGGGGTGCTCGATAGCGTCTCCCTCTCGATCCCCGACGGCGAGTTCGTCGTCTTCGCGGGAGCGAACGGCAGCGGGAAGACGACCTTGCTGCGCCACTGCAACGGCCTGCTGGATCCCGACGAGGGGACGGTGCTGGTCGACGGCACCCCCGTCGAGGACGACGTCATCGGCGCCCGAACGAGCGTCGGCATGGTGTTCCAGCACCCGCGCGACCAGTTCGTCGCCGCGACCGTCGGCGACGACGTCGCCTTCGGCCCCGCGAACCTGGGCCTCGAGCGCACCGAAATCGACCGCCGCGTCGCGGAGGCCCTCGAGGCCGTGAACCTGCGGGGACGCGAGGACGAACGGATCGAACGGCTCTCGGGCGGCGAGCAGTCCCGCGTCGCTATCGCGGGCGCGCTCGCGATGGAGCCGACCCACCTGGTGCTCGACGAACCCTTCACCGGGCTCGACGAGCCCGCGCGCCGCTCGGTGATGGATCGACTCGAGGCGCTGGCCGCCGACGGCACCGGGATCCTGCTCGCGACCCACGACCTGCGGGACGTGCTCGCGCTGGCCGACCGCGTGATCGCGATGGCCGACGGACGGGTCGTCGTCGACGACTCCCCCGAGCGGGCCCTCGAGGGACTGGACGGACTGCCCGTTCGCGTCCCTCGAGCGCGGGCGGATCTCGAGGAGCAATGCTGACCTACGAGCCCGGCGAGACGGTCGTCCACGACCTCGATCCCCGGAGCAAGCTCGCGGTCCAGATCGGGTTCGCGGCGACCGCGCTGGCTCACACCGCGCCGCGGGCCCTGCTCGGGCTCTCGGTCGTTACCGCGGTCGTGCTGGCGCTCGCGCGGGTACCCCTACTGCGGACGCTGTACGCCTACCGGTTCGCGCTGGTGATCCTCGCGGTCGGTCCCCTCGTCGCTGCCGCGACCCTCGGCCCGCCGTGGATCGACCTCGAGGCCGGCCTCGCCACGGCGCTCGCGAGCTACCGGGTGCTGCTCATCCTGCTCGTCAGCGCCGCCTACGTCCGGACGACGCCGGTTCGAGAGTCCCGGGCGGCGATCCAGCGGACGATCCCGGGCAAGCCCGGACAGCTCCTCGGGATCGGCGTCGCGCTGGTCTTCCGGTTCCTGCCCGTCGTGCAGTCGGACCTGCGGACGATTCGGGACGCGTCGGCCGCGCGGCTCGGCACCGAACGGAGCGCCCGCGAGCGCGCGACGACGATCGGCCTCCTCGGGCTCTCGCGAACGTTCGACCGCGCCGATCGACTCTCGCTCGCGCTGCGAGCGCGGTGTTTCTCCTGGAATCCCACGCTGCCCGCGCTCGCGTTCTCCCGGCGGGACGCTCCCGTGTTGGGGATCGCGGTCGCGTTGCTCCTGACGGCGTTCCTGTAACCCTCTGGTCGGGTCGAAACGCCGGCTGTCCGGTTTCCAGGCCGCAACACTCCGGGAACGGAGAGAGGGTGGGCGAGCCGGAATTATTAACCTCCAGCCGATCGAGTCGGCTAGTGAATGGCGCTTCGCCCCGGCGACATGGTCCGCGTACGTCCGGATCGATTACCCGACTCGATCGAGCGGGAACTCCCACAGGCGGAAGCAGCCGTCGGACGGGTCCTCGAGACGAGCGACGTCTCGCTGGTCGACCTCGAGTGGTACGTCGACTACGCGAGCGGCGCGGTGATGGACGGCGTCCTCCCGAAGCGCCGCAGCGACCTGCTCTGTCTCCCGACCGACGCCCTCGAGAAAATCAGCCACGACGAGTACATGGAACGACGGACACCCTGATCCGATCTAGACCCGAGGTTCGGGGCGTCGGTCGATTCCGGCGCGCGCGTCTCGAGCGTTCGCATCCCCTTACGCCGCCGACCCGTGCCACTCCCGGCTGAAGAGATCGAAGGCGATCTTGGCCGCCCCGAGGATGACGGGCCCCACGAACAGCCCGACGGCGCCGAACATCGCGACCCCACCGAAGATTCCGAGAACGATCACCGCGGCGCTGAGAGCCCCACTCTTTCCGATGATAGCCGGGCGGAGGTACATGTCGGAGACGCTGACGAACGTCCCGTAGCCGACCAGCGCCAGGGCCGCCAGCGGTCGCCCGGCGACGACGAGGTAGATCGAGACCGGAACCCAGATCCCGAACGCGCCCACGAGCGGGAGCAGGGCGAGCACGAACGTCGCAACGGTGAGCAGGACGACGCCCGGTACGTCGAGCAGCCAGAGACCGATTCCGAGCAACACGGCCTGGATCGCGGAGACGATCACGTTACCGACCACCGACGCCCACATGAGTCGATCGAGTTCGGTGAACAGCTCGTCTCTGGCACCGTCGCTGATCGGAACCACGGTCTGGAGCCAGTCGACCAGCCGATCGCCGTCCCGGAGCAGCCCGAAGAGGACGAACATCGTCACCGTCAGCCCGAACGCGATCGACGGGAGCCCACCGAGGAACTCGAGGGTCCCGGTGACCGCGCCGTGGAGGCCGTGCAGGCCGTCGTCGATCTGACCCTGGTTGGCCTCGTAGGCCGCGATGGCGGCTTCGGGATCGAGCTGGTAGCCAAAGCCCTCGAGTTCGTCCTGGATCGCCATCGTGTCCAGTCCCTGCTGCTGGATCGTTCCTACGAGTTCCGAGGCCTGCCGGATCGCGACGACGAGGACGTACAGCACCGGGATCACGAGCACGAGTAGCGAGCTCGCAATCAACGTCAGCGCCGACGCGGTCGGGCTCAGCACTCGCTCGAGGATCGTCTGAAACGGCGCGAGCGCGTAGGCGAGCACGACCGCGAGCAGGACGTACTGGAGGTACGGGAGGACGAGCAACGCCGCGAGGATCCCGGTCACCAGGGCGACGATTCCGAGGGCGGACTGTTCGGTTAGTCCCCCGCTTGTCTCGGTCATGGACCCTCAATGTTTCCGCTGGGCAAAGAGCGTATCCGATTCGTTCTCGAGGAGCTGGCTACCGGATCGGAGAGGGTGATAACGTACAACAAGCTTATTACAAACCATGCATAATTAGGCGACAGAGGTGGGATGGAATGAAAGCTCGTCAACTGGACCCGACCGATAGACGCGTCCTCGAACGGAACTACGACTACGCGCAGAAGAACGTTCGAGTGCTTTCGACGTGGTACGAGTGCGAGACCAAACGGATGATCGAGCTGCTCGCCGAGAACGGGATCGACCTCTCGGCGAACGACGAGCAGCGATTCGGGCCGTACTACAGAGAGGCCCGATAGCGCCACCGACAGGGAGTGTCTGCCTCGTTCGCGAGTTGGCCTGCGATAGCAGACGTCGGTAGCGGGATTGGAACCCATACGAACACGAGGTTCGCGCTACACTGCTCACGTTCGGAAAGACGCGACGAAATCGCTGGCGACGGCTTCGCCCCCTTCGTTGACTTCGATATCAGTACGGACGTGTTCATCACGAAACGAGGCATCGTTTCCCTCCTCGAAAAGAAAACGCAGCAAGTGGCAAGTCCAGAGATTTATCCTGCTGGGGACTAACATATGACATACGGGGTACCCGCGATACAGAGGTGACCCCCTATGAGCAATAAGGACGAAAACGAGCGGGACGACAGTGAACGGAAGGCACCTGTACGCGATAACCAACAGAGGGATCCCTCCCTTGCAACAGCTATCGAGAGTTCGCTTCAAGCGGGATTGCGATCGTTGTCAGAGGGATTAGAGAAGGTAGTCGGAGAAGACGCAAAGCGATCTTCAAGAGGCCCACCCCGATCGCGTCCTCCGGCTCGAAGAACTCGGGCAAATCAGCGACAGCGCACGGACGATCAGGAACGGTCGCGAGCACGCACGTCCGGGTCCACGGACTGTTTGATCGATACTCGTCGTGACGACGGCGAGTTCGTGGTTATCGCCGATCTTCCCGGAGCCGACAAAGACGATCTCACAGCAGGGATCGATCCGAGAACAAACGAACTCGTTATCAGGAAAACGGGCACCACTGTTGGCCGGGTTGAGCTTCCCTGGACCTCCTCTGAAATGCAAAAGGCCTGGTTCAAAAACGGTGTTCTCGAAGTGTATATCCGATCGGACGACACCGAGCAGTCCGAGAAGTCGGTGTCGTAGAGTTCGTATTTTCCAGTTCGCTTTCACTCCGCCGTTCGGTAAGCGAACTGACCGAAATGGCGCCTTGGGTTTCCGATGAACGGATGGGTCGATTCTGATGGTGAGCGTTACGAACTCGCCGAGCAAAACGTCGAGACGTGTGAACGAACGCTGAGTACGGGGAGAGTACCAGTCGAAGCGGGGAGCACCGACACGGCGAGCTTCGAACTCCGTTCCGGAAGCCGGTGGAGGGATTTGAACCCTCGACCTAATCCTTACGAAGGATTCGCTCTGCCAGTCTGAGCTACACCGGCGCTGAACGCGTTTAGTGATAGGAGCGATAGCCGGCATAAGGATTGCGAATCGTCGTGGTCGTGCGACCCCCTCCCGTGGATCGGTGCAGGAGCGAACTACTGCTCGAGCCGGACGTCCAGACAGACGTTCAGCTCGTGGGGCGCGTACGAACGGACCGTGTGTCGGGTCTCGACGGTCACCTCGTACTCCGGCTCGGCGGCCTCGCGGATCGCGCGCTCGCCGGGACCGAACGGGTCGTCCTCGTGCTGAATATCGTAGTAGTGCAGCGTACAGTCCTCGCCCGCGATCGTTACCGCCGACTCGAGGAAGGCGTCTGCGCTGTGGGGCAGGTTCATCACGATCCTATCGGCCCAGTCCTCGTAGTCGGGGGCGACCTCGCGAACGTCGTCGCAGATCGGCGCGACGCGGTCCTCGATGCCGTTCCGGCGGGCGTTCTCCCGGAGGTAGTCGATCGCGGTCTCGTTGACGTCGACGCCGACGCAGTCGGCGCCGCGCTTCGCGAACGGGATCACGAACGGGCCGACGCCCGCGAACATGTCGAACGCCCGCTCCCCCTCCGTCACCTGCTCGGCGACCCGGTGACGTTCGGTCGCGAGTCGGGGCGAAAAGTACACCTCGGCGAGATCCAGCGCGAACTCGCAGCCGTACTCGCGGTGGACGACCTCCGTGCCCTCGCCCGCGAGCAGCTCCCAGTCCCGAACCCGCGTCTCGCCTTTGACTTTCGAGGCCTTGTTCAACACGGTGTCGACGGGGAGATCCGACTCGAGGATCGCGTCGGCGATCGTCCGCGCGCGCTCGGCGTCGTCCTCGTCGAGCAGCGCGGCCTCGCCGAGGCGTTCGTAGGACGGCTCGAACGAAAGCAGCTCCGCGGGGGTCGTCTGGCTCCGGCGCTCGTCGACGGCTCGCTCGACGAGATCGTACTCGCTCGAGAGTGCGTCGGGGTCGGTGACCGGGACGTACAGCCAGCCGTCCGCGACGGTGATCTCGTAGTCGTCGTCGATCAGGTCCGCCTCGGCGAGGGTCGAGCGCGTCGCTTCGCCCGCCTCGGGCTCGACGCGGACACACGGCACCTCCATACCGACACTCGCCACCGCCGGCTCCTAACGCTGACGCTTCGATCGCCGTGTCGAAAGCTTATAACGGCCGCTCGCGCTACCGACGGCCATGCTCACCTTCATCGGGCTCGGGCTCTACGACGAGCGGTCGATCACCGTCGAGGGTCGACGAGCGCTCCGGGAGGCCGACCGGGCCTACGCCGAGTTCTACACCAGCAAGCTGCTCGGAACAACCGTCGAGGAGCTCGAGGACGCACACGACGTCTCGATCGAGGTCCGCGATCGGGCGGGCGTCGAGCAGGAACCCGAGGAGATGCTCGCCGCAGCCGAAGACGAGGACGTCGCCTTCCTCACGGCGGGGGATACGATGATCTCGACGACCCACGTCGACCTCCGGCTGCGCGCACACGACCGCGGGGTCGAGACGCGGGTGATCCACGGCGTCACCGCCCAGACGGCCGCCAGCTCGCTGACCGGCCTGCAGAACTACCGGTTCGGGAAGGCGACGACGCTCCCGTTCCCCTACGCTCACGGTGCCGACGGGCTCCCCGCGAGCGTGACCGAGACGATCGACGCAAACCGGGCTGACGGACACCACACCGTCGTTTATTTGGATATTAAGGCCGAGCGCGGCGAGTACATGACCGCCGACGTCGGCGCCGAGTTGCTGGCCGAAGTCTACCCCGATCTCGTCGGCGTCGTCGTCGCTCGAGCGGGCAGCCCCGACCCCCTCGTTGCGGCCGGGACGATGACCGAACTCGCACAGCGGTCGTTCGGTGATCCGCTGCACCTGCTGGTCGTCCCCGGCGACTGCCACCTCCTCGAGGCCGACGCGCTCGTCGAGCTGGCCGGCGCCGATAGAGACGCTCTCGATATCGTGTGAAAAACCGCCAGCGGGCGAACTGTTAGCCATCGGATAAGCGTCTCCGCACCGATCGGTCTCGGATACAATCGTTTCGGGAAGAAGGTTTAGTACCTCTATTAACAAGTATACAGGTACGGAACGTTCAAATCACACATGGATAACGGCAACAACACTGGATTCGGGTCGTCCAGGCGGCGGCTACTGGCCGCTGTCGGTGCAACGTCGGCGACGCTCGCCGGCTGTACGGACTTCCTGTCCGAAGAGGAAAACGGCGACGACGGTGGGAACGGTGACGACTCCGGCAACGGCAACGGTGACGGGAACGGCGACGACTCGGACGACGGTGGGGACGGCGGAGGGGAGACGCTATGGCCCGCGATCGACGACGGCGAACTGCTGGCCGACTTCGAGGAGGAGCCGACCAGACGAACTGGCGAGGTCTCGGTGTCGTCCGAGGACGCGCGGCGGGGGTCACAGGCCGCAGTCATCGAGGACGAGGAGGGCGAGTCGGCGGGGCTGACTGTCTACTTCTCGGAGGCGATCGACCTCACCGAGCACGACGTCTCGTTCGCGGCCAAACCCGAGTCCGCGAACCGGATCGTCGTCGAGTTCGTCGCGCCTGGTCGGGAGAGTCGGCTCACGACCGTCCGGACCGTTCCCGGAGAGTTCACGGGCTGGTTCCGGCTCGACTGCGGGTACGAACACAAACCCGGCGACGAGCCGGATCTCTCGAACGTCACCGCGATCAACATCCTCGCGACGAACGACGGCCGACCGATCAAGATGGCCGTCGACGACCTGCGAAAGGTCGAGTCCGTCGACAACGGGAAGGCGATCCTCCTGTTCCACGGCGGCTACGAGTCCCAGTACGAGATCGCCGCCGACATGCTCGAGGAGCGCGGCTGGCGCGCCGCCGTTCCGCTCCCGCCCGAGGCGATCGGTGAGGGCGGTCGGATGGACGCGACGCAGCTCCAGGAACTGCAGGACCGGGGATGGGACATCTGTTCGAACCCGTCGACCACGACGGCGCTCTCGGATTCGCCTCCGGACCGACAGCGGACCGTCCTCGAGAACGCGAAGAACATGCTCGAGCAACAGGGCTTCGAGGACGGCGCGCGTCACCTGCTCGTCCCCGGCGATCGGATGAGCGAGGAGACCTACGAGGTCGTCAGGGACGTCCACGAAACGTCGTTCCTGTTCGGCTCCTGTCCGAGCACGATGCCGCCGACGGAACGTCACATGATCCCCCACGTCTGGGGGCCCTCGCTTCACGACGGCGTGCGCCGGCACATCAACCTCGTCGATCAGTACAACCAGCTCACCGTGTTGCGCATGCAACGGATCGTCGACACGGACGAGCCGGAGGGAAGCGAGATGAGCCTCGACGAGTTCGAGCACCTGCTTGATCACCTCGAGACCCGCGGTCTCGACGTCATCACGCCTTCCGACCTCGTCGACGGCGAGTACGAGGTACACGGTGCCGAGGAGACGATCGAGCGACCCGAAGGAACCATCTTCGAGGCCGGCCAGTCCCACGACCTCGACGGCAGCGGTTCCGGAAGCGAGAGCGTCGACCTCGACGAGGGGCTGGTCGTCGCGGAGTTCTCCCACGACGGGGACGACGAGTTCGTCGTCGAGCTCGACGGCAACACCCTGACGGCGTCCGGAGCCGCCAGCGGCGAGTCGGTCGCGACCGTCGGCGGCGGAACCGCGACGCTCGAGATCGAAGCGGACGACGACTGGTCGATCGATCTCAGCCAGCCGGCGGTTCACAGCGACGACCTCGAGGAGCTTCCGGTCGAACACTCCGGCAGCGGCTCGGGGTACGTCGGGCCGCTCTGGACCGAAGGCGGTGTCTCCCTGTCGCCGACCCACGACGGCGACGGGACGTTCGTCGTCGACGGCTACGGCGCGGACGGCAGCCGAGAACAGCTCGTCAACCAGACCGGCTCGTTCGACAGCTCCCGTTCCTACGCGGCCGGCGGAACGGTTTGGATCAACGTCGAGGCCGACGGCGACTGGACGCTCGGCGCCGACTCGGCCTGAGTCGTTCGTCGATTCGGAGAACGGGCGCCTTTTACAGCCGGTCGATGATCGCGTTCGTCACGTCCTCGGTACTCGCGTCACCGCCGAGGTCGCCCGTCTGCGGTCCTTCCTCCAGGGTCGCCTCCACGGCCGACCGGACCGCGGCGGCCTCCTCGTCGTACTCGAGGTACTCGAGGAGCATCGCCGCCGAGAGGATCGCTGCGGCGGGGTTGGCGACGCCCTCGCCGGCGATGTCGGGGGCGGTGCCGTGGACGGGTTCGAACAGCGCCCGCTCGGAGCCGACGTTCGCGGAGGGGAGCAGGCCGAGTCCGCCGACCAGCCCGGCCGCGAGATCCGAGAGAACGTCGCCCGCGAGGTTCGGACAGACGATGACGTCGAACTGCTCGGGGTCGAGACAGACCTTCGTCGCGAAGGCGTCCATCAGTACCTCGTCGGTCTCGACGCCCGCCTCGCTGGCGACGTCGGCGACCGTCTCGCGGAAGAGGCCGTCGGTCTCGCGCATTACGTTCGCCTTGTGAGCGATCGTAAAGCCGTCGTGGTCGCCTTGCTGGACGTACTCGCAGGCAAACTCCGCAAGCTGTCGGGAGGCCGTCTCCGTCGTCACGCGGGTGAGGGTTGCAACGTCGTCGGTGAGGCGATCCTCGTGGCCCGCGTAGACGCCCTCGGTGTTCTCCCGGAGGAAGACGAGATCGGTCTCCGGGCGGACGGCGTCGACGCCGGGGTAGGCCGTCGCGGGACGGACGTTGACGAACGACCCGACGGCCTCCCGGAGGGGCAAAATCACGTCAGCCGCAGTCTCGCCGGCCGCGCCGAACAGCGTCGCGTCGGTCGACGCGGCGAGGTCGTACGTCTCCTGGGGCAACGGGTCACCGGTCTCCTCGGCGACTGCGTCGCCGGCCTCGGCCTCGGTGAACTCGAAGTCGATCTCGAGGGCGTTCAGTACGTCGACCGCTGCGGGTGTGACCTCCTGGCCGATTCCGTCACCGGGGACGACGGCGATCTCGTGAGTCATGTCGAACTCTCGCGCGCCGGGGAAAAAGAGGGTATCGAATACCACGAGAACTGCCCGCCTGCGAGGCGGAATCCGGGTCAGGATCGCGCCAGCCGTGCGACGCCGACCGCGACGACCACGCCGGCCGCGGCGAGAACGATCGGACCCGGTCCGCCAGAACCGCCCTCGGTAGGCGCGACGACGACGGTCTCGGTCGTTTCCTCGTCGATCGCCCCCGTTTCGACGGTGGTCGACTCGAGATCCGATCCGGAGGCCGTCACCGTGTACTCCTCGCCGGTCCCGGGAACCGTGACCTCGAGCGTTCCGTCTTCGGCCGTGCGGTCGTCCGCCTCGAGCGTGCCCCCGGATTCGGATTCGATGGCGACGGACGCGTTCTCGACCGGGTTTCCGTCCGTGGTCTCGACGACGATCTCGAGGGTCGAATCACCCTCCATATCGAACGACTCGGTCCGGGTTTCCGAGTCCGCGACGGCGACCGGTCGCTCGTCCTCGAGGCGTCCGGGTGCGTCCACCTCGAGCGCGTACTCCTCGCCGCCGGGAACGGCGTCGATCCGGTAGCTCCCCTCGTCCGTTCGCTCGCCCGGATACGAACCGGTCGGCCCCGTCGCCGCGACCGTTCCATCGTCGACCGGCGTTTCGAACCCGTCGTCCTCGAGGTCGACGTCGATCGTCCCGCTCCCGGTGAGCGAGAGATCGACGGTCGCCGATCCGTCGGCCGGCGGCGACGCCGTCTCCGACGTCGCTTCGTAGCCGGAGCCGTCGGCGACGATCTCGTACTCCCGGTCGGCCTCGAGGCCCTCGAACTCGAACGTCCCCTCGGAGTCGGTCGTCGTCTCGTGGCGGTCGCCGTCGCCGGTGGCCGTGACCGTCGTTTCCTCGAGGGGTGCGCCCGTGACCGTATCGGTCGCCGTTCCCTCGATCGTCGAGTACGAGCCGGCTCGCTCGATCGCCGCCGGGACGTTAATGATCCCGTGCCCGTCGCGCTGGCCGTCGCCGCCGACCGCGGTCTCGGTCAGCGCGGCCTCGAGTTCCGTCGCGTCGAGCGTCGTCGCCGTCGCCGACTGGACGAGCGCGGCTGCTCCGCCGGCAGCGGGCGCGGCCATGCTGGTCCCGCTCTTGATCGTGTACCCGCCGCCGGGGGCCGTGCTCGTGACGTCGACGCCGGGGGCGACGAGGGTCGGAACCTCGTACGAGCCGGGCCAGTGCTCCGGCGCGTCCGAACCCCACGTCTCGGCCGTCTCGATCTCCTCGCTGCT
Organism: Natronococcus sp. A-GB7; assembly: GCF_029688865.1. GTDB lineage: Archaea > Halobacteriota > Halobacteria > Halobacteriales > Natrialbaceae > Natronococcus. Next base: position 22,421 of record NZ_JARUKV010000007.1, read on the forward strand.
CGAGAACTCGGGGACGGTGCCATCGTCGTCCACCGCGCCGACGCTGGTCGTGTCGTGGAGGTTGCCAGGCGACGTCGAGGTTTCTGGACCCTGATTGCCGGCCGAACTGATGACCGGCGTTCCGGCGTCGTTCGCGTTCTCGATGGCCTCGAGCAGCCCGGCGTTGTACCCCTCGATCCCCAGGCTCAACACGATGACGTCCGCGTCCGTCTCGACGGCCCACTCGAGACCCGCGATGATGTCGCGCTGGTAGCCGACGCAGTCGTCGCCGCCACAGTGAGTCATCACGGCGCCGTGGTAGAGGTCAGCGTCGGGGGCGACGCCGATCTGCGTCCCGCTCTCGTTGCCCCCGGTGACGACGCCCGAGACGTGGGTGCCGTGATCGTCGTAGGCGATCGGCTCGTCCGAGGGATCGTCGCCGAAGTCGCGCCACTCGGCGACGTCGAGGTCCGGGTGGTCGCCGTCGACGCCCGAATCGAGAACCGCGACGGACGTTCCCTCGCCCTCCGTGCGGTAGGTATCCCACGCCTCGGGAACGTGTAGCTGCTCGAGCCCGGCCGAGGGACCGTCGGTCTCGAGGTCCTCTGCCTCGGCATCGGCCCCGTTCACGGTCCGATCGACCGCACCGGAGACAGCCTCGTCGGCGCTGATCGCGGTGACTCCATCGGCTCGAGCGAGCGTCTCGAGATCCATCCGATCGGTGTCGACCGTCGCGAGGACGGCCGTGGTGAGCCAGAACTCCCGTTCGACGGTGACGGCGTCGCTCGAGGCGACCTCCCGGTCGAACCGTTCGTGGCTCGCCTCGACTTGCGTCCGTCGGTCCGCGGGCTCCTCGCTACCATCCGACGGAGGTGACTCGAGGTGGACGAAGACGGTGACCTCGCCCTCGGCGTCCTCGAGTGCGGGATCGATCGACGTCTCCTGTGGTTCGGAGCCGTCGACATCGACGCCCGTTCCGACGCCGTCGGCGGTCGCTCCGACCGCTGCTCCCGGGATCAGCCCGACGACCAGCACGAGTGCGAGAAGAACGGCTCTCGGCCGGGTCGCGAGACGGTCAGCTATCGATCCCGGAGACATTAGTGTAGTATAGAAATTCAATATACTAAATATGATCGGCCGTTAGCTGTCGCTGCTCGATCGGTGCAAACGGCAAAAGTGGAGGTCGCTACTCGGCTTCGGGAATCGCGCCGGACTCGACGTACGGCAGTTCGCGGGCGGTCTCCCGAACCGCACCCGCGTTGGACTTCATCAGCGCCGTCGTGTCCCAGACGCCGTCGACCAGGGCCTTGCGCTGGGCGTCGTCGACGGTGACGTCGATCGTCTTCGAGCCGTAGGTGACGGTCTCGGCCTCGACGTCGATCTCGAGTTCGCCCTCGGGGTTCTCGTCGACCCAGTCCTGGAGCGCCTCGATCGTCTCGGCGTCGGCCGTGACGGTCGGGATGCCGAGCGCGAGACAGTTGCCCGCGAAGATCTCCGCGAAGCTCTCGCCGATGATGGCGTCGATCCCCCAGCGCATCAGCGCCTGAGGAGCGTGCTCGCGCGAGGAACCGCAGCCGAAGTTCGAGTTGACCACCATCACCGAGGAGTCCTGGAACCGCTCCTCGTTGAACGGGTGGTCTTTCTGCTCGTCGTCCTCGTCGAACCGGAGGTCGAAGAACGCGAACTCGCCCAGTCCGTCGAAGGTGACGACCTTCATGAACCGCGCGGGGATGATCTGGTCGGTGTCGATGTCGTTGCCCCGGATCGGGATGCCCGAGCCGGAGACAGAATCGACCTCGGGGATCTCGACCTCGTCTGTGTCGCCCATTAGGCGGTCACCTCCGCTTCCGGCAGCTCACGTACATCGGTTACTTCCCCGGTGATCGCCGCCGCGGCGACCATCTGCGGGTTCATCAGGACGGTCCGACCGTCCTTGCTGCCCTGGCGACCGACGAAGTTCCGGTTCGAGGAGGAGGCGCTGGCCTCGTCGCCCTCGAGCTGGTCCTCGTTCATCCCGAGACACATCGAACAGCCGGCGTTTCGCCACTCGAAGCCGGCGGCTTCGAACACGTCCTTTAGCCCCTCCTCCTCGGCGGTCTTCTGGACGCGCTGGCTGCCGGGGACGACGAGCGCACGGACGTCGTCGTGGACCTCGCGGCCCTCGACGATCCGGGCCGCACGACGCAGGTCGGGGAGCCGAGCGTTGGTACAGGAGCCGAGGAAGGCGACGTCGATGTCGTACCCCGCCATCGTCTCGCCGGGCTCGACGCGCATGTGTTCCTGGGCGCGTCGTGCGGTGTCCTGCTTGTCCGCAGGCAGCTCCTCCGGCTCGGGGATCGGATCGCTGATCCCGATCCCTTGACCTGGGGTCGTCCCCCAGGTGACGACGGGCTCGAGCTCGTCGGCGTCGATGTGGACGACGTCGTCGTACTCGGCGTCCTCGTCCGAGCGAATCGACTCCCAGTACGGCTTGAGCTCCTCGAACTTCTCGGGATTGTCCTGGAAGTAGTCGGTGTCCTCGAGCCACTCGTAGGTGGTCTCGTCGGGGTTGACGTAGCCCGCGCGAGCGCCGCCCTCGATCGACATGTTACAGATCGACATCCGACCCTCCATCCCCAGGTCCTCGATCGCGGACCCGGCGTACTCGTAGACGTAGCCGACGCCGCCCTCGGTGCCGAGTCGGCGGATGATCTCCAGGATGACGTCTTTGGCCTCGACGCCCTCGCCGAGTTCGCCGTCGACCTGGATCTTGCGGACCTTCTGTTTCTCCATCGCGATGGTGCCTGTCGCGAGCACGTCCCGGATCTGGCTGGTGCCGATGCCGAACGCGAGCGCGCCGAAGGCGCCGTGGGTCGAGGTGTGGGAGTCGCCACAGACGATCGTCTTCCCGGGCTGGGTCAGCCCCTGCTCCGGACCGACGACGTGAACGATCCCCTGGTCCCCGCTGTTGGGGTCCGAGAACTCGATTCCGGCCTCGCGGACGTTGCGCTCGAGTTCGCTCATCATCTCCTCGGCGGCGTCCTCCTCGTAGGGTCGGGACTGGTCGGCCGTCGGGATGATGTGGTCGACCGTCGCGTGCGTCAGTTCGGGATAGGCGACCTCGAGGTCCCGCTCGCGGAGCATGCCGAAGGCCTGCGGGCTGGTGACCTCGTGGATGAGGTGGAGGCCGACGAACAGCTGGTCCTGTCCGGTCGGCAGGGTGGTCACCTTGTGGCGGTCCCAGACCTTGTCGTACAGGGTGCCCTCACTCATACGTCGGTTGCTCCCCGCTCGTCGTCGCGGCCGTGTTCGTTGCCCCGCTCGAAGACGTCGTTCGCGTCGTCGGCGCCTTCCGGCGGCGTGTGGTCGACTCGCTTCATCGTGTCGTCGGCCGACGGGTCCGTCGCGGCTGGGTTCTCGTCGCCGGCTCCGTTCCGCCGGCCGCCGTCGGCCACGACCGTCGGGCCGCGGCTGAACAGCCGCCCGGCCGTCTCGCCGGTGTAGGGGTTGGTGTGGCTGACCGCACGCATCGAGTCGTCGTCCGATTCGGTGTCGTTCGTTCGTGTCATTCTAATCCGCTTGCACTTTCTCTCGCTCGTCCTCGGTTTCCGATTCCTGTTCCTCCTGCCAGGCGAACAGCGCGCGGAGGCGCTCGCCGACTTCCTCGATCTCGTGGTCCTTCTCGGCCTGGTTGAGCTGGGTGTAGACCGGGCGGTTGGCCTGGTTCTCGGTGACCCACTCGGTCGCGAACTCGCCGTTCTGGACCTCCTCGAGTACCTCCTCCATGTTCGCGCGAACCTGATCGTCGATGACGGCTTCACCGCGAGTGAGTCCGCCGTACTCGGCGGTGTCCGAAACCGAATCCCACATCGCGCCGATCCCGTCTTCGTACATCAGGTCGACGATGAGCTTCATCTCGTTGAGACACTCGAAATACGCCATCTCCTTGCTGTATCCGGCGTCGACCAGCGTCTCGTAACCGACCTTGATCAGCTCGGCGATGCCGCCACAGAGGACGGCCTGCTCGCCGAAGAGGTCGGTCTCGGTCTCCTCGCGGAACGTCGTCTCGACGACGCCGGCGCGGGCACAACCGATCGCCTTCGAGTACGCGAGTGCGCGCTCTTTGGCGTCGCCGGTGGCGTCCTGGTAGACCGCGAGCAGTCCCGGCGTTCCCTCGCCGTTCTCGTAGTTACGGCGGACGAGGTGGCCCGGGGATTTGGGCGCGATCATCGTTACGTCGACGTCCTCGTCGGGCTGGATCTGGTTGTAGTGGATGTTGAACCCGTGAGCGAACTGCAGCGTGTCGCCGGCCTCGAGCTCGTCCTCGATCTGCTCGTAGACGTGGGGCTGGACCGTGTCGGGGACCAGCATCGAGACGATGTCCGCCCGCGCGGCCGCCTCGACGGGCGTCACGACCTCGAGCCCGTCGGCTTCCACGGCCGAGCGCGAGGAGGAGTCCTCGCGCAGGCCGACGACCACGTCGACGCCGCTGTCGTGGAGGTTCAGCGCGTGGGCGTGGCCCTGGCTGCCGTAGCCGAGGACGGCGACGGTTACGTCGTCGAGTTGCGATTCGTCCGCGTCCGATTCGTAGTAGATCTCGGTGGTGAATTCGTCTTCAGTCATCGTCTGCTGGTTGGGTGTAAGGGGTGTTGTTCGCCTCGTTGGCGGTCGATTCTGCCGGAGCGGGTGCCGCGGTGTCGTCGGTACCGCGTGCGAGCGCCGTCGTCCCGGTTCGAGCGATCTCACGGATGCCGAACTGGGAGAACGTCTCGATCGCGGCCTCGATCTTCTGACGGGCGCCCGTGATCTCGAACGTTGCGGTTTCGGGGCTCGAGTCGACGGTCTTTGCGTCGTACATATCGGCGACGGCCGCGACCTGGTCGGGTCGTTCTGCGTTGACCTTCACCAGGGCGAGTTCGCGGCGCATCGCGTCGGGCTCGAGCTCGCGCACGGCGATCACCGGAATCAGCTTCCGGAGCTGCTTTTTGATCTGGTCGATGCCGGGGTCGGGCTCCTCGACGACGAGCGTGATCCGCGCGCGCTCGTCGTCGTCGGTCGGACCGACGGTGAGGCTCTCGATGTTGAACTGCCGCCTCGAGAACAGTCCCGAGGCTTCGGCGAGCACACCGGGTTCGTGTTCGACGAGCGCCGAGATGACGGTCCGTCGGGGTTCGTGTTTCGCCTCGACCTCGGGGTCGATGCGGATCCCCTGTTTGTTTCGCCGACCCGAGGGAGTCGGCCGCTCTCCGGGAGCGGGTCCGTCGAGGCCCTGTTCGTCCGTCATAGCTGATCCTCCGTCAGCGCGAACTGACCGTTGTCGCCGCCGCTCGGAACCATCGGATAGACGTTCGCCTGCGGATCGATGTGGACGTCGATCACGGAGGGACCGTCGTAGGTGAGCGCGGCGTCGATCGTGTCCGCGACCTCGTCGTAGTCGTCGATTCGGAACCCTTCAGCGCCGAACGCCTCGGCGAGCGTGTCGAACTCGGGCATCCAGCCGTAGTCCGAGGCGGAGTGGCGCCCGTCGAAGAAGGCGTCCTGCCACTGGCGGACCATCCCGATGTACTCGTTGTTGAGCACGGCAACCGTGATGTCGAGGTTCTCGCGGACGGCGACCGACAGTCCCTGCAGCGTCATCAGGAACGAGCCGTCGCCGTCGACGCAGACGACCTCCTGGTCGTCGTCGGCCGCGAAGCGGGCGCCGATCGCCGCCGGCAGCCCGTAGCCCATCGCGCCCAGACCGTGACTCGAGACCCAGGTGCGGGGCTCGGTGTAGGTCCAGTACTGCCAGGCCCACATCTGGTGTTGGCCGACGCCGGTCGTAACGACCGCTCGGTCGCTCGTGGCCTCGTCCAGGGCCTCGACGACGAACTGCGGTTTGACCGGTTCGTCCTCCGGCGTGTCGTAGGCCATCGAGTAATCGGACTTCCACTGCTGGCACTGCGCGCGCCACTTCGTCGCTTGTGGCGACTCGTCGACGGCCTCGGTCAGCTGTTCGACGACGGTGCCGGCGTCGCCGATCAGCGGGTAGTCCGCGTGGATGTTCTTCGAGATCTCCGCCGGATCGATGTCGACGTGGATGATCTCGGCGTCGGGCGCGAACGTCTCGATGCCACCCGTCAGGCGGTCGTCGAATCGGGTGCCGACGGCGACCATCGTATCACAGTGGGTGATCGCCATGTTGGCGTAGCCGGTACCGTGCATCCCCGCACCCTCGAGTGCGAGCTCGTGGTCCTCGGGGAAGGCGCCGGTTCCGGGCATCGTCGTGACGACCGGGATCTCGTGTTCGATCGCGAACTCGCGACAGACCTCGGCCGCGTCGCCCTTGATCACGCCCCCGCCGAGCAGCATGATCGGGCGGCTGGCGTTCTCGACGCGTTCGGCCGCGGCCGCGACGATCTCGGGGTCCGCTCGTTCCTGGACGTCGTAGGTGTCGGGCGTCCGCGGCTCGTCGGGTTCGCGGTCGGTTTCGGCGTTCGTAACGTCTTTCGGTAGGTCGACCAGCGTCGGTCCCGGTCGCCCCTCGCTCGCGAGCGCGAACGCCTCGCTGACGTCGGAGCCGACGCGGTCGGGCTCGCTCGAGAAGGTGTTGGTCTTCGTGACCGGCATCGTGACGCCGGTGGTGTCGGTCTCCTGGAAGGCGTCGTTGCCGACGAACTCCGTCGGCACCTGGCCGGTCAGTGCGACGACCGGATCCGAGTCCATGTCGGCGTCGGCCAGCCCCGTAACGAGGTTCGTCGCCCCCGGCCCCGAGGTCGCCAGGCAGATGCCCGGCTCTCCGGAGACGATGCCGTAGGCGTCGGCCGCGTGGGAGGCCCCCTGCTCGTGGGCCATCGTCACGTGGTGGATCTCGGAGTCGTACAGCGCGTCGTAGACGGGCATGATCGCGCCGCCCTGCACGCCGAAGGCGTGCTCGACCCCCGCGTTCTCGAGTGCGCGGACGACGGACTCGGCGCCCGTCGTAACCGGTGTCGGTTCGGCATCGGTTGCCGACTCGGTATCGTCAGCTTCGGACGGCTCCTCCGACGGTGTCTCCTGGTCGTCTCGCTGTTCCTCGGTCGCGGTAACTGGTGCTGCGCGTTCGCTCATCGGTATCGATACCCTCCTGTCGGATTCGGACGATGCGTTCTGGTTGCTGGTGTCATCTGGTGGATTGCGGGTCGCTCGGCGGTCGGTGCGACGGATACGGGCCGGGGTCGAGGAAGGAGTTGGTGAGGGGCTAGTCGGCCCCTACAATACGAATGCGAGCGAGCGCGCTGCCGTCGGTGTCGCGAGTGCGAACCGATGGTCGAGCGCGATCCGTCATTACTCCACTGGTAGGCGCGGCAACCAGTATAATAGTTTCGTCCCGGGCAACGCTGGCGGGAACGACGGCGCGATAGCCGGGGCTCCCGGCCGGTGGCAAACGAGGGAGCCATCCCTCAGATCTGCACCTCCTCTCGCTGGCGCTCGACGCCAGCCTCCTCGGCGAACCGCTCTAAGTCCTCGACGGTGATGCGGCGCTTCTCGGCGCCGTAGTCCTTGACGCGGCGCGTTACCGTCCGCACCTCGTCGTCGGTAGGCACGTATCCGCGCTCCTCGAGGCGCTCGCGCACCGAGTGAGTCCCGGTGTGTTTCCCCATGACCAGTCGGCGCGTCGCGCCGACCATCTCCGGGGTCATCACGCCGGGCTCGAAGGTGTCGGAGTTCTCGATAACGCCCGCGGCGTGGATCCCGCTCTCGTGGGAGAAGGCGTTGTCACCGACGACGGGTTTGTTCCCCGGCGTCTCGATCGAACTCTTCTCCTCGACGAGTTCCGAGAGCTCCATGATGCGGGTCGTGTCGATTCCAGTATCGCACTGGTAGACCGACTCGACGGCCATCACGAACTCCTCGTAGGCGGCGTTGCCGGCCCGCTCGCCGATCGAGTTGACCGAGACCTGCGCCTGGTCGGCGCCCGCTTCGATGCCCGACAGGGCGTTTGCGGTCGCCAGTCCGAAGTCGTCGTGGGTGTGGACGTCGACTCGCGCGTCCGTGTGGGAACAGACCTTCTCGATCATCGCCCGGAACCGGTTCGGCGTGGCGACGCCGCAGGTGTCCGGGATGTTGATCCAGTCCGTTCCCGCCTCGGAGACGGCCTCGATAACCTCGATCAGGAACGCCTCGTCGGTTCGAGTCGCGTCCATCGGCGAGAACATGCAGGTCGTCCCCGTCTCCGTGATCCGTTCGACCGACTCGACGGCGCGCTGTACTACGTCCTCGCGGGTCGCGTGCATCGAGTCCTCGATCTGGACGTCGCTGGTGCTGACGAACGTGTGCACCATCTCGACGCCGGAATCAAGTGCGGCTTCGATGTCGTCGTCGACGACGCGGGCCAGCCCGCAGGTGGTCGTCGACGTCGAGGACGCGATATCCCTGACCGCCTCGAACTCGGTCTCGGAGTTGACGGGGAATCCGGCCTCGATGACGTGGGTTCCCATCTCGTCCAGAACGGCGGCGATCTCGCGTTTATCGTCGTAGGAAAACGACGTCCCGGGCGACTGTTCGCCGTCCCGCAGCGTCGTATCGAAGACACGTGCTGACTCGATTTCGTCAGTGGAATCTAACGTGCCCTGGAAGAACTCGACCCCCCTGACTGGTGTCAGAGGTCGGGTTGCCTTGTGAAGACATTGTATCCGATTCGAGGATCGACGTCGTATATAAACCTGACGCTGCCCGCGTAATGAGACGACGTGTCAGCCCTCGCAGAACTCCCCCGACGGAAGAAAATCGCAAGACATCAACGACCTATTATCCAACGGATATCCTATTATCATACTGCTCGTTCCGCGAGTCGACCTCGAAATCCCTCGTTCGAGCCTCTACGATCCATCCATATATGCTCGAAAATAACTTAATTCGGCTGGCGCGCGCTCTCCGCTGGACAGTCGGTCGGTAAGGAACCATCACACGCCCCATATCTGGACTGTTGTCCAGCTGTTCGTATATTTCGGGACGTGAGTCGAGAGAAGAACGATCTCTCGGGACGAACCTGTCCGTTATCTACGGGGATTCGTACGTGTTACCAGCTTCTCTCCGGATCGGAACGGTCACTCGAGGGCGTCCAGATGAGACTCGTACCGGCTCAGATATCGATCCTCGCAGGAGGAACAGCAGAACGTCTTGATCTCACCGTCGACGGTCGCCGTCACGCCGTCGCCGGTGACCTGTTTCCCACAGACAACACACTCGAGGGCGAACCCGGTCGCCGAGAGCGCGGCGACGCGAGCCGACCGGTTGAGCAGCGTGACGTCGTAGCCCGACAGCGAGGCGAGATCGACCTCGCGAGCGAGCCACGAGCGGACGTCGCCCTCGGCGATCGTCGCGTGGACGACGACGCGGCCGTCGACTCCCTCGAAGACGCGCTCGACGCCCTCGAGCTCGCCCGCGGCCGCGTAGACGTCGTCGACCGCGTCGGGGGTCGGCTCGAGGTCGACCAGCACCGAGACCTCGCCGTGGAGTCGCTCGCGGTCGACGTCGATCGTAAACCCCTGGATGATCCCCTGGCTCTCGAGCCGGGAGATCCGATCCGAGACCGCCGGCGGCGTCAGGTCGACCCGGTCGGCGATCTCCTTGTACGGCCGCCGGGCGTCGGTCGCCAGCAACTCGAGGATCTCGAGGTCAGTCTCGTCGAGCTCGCGCATGGACGGGAGTTGGTGAGCGCTCGCCAAGAGTGTACCGTGGAAGCGAACGTTTTTCTCGCCGCGCTTCGAGGGGATCGATATGAGCGATTTCGATCTCGACCTCCGGACCGTCGAGGAACACATCGACGAGGAGTTCGACCTCGACGGCGAAATCGTCCTCGGCGTCCTCGACGGAACGGCGCCGTCCTCGGAGTGGCTCGAGGCGGTCTCGACGGGGAACGTGCTCGTCCTCTGTGTCGAGGGCGAGGTCAACGAGCTCGCCTCCGGCTTCGCCCGCGACGTCAAGGAATCGGGCGGGAACCTCATCCACTTCCGCGGCTTTCTGGTCGTCACGCCACCTGGAATCGACGTCAACACCGATCGACTGTAGCGGTTCGATCGCGTGTGGTCGACTCGAGATCGACACTCGACGCCGGGAGTTCGGATCGGCGCAAAATTAGAGAGTACTGCCGACCCGTATCGACGACCGTTTCGACGCTTCAGGCCTCGAGCTCGTCGTAGTCGAACTGTTCGCCGTACTCCGAGAGGGTGTCAAGTTCGTCCTGTTCCTCGCGCAACGTCTCCTCGAGCGTGTCCGCGGCGTCGTCCATCCCGAGCTGGTCGGCCATCGGGATGAGGTTACCGTAGACGGCGATCTCGTAGTGTTCGCTCTTCTGTCCGGCGGCGATGTTGAACCGGTCGACGGCTTCCTCGCTCGGGTCCTTGCTGATAAACTCCTCGTGAGCCTCGATCATCCCCTCGACGATCGGGTCCTCCTCCGCTTCGGCCTCGGCGTCGAGCTGGTCGAACACCTGCTCGATACGATCGACGTGTGTTCGGGTCTCCTCGCGGTGTTCGGCGAACCCGTCCGCGAGCTTCTCGTTCGAGGACGTCTCCTCGAGCTCCTCGAGGGCGTCGACGAGGCGCTGTTCCGTGTAGTAGGCGTGTTTCAATCCTTCGACGAAGAGGTCTTCGGTTGTATCGATAGTCATGGGCAATCTATTCGGACGGACTGGGCTGCAGCCGATAAGCCGAAGGCCTGCGTCACACAGGTTCGATCGCGAACGCGACGCTCCCCGGCCTCAGATCCCGTTAATCGCCGAGAGACGACTCCCCCACGCCCTGTTTCCTGAAGACGGCGCTTCCGTCCTGCTTGACGGTGATCCGGTACCCCTCGTAGGAGAAGGTAACCTCGGCCTCCGCGGCGGGAACGGGCGGGTTCGAGAAGACGTGCTCGAGGATATGGTCGATGCAGTCGTACAGCGGCGTCAAATTCTCGACCTCGACGTTCTCGAGTTCGGCGACGGTTCGGCGACGCTCACGTTCGGATCGGCCTCGTCGACGTCGAAGGTCCGGTGGACGACGGTTCGATCATCGCTTCGAGATCGGTCGGGCATGTTCGCGTTCTTCTATCGGCAGGGTGGAAGGAAGTTTACCGTTCAGTTGCAGGCACCGAATTCGAGCGGAACGTGAGCCAGTGCCCGTCCGGATCGCGGACCACAGCTTCGTCGTCGGTCTCGCGTTCGATCCGGTCAACCCGGTCCTCGATCGCCTCGAGCGCCGCTTTCGGATCCTCGGTCTCGAATCCGAGGTCGACGTGGACGCCGCCGCGGCCGTCGGCGATCCCGAGGTGGGGCTCCCAGAGCTCGAGGGCCATCGGGCCGTTCAGCCGCACCCGCTTGCGGTCGGAACCGACGTCGACCGTTCGAAAGCCCAGCGCCTCGTAGAACTCGCGGGCCCGGTCGAGGGACTCGACCTCGAGGACGACCTCGAACAGGCCATCGATCCCCGGCCCCGCGACGTCGCGCTGGCCGAGTTCGACGCAGTTCCCGTCGGGATCGTACAGGTACAGCGACCGCGAGGAGCCGAACTGAGCCTCCTCGAGGTCGTACTCGGCGCTCAGCCGATCCCACCAGTCGTCGTACTCCGCGGCGGGGATCGAGAGGGCGTAGTGGGTGTGGAGTCCGCCCCGCGGAACCGCCTCGGGTCGCCGGAGGACGAGGTCGGTCTCGCCCGCGGCCAGGACGACCTCGTTCTCGCCGTCCTCGCGGACGGGCAGGGACAGCGTCTCCGCGTAGAACCGCCGCGCCGGCTCGAGGTACTTGACCTCGAGGGCGAGCCAGGAGAGGCCGGTAAGCATGGTCCCCTGTACTCGGGGCGGGAGCATAGAAGCGTCGCCGCGGCGAGTTCAGTGTCACCGAGGGTGGTGTGACGGGCGACGTGGCGGGGAGAGATCGGCAACGAACCGGCGGAATCGGCGGCTTCGTCCAGGTTTATGACGCGAGCGACCGTACTGCCGTCCATGCCATTTCGCGTCGACGAGCGCTCGACCGAGCTTGCGGAGATCGATCGGTTCGACGGCGGCGTCGGCTGGATCGCCCACCCCGACGAGGAGATGCAGCGGGCCAGCCACGCCCTCGAGCACGACGGCGAGGTGTGGGTGATCGACCCCGTCGACGCCGAGGGGGTCGACGCTCTTCTCGCGGAGTTCGGCGAGGTCCGCGGCGTCGTCGTCACGCTGGATCGACACAAACGCGACGCCGCCGACGTTGCGAACCGTCACGACGTCCCGGTCTACCTCCCGGCGTTCTTCGAGGGCGTCTCCGAGGAGCTCGAGGCGCCCGTCGTTCGCTTCGGTGACGAGCTCGCCGATACGGGGTTCAAGGCGCGAACGATCGTCGACAGCCGGTTCTGGCAGGAGGTCGCCCTCTACGATCCCGATCGACGAACGCTCGTCGTCCCGGAGTCGGTCGGTACCGCCGACTACTTCCTCGCCAGGGGGGAACGCCTCGGCGTCCATCCGATGCGGCGGGCGATCCCGCCGCGGGACGCTCTCGGCGACCTCGTCCCCGATCGAGTGCTCGTCGGTCACGGCCCTGGCGTGCTGACCGACGCGACGACGGCCCTCGAGACCGCCCTCTCTCAGTCGCGGACGCGAGCCCCGCTGCTGTACGCCAAGACGGGGCGAAAGATGTTGCCGTTCTGATAGGATACAGCTAACTGTCGCGGGCCCGTAGGAGTACGGCGTGGTCTACGTCACCCGTGCCCTCGTCGAGGTGTTGCTCGAGCTGGCCGAGGACGCCGATCCGGACCGGGTCAGAACCGGCGTCTCGGTGACCCCGGCCGGCGAGCTCGAGGGAGCCGAGGGGCTCCCGCCCGAGACGCCGGTCTTTACGGACTTCTTCCTCCCGGACCCCGGGAACGCGGTCAATGCGGTGTTCGGCGTCGACCTCTCGACGCCGGCCCGACAGGCCCAGGGCCAGTTCGTCTCCCACCCCGTGCGGGAGCTCGAGGTGACCAAACGCGACGACCTCGCCCAGGTGGTCTTCGTCGCCGTCCCGCCCTGGGAGATCGACGAGGCGTCGTTCGGCGCCTTCGATCGGTTCGGCGAGCGCCAGCCCCTCGAGATCCTCGACGCTCGAGCGCCCGAGCGGTCGCTCCGGGAGTGAGACGGGCTGCCGTACGAAACCGGCGGGTCGAGCCCACCCCGGCGAACTGCCGCGTTACTCGAGGTAGCCCAGTCCGCGGAGCTGTTCGGTGATCTCCTCGAACTCGGCCTCGGTTAGCTCGCCCTGTCGCTGGTGCTGGATGACGATGCTCCGGAGCAGGAACCGGACCAGGTCGCTCGTGCTCTGGAAGCTCGTCCCCTCGATCGTTTCGTCGACGCGGTCTGCCAGATCCTTCGGGATCGAAACCGTGGTGTACTCGACCATACGAAATACTCCGGCGCGGTCCCCAAAGACGTGTCGCCGCTCTGCGGTCCGTTTCCGGGAGGCGGGTCGGCGACGACTCACTCTTCGCGGCCAGCCACGGCTCGGTGCCGCGGGCTGTGGAAGTGGCCCGTCACTCGGCGCTGGAAAACTGCCGGATCGCCGATCGTCTCCGCAGCGGTTTTGATATGCGGCGTTCTACTGGCAGCGTATGGGAGTCAGGCCACCATCGAACGACGACGACGACGAGCCGGAGAGCGTCGATTTCGGAATCGCCGCCGTCGACGCGCGTCTCAGGCGCTCGGAGCTATCGTTTCCGGCGACCAGAGACGACGTCGGCGCCGAACTCGGCCACGAGCGGATCGCGTACGACGTCCACGGAAACGACGTCGCCCTCGGCGAGATGCTCGCGGAGACCGACCAGGAGCGGTTCGACTCGCGCCAGCAGCTGCTGAACGCGCTCCACGAACCGTTCGAGGAACACCGCCGGCAGAACTCGAACGGCGTCGTCCAGCAGTTTCGATCGATGCTGCCGTTTTAGCCGTCCCGTTCGCTACTCGTCGTCTCGGTCTCGTTCGCGCTCGGCCCGCGTAATCTGCTCGAGCCGGCGGCGCTGTTCGCGGTGCAGCGTCACCAGCATGTCCGAAAGCACGCCGAACATGAGCAGCTGCACCCCGAGCAGGATCGCGGCCGCCGAGACGACCGCCAGGATCTCGTGGCCCTGCTGGTACTGGATCCATTGCCAGAGGACGTACATCGCGACGACGCCGCCGGAGGCGATGCTCGCCGAACCGAGGCTCCCGAAATAAAACAGCGGGTTGTTGGTCTTCGCCAGCGAGTACAGCGCCAGTACGATCGTTCCACCGTCCCTGAGGGGGTGGAGGTTCGTCTCCGAGGCCTCCGGGCGGGCGCTGTAACTGACCGGGACGACCGTCGTGTCGACCCCGTGTTTGACACACTCGACGGCGAGTTCGGTCTCGATCGTGAACCCGTCCGAGTCGAGTGAGAGGCGTTCGAACGACTCGGTCGTAAACGCCCGGTAGCCCGAGAGGATGTCCTCGTACTCGGCGCCGTGGATCAGCCGGAACGAGCGGTTGATCAGTCTGTTTCCGAACCCGTTCAGCGCCTTCATCGCGTCGTCGTCCATATCCGCAAACCGGTTCCCGATAACGTGTTCGTACCCCCGCGAGAGCGGCTCGAGCATCCGTTCGGCGTCGGCCGGGTCGTACGTGCCGTCGCCGTCGACCATCAACACGTACGGGACGGTGACGTACTCGAGGGTCTCCCTGACGGCCTGGCCCTTCCCGTCGCCGGCCTGGGTGAACACCTGGGCGCCTCGCTCGCGCGCGATCTCCCGGGTGTCGTCGTCGGAGTCGCCGTCGACGACGACGACGTTCGAGTACCCCTGTTCGCGGAAGCCGTCGATCACCCCGCCGATCGTCGCCGCCTCGTTCAGCGTCGGGATGAGGATACAGACCTCGTCGGTCGAAATATCGCGCGTCCGCTCGCTCATCGACAGGAACGCCTCCCGCTCGAGCGTCGACGCGCGGACCCCGTCATGCTCCATTGCTCGTGAATTTCGTGTCGCAGATGAAAAATATATTGGTCATGAGTGGTACAAAATAGTCTGCGCTACGATTCCACTATGGAGACGAGATGCTGGCGCATCCGTCCGTCGATCGGGATGTTCGCACACCGCTCGTCGAGACCGATCGTCTGGAGCAGGAGACTCGAGTCGTCGAGCAGGGAGAGTTGGAGGTAGGTGCCCTCGCGGTAACCGTCGCTGGTTCTGGTCATGTTGATGATCTTCAGCGTCTCGTACTCCCGGAGCTGGTCGGTGATGCGTTTCTTGCCGAGGACGTTGGCGTCGATCGCCTCGGCGAACGCGCGGTAGACGCGGTACATCTCGGTGGCCTTGAACGCCGAGCGCTCGGAGAACTCGTCCATCGTCGCCAGCGCCGCGATCGCGATCTTCGCCTGCGTGGGACAGCCCCTGATGAGATCCTGGATCCGGGTCACCTCGGCGTCGTCGTTGGCGACCCGGACGTGGCTCTCCGTGACCTGGGCGGCGTCGTTGTCCCTGGCGACCTCGCCGGCGAGCCGGAAGAGGTCGATCGCCCGGCGGGCGTCGCCGTGTTCCTGGGCCGAAAAGGCCGAACACAGCGGGATGACGTCGTCGGTGAGCACGTCCTCGCGGTAGGCGTCGCGGCGGCGCTCGAGGATGTCGCCGAGCTGGTTGGCGTCGTACGCCGGGAAGACGATCTCGTCGGGCGAGAAGGAACTCTCGACGCGGGTGTCGAGTCGGTCGCCGTACTTCAGGTCGTTGCTGATCCCGATCACCGTAATACTCGCCTCGACGTCGTTCTCCTCGCCCGCCCGCGAGAGTTGCATGAGGAGCTTGCTGTCGTCGGCCTCCTCGGGCGGGACGTTCTCGACGTCGTCGGGCGGTGCGAGTCGGTCGATCTCGTCTAAGACGACGATGATCGCGTCGTACAGTTCGTCGATGACCGACCAGAGCCGATCGTAGTACGCCCCCGTCGCGATCCCGGAGTGGGGAATCGTGATCCCCGTCTTCTCGGGTTCGTTCAGGCTCTTCGCGAGGTGGATGACGGTCTGGACCTCAGAGCGACGCTGAGCGCAGTCGATCACCGCCCGACCGATCCGGACGTCGTTCTCGAGGCCGCGGCCGACGACCTCCCGACTGACGTAGCGGGTAACGAGGGTCTTCCCCGAACCCGATTTCCCGAGCAGGAGCGTCCCCTTGCCCGTTCCGCCGGTGATCGTCGGCTTGAGCCGTCGGGCGACGGTCTCGATCTGGTTGTTCCGGCCGACGATCTTGTTCTGGTCGGGGACGTGGTCGATCCGCAGCAGGTCCTCGTTCGCGAAGATCCGGTCTTCCTCGTCTAACACCGAGAGCGGATCGTCGCGAGACTTGGAGCGAGAGTGGGCGACCGCGCCGTGCTCGGCGGCGTACTCGCCGAGCGTCCCCGTCCCCTCCGCGTGCAAAGGCATACACCGTCTTTCAGATGAATTTTCCTTAGCTCTTTCCCTCCCGAGCGGGGGTCGCTCGCGACGAGTTCGCGTCGGAATCGACGCCGCCCGCGCACTGGTCGCGAGTCACACACCGGATTTCAGATGAATTCGCGGGGAGGATTGACTCGTCGCTTCCCTCCCACCCACACCGGATTTCAGATGAAATGCTGCGAAGCCGGGACTGTTCCCGGTTGATCGCCCCCACCCACACCGAATTTCAGATGAAATGTCGCGAGGAAGAGGGTGGTGGGGGAGAGGCCGTGACAGTCGGTCGACGGTTCGGCGTGGGCTGGATCTCCGGGAGACGACCGCGACCTGCAAGCGTCTCGAGTGCTTCTAGATCTCCGTTCGCGGGCGAGACAGCCGGTGAGTCCGCGATATCATCTGAAATCCGGTGTCGGATCGGAGAACGAACTCGAGACGTGGGCTCCCCGTGACACCAGTGACGTCGACACCTCGAGTCGCTCGATCCGAGTCCGCTTCCGGGCAGAGATTGGCGATATATAAACAACGGAGAAGGGTCGTCGTTCGATTGCGGAAACCCAATACAGAACGGTTGGTTCGGGATTGTCCCACTACACTACTACTACTAGATTACCACTAGAGTAAAATATATAATAGCAGTCAGAGGCCGTTCCAGTCGAGACTCCTGTAGAGATACGTAGGTCGTGTATAGCGCTCTCTGCTCTCCGTAGAGCTTCTCGAGCGAGCTCGAGCCGGAGCCATCGCCACCCCACCCCCTCCCCGCCTCCGACCGATTTCATCTGAAATCCGGTGTGGGGGTGTCCGTCCCCAAACCAACCCCGATCGCGTTCGAACCGCCGTCCGAACCCTGAAGATCCGTCCGGTCTACGAGGGAGAGTCGTCGCTCCCTCGAGGACCCGCTCGAGAACCAGTCGACAGCTACTCCAGGATCGGTGCCTCGGCTTCTCGCACGCGCCGTTCGGCTTCCTCCCGGTCTTCGGGGTAGCCGACGTCGATCCGCCAGCCGTCCATTCGGATCGCGTCGATCGTCCGTCCCGACTGGATGAGGAGATCGATCGCATCGGGCAGTTCGTACTCCCCGCGGTCGGAGGGCTGGACGAGGTGGCAGGCGTGGAAGATCGCGGGCGTGAACGTGTAGAAGCCGGTCATCACGAGGTTCGATGGCGGCTCGTCGGGTTTCTCGACGACCTCGACGATCTCGCCGTACTCGTTGGTGTCGAGCACGCCGTATCGGGAGGCCTCCTCGTAGGGAACCTCCTCGACGAGAAAGGCCGCGTCCGCGCGCTCCTCGTGCTGGCGTTTGATCACGTCTCCGAGGTTCCCCCGGAAGACGTTGTCGCCGAGCATGAGCACGAAGTCGTCGTCGACGTGGGGCTCGGCCTGGAGTATCGCGTGAGCGAGCCCGAGCTGTTCGCGCTGGTGGGCGTAGGTGATCGGGACGCCCTCGTAGGCGTCGCCGTAGCGCTCGATGAGCTGCTCTTTCTGGTAGCCGACGACGACGACGAGTTCGGTGACGCCGATCCCGAGCAGGTTGTCGAAGACGTCCTCGACGAGCGGCTTTCCGTCGACCTCGACGAGGGCCTTGGGTTTGTCTTCGGTGAGCGGCCGGAGGCGAGTTCCCTCACCGGCGGCCAGCACGACTGCTTGCATGTTCGAACAGTCTCCTCGAATTACCAAATAGTTTGTGTACGTGTGACGCGGCTCGGAAAGATAGTCGGCAGCGGCGAACCCCTGGGTACTCGAGCCGGGTCCGATCCGTGTACTACTCCGACACGCGCGAGAGATCATCCGTGACCGCGCGGAGATCGGGGTGGTCCGCGAACTCCCGGTACTCCGCCGGAAGCTCCTCGAGGGAGTCCGCCGCCGCGAAGCGCTCGCGGACCGTCGCCCACCGTTCGTGGCGGACGACGACGACGGGCACCGCCTCGAGACCGAGCAGCCTGGCGATCGATAGCCGGTGTTTGCCCGCGCTGAATCGGATGATCTCACCGTCCCGGCCGATCCCGACGCGCATCTCGTGGGGGAACTCGCCTCCCAGGATCGACTTCATCGCGGCGCCGCCGGTCTCCATCCCGTCGTCCGCGCGCTCGAGGAGTTCGTCCTGGGGAACGTGCCCCTCCCCGGCCATCGACTCGTAGAGGGCGTCGAGGTCGGCACACCGCCGCTCGAGCTCCTCGGGCGTCGACGACCGCCAGTCCTCGAGCCCGTTCTCGATCTTGCAGGCCGCGTACCGGTACTTGGCGGTCGCCTCCCAAGATTCGCCGTCTCGGAACCGGGCCTCGAGCGAGCGGTGAATCCGGGTCTCGATCCACTCGGTTCGAAACCGGTCCCAGCGGCCGCCGACGACCCCGACGATCGGTTCGGCGTGTACCGGCGAGCGTGTCGTATCGCCGTCCTTCGTCGGAAACTGGGCTTTCCCGAACCGCGACTGGTAGCGAAGATCGGCCGGATCGATCTCGACGACCGTCGGGAGATCCGACGACGTCGGTTCGCCGGCTGCGCTCCGGTGACGGATCGCCCACCAGTAGCCCAACGCGTTCTCGTGCAGGTATCCGCGGGTTCGGCCGAGAGCCCCAGTAACTCCCGAGAGCTGGTAGAACACGAGCAGCTTCCGCCACGACGAGGTCAGGGCCGCAAGAACGAGAAGCTGATACCCGGCGTCGGGTTCGTCGAGCGTGGCGGCGACCCCGGATCGGTCGAGTGCGTCGAACACGATCGAGCCCGTTACGAACCCCTCTGCAACGACGGCGTTCACGTTGGATCCAGTGATTTAACGTGGGGGCAGAGTTACTAATACGTGAGGGAATCGGTAGAGTGAATCTCGTCCACAGATCTCGACGAATACTCCGCGAAGACGGCGTTCTATCTCTGCTGTGGCGATCGGTACGGTTCGTCTGGACGACGACCGTCTGGCGGCGGGAACTCGTCCAGTGGCTCCCCGCGAGCGCGGTCGCCCTGGCGTTCGCCGTCCGGAGTCGGCTCCTTCCCCACGTGAGCGACGCGAACCCGACTCGGCCGATCCGGGTCGATCCCGACGAGATCGAGTACTACCACGGCAGCGACGATCCCTGGCGGCTCGGCCACGTCATCGACAGCGACTGGGACGACCCCGAGGGACGGTTCGAGGAGACGGCCGTCTACCGGTCGCTCGAGGCCCGGTTCCTCGAGGGCGACGACTGGGCGGAGACCGAACTCTACGCCGAGTACCGCGACCGACTCGAGGACGGCGATCCGTACTGGCGGTGTACGACGGAGGCGGAGCTCGAGGCCTACTTCGAACGGATCGACGACCTCTACGAGTCGATGGCCGAGGAGGGGTACCGCTCCCAGCGGGCGCTGCTGGCCGACGACGACGCCGACCCCCGCGAGGAGAACACCGACGCGGTCCATCCGGTGGTCCAGGAGATCGGCGTCAACGTCTATCGGGACGGCGAACTGGTCAAGAAGGGCGCCGGCTTCCATCGGCTGGCGATCGCGAAGCTGCTCGATCTCGAGGAGATTCCGGTGACCGTGCGGGTCAGACACGCCGACTGGCAGGCGGTCAGAAACGAAATTCGCGCGGCCTCGAGTCGCGCCGAACTGAGCGAGCGAGCCGAGTCCCACCTCGACCACCCAGATCTCCGGGACGTCGTCCCCGAGCGCTGGCGACAGTCGCAGCCCGAACTGACGGCGGACGCGGAACACGAGGCGTCGGGGGCCGACGGCTCCGAGGACGACGACGACGTTCCAGTCCCACAGCGGTAGCCGACGCGGGCCGAGCCAGCACGGTTAACTACCGCTGTCCGGAACCCCTCGGACGTGTCCTATCTCCTCGAGCGAGTGAAAGAAACCTGGCGACGAGACGGCGCTCGCGCGGTCGCCGACGAGACGGTCGCCCACCTCCGGTGGCGTCTCGAGGGCTCCGCGGCGTACGGCGCGGTCCGGACCCGCGAGCTCGAGCTTCGGGACCGTCACGTCGACGCCGATCCGCTGGAGCTGACGTGGGTCGACCCCGCCGAGATCGAGTACGTCGTCGGCGAGCTGGTTCCCGACGAGAGCGCCGACTCCCACTTCGAACGCCCGAACGTCCCGAGCCAGGGGCGAGACGGAATCGGCGCCGTCCGTGGGGGCGAGTGGGACCGACCGACGGTTCCGTTCACCGAACTCTCGGAGTACCGCCTCTTCGAGGAGCGCTTTCTCGAGGGCGTCCCCTGGACGGAGACCGAGTTCGTCGACCGTCACCGTCGCTCGCCCGACTCCGACTGGAGCGAGCGGAAGCTGTTGCACAAGCTCGAGCGCTTCGACGACCTCTACGAGACGATCGCGACGGAGGGGTATACGACTCAGCGCGAACTCGGCGGCCACCCGCTGAACGAGATCATCGTCTACGCTGGACGGGACGGCGAACTCCGGTGGCACGAGAACGGCCGCCACCGGCTGGCGATCGCGAAGCTGCTCGACCTCGAGGCGGTGCCCGTACTGATCACGGTCCGTCACCGCAAACTGCTCTTTCCGGGCGAGCGCTCGCCGCCGTAGCCGGACGAGCGGTCGTCCCGTTAGCCGAGCCGATTCGCACACAGCGCGAGCCGGCTCTTCGCCTCGAGGAGGATCAGCAACGCCCCACAGCCGACGCTGGCCGCCCAGTAGTAGAGGGTATAGCGCGCGTTTCCGGGATCGATCGCCAGTGCGTGCCTGAGGTAGGCGGCTGCCGGCTCCCGTCGCCCGTTCTCGGCGTAGATGATCGCGACGTTGGCCGCAAACTCGGCGCGTCGACGCCGGCCGACGTGTTCTCCGTGTCGCTCGAGCACCCGCCGGTAGCCCTCGAGCTTCCGGTCGGGATCGGTTCCGATCCGCTCGCCGTCGGTGTGGCGGTCCAGGAGTACCTCGGGGACGCCCTTGATCTCGGCGCCCTCGTCGGCCGCCAGCAGACGGAGGTAGAACTCGTAGTCCTGGACGGCCGGCAGCTCCTCGTCGAGGGGACCGACGTCGTCGAACGCCGACGCGCGAAAGGTCGTCGCCGAGAAGCTCCCGACGGGGTTGCCCCGCCCGAGGTCCTCGAGGGTCACCCGCTTCTGCGCCCGAATCACGTCGTAGACCGCGCCGTCACGGCGCTTCCGGTAGGAGGTGTAGACGCCGCGAACCTGCTCGGGACCCTCCCGAAAGCTCTCGAGGACGCGCTCGAGGTGGGTCGGCGCCAGCTCGTCGTCGGAGTCCAGAAAGGAGACGAACTCGCCGGTCGCCCGTTCGATCCCGCGGTTCCGGGCGGCGTTCGCCCCGCCGTTCGTCCCGGTCTCGAGGACCACCAGCCGATCGTCGTCGTACGAGCCGAGGACCGCGTCGGTCCCGTCGGTCGAGCCGTCGTCGACGACGATCACCTCGAGGTCGTCGCAGGTCTGTGCAAGCGCGCTGTCGATCGCCCGACCGACGACCGACGCGCGGTTGTACGTCGGGATGACGATGCTGACCGCAGGCATTCAGTTGCCCTTCCTCTCGCCCCAGAAATCAAAGCCCTTTTGATCGGATCCGTATACTGCTAAACGAACTCGATGACGACCGTCTCGATCATCACGCCCGTCTACAACGACTTCCCGGGACTCCGCGAGACGGTCGACTCGCTCGCGGACCTCTCGACCGAGATCGACTGGGAGTTCGTCGCCGTCGACAACGGCTCGACCGACGGCACGTACGACCGCGCCGAGCGCTACGTCGCGGATCGACTCGAGGGCACCGTCCTGTGCGAGGACGGGATCCAGTCCTCCTACGCCGCCCGCAACGCCGGCGTGCGACACAGCGACGGCGACGTCCTCGCGTTCGTCGACGCCGATATGACCGTTCCCGAGGGGTGGCTCGAGGACGCCCTCGACGCCTTCCGTGTCGCGGAGGCCGACTACATGGGCTGTGCCGTCGAACTCGAGGTTCCCGGTGACCCCTCGCTCGCGGCCCGCTACGACCACCACTCCGGCTTCCCGGTCGGCCACTACCTCGAGGGCCAGCGCTTCGCGCCGACGTGCTGTCTGTTCGTCCGTCGCGAGGTCTTCGCCGACGTCGGCCTCTTCGATCACCGACTGACCTCCGGGGGCGACAAGGAGTTCGGCAATCGGGTCGACCGGGCGGGGTACGACCTGCACTTCGCCGCCGACGTCACCATGCACCATCCCGTCCGGGGCTCGCTCGGCGCGCTCGTCCGGAAAGACCTCCGCGTCGGCCGGGGGCTCTGTCAGCTCCAGCGCCACCATCCGAATCGGTACGGGACGCCCGGGATCCCGCCCCGTCCTTCCGGCGTCAAACAGCCGGACCCGGATCTCGAGCGGCGAGATCGCCTCCTTTTCGGCGCGCTCGAGACCGCGCTGACGGGCGTTCGCGGTGTCGGCTACTACCGCGAGTACCTCGCCGGGAAGCGAGGGGGGAAGCCGACCGGATCGATTCCCTCGCTCGCGGAGTAGCGGACCTACCCCGGCAGCCGGCCCGTACGCTCGACGAGCACGAGGACGACGACCGTCGCACCGAGTACGACCGCGGCGCTCGCGAACACGGTGTCGTAGGCGTACCCGCTTTCGACGAGCGAGCCGACGGCCGACGAGCCCAGCGCCTGCATCAGCATCCACGTGGAGCTGAACACCGCGTAGGCGCTTCCCCGCGTCGAGTCCGGTAGCGTATCGAGGAGGTAGGTGTCGATCGCGGGAAAGAGGGCGTGAATGATGAAGCCGACCACCGTCGAGAGGACGATCAGTCCGATCAGCCCCTCTACTTGCGTCAGCACGAGGACGCTCGCGGAGAACGCGCCGACGATCCCCAGCAGGTACGGGACGTGGGGAAACCTGTCGGCCAGGTCGCCGCCGAAGAAGAAGGCGGGGACGCCGGCGGCGAAGATGATCGTCAGCATCATCCCTGCCGCCCAGTCCGAGAGCCCCTTCGACTGCATGTACAGCTCGTAGAAGTTGAACAGCCCCTGCCAGACGAACGAGGCCGCACCGACGATCGCCAGCGCGGTGACGATCAGCTTCCACTCCGAGAGCGCGCCGGCGACGAAGTCGCGGTCGGCGTCCCCTGCGGTCGGCAGCTCGGCGTTTCTCGCCGCGAACCACGTGTAGACCGTGATCGCCGCCGCGCCAACCGCGATCGCCCACAGCGAGAGCCGCCAGTCGACCAGCAGCGTGAGCGCGACGAACGGCGCGGCGATCACCGCTGCGACCTGGCTGGCAGCGCCGTGGATGCCGAGGATCCGACCGATGCGTGTCGGATACAGCTCGCTCAACAGCGGGTTCGCCGAGACGAAGTAGATCCCGGAGGCGATCCCCATGAGGAAGGCTCCGATCATGAGGTGTTCGACCGTCGTCGCGGTCGCAGTAAGCGCCGAGGAGCCCGCGAGGACGAGCCCCGACACGAGGACGACGTGGTGGCGGGGTACCTTCGTGAGGATCCACCCGGTCGGGAGCCGGGGCGAGGCGCTGCCGACCCAGGCGAGGGTCACGATGAGGCCGGCGGTCGCCTCGCCGATTCCGAACTCGGCGATAAAGACGTCCAGAAGCGGCGCGAAGACGATCCTGGCGAGATTTACCAGAAAGACGAGTCCGCAGAGAGAGGCGAACAGTCTGGCGCGTGTCACGGTCGATGTTTCTAACGGGTCATCTCAAGCGTTCCGAAGTCGGCGCGAGATCGGTTCGGGGTGGTGGACACTCGAGAGACCCACCGAAACCGCTCGAGCGGAACCCGGAGGGGGCGACCCGAGACGTTTTGCTCGACGAACCCCTATCCAGGTCGATGCCGACGACGTGTGCGCTCTGTCGACGAGTCGTCCCCGACGAGCGGATCGACGACCCCCAGGTCGTCCAGGAACACCACCTCCGCCCCGAGGAGCGAGCCACGAGCCCGACGGTGATGCTCTGTCGCCCCTGTCACAAACAGATCCACGCTCTGTTCACGAACGAGGAGCTCCGCGAGGCGTACGACACGATCGAGGCCCTGCGGTCGGCCGACCGCCTGCAGGGGTACGTCGACTGGATCAGGGGGACGAACAAGCTCGAGATCCAGGTCAGAACGAGCGATCGGGTGCGTGACGGCAGATAACGGCGTTCATCGGTACGATCTGTGTTTGGGTTGCCCGCAAAACGGCCGTTCGCCCGGGGTTCGCTGTCGGTGAAACGAACGATCAGTCGTCGCCCGGACGCGGCATCGCCTCTATCTCTCGAATCTCGGTCGTTTCCCGTACGCGATCGTACTGTCGCTGCCACGCCTCTCTCGGAAACAGGTTGTTTCGGTCGAACAGGTCACGGGCGTCGTCGGTGAGCGTACAAACTTGTACGGGTAGCCGCGGACGCGTTCGCCGGGCTCGACGACCAACTCCTCGAGCACGCCAGCAGCCAGTGAACCGCCTCGGGGCTTGAGCCGAGGCGGTTCACGTTCCAGCTACGACCCCGACCGGAACAGCGTCTCGATCCCGTCGGGGTCGAAGTCCTCCGGCGAGACCTCGCCGTCGGCCTCGAGCGCCCGCGTGAGGTAGGAGGCGCTGTTGAGCAGTCCGAGGTGGCTGAACGCCTGTGGGAAGTTCCCCAGCAGCTGGCCGCTGTCGGGGTCGAGCTTCTCGGAGTAAAGCCCGAGCGGGCTGGCGTGCTCGATCAGCGACTCGAAGTACTCCTCGGCGAGCTCGAGGCGGTTCGAGAGGACCAGGGCGTCGATCAGCCAGAACGAACAGAGCACGAACCCCTCCTCCTCGTCCTCGCGGACGTCGCTGCCGACGAAGCGAACGACGAGCCCGTCGTCGGTCGTCAGCTCCTCGAGGACGGTGTCGATCGTGTTCTGGATCCGTTCGTCCTCGGGCGGCAGGAACTCGTAGATCGGGAGCAGCAGGGCGGTGGCGTCGATCGCCTCGTCGCTGTCGAAGTGCTGAACGAAGCTGCCGGCCTCCTCGCTGTACCCGCGTTGCTCGATCGCCTCACGCAGCGCCTCGCGCTCCTCGCGCCAGCGCTGGAGGGGTGCCTCGAACCCGTTTTGCTCGGCGATCGAGATCCCGCGGTCGAGCGCGACCCAGCACAGCAGCTTCGAGTGCAGGAAGTGGCGGTGTTCCTCGCGAAACTCCCAGATACCGGGGTCGCGCTCGGACCAGTGAGCGCAGACGTAGTCGACGAGGTCGCAGATCGCGTCCCACTGCTCGTCGGTCAACGAGATCTCGTCGTCGTACTGAATCGTCTCGTAGACCGCCTGGACGATCGTCCCGTAGGCGTCGAGCTGGCGCTGGGGAGCCGCGCCGTTGCCGATTCTGACGGGGCGGGTATCCCGATACCCCGAGAGGTGTTCGAGGATCTCCTCCTCGACGTCGGTCTCGCCGTGGAGCCCGTACAGCGGCTGGATCTCCGCGGGATCGTTCTGCATGACGTCGACGAACCAGTCGAAGTAGTCGCGGGCCTCCTGGCGGTGGCCGGTGTCGTGGAGAGCCTGGACGGTGAACTTCGCGTCCCGGATCCAGTTGTACCGGTAGTCCCAGGTGCGATCCGACCCGATCTTCTCGGGGATCGAGGTCGTCGCCGCGGCGGGGATCGCCCCCGTCTCGTGGTGGATCAGGAGCTTGAGGACGAGCTCCGATCGGATCACCATCTCGTACCACCGCTCGGGCATCGAGTCGGGCGTCTCCTCGCGAGCGCTGAGCCACGACCGCCAGTAGCGCTTCGTTTCGTCGAGGACCGTCTCCGGATCGAGTGAGGCGAGCGGTTCGGCCCCGCCGTACTGGACGCCGAGCCAGCACGTCTCGCCCTCTTCGAGCGAAACCGTCCCGGTCGTGGCCGGCTCCGACTCGGCCAGTTCGAGTTCGGGCTCGAGCCGATCGTCCGCGACCAGATGAAGCTGCTCGTCGTCGCTTCGCGCCGCCACGCCGTCGTCGGTCCGCTCGAGGATCGGGTCGACCCGGGCGTAGTCGAACCGGGGCTCGAACTCGACGGCGAACTCGACCTCGCCGCGGTCGCACTCGAGTCGGCGGTAGATGGCCTGCTGGAACTCCTCGTCTTCCGTGTCGTCGTCCTCGATCGGCATGAAGTCGGTGACGGTCGCCTGGCCGTCGTCGGTTTCGAACACCGTCTCGAGGACGTTCGTCCGGTCGACGTACCGGTGATGGGATTCGTAGTTCGCCTCCGGGTGGGCAGCGAAGTGACCGCCCCGGTCGAGATCGAGGATTCGAGCGAAGACGCTCGCGTCCTCGAGGTGCGGGAAGCAACACCAGTCGATCGAGCCGCAGCGACTGACGAGCGCACAACGGTCGTCGTTGCCGATGACGCCGTAGTCGCGAAGTGGGAGATGGTCCATGATGAGTCAGCGGACCTCGTGGTCCGTTCTGCAAGCGGATACGGAAGGGGATACGAGCGATAGCCAGCAAAAGGGTGCGCCAGCAAGCGCCGGGTGTTCGCTGTCGCGGGGGGTGTAAACGAGGGTGAGCGTTTTATGACCCTACTCGAGGTGGCACACCCCGTGAGTTCAGCAATCACGCGCAGGCGGCTGCTCGGCGCCGCCGTCGGCGCCGTCGCCGTCGGTACCGGGAGTGGTGCGGCCGACGGCCGCGGCCGTCGGCGCTCCGGACGCCTCGAGCGCACGACGCGGGCGCAGGTCGACGAACGGTACACCGAGATCTACGACGCGACGATCGACGCCGTCGTGCTCGTCAACGTCTTCGGCGACGAGATCCCCGCGGGGCTGGGCTCGGGGTTCGTCGTCGACGGCGACTACGTCGTGACGAACGATCACGTCGCGGGCGACGCGAGCGAGGTCGAACTCCAGTTTCGCGACGAGCAGTGGCGCTCGGCGTCGGTCCTCGGCTCGGACGTTCACAGCGATCTAGCCGTCCTCGAGGTCGACGACATCCCCGAGGCTGCCTCGACGCTGTCGTTCGCGGAGGCGGAGCCCACTGTCGGCCAGGAGGTACTCGCCCTGGGCAACCCGCTGGGGCTCGACGCCTCGATCTCCCAGGGGCTGGTCAGCGGGATCGACCGCTCGCTACCGAGTCCGACCGGGTTTTCGATCCCTGCAGCGATCCAGACCGACGCCCCGGTCAACCCCGGAAACAGCGGCGGTCCGCTCGTCGACCTCGAGGGCGACGCCCTCGGCGTCGTCTTCGCCGGCGCGGGCCAGACGATCGGCTTCGCGATCTCGGCGGCGCTCGCGAATCGGGTCGTCCCCGCCCTCGCCGAGGACGGGGAGTACGAACACGCCTACCTGGGCGTCAGCGTCGTTCCCGTCGGCCCGCTGCTGGCCGAGGCGAACGATCTCGAGGAGTCCCGTGGCGTCCTCGTCGCCGACGTCTCCTCGGACGCACCCGCGGAGGGCGTCCTCGAGCCGGCCGACGGGGTCGAATCCGTCGACGGCGATCCGGTCCCGGTCGGCGGCGACGTGATCATCGCGATCGACGGCGAGGAGATACCCAACCAGGAGCGGCTGTCCTCCGTGCTCGCGCTCGAGACCTCGCCCGGTGACGCCGTCGAGATCGAGGTCGTCCGGGCGGGCGAACGGGAAACGGTCGAGTTGACCCTCGAGCCACGACCCGACGTCGACCTTCCGTGATCGTCGCGGGACGAGCCCGGACAGGCGCACGCAGGGGCGACCGAGGCGGTCACGAAGGAGGACGTCGCGGAGGTCGTCGTCTGTGGCTCGGATCCCGAAGAACACATCGAGGGGATCCAGGAGTACGTCGATGCCGGGTTCGACCACGTCGCGGTCCACAACGTCGGCTCGAACCAGGCCGAGTCCGTCGAGTTCTACGAGGAGGAGGTGCTGCCGGCGGTGCAGTAGCCGACGGACGGCTCGAGTGCCCGTACGGTCGGGTACTCGAGCGTCAGGAGTCGGTCTCGCCTTCCGCTTCCTCGAGATCGTCGGGCTGCTCGTCGGATCGGGGGGCGTTCTGTGTACCGAGGTCGTCGTCGCCGTCGTCGACCTCGTCTGGATCGCGGTCGACGCGCTCGAGTTCCTCTTCGACCTCTGCCTCTCGTTCCGCCTCGTACTCGTCGGCGCGGTCGGTGTCGTCTTCGGCCATACCGGATCCGACTTCGTGAGCGATCGGTTTGATCCTCGGGCCGTCGACTGCAACGTCGGCACAGGCGTATCTCTCGTTTCGTTTCAAGAACAGGACAGCTGACACGAAAGACAGATAAAAGAGCCCGCACTGTGAACGGATAGATATGGACGTTCCGTACGACCTCACCTCGTACGTTCGGGTGTTGAAGATGGCGACGACACCCACTACCGAGGAGTTCCTCCAAGTATCGAAGATCGCCGGGGCCGGGATCCTGCTCGTCGGATTCCTCGGCTTCATCATCGGCGGAATCATGCTGCTGTTGACCGGCGACGCCGGTGGTGCCTTCTAATGGGCATCTACGCGGTCAAGACGACGGCCAGCCAGGAGCGCACCGTCGCCGACATGATCATCAACCGCGAGGAGCCCGAGATCCACGCCGCGCTCGCGCCAGACTCGCTGACCTCCTACGTGATGGTCGAGGCCGACGACGACGCCGTGATCACGCGGGTGCTCGAGGACATCCCTCACGCGCGAAGTATGGTCCCCGGGCGATCCGACATCTCGGAGGTCGAGCACTTCCTCTCGCCGAAGCCGGACGTCGAGGGGATCGCCGAGGGCGACATCGTCGAGCTCATCGCCGGCCCGTTCAAGGGCGAGAAGGCCCAGGTCCAGCGCATCGACGAGGGCAAGGATCAGGTGACGGTCGAACTGTACGAGGCGACGGTTCCGATCCCAGTGACGGTGCGGGGCGACCAGATCCGCGTGCTCGACAGTGACGAACGGTAGTTCGTCAGTCAGTACGAACGGGCACATCGTGTCCGTAGGCGTCTCCGAGGAGCGGTAGCGAGTCGGTTCGCTCGGTGCGAACGACATGAGCACTGAGGACGTTTTCTACAGAGATACAGCGAGAGTGCCTCGGGGTCGCTCGAAAATATTCGATTTTCGTGATGACGAGACGCCGAAGGCGTCTCGAACCACTTGTCCCCGAGGTACTTCACTCTATTTTGCAAGCTGGGGTCTCGACGCGAAGCGAGGCACCCGACGACGCGTTCCCCGGATCGCCGTCGTTGGGGAGTGTCTCACTGTGCGTCGTAACCTGCTGAATGCGGACGTCGACCGGTTCGTCCACGTGCGGTTCGATCGCCGCGACGAGTCGGTCCGACAGTGGCGGATCGAGATCCCGCTCGGGCCCGGTAACCGTGACGACGATCGCATCGATCGACCGTATTGGGTAGTCGTCACCGAGTTCGACCGTTACCGTCTGGACGCCAACGGTCTCGTACGCTGGGGCAGCGAGGACGTCCTCGACGCTGGCTTCGGCGTCCGACTCGAGCTCCGCGGCGCGAAATTCGACGACCGTCGCACTCACGAGCGGGACCACCAACAGCAGCATGACGGCCCCGAGGACGGTCACGAACACGATCGTCTGGCGACGGGCGGCCGTAAGCGAGAACAACCCCGCGGGTCGGTAGCCACCGCTCCAGAGGGTAACCAGCGCCGCGAGGTTGATCGACAGGGCGTTGACCAGCGTGAGGATCAACGCGCCGACGGCCGCACCGAGGAGCTGCCAGGCGATGGCGATCCCGACCGCTGCGGCCGGCGGGATCAGCGCCGCGGCGATCATCACGCCGACGATAGCCTCGGAGAGTTCACGCGTGAGACTCAGAATCCCCGCGACGCCGGCACCGAGTGCGACCACGAGCGCGAGCAGGTTCGGCGCGACACGCTCCTCGAGCTCCGCGATGGCGACGACGTCGACCCCGGCCGGCTCGATCCCGGCGATTCTGACCAGTCCTGCGAGCAGCACCGCGCCGACGATCGCGATTCCGAGTCCGCCGAACTGGTAGGCGAGACCGGTCCGCCGGAGGTTGGCGTCAGCAACGACGACTCCGATGCTTGCGGCCAACGCCGGGCCGATCAGCGGCGCGATCACCATCGAGCCGACGACGACTGCGGGCGAGTCGAGTAACAGCCCGGAGGTCGCCACGATCGCACTGATGAACGTCATCGTGGCGTAGACCAGAAACGACGGCGTCAGTTCCGAGGCTCGGGTCTCGAGCTCCTGTCTCGAGATGCGACCGCCGGTGGCCGCGCCGTGGCCGGACCGTGTTTTGAGTCGAGCGACGTCCTCGGAGAGTACCGTCCGGGCGTCGATGACGACGATGCTTGCGTCCTCGCTGATTCCGGCGTCAGTCAGTCGATCGAGCACCCGCTCGACGGCGTCGCTCGGGAGTGGAAACCGAACGACCGCGACGTACCCTCGGCCGCTCGTTTCGTCGGTGACGACGTAGTCGAGGTCTTCGTCTTCCAGGATCTCGAGAACCGTGGCCTGGCGGCCGGGCGGGATCATGACCTCTACGTAACGCACGTCCCGTCGGACGGCGGCCAGAACGATACGGATTTCCGACGGGAGTCGGGAGAGTCATCGACCGGTGACTGTTGATCGACACCAGGTCCGCAAAGATAATCTCTCGAGGCAAGTTACGACCGGACAACGAGTCGTTGGCTGTGACGTATTACTCTGCCAATAGTATTCGTTCGCTACCGGCGTGCGTGCCGAATCAGAATGCATAACCCGACGCTCGCAAAAGGGCTCACGTACTCGTGAGCGATGGAGAGGAAGTTCGGGTCGACTGTCACGTGAAGGTGCTCAACGACGCCGTCGTCGAGCGCGCGACGCGTGCCGGCCTCGACGCAATCGTCTACGCACCGCACTTTACCCGCCTGCCGGAGATCCGCGAGCGCGCGGCGGCCTACTCGAGCGACGACCTGCTCGTCGTCCCGGCCAGAGAGGTCTTTACGGGCTCCTGGCGGGACCGCAAACACGTCCTCGCGATCGGTCTCGAGGAGCCCGTTCCGGACTTCATTCCCCTCGAGGTGGCGATGGCGGAGTTCGACCGCCAGGGCGCCGCGGTGTTAGCTCCCCATCCGGAGTTCGCGACCGTGAGCCTGGGCGAGCCCGAACTGCGAACGTACGCGAAGACGATCGACGCGGTCGAGATCTTCAACCCGAAACACCTCCCGTCGCACAACCGCCGCGCCCGCGAGCTGTGTGACATGCTCTCCTATCCGCCGTTTACCTCCTCGTACGCCCACCTGCCGAGTTCGGTCGGCGTCGCCTACACCGCCTTCGACGCGACGATCGACTCCGAGGCCGACCTCGTCGATGCCCTCGAGAACCGCGTCGCGCGGCGGGTCGTCTACGATAACGGTCCCAGGCGGCTGCAGACGTCGGCCCGCGAGCTCGCCCACCTCTGTTACGAGAACACCTGGAAGAAGGCCGACCGACTCTTCCTCTCGGGAATCGAGCCGACCCATCCCGGCCACATCGCCTACGACGGTCGGTTCGACGACGTCGCGCTCTACTGATCCGACTCTTCCTCGAGGGCCTCCGCGATGCGCTCGAGCTGCAGGCCTACGTAGCAAAGCGCCTGCGTCTGCATGATCGCCGGATCGGTCGTCCACTCGTCGGTGATGTAGGCGGCCTGCTTTCCGGCTCGATCGAGCTGTGTGGTATCGTTTGCCATCGGTGTCGGGTTCGTCACCGATCCGGGAAGGTTTTCGGATCGAGGCATTCCGTGAGAAGCGAGCGCTATCGCCCTACTCCCTGCAGTCGGAGGCGCGAACCTCCTCGAGGGTTCGTTCGACGCGCTCCCAGTGACTCCCCCGCCAGAAGAACTGCCCGCAGTCGGTACAGACCCGGACCGCCGTCTCCGCGGGATCCGGCGCGTACTCCGGCGTCGAACGGCCGGGCTCGACGGCCTCGAGCGATCCGTTACAGCGCCCGCAGAAGCGCGGCTCGTCATCGAGTGTAAGCTCGAGTCCAGCCGCTGCGAGTTCGGCGAGCTGAGCCTCGACGTCGCGCGTCTCGAGGAGGATCGCGTCGTCGGCACGGGTCGCGAGCTGAACGTCTCGCGTGACGAGCGTCCGGTCCTCATCCCGCGCGACGGCGAGCAGTGCGTCGTCGGCCTCGAGTCCCCGATCGCCGGCGTAAGCGGTGTCGTGGCCGCACATTCGAAGGTAGGCGGGCAGGCCGCCGCACATGACGTCGAGGAGGATTCGCATTCAGTGCAGGAACTCGCATAGCTCCTCGAGCGTCCAGGTGTTGATCACGTCCGCGGGCTCGGCCCAGCCGCGACGAGCGGTGTGGACGCCCCAGCGCATGTACTCCAGCGTCGTGGGCTGGTGGGCGTCAGTGTTGACCGAGATGGGCGCGCCCGCCTCGACCGCAGCCTGGACGGCGCTGCCCCAGAGATCGAGCCGTCGCGGGTTGGCGTTGACCTCGAGTGCCGTCCCGTGTTCGGCCGCGGCTTCGCCGAGCGCGGTCGCGTCGAAGTCGAGCCCGGAGCGCTCGTTGAGCAGCCGCCCGCTGGGGTGGCCGAGCACGTCGACGGCTGGGTTCTCGATCGCCGCGACGAGTCGAGCCGTGGCCGTCGTGGCGTCCTGGCCGAGCCCGCTGTGGGGCGAGGCGACGATCACGTCGAGGGCCTCGATGACCTCCTCGCCGAGGCCGATCCCGCCGTCGGCGTCGACGTTGGCCTCGATTCCCGCGAAGACCTCGATCTCGGCGGCAGCGGCGACCTCGCGGATCGCCTCGACCTGCTCGAGGATTTCCGTATCAGTGAGACCCATGTCGGCGACGACGCCCGGTCCCTCGGCGTGGTCGGCGACGCCGTAGTAGTCGTAGCCCATCTCCGCGGCCGCCTCGACCATCGCCTCGATCGAGGTGTTGCCGTCGGACCACTCGGTGTGCGTGTGGAGGTCGCCCCGAATATCGTCGCGGGTGAGCAACTCGGGGAGTTCGCCAGCAGCCGCGGCGTCGATCTCGCCGCGATCCTCGCGCAGCTCGGGCGGGATCCACTCGAGGTCGAGCGCCTCGTACATTCCCTCCTCGGTTTCGCCGGCGACCCGCTCGCCGACGCGCTGACCGGCGTCGGGATCGTCGATCTCCGAGACGTCGAACGCGCCGTACTCGTTCAGCTTGACGTCGCGGTCGATCGCGTAGTTGCGAAGCGTGATGTTGTGGTCCTTACTCCCCGTAAAGTACTGCAGGGCAGAGCCGAACTCCTCGGGGACCACGGTCCGCAGATCGACCCGGATCTCCCCGACGCGGACGCTGGCCTTCGCGGGGCCGGACTCGATCTCGCTGTCGACGGAGTCCCAGCCGACGAACGACTCGATGACGTCCTCGGCGTCCTCGGTCGCGACGAGGACGTCGACGTCGCCGATCGTCTCGCGCCACCGTCGAATGGAGCCGGCGACCTCGCAGCGCCGGACGTCCTCGAGGGACTCGAGGAAGGCCAGCACGTCGTCGGCTAGCGGTCGGGCCTCCCCGAGCAGCTGGCGCTGGCCGATCGTGCGGGCGAACTCGAGGTTCTCCGTGATGTTCTCCTCCGTCTT
Organism: Natronococcus sp. A-GB7; assembly: GCF_029688865.1. Classification (GTDB taxonomy): domain Archaea; phylum Halobacteriota; class Halobacteria; order Halobacteriales; family Natrialbaceae; genus Natronococcus. The sequence continues at coordinate 56,119 of NZ_JARUKV010000007.1, forward strand.
CGGGCCGAACCCCTTGACCTCCTGGATCTCGCCGGCCTCGGCGGCCTCCTCGAGGTCGTCGAGCGTCTGGACCCCGAGTTCGCGGTAGAGCTTGCCCGCCGTTTTGGGGCCGACGCCCTCGATCCGGGTGAGGTCGGCGATGTCGATCGGTAGTTCGGCGCGAAGCTCCTCGAGTTCCTCGATCTCTCCGGTCTCGACGTACTCGACGATCTTCGAGGCGATGGCGTCGCCGACGTGGTCGAGCGTCTCGATCGACTCCCGATCGTCCGCGCCGACGTAGTCGGCGATCGGCGTCGGGTGGGCGCGGACGCTCTCGGCCGCCCGCCTGTAGGCGCGGGGTTTGTACTCGACGTCGTCGGCCTCGAGCAGGTCGGCGAACTCCTCGAACCGGCCCGCGAGTTCTGCGTTGGTCGTCATCGTCCTCGCCCCTGGCTGTTTGCGTCCTTCTGGCCGAGTGCCTTCTTCAGGAACGACATCCAGCGCTTCTTGTCGGCGGCCTGCTGGGCCTTCTGTTCCTGTTCGAGGTTCGTCGGCCCGAGGTTCTCGAGGGCGTTCAGCGCGCGATCGATCCCGATAATCCCCTGGGCGAGCTCCTCGCCCTCCTCGCGGGAGACTGCGCCCTCCTCGATGGCCTCGACGCGCTCGACGCGCTCGCGGCGCAGGTTCCGTTTGGCCTGCTCGACGCGGTCGCGCTCGCCGGGGGGTACCGTGTCGCGGCGCTTGATCTCGAAGACGAACGTTCGGAGGTCGATCTCCTCGCCCTGAACGGTGATCGTCTCCGGGATGTCCGCGCCGACGGTGGCGCCCTCGCGCTCGACGCGCTCGAGCAGCTGCTTGCGCTCGTACTCTTGCACACCCCTCCGTTGGGGGCTGAACGGCAAAAGTGTACGTCACGAGCTCGCCGACCACGGGCCGATCGCCGCTCGAGGCACGCGTCGACCGGGCTCCGCTCTCGGCCACCGTCCAGGAGATTCGCCCGCAAGCGTCGGAGCTGAACCCCAAATCCCTTGAGAGTGCCACTCCTATCTCGGCGCAATGGCCACGTGCGACGTGTGTGGGAGAGAGGAAAGCATGCCCTACAACTGCCGGCACTGTGGGGGCACCTACTGTTCGGAACATCGACTGCCGGAGAACCACGACTGTACCAGTCTCAACAACTGGAACGATCCTCAGGGGGTCTTCGACAGCGGGTTCGACGACAGCGTCGACAACGGGGGGACGGCGAAGAGCTCGGGTCTGACCGACAAGCTCCCGATCGACACCGGGCCGGGCGGCCCCTTGGGGTACTTCCGCGGGAACATGACCTACACGGTGCTGGCGCTGATGTGGGTCACGTTCGCGCTTCAGGGGATCGTCGAGCTTACGCTCGGCTCGGGCGTCCATCGATCGCTGTTCGTTCTCGCCCCCGAGAGTCCGGAGTACGTCTGGACGTGGATCACCTCCATCTTCGCCCACGGCGGGTTCCTGCATATCGTCTTCAACAGCATCGTGATCTTCTTCTTTGGCCCGCTGGTCGAGCGCTACGTTGGCTCGCGGGACTTTCTGGGGCTGTTCCTGATAAGCGGTGCCGTCGCCGGTCTCAGCCAGATCGGGATCCAGATCCTGCAGGGCGTGCCGCCGGGTTTCGGCGGCGTGGTCGGCGCCAGCGGCGCCGCACTGGCGATCATGGGCGTGCTCACGATCCTGAACCCTAACCTCACCGTCTACCTCTACTTCATCCTGCCCGTCCCGCTCTGGATCCTCGCGGCGGGGACGGCGCTGATCAGCGTCATCTTCATCGGCACCGGCGGCGGCGGGAACATCGCCCACGCGGCTCATCTCGTCGGGCTCGTGATCGGACTGGCCTACGGCGAGTACATCAAACGCACACAGAACGTGCGAGCACCCGATCAGTTCCAGCTCGGCGGTGGCGGCCCTGGCGGCCCTGGCGGTCCCGGTGGCCCCGGTGGACCGGGCGGGCGCCGTCGCTTCTGAGCGCGCAGCCGAAAGCCCAGGCACTGATTTTCCCGCGCCGTCAATCCCGCCGTACCGATGCACGTCTCCCGCCCCGACCTCGTTCCCGACGCCTCGCTCGAGCGCTCGGAGATGGAAACCCTCCAGCGCGAGATCGCCGACGCCGCGGTTTTCGAGGACGACCTCGAGTTCGATCCCGCCGTACTTGGCGATCCGCTGGCCGCGTCCTCGAACGCGGGCGACCCCCCGATCGTCGCCGGGGTCGATCAGTCGTTTCTCACGAACGAGGCGGGCGACCAGGATCGAGCGCTGTCGGCCGTCGTCGCCGTGCAGGGCGGCGAGGTGATCGAACGGGTCCACGCGGTGACCCCCCTCGAGATCCCCTACATCCCCGGCCTGCTCTCCTTTCGCGAGGGCGCGCCGATCATCGACGCGCTCGAGGAACTCTCCGTCGACCCCGACCTCTTGCTGTTCGACGGCAGCGGCCGCATCCACTTCCGACAGGCCGGGATCGCGACCCACATGGGCGTCGTGCTGGACGCGCCAAGTATCGGAATCGCGAAGAGCCTGCTCTGTGGTAGCCCGCGCGAGGACCTCGAGGACCTCCCTGAGGGGACGCGTGTCGGAATCGAGGCGAACTCGAGGGTCGACGCCGAGGACGGCACCCTGCTTGGTTACGCCGTTCAGACCCGCCAGTACGACTCGCCGGATCGGTACATCAACCCGCTGTACGTCAGCCCGGGCCATCGCGTCGGCCCCGAGACGGCGGCCGACGTCGCCCTCGCGCTGTCGTCATCGTACAAGCTTCCCGACCCCGTTCGGCTGGCCGACAGCTACGCCGACGAGGCGAAACGCGGGCTCGAGGAGTAGGCGACGGGAACGAGTGTCGCGACGTGCCCGCGTTCGTCAACATCTCGGCGAGTACGGGGCCGAAATCCGAATCCGGAGGACCGACGAGTTCGACGGGAACAGCTCGGGCGTGATCGCCGCTCGGACGGGAGCGAAGGCGGCTCGAGCGAATCGAAAGAGTTCGACGTCGTTTTGCTTCGGAACCCGTCTCGACGAACGAGAACAGCGTTCTGCCGACCCGAACACGGGGAGTCCCCACCTCCTCCCCAACCGACTTCTGCTCACGGGTGCTGTGCACCCGTTCGCACGGTCCGCGGTACCTTCGGTTCCGCGCTACGCTCCCTGCGGTCGCTCGTCCACTGGCAGAGCGCGCTCTGCCAAGCCTTTGCTCGTATTACTCGCAAAGACCTCACACGATGTCGAACCGCGCCTCGCTTCGCTCGTCGCGATTCAGCGTGTGCCACGTCGTTCGGTTCCTCGAGCGCGAGTCCGAACCCGAACGACGGCGCTGCACGCCTCGTCACGGGTCCTCGAGCCAGTAGCACCGGTCCGTTCTCCGCTCGGGGTGACTTTCAGACCGGCACGATAAACCGTCGATACTTAGGTATCCACTCTCGAAACGGTCACGCATGGCCATCGCTGAGGAAGCCGACGACGGGGCGGGCGACGACGCGACCGCCGCAGACGACACTCGCCGGGAACCGACGGACGAGACCGAGACGGCCGACGCGACCGAGGACCGCTACACGCGCAAGAAGTGCGTGCTGATCACCGGCTGCTCGTCGGGGATCGGCCACGCGACCGCGCGAGCGTTCCTCGAGAAGGACTGGCAGGTGATCGCGACGGCCCGGAACGTCGACGACATCGCGGACCTCGAGGAGGCCGGCTGTACGACCCTCGAGCTGGACGTCACCGACCCCGACCAGGTCGCCGACGTCGTCGAGCGCACCGTCGAGATCGGCGGCGCGATCGACTGTCTGGTGAACAACGCGGGCTACGCCCAGATGGGGCCGATCGAGGACGTCTCCACGGTCGACCTTCACCGCCAGTTCGACGTCAACGTCTACGGCCCCCATCGCCTCGCTCGGGCCGCACTCCCGCATATGCGCGCCCAGGGCGAGGGGCGGATCATCAACGTCTCGAGCGTCGCGGGCCGGGTATCCTTCCCCGGCTACGGCGCTTACTCGGGCTCGAAACACGCCCTCGAGTCGATGAGCGACGCGCTCCGGGGCGAGGTCGAGGAGTTCGGCATCGACGTCGTGCTGATCGAGCCCGGTCCGGTCGAAACCGAGTTCTCGGATCGGATGGACGAGGAGCTCCCCGAGTCCCGGCGCACGCCGGCCTACGAGTCGCTGTACGAGATCTACGACGAGGCCCAGCTGATCGGCGGCGGGCAGGGCGGTCCCTTCGCCTCCACGCCCGCGGAGGTCGCGACGGCGATCGTCGAGTCGGCGATCCGCTCGGAGCCGCCGGCCCGCTACCCCGTCGGCCCGCTCGGGCAGTTCGGCGTCTACGCCCGGTTCCTCCCCGACCGGCTCCAGGACGCCCTCTACGGCGTCGTCCGGAAGCTCGTCTGACGCCGCGACCGGTCGTTGCAGAATACTTATACTTCGGCGCGGAGACGATTCGCACATCGATGTCGGACGGTCCCGTCGGAGTCGTCGAGCTCGCCGACAGGATCTCCGAGCTGCTGTACGGGATCGCCGGCTGGCTGACCGTCGGAGTCGGACTGTTGTTGACCGGCGCTGCGTTCGCGTTCGGCTACAGCGTCGCGGCCGGCGCTGCCCGGGTCGACGCCGCCGTCGGCGCCGGGCTGCTCGCGCTCTTCGTGCTCCTGGCGGGGCTCGTGACCGTCGCGCTGGGACTTTTCCTCAACCCCCGCTTTCGGCGTCGCCTGGATCGACGCCACGAACTCACCCAGTTCGGTCGCGTTCGGTCCGTCGATCGGCGGGTCGTCCGACCCGAGGAGGACTGTCTCGAGCGCTGTGTCGACTGCGGCGATCGGGTCGAGAAGGGGCTCGTCCGGCGCTACCGCGAGGAGTACGCGCTCGCGGGACTGCCCGTCTACACGCGCTCGGAGGGGTACAACCACTACTGTCTCGAGTGTGCGACCGCCGAGCTCCGCGGCGAGGACGTCGCCGACTCGGTGTCGGACGCCGTGACCGATCGGTCGGACCGCAGCCTCGAGCGCGCGGAGCGATAGTCAGTCGCCGGCCGCTCGCGCATCGTCCCCGGAGTCGTCGACGGCGAACGCCCCGCCCGGACACCGACGGACGCGCCCGGCCCGCTGGAGGTCGCGACACCGACGGTCGATCGTCAGCGGATGTGCGGCGAGGCGATCGGCCAGCTGGGAGCTCGTCATCGGACCGTCGTCGCTCAGTAGTTCGAGGATCGCGCGCTCGTTCCGGTCGGAAGGCGGTTCGTCCGTCGGCATGGTATACTCCGACATTGGCCGAGCGACGGATGAATGACGCTCCGGTTCCCAGTCGGCGAGAACGGCTCCGAGCGACGCGCTCGAGCCGGGTACCGGGCGCTCGGCGGCGCTCAATCGGTCGGTACGACTCGAGTGAAAGAAAGGAACGCGAACTCAGCCGTCGAACGCTTCGGCGAAATCGGTCGGCAGCGTCCCGATGTCGATCCCCCAGGCCAACGGGAGCCACAGGAGCGCGACGATCGTGATCAGGACGATGCCGATGACGTTGAGCCCGACGCCGACGCGGGCCATCTGCGGGAGGGAGATGTAGCCGCTGCCGAAGACGATAGCGTTCGGCGGCGTCGCGACCGGGAGCATGAACGCGAACGATGCAGCGGTCGCACCGGCGATCATCAGCCCGTAGGGATGGACGCCGATCCCGACCGCGACCCCCGCGAGAATCGGCATGAGCATCGCCGTCGTCGCCGTGTTCGAGGTGACCTCGGTCAGGAAGATCGTCATCGCGACCACGGTGAGGAGGATGAGGACCATCGAGACGCCCTCGAGAGCGGCGAGCTGTTCGCCGATCCAGGCCGCGAGTCCGGTGTCGCCGAAGCCGGAGGCGATGGCGAGCCCGCCGCCGAACAGGAGGATGACCCCCCAGGGGATGTCGACGCCGTTGGTCCAGTCGAGCAGGAACGTGTGGTCGCCGTCCTCGGTCTTGGTCGGCAGGGTAAACAGGACGAGTGCGCCACCGATGGCGACGATCGTGTCGGCGTCCTCCGGTGGTGTGATCCCGAGGGTCGGCTCGAGCAGGCTGGCGCCGATCCAGGACAGCGCCATCCCGACGAAGACGACGAGCACCATCCGTTCCTGGCTGCTCATCGCGCCGAGTCGCTCGAGTTCGCGATCGATCGTCTCGGCGCCGATCGGCAGCTCGTCGAACTGCGGCGACATCGCGAGCCGGGTCACGTAGACGTAGACCGTCGCGAGTCCGACGATCGAGATGGGGACGCCGTAGAGCATCCACTCGGCGAAACCGATCGTCGTCCCGAACAGCTCGCCGGCCTGGCCCGCAAAGAGGATGTTCGGCGGGGTGCCGATGAGCGTCGCGACGCCGCCGACCGAGGCGCCGTACGCGATACACAGCATCAGGGCGACGCCGAAGGAGAACTCTCCCTCGCTGGTATCGATGTCGAGCCCCGTCTCGTCGACGAGATCCGCGGTCTGGTAGATGACCGCCAGCGCGATCGGCACCATCATCATCACCGTCGCGCTGTTGGAGACCCACATCGAGAGGAACGCGGTCGCGAGCATGAACCCGAGAATGAGCCGCGAGGGTTCGGTACCGACGGCCTTGATCGTCCGCAGGGCGATCCGTCGGTGCAGCCCCCAGCGCTGCATCGCCATCGCGAGGAAAAAGCCACCCATGAAGAGGAAGATCAGCGGGCTGGCGTAGGACGGCGTCGTGTCCGCGACCGGCAGCGCACCCGTCAGCGGAAAGAGGACGATCGGGAGCAGCGACGTCGCCGGGATCGGGATCGCTTCGGACATCCACCAGACCGCGACCCAGGCGGTGACGGCGGCGACCGCCTGCCCCTCCGGGGTCAGCCCCTCCGGCGTCGGCGAGACGAAGATCGCCGCAAAGAGCAGCGGGCCGAGAACGAACCCGATCTTCTGTCGCAGTTCGTAGGTGCCGCCGACGTCGAACGGCGACCGATCGTCGCCGTTAGAGCCGTCGCCGTCGTCTCCACCGCCGAGTCCGCCGTTATCGGGATCGTCGTTCGGGTCGCGGCCGCCGTCGGTGAACGCCTCCTCGGCGACGCGTCGTTCCGCCGCCGAGAGCCCGTCCAGGTCCTCGGCGATCGCCCGGCCGTCGAGTCGGAGGTACGCCTTCGTCTGCTCGTTGAGAAACCACAGGTACGCCCAGAACCGCTGTATAGCGAGTTGACACCTGTCGAGGGAGTTCGATACCATCTGCTCGGGCGTTTCGAATCGGGGATTAAAAAACGCCGAGATTCGGCCGTCGGGATGTTAACATCGGACAGTTTCGATCGAACGCGGTCGGACGATTACCCGCGGGTCGACCGGCGCCCGTCGAAACCTACATCTTCGAGCCGGCGGAACTCGAGCCGTGCCCCTGCTACAGTTCGACACGACCCGATCGCTCTCACCCGACGAACGGACGGCGTTCGCAGAGCGGGTGACGGCGATCTACACCGACGAGATGGAGACGACCGCGGGCCACGTCGCGGTGACGATCCGCGAGCGCGAGCCCTCGGCGATGCACCTCGGCCGCGAGGTCGAGGGGCCGCTGCTCTTTCTCGACGCCGAGATCCGTCGCGGACGCCCGTTCGAGCGCAAGCGAGCGTTCGCGCTGGCGACTATGGAGTACGCCGGCGACGCCCTCGAGATCCCCGACGAGAACATGAAGGTGGTGTTCACCGAACACGAGGGCGAGGCGATGATGGGCGTCGATCGTGTCGGCGGCGAGTGGAACGGGGACGACGGGGACGACTGAGCGAGGATGGCTGGGGTCGAGACGCGCCGGAACTCGAGAACGCCGCGCCGTCCGCCGGTTCCGTCACGGTAAAGCGGCCCCGTCGGAAAGGCGCGGTCGATGGATCGGTCCTACTGGCGGACGGTCTCGCTGATCGCGCTCTGGCAGGTCGCCGCGAGCGTCTGTTACTACACCGTCTTCGCGGCGACGCCCTTCTTCCGCGCGGAGTTCGGCCTCTCCCGGTTTCAGGTCGGGTTCGTCGTCACCGCTCTGACGCTCGGCTACGCCGTTTTCCTGCTCCCGGTCGGAGCGTTGATCGATCGCTTCGGCGAGTACCGCTCGCTCGTGCTCGGACTCGTCGGACTCGCCGCGGGCGCGACGTTCGTCGCGGGCGCGCCGTCGGTCGCCCTGCTGCTCGTCGCCGCGTTCTTTCTGGGCTCGACGTACGCGAGCGCGATCCCGGGGACGAACAAGGCCGTCTACGACAACGTCGAAGCGGGACGGCAGAACCTCGCGGTCGGGATCAAACAGGTCGGAGTCACCGCCGGCAGCGGGATCAGCGCCCTGCTCGTGACCGGGCTCGCCGGCGTGCTGTTCTGGCAGGCGGGATTCCTCGTCGCCGCCGGCTTCGGGCTCGTCGTCGCCCTCGTCTTCGCGGTGCTGTACGACGGCTCCGGCGGCGGCGGGACCGCCGAGTACCCCGACTTTCGGTCCCTCTCGAGGAACCGGCCGTACCGCTGGCTGGTCGCAGCGGGCTTTTTTCTCGGCGCGGCGCTGTTCACGACGACCGGCTACACCGTCCTGTTCGTCGAGGAGGAGGTCGGCGCCTCGGTCGCCTTCGGCGGGGTCGTCCTCGCGACGGTCCAGCTGTTCGGCAGCGCGGGTCGGCTCGCAACCGGCTGGCTGAGCGACGCGCTGCCGGGCGACCCCCAGCGTCGGATCGGATCGATCCTGATCGTCCAGGCGCTCGCCAGCGCCGTCCTGTTCGCGGTCGTCGCCGCGACCTCGAGTCCGATCGGCTCGGCGGTCGCGTTCGCGGCGCTGGGCTTTTTCGTCCTCGGGAACACGGGCGTCTACTACTCCTGTATGGCGACGCTGGTCGGGAGCGAGGAGATGGGCGGGGCGACCGCGGGCGGGCAGCTCGCGCTGGTCGCCGGCTCGATCGTCGCTCCGCCCGCCTTCGGCTACCTCGCCGATGTCGTCGGCTACCGGGCCTCGTGGTGGCTGCTCGGCGCCGGCTGCGTCGTCGCCGCGGGGCTGCTGGTCGTCGCGGTCCGGAGCGATCCCCCCGTCGACGACCCCGCGATGGACGATTGAGACGGATTCCCGTACGATCCGAGTCGAAGAACGAACCACTATGAACTCGGCGGGCGAACCCCCGTCCATGTACCGCGTTCTGCTGCCGATCGACGACAGCGAGGCCCGTGCCCGCGCACAGGCCCAGGCCGTCCTCGAGTTGCCCCGCGCCAGCGACGAGATCACGGTCGACGTCCTCCACGTCCACGAGGAGGTGTCGGGGCCCGACGCCGAGTGGGCCGCGGGCGGGTTCTCCGAGGAGTACGCCGAACAGATGGACGAGAACCTTCGGAATCGGACGAAACTGCCCGACGCCGCCGAGGTCGTCACGGCGCTGCTCGAGGAAGGTGGCGTCGACTACGAGGTCCACGAGTCGGTCGGTAAGCCCGCCGAGACGATCCTCGCGGCCGCGAGCGAGCGCGACAGCGACGCGATCGTCATCGGGATCCAGAAACGCTCGCCCGTCGGGAAGGTGCTGTTCGGCAGCGTCGCTCAGGGCGTAATTCTCGACAGCGATCGTCCGGTGACGACCGTTCCCGCGGCCGAAGAAACGGAGACGTAGCGTCCGGTACGAGAGTCCCTACCAGTGGGCGTCTTCGGCGTTCGTTCGCGTCTCGTCTCCCGTCGATCCCCACGGGTCGTCGTCTCGATCGGCCGGCTCGGGCTCGGAACCGGGACGGTTCTCGAGGTAGACCCGGGCGTACGACAGTTGGACGATCGGCGAGACGATCGCCGTAACGACGGCACTGATGGCGGCGACGACGGCAACCGATTCGAACAGCGCGCCGACGATTCCGGCGACGATCCCCGTCGAGAACAGAGCCACGAACGCGAGCACGGAGATCCCGAGCAGTTTCAGCAGGTTCCCCTTAGCGACGCTCCAACTCGTCCCGAGCCCGTCGAACGCGTTCTCGTCGTCGATGACGATAGCGGGGAAGGCAAGCGAGAGCCGAATCGCGAGGTAGATCCCGGGGAGGATCAACAGGAGAAGCCCGATCGTGACCGCCACGAAGTAGATCAGCGTCGCGCCGACCAGCGACAGCAGCCGTCCGAGGACGTGGTCGATCTCGTCGCCGATCGACGTCGCCCTGTCCCGGACTTCGGCGTACGCGAACCGGTGGGCGATCGCGTCCGCGACGATGAGCAACAGGAATCCTAGCAGCCCGAACAGGAACGACACCTCTCCTAGCCCGTCGACGAGCCCGACGACCAGGAACAGGAGCATTAGCTCCGGGTTGCGTTTGAGCCACCCGAACGCCTCGGCCATCGTGTCGACGGAGTTCTTTCGCTGGGGCCTCGTTGTCATCGACCCTGCATTTCTACGTACTTTATAAAAATCGTATGGTCGCCAGAACGAGTCCCGTGTCGGGAGCGCTCTCGAGCGGCGTTCCCGACCTCGCACCGGAGTCGAAGGGAACCCGACGTCCGGACCCGCGGAGCTCGCCAGGGGCCTACCGCAGACAGGCCGCGACGACCTCGAGCATCCCCTCGCCCTGGACCTCGTCGGCGAACAGCGGCACTCGACGAACGTCGGTCCCTCGGAACAGCTCCTGGGCCTCCGTGAGCGCCGACTGCTGGACGTCCCACCGTCGCTGGCAGAACTCGCAGCTCTCGAGGTCGGGCTGGAGGAAGTCGCCCTCGACGTCGTCGGTGACGTCGGAGAGGGGTTCCATCACGCGGTTGACGACCACGGTACCGACCGGAATCCCGAACTCCTCGAGCTGTTCGCGCAGCCGTTTGGACTCGAGGACGCTCATCTCCTCGGGAACCAGCACGATCCGGAAGTCCGTCCGTGCGGGATCCCGCAGGGCGGCACGCAGGCGCTCGATGCGCTCGCGGAGCTCTTCGAGGTTCTCGAGGTCGGGCTCCTCGTCGGGCATCTCCTCGCCGCCGAACATCCCCTTCATCCCGTCGAGCATCCCGCCGATCCGCTGGCGGAATTTCATGATCCGACCCATCATCGTGTCCATGAGTTCGGGAAGCTGGAGCAGGCGCAGGGTGTGGCCCGTCGGCGCCGTGTCGACGACGACGCGCTCGAACCGATCGTCGTCCAGGTACTCGAGCAGAAGCTGCATCGCGGCGGCCTCGTCGGAACCCGGCATCGGCCCGCCCAGCAGCGACTCCATCGGGGAGTCCTCGCCGAACATCCCCTCGAGGCCGCCGAACATGCCGCCCTCCCCCTGTGCCTGCGCCTGGGCGGCGAAGCCGGCGTCCTCGACCGCGGCCTCGGGGTCGATCTCGGCGGCGTACAGCGGGACGTCCTCGCGGATCCGGGCCGGCTCCGACGGGATCTCCGTCTCGTAGGTGTCCGACAGCGAGTGGGCCGGATCGGTCGAGACCACGAGCGTCGAGACGCCCCCACGGGCGCTGTCGAGTGCCGTCGCGGCCGCCATCGTCGTCTTCCCGACGCCTCCCTTCCCGCCGTAGAGCACGTAGTCCGGGCCCTCGATGTCGTCGTCGGACGGGCGAACGGAGATCGTTTCCTCGTCCTCACCGACCGACTCCGTCGGTGTCACTTCGATCGTGTGGTCCCCGTCGTCGGTGCCCCCTGCGCCGCCTTCGTCCGCCTCGTCGACCGGCTCGACGTCGATTCCGCTCATGCGGACCGGTTTCCGGTGCGCACACGAGTACCCGTCGGTCTCGAGTCGGAGGTGGCGTCAGTCGAATCGATGTTGCATGATACTAACACGCAGCACTCGATATAAGGTGTTGAGAGTATCCTTATCTGTATATTCATATTAGTATCAGCATTTAATGCCGATGACAGCGTCGGAACACGTGTCCGAAGCCGGTGGTGGCGCTTCGAACGTCCCGATCATGAACGCACAACTCGCCGAACCGCGATCCGAGGAATCGACCACGAACGACCTTCCGTTCCCCTACGACGGCGACGAACGGGGACTGACCCTTCCGCAGGCGAACGCCCGCGGCGTCCTCCGACCCGACGACCCGTCCGGTGCGGTCGGCGCTGCCGGTTCGACGGACTGTCCCGACTGCGGCGGCGAAACCGTCAACGGTGCGGGACTGTTCGCGTGTGCGGACTGCGCCTGGAACGGCTCCCTACGGTAGACGACTGAGCTTTCTCTGCGATGCTCGAACCCTCGAGCGGCGGCTACGAGAGGCGACTATCTTGACTATTTTGTAATAGGTAAGTTAGATAGAACAGGTCGCTATTCGAAGTACGCCGCGAGCCGTTCCGCAGCTTCCGAGACGCGGGGCGTGACGAGGGCGAAGCGGAGCCACTCCGATCGCGAGTCACCGAACGCCTCGCCGGGCATCCCCGCGACGCCGGCCTCGTCGATCAGCCGCTCGACGTTCTCGAGGGTTCCCGGATACCCCTCGAAGCGGGCCATCACGTAGAACGAGCCCTGGGGCGTGGTGTAGTCGGCGCCCGCGGCCTCGAGCGCGTCGGTGAACGTCTCGACGCGCTCGGCTAGCAGCTCCCGACTTCGCTCGTAGTACTCCGGCTCGGTCTCCCGGAGCGCCCGCAGAACCGCGTACTGCGAGGGGCGGCTGCCGGCGACGTTGACCAGCATGTGGCGGCTCTTGGCGTTCTCGACGAGCTCCGGGGGAAAGATCGCGTACCCCACGCGGAATCCAGTGATCGCCATCGACTTCGAGAAGGCGTTGGTGACGATCCGGTGGTCGGAGTCGACCCCGAGCGCGCTGGAGAACCTGCCCGAGAGGTCGAAGTGGTCGTACACCTCGTCGCTGACGAGGAGGGCGTCGTTCTCCTCGGCGATGGCGACGAGTTCCCGAATCGTCTCCTCGGGATAGACCGCCCCCGTCGGGTTGTTCGGCGAGTTGACGACGATCGCGGCGGTCTCCTCGCTCGCCGCTTCGCGGACGTCGGCCGGATCGAGCTGCCCCGCATCGTCGGCGGCCACGAACCGCTGACGGCCGCCGAGCATCGTCGTCTTCCCGGGGTAGTAGGGGTAGACGGGATCGGTCAGCACGATCTCGTCACCGCGGTCGCGCTCGAGCGCGCGGGCCATCGCGAGGTAGTTCGCCTCGCCGGCGCCGTTGGTGACGACGACCTGCTCTGCGTCGACGTTCCGTCGGGCGGCGATCTCCTCGCGCAGCTCTCGCAGCCCCTCGCTGGGCGGGTACTGGAACTGGTCGGGCTCGAGGTCGGCGTACTCGTGCAGTCCCTCGCGCAGCGCCTCCGGGGGCTCCCAGTCGGGGTTCCCGCTGACCATGTCGATGACGTCCCGGTCGGCCCGGTCGGCGTACTGCATCACGCGAAAGAACAGCGGCGTCTCGTACTCCATGCGGCCCACTGAGTGCTCGCACATCGTCGTTCTTTCGTCGCGCGCTCGAGGTCCACTCTCGAGCGAGGATGTCCCGGCGGCGCAATCCTGACTTTGAAACGCGCTCGGCGCCTCGGATCGGATATGAACGACGACATCGACCGCGAACTCCCGATGGACGTCGCCGACAGGATGCGGGACGCCGGCGACAGCCTCGCCGTCGCTGAGTCCTGTACGGGCGGGCTGATCGGCGCGGCGATCACCGCAGTTCCGGGGGCCAGCGACTACTTCGACTCGGGGCTGACGACCTACGCCTACGACGCTAAACGGCGCCACCTCGGAGTCAGCCGCGAGGCCCTGGACGAACACGGCGCCGTCTCGGAGCCGGTCGCCCGCGAGATGGCCCAGGGGATCCGCGACGTCACCGACGCAACGTGGGGCGTCGCGACGACCGGCGTCGCTGGGCCCACCGGCGGTACCGAGGACGACCCGGTCGGAACGGTCTACATCGGGATCGCCTACGCCGGCCCGTGGGGGACCCAGTCCTCGTTCGCGACCGTCTCCCGGTACGTGTTCGACGGCGACCGCGCGACGGTGCGAGCGAAGACCGTCGACCGGGCGCTCGAGGACCTGCTCGCCGCCGTCGCGGAAGTGCGGGGGTAGCGATCGCGCGGCGAGCGGGACGCGGTGAACCGCGACGAATTCTCACCGACGCTGACCGTCCTCGAGAGAAAACTATTCGAGGGTCCCCCCGCGACGTCCCCCATGAACAAGCGGGGTCACGTGCTCAACGCCGTCCTGTTGAGCGTCGGGCTCGGAATTTTGCTCGAGCCCGCGGGGGATCTAGGGACCCTCGAGTCCGTCGTCGCGATCACGGTCCCGGTGACGCTGGGTGCACTGTTTCCGGACGTCGACACCGCGTTCGGCCGCCACCGCAAGACGCTGCACAACCTCCCCGTGCTGGCGCTGTTCGTCGCCTTTCCGTTCGTCTTCGGCAACCTCCACTACGTCTGGATCGGCGTCCTGACCCACTACGTCCTCGACGTCACGGGTAGCAGACGCGGCATCGCGCTGTTTTACCCGCTCTCGAGCCGGGAGTTCGACCTGCCGACCGGGGTCCCGGTCAGCAGCGGCCGGACGGACCTGGTCACGGTGCTCGTGACGGGGCTCGAGCTCGCCGTCGCCGTCCTCCTGCTCTACGAACTTCCCCGTCGCGGGTTCGACGTCGCGGAGCTCGGTATCTGGCTGTAAGAACTAGCGGCGGTTCGGCGTCCACTCCTCGCAGGCGTCCATCCCCGTCATCGCCTCCTCGTGGTGGGTGCAGTACGGAATCAGCTCGTCCGATCCGCGCTCGCGGGCGTACGCGAACTGGCTGCAGTTCCCGCAGTAGCGATCCGTCGGCGACCGGGGTCGATCGTCCCCGCTGTCGATCAGTTCGGCGTCGGTTCCCTCGCCGTCAGCCGGGGGAGCAGCGGTCTCGACCGGACCGCCGTCCCGCCGAGCGTCCGCCCGGGGTTCGATCTCCCCGTCGGGTTCGGCGCCGAGAACGCCGATCCCGCCGAGTCCTCCGAGTCCGCCCGCCTCGTCGTCGGGTCGCTCCACGATCGTTCGATTGTGGCGGGTGACGTTCAGCTCGAGGGTCCCGCCGGGATCGTTGCGGGTCTTGAAGTTGACCACGCCGACGAACAGACACCACACCGCGGCGAACAGCCCGAGGAGGTATATCGCGGCGACCTCGAGGGTCAGGTCGGCACCGACCCCGCGCCAGTGGTAGGGGTAGGCGAGCCAGAACAGCGCGACGCCGAGCAGGCAGAGCCCGGCGCCGACCGCGCCGGTGGCTCGGACGCGGCGACTCGCCGGCAGGACGAGAAAGAGGCCGACGAGGGCGACCGGAACGCCGACTCCGGCGAGGGCGCCCGCGATCCGGACGGTCGCGTACTGGATCGCCATCTCCCAGTCGGTGAGCGCGGCGACGATCCCGTTGAGAAGTTCGGTCGCCGCGACGACGACCCCGAGGACGGCGAGGACTGCGCCGACGGCGACGAGCGCCGCCCCCGCGTACCGCCGTCGGCGACCCGGACCCGCCCGCGCGTCGCCCCGGTAGACTTCCGTCAAACTGGTCATGAATGTATATTTGAACTTCAGTTACAAAACAATAACGTCAGACATAGGTCAGATAGTGGAGTGGTTGGCACCCGCGGAAGCGAAAGGTTGAATCGCCGGGCTCGAAAACTCCCGGTCATGAGCGACGACGAGGAAGAAGACGAGCCCGCCGTCGAACTCGGCGACCGAACGCCCGTCGAGGGAGCGCCGCTGGCCCGCATCAGTTCGCGGCTCTTCTGGCCCAAGGAGAAAAGCGAGATCGACCGCCTCGAGGGCGACAGCGTCATCCGGACGCCCGACGGTCCGCGGGAGCTCTCGGCGGTGCTCGAGGAGGTCGACGAGACCTACTTCCAGCGCCACCAGGAGTTCGAACGTCACGTTCGGGCGGTCATCGGCACCGGCCCGGTCCCGACCGCCGACGAGTAACTAGCCGTGTCGGCCGAGGGCGAACAAAGCGGCGTCGACTGGCTTCCGGACCGGCTCGACGGGCTCAGCTGGTTCCAGAAGTCGCTGCTGACCGGGGCCGTTCTCACCCTACTATGGATGCAGCTGGTTCCCGGCGAGCTCGGGCGCCGCGTCGTCGTCGATTCGATCCTGCTGATCGGCGGCCCGCTCGTTCTCGGGCTCACCCACGGCAACCACATCGGCTGGAACGTCAACCGAACCGCCGTCCGAAACGCCGTCTTGCTCTCGCTTTTCGTCCTGCCGTTCTATCTCGTGGGATCGACGCTCCCGACGATCCGGGCCTTCTACCCGATGTGGGAGACCTCGGCCGCGCCCGGCGAGTTCGTTCCCCACGCGATCCAGCTGTTCGCGCTCGCGCTGGCCGCCGAGACCTACTATCGGGGACTGCTCTGCGTCGGCGTCCGAGAGATCGGGTTCAAGGCCGTCCTGATCAGCCCCGTCGTCTACATGATCCACCACATGTCGAAACCACCCCTCGAGTTCCTGCTGTCGGGGCCAACGGACATCCTCTTCGGCGCCGTCGACTACAAGTCCAACTCGATCCTTCCGTCGGTGATCGCCCACGGTGCCGGGCTCGTCCTGCTGGACTGGCTGGTGCTGCACGACCCGCTGTTCGACCCGACGCGCTTTCTCCAGTACCTCGAGTGGCTGCCGATCCCGATCTGAGGACGGACGGCAGCCGCGACGGTGGAGCTTTTGTGGCTCCCGACCGACTGTCCGGATATGAGTCTCCCAATCGATCCGGCCGAGATCGATCCCGACGACGTCGGCGAGAAACAGGCCGTCCTCGAGATGGACCACGAGGAAGCGATCGAACACGTCCGCGAGGTCTGCGAGGAGGTCGGCTTCGGCATCCCCGTCGAGTTCTCCCCCTCCGAACTGCTGAACGAGAAAGTCGACGCCGACCGGGATCCCTACTACGTCCTCGGCGCCTGCAACCCCGAGATCGCGGACCGGGCGCTCGATCAGACGCTGCGGATGGGTGGGCTCTTCCCCTGTAACGTGATCGTCTGGGAGGAGGAACCGGGCCGCCAGCGAGTGTACCACCTCTCGATCATGAGGATCGCGCGCCTGCTCGACATCGCCCCCGACAACGAGGAGTGGGCCGACATCGTCGACACCACGGGCGAGCTCACCGAGGAAGCCTTCGAGAAGTTCGACTCCGTCGACGCCGAGACGACGGACTGAGCCGGCTCGAGACCGTACGCGTCCGACGACCGCACGACGGCCGTCGGACGTTACGTTAGTATTCCTAAAGGTCAAGATTTACATACATTCATAACATGCGTAGAGTATGGGCGTCAGAACCACGTTCTTCGCCCTCCTCCTTCTCGCCCTCGCGGCGGTCACGACCCTCATCCTCGCGCCGCTGTTGCAGTACGTGCTGGCCGCTGCGTTGCTCGCGTTCGTGCTCTACCCCGCCCACGAACGGCTCGAGCGGCGGATCGGTTCCCGACCGTCGGCGCTCGTTCTCACCGGCGTCGCGATCGTCGCCGCGGTCCTTCCGATCCTCTATCTCTCGATCGTCACCGTCCAGACGGTGTTCTCCTTTCTAAATCGGTTCGACGAGGCTGCAGCCGTCGAGACGGCAAGCGAGTGGGCGATCGGGCTCGGGATCGATCCCGAACTGGTCGCGACGATCCGCGCACAGTTGCTGGCCGAGGTGAACGGACTGTTCGACAGCGCCGTCGACCTCGCACTGGGGGAGCTGGTCGGACTGCTCGACGCGAGCGTTCGGCTGGGGCTCGGACTGCTGGTGCTCGTGTTCCTGCTGTACTACCTGCTCGCCGACGGACGGACGTTCGTCGGCTGGCTGGCGGCGGTGGCCCCGCTCGAGGACGAGGTGCGCGACGAGCTGTTCGCGGAGGTCGACGTCGTCACCTGGGCCGTCATCAAGAGCCACGTCTTCGTCGCCGTCGTCGAGGGACTGCTCGGCGGGCTCGGCTTCTACCTGCTCGGCGTCCCCAACGTCGCCTTCTGGACGATCGTCATGGTCGTCGTCTCCTTCCTCCCGGCGATCGGCGTCTGGCTCGTCTGGGGACCCGCGGTCGCCTACCTCCTGATGACGGCTGGCCCGCTTCCGGGGATTGCGTTGCTGCTGTACGGACTCGCCGTGCTCTCGGTCGTCGACAACTACCTGCGGGCGATCTTCGTCGACCGTCGCACCGGACTCCACCCCGCCGTCGTCCTTATCGGGGTTATTGGCGGCATCTACCTGCTCGGAATCATGGGCCTGTTCCTCGGACCCGTGTTGCTCGCCGTGTTCAAGGCCGGCCTGAACGTCTTCAACGAGACCGCGCTTACGGCCGACGACGTCCGCCTCGAGTCGACGTCGCGGGACGTGCCCGGTGCCGATCCCAGTACGGCCGACGACTGACTCACGGTCGATCGAATCGGCGAAGACGGGCGGCCCCTGGCTTTCCGAATGGCCGTCGGTCAGGGCGGACTACTCCTCCTCGAGTTCGGACAGTCGCTGCTCCGCGTCGTGGCGAATGTACCCCGAGACGACCGCCAGAACGACGACGACGAAGGCTGGGACCCCGACGAGGAGGACGAGCACCGCCAGGATCGGGACGAGGTCGGGACCGAGGAGCGCGAGCCACATGGTTCGTCCACGTTCGGCGTCCGCTTAGAGGAATGGGTTTCGGAATCCCACGAATCAGCCGTCGGTGCTCGAGAAGGCGCTCAGGTTCGACTGCAGCCCCGCGGCGAGTTCGGACTTCCGACGGAGTCGAGCCGCGGAGATCGGCAGCTGAGGCGCGAGGCCGGCGACCGCGTCGTGGAACGTCTCGGCCTCGCCGTACTCCCCGGCGAGGCCCTCCCTGCCCTCGATGGACAGCTCGCTGGCCTCGCCCGGAACGCCGTCGAAGGCGTTTCGAACGCTCTCTCGGACCTGCCAGACGCCGACGGGCGCCCAGTAGTGGTCGCTGACCTCCCGGAGCACCAGACACTTCGCCTGTCGGCCGATCGACTCGAGGAACTCGAGGACGCCCAGGCGAGCGGCGTAGTAGGCACCCGCGGTCTCCTCGACGTAGCTCGTCCGTCCCTCGTACCCCTCGCTGGCGCTCTGGAGCCAGACCCCGTCGTCGGGGTTGGGGTTCCAGATGCTGCCCGGGGCCTTCATCTCGACGAGCTCGAACTCCCAGTTTCCGGGGGCGAGGACGATCCAGTAGCGGTTGCCCATGTACTCGTTGACCCGAACCTGGACCTCGTCGATGCTCGGCTCGTTCCGGATGCGACCGCGCAGGAACTGCCCGACCGTGTCGTCGACGGCCGTGATCGACCACCGGGTCGGGACGAGCCGGCGCTGGTCGCGCTCGCCGAGGGCGCCCGCCGAGAGAATCGAGTTGATCTCGTAGACGTCGAACCCGCGCCGGTAGAGGTAGGTCATCGCGCCCTGGGCCTGCCAGTCGTCGTCCTCGAGCGTCTTCTTGACCGGGCGCGGAACGTGGGGGTTCTCCCGAAGCTCGGCGTTCCGGGCGTTCGCACGGGGACCGCGGGGTGTCGCGACGTCGGTCCCCGGCTCGAGCCCGAGATCCGGCGTATCGTCGAGGCCGATCTCGAGGTCGACGGGGCGGTCGGCGATGGCGACCTCGCGTTGCACGCCGACGAACCCGTCCCAGCTGTCGTGGACGGTCGGCGCCAGCCGACTGGCGATGCTCGGGGAGTCGACGTTCGCGCGCTTGTTCGAGTTCAGGAGCCCGGTGCGGCGCTGGAGCACGTCGTCGATCCCGTACCCCTGCCGGTACCAGTCGCCGTCGGTGACGTACTCCTCGGCGGCGTCCTCGTCGCCGACCGGCGAGAGCACGCCGATCGGGATGTCGGGGTAGTTCGAGCGCCCGACGAAGATCGAGGGCGCCGTCGAGCCGACGAGGGTATCGCCCGACAGCGCCCGCTCGAAGTTGCGCTCGAACTCCTCGAGGTGGTCGGTGATCGCGTAGGACTTCTCCTTCGCGAGCCGCCGTCGCTCGGCCTCCTCGTCGGGCTCGAGGCTCTCGATGTAGTCGTCGAGGCGCATTCGACGATGGTTCGAGCTACACGAATTTGAATGTTGAGTTCGAGGTGCCCCTCCTTCGGCAGTAGCAGGCGAGGCGGTCGCCTCGAGCGGGGTTTCGCCCGGCGAGAGCGACCTCGCAAGGGTTAAAAACGACGGGCAAAAAGGGAGGGGTATGAGTACGACGGACGGGCAGGACAGACGCTCCTGTGTCTCCTGTGGAATCAACATCGCGGGCACGAACGCTGCCGCGTTCAAGTGTCCCGACTGCGGCACGCGCGTCTTCCGCTGTGCCAAGTGTCGCAAGCAGAGCAACCTCTACGAGTGTCCCGACTGCGGATTCACCGGACCATAACAATGGGAAAAGTCGCTGCCAAGATCAAGGTCATGCCGGACAGCCCCGAGATCGACCTGGACGCGCTCCAGGAGCGCCTCGAGAGTGCCCTCCCTGAGGGCGCCAAAATCAACGGCGTCGAGCGCGAGGACGTCGCGTTCGGCCTCATCGCCCTCTACCCGACCGTCATCGTCCCCGACGGCTCGGGCGGCACGGAAGCCGTCGAGGAGAACTTCTCGGAGGTCGACGGCGTCGAGAGCGTCGGCGTCGAGAACGTCGGCCGCATCTAATCGGGCTCGAGCGATAGTCGTTTTCCGACCGCAAACCCGGGAGCGGCCGCGCTCTCGAATCGGCAAGACCGACGGGTCTCCGAACGCTTACCTCACCCCTCGAGAAACGTCTCCGGCGTGAACGTGCTGTCGGACCCGACGAAGCGGCGGTGGCTCGCGTGGGCCGCGCTGGCGACCGTCTTCCTGCTAGTCAATCTTCATCGGCTCTCGACGGCCGTCATCTCCGAGGAGCTGACGGTCGATTTCGAGACCAGCGCAGCCCAGCTAGGGACGCTCCACGCCTCCTTCTTCCTCATCTACGCGGCCATCCAGATTCCCACCGGCGTCCTCGCCGACCGGCTCGGCCCCCGTTACGTCGGCTCGATCGGCGGGATCGTCCTGAGTCTGGGCGCGGTCGGGTTCGCCCTGAGCGGGAGCTACCTCGCGGCGTTCGCCTCGCGGGCGCTCATCGGGCTCGGGAGCGGCGTTATCTTCGTCTCGATCCTGCGGTTCTGTGCCAACTGGTATCGCCCGGACGAGTTCGCGACGATGACCGGGCTGACCGGTAGCATCGCCGGCCTCGGGGCGATCCTCGCGACGACGCCGCTGGCCGTCACCGTCGGTCAGTTCGGCTGGCGCGCGACGATCCTCTCGCTTGGTGGCGTCGGCATCGTCGCCGCGGGCGCCGTCTTCGTCCTGGCGCGTCAGTCCCCGTCCGCCGCGGGGCTCGAGCCGATCGAGGGCGTCCCCGAACAGCCCGACATTACGCTCGCGGAGCTGGGTACCCACCTGCGGACGCTCGCGCGGGATCTCGACCAGTGGCTGCTGTCGGTCGTCTTCTTCGCCGGTAACGGAGCGATGTTGACCCTCGTCGGGCTGTGGGGCGTCCCCTACATCGTCGTCGTCTACGAACTCGACGTGACGACGGCGTCTTACTTCACCCTCCTCGCGTCGGTCGGCGTGTTGCTCGGCCCGACGACGATCGGCTGGTTCTCCGATCGGATCGAACGACGGCTGCTGCCGATGACCGTCGGGATCGGGCTGTTCGCGGTCGCGCTCGCCGCCGTCCCCGTCTTCGGTCAGCCGCCGTTGGCGGTCGTCGCCGTCTCCTATCTGGCCTGTGGCTTCCTCTTCGGCGCCGCAATGTTGTCGCTGTCGGTCGTCAAGGAACGCTACCCGCCGAGCGCGAGCGGGATCGCGACCGCTACCGTCAACACCGCGGGGTTCGTCGGCGGCACGATCCTGCCGACGGCGATGGGCGTAGCACTCGACGCCTACCAGACCGGCGAGACCGTCGAGGGCACCGTCGCCTACACCGAGTTCGGCTACCGGATCGCCTTCGGCATCCTCGCGGCGACGGTCGCCGTCGGCTTCTGCTGTGCGTGCTGGCTCATGGTACGAGAACGGTCCCGCTCGGCGTGAGAAAAGCCGACGCGAGGAAACTCGCCGACGCGGTTCGACCCGCTACTCGTCGTCCTCGATCTGCTGCTGGAACTCCTCGAAGTCGATGTTCTCCTCGAGTTCCTCGAGTGCGCCCTCCATGTCCTCGGCGGCCGCGTCCATGTCACCGAACTCGAGGATGTTCCCCGTCTCCTCGGCCCACTCCTCGGCGTCCTCGTGGGTCGCGGCGTGCTCGGTCGCGGCCTCGAGTTCCTCCCGGACGTCCTCCGGCGTTCCAGGCGGTGCGATCTGGGTCTGACGGAACTCGGTGAGATAGGCCATGCTGTCGCCGTAGTCCGTGATCTGGTCGATCTCGGGGAAGGCGTCGAGCTCGGTGTCCATCAGGTTGACGACCGCCGAGACGTTGCCCGACTCCTCGGCCGTGAGCGCGGAGGTGTTCGTCGCGATACCGGCCGGCGCCTCGCCGGAGATGACCGCCTCGTTGACCTCGCCCCCGCCGTCGTAGGGGACGACGTTGTCCCACGCGAGGTCGTAGTCGTCCCGCAGCAGGTAGGCCGCGACGTGGCTGTCGTGGCCGACACCCTGAACGGCGAAGTTCTCGAGCTCGCCGTCGGCGTAGGCGTCCTGTAGGTCGGCGTAGTCGTCGACGTCATGATCGTCGTTAACGATGATCGTATAGCCGAAAACGCCGAAGTACGCGATCGGTTCGAACTCGGTCGGTTCCCAGGCCTCGACGTCCTCCATCCGCCAGGCGAACTGCCAGCTCGGGGTGTTGGCCGTCCCGAACGTGTAGCCGTCGTCGTCCTGGCCGTGGAGCCACTCGATGCCGAGCAGGCTCGCCGCGCCGGCCCTGTTGTCGATCTCGATCGGCTCGCCCAGCTCCTCGCTCACCAGCGGCTCGAGCTGGCGCGCGTAGGTGTCCGTCCCGCCACCCTCAGACCACGGGATCATCCACGTAAGCGAGTCCGAGGGGAACTCCCCGTCGCCCGACTCGTCGTCGAGACAGCCCGCGAGACCGGTAAGCGAGATCGCAGACGTTGCACCGATACCTTTCAGAAGATGTCGTCGGTTCACGACCGACCGTAGCCGCCGAAGCGGTGATAAGGGTGGTCGCACCTGCAAGAGTTACAGCTATTTCGTACACGAACGACCATTGAGAGAAGTTGTAGGCGGACGAACGTTTGATAGTCCTGCCCAAGGGTAGATATATCACGGTTTCGTGTGACACAGCCGGGGCGTGAAGCCGCCGATCAGTCGATCGTTCGCTTCGAGTCGGAATCGACCGCGGTGAGGTACTGCTCGAGCAGGTCCGGGAACTCACGCCCGCGGATGTATCGGAGTCCGAAGTCCTCCGTCCAGTCGATGATCCCCCGGTCCTCGGTGACGACGCCGGCCTCGAGTTCGCGGGCGAGGATCAGCAGGTCGAAGTCCTCGCGGGAGTCGAGCACGCCGGTGCGCATCGCGTCGCGGTACTTCTCGCGCAGTTCGGAGATCACCGCGTCGACCTCGGTCTTGTGCTCGTGGTCCTCGAGGAGTTCGTCGGCGCTGTCCTCGGCGCGACGGACCGCCCGCTCGGAGACCCGGAGCCCGCGGTCGACCCGCCCGCTCATCTCGTCGACGAAGCTGTAGACGACGTTGGCGGGAATCGAGACGGCGTAGCGGTCGGGGTGTTTGCGGATCACCCAGGTGTTCAGCTTCGAGTAGACCTCCTCGCTTACGCCGCGGGCCTCGAGCATCGTCGTCAGCTCGTCGTGGATCGTCGGCGGAACGTAACAGGAGATGCCGAGGTTGAGGCGGGCGTTCGCGATCAGCTCGAGCAGTCGCAACACCGCCTCCTCGAGGGACTCGTCGTCGCGACGGATCTCCTCGGTGAGAAACAGCGAGGTGTCGAGGACGAACCGCTGCTTGAACGCGTCGACGGACATAGCCGGGGATACGCCCCCAAGATGGAAATAACTGGGCTCGGCGAGTGGGTCAGTGCTCGTCGGTGTTCGGGCCTCGGGCCCCGAGGTCGGCCTCCGAGATCATCTCCGCGCTGGTCGAGGAGAGGTCGACGGTGACGTCCTCGTGGACGGCTTTGCTGATCTCGTCGACGTTGCCCGCGAGGACGGTCATGATGTCCTGAGGATCGACGTACATGAGCATGTTCCCGTCCGGCCCCTCGGTGACGAGCTGGAGGTCGTTGAGCACGATCTGATCGTCCTGGATCGTCGCCGAGACGACCGGCAGGGACTCGGGTTTGCCGGGATCGGTCTCGGTCACCCGACGGATGACGACCTCCTCGAGGTCGATGACCTCCTTGTGCTCGCGGATTCGCTCCGCGCAAGCGACCATATCGTTGATAACCTCGGTGCGACGCTCGTTGCCGTGGTCGCCCTCGAGACAGTGCTGGCAGACGCGGAGTTCGATGCGCATGGCCGCGAGTTGTCGCCGCGCACCGATGAGAATTCCGCTTCGAGACCCCCTTCGGAAAGAAAGCTTATCCGAAGCAACTCGACACAAACGGTATGAGCGTTCACAACGCCCTCCAGGCGATCGGCCTTCTCGCGCTCGCCTACGTGCTGTTCTGGTCGTTCGTCGCGCTGGGTCCGATCGGCTGGGTCGCCTTCGGAACCCTGTTCCTCGTCGGCGTCGTGCAGGTGTCTCGGGAACGACGCCGAGGCGGGAGCGACGGCGACCCCGACTGGCCGAACTACTGCACCCGCTGCGGGACGGCCCTCGAGTTCGACGCCGACGGAGCCGAGCCCGGGGAGTCGGTCCGGTACTGCGGCGAGTGCGGCACGCCGGTTCAAGCCGAAACGCGGAACGAAGCCGCCAGTGCGGCGGTGAACTGCGCCGACTGCGGCGCCCCGAACGATCCAGGTCGAACGGCGTGTACCCACTGCGGGCTAGAGCTGTAGCCGGCCCGATCGTCCGTTCTCCTCGAGCGCCCCGGCAGTTATTTCGCTCGCCGTCGTACCCCCTTCATGATGAGTGATACCGAGTACCACAGACCGCTCGGGATCGGCGAATCTGCGTTCGAGGGTCTCGAGGACCACCTCGAGGACCGCAGCTACGAGGGTCGGGAGTACCGCCACGTCCCGGACTACCGCCGCGGGATCGAGCGTGGAACCGCCCTGATCGGGGGCGAGGTCGTCCGCGGGTTCCCGAAGGTGCCCCGCACCCTCGTCCTCGAGACCGGGATCCCGACCCAGTTCAAGGATCGAGTCGTCGTCGAGGAGAAGCTCAACGGCTACAACGTCCGCGTCGTCCGCCTCGAGGGCGAGCAACTGGCGTTTACCCGCAGCGGGATGGTCTGTCCCTTCACGACCCGGATCATAGAGCGCCTGGTCGACCTCGAGGCGCTGTTCGACGACCACCCGGAGGCGATGGTCTGTGGCGAGATGATCGGCCCGGAGAACCCCTACACCGCCCACGACTACCCCGAGGTCGACTCGCTCGCGTTTCGGGCGTTCGACTGGCGGAATCGACAGTCGGGTGAGCCCCTCCCCGTCGGAGAGCGCCGCGAGCGCTACGATCGGTACGGCGTCCCCCAGACCCGGCTGTTCGGCAGCTACGACGTCGACGAGGCGGCGGGCGAGGTGCTTGGGATCGTCGAGGAACTCGAGGCCGAGAGCCGGGAGGGCGTCGTGATGCGCTCGCCCGACGCGACGAGGCTGCTGAAGTACACGACGTCGGTCTCGACCCGGAGCGACCTCGCGTACGCGTTCTCGCTGCCGTTCGACTACGGACAGCCGTTCATGTTCCGGCGCCTGCTGCGGGAGGGGTTCCGGACGATCGAGGCCGACGAGCGCGGCGAGGACGCCTGCGAGCGCGCTCACGAACTGGGCGAGGCGATCCTGCTGTCGATGCGCGAGGCCATCGACACCGTCGACGACGGGGGTTCGGTCGGCGAGCGCCACACCGTCCGCGCCAGCCCCGAAACGGTCGACGCCCTGCTCGAGCACCTCCGCGACCAGGGACTGACCCTCGAGATCGAGAGCGACCGCCGCGAGGACGGCGATCGGGTCCTCACCTTCTGCAAGCGGGTCCAGTCGAGCAACGACAAGATCCGCAACTACCTCGAGGGCCACGTCGTTACGGAGTGATGGCGAGGCGACGTCAGTGTGGTTCGTCGCTCGGCTCTCGGCGTGAGCGTACCGCTACGGCGCACAGCAACGCACCACCGAGCACCCAGACCGGATCCCAGACGAGGAGATGTCCCCAGAACCCTCGAGCGTCGATTCCGCCGGGGTCGACGATACCGGCGAGCACGAGCAGTTTCGCCGCGATCCCGACCGCGCCGTACAACATCGAGAGAACGCCCAGTCCGCCGACCGCGACGACGCGGAGCCGACGCGAAAGCCGGTCACCCCACGGTCGGATCAACGAGAGCGCGAGCACGGCCGGAACGAGTTTCAGGACGCCCGTCGCCGTGACCGTCGCGACGAACCAGGGCTCTCGCTCCGCCGCGAGCGAGCCGATGCCCTCGCCGAGCGTCGAAACCCCGAACGTCCCGCCGGCCGCCCAGTAGAAGCTGAGCGCCGCGAACGCGACCCACCAGCCGGTGGCCGCGTACGCGATCTGAATCGTCGACGAGCGGTGAGACGGCACGGTACGCCTCCTACTCGAGCGGGGAGCATAGCGCTGTCAGTCGCACAGGCGGCGTGTTCGACAGTCACGCCGAGCGGACGACGTCGCTGCGCTCGACGGGCGTTTCGGTCGAAACCCGGTGCTCGTCGATCCCGATTAACCGCGCAGTTCCTCGTGGATCTCCGCGAGTCGCTCGCTCCCGGCTGCGACGTGGCCGCCGTGGAAGCAGACGACCTGCTCGACCGCGAGGTCGGCGAGCCGGCCGACCGACTCCGTCGCGTGCTCCATATCGGGCGTGAACTCCGGTTTCGGACCCGACAGCGGCTTCTCACCGTCGGCGACGAGCGCGTCGCCGGCCAGCAGCAGGTCGTGATCGGAGAAGTGCAGGGAGACGTGACCCGGCGAGTGTCCGGGCGTCTCGACGACCTCCATCGGCCCCGCAACCGTCGGCACCCGGGCACCGCCGGTGAGCTCCAGGTCGACGAGAGTGGCTCGGTACGCGTCCGGATCGCCCTTGATCGGGTCCCGATCGCCGCGGACGTACGGCGCCTCCTTGCGGTGGGTTACGACGATCGGATCGATCCGCTCGAGCAGCTCCGCGAGCCCGCCGACGTGGTCGCCGTCGTGGTGGGTGAGGAGCACGAGCCAGACGTCCTCGAGGTCGAACCCCAGCTGGCGGAGGTGAGTTCGAAGCCCGTCGACCGCTCCCGGCGGGCCGACATCGATCAGGACCAGCCCGCGGTCGGTCTCGACGGCCGTCGGGGTGACCGTCAGCTCGCGACCGCCGTAGTCGACGGTGATCGGCAGGAGGTAGACGCCGGGATCCTCTCTATCGGTACTCATGGCCGGTGGCTCGAGACGCCGAGAGGAAAGGATTGTGGCCGATCAGCGCAGTGCCGACTCGATGGCCGTCTCGAGGTCGGCGATCAGGTCGTCGGCGTGCTCGATCCCCACCGAGACGCGGACGAGGCCGTCGGTGAGTCCGGCCTCGAGTCGCTCCTCGCGCGGGATGGCCGCGTGGGTCATCGGCGCGGGCTGTTCGATCAGGCTTTCGACGCCGCCGAGGCTCTCCGCGAGGGTGAAGACGTCGGTGTTCGAGACGACCTCGCTCGTCTCCTCCAAGCTCGCGTCGAGTTCGAAACTCAGCATCCCGCCGAAGTCGTCCATCTGCTCGCGGGCGATCTCGTGGCCGGGATGGGACTCGAGCCCGGGGTAGTAGACCCGATCGACGTCCGGGTGGTCGGCGAGCCAGTCGGCGATCTGCCGGGCGTTCTCGCAGTGGCGATCCATCCGGACGGGCAGCGTTTTGGTCCCGCGAAGGACGAGGAAGCTCTCGAAGGGGCCCGGGGTCGCGCCCACGGCGTTCTGGTAGAAGCCAAAGCGTTCGTCGAGATCGGCGTCGTCGGTCAGCAGGGCGCCACCGACGACGTCGGAGTGGCCGCCGAGGTACTTCGTCAGCGAGTGCGAGACGATGTCGGCGCCCAGCTCGAGGGGGCGCTGGAGGTACGGCGTCGCGAACGTGTTGTCGATCGCACAGAGCGCGTCGTGGGCGTGGGCGATTTCGGAAGCGCCCTCGATATCGACGACCGACATGAGCGGGTTGGTGGGGGTCTCGAGCCACAGCAGTTCCGTGTTCTCCCGGAACGCCGCCTCGATGGCGTCGAGATCGGTCATGTCGACGAACGTAAACTCGATATCGTAGTCCTCGTACACCTGCGTGAAGATGCGATGGGTGCCGCCGTAGACGTCGTTGCCCGTGACGACGTGGTCGCCGGAGTCGAGCAGGTTGAGGACGGTGTTGATCGAGGCCATCCCGCTGGCGAAGGCCCGGCCGTGGTCGGCGTTCTCGAGGGAGGCGAGGTTCGCCTCGAGGTCCGTACGCGTGGGGTTGCCGGTCCGGGAGTACTCGTAGCCGCGGTGCTCGCCGGGGGCGTCCTGCTCGTAGGTCGAGTTGGCGTGGATCGGCGTCATCAGCGCGCCGGTGTCCGCGTCGGGTTCCTGTCCGGCGTGGATCGATCGGGTCTCGAACCGGAAGCGCTCGTGCTCGTCGCTTGCGGGGTCGTCGTCCATATCCGGCCCAACGAGGTCGGGGAGGGTTACTCTTGCCGTTCGTTCTCGGTCGGCGACGGGCGCGCTCGAGGAACAAACGTGCGTTTTATAACTGTCACGAGGTAAGGGAGCCGTACGACTATGCCGAACTCTAATGGACCTCGCCAAGGAACCCGGGACAAGCTCTCGAACAATCCGCGAGACCGCGGCGCTTCGCCGCCCCAGCGCGCGATCCAGCAGTACGACGAGGGACAGAAAGTCCACCTGAAGATCGACCCCAGCGTCCAGAACGGCCGCTTCCACCCCCGCTTCGACGGGCTCACCGGCGAAGTCCTCGGGAAACAGGGCAACGCCTTCAAGGTACAGATCACCGACGGCGGCAAGGACAAGACCGTGATCGTCACCGCCGCTCACCTCCGCGCACAGGACCAGGACGAAGTTCAGGTCTGAGAACCGATGACGATCTTCAAAGAGATCGTCGACGAGGAGTTCCTGACCGTCTCGGAAACGAAGGAACTGCTCGCCGACATCGAGACCGAGCGCGCGATGGACGAGGACCGCGAGCTGCGCTACGAGCTCGCGCGAGCGATCGAACACGCCAACCGCTTTGCGGTCCTCGAGCCCGAGGAATCTCTCGAACTCGTCGCGGACCTGCAGGAACTCGAGTACGTCGACGAGCCGACCGCCTACAAGATCACCGACCTCCTGCCCCGCAACCGGGACGAGCTCCGATCGGTGTACGCCCAGCAGCGCTACTCGCTGTCGGGCGACGAACTCGACGAGATTCTCGACGTCGTCGCGAAGTACGCCTGACGGCGGGCCGATTCTTTAAGTGTAACGTCGCCGTACCCTCGGCCAATGAGCGAAGTCGATAGCGACGAGACGGACGTTCGACGCGCAGTCGTGTTGGACTACCTCGCACACGGACTCTCGGACGACGGGCGACCGCAGTACGCGAAGTCGCCGGCGGGGTACGCACTGGACGTCGAGGACTTCGGGCTCTATCAGGTCGCGTTCGACGAGGACACCCGGCTCACTATCGGGAGCGAGGTCGTCATCGAGCCGGCCGACGAACGGGACGTCGTCGTCGACTGCCAGGCGGTCGAGTACGGGGAGCTCTCCTCGGGCGCCCAGACCGAACTCGAGTACGTCGTCGAGGATCTCGTCGAGGAAAACGAGGAGCGGTTCGTCGACTTCTACAACGACGCCCAGCCGATCACGCTGCGGCTCCACCAGCTGAACCTGCTGCCGGGGATCGGCAAGAAGCTGCGAAACGGCATCTTAGACGAGCGAAAGCGAAAACCGTTCGAGAGCTTCGAGGAGCTCTCCGAGCGCGTCTCGGGGCTTCACGACCCCAGCGACATCCTCGTCGAGCGCATCCTCGAGGAGCTCCGGGACGACGACCTGAAGTACCGGACGTTCGTGGGCCGCCAGCAGGACCAGAACCAGGGGTAGGGGGAGGAGCACCGATCGTCGGGACGGCGTCCGGGCGTTCGATCGGGCGGTCCGAACGGAGCGGGAGATCCGGCCGTTCGACGTCGCAACTGCGGTATCCAGTACGTTTAACACAGAAACGTGAAAAGTAGTACCAATGCTCTCGACGATCCTGCTTCCAGTTGGAACGAGCGATACCGAACGAGTCGACGAACTCGTTTCCCACGCGATCGATGTCGCCGAGCCGGCCAACGCCACCGTCGTCGTCGCACACGTCGTCAGCGCCGACGAACACGACGTCGACGGCAAGAACTACCCGTATGCGATCGCGGAGATCGGGTTCGACGCGCAGAGCCGGGACCTCCCGTCCGAAAAGATCGCGAGGGATATCGAACCGATCAGTGATATCGTCGACCGCCTGGAGGAGGCCGGCGTCGACGTCGAGATCAGGGCTGCCGTCGGCAACCGCGAGTCCGAGATCCTCCGGATCGCCGAGGAGACCGGTGCCGACAACATCATCGTCGGCGGACGAAAGCGCTCGCCCGCGGGGAAGGCGGTATTCGGCAGCACCGCACAGAAGATCATGCTCAACGCCCCGTGTCCGGTGACGTACGTCCGCGACCGGTCGTAGCCATCAGCCAGATCCTGATCGTCAGTTCCCGAGTCCATCGCTCTACCAAGCCCTGGTCGGCCGTCCACCAGTCGAAACGACACGACGCCGAAGCCGAGACGGTGCGTTTACACCGCCCCCGCCGCTAGCACCGGCAATGAGAGATCCCGACGGCCTGATCGCGCGCGCCGGCGTTCGCGGCGATCCGGACCACGACCAGCACTTTCTGGTCGACGACCGCGTCCTCGATCGACTGCCGACCTACCTGACCGAGATAGACGCCGATACGAGCCACGTCCTCGAGATCGGTGGCGGAACGGGCGCGCTGACCGACCGCCTGCTCGCGGTCGCCGACGAGGTGACCGTCGTCGAGCGCGACCGCGAACTCGCCGCCTTCCTCAGCGAGGAGTTCGCCGAGGAGATCGACGACGGCCGGCTAACGGTGCTCGAGGGCGACGCCCTCGAGGTCGATCTGCCCGACTTTACCGCGTCGGTCTCGAACCTCCCCTACGGCGTCTCGAGCGAGATCACGTTCCGGCTGCTCCCCGAGAAGCGCCCCCTCGTGTTGATGTTCCAGCAGGAGTTCGCCGAGCGGATGGTCGCCGACCCCGGAACCAGCGAGTACGGTCGGCTCTCGGTGTCGACCCAGCACTACGCCGAGCCCGAACTGGTCGAGTCGATCCCGAAGGAGGCGTTCTCGCCGCCGCCGGCGGTCCGGAGTGCAGTCGTCAGACTCGAGCCCCGCGAGCCCGACTACGCGGTCGACGACGAGGAGTTCTTCCTCCGGTTCGTGAAGGCGATGTTCACCCAGCGCCGCAAGACAATCCGCAACGCGATCCGGAACACTGCCCACATCACCGATCTCGACGCGCCCGATGCGGTCGTCGAGGCGGCCGACGACGACCTCCTGCAGAAGCGCGCCGACGCGATGACGCCGACGGAGTTCGCCGAGCTGGCGACGCTGGCGCTCGAGGTGGGCGAACCGGCCGAGGGCTAATACGATCGAAACGGCTCACGAAACGAACTGACCGACGGATACAGGTAGCTGGATCGCCGACTCGCTCGAGAACGGAACGATGACCGAGACGACGGGACTCGACTGGCTGGCCGACGTCTTTCAGGCGACGCCGCTTCGGATCGCGGTGACGCTTGTAGCGATCGGTGCGCTCGTCGCCGTCGTGCTCTCCTTCCAGCGGCTCCAGGAGCGTCTCGAGAAGCGCATACGACCGCTGTACAGCGACATCGTCTCGACGGCGGTGCTGGTCGGAACCTTCCTGTTCGCGCTCGCGGCGATCGTCGGCGTCTGGGGGCAGACCGACCAGCTTCGATTCATCGCCACGGAGTACGATATCGGCGGCGACGCCGTCGCCCGCGCAGTCGTCACGTTCGTCATCGGCGTCTCCGCGCTGATCGTCACGCGGGTCGTCCACCGCCTGATCGACGAGGTGCTCGGGTCGGCGGCGGCGGTGACCGACCACCAGCGCGAGGTCACCCACCGGCTCTCGCAGGTGATCATCCTGACCGTCTCGGTGATCGTGATCCTCGCGCTCTGGATCGACGACCTGGGCGGATTGCTCGTCGGGGCCGGCTTCCTCGGGATCATCATCGGGATGGCCGCCCAGCAGGTCCTCGGAACGATCCTCGCCGGCTTCGTGCTGATGTTCGCGCGACCGTTCGAGATCGGCGACTGGATCGAGGTCGAGGGCGATCAGGGGATCGTCACCGACATCTCGATCATCAACACCCGCATTCGGTCGTTCGACGGCGAGTTCATCATGATTCCCAACGACGTGATCGCGAGCGAGGTCGTCACGAACCGCTCGAAACAGGGCCGACTCAGAGTCGAGATCGACGTCGGCGTCGACTACGCGGCGGACGTCGAGGAGGCGAGCGAACTCGCAAGAGAGACCGTCGCCGATCTCGAGGAGTCGATCGGCGCCCCCTCGCCGCAGGTCGTCACGAAGTCGTTCAGCGACTCCGCGATCACCCTCGGCGTGCGCTTTTGGATCGACAAACCGAGCGCGAGACGCCACGCGGAGGCCCGGACGGCCGCGATCCACGCGATCAAGGAGACGTTCGGCGAGGCGGGGATCAAGATCCCGTACCCGCAGCGCGAACTCTCGGGGCGGGCCGAAACCGGCGGCTTCCGAGTCGCCGACGAGGGTGAACCGGAGGCGACGACGCGGACGGACCGAGAACCGACCGACGACAGACGGCAGCCGTCACCACCGGAGGAAGAGTAAATGGATCTCGGAGAACGACGCGGAGTCGAGACGGACGTCTACCAGCCCGCGGAGGACTCGGAGTTGCTCGCGGACGCGGTCTGTGAGCGCCTCTCGAGCGATTCGCGTGGTGGCGACGAGAGCGGACGAACCGTCCTCGAGGTCGGCACGGGCTCGGGCTACGTCGCCGGCCGAATCGCCGAGGAGACCGACGCACGCGTAATCGCCTCCGACCTCAATCCCCACGCGGTTCGCCAGGCGCGAGAGCGGGAGAAGGGACTCGAAACGGTTCGCGCCGACCTGGTCTCGCCGTTCGTCGACGACGCGTTCGACGTTGTCACGTTCAATCCGCCGTACCTGCCGACCGAACCCGACACCGAGTGGGACGACTGGATGGAACGGGCGCTGTCGGGCGGCGAGGACGGGCGAGCGATCATCGACCCCTTCCTCTCGAGCGTCGCCCGCGTACTCGCTCCGGACGGCTCCGTCTACCTGCTAGTTAGCAGCCTTACCGACGTCGACGCGGTCGTCGAGCGCGCGGGCGAAGAGGGCTTTAGCGCCGCCGCCGTCGCCGACCACTCCTTCCCCTTCGAGACGCTGACGGTGCTCGAACTGTTTCGCTGACCGTCCTCGAGCGAGAGGCTGAAGCAGAAAACACTTGCTCGCTACGTCAGGTGGGAAACACGATGACTCCCTCACGACGCGTGTTTCTCGCGGCTTCCTGCTCCGGCAGCGCGCTGCTCGCCGGCTGTTCGCGGTTTCTGAGCGCCGACACCGACGAATCGCCGGAGCCCCGCGAACCACCGGACTCGGGCGTCGACGAGGAACCCGATCCGAGCAACAGCGTCCACGGCGCCGACGGCTCGTGGTCGAGTTTCGGCTGCAACGCCGCTAACACGCGGGCCATCGCGGACGGGAAGGCACCCGTCGACGGCGTTTCGGAACGCTGGCGCGTCGAGGTTCCCGAGATCGGATTCGCCGAACCGATCGTCGCCGACGGGCGCGTCTACTTCGTCGAGAACAGGGGACTGCGCGTCCTCGACGCCGACGACGGAAGCGAACTGTGGACGCTCGAGGACGCGTGGAAACCGCCGCTGGTTCTGGAGGGAACCGCCTACGTCTCGACTTACGAGGGTGTCTCCGCCCTCGAGGCCGAGACCGGTGACGAGCGCTGGAGCCGAGAGCTAGACGCACCGGGCAGCGTTACGGCGCCGGCGACGATCAGGGGACACGGGGTGCTCTGTGGCGTCGGTGAACGGATCCTGGAACTCGACCCCGAGGACGGTTCCGAGCGCTGGCGACGCGACCTCCTGGGTCAGGCCCTCGACCACCCGGCCTACGCGGGTCCTCGCGGCGTCGCCGTCGCGACCGAGGCGGGGATGGTGTACGCCCTGTACGACGGCGTCGCGCACGCCCGGTGGGAGCTGCCCGCCCGCCCGAGCGGTCCTCCAACCGCGGATAAGGACGTCGTCTACGTCCCGTGCCACGACGGCGAGACGTACGCACTGGCGGTCGACGACACCGGCAACACCGTCTCGGAGACGGCCTGGGCCGCGGAAACGGGACAGGTCTCGACGGGTCTCGCCGTCGCGGACGATCTCGTCCTCGCCGTCGCCGGAAGCACGTTGCGCGCCGTCGACGCCGACTCGGGGTCGCGCCGCTGGGAGTTCGGTATCGGCGACTCGAGCCGGACGGCACCGGTCGTCGGTCGCGAGACGGTGTTCGTCGGCGGCGACCGCCTCTGGGCGCTCGATCCCGCGCCGACCGGAGACCCGAGCGACGGGCCGGCGATCCGATTCGAACGCGAGTTCGAGGGTGCCGTCGGTCGCGGACCGATCCTCGACGACGGTGTGCTCTACGTCGTCGCGGAGATCGACGACGACGAGGTCGCGTTAGTGGCACTCGAGTAGCGCCGACTCGAGGACGGCTCGCCGGTCTCAGACCCGTTCGACGACGCCCAGCCGTCGGCCCAGCAGTTCGGAGTCGAAGAAGGCGACGCGGCCGTCGGGCCACTCCTGGATTTTCTCCAACGGGTATGTCTCGCGTGCGGCCGCGAGATCGTCGGTCGCGAGGAGACAGCTACAGGGACCGTCGGGAAAGCGCTCGAGTCGGTCGGTGAGCCAGCCGTCCTCGCTTGCGGCGAACGCGACGGGCTGGCCGGGCACCGACGCAACCGTTCCGAAGGCGGGGACCTCGCTTCGGACGGGCGTTGGGATGCGGTACGCAGTACGGAACCGATCGATCGCGTCCTCGAGATCGGAGACGGCGAGGACGACCTGCCCGATCCCCGAGAGCGGTCCGTCGGCGACGCTCGGCGATGGCTCGACTCGGTACGGGAGGGGCGTTCGGTCCGCGATGGCGAACGGGAACAGGAGCCGGCGATCGGGTCGGCCGAACTCCGCGCGGTCCCATTCGACGAGGGTGCCGTCCTCGCGCTCGCGGGCGCCGGGCAGGGGGCCGCGAACCGGAATGCCGCGCTCGAGCAGCCGCCTGCATTCGTCGACGATATCGGACACGCGGACGCACCACGCGGCCGGCCGCGTCCGCGCGGATGTGCTCGGGCCAGAACTCGTGGTCGCCCTCGTCGCGCTCGGCGATGAGTTCGACGTACGACCGGTCGTCGAAGCCGAGGACCGACATGTGGGTGACGCCGTTGTCGTGGGCGCCGCCGTACTCGGGAGCGAGACCGAGTCGCTCGAACTCCGCGGTGATCGCCTCGAGGTCCGCGAACGCGAAGGGGACGTGGTCGACGGTGAGGGCCATACTGACCGTCCGCAAGCCGGGAGTATAGTTCCTCGTTCGGTCCTCGAGTGGCCGGAGACGGGAGGGGAGCCATCCCCCGGAAACGTACGGGAATTACTCCAGTGTATTAGATCGGATGGAAAATATTAAGCCCCGGCATAGCCTAGCCGCGTCCACGATGACCGAATACGTCTCGACCACGCCGGGGCTCTTCCCGCTCCCGGACTGGGCGAAAGACGACCTCTCGGACCTGAAGGGTCACCAGAAGGGCGACCTCGTCAGCGGCGACGAGGGCGAGGAGATCACCGCGGCCTACGACGAGGCTCGCGCGGAAGTGATCGAGGTACAGCAGGAGGCCGGCCTCGACCGAGTCAGCGAGGGCCAGCTTCGCTGGGACGACATGCTCGCCCATCCGCTGGCCGTCCACGACGCCGTCGACACCCAGGGGATCGTCCGCTACTACGACAACAACAACTTCTATCGCGACCCCGTCGTCCAGGGCGACCTCGACTTCTCGGGCGACGTTGCGAACGAGCTCGAGGCCGCCGCGGAGCTCTCGGGCGACGACGACCTGCAGGCAGTTCTGCCCGGTCCGTACTCGCTGGCTGACCTCGCGACCGACGAGCACTACGGCGACGACGAGGAGTTCCTCGCCGCGGTCGGCGAGTTCCTCGCCGGCGAGGTCGACGCCTTCCCCGACCACGAGACGCTGTTCCTGCTCGAGCCGTCGCTCGTCGAGAACGCCCCCGAGGACGGCGTCGACGAGCGCGCCAGCGAGGCGATCGACGCGGTCGCAAGCGCGACCGACGCCGACGTCGTGGTCCAGCCCTACTGGGGCGCCTTAGAGGAGAAGGTGTACGCGCACCTGCTCGACGCCGACATCGACGCGGTCGGCTTCGACTTCGTCACGGACCAGGACGACAACGTCTACAACCTCCAGGAGTACGGCGCGACCGACCAGCTCTCGCTCGGGCTGGCCGACGGCCAGAACACCCTCGTCGAGGACGCCGAGGCGATCCGCGACCGCGTCGACTGGGTGTACGATCAGGTCCCCGTCTCGGAGTTCGAGACGGTGTATCTGACGACGAACACGGAGACGTTCTACCTCCCCTACGCGAAGTTCCAGGAGAAACTCGCCGTCCTCGCGGAAGCCGCGGACCTCGCGGAGGTGAAAGCCGCATGAGCAACGAGAACAAGGATCAGTTCCGACCGGAGAATCACGAGAACGATCACTTCCTGCTGACGACCGTCGTCGGCTCCTACCCGAAGCCCAAGTGGCTCAACCGCGCGAAGGAGCTCCACCAGGACCCCGACCACAGCTTCGACGACGACGACTACCAGGAGGCCCTCGACGACGCCTCGCGGCTCATCACGAACGAACACGAGCGCGCGGGCTTAGACGTCGTCGTCGACGGCGAGATGCGACGCAACGAGATGGTCGAGTTCTTCGCCCACCGCATCGAGGGCTACGAGTTCAACGGCCCCGTCAAAGTCTGGGGGCACAACTACTTCGACAAACCTTCCGTCGTAAGCGAGGTCGAGTACACCGACAGCTGGCTCGTCGACGAGTACGAATTCGTCGCCGAGGCGAGCGACCGTCCCGTCAAGGTTCCGATCACGGGCCCCTACACGCTGGCGAACTGGTCCTTTAACGAGGCCTACGACGACGACGACGAGCTCACGCTGGCGCTCGCCGACCTCGTCAACGAGGAGATCGAAAAGCTCGTCGACGCCGGCGCGCGCTACATCCAGATCGACGAGCCCGCGCTCGCGACGACACCGGACGACCACGCCATCGTCGGCGAGGCGCTCGAGCACATCGTCGCCGACATTCCTGAGGAAGTCCGCATCGGCCTCCACGTCTGTTACGGCGACTACTCCCGGATCTACCCCGAAATTCTGGAATTCCCCGTCGACGAGTTCGACTTAGAGCTCGCCAACGGCGACTACGACCAGCTCGACGTCTTCAAGGATCCCGACTTTACGAAGGATCTCGCACTCGGCGTCACCGACGTCCACGTCGGCGAGGTCGAATCCGTCGAGCAGATCGAGGAGAACATCAAGAAGGGACTCGAGGTCGTTCCACCGGAGCAGCTCGTCGTCTCGCCGGACTGCGGCGTGAAGCTGCTGCCCCGCGAGGTCGCCTACGGCAAGATGGCGAACATGGTCGAGGCCGCCCGCAACGTCGAGGCCGCCCTCGACGCGGGCGAGATCGACGTCGAACGCGGCGAGCCGGCGCCCGCCGACGACTGAGACGATCTGTTGGAACGGTTTCCCGGCACAACCGCGAGACGGTCGCGGTTACACCGGAACTGAGCCACAACAGTCCGTGTGACGACTCGAGCGACGGATTTCTATTTTTACACCGGACGGAGCGGAGCGTTTCGACACCCACGGATTCCGCTTCCAAGCTCAACGGCTTTTCATCCGGAGGCTGAACGACCGGTATGGAAAACCCGCTGTCGACGGATACGCTCAGGGGGCGAACCGGCGAGAGTCGGATCGCCCACTGGATCCTCCTCGACGCGAACCGGTGGCTACTCGCGGGACTTCTCTCGGCCGCGGCCTTCGCCACGTTCGTCGGACTCGGAGCGGTCGCCCTGCCGCTCCGGGAGATGATGACAAACGGCTCGCCGGTAGATACGGCGTTCCAGGCGCTGATAGCCGCGATCCTCACCGGAGTGACGCTCGTCGTCTCGATCAACCAGCTGGTGCTCTCACAGGAACTCGGTCGGCTGGGCGACCAGCAGGCGTGGATGAACGAGGCGATGGAGTACCGACGCAGCGTCGAGGAGCTGTTCGAAACGGTCGGTCCGCCCGATCCCTCCCAGTTCCTGCAGGCGCTCGTGGAGACGAGCAGCGAACGGGCCGAGGCGCTCCAGGAGGCCGTCGCCGACAACGCCGACGAGACGCTTCGGCGCCGAACCGATCGCCTGGTCGAGAACGTTTGTCGAAACTCCGAGGAGATCTATTCGCAGCTCGAGACCTCCAGGTTCGGCGAGTTCGGCGTTCTCCGGTCGGGGTTGAACTACAACTACTCCTGGAAGATCTACGCGGTCAGGCGGCTTCGACACGAACACGAGGACAGTCTCGAGGACGACGAACTGGAGACCTTCGACGAGCTGATCGACGCCCTGCGGCTGTTCGGTCCGGCGCTCGAGCACTTCAAATCGCTGTACTTCCAGTGGGAGCTCGTCCGCCTCACGCGCTCGATACTGTACGCCGGGCTACCGGGCGTCGTCGTCGCGACGGCGACGGTGTTGTACCTCGAGCCGGACTCCGTCCCCGGGACGTTCCTCGGCGTCGATAACATGGTGTGGGTCGTCAGCGCCAGCACGACGATCACGCTCGTCCCCTTCTTCCTTCTCGCGGCCTACGTGCTGCGGATCGCGACGATCTCGAAACGAACCGGTTCGCTCGGGCCGTTCATCCTTCGTCAGGCGGAGCGGACTGACGCGATCGACTGGGAAAAGTAGCGTTCCACGCGCCACGTCAATTGTATGTGGTGCGGCGTGCCTGTCGTTTCTTTCCGCTCGAGGGTGTATCGAGTTTCGTCATGGCTCATCGAAAGCGGCGGTGCTGTCCGTTCGATCGCCGCCGTCGCCTCGACAGCGGGGATACGCAGCCGAGGTGGAGCGCGTGGTAGTCGACCTGTTCACGGAATTGTTCGGCTCCGATCCGATCGTACACGGGCTCGTCGGCGGGCTCGTTATCGCCACGCTGAACCTGCTGGGCGCGTCGCTGATCTTCGTCTGGCGCGATCCGTCAGAGCGGGCGATGAACGCCGCGCTCGGCTTCGCCGCGGGGATCATGCTCGCTGCGAGCTTTACGAGCCTCATCATCCCCGGCATCGAAACCTACTCGGACGGGAACCCGATTCCCGTCCTCGTCGGCGTCGCGCTCGGAGCCCTGTTTCTGGACCGCTCGGACCTGCTCGTCCCCCATGCCCACTTCCTGCTCACCGGTCGGCGGCGCCGAGACGCCGCCGATCCGGGCACCGATCTCCCGGTCGACGACGAGCGGCTGGCGGCCGTCGTCCTCTTCATCCTCGCGATCACGCTCCACAACATGCCCGAGGGACTCGCCGTCGGCGTCGGCTTCGGCAGCGGCGACCTCGAGACGGCGATCCCGCTGATGCTCGCGATCGGCATCCAGAACGTCCCGGAGGGGTTTGCGGTCTCGCTGGCGGCCGTCAACGCGGGCCTTGACAGGCGGTTCTACGCCGTCCTCGCCGGCGTGCGGGCAGGGATCGTCGAGATTCCGATGGCCGTGCTCGGCGCCTACGCCGTCGTCTCGGTTTCGGCACTCCTGCCGTACGCGATGGGGTTTGCGGCGGGCGCGATGCTGTTCGTCATCAGCGACGAGATCATCCCCGAGACGCACACGAAGGGGTATGAGCGGGTCGCGACTCTCGGAACGATCCTCGGCGTGATCGTGATGCTGTATCTCGACATCTCGCTGGGGTGAGGCGGCTCGAGCAGCGCTACCGGCTACCGAGAGAGGCGTGAACACGAGCCGACGACACGACCGTTACCGGGTGACTCGAGCGTCCGGGAACGACCATGTATCGCGAGCGTCTCCACTCGAGTATGCAAGAGTTCGCCGAGAGACGCGAGATTCGAGACGAGGTCGCCGCCCACCGCGAGCCCGATCACGAGATCGACCCGCTGTTCGTCAACCGCTGGTCGCCCCGCGCGATGACCGGCGAACCGCTCGAGGAGGCCGACTACCTGCCGGTGTTCGAGGCCGCCCGCTGGGCGCCGTCGTCGTTCAACAACCAGCACTGGCGGTTCGTCTACGCGACCCGCGAGGACGAGGAGTGGGAAACGTTCCTCGACCTGTTGGTCGAGGGAAACCGGGCGTGGGCGACCGACGCCGCCGTGCTCTGTGTCGTCGTCTCGAAGACGACGTTCGACCACAACGGCAAACCCGTCTCGGTCCACTCCTACGACACCGGCGCCGCCTGGCAGAACCTCGCGCTCGAGGCCGCCCGCCGCGAGCTCGCGATCCGCGGAATGGCCGGCTTCGACTACGAGCGCGCGGCCGAGGAGCTCGACGTTCCCGAGGAGTACGAGGTCGAGGCGATGTTCGCGCTCGGCGAGCGCGCCCCACCGGAGACGCTCGATGACGACTACCGCGATCAGGAACAGCCCAGCGGGCGCAAACCGCTCGAGGAGATCGTTCACCGGGGCGGCTTCGAGTAGGGCGAAGAGCCGTCGTCCGTCGACCGGAAGCCGGCAAGACTTCCAGTCAGGCTGCATCTTTTTCCGGTTTCGGGATCCGTAGCCGGTAGATGACAGTGCCGAGTCACGACCGCCGAACGGTTTCGAGACGGCGGGTCCAGACGTCGGTGCCCGCCCGGAGCGAACGATGAGCACGGTCGGCTCGGAAGGGAAGGTCGGTCGCTTCTTTACCCAGTTAGGTGACGTCGCGAGCAGGCTGATCAAGCGGTACCTGCCCGACGCCTTCATTTTCGCGTTGCTGTTGACGCTGCTGACGATGGTCATCGCGGTGGTCGTCACCGACGAGGGACCCGCCAGCGTTGCGACCCACTGGGGTGAGGGGTTCTGGGAGGTCATCACGTTCTCGACGCAGGCCACGCTCGCCCTGCTGACGGGGTGGGCGCTGGCCGACTCCCCGCCGATCAAGCGGGGGCTGCGCCGGATCGCCTCGATCCCGGACAGTCAGACCCAGGCGATCTTCGTGGTCGCGATCTGTGGCCAACTTCTGGGGCTGTTCCACTGGGGGGTCGTCCTGATCGCCGGCGCGATCCTGGCCCGGGAGGTCGGGATCGCGATGGCCGAGAAGGACATCAAGGTACACTACCCGCTGCTGGTCGCTGCCGCCTACGCAGGGCTGTTGCCCTGGCACCAGGGCCTCTCGGGCGCCGCGCTGTTGCTCGTCGCGACCGACGGTCACTTCGCCGAGGAGACGATGGGGGTCATTCCGGTCTCGGAGACGATCTTCCACCCGATCAACCTCGTGATGATCGCCGCCGTCGTCGCGGTCGTCGTCGTCCTCATGCCGCTGATGGCGCCCGACCGGGAGAACGTCACGACCGTCCCCGAACAGAAGTTGCGGGCCGCCCGAGGAGAGGGCGCACAGGGCGGCGACGTCGGCGAGCGCCCCCACCGACTACGGGACTCGCGGCTCAAGGCGGCCGTGCTCGATAGCACGCTGGTCTGTGTCGGCGTCGGCGTCGCCATCTGGGCCTACCTCCTCTACCTGTTCTCGACCCAGCCGTTCATGGACGTCCTCGACATCAACGTCCTCATCACGGCGATGTTCGGGCTGGGCTTTCTGGCACACATGTCGTTGCGGAGCTACATCGACGTCTTCCACGAGGCGATCCGCGGAGCCAGCCAGATCATCATTCAGTTCCAGTTCTACGGCGGAATCATGGGGATCATGGTGTTCTCGGGGCTGGTCGAACTGATCGCGACCACGGCAGCCCAGTACGCCACCGACACGACCTGGTACGCGCTCGTGTTCGTCTCCGGCGGGATCGTCAACTTCTTCGTCCCCTCCGGCGGCGGCCAGTGGGTCGTCATGGGCGAGATCTACGCCTCCGCGACCCAGTCGATCGAGGGGACCGAGATGAACCACATGATGATCGCGTTCGCGATGGGCGACCAGTGGACGAACATGATCCAGCCGTTCTGGGCGATCCCGGTGCTCGGTATCGCCGGGCTCACGATCCGTGACATGATGGGGTACGTCGCCGTGTTGTTCGTCTTCTCGGGGGTCGTGATGGGAACCGGCGCGCTCATGATCGGGGTGCTCGGGTGATCCCGATGGCGGGAGAACCAACCTCGGCGGAGAACGAACTGCCCGCGGACGGCGCCGACGCTGCCGACACTGACCGCGAAACCGAGGCCGACCTCCGGACCGCGTTCGTTCCGACGTTCGGAAAGTACTTCCCCGAGTCGCTGGTCGGCGCGCTGTTGCTCGCCATCCTCGCGATCGTCGCAACCGTCCCCGAACTCGAGCCGACGACCCAGCTCGAGCTGCTCGGCGGCGGATTCTACGTCTACGATCTGTTCGCGTTGCACATGCTGTTGCTCCTCTACTGGATCCTCAGCGCCTCGGCCGTCGAATCGCCGCGGGTCGGCGCCGCCTTCGACCGCCTCGCGGCCCTGCTGCCGACGAGCCAAACTGGCGTGATCTACGCGACAGGGGTCACTTCGCTCGCGCTCGGCTGGTTCAACTGGGCGCTCGGCCTGATCGGCGGCATCCTGCTGGGCCAGCGGCTCTGTCAGCGCGCCCGCGAGAACGGCACCGCGGTTCACTACCCGTCGGTCCTGACGGGCGGGCTGCTGGCGCTCGTCGTGGCCAACCAGGGGCCCTCGAGCCCCGGCGCCCTGATCGCGGCCGACGACACCGGGCTGGCGAACGTCATGGTCGACGACGTCGGGACGGTCGGGATGAGCGAGTTCCTCCTCCACCCGGCGAACGTCGCCCCGACGCTGCTGCTCGTGCTGACGTTGCCGCTCCTGTTAGTGTGGCTGGCGCCCGACGACGACGGCGAGATCGAACCGCTCGAGGACCGGGATCGTATCCTCGAGGGCTCGATCGCCGAGACCCTCGACCACTACGCGCCCGTTCGCGATCCCGTCGACTGGGAGCCCGGGGACCGCCTCGAGAACGCCGAATCGCTCACCTGGATCGTCGTCGCGATCGGCGTCGCCTCGCTGGGGTGGCACTTCGGTACCGGCGGCGCGCTGACCCTGCCCTGGCTGGCGTTCGGCCTGGTCGTGGTCGGACTCGCCGTGCAGGGGCCGCCGATGGCGTTCCGCGAAAAAACCGAGGACGCGACGCGGTGGGCCAACCACATGGCGATCCCGTTCCTGCTGTACGCCGCGACGTTCGCGCTGTTGACGGAGGCGGAGCTGTACGCCCCGCTGGGCGACGCGCTGGCGGCGACCGGGCTGCCGTACGTCGGCTCCTACGTCGCCGCGTTCGCGCTCGGCCTGCTGGTGCCCGACCCCGGTTCGCTCTGGCTGCTCCAGGGACCCGCGGTGGCGGCCGCGGGAATCGAGCAGGTCCCCGCGCTGGTGGCGACGATGTACGGCGCCGGCGTCTCGAACCTCTGGCTCGCGTTTCTCTTTGCCAGCGTGCTCTCGATCTACGGCTTCGACTGGCGGGAGTTCGCGACCTACGCCGCCATCGTCACGCTGTACGTCTCGGCCGTCGTGCTGGGACTGCTGCTCGTGTTCTGACCCGGAGCGGTTCGTAACTCCTTATCACCGGGGAGCTCAACGGGAGCGTATGACACGCGACATCCTGGTCGCCGGCGAGACGCTGATCGACTTCCTGCCCGAGCATCCGGGGCCGATCTCGAGCGTCGAGCGCTTCGACCGACGGCCCGGCGGCGCGCCCGCCAACGTCGCCGTCGCCCTCGAGCGCCTCGAGCGGACGCCGCTGTTCTGGACCCGCGTCGGCGAGGACCCGTTCGGCCGCTACCTCGTCGAGACCCTCGCAGATCACGGACTACCCGATCGGTTCGTCGAGCGCGATCCCGCGGCCCAGACGACGCTCGCCTTCGTCACCCACGACGAGACCGGCGACCGGGAGTTCTCGTTCTACCGCGACGACACCGCCGACACCCGCATGGAGCCCGGTCGGATCGACGACGCGGTACTCGAGGAGCTCGAGTGGGTCCATGCGGGCGGGGTCGCGCTCTCGGCGGGCTCCTCGCGGGAGGCGACGCTCGACCTGCTCGAGCGGGCCGGGAGCCTCGACTGTACGGTCTCGTTCGATCCCAACGCCAGACCGGAGCTGTGGCCCGACGACGACGAGTTTCGCGAGGTCGTTCGCGAGGCGCTGGCCCACGTCGACGTACTGAAGGCCGCCGAGGAGGAGCTCGAGGCGCTCGGATTCGCGGGAGCGGGCGTCGATGAGATGGCCCGGGATGCCCTCTCCCTCGAGGCGGGACCGTCGACGGTCCTCGCGACGCGGGGCGGGGAGGGCGCGCTCGCCGTCGCCGACGAGGACGCGCCGTGGGCCGGAACTGCCAGCCACCCCGGGTACGATGCCGACGTCGTCGACACGACGGGGGCGGGCGACGCCTTCGTCGCCGGCGCGATCGCGTCGCTCTCGGACGGAGACGATCTCGAGGAGATGCTCGCGTTCGCCAACGCCGTCGGTGCGACCGCGACGACGGCCGCGGGTGCGATGACGGCGCTGCCGGATCGCGAGGCGGTTCGGGCGATCAGAGACGCCGAGTAGCGCTACTGCTCCCGGTCGAACGTAAACAGGCGGACGTTACAGTCCGGGCAGTACAGCTTCTCCGACGGCAGCGAGCC
Organism: Natronococcus sp. A-GB7; assembly: GCF_029688865.1. Classification (GTDB taxonomy): domain Archaea; phylum Halobacteriota; class Halobacteria; order Halobacteriales; family Natrialbaceae; genus Natronococcus. The sequence goes on from NZ_JARUKV010000007.1 coordinate 100,880, forward strand.
GATCGGCGTCACCTCGCCACAGCAGGCCGCCTGCGTGATCTCCAGGGCCCCCTCACAGAGCGGACACGTCTCGAGCAGCGAGCGCAGCGGTCGGCCGGCCGCGCGCCGGATCGCGGGGTCGTCGACCCGCGACTCGAGGGCGCGTGCGGCGCCGAGCTCGGCGACCGCGATCTCCCGGCGGAGGGTGACGATCCCGCCGGCCTCGCCCTGCAGGACGAGGTAGGACCGTCCGAAGCTGCTACCGACCCACACGTCGGTTTCGGGCGCGGTGTGTCGGTCGGCGAGCCGGGCGAGTGACTCGAGGTCGTCGTCGCGAAGCGACCGCATTTCCTCGCGCCAGGCCGATCTGAACGCTGGGTCGAGACGGAGTTCCTCGCCGTCGGGGACGACGACGTCCGCCTCGACCAGCGCGGCGAGAACCGTCTCGCCGGAGACCGCGTCGTCGTCGACCCCGTCGCCGTCGGCAGCTCCCGAGAGCGAGCCGGGTTCGTCGACGTCGTGGGGATCCAGCGAGAGGGCGCCCGCGAGCTGCGGCGCGAAGCGGGGCGTGTACGGGACGACGTAGCCCCGAAGCCCGATCGAAGCGATTCCGGCGATCCCGACCGCGGCAGCCAGTCGGCGGCGGCGGGCCAGAGCGAGCGCGGTGGCGGCGACCGCGACCAGTGCACCGTTGGTGATCGTACAGGGCCAACACCGGTTCGAGCCGGTGTACTCGGGTCGCCGAATCCGCTCGAGGAGAGAGGTCATACGCTCGCGTTCCGACCGGATCGCCTTCAGTGTAGCGACAACGAGAGTCTTTTTACAATTACTGTTGTATATCGCTGGTATGCGACAACTGGTCACACGGTGTGGGGGACGTACTCGGCGGGGTGGTTCGGTCGATCGCTTGCGGACGGGTCGGCGCGGTCTCTCGCTCGCTCGCTCCGCTCGGCGGTCGACTCCCCCGGTGATCGCGGGATGAACCCCGACGAGCTCGTGGCGACCCTCGAGGAGGCGGGACTCTCACCGTATCAGGCCGACGCCTTCGTGACCCTGCTCGAGCGTGGCTCGGCGTCCGCGACCGACATCGCGCAGGCGAGTTCGGTGCCGGATCCGCGGATCTACGACGTGCTGCGGGGGCTCGAAGAGCGCGGCTACGTCGAAACGTACGAACAGGAGAGCCTTCAGGCGCGGGCGCGTGACCCAACGGAGGTCCTCGGGGACCTTCGGTCGCGGGCGACCCGTCTCGAGAGCGCGGCCGACGAGATCGAAACCCGATGGACCCGTCCTGACATCGAGGACCACGCCGTCAGCATCGTCAAACGATTCGACACCGTCCTCGCCAGGGCGAACGAACTCGTCCGGTCGGCCGACCACCAGGTGCAGATCGGGCTCACTCCCGCCCAGTTCGACGCGCTCGAGGAGGCTCTCGAGGCCGCCCGCGAGAACGGTGCCGACGTCAAGGTGTGTCTGTTCCCGGAAACGGCCGAGGAGTCGTCGCTGCCGTCGACAGAACGCCTCGCCAGGACGTGTACCGAAGCCCGGCACCGTCGGATACCCGCACCGTTCGTGGCGCTCGTCGATCGATCCTGGACGTGTTTCGCCCCGAACAGACACTCGGCGAACGAGTACGGCGTTCTCGTCAACGACCGTACCCACACGTACGTCTTCTACTGGTACTTCAGCACCTGCCTCTGGGACGTCTACGACCCCGTCTACTCGGCCCGGGACGATCGACCCTCGACCACGTACGTCGACATCCGCGAGTGTCTGCGTCGGATCGAACCGCTACTCGAGGACGGTGGCCGCGTCGAGGCCACCGTCGAGGGGTTCGAAACGGACACCGGCCGCGAAACCACCGTTTCCGGCACGATCACCGACGTCACCTACACCGGAACGTCCGGCGGCGACGGGGGATCGGTACCGATCACGCAGTTCGCGGGGAAAGCCGCTTTCACGCTCGAGAGCGAGAACGAGACCTACACCGTCGGCGGCTGGGGAGCGATAGTCGAGGACGTCGAAGCGGTCCGAATCGCGATCGACTCGTCGGCGTGATCGCGACCGCCCCGGTCGATCGCCGGCATTGCGGCGGTTCGAGGACCGATTCGGCCTTGTTCCTTGGTGTGGCCGAGAGAAGTTAACTACAGCCGTTGTACTAACCCAGCAATTATAAATAGGTACAATTCAATATTCTCGTTCATGAGTGGTAGATATTCACGGGGGAGTACCGAATCCGAATCCAGCGTCTCGCGGCGGACGTTCGTCGCCGCGGCCGGTGCAACCGGCGCGACGGTCAGCCTCGCCGGCTGTATCTACGGCGACGGTGACGACGGCGACGGCGACGTCGTCATCGCGATGGGATCGACGACTATCGAGGACGTCGAGGACGGGATGCCGGAGCTGCTCTACGAGAACGGACTCGACGAGGACATCGAGATCAGCTTCAGCTCCCAGTCGGACGACACTGGCGACCAGCGGGACACCTACTCGCAGCTGATCGAGGCCGGTGAGTCCGAGCCGGACCTCATGATGTGTGACACCGGCTGGACGAACGTCCTCATCGAGAACGGCTACCTCGCGAACCTCTCGGAGGAGCTCGACGACGAGACGCTGAGTCTAATCGACGAGGAGTACTTCGAGGCGTTCGTCGACACCGCCCGGGACCCCGAGAGCGACGACCTCATGGCACTGCCGTTGTTCCCGGACTACGGCTGCATGTACTACAACAAGGAGTACGCGCGCGAGGCCGGCTACGACGACGACGACTTCGACGAGTGGGCGACCGAGCCGATGAGCTGGGAAGAGTGGGCCGAGCTGACCGAGGAGATGCTCGAGGCCTCCGACGCCGAGGCCGGACTGGCGACCCAGTTCGACATCTACGAGGGGACTTCCTGCTGTAGCTTCAACGAGGTCATGACCTCATGGGGCGGCGCGTACTTCGGCGGTGAGGATAACCTCGGCGGCCCCGTCGGCGACCGACCCGTCACCGTCGACGAGGAAGAGTTCATCGACGCGCTCGCGATGATGCGGACGTTCGTCTCCGACGAGCAGGACGACGATACCCTCGACGAGTTCCCGACCGGGATCGCCCCGACGGACATCACGTCCTGGGACGAGGAGGGCGCCCGCGAGCCGTTCTCCTCGGGACAGACCGCGATGCTACGCAACTGGCCCTACATCGTCCCCACAACGCTCGACGGCGACGACTACCCGTTCGAGGACGAGGACGACCTCGGCGCGATGCCGGTCCCCTATGCGGTCGAGGAGGGCGAGGCCGCCCAGCCCGGCGCCGGCGGCACCGCGTCCGCACAGGGTGGCTGGCACATCGGCCTCAACCCGAACTCCGAACGCACGGAGGAGGCGGTGCAGGTCATGCAGGCGATGACGGAGGACGACTTCAATCTCGGGATGCTCGAGATCGTCGCCTGGCTGCCGCCCAAGCCCGAGCTCTTCGAGGACGAGGAAGCGACCGACCCCGACGACGTCGGTCCGATCGGCCACTACATGGAGACGCTACGCGTGGCCGGCGAGAACGCGATGCCCCGGCCCGTCACCGAGCAGTGGCCGTCCCAGGCCGAGATCATCGCCGAACAGGTCAACCAGGCCGTCGCCGGGGATCAGAGTCCCGCGGACACCGCGGCCGACCTTCAGGAAGCGCTCGAAGATAGCGAGTCGTAAGGATGAGCACCGAACAAGAACCGGACACCGCAACCCAAGAATCACAGCGCTCGGGGCCGCTGGTAGCGGTCACGCGGTGGCTGGAAAACCTCGGCGAAACCGCCTTCGCCTACCTGCTGTTGACGCCCGTCTTCGTCATCCTGGGGGCGATCGCGCTCTACCCGCTGTTGCGGACGCTCGAGCTGTCGATGTACATCAACGTTCTGGGCACCGGCGACCCGGAGTTCGTTGGACTCCAGAACTACATCGATATGTTCACCGGCGCCCGCGACCCCGACTTCCCTGGATCGACGACGTTCCTGCCCGACATCGCGACGAGTTCGAGTTTTCCGTTCGTCCACGTCGGAGGCTGGTTCCGTAGCGCCCTGGTCGTCACGCTCGTCTTTACCGTCGTGAGCGTCTTCTTCGAGACGCTCATCGGATTCGGGCAGGCGCTGATTCTCGACCAGGAGTTCCGCGGTCGGCGTCTCGTCCGCGTCGCGATCATCATCCCGTGGGCCGTCCCGCTCGTCATCCAGGGGATGATCTTCTACCTGATGTTCCACCCGAGCACCGGGTTCCTCACGGAGTATCTGGCGAACCTCGGGCTTCTCGCGCCGACGAACACGCTCAACGATCCGTTGAGCGCCCTGATCATCGTTACCGTCGCCGACATCTGGAAGACGACGGCGTTTATGGCCCTGCTGATCCTCGCCGGGCTCCAGAGCGTCGACCGCAGCCTCTACGACGTCGCGAAGGTCGCCGGCGCGAGCCGCTGGCAGCAGTTCAAGCTGATCACGCTGCCGCTGGTCCTGCCGGCCGTCGCTATCGCCGTGCTGTTCCGGACGATCGACGCAATGCGCGTGTACGGCCTGATCGACATCGCCTCGAGCTGTACGGTCGTCCCGTCACTGTCGTGTATGGTCGTCGAGACGTTCAACACGAACCGCGGACTCGCATCCGCGATCGCGTTCGTGACGGCGGGGATCATCGGCATCCTCGCAATGGTCGTGATCTACAGACAGTACAAGGAGGGATTCTGATATGGCTACGACAACTGAACAACAGTCTGACTCCTCGGACTCCGAGAACGGCATTCTCGCGCAGTGGACCCAGGGCGTCATCGGAGACGACGAGAAGCGCAGCCGCCTCTACCGGGCGCTGTTTTACGTCGCGTGTGGCTTCTTCCTCGTGACGACGCTGTTCCCGTTCTACTGGCTCCTGGTGCTTGCGCTGACGCCTAACAGCCAGATCCTCACGGGTGACTGGTCGCTTCCGGTTATCGGGCTCGAGTTCCCCCATCCACAGGGGTTCAACCCGCAGGCGTTCGTCGAGGTGTTCCAGCAGATTCCGTTCCACCTCTACGTGTTCAACAGCTTCGTGCTCGCGACGATCACGACCATTATCGTGTTGCTGGTCGCGAGCCTCGCGGGGTACGTCTTCGGGCGACTCGAGTTCCCCGGGAAGGGACCGCTCATGCTCGCCGTGTTGATGGTGTCGTACTTCCCGCCGGCGGCGTTTCTGATCCCGCTGTTCGACGCGTTCCTCGGGAACGCCGTCGTGATCCCGTTCCTCGGGATCGAGCTGTTCCAGCCGCCGCGGCTGGTGAACACGCCGGGGTCGATGATCCTGCCCTTCAGCGCGCTGTTCATGCCGCTGGCGATCTTCATCCTTACGACGTTCTACGCCCAGATTCCCGACGGGCTCGAGGACGCCGCACGGGTCGAAGGGACGACCCGGCTGGGCGCGCTGTTCCGGGTCATCATGCCCCTGTCGGCACCGGGGGTCGCGACGGCGGCCGTGTTGACGTTCATCGCGGTCTACAACGAGTACTTCTTCAGCTCGATCATGGCCCTGGAGAACGTCCCCGAGAACTGGTCGCCGCTCGTCGGTGGGATCCTGAGCTACCAGGACCAGTACACGACCGACTTCAATCTCATGGCAGCCGCGAGCATCGTCGGGGTCATCCCGATCCTGATCCTCGTGGTCGTCGCACAGGAACGAATCGTTAGCGGACTAACTGCGGGAGGACTCAAGGAGTAACCTATGGCACGCGTATCACTCAGCAACGTCACGAAGCGCTACGATGACGTCGTCGCGGTCGACGACATGAATCTCGAGATCGAGGACGGAGAGTTCGTCTGTTTCGTCGGCCCCTCGGGTTGTGGGAAGTCGACGACGATGGAGACGATCGCCGGGCTCACGAAGCCGACCGATGGAACGATCCGGATCGGCGACGCCGACGTCACCAACCTGCCGCCAAAGGATCGGGGTGTGTCGATGGTCTTCCAGAACATCGCGCTGTTCCCCCACATGGACGTCTACGAGAACATCTCGTTCGGGCTTCGGCTGCGGAAGTACGACCAGGACGAGATCGACCGTCGGGTCGACAACGCCTCGGAGATCGTCCAGCTCGAGGGGATGCTCGATCGCGAGCCCAACGAACTCTCGGGCGGCCAGCAACAGCGGGTCGCGATCGCACGGGCGATCGTTCGCAACCCGGACGTCTTCCTGATGGACGAGCCGCTGGCGAACCTGGACGCGAAGCTCCGGGTCCACATGCGAACCGAGCTCCAGCGCCTGCACAAGCAACTGGACACGACGATCATCTACGTCACCCACGACCAGGCCGAGGCGATGACGATGTCCGATCGGATCGCCGTCCTCAACGCGGGACAGCTCCAGCAGATCGATCCGCCGCTGGTCTGTTACAACGAGCCCGCGAACCTGTTCGTCGCCGGCTTCATCGGCTCGCCGTCGATGAACTTCACCGACGGCGAACTCGTCGACGGCGGCATCACGACCGAACACTTCGATATCGAGTTCGACACGACCGAACTCGGCGTCGGGCCGGGCGACGAGATCACGGCCGGGGTCCGCCCGGAGGACATCTACCTCACCAGAAACGAGGACGAGGTCGACTACCCCTCCGAAGTGATCGAGGCGACGACCGACGTGCTCGAGCCGATGGGCGACGAGATCTTCGTCTACCTCTCGCTGGACGGCACCAGCGGCTCCTCGATGACCAGCGACGAGGCCGCCGGCGCCGCCAACCAGCTGTTGATGAGCGTCGACCCCGACACGGAGATCGAGGAGGACGAGTCGGTCTCGATCGTGCTCGATCGTTCGAAGGTCCACCTGTTCGACACCGCGTCGGGCGACGCGCTCGCACACGGCATCATCGACCTCTCGGAGGCCGAACGAACGAGAGCGGCGGCCGAATCCGGTGGTCAGCATGAGTAGCCTCGTTCCCGTCGTCTACTACGGGGGCTTTCTCGTGCTGTTTTTCTTCTGGATCTACGGGATCGTCTCGTTCGGTCTGGACGTCAAGAACAAGGTCATCCCCGGTATCAGACAGTACCGTCGCGGCCGCAAGCGCCAGCAGGCAAAACAGGAGCGCGACCAGGAGCAGAACGAGCAAGAACAGCAGCTGTACTGAACGGCTGACCGAACGCGTTTTCGATCTCGGCTCGAGCGATGCGTGGAGACCGAACGCCTAACTGCATTTTCCGGAAACGCCGTTTCATAGGCCGTCTATCCGCCGTCCGCGAATCTGACTCCACCCGGATTTATTGACTCTCGTCACGACGGTTTGCCCGCATGGATATCGGCGTACACACCCCACCGCTCGCTGACGAATCGCTCGAGGGCGCCCTGGCGTACCTCTCGGATATCGGCGTCGACGCGATCGAACCCGGCGTCGGCGGCTTCCCCGGCGACGACCACCTCGCTCGTGAGGAGTACTTGGACGACGAGGACGCCCGGCTCGAGCTCGAAGAGCTGCTCTCCGAGTTCGACATGCGTATCAGCGCGCTCGCGACGCACAACAACCCGCTGCACCCGGACGACGAGCGAGCCGACGAGGCCGGCACCGAGCTCCGCGAGGCGATCGAGCTCGCCGATCAGCTCGACGTCGGGACCGTGACCTGCTTCTCCGGGCTCCCCGCGGGCGGCCCCGACGACGAGGTGCCCAACTGGATCACCGCACCCTGGCCGACCGAGCACGCCGACGCCCACGACTACCAGTGGGAGGTCGCCGTCGACTACTGGTCGGATCTCGCCGAGTACGCCGACGACCACGGCGTCGACCTCGCGATCGAGATGCACCCGAACATGCTGGTCTACGAACCACACGGGATGGCCCGTCTGCGGGAGGAGACCAACGAGCGCGTCGGCGCGAACTTCGACCCCTCGCATCTGTACTGGCAGGACATCTCGATCACCGACGCGATCCGCTACCTCGGCGAGCGCGATGCGATCCACCACTTCCACGCCAAGGACACGAAGGTCTACGAGGAGCAGGCTCGAGAGAAGGGCGTCCTCGACACGACGGCCTACGACGACGAGCCGAACCGGTCGTGGCTGTTCCGGTCGGTGGGCTACGGCCACGGCGAGGGCCACTGGAAGGACGTCGTCTCGACGCTGCGGATGGTCGGCTACGACGGCGCGCTGAGCATCGAACACGAGGACTCGCTGACCAGCTCCCGGGAGGGCCTCGAGAAGGCCGTCGAGATCCTCGAGCGGGCCGTCTTCCGCGAACAGCCCGGCGAGGCCTACTGGGCCGAGTAGACGCCCTGCGAGCGATCGTGGCGGTTCGAGACGCGTTCCGACCGCGTCGAACTCACTCTCCGAACTCCTCGATCCGTTCGTGTACCTGCTCGCTCCACTCGTCGACCGCCCGATGCATTCGCGATTTGGTCTCGGGGAGCGGGAGCGCGGTGTACTGGTAGACGTAACCGCCGCCGTCGAGCAGGCGTTGCGTTCGTTCGACGAGCGCTTTCTCCTCGAGGGTCCCGAGCGAACGGCTCACGCTGCTTCGGTCGCGGTCGAGATCCGTCGCCAACTCCGCCGTCGTACTTCCCGGCGCCTTCGACAGTGCGGTGTACGTCCGGCTCTCGTGGGGCTGCACGCCGAACACGCACTCGAGCACTCGCTCGAACTCCGGCTCGTCGACGAGCATGAGCGCCTCGAGATCCCGTTCGCCGTCGGTCATAGGGGATACTGCGTGTCCGACCCAGTTAACGGTACGGTAGCCGGGGGTCGAGCGGCCTCGAGAGCGGACTGGGGCGGGGTTGGACGGTGGCAGCGAACGTCGGAGGGGACGTCCGTGAGAGTTCCGAGGAGGGGTCAGGCCGTGGTGCTCGCCGGCTCGGGCTCTCCCTCCGGGCGCTCGCGCCGTGCCAGGTGGTATCGCTCGAGACAGTCGCGAAGCTCGTCGGACGTGTCGTGCGTGAGAAGTTTCATCGGCGTATCGCAGTAGTAGGTCCCGGCGTTCCGTCTGATGACGACGTCCATCGACTGACCGAGGATCGATAGTTCGATGACGACGCGGCCGCCACGTTCCAGCACAGCGAGGATCTCCGCGGCGGTCAGCTCCTTTCGTGAAACGCGTTTGATCTCTGTCATAGATGGGGCGTGTGGGCTCGGTGCGGTGGCCGTCGTTTCGGCGGTCGAACGGGGTCGCCGTCCGCCGGATCGAGCGCGCTCGTGGTAGTTCGAAGGTCGTTTCGACTAATGAAGGTTGTTCAACGAGACGACAAACTTCCTTGCAACTCTCTCTAGAGTTCACGCCGAACATCGCGTCCCCATCGCTACCCAGCGACCGTCGTGATCCGGGCGGTCGCCGGTCGAGTCCCGACCCCGCCGATTCGGATCCCCTCGCAGGAAGCGCCCTCCGTTCGACGAGGGCGTTACACGAAATCGAGGAGAAAGCCCACGACTTCAGTCGTGGGAGAAGTCACTTGAGGGTGACGTAGACGAGCGAGACCAGTGCCAGGAACTGCAGTCCGCGCAGAACCAGCATCACGCGGTGGACGAGCGGTTCGTATCCGTACAGCATCGCCTCCGCGAAAAAGAAGTAGACGGCGACGAGGTTCTCGAGCATTAGAACGAGGCTAAACAGTAGCAAACCGAGAACGAGCGGCGTGCGGAACCGGCGGTAGTTCTGGGCCCACACGTACGTCAACACGCCGAGTAGGACGAGGTTCCCTCCCGAGAGCGCGGTCGCGACCGTAACTTCCGTCGTAATTGCCATGTCACTCACTCAAGTTTGTCCGTGATCGACTCGAACGCGGCCCTGTGGCCCTCGAACTGCTCGGTCAGGAAGTAGAGCTTGCCGTACTCCTGGCTGCCCTCTTCGACGACGTCGTGTTCCTCGAGCAGGTCGAGGTGGTACCGTACCGTGTTGTACTCGACGTCGAGTTCGTCGGCTAACTGGTTCGCGTTTCGCGGCCGATCGTCGAGCTCCCGAATAATTCGTGCTCGATTTTCGCCCCCGCGCGTACCGGCGATGAGGTACCACAGCGCCTTTTCCATCCGAACGGTCTGGCGTTAGTGTGACTGTGCTAAATAGTTCACCCACTCCCACCCGAGGATTCGGCAGCACCGACCGGGATCGGGGTGGGCTTACTTTAGAGGGGGCTGCCGGGGCTATCTGCGGGGAAGGAACACCGTCGACGGAACCGGGGGAACCGGTAACCATAGCGCCTCGGCCGATGTAGGATACCCCAAGGTGAACGTGTCGCTCCGGCGTGCATGCGGATGCACGACCGCCGAACGATTTTACCGGTCCTCGAGTGAGCCGTCTTTCGAGCAGCCCGCCGAAGCGTACTGGGACAGTAACCGCTCCACCGTTCGATCGGCCGCTCGGTAATCGGAGACGCCCCGTTCGATGTCGACACGGTCTCCGACGGACGGTCGAGCCTTCTCGCTCGCGCACAGGGCTTATCTGGCGCGCAGGGTTTGAGTACCATATGAGTGAGCGGAGCGGATCCAGAATGGCGTTCTGGGACGATGCGGCCGAAGACGATGCCCATCAGCGGTACCAGACGCTTCTTCACACGATCGGCGACGGGATCTTTCAGCTCGACGCCGAGGGCCGCTTCGTCGCAGTGAACGATGTTCTCCGCGAATTAACGGGGTACGCGTACGACGACCTTCTGGGGGAGCAGATCGCCGAGATCCTCGACACCGACGGGTTGGGGATCGAGCGCGAAATCGAGCGACTCCGGACGAACCCCGCCGAACAGAGCGCACTCCTCGAGGTTCCCGTCCGGACCGCCGGCGAGAACGCGGTGCTCTGTGACGTTCGAGTAAATCCGTTCGACGAGGACGAGTCCCTGCGGGGTGCCGTCGGGACCGTCCGCGAGATCGCCGGCCGAAACCGAACGGAGTTCGACTGGGACCAACAGCACCGCGAGTTCGAGTACGAGGGAGAGAGCTACGAGATAACGCGGGACCTCCAGGAGAGCGAAGAGCGACTGCGGCTCGCGCTCCAGGCCGGCGAGCTGGGCATGTGGGAGCTCGATCTCCGGACCCGGAAGTCGCCCGTCCGGTCGCCCCAGCACGATCGGATCTTCGGCTACGAGGAGCTCCGAGAGGACTGGAGCTTCGAAACGTTTCTCGAGCACGTCCACCCGGAGGATCGCGAGTTCGTCGAGCGCAGTTTCGAGGAGGCCTTCGAGACGGGAACGTGGGAGTTCGACTGTCGGATCGTCCGAACCGACGGCGAACAGCGGTGGATCGCGGCCCAGGGCGAGTTCTACTACGATACCGACGGGGAGGCGGTTCGTGCGATCGGAGTCGTTCAGGACGTCACCGAACAAAAGGCGAACGCGAAGTCGCGGCTCGAGGCCGCGACCGACGCCGGCGCCGTCGGGACCTGGGAGTGGCACGTTCCCGACGATCGTATGGTCGTCGGCACGTCGTTCGCCGATCAGTTCGGAGTCGATCCCGACGCCGCCCGCGAGGGCGTCTCGCTCGAGCAGTTCGTCTCGTCGATTCACGAGGCCGACCGCGAGCGTGTCAGAGAAAAAATCGAGACCGCGGTCGAGACCTGTGGGAAGTACGAGGCGGAGTACCGCGTCTGGAACGCCGACGACGAACTCCGGTGGGTGTTCGCCCGCGGCCACGTCGAGTGTGACGAGGACGGGAACGCGCTGACGTTCCCGGGAACGCTCACCGATATCACCGACCGAAAGCGAGCCGAGATCGAGGCCGAAAACCAGTCGCGGCAGCTCGAGACGCTGTTTCAGGTCCTGCCCGTCGGCGCCGTCGTCGCCGACGGGAACGGCTCGTTGCTCAGGGCCAACGACGTTGCCAGGGACATCTGGGGCGGCGACGTGTTCGATGCGCAGTCCGTCGACGAGTACGACAAGTACTCGGCGGTGTGGGCCAACACGGGCGAGTCCGTCGAGCCCGAGGAGTGGACGATGGCCCAGGTGCTTCGCGGCGAGACCGTCACGGAGCCGAACGTGTACGAGATCCGTACGTTCGACGGCGAGCGTCGAATCATTATGGAGCACGGCAAACCGGTAAAAGACGCCAACGGCGACGTGATTCGAGCGATCGTGACGCTCACCGACATCACCGAGCGGAAGACGTACGAGCAGAAACTCGAGGAGTCGAACGAACGGCTCGAACAGTTCGCCTACGCGGCCTCTCACGACCTCCAGGAACCCCTGCGGATGATCACGAGCTACCTCGAGTTGCTCGAGGGTCGGTACGGCGACGAACTCGACGACGACGCCGAGGAGTTCCTCGAGTTCGCCGTCGACGGCGCCGATCGGATGCGAGAGATGGTCGACGGGCTGCTCGACTTCGCGCGCGTCGATACGAAAGACGAGCCGTTCGAGCCCGTCGCGCTCGACGACGTACTCGAGGAGACGCTCGATACCCTCCGGATAAAAGTAGACGAGAGCGAAGCCGAAATCGAGGCGGAGTCGCTTCCCCGCGTGCGAGGCGACGAATCCCAGCTTCGACAGCTCTTCCAGAACCTCCTGAGCAACGCGATCGAGTACTCCGGCGACGGGCCGCCGCGAGTCCGCATCGAGGCCGAACGCGCCGGCGACACCTGGACGATAGTGGTCCGCGACGAGGGGATCGGAATCGATCCCGACGAGCAGGACCGCGTCTTCGGCGTGTTCGAACGGCTCCACGGTCAGGAGGAACACTCCGGAACCGGGATCGGGCTCGCGCTCTGTGAGCGGATCGTCGAACGCCACGGCGGCGAGATCTGGGTCGATTCGGAACCCGATGAGGGAACGGCGTTCTCGTTCACGCTCCCCGCGGCGTAAAACATCGTCTCGGTCCGCCGTACTGTGGTTCGCGGAGCCCGCGAGTGAAACGGCAGGAACCGGACTGGCACCCGAAACGTCGAACTGTCCGGACGACCCCGTTACAGAGAAACAGCGCGAAATCCCACGCTTCAGTCGTGGGAGACGGTCAGGCTACCGTCGCGCTCCGTCCCGCGGCCTCGATCGCCTCGAGGAAGATGCCGATCCCGAGATCGATCTCGCGCTCGCTGGAGTCGAGCGGCGGGAGCAGTCTGATCGTCTTCTTTCCGCAGCCGAGCGTCAACAGCCCGCGGCGCAGCGACTCCTCGACGACGGCGCTGCGGCGCTCGGGGGTGTCGAACTCGACGGCGAGCATCAGTCCCTTCCCTCGGACGTCGACGACGTGGTCGGGCGAATCGTCCCGAAGCAGCTCCTTCGCCTGCTCGCCCCGTTCGGTGGCGTTGTCGAGCAGATCGTACTCGTCGATCGCCTCGAGAGTGAACGCGCCCATCATCGAACCCAGTAAATCGCCGCCGCCGAACGTCGAGCCAAGTCGGTTCTTCTCGCTGGGGAAGATCTCGGATCGGGAGATCGTCGCGCCGACGCGCAGTGCCTTCGCGGCGGAGATGACGTCGGGTTCGATCGGATAGTGATCGGCGGCCCAGAGCTCTCCGGTGCGGCCGACGCCGGACTGGATCTCGTCGACGATCAGCGGAATGTCGTACTCGTCGGTGACGTCTGCTACCTCCTGCATGAACGCCTCGCTGGGGAAGCGGTAGCCGCCGACGCCCTGGATCGGCTCGAGGGTCAGGAAGGCGATCTCGTCGGGGTTGATGTGGCCACCCTCCGGAGACAGCGAGTTCCGAAGCTGCGAGCCCTCGTTCGCGAAGAAGCCACAGTCACAGCTGGCGGCGTCACAGCCCCGATCGGCACAGAACGGGACCGTCTCGATCCCGCTTATTTCGGGGTAGTGACGGGTGTAGACCTCCTTGGATTTGGTGATCGAGAGGGTCCCGAAGGTGCGCCCGTGGAAACTGCCGGCGAAGGCGACGCCGTACTTCGCGGGCGCCCGATGGTCGTGGGCGATCTTCATCGCGTTCTCCATCGACTCCGCGCCGGAGTTCGAGAGAAAGACGGTGTCCATCCCGTACTGGCTCGAGACGTCGACCAGTTTCTCCATCAGGTGGCTCGAGCCCGGCACCTCCGAGTCCTCGGGGGTGGGACCCGCACCGAAGTACATGTCCTGGCCGGCGATCTTCATCGGTTCGACGAGGTCGAACTCCCGCAGTTTGCCGGTGAGCTTCTCGTTGTTGTACCCGAGTGGCGCGGCACCGATGTGACACGTGAAATCGAGCAAGACGTTGCCGTCGACGTCGGTGACGAACGGGCCGTCGGCCTCGCGGGTCACGTCCCACACGAACTCGTGAGAGTACTCGCTGGGTGCCGCGTTCTCCCCGTGGAACTCGACCCACTCCTGGGCGTTAGGGCCGGGGAACGCGTCCACGTTCGGTTCGGCAGTGTCCCTGTCCATACACAGATAATGTGTACGTCGTACATTAAATGTTGTTATAGATGAGCACGGGAGTCGGGAGACGAGGATCGCGACGTCGCGGCGGGCGAGTCGCCCGAACGAAAAGAGAGTCGGTCGAAACGGTCCCGTCAGTCGTCGTCGCCCGGCTCCGCGGTCGTCGTCGGATCGTCCGATCGCCGCTCCGTCGAGCCGACGATCACCGTCTCCTCCTGGAGCAACACGCGGCCGTTGGTGCCGCTCAGGTTCTTGATCAGCGACAGCATCGCGAGGAAACAGACGATCGCGAACGGCGCGCCGGTAATGACGACGGCCTGCTCGAGCGCGCCGGCGCCACCCTCGCCGCCGAGGATCATCAGGATCGCGGCGGTCAGCCCGAGAACGACGCCCCAGAAGACCCGGTTGATCGTCGAGGGCGACTCCTTGCCGCCCGTGGTCATCATCGAGACCGCGAGCGTCGAGGAGTCGGCCGACGTAATGAAGAACGTCGTCACGAGCACGAGGAACGCGACCATGAAGATCGCCCCGAACGGCAGAGCGTCGAACAGGATGAAGCCGGACACCTCCGCGCCGACCTCGCCCGCGATGACTTCGCCGAAGTCAGCGCCGCCCGTATCCTGCAGGAAGACGGCGGTCCCGCCGACGAACGTGAACCAGGGAATGGTCGCGGCTGAGGTCGCGACGATCCCGGTGAAGGCGACCTCGCGGATGGTCCGCCCCTTCGAGATGCGGGCGATAAACAGCCCGGCGAAGGGAGACCACGAGAGCGCCCACGCCCAGTAGAAGACGGTCCAGCTCTCGACCCAGCCGGTGCCGCCGTCGCCGGCACCGGTGTACAGGCTCATCGACACGAAGTTGCTGATCATCCCGCCGATCGCCTGCGAGCCGAGTAACAGCAGGAACATCGAGGGCCCGAGGATGAACGTCGCGAGCATGATTACGACGAACAGCCCCATGTTGAAGTTCGAGAGTCGGCGGATCCCCTTGTCGATCCCCAGCACCATCGAGATCGTAAACAGGATCGTCATCGTGGTCACGACCAGCAGGATACCGGTGTCGCCGAAGCTCAGTCCCCACTGGTACTCGAGGCCGCTGACGAACTGGCTGCCGATGAACCCCAGCGAGGTCGCGACGCCGCCGATCGTCGCGAAGACGGCCAGGATGTCGACGACCTTGGCGACGGGACCGTCGAGGTTATCTTTCCCGATGATCGGCGTCAGCGCAGACGAGGCCCGCAGCGGGACCTTGTCGTAGTTGTACGCGAAGTAGCCGATCGCGATCCCCATGATCGTAAACACCGCGAGCTGAGGGAGCGCCCAGTGGAACAGCGTCTGCTGGACCGCGAGCGGTATCGCCTCGGCCGTCCCCCCCTCGACGCCGAACAGCGGGTTCGGATCGTCGTAGTAGAACAGCCCCTCGGTCGGTCCCCAGAACACGACACCCGCGGCGAAGCCGGCCGAGTACAGCATCGCGAAAAACGAGAGGAAGCTGTACTCCGGATCCTCGTCGCCGAGTTTGAGCTTCCCCCAGGGGCCGACGATCAGGTACAACAGGAAGACGACGACCAGGAACACGATCACCAGCAGCGCCCAGCTCATGTAGCTGAGCATCTCCCCGTGAACCGTTTCGATTCCGCCGGCGACGAAGCTCCGGTCGACGAAGAACGCGACGATCACTCCGACGGTGAGCAACGCGCCGAACACGAAGACGACCGGATCGAGTTCGTCGAGGAACCGACCGACCATCCCTTCCTCGCTGTTACTCACGAGATCTCACCTCCGGCTCTCGAGCCGAGTAGCCGGTTCGATCCACGTCGATCCTCCCACCCGCTCGCCGTGCGCTGCGATGGCATACCGAACCAATTGCCAGTATCTTGCATAAATATTTCCTTTTCGTACCCACCATACACAGATTGCGTTTATTGTACGGATCCCGAACGAAGTCCCTCAACAGTATCTATAATCTAACACTCGTGCAGAGTATATAGATATATCTTCAGGTATTCACGACATAGCGTTCGGTGATCAAATCTGTCGGTCAGAGCCGTATCTGGCCGAACTAATCGGTGTCCGAATTACAAATCGTCGTACTCACGAACTGTATTCGATCTCGCCCCGGCGTCTCCGTCCGAGCCGCGATCGATACGGTACCGGTCAGTTCGTGAGCTCCTCGAGGTTGCGCTCGCGAGCCGTCGCGCTCTCGTCGGCGCGGTCGGCGAACTCGTCGACGCGGTCCTTGATCTCCTCGCGGGTCGCCTCCGGGGAGAAGGAGTCGGACATCGTCAACAGTCGGACGAACGCTCGCAGCTCCTCGTCGGTGAGCTCGGCGAACTCCTCGTTCTCGAGCTTCTCGACGACCTCGTCGACGTCGATCTGGCCGACCGGCTCGACGCTGAACTCGACGTTGACCATCCGGTAGTTCGACCCTGCGAGGCGCTGTTCGGCCTTGCCGACGCCCTCCGAGAGCATGTCCTTGAACGGCGTGTGGTATCCCATCGTGCCGAGGTGGAGGAAGGCGAGCATGTCCGTGATCCCCTGAGTGTAGGCGTCCCGGTCCTCGTCGTCGGGGTCGAACACCGTCTCCCGGTCTCGCTCTTCGAGGTACTCGAAGAGAATGCTGAAATCGAGTACCGCGTTCCGGACCCGGCGACGGATCCGGTTTCGCTTCTGTTTCTTCGAGTGGTCGGTGTAGTCCGTCTTCCGACCGAGCAGAAAGTCGCGATCGGACGGCGTGAGGATCCCGCGGGGTCGGTCCGAGTCGGCCGCGGTTCGAAGCGACTGCGGGACGTCATCCTGGCTCATACTGGCTACTGGTGGAGCGCGCGAATTAACGTTTCTGATCGGGGCAACGTGACGACGATCGGACAGCTTCGGCAGGCCGCGAGCGCGTCAGACCGGTCGACGGGAGAGTTCGGCGATCGTCTCCGAGAGCACTCCCACGCCGATCTCGAGGCTCCGCTCGTCGATGTCGAACGTCGGCGTGTGGTGGTTGGTCGGATGATCGGTCCCGACGAGCATGTAGGAGGCGAGCCCGCCACCGTCCTGGACGCGGTTCATCAGGTAGGTGACGTCCTCGCTGACGCCGAACTCCGTCGAAGGGATCACTCGGTCGACCCCTTCGACCTCCCTGGCGACCGATCCGATCAGCTCGCGCAAGGCAGGGTGGCTGTCGGCCCGCGGGGACTCGCTGATGACCCGCGGCGTGACGTCGCAGTCGTGCATCTCCGCGGCCGCGTACAGTACCCGCTCGAGTTCGGTCCGCATGTACTCCATCAGTCCCGTCGTCTCGCCGCGGACCTCCGCGTCGATCGTGATCTCCTCGGCGATGACGTTGCTCGCGGTTCCCCCCTCGATCCGACCGACGTTGACGCGGGTCTGGCCGTCGCTATGGCGCGGGATCGCGTAGGCGTTCTGGATCGCGGTCGCCGCGGCCTGCATCGCGTTGCCGCCCTCGTTGGGCGCCTTCCCCGCGTGGGCGCTCGCCCCCTCGAACGTCGCCGTCAGGTGGGCCATCGCCAGCGGCTTCTCGACGCCGGCGACGATCTCGCCCGTCGGGTGGTCGAGCCCGACGTGGAGCGCCAGCAGGTAGTCGACGTCCTCGAGGTAGCCGCCCTCGGCCATCGCCTTCCCGCCGCCCGAAATCTCCTCGGCGGGCTGGAAGAAGACCTTCAGCGTCCCCTCGAACCCGCCGTCGGAACGGGGTTCCGACGAGGATCGCGACCCATCGAGTCGATCACCGCTCCCCGCGATCGCCTCGATCGTTCCCAGCGCCATCGCGATGTGGGCGTCGTGACCGCAGGCGTGCATGTACCCCTCGTGTTCCGAGCGAAACCCCTCCGCGGCGGGCCGGTGTTCGGCCAGATCGGACTCGGTCATCGAGATCCCGTCCATGTCGACCCGGAGCCCGATCGTCGGGCCCGACCCCTGCTCGAGGACGCCGACAACGCCGGTGTGGCCGTCCGCCGTCCGCTCGAGGAGGTCCTCTCGAACCCCCGCCTCGCGGGCGCGCTCCAGCCAGGGCTCGAGTTCGCTGGAGTCGGGGACCGCCATGCGCTGGTCGGTCGAGAGCGCCTCGCGACCGACGGCGATCTCGTCGACGCCGATCCGCTCGAGCTCCTCGACGATTCGGGCCGTCGTCCGAAACTCGCGCCACCCCGGCTCCGGACATCGGTGGAACTCCCGTCTGAGCTCCGACAGCCTGCTTCGAACGTCGTGCACCATCTTTCGTGGCGGTAAGAAGCCGGTACACTTAACGATAGTCAATACCGGGATTCGGTTCGAATCTACTCGGCTCGAAAACGGAGACCGTACCCGATCCTACTGCGAGCCGAGGTAGGCGGTCGCGTCCATCTCGACCCGGACGTCCTCGGGCAACCTCGAGACCTCGACGCAGACCCTGGCGGGCGGTTCCTCACCGAATTTCTCGCCGTAGGCCTCGTTGACCCGCTCGTAGTCCTCGAGATCGGTGAGGTAGACGGTGACCTTCACGACGTCCGCGAGACCGTCGCCGCCGGCCTCGCTGACGACCGCGGCGATGTTCTCGAGCACGCGGTCCGTCTGGGCTTCGATGTCGCCGTCGACGGCCTCCCCGGTGTCGGGGTCGACGGGACCGTAGCCCGAGACGTGGAGGGTGTCCCCGGCGCGGACGCCCTGGGAGTAGGGGTTGTCGTTGCTCGGTGCACCGTCGGTGCTGATGGGTTCGGTGTCGGACATCGTTCGAGTCCTCAGGCCGTCTGTTTGGTCTCGGCCGTCGCGTGCTCGATCGCGTCGGCGACGACGTCCATCGCCGTCTCCGCGAGCTCCTCGGTGAGCACGAGCGGCGGCAGCAGCCGGAGGACGTTGCCGTGCCGACCGGCCGTCCAGACGAGGACGCCGTGTTCGAAGCAGTACTGCTGGATCTCGTCGACGAGGTCGTCGGCCGGCGCGCCGTCGCCGTCGACGAACTCGGCGCCGATGAACAGCCCCTGCCCGCGGACGTCGCCGAGGTGATCGTTCCCGGCGGCGACTTCGCGGAGCCGATCGCGGATGTGCTCGCCCAGCTCACGGGCGTGAGCCAGCAGGTCGTGGTCCTGAATGTACTCGATGGCACGGCTGCCGGCCCGCATCGCGACGACGTGGCCCCGGTAGGTGCCGGCGTGGTCGCCCGAGCCCCACGTGTCGAGATCCTCGTGGTACATCGTCGCCGACAGCGGGAAGCCCACGCCGCCCAGTGCCTTCGCCGAGGTCATCACGTCGGGCGTGACGTCGGCCCAGTCGTTGGCCCACCACTCGCCGGTGCGGCCGAACCCGCTCTGGATCTCGTCGAACATGAGCGTGACGTCGTTGTCGTCGGCGAGGTCGCGCAGCCCCTGCAGGAACCCCTCCGGGGGCGTGACGACGCCGCCCTCGCCCTGGATCGGCTCGACGAAGATGCCCGCAGGGTTCGCGAGTCCGCCGTAGGGATCCTCGAGGATCGCCTGAACCTCCTCGAGTGCGTGATCGACGGCCTCCTGTGGTGCCTTCCCCTGCTCGAACGGGTTGGGGTAGGGGGCGTGGACGACGTCGGACAGCAGCGGCGAGTAGTGTTCCTTGAACCCCTTGTTGCCGGTGAGGCTCATCGCGCCGGGCGTCGCGCCGTGGTAGGCCCCGCGGAACGCGATCAGGCCGTCACCGCCGGTGTTGTACTTTGCGAGCTTGATCGAGGCTTCGACGGCGTCGCTCCCGGTCGGACCGCCGAAGACGACCTTCTGGTTGCCCTGCAGTCCCGAGGGGGCGATCTCGTCGAGCTTCTCGATCAGCTCGAGCCGGGCCTCGGTCGGGAAGTCGACCGTGTGGACCAGCTTGTCGGCCTGCTCGTGGACGGCCTCGAGCACGTACGGGTTCGCGTGGCCGACGTTGAGCACGCCGATGCCCGCGAACATGTCGATGTAGGTGTTGCCGTCGACGTCGCGAACGGTCGCGCCCGAGCCCTCCTCGAACGCGACCGGGATGTCCTCGGGGTAGGCGACCGCGCTGCTGTCGATCTCGCGTTGCTTCTCGAGTAGTTCCCGCGAGCGCTGGCCGGGGACGCTGTCGACGTTCGGTGCTTCGTCGTAGTGGAGTTCGTCGATCGGTGGACTGCTCGTCATACGTAGGGCCAGGAGGAACAGTGATAAATAATTTGTCCACAGTAACTATAGAGGACGTACACAGAAATCGGTTCGATAACCGTCGGTCGGGCTGCGCGAACGCTCACCTCGGTAGTCACTCACTACCGATGAGAAGCGGCGACATAAGCGGGCCGAAAGACGCCGGCGAACCGCTGTGGGAACGGGGCGACGAGAACGGCACCCCACCGACTCGAGGGGCTACCAGGGCTCGTCCTTCAGTCCGAGCTGGTAGGCGATCATGTTCGTCGTCACGTGCAGGATCGGGGTGAGCACGACGACGACGGCGATCACGCCCCACGTGAACACCTCAAAGAACCACTCGGTCGCGAGCAGCGCCGTCAGGGGAAGCGAGACGACGACGAAGTCGAGCTGGTCCAGTCCGGGGAACATCGCGCCGCGCTGGCGTCCGGTTCGGCGCTTGAGGAACGAAGCCGTAATGTCGCCGAGCATCGCCCCCGCCGCGAGGCCGACCGCCGCAAGCGGCGTAAACGCCGGGACGTCGAACCCGGTCGCCGCGCTCACGTCGTCGGCGACGAGGGTCAGCGCGCCCGCGAGGAGCACTCCCGCGAGGATCCCCGCGGCGGTTCCCCGCCAGGTCTTCCCGTCGCCGAGCACGCGCTTGTCGTCCCACGTCCGTCCGCCGTCGATCGGCCGACCGCCCCCGGCCAGCACCGCGGCGTTGTTGGGAACGTAGGCGGGCAACATCGCCCAGAAGGCGACGACGATCGTCTCGAGTACTGCCATGTTCGGCGGGACGAACCCGCAGGTCTTAATCGGGGGTGGTTCGTCCTCGACCCGTCGCACCGCCGATAACATCAGCTCCATATAAGCTCGGCGACGTAACTACCGTATGATGCTGCCAGTTGCGAATCGGTTCGTCGCCGGAGAGGGACCAGCCGAGGCCCTCGAGCACGTTCGTCAGCTGAACGAACGGAACGTGAAGGCGATCGTGAACCTGCTGGGGGAGCACTACGACGACCGCGAGGCCGCCGACGCCGACGCCCGGGAGTACCGGGAGCTCGTCGAGGACATCGCGCGGTCCGATCTCGAGGCGACGGTGTCGGTCAAACCCTCCCAGATCGGGCTCGATCTGGGCGAGGACGTCTTCCGGGAGAACCTCGAGGGGATCGTCGAGACCGCGGCCGAGCGTGGCGTGTTCGTCTGGATCGACATGGAAGATCACACGACGACGGACGCGACCCTCGACGCCTACGAGGAGCTGGCTCGAGAGTACGGGGGAGGAGTGGGCGTCTGCGTCCAGGCGAACCTCAAGCGGACCCGGAGTGACGTCGAACGGCTCGCGGACGTCCCCGGAAAGGTTCGGTTCGTCAAGGGTGCCTACGACGAGCCGGTCGAGATCGCCTACAAGGGCAAAGACGCCGTCAACCGGGAGTACGAGGCCCTGCTCGAGTACGCCTTCGAACAGTTCGAGGACGGGATCGCGATCGGCAGCCACGACCCGGCGATGATCGACCGCGCGATCGAACTTCACGAACAGCACGGTACCGACTTCGAGATCCAGATGCTGATGGGCGTGCGCAACGACGCCCAGTTCGAGCTCGCCGAGGAATACGAGGTCTACCAGTACGTCCCCTACGGCGATCGCTGGATGTCGTACTTCTACCGCCGCGCGATGGAACGCAAGGAGAACCTCTGGTTCGCGGTTCGAGCCGTCCTCGGCCGCTAAAGGAAAGGGCTCATTAGCCCCTAGTGTGAGGTGGCGTACATGGCTTCGTGGAAGCGGGATTTCGCAAGCGGGCTGATCGTCCTCGGCCCGATTCTCGTGACCCTCTACGTTATCTACTGGCTCTACGGCCTCATCGCGGGGCTGACTCCGGGGCTCATCCTCGACGAGGCCGCGCTCCGACCGCTGATCCCCGGGGACGGCGGTCAGGCCCAGCAGACCCGCGAGGAAGTCGCCCAGTTCCTCCGGGTGATCGTCGCCCTGACCGTCCTCGTGATCCTGACGTTCTCGGTCGGCTACCTCATGCGGACGACTGTCGGCGGGCTGGTCGAGCGACTGGTCGACAACGTCGCCAACCGGGTCCCCGTGATCCGGGTCGTCTACAACGCCTCGAAGATGGCCGCCGAGACCGCCTTCGGCGAGCAGGACTCCCTGCAGAAACCCGTCAAACTCGAGACCTGGGAAGGGCTTCGGATGACCGCGTTCAAAACCGGCAAGGTGACCGAGGACGGCCGAGAGGTGCTGTTCCTGCCGACGTCGCCGAACATCACCACCGGGTTCGTCATCGAGGTCGAGTCGAGTCGGATCACCGAACTCGACGAGGACGTCGAGGACGCCCTGACCCGCGTGCTGAGCGCCGGCTTCGGCGACTCGAAGCGCAACCGAGACATGGGCGCCGGCGTCTCGATCGACGTCGTCGACGAGGCGACGACCGACGGCGGCGAGAGCGAACCCGACTCCGATCGGAGACGGCTCGAGGACTGACTCCGAGCGGTAGCCGAGATCCCCCGGCGCTCGCCGCACTTTCGACGGGGGAACCAGAACCTTTTGCATCGACGGTCCGCTCCGATCGACCATGCAACGACGTGCAGTTCTCGCCGGCGTCTCGAGTCTCGCCGTGCTCGCCGGCTGTCTCTCCGACGACGACGAGATCGACGACCGGGGCGAGATCGAGATCCTGATCGACGACGAACCGGTGAACCTCTCCGAGGATCGGTACCAGGCCGAACACGCGTCGAACCATTCGATCGACTTCCACCTCCACGAGGGCAGCGACCAGTGGTACATGGAGGGCGAGGAGCGGGTCACGTTCGCCGAAGGGATCGATCTCCTGCCGTACTTCTCGTTCGAAACGGACGACGGTAACCACGTCCTCGAGCACGACGGCGACACCTACGACGAGGCCGACGCCGACACCGAGATGACGTTCCTGATCGACGGCGAGTCCGTCGACCCGACGGAACACACGCTCGAGGACGGCGACGAGATGGTCCTCGAGGTGTCGACCAGCGGATGAGAGCCGAGCCGACGGTCGAGCCAAGAGGCGTCCGCCCGGGTTGATAACGGCTCGAGTTCGAGTACGGGTATGCCAGCTGTCGACGACGCCGCGAGGGTAGTCGACTCCGACGTCGGCCGAGCCGAGATCCGGGAGTTCGCGACGATCCACGACGCCGAGATCGGCGACGGCTGTCGGCTCTACGAGCGGGTTTCGGTCAAGAAATCCCGTCTCGAGGGAGACGTCGACGTCAACGCGGGGACGTACGTCGAGAACGCCGAGATCGGACCCGGCGTACAGATCGGCCCGAACTGCAGCGTCGTCGGCGTCACCCACGAGCTACGCGAGGACGGGATGGTGTTTCGAAACGACGTCTTCGAGCGGGTCGTACTCGGTGCGGGCGCGTTCCTCGGCGCCGGCAGCGTCGTCGGTCCGGGACTCGAGATCGGCGAGGGAACGGTGGTGGCCGCAGGCGCGACTGTCACCGACGACGTCGGTCCCGGGAGGATCGTGCTCGGATCGCCGCCGACACAGCAGGTCGTTCCGCTGGACGAGTGGCTGGATCAGTGAGTCGGAAGTGAAGGGAACGGTCGCCCGAGCGAGTTCCGCGAAAGTCCGATTCACCCGGCACGGCAAACTCACGCGTCAGCCGCATCGGAACCGCTGTTCGGGCCGAACAGCGGTAAGTCGACCTCGATTGTGTCGTACCAGACTGTCGGCCGCCTGGCAGTGCCACGTTCCTCGAAGTCGATGAGCCCCAACGATTCGAGTTCGTTTAGATTTCGGTGGACCTGCCGAACGTCACGATTGACCAACCGAGCGGTCTCTCGAATGCCCGCCGGTTCCTCGGTGGCGATCGTTCGGAGCAACTCGAGATTCTTCGGTCGCGTGACCTGGTGAAGTTGCTCCGGATCGTGGAACGTACACTCGAAGTACGGGTCGACGTCGTCACCGTCGTCGATTGCACGGAGCGTCTCCTCAGTTCGGGTCGTATTGCTCCGTTCAAACCGGATATGCAGGACGCGCTCCGTGTCGGTCGGGTTAGTTCCAGTCGTGGCCATAATCGTTTACCTCGGTTTTGAACTGTTGGTACAGGGGTAGTATTCCGTCAAAGTCGACTTCCTCGACGGTACCATCCTGAGTATGCTTGTGGTGGCGTGTCGAGCCGGGATGGTCCGGAAAGTTATCGTATCGGATCAGTGTCTCGCCCTCGAGGGTGCCGTACTGCAAACTGTATTTTACGCCGTCCGGATACCGATCCGATTCGGGGACATCCCACGCTCGGACTTCTGCATATCGCTCACCGAAGTTCTCTCGCTCGCGTAGGAGCAACGTCCCCGACTCGTCGTCTCCCATCGGCTGTTGCTATCATCTACAACAGTATAACTGTTGCTCCCAGCTCCAACACTAGCCGCTGTTCCGCCCGCCACCATCGACTAATCGGAGCCTTCGATTCCGATGCAAGACATGGGACTACCATGGGTAGTACCTGGTCAGGTCTGTCGGGAGTTGCACGTGTGGCGACGCCGCGGCAGCTCTCGACTCGTCTCCTTCTCGACTATTCTGGATCAACTCTGTTAGATGCGTTGTGGATGGCACACCAACAGCAGCGTCGCCGCCACATCGCGTGAAAGCCGCAGAACGGAGGATTGGTCCCTAGACGTACGTGAACCACTCGTCGTACTCGTCGGTGCGCCGTTCGACGACCTCGAAGAACTTTGACTGGATCTCCTCGGTGACCGGACCGCGGCCGCCGTCGCCGATGACGACGTTGTCGACCTTCCGGATGGGGGTCACTTCTGCCGCCGAGCCGGTAAAGAACAGCTCGTCGGCGGTGTTGAGCTCGCCCCGCGAGATCGAGGCCCTGTCGTGGACGGTGTACCCCAGATCCTCCGCAAGCGTGATCACGGTTCGGCGGGTGATGCCGTCGAGGATCGACTCCGAGAGCCCGGGCGTGTAGATCTCGCCGTCCCGAACCATGAAGATGTTCTCGCCGGGCCCCTCGGCGACGTCGCCCTCCTTGTTCAACACGATCGCTTCGGCGTAACCGTTGCGTCGGGCCTCCTCGCCGGCCAGCAGGCTGTTGACGTACAGCCCCGTCGTCTTCGCGTTCGTCGGGACCTGGCTCGAGGCGTGTTTCCGCCACGAGGAGACCATCACTTCGATCCCGTTCTCGAGGGCATCCTCGCCGAGGTAGGCCCCCCACGGCCAGGCGGCGATCGCGATCCGCGTCGGACAGTCGCCCGGCCCCACGCCGAGGGTGTCGTAGCCGTAGAAGGCGATCGGACGGATGTAACAGGAGGCGAGATCCTGACGCTGAATGAGCTCGAGGGTCGCCTCGGTTAGCTCCTCGATATCGTGGTCGATCTCCATCTCGTAGGGTTTGGCGGACTGGTAGAGCCGTTCGATGTGTTCCTCCCAGCGGAAGATAGCGGGCCCCTTCTCGGTATCGTAACAGCGTGCCCCCTCGAAGATCCCCGTGCCGTAGTGAAGTCCGTGAGTCAGAACGTGGATCTGTGCGTCGTCCCAGTCGACGAACTCACCGTCCATCCAGATCGTGTCGACGTCCATCTCGTCGAATCCCATGATCGTAGGTGTTGAAGACCACGGTACTAAGTGTTCGCTATTCGGGAAGCGGAAAGCGAGTCCCCTCGAGCGATTAGTCGCGGTCGCGAACCCGGAGGGTTTCGACGGCAACCGCAACCGTTCCGACGACGGCGACCGCAACGGCGCCGAACTGGAGGAAGACGGCGAACGCCGAGTCGTCGCTATCGCCGCCGTGATCGTGAGCGTCCTCGTGGTCGTGGGCGTCGTCCCCGTGGTCGTGGGCGTCGTCGCTGTCGTGATCGTGGGCGTCATCGCCATGGTCGTGGTCTCCGTGGCCGTCGGGTGAGACGGCAATCACGTCGACCCACTCGCTGACGTACGAGCCGTCGGGCGCACCGGTTACCCGCAGCTCCCAGCGGCCGTCGTCGGCGAGGGGCTGGACCGTGGCGTACGTGCCGTCGTCGGTCTCCTCGAGTTCGACCTCGATCTCGGTCCCGTCCTCGCTGCTCGCGAGCAACCGAACGGCCTGGTCCGAGGCCATCGGCTCGCCGTCGGCGTCGAGGAACGCGACCTCGAAGACGATCGGTTCGTCCGCCTCGAGCACGAAGTAGTCGTCCCCGTCGGCCTCCTCGGCGGCCGGGAACGCGCCGATCTCGAGGAGACCGTCGTCGTACTCGCGTTCGATCGTCGATTCGACGAGGTCCTCCCCCTCTGCGACGGCGGCCGTCGGTGCCGACGTGAGCAGCCCCGACAGCAGGAGGACGGCGACGAGGACGAGCAGCTCGAGTCGGATCGCTCGACCGATCGTCCGCAGCTGGCCGTCCTCCGAAGCGGAGCCACCGTCCGTGCTCGTCGGCCGCGAGGGAGCTGCCGTATCCGCACCGCCCGACGGCTCGAGCCGACTCAGAAGGACGAATCGCGTCGCGCCGCCCAGTCCGAGTGCGATCGCGATCAGCGCCAGCTTCGCGACGAGGGTCAGCCCGTACGTGGTGTCGGTGAGGCCGTCCGCTTCGGGAACGTGCCAGGAGGCGAGGACGAACCCCGTCGCCACGACGAGGGTGACACCGCTCAGTGCGAGGATCGAGAATCGCCGGATCGCATCGGCGACGAGGGTGGCTCGGTCGCCGACCGCAGTCTCTCGGGCCGTCGGAACGACGGCGAGAGCGAGCACCGCCAGCCCGCCGATCCAGAGCCCGGCACCGACGATGTGAACGAAGTCGACGATCGTTCCCTGAAGGCGATCGATCGCCGTCGCCGAGTGGCTCGTCCAGGCGACCGTTCCCGCGAGGGCGAGCGCTCCGACGAACGTGGCGACGAGCGCGGGCCGACGGGCACCGCCTCGGCTCCGTCGGACGACGACCGCGGTGACGAGCGCCGCCACGGCGAGCTGTGCGAGCCAGGCCTGCCCGAGCGGCGTTTCGACGAACTGCGAGACGGTGTCGACAGAGAGCGGACCCAGGTTCGTGCTCCGGGCGAGCCCGAGTACGAGTGCGCTCGCGAAGGTGAGGACCGCGGCGCCGACGAGCAGTCGGCCGATTCGTCGGTCGAGGGAGGCCCGCCGATCGCCGGCGCCTCGAGCGAAAACGGGTCCGGCAGCGACGGCCGCCGCCGCTGGAATTCCGACTAGACCGACGATTCC
Organism: Natronococcus sp. A-GB7; assembly: GCF_029688865.1. Taxonomy (GTDB): domain Archaea; phylum Halobacteriota; class Halobacteria; order Halobacteriales; family Natrialbaceae; genus Natronococcus. Next base: position 128,370 of record NZ_JARUKV010000007.1, read on the forward strand.
GACGAGTAACAGCCCCTTCGAACCCGCTTCGATCGGCGCGATCGATTCGTCGGTCTCGTCTTCCTCGTGCGATTCGAGCACCGCGTCGCGATCGAGGGGTTCGTCGCCGACGGCGAAGAAGAACGAGCCCGACGTGGTGTGGCCGTCGTCGGCGAGGATCTCCCAGTCGACCGCGTACATCCCCTCCTCGTCGGCGTCTTCGATCGGCACGCGAACGATCTGGCTGTCGCCGGGGTCGATCTCGGGTTCGGCCGAGACGACCTCACCGTTCGGGCCCTCGACGGTGATGTCGGCGTTGACGACGCCGTCACCCGAGAAGTAGAGGGTGACCTCCTCGGGGACGTCATCGACCTGCTCGCCGTTCGCTGGGTTCGATTCGCTCAGGTAGGCGTGGGCCGCAACCGGCGTCGCCACCAGCGCCATCGCGAGGCCGGCGACGACGAGACACGCGAGTATCGCCGCGAGAAGCGACCGGCGAGGGGGCGAGTCGTGTTCGCCGAGCGACGATATCGCGTCCATCGGTTATCGGATTCTGCTGGTGTATCCGGTGCCGGAATCGCCGACGTACTGGACCGTATCGACGCCCTCCTCGACCTCGACGTGGTCGACGACCTCCTGGGCTTCCATGTCGAGGATCGCGACGATCCCGTCGGCATCGGCGGGGCTGATGAAGTAGCCGCCGCCCTCGACGCCGGATCGGTGGAGGAAGGGGGCGTCCTCCGGGCGCTCGATGTCACCGATCTCGAGGGTTTCGACGACCTCCGCCGCCTCGACGTCGATGACCGATGCCTCGTCGGTCTGAGTGTGTGCGGTGAACGCGTACAGCGTCCCGTCATCGCTCTCGTGGTACCGGAGCGCGTCCGGGCCTTCGTCGACGTCGACGACACCGAGCTCGTCGCTGTCCTCGCTCGTCGCGTCGAGGAATCGAATACTGTTGCCGTCGAGGACGCCCAGTACCGCCTCGTCCGGCGAGAGGTACATCCCGCCCGCGAACTCGAGGTACTCGACGACCTCGTCGCTCTCGGTGTCGACGACGGCGGTCTCGTCGCCGTGCTCGAAGTACGCCAGCTCCGTCTCGGGGGCGTAGGCCTTGTAGTGGGTTCCCTCCTCCTCGTTCTCGAGTTCGATGTAGTCGGTTCGCTCGTACCCCTCGAGGTCGATGACCAGCGCCGCGGGGTCGTTGACGTTCGTCGCGTACCCCATCGAACCCATGTCCTCGTGGTAGAGCAGCTTGCCGTGGCCCTCCGCCTCGAGGCCCGATTCGACGATCTCGGTGACCTCGTGGGAGGTGGTGTCGATGACGTAGAACGTGCCCTCGTCGTCGGCGTGAGCCCACATCTCGTCGTCGTTCGGGTGATACATGTGCGTCGGATCCGGGCCGATATCGACCTCGTCGACGATCTCGTGGTTCTCGGTGTCGATGACGAGCACCTGCGATGGCGACTCTCTGAGGACGTAGATCTCGCCGTAGTCGGCCGTGATCCGCGGGTCGCCCCATCCCTCGTCCTCGAGTCCGTCGGTGATCTCGTCGACGACCTCGCCGTCCTCGGGATCGATGACCGCGATCGTGTTCGGCGCGAAGGCGTAGATCAGTCCCTCGCCGTCGCCGTTCTCGCTGTCGGTCTCCGACTCCTCGTCGTCGCCGTCGTGGTCGTCGTGATCGTCACCCGCTTCGTCACCGTCGTCGCCGTCCTCGCCATTCTCACCAGCACAGCCCGCGATACCGACGACGAGTCCGCTTCCAGCTACCTGTACGAAACGCCGTCGCTTGACCGATCGGTCCATACTCGACTCTACTCCCGATCGACTACGTTCGTTCTGGTGCGATTATCGAAACTACCGCAAGATCGAGAAAATAAAATATTTCCTCCGGATGTATGTTCGCCTGTCGGCTCTCGAGGCGTCGAACTAGACGTTCAACTTCCGTTGCTACTTCGAACTCGGTTCTCCCTCGAGGAGTCCGTCGACGAGGCGAGTAAACCGGTCGAGCAGCCGGTCGGGAACGGTCGGTTCGACCGTCGACAGCAGTTCGCCGGTCTGCTCGGGGTTCGCCAGTCGGAGAACGACTCGATTGCGCTCGTCGTAGCTCTTCTCGACGACCTCTTGCTCGACCAGGCGGTCGAGGTGGTACTCGAGCGTGCTTCGGGCGATCCCGAGCGCGTCGGTGACCGCACCCGGCCCCGTCGGCTCGTGTTCGATCAGGTGGACGACGATCTCGCGGGCGGTTTCGCGCCGGAACAGCGCCAACATCGCCCGCTCGCGTTCGTCGTGCGTCGGCGGGTAGTAGTGGGTCCGGCCGTAGAACTCGCCGCGTACGAGTTCGCCGTCGTCGATGAGCCGGCGGACGTGGTACTGGATCTGCCCCGGCGCGAACGCCGACTCCCTGACGAGTTCGTTGAAGTGGATGCCGGCGTTGGCGTGGACGTGCGTTCTGATCTGTCGTCGCGTATCGGACATATGGAACGGATCACCGAAATTCCGGCCGAACCGGCTGTTACTGCCGGCTAGCCGTCCGGTACTAATAACGGTTTCCGATCCCCCGTGTGGCGCTGAGGCGGTCGGTGCTCCTCCCGTGACCGAAGAACATAGGTAACGTTCCGACCGACGTAGAGATGCGGAGATGCACCACACGAATCCGTTCGATCTCGGATGGCTGGATCCGCAGGTAGCTCCAGTTTTGCTCGTCGTGATCGTTCTGGCAGTGCTCTGTACGGCGGTGCTGTTTTGCTGTGGCGTCGTCGCGTATCTGCGGCGACGGTCGACTCGCTATCTCCTGATTACGATCGTTCTCGGTTTGCTCCTGGTCCGGTCGCTGGTCGGGCTCTGTACCGTCTTCGGGATCGTACCGATGAGCGCACACCACCTCCTCGAGCACGGTATCGACGTCTCGATCGCCGTGTTGGTCCTGTACGCGGTCTACCGGAGCGGGCCAGGAGCCGAGCGGACGCAGTTCGAGACCGACGGTAACTGACGACCGAAATCAGTCCAGTCGCTCGAGGACGTCCCGGCCCTCGAGGTAGACGTAGTCGTAGCGGTCGGCGTAGGCGCGGGCGTCGGCGGGAGTGAGCGCCTTGCCGGTCTGGTCGTCTAACATCTCGCAGACGACGACCGCGGGCGGGAGGTCGGCGGCGTCGGCGAGCGCGAGGCCGAGTTCGGTGTGGCCCTCCCGCTGGGCGAGCAGGTCGGGAGCCGCTTTCAGGAGGTGGACGTGACCGGGGACGCGAAACTCCGTCGCGAACTCGGTCGCCGACGGCTCGCCCGCGGCCTCGCCCAGCGTCCGAATCGTCAGCGAGCGATCCGCGTCGGTGATCCCGGTGTAGGTGTCGCGGTGGTTGACCGTCAGCGAGAACGACGAGCGCTCGTCGTAGCCGAGTTCGTGGTCGGCCGCGGCGGGATGATCGATCTCCTCGGTGTAGAAGGGGAGATCGAACGCCTCCGCGACCTCGTGAGCGAGGGCGACACAGACCAGCCCGCCGGCGTCGTTTCGCATGTGGGCGACGGCGTCGGGCGTGACCGCGTCGGCGTGGTAGATGATATCGGTCTCGCCCTCGCGGTCGGCCGCGTCGTGGACCAGCACCGGCTCGCCGGCACGCAGCGACTCGAGGGCGCGTTCGAACGCCGCCGGGGCCTGTCCGCCCGCGCCGGCGTTCGCGCTGGCGTGGCGCCCGGTCATCGGCGATCACCCACGGTGACCGTCACGCGGTCCCCGTCTTCGAGGTCGATCTCCTCCCGGAGTTTCTCGGGAGCGATGACTTCGAGCTGGTCCTCGTCGTGGTGAGTGCGCTCGGGGGCGATGATGTGAGCCTCCTCGTAGCGCTCCCCGTCGGCGGTCTCGACGATCGCGGGGTGACAGACCGCGGGCCCGTAGGTTCGATCCTCGTCCTCCCAGCCGTCGATCGACACCGGCTCGAGGGAGGCCATCGCGCTCCGGCGACGAACGCTGTCCTCCCGGAGGTCGACGTTCAGGGTGCCGGGAAACGGCTCGTACCCCAAGCGCTCGGCGAACTGGCGTTTGTACCCCGACAGCGAGATGTAGTGGCGACCCTCGCCCATCCCGCTGGTGACGGTACCCTCGAGTTCGACCTCCGGGTCGCTCTCGAAGATCCGCCGGTAGTCCTCGTACTCGGCGTGGAGGGCCCGTTCGCCCGCGTCCGTAACCGCGACCCACTGGCCGTCGCTGACGGTGTCGCGCTCGAGCAGGTCCGACGCTTCGAGGCGCTGGAGTCGGCGCGAGGCCGTCTGGTTCGACGCCTCGAGTCGGTCCGCGAGGCGGGAACAGGAGATCTTGACGTCACCCTCGAGCCCGCCTTCGAGCGCGAGGAGCTTGAGAACGGCGAGTTCGTCGTGGCCGACGGCGGACTCGGCTGACACTGACATACCTAGAAAATTCGCGGGGGAACTCAAAAGCGTATCGGATGTGGAATGCGTAACAGAACTGTGATGCAGTTGGCGACCGTTTATTCGGTTCGGACTGAACGTCAGCCCGACGTCGGTAAAAGACCTCCGGCTAACACCTTCGCCGCCGGGTGCGTCGACGGGCCGACTGTACGGGTCGACAGTCTGCTCAATCCCCCGTGACAGGATCGCGCGCCCAGAACTCGCTGCCCTGCTCGAGCTTGGGCACCCACGTCTCCTCGTCCTTCGCGAGCAGCGTCACGCGCGAGGGGGGAACGCCCCGGAGTTCGGTGAACTCGGGCATATACTCCTGTACTCGCTCGGTGAAGTCGACGACCTCCTCGTGGTCGGGCATCGACGAGCGGTCGAGTCGCCCCTGGGAGTGGCCGACGTGCATGTACGCCTTCAGCTCGATGAAGTCGGGGTCGGCCTGCTGGTAGAAGCCGGCGTACCAGTCGGGGTGGTGCATGTTCTCGCCCTTGACCAGCGTCGTCCGCAGGACGGTCCGCGTTTCGTCCTTCTGCCGGAGGACGTCCATCGTCTCGAGCAGCCGATCCCAGGCGTCGTCCTCGACGGGCTTGACCACCTGGTCGAAGGTGTGGCGTTCGGCGGCGTCGACGCTGACGTACAGCTGGGTCGGGTCACAGTCCCGGAGCACCTCGGGACGGGTTCCGTTCGAGACGAGGAAGGTGGTGATGTCCCGGTCGTGGAAGGCCTCGAGCAGCTCCGGCAGGTAGGGGTACAGCGTCGGCTCGCCGTCCAGCGAGATGGCGACGTGACGGGGCTCCATCGCCTCCTCGAAGACCTCGCGGGGGACCTCGTCGTTCCCCCCGAAGCCCGACAGCAGCTTCTTCTGGAGTCGGATCGAGGCGTCGACGACCGCCTCGGGGTCGTCCCACTCGACGTCGCCCAGCTCGTAGGCGTGGCCCCGGTGGTCGCGCCAGCAGAAGACGCAGCGCTCGTTGCACTTGACGACGGGCGTCATCTGGATACAGCGGTGGGACTGGATCCCGTAGAAGACGTTCTTGTAACACCGTCCCTCTCCCCGGAGGGCGTTTGCCGTCCAGCCGCAGGTCTGGGCCGCGGTGTGGTTCTCGCTGTGGTAGTTCGGGCTCGAGACCTGTGCGGGGGTGTCATCGGTTCCCCCGTCGTCGGCCTCGGTCGTCCCCGACCCGGTCGCGGGATCCGCGGAGTCGCTCATGTTGACCTCCCTTTCGGCGGCGCGGGCAAAAGCCGTGTGGTGTCGGGAGCTACTCGAGGACGACGGGTCCGCTCGAGGACGTCATTTCTGATTGGGCAACGTTCCGGGTTCGACCGGTTCGCCGTCGTCCTCGTCGCTCTCGCTGGCGATCTCGCGCTCGAACGTGTAGAGCACGATGCCGGTGTTGGCGGTCATGATCACGCCCGTCATCGGCGCCGGAGCGAACAGGTAGAGCCCGACGCCGAGCAGGAACGGGACTGCCGCTATCGCGGCCCACAGCCGCGGCCGGGAGATCTCCTGACCGATCGCGTCCCGGTGAACGAGCGCGAAGATCGCGGCCGTCACGCTGAGACCGAATGCCCCGACCGCGACGTCGAATCCGTCCATACCCGAGAGTCGGGGCGGTCGATAGAAAAGCGTTCTGCGACGGCTCGCTCGAGCGACGCTCCCGGTCTCCTGACCCGATTCCCACGGCCCGGGCTCCGGCAGAACTATCTTGTCGGTTCGGACTGACGCCTCGCACACAGATGGCCGATCAGATCGACGATCCCGACGAACTGCCGTCGACGGCGGGCGAGTTCGCAGACGACTACCCCGAGGTCTGGGAGGCGTACTCCGACCTCGGCGAGGCGTGTTCCGAGGCCGGCCCGATCGACGACGAGACGAAACGACTCGTCAAACTCGCGCTCGCGATCGGCGCCGGGTCCGAGGGAGCCGTCCACTCCCACGTCCGACGCGGGTTAGACGAGGACGCCGACCCCGAGGCGCTCAAACAGGTCGCCGCGCTCTCGATCCCGACGCTCGGCTTTCCGCAGGCGATGGCCGCGATCAGCTGGATCGAGGATCTCACCGACGAAGACGAAGGCTGACCCGGTCGCCGGTCCGTTCCCCGTTCTTTCGTGAGCGCACTCGAGGAAGCTGTGGGTAAAGAGATATGTGTGCTGCGTTTGCACGTTCGCTCGAGAACGGATCGAATGCTCGACGGCTGGCTCGGCGACGGCGGGCGGATCGCTCGGATCGAGTGGCGACGCCACGACCGCGAGTTCGGACGCTCGAGGGGCCGTCGGATCGGGCTGGTTCTGTCGTACTGCGTGGTCGCCGTCGTCCTCGGTTCGGGCGCGTGGGTCGTAGGGGACGATCTGGCGACGACGGAGGCGGCGCCCTCCGCCGCAGGGTCGCTCGCGGTGACGCTCGCGTTCGGCTGGGTCGTCGTCCGCAGCGCCTCGTTGACCCACAGACGCTTCGAGGGACTGTCATCCGACGCGTTGCTGACCGCAGTTCCCGTACGGACCGCCGTCCTCGGGCTGGTGTCGTTCGTCTTCGCTCGAGTCGGCGTCGCGATTGTGCTGCCGACCGTCGGGGTCGCGGTCGGCCTCGCAGTCGGCGCCGGAACGCCGTGGATCGCCCTCTCCGCCGTCGTCGCGATCGCGGCGCTCGCTGCGCTGGCCGTCGCGGTCGGCGTCGCGGGCAGGCTCGCGGGCTCGCTCGTCGGTCGACGGCTGGCGCGAGGCGGCCTGTACCGGAACCTGCTCGTCGTGTTCGGCTGGGTGCCGCTCGTGACGCTCTGGTTCCTCCTCCGGGAGCTGTCGGTGTCGGCCGCGGAGCTGGGAGCGTGGCTCGAGTGGCTGCCGCTGGCGCTGCTGGTCGACCTCGCGTTTCTGGGGGCCGATGGGACTGCCGGGGTCGAACCGCTTCGCGCGCTGGCCGCGGTCGGCGCCGTCGCGGTCGTCGTTCCGGCGTTGCTGGGACTGACGACCAACGTCGCCCGACGTCTCTGGGTGACCGAGTCCGTCGGTTCGACACGATCGACAACCCCCTCGCACTCGCGCTCGCTGGCCGGCGGCGGCCGACTGGACCGTCTACTGGGCGGCTCCGTTTCGCGGCCGACGCGCACCGTCGCTCGAGAGCGGTTGCTCGCGGAGCGGCGCGCTCCGCGAGGACTGCTGTCGACGGGGTACGTCCTCCTGTTCGTCGCCTTGGTCGGACTGCCGGTGTTCGGCGCCCTGCTCGGGACCCCCGGCTTCCTGCTGGTGGTGTTCGGCCTCGGGGTCGCGGCGGGGATCGTCTTCACCGCCGAGCCGATCGGCAGCGCCTATCGCGTCCTCCCGATGCTGCTCACGACGGTCCGAGGACGGCAGTTCGTCGGAGGACTGGTTCTCGCGAGCCTCCTGCTCGGCGTTCCACTCGTCGTCCTCGTGGTCGTCCCGCTCGGGATCGTCAGCGACGCGAGTCTCCTCGAGACGGGCGCGCTCGCGGTGACGGGCGTCGCGCTCTGTGCGTGTACCGCGACGGTCAATGCCGCGATCGAACTGAACGTCGACCGCGCCGATCTCGTCCCCGTTTCCGGCTTTGTCACCGACGGACCGGTGTACTCGGAGCCGGGCTGGGGGGCGTTTTCGGGGCTGGCGAAGAGCTTCGGGATCGTCTCGCTCGTCGCGCTCCCGGCGTTTCTCGGGAACGCACGGTGGGTCTACGAGCGGGCGCCCGCCCTCGGCGTCCCGACCGCGGCCGTCCGCCTCGGCGCACTGTGCTGTACGATCGTCCTCGCGGTCGGCGTCTCGAGGATCGCGTTTCGGATCGCCGTCGCCCGCTACCGCGACTACCGACTCGAGTAATCATGACACAGCCATCACGCGACACCTCCGACGAGTCGAGCGACAAACTGAACGACGAACCCGACGATCCGAGCGACGAACCGAACGGCGAACCCGCCATCGTCGCGAACGGCCTCACGAAGACCTACGGCGAGACGACCGCCGTCGAGGACCTCACGCTCGAGGTCGATCCCGGTTCGATCTACGGCTTCCTCGGTCCGAACGGCGCGGGCAAGACGACGACGATTCGACTGCTGACGGCGCTGACGCTCCCGACGAACGGTTCCGGAGCCGTCGCGGGCGTTCCGATCGCGGATCGGGAGGCGCTGGTCGACCGCATCGGCTACCTCCCCGAGTCGCCGCCGATCTACGAGCAGCTGACCGCCCGCGAGCAACTCGAGTACTACGGCGGACTCTGCGGGATGGACGCCTCGGCGATCGAGGAGCGGCTGGACGAACTGCTCGAGCGACTCGAGCTCGCCGAGGATGCCGACGACCGGATCGTCACGTATTCGAAGGGGATGCGCCAGAAGACAGGACTGATGCAGGCGATCCTCTCCGATCCCGACGTGGTCTTTCTGGACGAGCCGACCTCGGGGCTGGACCCGCGGGCCGCGCGCACGGTTCGGGAGCTGCTGACGGAACTCGCCGCGAACGGGACGACCGTCTTCCTCTCGACGCACGTCCTCCCGGTTGTCGAACGGATCGCGACCGACGTCGGGATCTGCTACGAGGGACGGCTCGTCGAGTCGGGGTCGCCAGAGGAGCTGCTCGAGGGACTCGAGACCAGTGCGGACTCGACGCTCGAGGACGTCTTTCTCGAGGTGACGACCGAAACCGAGTGAGCAGGAGATCCAGCGTCGGTGTCAGTGTCGCTCGAGCAAGTTACTCGGACGCATCGACGCGCTCGAGCGAGCGAAAGAGGACGACGACGGCGGCGAGCGCGACGCTCATCGTCAGCAGTGCAAAGAGGACCTGTTGCTCGTAGCCGCTGACTCGAGTCGTCGTCCAGAGGAGGAGTCCGGTCGCGAGGACCAATCCCAGTCCGACGATTCGTGCTCGAACCATAGTGGCTGGTTGTCTCGTACGGGCAAGTTGTTAACTAATGGCTGGTAGCACGATTTCTTTATTCAGAGTAAGATATGAAACTCACGTTGCGTACAGAGTCTTCGGTCAACAGTCGGGCACTGTTCTACGGGTCAGCGAAACGGAGGCTGCTGGGGTCAGTACAAGAGAGCGGCCCTCCGGAGTCGGTGGTACACTACTTAGAACGAGGATGAACGTGTATCGAAAATCTCTCGTGGAGTTCTCCGGGCGATAATCGTTCTTTTTGTTTGCCTTCGTTGTTCTCACCGCTTCCACCGAGAACCTGCGAAAGTAATCAGAGAAGCATGAAATATTCTAGACCCGATATAAATACATTATTCGATTAAGAGGGAGGGCAATCCGGTCACAGGACGTTATTCACTTTCATGGTACATGGTACCATGTCGATGACCGAGTATTCACTTGTATGACACAGAGATACCATGCTGATGACCGAGGCACCGACACTGAACCAAAGTTCTACCTCCCTACGGGAGTTACCCCGCCGTTCGATACCAGTCCCTTCGGGCGCCTCTGGATGTCGCTATCCAACCATTCCGTTGAATCACCGGAATAGATTACCAATGTCGAGAAACCACCACCCGAACCACCCCAATGTCGACCAATCGGATCGTACTGTTCCCAGAAATCTTCGTCAAACAGGTGCCGCAGACGTTGACCTCGTGACCTCTACCCGGGTTCGGAAGTCGCCGTTCTGGCACCTCTCCGTCGAGGAGGGGTGTCATCAGGCGACGGTTTACAACCACATGTATCACCCCCGCGCGTACATCGACCCCGAAGACGGAGGTGCGGAAGCCGAGTACGAGTTGCTGGTCAACCACGTAGCGCTATGGGACGTCGCGGTCGAGCGCCAGATTCGTGTCGCGGGACCCGATGCCGAGGCGTTCGTCAACTTCGTCATTACGCGAGACGCCACCGACATCGAGACGATGCGTGGCAAGTACGCCATCTGCTGCAACCAGGACGGCGGTATCCTCAATGACTTTGTCCTGTTGCGGCCTGACGACGACGAGTTCTGGTTCTCCATCGCTGACTCCGACCTGCTGCAGTGGTTGCAAGGGGTCACAGTCGGCAACGACTTCGAGGTCGACATCGACGAGATCGACGTCTCGCCGATGCAGATTCAGGGGCCGAAATCGCCCGATGTGATGGAGTCACTCATCGGTGATGCGGTCGAAGACGTTCCGTACTACGGACTGATGGAAGCGACTATCAACGACATCCCGGTGCTGGTGAGTCAGACGGGCTTCTCCGGAGAGGCAGGGTTCGAAATATACGTCCGTGAAGCGACGAAGAACGCCGAAGCAGTGTGGAATCCAGTACTCGAAACGGTCAAAGACCACGGCGGTGCCGCGACGCCAGTAAACGGTCGTCGACGTATCGCTGCTGGAATCCTGTCGTTGGGACAGGACATGGACTACGAGACGTCGCCGTTCCAGGTCAACCTCGGCTATCAGGTCCCCAACGACAAGGACGTGGACTACATTGGCAAAGCCGAACTGGAACGTCAGAAGGACGCCATCGAAAACGGTGCGTTTCCGTTCACTCACAAACTGGTCGGTCTAAAAATGGCAGGCGAACCGATTCTGGAATGGCCCTCGGACTACTGGCTCATCTCGGATCCGGAGACGGGCGATGAATGTGGCTACCTGACGTCGGCGGGGTGGAATCCGGACCTCGAGACCAATATCGGCCTCGGATTCGTGCCAGCGGCGAAACTGCAGGCTGCGACCGACGTTCCGCTCGACGACTCGATATATGACGCGGACCTCGATGTGGAGCTTGCAGTTCACCTCCCGGACGAGTACGCTGAGGTGCCCGGCAAACCCGTATATGCGACGCTGGCGAAAGTTCCGTTCAAAGAGTCAGTCAATCCCAGCGCCCGTGAACAGGCCAAAATTCACGCCAGGGACGATATTGACGATTGAGAGTCGTTTCTCCGAAGACAAGTTGTGATGGACTCAACGGATTACCACTCCAAGACGTGACCCCTATTGACAGTGCTCAGACTCCCTCTGAACAGTGCAGGCGGAGGCGGTGTCACTGCGGTAGCGCCACAATCGCAGCACCCGCGAGCGACTATCGGGAGCGAGCGGCTTTTTAGCGTAGATTTTTGGAGTCGAGTGGGATCGTGGTCCCACTGACCATGCAAACGGGCGCTTCGCGCCCGTAAGCAGAAGAGTGGTGAGCGAGTCCTGCGAGCGAACCCGACGAGAGAAAGGTACGTGGGCATCTGCATGTAACACTTCGGCCGCCTCAGGCCCACGACGCAAACTGGACGACAAAACCGCGGTACGATCTGTCGCTAATCGTCTGTCGATCACGGAAACGGGGAATCGCCACGCCCTCCCCAGTCGACTCGCTCGGTCACTTCGTTTCCTCGCTCGTCCCCTGTCAGAGTTCACTCTGACAAGCCTTCGTTCGCGCTGCTCACGAAGACCTCGCGCAGTACTGCCAGCCAGGATCTCGCTGTCGCTCGATTCTAGCTGACAGCACGCGCCACCGCAGCGTGACGGCGTGATTTGGTCCGTTCGAACGCGTCCCGTCCCGGACGAGCCGTCGGATGTCCTGTCGTCGACGCGGGTCCGAGCATTACCGAGTTCCGCGAACGCGCTCGAGCACTGACAGCGTTCCGTCGGCGTGTTCGGCCTCGAGCACCTCGTCGGCCGCCTCGGTCGCGGCTGCGTCGGCGTTGGCCACCGCGAAGCTCCGGCCGACGGCCTCGAACGTCGAGACGTCGTTGATCGAGTCGCCGACCGCGACCGCCTCCTCGAGGTCGAAGCCGACGTGGTCGGCGATGGTCTCGACGCCGTCGCCCTTGTTCGGATCCGTATCCTTGACGTGGTAGGCGTAACCCGTGTCGACGACCTCGAGGCCGTACTCGGCGGCGATCTCCCGAAGCGGTTCGATCGGTTGCTCGAGGTTGATCGCGACCTCGGTCTCGCGCCAGCGGTTGACCGTGTCCTCCTCGCCCCAGCCCAGTTCGTAGCCCGCCCCCCGGTAGCGCTCGGCGACGGCCTGGGCGGCCTCCCGGTCGGCGGTGAAGAAGACGTCGTCGCCGGTGTAGACGACGCCGCCGTTCTCGGCGACGACGAGTTCGGGGACGCCGACGAAGTGACAGAGCGCGACGGGGTAGGGGAAGGCCTTCCCGGTGGCGATCACGACCGGGGCCTCCCAGTCGCGAATCGGGTCGAAGACACGCGGGTCGATCCCCCAGCCCTCGGGGCGGGTCAGCGTACCGTCGATGTCGAGAACCAGCGGCGGGTCGGCGGTCATACCGGGACGTCGGATCGCGGTCGCCTAAAGCGAACGGATCCGAACGAGCGCGAGTGCGCTCGCTCGAGGCGTTCGAACACGACGGAAAACAACTCGAGGTCAGCGAGCGATCAGAACCACGGAATCCAGACCGTCGTCGGGAAGACCCCGAGAACGTACAGGAGTGCGACGAGGAAGGTTCCGAAGACGATCGCCGCTGCGGGCGGGTCGACGTGGGTATCGCCGTGAGCGAAGAAGGTCCGCTGGAAGACCTCGCCGAACAGCGCGGCGATCACGCCGATGACGAGGCCGACGATCAGGGCGACCTCGGCGCCGGTGCCGGCAAGCAACGCACCGCCGTCGTAGGCGACCGGTGCGCCCTCTGCGATACCGCCGTCAGAAGGCACGTAGACCGCCAGCGCGGCGGTTGCAGCCGGAAGCGTGATGTGGTGGGTCACCGGGATCTTCTCGACACCGCAGTTGAGGAAGACCAGCGACGCCGCACTGATCCCGAACCCGAGGAACGCGCTCCCGGTCACGATCCCGACGTAGGCGCCGAGGATCCCGGCCACGAGTCCGAGCGTTGCGACGTGGTCCCACTTGTACTGGTGGGGGAGCCACGGCTCGACCTTGAGCCGTTCCTTCCGGGTCGCCGCGGTGGGTTTTGGCTGCGTCTCGCCGCTACCGGTCCGTTCACCACCGTCCGTTGCGGATTCGTCGATGGCGCGGACGCGGGTCTCCTCGCGCTCGAACGGGCTCATGTCGAGGATGTTCGCGCCGCGAACCGTGCCGATGATGCTGTAGCCCAGAATCAGTCGGTGGGCAAAGGCCGAGAGGACGACCCCCATCGCGATCGGATCGTACGGCATCCCCAGTTGCGCCGAGATCGTGACGAGCCAGTAGCCCAGGATTCCGAACGCGCCCCCGACCGCCAGCACGTCGGGTTTCGTCCCGAGCGCGTAGGCGATGTTCTTGGCCTCGTGGTAGTCGAATCCGGTGTCCATATACCCTCGACGGGCCGCGTAGGCCGTCGCCGCCACCCCGCCTGCGAAGCTGATCGCCGGCGAGAACGGCGGTCCGAACGCGACCTGGTCGGTGATCGCGGCTGCCTCTGGATCGACGAGCGTCGCGGCCTCGCCCGCGATTACCATAAACCCGGTAAAAATAAACGCCGGCAGCGGTCCGAGTGCGGCACCGAACGCGCCGCCACCGAAGGCGGCGATGATCTCAGCGAGATCGAGGAGTGCGTCGAGCATCCTCAGTCACCTCCCGGACCCAGTTCCGAGTTCGGTCGAGGTGGTCGCTCCAGCGGTCGTGCTTTCGGTCCGCTTTCGCGCAGTCCATCTGCGGATCGAAGACGCGCGGCCCGATCCCCAATCCGTTCGGGCGGATCGGCCTGCTGTCGATATCGCGCACGAACGGCCGGTCGTCGTCCATACTCGTGGATGCTCGAGGGCAGACTAAAGTCGTCTGATTTGTCGGGGTCGAGGACTCTCACCAGTGGTCAGGTTTGTAGGCGTTGATGAGGACGGTCACCGCCGCGAATATCAGCGCCGCGAACAGGCCGCCGACGACCGCCGCGAGCACCCGTTCTCCGAGCGAGCCGTCCGCGTACACGAACAGCAGCAGGATCATGACTCCCGTCGCGAGCATCATATTTCGTCTGTCCCGCCCGTCCAGTCCGAACCGCCAACTCATAGACAACCCGATACATCGAATCAAAATAAGGATTGCGTGTGGGGGTGGCGCCGGTCAGGAGCCGTCGACCGGAACCCGCTCGAGGACGGTCGCCAGCGCGGCGTACACCGCCGCGAGCACGAGGGCGCCGACCCACAGCGCGGTCGTCGAGTCCGCGGTGACGACCATCACGACCACGGCGAGTATCGACGCGACGAACACCGCACCGCCCGCGGCCCCCTGGTGGATCCCCCCCGTTTCGTCGCTACTGTCGGCCCCCTGTTCCGTCGTTGCGACCGATCGTCGGGCCTGATACGGCAGGAAGAACTGGACGCCGATACCCGCTCCCGCGGCGGCGACGGCGCTGAACTGCGGATCGAGGGTCGCCAGCAGGCTGATCGTAAAGAGGCCGATCGTAACCGACATCGCCACGAGCCAGCTCCACTTGTCGACCAGTTGCACCCGTCTCGGACGCTCCACGGCGGTCATGGGGATGGATACTCACGGCACCGAAATAACTGTTGTAACTGGCGGAAGCGGCGAGGTGAGGGTCGCACCTGCCACGAGCACGCCGGGACAAACGCTAATGGCCTCGTCGTGGTACAAAACACCACGGAGTGGTGACTCAATATGTACACCGACATTCTGTATCCGACCGACGGAAGCGCGGGCGCCAGCGCCGCGTTCGACCACGCGCTCGAACTCGGCGAGCAGTACGGTGCCACCGTCCACGTCCTGCACGCCGTCAACTCGGACTACGTCGGCTACATGGCCGGCGGCGGGAGCGAGGACGTCCCGTCGGGGATGATGAGCGAGACGGAAGCGGAGCCCGAGACCGGCATGATGGGCGGGACCGGCAACGGATCACAGACCGGTATGATGGCCGAGGATCACCGTGAACTCAAAGACGCCCTCGAGCGCCACGCGACCTCGGTCGTCGAGTCCATCGCGGGCGAGTTCGGCGACGTCGACACCGTCGCGACGGTCCAGGTCGGCAAACCGTACGAGGCGATCCTCGAGTACGTCGACGACCACGACATCGACATGATCGTCATGGGCACCCACGGACGGAGCGGTCTCGATCGCTATCTGCTCGGGAGCGTCGCCGAGAAGGTCGTTCGGATGTCCGACGTGCCGGTCGTGACGATCAGAGCCGACGAGGATGAAACGGCGAGCGAGTGAGCCGTCGCTCGAGCGTGTGACCGTTTCGTTCGAAAAAACATCGACCGCCTCGGTGTCGCCCCGTTAGAACCCGAAGGTGGGCCAGAACGTGGCGTCGAAGACACCGATGATGACCAGCAGGGTCGCGAGCAGTCCCGACATGAAGATGCCGAACGCCGGCGGGTCGACGTGTGTCTTGCCGTGGGCGTAGAACACCCGGTTACAGAGTTCGCCCATGAACGCACCGAAGAGGCCGAACACGATCGCGAACACCATCGCGGTCGTCGGGCCGAAGCCCGTCGCGGCGGCGCTGAACGCACCGACGGAACCGGGCAGCGTGATGTGGTGGGTGACCGGGAAGTCGTCGATGCCGAGGTTCAGGAACAGCAGGCTGGCCGCGCTGATCCCGAACGACAGCACGACGCTTCCGGTCTCGAGGTAGAGGAATCCCCCGAGTAGCCCCCCGACGAGGCCGATCATCGCGACGCCCTGGGGTTTGTACTGCCAGGGTAGCCAGATGCCGGGCGCATCCTCCTCGCCCCGTTCGGCCGGGCTCATATCGAAGATGTTCTTGCCGGTGATCTCGCCGATAATGCTGTAGCCGAAGACGACGCGGTGGACGAGCGCCGAGACGAACACCATCAGCGCGATGTTGTCGGTCCCGAACTCGACGAAGTTCAGCAATTCGACCGCTGCGAACCCGAACACCCCGAAGAGGCCCCCGACCACCAACACGTCGACGTTGTGTGTGCCGAGGGCGCTCGCGATGTCTTTCCCGTCGTCGAGATACCCCTGTTTCGCCGCGTAGGCGGCCGCGGCGGCACCGCCCGCGAACGAGACGTGCGGGCCGAAGATCGGACCGAACCCGACCAGTCCGGTGACGGCGTCGACGTCGGCAGCGAGAAACAGCATCTCGCCCCCGATGACCATGAATCCAGTGAAGACGAACGCCGGAAGGGCTCCGATCGACGCCGCGAAAGCCCCGCCAGCGAACGCGGCCATCCAGAAGACCGGATCCCCGAGTGCCGTTTCGAGAACCATCTAATCACTCCCGTCGGTCGCC
Source organism: Natronococcus sp. A-GB7 (assembly GCF_029688865.1). GTDB lineage: Archaea > Halobacteriota > Halobacteria > Halobacteriales > Natrialbaceae > Natronococcus. The sequence goes on from NZ_JARUKV010000007.1 coordinate 144,823, forward strand.
CAGTCGAGTGAGCGCTCGACGGCGTCGCTCCATCGGTCGTACTTCTTGTCGGCCTTGGCGGGGTCCATCTCCGGGTTGAACTCGCGATCGACCTGCCAGTTGTCGCGCAGCCCCTCGGCGTCCTCCCAGTAGCCGACCGCCAGTCCGGCGGCGTACGCCGAACCGAGCGCGGTGGTCTCGTCGACGACCGGACGAACGATCTCCGAGCCGATGATGTCCGCCTGAAGCTGACAGAGGTAGTTGTTCTTGACGGCGCCGCCGTCGACTTTCAGGGACGTCATCTCGATGCCGGAGTCGGCCTCCATCGCCTCGGCGACGTCGCGGGTCTGGTAGGCGATCGACTCGAGCGTCGCCCGGACGATGTGTGCCTTCCCGGTACCGCGTGTCATTCCGACGATGGTGCCGCGGGCGCGCTGGTCCCAGTGGGGGGCACCGAGTCCCGTGAACGCCGGGACGACGTAGACGCCGTCCGTCGAGTCGACGTTGCGGGCCAGTTCGGCGGTCTGTGCCGGGTTGTCGATCAGTGAGATGTCCTCGAGCCACTCGATCGCCGCACCCGTAACGAAGATCGCCCCCTCGAGTGCGTACTGAACGGGTTCGCCCGAACGCTGGAAGCCGATAGTCGTCAGCAGGCCGTGGTCGCTCTCGACGGCCTCGTCGCCCGTGTTCATCAGGAAGAACGAGCCGGTGCCGTAGGTGTTTTTGGCCTCGCCGGCGTCGAAACAGGTCTGGCCGAACAGCGCCGCCTGCTGGTCGCCCAGGGCCCCGGCGACGGGAACCTCGGCCTCGAGGAAGCCGTCCGGGTCGGTCGAGCCGTACGTTTCCTCGTCGCTCGAGGGTCGAACCTCCGGAAGCATCGCCTCCGGGATGCCGAACTCCTCGAGGAGTTCGTCGTCCCACTCGAGGTCGTGGATGTTGTACAGCATCGTCCGCGAGGCGTTCGTCACCTCGGTGATGTGCTCACCGGTGAGGTTGTAGATCAGCCAGGTGTCGATCGTCCCGAACAGCACCTCACCCTGAGACGCCCGGTCCTGGATGTCGTCGGGTCGGGTGCGCTCCATCTTGATCGGATCGGCGTTCTCGAGGAGCCACTCGGCTTTCGTCGCCGAGAAGTAGGCGTCGGCCTCGAGTCCCGTCTTCTCCCGGACGGTCCCGACGAGATCGTCCTCCTCGAGCTGTTCGACCCGATCGGTCGTCCGCCGGTCCTGCCAGACGATGGCGTTGTGGACCGGTCGTCCCGAGTCGGCGTCCCACAGCAGCGTCGTCTCCCGCTGGTTCGTGACGCCGATCGCCTCGAGCTGGTCGGGGCTGACTCCCGCCTGGCCCAGTGCCGTCGTGATGACACTTTTCGTGTTCTCCCAGATCTCCATCGGGTCGTGTTCGACCCATCCCGGTTCCGGATAGATCTGTTCGTGTTTCTCGTAGGCGTTGGCGACGACCTGTCCGCCGTGGTCGAACACCATAAACCTCGTTCCTGTCGTTCCCTGGTCAACCGCACCGACGTATGTTTCTCCTGTCATTGGTGGTCACCCCATCGTTCCGAGCGATCTCTTTACTGCCGATCGCATTCTACTGGTAAACATTTCCTACGATCATTATAAACGTTACCGAACTCATAATATGGCCGACGTGTTTTCGTCGAATCAATATGTACAATACGGCCAGAATCTTCGGCCGACTCGTCCGAACGTCGATATACCGGTGCTTTCTGTACGTGGAGTCAATACCGATCGGAACCGGTCCGATGGCCGAACTATTCGTGTATTACTAGCGATTCCGTGTCGTCGATAAAATAAAGGGAGAGGAGCGCAAGGTACGAACGTAAGGGATGGCATATGACACCGAGGTTCTCGTACTCGGGGGCGGCTCGACCGGCTGTGGCATCGCCAGGGATCTGGCGATGCGCGGCCTCGAGGTTACGCTCGTCGAGCGAGGCAATCTGACCGACGGAACGACTGGCCGAATGCACGGCCTGCTCCACAGCGGGGGGCGATACGCGGTTTCGGACCAGGCCAGCGCGGTCGAGTGTATCGAAGAAAACGAGATCCTTCGGGATATTGCCGGCCACTGCGTCGAGATGACCGGCGGGCTGTTCGTCCAGCGGCCCGAGGACGACGACGACTACTTCCGGGAGAAACTCGAGGGCTGTCGCGACTGTGACATCCCCGCGAAAGTGCTCTCGGGACGGGAGGCCCGCGAGGTCGAACCCTATCTCGCGAAAGACGTCAAACGCGCGATCCAGGTCCCCGACGGGGCGATCGATCCGTTCCGGCTCTGCGTCGCGAACGCGATCGACGCCGAGCGACACGGTGCCCGCATCGAGACCCACGCCGAGGTCGTCGATCTGCTGCGGGAGGGCGACGACATCCACGGCGTGACGGTGCGCCACGACTCCGGGCCTGGCAAGCGCACCCACAAAACGCCCGGAACGACCGAGGACATCACCGCAGAGTACGTCGTCAACGCGACCGGCGCCTGGGCCGGCCAGATCGGTGCGATGGCCGACTTGGACGTCGAGGTCCGTCCCTCGAAGGGCGTGATGACGATCATGAACGTCCGGCAGGTCGACACGGTCATCAACCGCTGTCGACCGAAGGGCGACGCCGACATCATCGTCCCCCACGAGACGACGGCGATTCTTGGCACTACAGACGAAGAGGTCTCCGATCCCGACGACTACCCCGAGGAGCGTTGGGAGGTCGACATGATGATCGACACGCTCTCGGAGCTCGTGCCGATCCTCGAGGAGGCTCGGACGATTCGCTCGTTCTGGGGCGTGCGACCGCTGTACGAACCCCCGGGCCGGGGGACGAAGGATCCCACCGATATCACGCGCGATTTCTTCCTGCTCGATCACGAGGACCGCGACGGCGTCTCGGGCATGTCGAGCATCGTCGGCGGGAAGTTCACCACCTACCGAGCGATGGCCGAGGAGATCTCGAACCACGTCTGCGAGCAACTCGGCGTGCGGGCCTCCTGTGCGACCGCCGAGGAGGCCCTGCCGGGCAGCGAGAACCTCGCCGTCCTCGAGGAAGGAATGGACGACTTCGGGCTTCGCTCGCCGGTCGCCCGCCGGAGTAAACAGCGACTCGGGAGCCGATCCCAGGAGGTCCTGGGTACGGACGAGCCCAACCCGGTGATCTGCCAGTGCGAGGGGGTGACCCGAGCCGAGATTCAGGACGCGATCTCACAGTCCGGCTCGGATCTCAACGCGGTCCGCATCCGGACCCGCGCCTCGATGGGCAACTGTCAGGGCGGCTTCTGCTGTGCGAACATGGCCAACGAGCTCCACCCGGAGTACGACGAGGAGACGACCCGGGAAGCGCTCGACGAACTGTTCCAGGAGCGCTGGAAGGGTGAGCGCCACGCCCTCTGGGGCGAGCAGCTCTCCCAGGCGATGCTCAACTACGCCCTGCACGCGACGACGATGAACCGGGATAACGATCCCGCAAGCCGTACGGGGGGAGTCGACTACGGTGCGTTCGATTCGGGCGACTCGAGCGCGCGGACCCCGTCGCAGCGCCGATCCGGGGGTGACTGAGATGGCGATAGCCGACGACGTCCTCGTGATCGGCGGCGGGATCGCAGGCGCGACCGCGGCGCTCGCCGCGGCCGAGGAGGGCGTCGACGTCCGACTCGTCACGCACAAGCAGAGCACCCTCCGGAACGCGAGCGGACTGATCGACGTGCTGGGCTACACCCACGAGGGCGAGGGCCCGATCGTCGACCCGTTCGAGCGACTCGAGGAGCTCCCGAAGGGCCACCCCTACGAGCGGGTCGGCACCGAGGCGGTCCGCGACGCGCTTTCGTTTTTCGACGAGGTCGCCGGGGACGCCTACGCCGGCGACCACACCGACTCGAACGCGCTGGTGCCGACCCACGGCGGCACCGTCAAACCGACGGCCCGGTATCCGATCTCGACGGCCGCCGGACTGGCGAGCGTCGCCGAGGACACGCTGCTTGTCGGCTTCGAGACGCTGACCGATTTCGAGGCCCCCCTTGCTGCAGCACACCTCGAGGCCGCGGGCGCGCCGTTCTCTGCCCGTGGCGTCACCCTTCGATTCCCCGGCATCGTCCGGGACGACGCGAAGCTCACGCGGTACGCCCACTTGCTCGACCACGAGGAGCCCGTATCGACGGGGTCTGGCGAACGCTCCGCCCGCCAGGCGCTCGCCGCGACCGTGAGACCGCACCTCGAGGGCGAGTCCCGCGTCGGGTTTCCCGCGCTACTGGGCGACGAACACGCCGCGGAGGTCCGAGCCGACCTCGCCGAGTCGCTGGGTGTCGACGTCTTCGAGGTACCGATGGGACCGCCGAGCCTGCCGGGCATGCGCCTCGAGGACCTACTGTACGGGGCGCTCGAGGACGCCGGCGTGCGCGTAACCTCGGGCGTGCCGGTGGTCGACTACGAGACCGACGACGGGGCGATCGACCACGTGCTGGTCGATCGTCACGGCCAGGAGATCCCCCACGAGGCGAGCCAGTACGTCCTCGCGACGGGCGGGCTCGTCGGCAAGGGCGTTCGCAGCGAGCGCGAGCGCGTGTTCGAGCCGATCTTCGACTGTTACGTGCCACACGCCGACGACCGCTACGACTGGTTCGTCGACGACGTCTTCGGCGAGCAGCCCTACGCCCGGTTCGGCGTCGTTCCGGACCGGGAGCTGCGACCGCTCGACGTCGACGAGGAACCCGAGTTTTCCAACCTGCGGGCGGCGGGGGCGGTGCTTGGCGGCTACGACTACGCGGCCGAAAAATCGGGTGCCGGCGTCTCGCTTGCGACGGGGTACGTCGCGGGCGGTCGGGCCGGCACGGAGGCGAGCAGATGAGCGCGACCGCAGCGGTGAGTGCAGTGGCGACAGCCGCCTCGAGCGACTCGAGAAGCGCGAACGACACGAACGAGCGAAACCGACCGATACTGGTGATTCGATGAGTGACGCAGAACAGCCGATGGACGATCACGTACCGGGCGAGGAAGAGGGGTTCGAGCCGATCGAGGTGTTCCCCGAGGCCGAGGAGATGGACCTCCGGCCTGGCGCCGACAACTGTTACAAGTGTTCGACCTGCGACACGAACTGTCCCGTCGCCGAGGTCGACGACGAGTTCCCCGGACCGAAGTTCCAGGGCCCCGAGCAGTGGCGGCTCAAGCGCCAGGAGGACCACGACATCGACGACTCGGTGATGAAGTGTTCGAACTGCATGCGCTGTGACAGCGCCTGCCCCTCCGAGGTTCCCCTCTCCCAGATGCACAACACCGCTCGGGCCGAGTACGTCGAGGAGAACATGAGCAAGCTCTCCCGGGAGTACTGGCGCAACCGGATGCTCTCGAACTACCGAAAGCTGGCGCCGATCGCCGCGACCTTCCCCCGGACCGCCAACTTCGTGATGGGGCTGTCGGTCACCCAGTGGATGGGCGAGAAGGTGATGGGGATCGCCGGCGACCGGGAGTTCCCTGAGTTCGCGACCCAGACGTTCCGCGGCTGGTGGGCCGAGCGCGGCGGCAACGATACCTCGAGGGAGCGAGCGCGGGCGGCTCGAGCCGAACGCGGCGAGGACCTCGAGAACCCTCACAAGCGGATCGCGTACTTCCACGGCTGTTACTCGAACTACAACACGCCGGAGGTCGCAAAGGCGCTCGTCCGGGTCTACGAACAGCTCGGCTACGAGGTGATGGTCCCCGAGCAGGCCTGTTCCGGGACGCCGATGTTCGCCAACGGGATGCTCGAGGACGCCCGCCGAGCCGCCGAGACCAACGTCCGCGAGCTCGCCGACGCGATCGAAGACGGCGCCGATATCGTCGCCTCCTGTAGCTCGTGTTCGATGTCGATCCGCCAGGAGTATCCCGAGCTGTTCGACTTCGAGGGCACCGAAGACGTCGCCGCGAACACCTGGGACGCCGTCGAGTATCTCCGGGTCCACGAGGACCTGACGGGCGAGCTCGAGGGGACCGCTGTCGATGCGGAGTTCGCCTACCACGCGCCGTGTCACGCCCGCAACCAGGGACTGGACGGTCAGACCGTCGAGGTGCTGAGCGCGATCGACGGGATCGACGTCGAAGACGTCGGCGACTCCTGTTCGGGCATCTCCGGAACGTACGGCTGGAAGGAGGAGAACTACGAAACCTCCATGAAGATCGGCGAGGAGATGTTCGAACACATGGAAGACGCGGAAGCGACGACCGGACTCACGGAGTGTCCGACCTGTTCGATGCAGATGGGCCACGGCACCGGCTACGAGATCACCCACACCCTCGAGGTCCTCGAGGCCGCGCTCGTCGACTGATGAACCTCGAGGAGCGTATCGCCAGACGACGATCCGCGCACCGAACGAGCGGGATCGTCGTCAACCGCAACCACCTCAGCCCGGTCGTCCATCGCGCGGAGCCCGTGGGACGAGGGCCCGTGCTCGAGCAGCTGCTCGACGCGCTCGAGCCGGTGTTCGACGACGAGTTGCCCGAACCGGCAGCACTCGTCGGCCCGGCGGGAGCCGGCACGTCCGCGATCGTGACGGCGCTGCTCGAGGCGCTGAACGAACGCCTCGGCGAGCCCACTCGAACGATCGGAACGACGACCCGGGCCGGCAGCTCCGGGACGGTGACGTGGTTCGTCTACGTCGACGCCCGACGCGTCGGAAGCCCCTTCGCGTTCTACCGGACCGTGCTCTCGATGATCTCCCCGGACTCGGTTCCCGAGAGCGGCGTCGGGACCGACGACCTGCGGGAGCGCCTCTGCACCCGGCTCTCGCGACCGGACCGGCGAGCCGTCGTGGCCGTCGATCACCACGACGAGCCGGAAACCCTCTCCTACGACCGGGTTCGCGAGCTCGTCGAGCCGGCGAGCGAGAGCATCTCGACGCTCGCTGTCGGCCAGCACGAGCCCGAGGGCTGGCGCGGGACGACGGTGACGGCGCCGGCCTACCGCCACCACGAACTCGTCGACGTCGTCACCGATCGGACGTCGACGGGGCTGACGGCGGGCGCGCTCGACCACGAGACCGTCCGCGAGATCGCGATCTGGGCCGACGGCAACGCTCACGACGCGCTCGCGGCGCTGTTCGGGGCGGCGGTGCTGGCCGGCGAGGACGACGCGGATCGGATCGAGCGCTCCCACCTCGAGCGGGCGATGGAGAACGTTCCGGATGCCGGGGTCCACGTCGATCGAGCGCTCTCGCTCTCGGAGACGCGCCAGCGGGTGCTGTGCGACCTGAGTACTGTCGATGCGGCAGACCGACCCATTCGAGAGGTCGCGACCGAAATCGCCGACCGATCGGGGTTGACCGCCGGGACGGTCAAACGGTTCCTGTACGAACTCGCCGATCGGGGCGTCATCGAGCGGGTACCGCTCCCGACGAACGGGAGCGGGCGCCGTCCGAGCACGGTGGTTCCCCGGTTCCCGACGATCGTGTTCCGGGCGCTGGCCGCGACGGACGGTGAATCGTCGTGAGCCGATCAGTCAGATTCGACCGACGAAGATGGCCGAAATTCGATGATTCGATGTAGACGTACCCGGTCGACAAACCCGGCGACTGAACGCGATCGTTGGGACCGTTGTCCGGACCGCACCCCAGGTCCGATGACCGCGATCGGAACGAGGTAGTAGACCCATCGTTGGAACCGGTGGTCACACCCGGTACGAGCGTCCGAATCGAGGGTAATCCACTCCATCGCATCGGTGGAGCATCGGTGTCTACGATGTACCAACTCGTCTGGGAGACGGACCGCCGTCTTTCCCGCGTTCACACGGGCGGGATCGGACCGGTACGGTCGTCGCTCCAGGAGGACGATTAGCTAGCTGCTCCGCCGAGGTTTGCTGGAGCACGAGCTCGGCGACCAGTATCTCGAAGGGCGAAGCATCCGAGCCACGCCACGGCAGATCGTGGCGTCCGTTTTCGGCGTACCACTCGAGTAGGGTCTCGACGAAATCGTCCTCACGCATACCGGACCGTAGTCCCCCTCATCGTACTTAGGGGGCCGGCTGCGGTCACTCGCAGAGGCAGTCCCGCGTCCGAGTCAGCTGGACGATTTCGTCGTGGAGTTGCACCGCGAGCCCGTGGATCGTCCGCGCCCGGTACTCGCCGGCGACGCCGGTCCGGTAGTACGACTCCGACCGGTTCTCGATCCAGAGTTCCTCGAGTCGTTCGGCGACCTCCCGTGAGAAGAGCCCAGCTCGTAGACCTCGGTATGGCGCTGTCCGGGAAGCGAAGAGTAACGAGCGAAACGGATGACGGTAGACGTTGGCCGAATATTCTCTCCGCCGCTCCGTCTCCTTCTCTCTCGGTACGCTGGTCGTAGCGTGTCTCGAGCACCTGCTGGCTCGCGCTTGTCCGATCTCCGACGCGGTTTCCGGATCGGTCGGTTCGAGGGTCACGGTTCGGTCAGCGAGAACCGCACGATAACACGATCTCGACACCCCGATCGGCGAATCGCCGATTTTCTCGGCGCGTCGGGTAGCGAGGGTCGTCTAGACGAGACGGCGAGTCGGTGGCGAAGCAAGCTTTCGATACTCGAGCGAGAGAGGAGGGCGGAGTCAGCCCGCGAGCTCGGCGGTGACCGGAGCGATCGAGTCCGCAGTGTCGGCGTCGTTCTCGTCGTCGGCCGCGCCGTCGTCGTCCTCGAGTTCCGTCTCCTCGAGCTCGACCTCGACGGTCTCGCCGTCGACGACCGCGCTCTCGGGGACCTCGAGGTCGCCCTGCTGGGGCGTCTCGCCTTCGACGGTCACGGTGTAGTCGTCGACGGCCTCGACGGCGCTTTCGGTGTAGCCGTCCTCGACGGCGAGCTCGTCGTCGGTCGCGTACGGCACCGTCAGCTCGAACTCGCCGTCCTCGCCGACTTCGGCCGTCTGCTCGTAGGTGAACGTGCCGCGCTCGACTCCGGAGTCGAGCTCGAGTTCGGCGGTCACGACGTCACCCTCGTCGGCGTCGGCGGTGCCAGTGATCGTCGCACCCGCGACGCGCTCGTAGGTTTTGACGCCGGCGCCCTCGCGCTCGTCGACGTACTCGACGTCGACGTCGGGGCTCTGCTCGAACTGCGAGAGCTGGATCTCCGTCTGCTGGTCGAGGGGCTGGTTGATCGCGACCTGGTGCTGGCCGGTCTCGTCGGTGAGCACTTGATCGGTCTCGGGATCGATCAGCGCGTAGCTGACGAAGCCGGCCGTGCGCTCGTCGTTCTCGTGGACGAGTCGGTAGTGGTCCATCCCCGCGGCGTCGTCGAAGTAGAGACCCGCGACCATCGTGTCCTCGTAGGGGACCTCGAGGCGCTCGTCGACCTCGCCGCGGTCGATCTCCTCGCCGGGCTCGACGTCGGGCGTGACGTAGTAGGGGTAGTCGGGACCCGACCAGGCGGTCATCGCGCTGAACTTCCCGCCCGCCATCTGGTCGTCGATCATCACGTACCGCATCTGCTCGTCGGTGTCGTCGTCGACCGCCGCCTCGAGCTCCTCGAGCGGGCGGACGGTATCGTCGCCGTCGAGCGGGTCCTCGCCCGCCGCGATGGCCTCGAGGATCAGTTCGGCCTCCCGCTCGGATTCGGCGGTCAGGAACGCCGAGGCGGTGTCGGCGTTCTGCTGGAACGGGTTCGAGTGGGGGATCCGCTCGCCCTGGGTGGTGATCAGGTGACCGTAGTCCCACCAGGACATCACGCCGTAGGCGCCCGCGGGGTAGCCGAAGTTGCCGCCATCGGGGTAGTCGTAGCTGCCGTAGTACTCGAGTTCGTCGGCGTTGTCGGCCCCCCCGTAGTTACCCGGCTCGGGTGTGTTCGACCCGAGCCAGTGGGTCGACTCCTCCCAGACCATCGCGTCGGGGTGTGGCCCGGTGGCCTCGCCGCGATCGATCGCCGTATCGCCGTCGGCGGCGACGACCGGGAGCAACGGCGCGAACAGCAACAGGACGACCACGAGCAGGATGATGATCTGGTAGGTCTCGATCCCCTCGAGCGACCGCGCGCCGCGCTGGAGGTTCAGATCGAACAACCGCAGGACGTCGGCGACGAAGACGGCGTTGACGACGGCGACCGCGAGCACGAGGTAGTACGAAAAGCGGATCTGGGTCGCGGACATGCTGATCAGGAACAGCGACCAGACGAGGATCAGCGTGTACTCCGCGCGGTACTCGCGGCCGAACAGCGGTCGGGCGACGAGCAGCGCGAGTCCGGCGAGCATCGTGTAGAAGGCGGTGCCGAACTCGTCGAAGACGTGGGCGGTAAAGTCGTCAGGCGGCTGGGCCTCCTGGATCGTCAGCGTCCCCGCGTCGGGATCCAGCGGGATCAGCCGGCCCGTGAGGTTCCCGACGAGCGTATCGTAGAAGTCAGGCAGGACGAGCCACATGACCGCGAACGCGCCGACGATCAGGGCAGCGATCGCGCCCGGGTAGAAGCGGCGGTCGATCCCGCGGGCGTTCCACTGGCGGGCGAACCAGGCCATAAAGAGACAGCCGACGGCGACCAGCGCCGCGGTGCCCGGCTGGAGGTAGCCGAAACTCGTGACGCTCGTGCCGGGCTCTTCGATCAGCAGGGTCGTCGCAATCGCGGTCACGCCCAGGGAGACGGCGCCGACGAACGCGACGTGATCCGGGGAGATTCCCCGGACGTAGTCCAGACAGAGCTGGAGCGCGAAGAAGACGCCGAAGATCCCGATCAGGACGACGCCGGGGGGCCAGACCCAGATGTACAGCGCGAGCGCGACGCCCGCGAGGACGCTGTAGATCGCCGGCTCCCGGAGCGGAGCCCAGTTACGGTCGGCGACGAGTTCGTAGATCGGCTGCTCGCGCTCGGCGACTCGCAGCGCAACCGTCATCGCGAGAACGGCGAGGGCCATGAACAGCACCTCGGCGACGTGGTGTTGAAGCTGGCCCGCGGTGGTGCGAACGAGGAACTGCCCGGGTGCGAGTGCGAGCAAGACGACGGCGACGAGTCCGCCGACGGTCCCGCCCAGCCGTCGGCCCAGAGAGAAGACCGGGATCGCGACCAGCGCCGCCATCGCCGGCACCGCGAGCAGGGAAACGGTGTAGAGCGTGCTCGAGGAGGGATCCCCGAGCCCGACGACCATCGCGGCGGTGACGATCAGCTGGTCGAAGAGGGTCCCGAACTGGCCGACGTAGTTGCCCGTCGGAAAGCCGGTCCAGACTTCGTACGGCATCGTTCGGGGATAGTTCTCGGCCGTCCACTGGATCGTCCGCCAGTGGTACCAGGAGTCGACGCCCGCGAGCGCGGGGGTTCCGTCCTCGGTGACGAAGGCTTCGTACGACTGCGTCCTGACCCAGAACATAAACAGCATCACGGCCCCGACGACGGGAACGTGGTACCACTCCGCCCACGAGCCGAGAACGGACGATTCCGTCCGCTCCTCGGCTCGTTCGGTCTCCGTACTCATTAGGTTTCACGAGAGGGAAGCCACGAATAAGCTTTCTCATACCGTTCAGATTATTTTACAGTCACCTAGTGCGAATTGTTCTCCCCGAGCGGTGGTGGCCGCGCTGGCGATCGGACGACAAAGTTTATTCTTCCCTCATCGAAACGGATCCCTCGATGAAGGTCTCCGCCGTCGTCTGTACGTACGCGATGGAGCGCTACGACGTCTTCTCGGAGTGCGTCGACAGCGTGCTCGCACAGACGTACGACGACCTCGAGGTCGTCGTCGTCGTCGACGGCAACGAGGCCGTCTTCGAGCGCGTCCGCGAGGCGTACGGGGACCGCGAGGAGGTCGTCCTCCGTTGTAACGACGAGAATCGGGGGATCTCCTACAGCCGCACGCGGGGCGCCGAGATCGCCAGCGGCGAGGTCGTCGCCTTTATCGACGACGACGCGGTCGCCGAACCCGACTGGATCGCGGAGCTGGCCCGGGTCTACGAGGAGACCGATGCGATCGCCGTCGGGGGCCACGCGAAACCCGACTGGGTGACCGAGAAGCCCGACTTCTTCCCCGAAGAGTTCTACTGGCTCGTCGGCTGTGACGAGCGCGGGATGGGCGAGCATATGGAAGAGCTGCGCAACACCTACGGCTCGAACATCTCCTTTCGCCGGAGCGTCTTCCTCTCGGTCGGCGGTTACGACGAGAACACGGGCCGGAAGGGCGACCGCCACATCCAGGCCCACGAGGCCCCGGTCTGTATCCGGATGGCAAACAGGTACGGCAAGGGTGTGATCTACAACACCGACGCCGTTGTCAACCACAAGCTGTTCGACTACCGCGGCGAGTTCCGGTGGCTCGTCTTCCGCTCGTTCTGGCAGGGGTACTCCAAGCGGATCATGGACCTCCTCTTGCCCGAGGCCGCGGGCGACAAGAACGAGTATCTCCGACAGCTCACCCTCGAGTTCGTCCCCTCGCGGCTCCGGGAACTCGCCCGCGAGCCCTCGAGTGCGAAGGTCAAACAGCTGGTCGCGATCGTCGTCTTCACCGCAGCGGTCGGTTTCGGCTACCTGTACGGACTCGTTCGGTCCGACGACGCGCTCGTTCGCGAGGAGCTCGAGGAGGCGTCGACCGTCTGAGGGCAGTTCGGAACGGACCGACGTGTCTCAGTGTCGGCCGAACTCGATAGCCGTTTCTTACAGAGTACGAATCTAACGCTGGGATTTCTAGCAGCTATCCTCGATCTCTGCGCTGCCCTGCTGAATACACAGCGGGGTTGCGCGACGTTCTCGAGGGCGTGTTTCGAAGCGTACAGATAGCCTTAGCTGGAGCGTGTGATTGGCCGAAGAATCGAGAGCGTCGGTCGTCGCTGTGAGCGACGGGTGTCTCTCGGTATTACTGCCGGACGACGTTCGCTGCGCGAGGCCCTTTCGGCGAGGACTCGATATCGAACTCTACCTCGGTCCCTTCCGTCAGGTCCTCTCCGCCGACATCCTCCATGTGGAAGAACACGTCTTCGTCGTCGTCGAGGTCGCCGTCGTCAGTCGAAATGAAACCGTAGCCGCCAGTGTCGTTGAAGAAGTCAACCGTTCCGTTTGCCATTACAAACAAACGTTGACCCCAGCGACGGATAACAGTTCCGAGTATCACGGTACCACGGCCCTCGACGTACGCGTGAACGGTTACCATCGCGTACCGTTCGTTCGGAGTTTCGTCCCGGAGGCGTACGGTCACGAGACACGATCAGCGTCCGTGCGGACTGCACGGTCCTCGCCGCGGATACGTGCGCGACGTGTGGACGGTGTAGTATGCGTTCCCCGGAACGAACCCTTCCCCCTGGCTACGGTCAGCGTATCGGTTCGATCGCATCGATCGCAGCCTCACGGCTCACGCTGAATACCGAAGCCGGACCACTGGCTGCTGGTAGGATCTTCCGGGCGCGTCAGAAGGGCCGCGTCGCACCGATTACGTGACGACGACGTCAGGCTGCTCGTCCTCGGGGAACTCCTCGGCCTCGTCGTCCTCGGTGTACTTCTTCGCCGCGACGCCGAGCGCGACGAGGACGACCAACGCGATCAGGGCGCCGATCGCCCCCTTTCCGCCACCCTCCTCGTCGGCTTCCGGCTCGTCCTCGAACTCCTCCTCTCCCTCGAGGTCGGCGGCCTCCTGTTTCTCGCCGAACGGAAGCGCGTCGTCGATCGCTCGTGGTCCGAACTGGTGGTCGCCCTGGAGGTTCAACTCGATGAGGGTGAACTTCTTCTCTCCCATGTCGGGGGAGTCGGCAAGCGGTCACTTAGCCGTTTGGCTTGTTCGGGCGCGTCGACGGCCGTCGACTCGAGGGTTTGGGAGTCTCGACCGGTACGATTAAGTGCGCGTCACTGGCGGTGTGTTGTATGAGTGGACGACCGCTTGACGTCCTCGAGGCGTCGCTCGGCGAACGCGTTACCGTACGACTCAAGAGCGGCGACGAGTACGTCGGCGATCTCGCGGGCTACGATCAGCACATGAACCTCGTGCTCGAGGACGTCTCGAGGGCCGCCGACCGAGAAGTGGACGACGAGGCGCCGGTCGAAGACACAACGATTATACGCGGCGATAACGTCGTTTCGATCACTCCATGACTGGCGCAGGAACCCCGAGCCAAGGAAAGAAGAACAAGACGACACACACGAAGTGCCGTCGCTGCGGAGAGAAATCCTACCACACGAAAAAGAAGGTCTGCTCGTCGTGCGGCTTCGGCAAGTCCGCCAAGCGCCGCGACTACGAGTGGCAGTCCAAGACCGGCGACAACTGAACTTCTGTCTCTTCGGACTCGCTCTTTTCGAGCAGCGTACCCCGCAACCCGTAGTCGCTCGAGCCGACGATCGCTTGATATAGCTGCCGCGCGTAGAACTCTCGATCGATCGCGAGCGACTGCAGTCGGTCGAGAGAATCATGTTATCCGAATCACTCACCTACCTGAAAGACAGCGACGACGCGCTGAAGACGAGCATTATCGGCGGGCTCTGCCTGCTGTTCGGGTTCCTGTTGCTCCCGCTCTTTCTCGTCTGGGGGTACGTCGTTCGCGTGCTGGATCGGACCAGCCGCGACGACGACGAGGCCCCTGGCTTCGAGGACTGGGGCGACCTGACGATCGAGGGAGCGAAGGCGTTCGCGATCCTGCTCGCGTACTCGCTCGTCCCCGCGGTCGTCGGCGCCGTCCTGTTCGGGGGCGTCTGGCTTGTCACGGGCGGGACGCCGGGATCGCTCGGCGCGATCGGGTTCCTCCTCGCCGGGGTCCTCACCCTCGCGGCGTTCGTCGCGGCCGCGTACGTCTCGCCTGCGGCGATCGCGAACTTCGCGAGCGAGCGACGCCTCGGCGCGGGGTTCGACGTCGACGAACTCCGCTCGGTCCTCGCAACGGGAACGTACGCGACGGGGTGGCTGCTGGCGTTCGGGATCGTCGTCGTCGGCTCGTTCGTCTCGGGGATCCTCAACGCCGTCCCGCTCGTCGGGACCGTCCTGGGCGCGATCGTCGCGTTCTACGCGCTCGTCGCGGCCTACTACGTCATCGGCCACACCTGGGGTGACCTCCACCCGGTCTCGCTCGACGACGCGGACGGCGAGCCCTCGAGCGAGCGTCCCGCCGTCTGATCGCAGAACCGGGACCCAGCTCTCGAGTCCGATGAACAGCCATTAGTCCCGCGCCGCGAACACTCCTCTATGGAGATGACAGCCGCCTTCGAGGGCCTCGAGTGCGTCGACTGCGAGTCGACGGTCGACGCCGACGCGGAGACCCACCGGTGTCCGGACTGCGGTGGAATCCTCGATCCGAGCTACGATTACGACGCGGTCGAGCTGGATCGCGAAACGCTCGCCGAGCGTCCGTTCGACTCGCTGTGGCGCTACGAGGAGCTGCTCCCGTTCCCCCGCGAGACCGCGGTGACGATGAACGAGGGGGCGACGCCGCTGGTCGAGTGTCCGACTCTGGCCGACGAGCTGGGCGTCGGTCGGCTGCTGATCAAAGACGAGGGGCGGAACCCGACGGGGACGTTCAAGGATCGGGGCCAGACCGTCGCCGTGACGGCGGCTGCCCAACACGGTGCGACCGACGTCGCGCTGGCGTCGGCCGGCAACGCGGGTCAGGCGGCCGCAGCGTACGCTGGACGGGCGGGAATGGAGTCGAACGTCTACGTCCCCTCGCGTTCGGGCTTTACGAACAAGGCGATGATCAACGTCCACGGCGGCGACATGAACGTCGTCGGGGGTCGAATCGGCGAGGCCGTCGCGGCCTTCGAGGAGGCCTTGGGAGAGCACGACGACTGGTACTCCCTCCAGACGTTCGCCACGCCCTACCGCCACGAGGGCAAGAAGACGATGTTCTACGAGATCGCCGAACGCCTCGAGTGGGAAACCCCGGACATCGTCTCGTACCCGACCGGGGGCGGGGTCGGTCTCGTCGGCATGTACAAGGCCGCCCGGGAGCTCGAGACGCTCGGCCTGACCGACGCCGTTCCGTCCTTCTACGCCGCGCAGGCGTCGGGGTGTGCGCCGATCGTGGAGGCGTTCGAGGAGGGTCGGGACGTCCACGAACCGGTCGAACACCCCGACACGATCTGCGGCGGCATCGAGATCCCCGACCCCGGCGCGAGCCCGTGGATCCTCGAGGCGATCCGCGAGAGCGACGGCGGCGCCGTCGCGACCGACGACCCCGAGATCCTCGATGCCGCGATCGCGGTCGCGAAGCGAGAGGGCCTCGAGATGGCGCCGACCTGCGCCGCGGCGGTCAGCGGTCTCTTCGAGCTGTCCGATCGGGGCGCATTCGACGGCGACGAGACGGTCGTCGCGGTCAACACCGGGACGGGGAACAAGGAGGCCGACGTCTTGCGCAGCCACCTGATGAGCAAGGGAATCTGATCACTCCCGGTCGGCTGCCGGGAGCGTAAACGAAAACGTCGACCCCTCGCCGGGCTCGGATTCGGCCCACATCTCGCCGCCGTGGCGCTCGACGATCCGCCGACAGAGCGCGAGTCCGATCCCCGAGCCTGCGTACTCGTCGTGGGTGTGCAACCGATGAAACACCTCGAAGATGCGTTCGGTCTCGTCGGGGTGGATACCGATCCCCTCGTCTCGAACCGAGATCCGCCACATCGACCCCCGACGTTCAGTTGAGACGGCTATCTGGGGACTGCCGTCCCGCGAGTACGTGAGCGCGTTCGAGAGGACGTTCCGGAAGAGCTGTCGAAGCTGTTTGGAATCGCCCTCGACCCGCGGGAGCGCCTCGGTGCTGATCTCGGCGCTCGACTCTTCGATCCGCCCCCCCAGCGCTCCGCGAACCTCGTCGAACACGTCCTCGAGGTCGACCGGCTCGAGCGGGTCGCCAGCGGTCTCGATCCGGGAGTAGGCGAGCAGGCCGTCGATCATCTCGCGCATCCGGTCGGCGCCGTCGACCGCGAACGCGAGGAACTCCGCCGCGTCGTCCTCGAGTCGGTCGCCGTAGCGCCCCTCGAGCAGCTGAAGGTAGCTCGAGACCATCCGCAGCGGCTCCTGGAGGTCGTGGGAGGCGGCGTAGGCGAACCGCTCGAGGCGTTCGTTCGACGTCTCGAGCTTCTCGATCGTTTCCTCGAGCCGGCGCTGGTACTCCCGGCGTTCCGTGACGTCGGTCTGGGTGATCACGCCGCGACGAACCTCGCCTCGTTCGTTCCTGACTGGCATCCCGTGTGCCAGAACGATCCGTCGGTCGCCGTCGACGGTCTCGATCTCGTGGACGTCGGGCTCGGTCACCTCCTCGCCGTCGAGAACGCGGGCCATCGTCCACTCCTCGGGCTCGATCGGCTCGCTGGTGTCGGCCCACCAGCCGTCGTAGCGGTCGTAGTCGGCGATCGATTCGGCGTCGAAAACGTCCCCGCCCCACAGCTCCCGGGCCGTTTCGTTGGCCTCGATGAGTCGCCCGTCGACGTCGGCGACGATCACCGCGACGGGCAACACCTCGAACAGCGTCTCGAGCTGGCGCTTGTGTGTCTGGAGCTCTCGCTCGGCGCGCTTTCGTTCGGTGATGTCGGCGACCGCGCCGGGGAACGTACGCGGGGTCCCGTCCTCGTCGCACTCGACGTGACCGCGGGCGACGATCCAGCGGAGCTCACCGTCGGCGTTGTAGACGCGATACTCCTCCTCGTACTCGCCGCAGCGCTCGAGGGCGTCCTCGATGCTTCGCTCGACGCGGTCGCGGTCGGCCGGGTGGATCGACGAGACGAAGCGCTCGAGGGGAACACCCTCCCGAGCCTCGTCGGGGTCGACCCCGAACGTCTTGGCGAACGCTGCCCCCGCGATAAACTGGTCTTCCTGGACGTGCCACTCCCAGGTTCCGACGGCGCCGGCTTCCGTGGCGGCCTCGAGCTGGGCCTTCGCGTCCTGCAGGAAGCGCTCGCGTTCCTTCTGGTCGGTGACGTCCTGGGCCATCGTCAGCCCGGCGAGGACGGTCCCTCCGTCGTCGGTTACCGGGACCACGTGGACGAGCCACGTCCGCCCGGCCTGCTCGAGTTCGAACCGCTGTTCCTCGCCCTCGAGGGCCCGCTGGTAGGCCGGACCGACCGTCGCCGCGACCGACTCGTCCCAGACCTCCCGGAAGTGTCTCCCCTCGAGGTCGGCGGGGTCGGCGTCGAGCCGATCGAAGCCGCGACCCGCCGCCAGCGTGTACTCCCCGTCGCGGTCGAAGAGGGCGACGATCCCGTTCGGGAAGTGTTCGGCGAGGGTTCGGTACCGACGCTCCGACACCGTCAGCCGACGCTCGCGTTCGACCTGTTCGGTCACGTCCCGGAAGTACACCGAGATCCCGACCTCGGTCGGGTAGACGTCCATCTGGACCCAGCTATCGAGGGGGTCGACGCGACGCTCGAACGAGAGGGGCTTTTTCGTCGCCATCACGGTCCTGAGTCGCTCCTCGAGGTGGGTGTCGACGAGCGACGGCAGCGCCTCCCAGACGTTCGTCCCGTGTAGCTCCTCGGCCGGCCGGCCGAACAGCTCCGCGGCCCGGTCGTTAACGTAGGTAACCCGCCAGCCGTCGTCGAGGGCGCAGAAGGCGTCGGAGATGCGGTCGAACACCGCGTCGAGTTCGGACGAGAGCTGGTCGACGCTGCGCTCGAGTCGCCTGGTTCGCCGGTCCGGTTCGTCGCTTCTACGACCCGCTTGCGGTGGTGCTCCCGAGTGCCTGACGATGCAGACGGTGCCGTGTTCCTCTCCCTCCTCGACGAGTTGCTCCAGCCGGACCGCACAGTCGATGGTTCGGCCGTCCGCGGTCTCGATCGCCGTCTCGAGGTCCCGTCTGTCGCCCGGGTCGTCTTCGCGCTCGCGCTCGCACTCGAGGACGGCGTCGTCGAACAGGGCCGAGACGTGTTCGTTCACCAGCTGCTCGCGAGCGTAGCCCGCGATCTCGAGCAGGTCGTCGGTGACCGCGACGATCCGCCCGTCGGCGTCGAGTTGCAGCACACCGCCGTCGAGGGCGTCGGCAACCGCCCGAAACCGCTGCCGTTCGACGGCCGGGCTGTCGGTCGACCACCGCAGTTCCTCGGTCGATTCCGCCCGATCGCTCATACGGCGACTACTGTCCGCCGGAAAAAATAAACTCGGTGTTTACCCGGTCGTTCGTCGACGGTGCGGTACGGGGCGGCGAATCGGCTGGTGGCGACGGATTACCGTCTGGCGGCCGTTTCGTAGCGCTTTTCCCGGTTGTCGGGAAACGGAGCGGTATGACTGCCCCCTGGGCCGACTGGAACCATATTCTCAAACTTGACCCCGACAAGGAGCTTCCCGACGGCGTCACCTTCGGCGACCTCTGTGCGACCGGGACCGACGCGATCGAGATCGGGGGGACGATGGGAATGACCGAGGAGAACATGACCGCGGTGATCGAGGCTTGCGCCGAACACGACGTCCCGCTCTACCAGGAGCCCGCCAACCCGAGCGTCGTCGTCCGGAACGACGCCCTCGAGGGCTACTTCATCCCGACGGTGTTCAACGCCGGCTCGCCGTTCTGGATCACCGAGGCCCACAAGGAGTGGGTCCGGATCGACACCGTCGACTGGGAGCGGACGACCACGGAGGCCTACATCGTCATGAACCCCGAGGCCGACGTGGCGACCCTGACGGAGGCCGACTGCGATCTCGGGGCCGACGACGTCGAAGCCTACGCGAAGGTCGCCGAACGGATGTTCGGCCAGGAGATCGTCTACCTCGAGTACTCCGGGATGCTCGGCGACGAGGAGATCGTCCGAGCCGCAAGCGAGGGCGTCGACGCGTCGACGCTGTTCTACGGCGGCGGCATCCACGACTACGACTCAGCGTACGGGATGGCCCGGTACGCCGACGTGATCGTCGTCGGCGACCTCGCCCACGACGAGGGGGTCGACGCGCTGCGCGAGACCGTCGAGGCCGCAAACGACGCCTGAGCTACAGGATCCAGTCGAACCCCTCCGCGACGGCTCGTTTTCCGCCCGTTTCGACGATCTCGCCGTGACCCGGGATCAGCCGGTCGAACTCCCAGGCGAGGACGTCCCGGATCGACCGCCGGAACGACGCCTCGTTGGCGATCGTCAGCCGGAACTCGATCGGGGGGCCGACCCGCCGATAGATCCCCAACAGCCGCGCGACGAGTCGCGTCCTCAGGGGGCTCGAGGGGCCGACGTGAAAGCCGACGTCGCCGAGGATCACGGTCCCGCTCGAGCGGTGGTAGTACGCGATCTCGGTGAGCCAGCGGTGGCCGTCGACCGCGACCTGATCGATATCGGCGCTCCAGCGCGGATCGGGAGTATCGCCCAGCAGCCCGTCGAACCGCAGGTCCGGTCGTCGGGCCGCGAGCCCGGGCGCCGCCAGCAGTTCGACGTCCGGGAACGCCTCCCGATACTGTTCCATATAGAGATGTCCGTGAAGTTTGCTCGCGGGCGCGACGAAGCGCACGTCGCCGAGCTCCCCGAGTGCCGCCCGCAGGTCGGGGGTCAGTTCGGCTGGCGACTGAACGAACAGCCCCCCGCTCGAGAGTTCGACGACCGTCATGATCCGCCCGAGTTCGACGCCGACAAACCGCAGCGGTTCCTCGTAGGTCCACAGTCGATCGGCCCGTTGAGTGAGCATTCCGTGGTCCTACACGTGGTGCGGTATCAAAACACTCGCTCGTGTGCAGTGGGATCGACTCGAGGGGCTCTGGTCACTCGAGCCGGTAGCGCAACAGCGCCGCGATCCCGCCGAGGTTCGAGAGCTGCTCGCCGGGCGGGAACTCGCTCGAGAACACCGTCACCTCGCCGCCCTTCTGCTCGGCCGTGCGGACGACGTCGTCGACATTGAGATTCCACTCGCCGTCGGGGCCTCGCTCCTGTCGGAGTCGGTCGTCGACGATCAGCAGGTGCTCGATCGCGCCGTACTCGGCGGCCTGCTTGACTTCGTCGGGACCGTAGGCGGCCTTCGCGCCCTGGGCGATGCGCTGGGTCAGCTCGTCGATGTACTCGGCCTCGCTCTCGATGCGAGTCTCCTGCTGGACGTCCGCGACGGCGCCGCGTTTGAGCACCTCGTGGACGCCCCGGTCGCCGACGGCCGCCGCGTCGACCATCGTGATCTTCTCGGCGACCTCGGGCGCGTTCTGCTCGATGTACTTGTAGGCGTCCTGTTTCGTGAACCCGGGTCCCGCGAGGATGACCGCGTCGGCGTCCTGGCGCTCGAGGACCGTCGCCAGCTCCGCGAACAGCTCCGAGCGCTCGCGGGCGAACTCCCCCTTGCCGGTGGGGCCGCTGATCGCCGCTCGCTCCTCGGTGCCGTACTGGGCGACCGTGTGGACGTGAGCCTGGCCCTCCTCGACGGTCGCGATAGCGACGTCCGGATTCTCGGTTGCCTCCTCGGCCTCCTCGAGGCGGGCCTCCTGGTCGGGTTTGAACCGCTTCTCGATCGACAGCTCCTCGCGCTCCTCGACGTTCAGCGTGTGGTGGAAGCCGAGCTGGTCCTCCCGCGAGCAGGCGACGATCTCACCCCCGACGCGAAGTCGGTTGGCGAACTTGTGGAACTCGATATCGTCGACGGCGATGGCGACCCACATGTGCTCGCGCTCGCCGCCCGTATCCCGCATCTGGTCGTCGTTGCGCTGAATCCGCCGGGTCGTATCGCCCGCGACCCTGTCGCCGGGCTCGAGGACGTACTGGAGGTGCCAGAGGTCGTCCACGCTCTCGGGGACGACGGTGAGCCGCTCGCGACCCCCGTCGAGTCGCTCCCGGTCTTTGATCTGCATACCCGTCAGTCCGGTCGGCCCGGTAAAAGATGCTGTTGTTCGCGGTCCGCGTCGGCACGCTCGACGGCGACTCGCGGTCTGCCGAACGGTAAAACGAGTCGGCCAGCGGCGGTCGTTCCTACCGGAAAGAATGGCAGCTATCTCGGATCCGGCTATCGGCGCCGTTCCGGTCCCTTCTTGCGGTTTTCGCTCGAACCGCCGTCCGCTCTCCGGTAAGCATTGCCCGGGCCAACGAACGGAGGCCGGTCGCGGACGAAGCGTCGGTATGACGATCGCAGTGCGAACGCTCGACGACGGGGCGTGGATCAGCGTCAACGACAGCCGACAGGTAAGCGTGAGCGACGTTTGGACCCTCTCACACGGCACGTTCTGCGGGTGCGAACCGGCGTACGTCCTCCTGGAGGGGTTCTTCGGCGTCGACGTCAGCGGGTCGATCGTCGTCGCGGACACCGTCGGACGGTGTCTCGACTGTGGGACTCAGGACTCGATCGATCGATTGCCCGTCGGTCGGATCGTCGACGGCGAGTTCAAGCCGTACGGACCCGAGGGCGTCCAGTCGATCGTCGAACCGACGTCCCGAACCAGGCGAGAGTGAAGCGGCAATTCTGTCCGAGAGCGGCTAGATGCGGGGAGAACTGACGAGAGGCAGGGGTGCTTATAATGGGAGTTCATACGAAGGATATCAATGGCGAGTGACGTCGAGCAGTGGAAGGACGAGCTCTACGGTACCGATATCCGCGCCGAAATCGAGCGCTTCGCGGAGGAGGGGTGGGAGGCGATTCCCGACGACGAACACGACGCGTGGTTCGAGCGCTTCAAGTGGTACGGCCTGTACCACCAGCGGGCCGGTCAGGAGTCCTATTTCATGATGCGGATCGGCCCGCCGGGGGGCGTTCTCGAGCCCGGCCAGTTCCGAGAGATCGTCGAGATCGCCGACGACTTCTCCCGCGGCCCCGCCGAGAATCCGGTGTTCGGCAACGGCTGGATCGACGTGACGACCCGCCAGGCGATCCAGCTCCACTGGATCCGCCTCGAGGACGTCCCCGAGATCTTCGAGCGCCTCGAGTCGGTCGGCCTCTCGACGGTCCAGGCCTGCGGCGACTCCTGGCGCAACATCGTCGGCTGCCCGGTCGCCGGCAAGGACAAGCACGAGCACGTCGACGCCGATGCGCTCGCGACGGAACTCCACGACACGTTCAAGAAGAACGAGGCTCACTCGAACCTCCCGCGGAAGTGGAAGGTGTCGGTTACGGGCTGTGACGAGGGCTGCGGCCAGGGCGACATCAACGACCTCGCCTTCGAGCCCGCCGAGAAGGAGGTAGACGGCGAGACCGTCACGGGCTACAACGTCCGCGTCGGCGGCGGCCTCTCGCGCAACGAGCCCCGCTTCGCCCGGGATATCGACGTCTTCGCGACGCCCGAGCAGGCCGTCGACGTCGCCGGCGGCATCTCGGCGCTGTTCCGGGACAACGGCGACCGCGAGAACCGCTACAACGCCCGGATCAAGTTCCTCATGGACGAGTGGGGTCCCGAGAAGTTCCGCGAGACCCTCCAGGAGGAGTACGTCGACTTCGAACTCCACGCGGCGGGCGAGGACCTCCGCGAGTCGTACTCCTACAACGCCGGCGAGGCCGACGGCAAACACGACCACGTCGGCGTCCACGAACAGCCCGACGGCAACTACTACGTCGGGCTCAACGTCCTCGTCGGGCGCATCGGCGTCGACGAGGCGTACGACCTCGCGGACGCCGCCGACGAGCACGGCTCGGGCGAGGTCCGACTCACCCAGCGCCAGAACATCGTCTTCACCGACGTCCCCGAGGAGAGCGTCGACGACCTGCGCTCCCAGGACGTCCTCGAGCACTACAGCCCCGACCCGCACCCGTTCCAGCGCGGCTCGATCGCCTGCACCGGAACGGAGTTCTGCTCGCTCTCGATCGTCGAGACGAAGAACCGCCAGGTCCGCTACGCCCGCTGGCTCACGAACAACGTCGAGCTCCCCGAGGGCGTCGAGAACTTCCACGTCCACCTCTCGGGCTGTACCGCCTCCTGCGCCCAGCCCCAGATCGCCGACGTCTCCCTGCGCGGGATGAAGACGCGCAAGGACGGCGAACCGGTCGAGGCGCTGGACATCGGCCTCGGCGGCGGGCTCGGCGAGGAGCCGCAGTTCGCCTCCTGGATCGCAGAGCGGGTCCCCGCCGACGAGGTGCCCGGCGCGATCGCGAACCTCCTCGAGAACTTCGAGGAAGCTCGCGACAGCGAGACCCAGAGCTTCCGCGAGTTCGTCGGCGAGCGCGATGACGAGGAGCTCGCCGACCTGATCGAGCCCGAGGAGACCGACTACGACGATCCGTTCATGCACAACACGAAGCGGACGTGGTACCCCTACGCGGAGGACGACGACCTGAACGAGAGCCCCGCTCCCGCGAAGGCCGACGGGACGCCGATCCCGTCCGACGACTAACCGACGTTCACCGCTCGGTGCCGTTCTCTCGCCTACCGTTCCACGACCGTCCCGGCAGCCGCAGCACTCGGTTCGATGTGACCGCGTTTCGCGTCGCTCCGGGCCGCCTAAGTGTCTCCACCCGCTCTCGAGAACCATGGCAGACCGTCTGATGAAAGTCAACGCGTACACGACGCTCGACCTCGTCGACGCCGTCGCGAAGGGTCACGAGTTCGAGACGGAATCGCTCGCCGTAGTGAACGCGACGGCCGACAGGGAGGAACCCGACTGCGTCCGGCTGCAGCTCGAGCTCGACAACATGACCGAAGAACATCTTCCCGCACACATGGAGGAGGTTCAGCTGACGCCCGATCAGGCCCGAACGATCGCGAGCGACCTCGAGAAACACGCGGATCGGGTCGAGGACGCGACCGGCGAGTAGGTTACTTGAGGTCCTCGAGGGTGTCCTTTGCCTTGTCGACCGCGGTGTCGAACGTGCTCTCGAGCTCCTCGACCGAACGCTCGACGTGGTAGACCCGCTCGCTCGGGACCCGCCGAACCATGTCGTTGCCGTCGTCGTCGGTGCCGTAGGCGAACAGCCAGTGGTCCTGGAAGTAGGCGATGTGATCGTTGTCGACCGTGACTTCCTCGATCTCGTCGCTCGCGTTCCTGTACGTGATCGTCGCGGTGCCGAGTTCTGCCATGCGTCCACTACCGGCCTCGGACGGGAAGCAACTGACCCGGCAGCTGCAACGGTCGTGTGTAAATAATTATCATGGTTAGGGGTAGTCGGCTTCCGGCGCTGGAGCCTCTAGTTCGGTATGAAAACGACTCAGCTGAACCGGCTGGCCGACTTCGGTACCCGCTCGATCATTACTCACGCGATCATGGCGCTCTCACTCGCCAGCGCGATCACTGCCGGGCTGTTCATCGGTGGCGAGCTGGGACTGGTTTCGTTCGTCGCGCTGTTGAACTTCACGGCCGGACTGTGGATCGCACAGTCGATCCACTCGCTGGGTCACACACGAGACGGCGGCGAGTACACCGGTATCGTCGACGAGCTGATCGAACGCACCGAAACCCGAACGGACTCCGAACGCGGCCTCGACACCGGACGGCTGGCGCGGCTCGGAACCCTGATCGCGTTCGTGACGGCGGTCTCGCTGCTGACCTCGGCGCAGGTCCTCGCGGGGCCGTTGTTCTCGATCGCGGTCGTCGCGATCGGCAGCATCGCGCTCGTCACCGCCATCACCGGCTTCCTGATCTCGCTGGGAACGGCCTACGACGAGTCGACCGAGCAGTGGGAGGCGGCGGCCGACCGACGGCGCCGCGAGCTGGCCGACAACCGGGAGTGAGCCGTCGAGCCGACACCTGTCGGCGGATCTAAGTACGCCTCGACGAACGAACGAGTATGCAGACGGTGCTGAGTCACGACGGCTGGACCCGAGCCGATGGCGTCGCGGTTCGGGGTCGCGCGTTCGAGGACGGGCAGCTCCTCGAGGGACCGTCCCTCGCCGCCCGCCTCTCCGAGACCCGAAAGTCCGACGCCCCGCTCGAGGCCGTCGCCGCCCTCGCGGCCGACCTCGAGGGCTTTTTCGCCGCCGTCATCGAGGACGGCGACGCCACCTCCCTCGTCGCCGACGGCGCCGGATCCATCCCGCTGTACTACGGTCCCGACGGAACGGTCTCCAATCGCGGGCGCGTCGTTCGCGAGGCGCTCGAGGCGGCGACCGACCCCGTCGCCGAGAGCGAGTTCCTCCTGACGCGGTACGTTACCGGACCCGAGACGATCTGGTCGGGCGTGTACACGACCCAGCCCGGCGAGGTGGTCCGGATCGACGGCGACGGGATCACACGTCGAACCTACCGCGAGTACTGGCCCGCGGGTCCCGAGGACGAACGCGCGAACGAATCGGCGAACCCCCGGGCGAGCCTCGAGTCGGCCCTCGAGACCGCGCTCGATCGGCTCGAGTGCGTTGCGGGCAACCGTCCAGTCGTCGTCCCGCTCTCGGGCGGCTACGACTCCCGGCTGCTCGCGTCGGCGCTCGTCGAGCGCGACCGCGAGGTGATCGGTTTTACGTTCGGCAGGTCGGGCCACCCCGACGTCGAACTGAGCAGAGAGATCGCGGACCGCCTCGGGATCCGCTGGGAGTTCCGTGACTACGACGAGTCGACGTGGCGAGAGTGGTACCGCGGCCCGGAGGGGCGGCGGTACGAGCGCGAGGCGTTCGGCGGCGACGCGCTCCCCTTCCTCGCGGAGTGGCCCGCCGTCCGCGAGCTGGTCGCCGACGGACGGCTCCCGACCGACGCGCTGTACTGTCCGGGCCACACCGTCGCGACGCCCAGCGAGCGGCTGCCGCGGTTCGTCGGCGAGCGCGAACGGAGCGAGGACTCGAGCGTCGGCTGCGGGCCCGCCGTCGACGCCGACGACGACGCGCTCGACCGAGAGCTGATCGACCCTACCCTCGAGGACCTCGTCGACTACGTCCTCGAGCGCCACTACGCGCTGTGGGAGTGGGCCGACGAGCGGTTCGAGGACGCCGCGCGGGAACGGATCCGACAGGGGCTGCTCGGCGACCGCGACCCGAGCGCCGTTGCGGACCCTGCGACTGTAGCCGCGGCCTACGAGCGCTGGGAGTGGCGCGGGCGGATGGCGACGTTCACCAACGGCGACCTCCGGGTCTACGAGGACGCGGGCCTCGACTGGTGGCTCCCGCTGTGGGATCCCGCCTACGTTCGCGCCTGGGAGCGCGTCCCGCTCGCGGCCCGACGGGGGAAGGGGCTCCACGCCGACCTCGCGCGCGAGCGGTATCAACGCGTAGCCGACGTTCCCGACGAGCGGGCGGGGCTGACGGACCGGACGCTCTCGCCCGCGGATCGCCACCTCGCGCTGGTTCGACACTCGCCGATCCGCCAGTTCACCGAGCGCAACGGGGACTGGGAGCCGCCGTTTCTCGCGCCCCGGTCGGCCTGGAGCGAGCCCGGCTCCCATCCCCTGGCGTGGTACGGGATCGTCGACGACGACGTCCTCGAGGCGCTCCCGGCGTTTCGGAACCTCTACGCGCTGCGGACGCTGGCCGCAACGGGTCGGCTCGACCTCGAGGACGCGTCGGGCCCGATCCCCGACCGATCGACGATTCGGCTGCCGAGCGACGGCTGAGCCGGATCGAAAGCGCGACCCTTACGTACCACCGGTTGTGATCACCCGGTAATGAGACGACGGACGTTTCTCGCGAGCGGGGGGACAGTCGCCGGACTCGGTCTGGCCGGCTGCATTTCACAGGACGGAGACAACGGCGGGACGACCGGGAACGGCGACGACGAGGACGTGCTCCGGGTCGCGGCGAACACCTCGTTCGTCGACGCCCCAAGCGACAGTCCCGGCGAGTGGATCGCCGACGAGTTCGCCGACCGGTACGATGTCGAGTTCGAGTGGCACACGCCCGAACAGGAGCTGAACTACTACATCGAGCGCCACAACGAGGACGTCGAGATCGAACCTGAGCTCTACCTGGGGCTGAACCCCCACGAGGTCGTCCGGGCCGACCAGAACACCAACGGCGACCTGTTCGTCGAGACCGACGACGACGCCCTCGAGCACCTCGCGAACGTCGACGAGGAGCACTACTTCGACCCCCAGGGCCGGGTGATTCCGACCTACCGGAGCTTCTGTGCGATGGTCTACGACGGTCGCAACGTTGACACTCCCGAAACGTTCGAGGACCTGCTCGATCCCGAGTACGAGGGCCAGATCGCGGTCTCGAACCCCCAGCGCGGGACAACCGGGCTGCTCTTCTTGCTGTGGACGATCGACTACTTCGGCGAGGACGAGTACCTCGAGTACTGGGAGGAGTTACTCGACAACGATACGCGCGTTCTCGACTCCTGGAGCGAGGTCTACGCCCAGTTCGAGGAGGGCGAGGTTCCGGTCGTCGCCTCCTACGCGAACGACCGCGTCTACGCCCAACGCGCCGGCAACGATCTCGAGAAACACCAGGTCGCGTTGCTGAACGACCAGGCCTACGCCAACGTTGCCGGGATGGGTCGGTTCGCGGACGGGACGAACGACGAACTGGCCCACGAGTTCATGGACTTCATCCTCGACCCCGAAGTCCAGGCCGTGATCGCCGAACGCAACGTGACGGGTCCGGTCAACGACGAAACCGAGCTTCCGGAGGTGTACGAGGAGTACGCCGAAGTGCCCGACGACACGCCGTTCTTCGACTACGACGACCTCGAGGCGAACCTCGACGACTGGCTCGGCGAGTGGGAGCAGGTCGCCGCCGGCGACCACTGAACGAGCCGTGGCCTCGAGCGCACCGAACGATCCGACTGCGGGCGTCGCGAAGCGGCCACCGCCGCGAGCGACGGCTCAGTCGCCGTCGCTCCGGGCGTCTCGGCCCAGCTCCGATTCGACGGCGTCGACCTTGTCGGTCGCCGTCATCGACTTCTCGCGCTTGTCGTCGACCTGTACCAGCGTCTGGACCTCGCTACCCTCGACCGCCTGGTGGGCGGCCCCGCAGGCCGCAAACAGCTCCTCGACGTCCTCGGCCTCGAGCGTCGTCGCCATCGGCGCCGTCTCGTACTCGACGTCGTACTCCTCGAGGGCGTCGATCGCGGCCGCGACGTCCTCGGTTACGTCGTCGTCGGTGATCGGGGTCACGCGAAGCAGCGCGAAGACTGTCATAGTCGTCTGTTTCCGGGGTCGTGACGTAGTGGTTTCGGTCGCCGGTACCACCGGATGGTC
The DNA here is from genome assembly GCF_029688865.1 of Natronococcus sp. A-GB7. Taxonomy (GTDB): domain Archaea; phylum Halobacteriota; class Halobacteria; order Halobacteriales; family Natrialbaceae; genus Natronococcus. The sequence continues at coordinate 173,595 of NZ_JARUKV010000007.1, forward strand.
GAGCCGGCTCACAGCCCGGTCCTCGGCGGGCGAATCCGCGGAGGTGGCCACGTGAGCGACCGCACCGATCCGAGAGCCAACGGCGGGGCGACCGCGCCCGTCGACGGTCCCGGTTCGGGCCCCGACCCCGGAAATCCCCGTACGGGAGACGAACCGACGGGACGACGGCGCGCGAGAGGAATTCGCAACCGCCTCGAGCGTCGGGCCATCGCGCTGTTCGGCCTCGGAACGATCCTCCTGCTGGTCGTGCTGTTTTATTACCCCGTCGCGACGGTGTTCGTCGAGGCCGTCGTCGTCGAAGGCGCGGTGACGCTCGCGGTCTTTCTGGAGCTCCTGCGGGATCCCTTTTATTTCGGCGACCTCGCCCGCCTGTTTGCCGGCGAGTCGCCGCTCGCGGTCGCGAGCGACCTGCTCTCTGCCGATCGTCGGATCGGGATCGTCGGCTTCACCGCCTATCAGGCGTTCCTCTCGACGCTGCTCAGCGTCGCACTCGGCGTTCCCGCGGCCTACGTCCTCGCGCGCTACGAGTTCCGCGGTCGGCAGACGCTGCGCTCGCTGACGGTTCTTCCCTTCGTACTCCCGTCGATCATGGTCGCGGTCGGCTTCGTCGCGACGTTCGGTCAGAACGGCACGCTCAACCGCCTGCTCGGGCTCGTCGGGCTTGGCCCGATCGAGCTGATGTTCACGCTCGAGGCGATCCTCATCGCCCACGCGTTCTACAACGCCCCGCTCGTCGCGCGGGTGACGACCGCGGCCTGGGAGTCCGTCGACGCGAGCGCGATCGAGACCGCCCGCAGCCTCGGTGCGAGCCCCTTCCGTGCCTTTCGGGACGTCGTCGCTCCCCAGCTGTACCCGGCGGTGCTGATGGGCGCGGCCCTGACCTTCGTCTTCACGTTCGGAACCTTCCCGATCGTGCTGGCGCTGGGCGGGTTCGAGCTGGCGACCGTCGAGGTGTTCGTCTACCGGCTGATTCAGGACCTGAACTACGCCGAGGCCGCCGCGCTGGCGATCGTCGAACTCGTCATCACGCTGGGGATCCTCTACGGCTACCTGCGCTACGAGGCGAACCACGTCGTCCGCTCTCGAGGAGTTCGTCCGCTCCCGCGTCGTCCGCTCTCGCCGCCGTCGCTGTCGGTCCGCGAACTGGCTCCGCGGGCCGGGATCGCCGTTTACGCCGCCATCGCGCTGGTCGTCTTCGTCTCGCCGATCGTCAGCATGCTCTACGCCAGCGTCTCGGGACCCAACGGGCTCACGCTGGACCACTACCGGTTTCTGATCGATCGTCAGCAGACCGCCGCGGCGTTCCAGGTCCGGCCCTGGCCCGCGATCCGCAACTCCCTGCTGTTTGCCGCGGGCGCGCTCGCGCTCGCTCTGCCGATGGGCGTCGTCGTCTCGGTGCTGACGACCAGACGCTACCGGGGCCGGAAGCTTGTCGACGCCGTGGCGATGGCCCCGCTCGCCGTCTCGGGGATCATCGTCGGGATCGGCCTCCTTCGAGGACCGGTCTTCGGTATCGAGCTCGCGGGCTGGCAGATCACGATGGGTGGCGCCGCGGCGATCGTCGCCGCCCACGCGGTCTCCTGCTATCCGTTCGTCGTTCGCACCGTGGCACCCGGGCTCGAGTCCGTCGACCGATCGCTCGTCGAGTCGGCCCGCGCGCTCGGTGCCTCGCGCGCTCGAGCCCTGTACGACGTCGAACTCCCGCTGGTCTGGCCCGGCGTCGTCGCGGGCGCCGCTTTCGTCGTCGCAATCTCGATGGGCGAGTTCTCCTCGACGGTCATCCTCGCGACCGGGACGGATCAGTACACGATGCCGGTCGCGATCGAACGGTTCATCGGCCGTCGGCTCGGACCCGCAACCGCAATGGGCGTCGTCCTGCTGGTCGTCACGAGCATCAGTTTCGTGATCATCGACCGCCTCGGGGGTGAGAGCTTTGGCATCTGAGGAGCCGGATCGCTCGCTCGAGCCGCTCGAGTCCCGACCCCCGAGTACAGAGTCGCCGACCGAGGATCGACCGATCGCCGTCGACCTCGAGGGCGTCACGAAACGCTACGCCGGAACGACGGCCGTCGACGGCGTCTCGCTATCGGTCCGGGAGGGGGAGTTCTTTACGCTCGTCGGCCCCTCCGGCTGTGGAAAGACGACGACGCTGCGCCTGATCGCCGGTTTCGAGTCGGCGACCGACGGCGCGGTTCGGTTCCACGGCGAGGACGTCACCGGCGTCCCGCCCGAGGCCCGGGACGTCGGCGTCGTCTTCCAGAACTACGCGCTGTTTCCCCACATGAGCGTCGGCGAGAACGTCGCCTACGGGCTCAACTTCGCGGAGCCACCCGGGGGCGTCTCGGACGACGAACGGGTTCGGGAGTTACTCGAGCTGGTCGACCTCGAGGGGATGGCCGAGCGCGAGCCCGACCGTCTTTCCGGCGGGCAACAACAGCGGGTCGCGATCGCCCGCGCGCTGGCACCCGGTCCCGACGTCCTCCTGCTCGACGAGCCGATGAGTGCGCTCGACGCCCAGCTACGCGAGCGACTGCGGATCCAGGTGAAGGCGATCCAGAAGGAACTCGACATTACGACGATCTACGTCACCCACGACCAGGAGGAGGCGCTGGCGATTTCGGATCGCGTCGCGGTGATGCGGGACGGAACGCCCGAACAGGTCGCCCCACCCCGCGAGATCTACCGCCGGCCCGGGACGCGGTTCGTCGCGGAGTTCGTCGGCGACAACAACGTCTTCGACGGGACGGTTCGGTCGCTCGGCGCGGACGGAGCCGTCTCGGTGGATATCGGACCGGAGACGTTCGCCGTCGCTCCCGGCGAGGACGACGTCGCCGTCGACGACGGCCTCGCGTTCTGCGTCAGACCGGAGAACCTGGTCGTCGAGGCCGACTCGACCGGTGATCCCAGGACAGAAAACGTGACGCAGGCGACCGTCCGGAGCGCGGAGTTTCTCGGCGAGACGACCCGGGTCCACCTCGAGTGGCAGGGCCAGGAACTGCTCGTGCGAACGCGGGATCTGCTGTCGGGCGAGGTCCTCGTCGGGTTCGATCCCGAGGACGCACACGTCGTTTCGGTCGATCGAACTGTATGATAGGGTTCCGAGTTCGATTAGCTCGAGGTGACGCTACATAGAGGCGGAGGCGGTATCACTGCGGTGCGGTTCAAGCACAGCACCCGCGATCGAGCATCGCGAGTGAGCGGCTTTTTAGCGTAGATTTTTGCGCGAGTGGTTCCGCGCTTCGCGCGGAATCCCGACGCGCAAAAAGGTACGTGTGCATCTCTACGTAGCGTTTGGTTTATCGAGATGGAGGTAAAGTCGTTCCATGAAAGTGGTTCTATAACATCCTCTCGATACCAGACTCGATCTCTTGATTACCGGCCGCAGGTGGATTGACAGTGACGACAGGCACTGGTGCAGTCCGAATTACCTTGTCTGCGACACTACCCACGAGAGCACGAGTAACACCTCCACGATCTGCCGTCCCCATAACGACCGCCTCAATTTCGTCTTCCACGGCTTTCGCCACTATCTCGGCAGCAGGAACGACTTCACGCACCGTCGCCTCAGCATCGACTCCGTACTCTGGTGGTTCTTCTGCAAGAGTAATCCTCGTTCGTCTGCTGTCTCGTGGAGACGAGTCCGTATCGAGGACGAATCACCGGAGTAACCAGCACTCGTTGCGATACTCACGTCTGCAACCGCGAGAACGTGGACATTAGTGCCGACCTGATTTATAAAAGCAAACCCCCATCGAGCCACTTCCGTTGCTGGATCTCTTCCGCCGGTTGGGAGTAGGATTGTCTCTACATTGCATTCAGTCGTCGTCTGTTTCCAGCGTCGGTTCTGGTGGTTCGGTTAGGCCGTCAAGGCGGCCAGTCTCGTAGCCCGTCCAGTCAAACTTCTCTTGGAAGTAGATGGCGACGTTCACCAGCGCAAGGAGGACCGGTACCTCGATGAGCGGTCCGACGACAGTGGCGAACGCGACACCGGAACCGACGCCGAAGACGGCGACGGCAACCGCAATCGCGAGTTCGAAGTTGTTCGAGGCCGCGGTGAAGCCGATGGCAGTCGTTGTCGAGTAGTCCGCGCCGATTCCCCGGCCCATTGCGAAGCTCACGAGGAACATCATGACAAAGTAGATCGTCAGCGGGACGGCGATCCAGACGACGTCGGTCGGCTGAGCGAGGATGTTCTCACCCTGCGTGGCGAACATCACGACGACAGTAAACAGGAGCGCGATCAGCGTGACAGGGCTGATCTTCGGGACGAACTCCTCTTCGTACCACTCCTCGCCTTTCGAACGGACGCCGCCGAAACGAGTCAGGATCCCGCCGGCGAAAGGAATGCCGAGGAAGATCGCGATCGCCCAGAACACCTGTGTGACCGTGATGTCGAACGTACCGATGCCAGCGACCAGCGCGTCCATCCCCAGCAGCGGCGGCAGGAACAGCGCGAAAAACCAGATGTACACCCCGTAGGTGATGATCTGGAAGACGCTGTTGAACGCGACCAGTCCGGCAGCGTACTCGCTCGAGCCGTCGGCAAGATCGTTCCAGACGAGTACCATCGCAATACACCGGGCCATGCCGATAAAGATCAGGCCAAGGAAGTACTCGGGATGGGCTGGGAATGGTGGCACGAGTCCGCTGAAGAAAACGACCGCTAACAGGAACATCAGCGTAGGGCCGATGAGCCAGTTCTGGATCAGGCTCAGACTAAGCACTCGCCACGCGCTGAACACCCGTGGCAGCTGACCGTAGTTGACCTTTGCTAGCGGTGGGTACATCATCGCGATCAGCCCGATCTCGACGAGATAGTAATCCTGAATCGGGTCTACTACGGAAGGAGCGACAGTCCCGAGTCCGACACCGATCCCCATCGCGGCGAAGATCCAGACGGTCAGGTACTTATCGAGAAAGTCCATCGACCGTGGGTCGCCGCAGTTCGGGCAACTACAGTTCGGACCGTGCTCGTGATCAGAGCTGCTCATTGGCAGACCCCTCCGTCGAACCGTTCTGGAGGTGGACGCTGGCTGCAAATCGTTCGCTGCAACGTGCCGTCAGGGATAGGTCTAAAGACATGTGTGGAAAATTTCCTTGAACTATGACTCACTCCTGTGCAGCGATCACGTCGAACTGAACGTCGGCACTACCGGGAAGTGAGCAAACACCGACCATCGTTCGAGGTGGGTATTGACCTTCGAATTGGTTCTGATAGACGCGGTCGACGGCGTCTTTTTCCGCAGCAGGCGTCATCTGTACTTCGAACTTCATGATGGCATCCCGATCCATACGACGCTCCGACAGCAGAGATTCGAGCCTCTCAAAACATCGTTTCGTCTGCTCTTCGGTTGAGAGATCATTCAATACCTCTCCATCCCTTTCGGGGAGAATTCCTTCGAGGAAAACGAGGTCCGAACTGCCGACTCGGCTCCCCATTGCACCCCTGTGCTTGAGTCCCTCGCGCTGCCGCTTGCTTTCGCTGCTGAAATGTGTTCGGTCTCCGAGCGTCGACGAATCGGAATTTTC
>NZ_JARUKV010000070.1 GCF_029688865.1 Natronococcus sp. A-GB7
GTCTCTCAGGTTACCAAAACAAACGTCTCTGGTCGTCGGTTCTTCCGGCCGACGTCGCCTACTACACTAGCTGCAGCTGTAGGAGGAAGCCCCTTGAATACAGAATTAGTGTTACTGTATCTAACACTAATTCGGAGCCGTTGTTCTCGTTCCCGTTCACAACAGGTGTGAGGAACCTCAATGCACTCTCATGGTGGCTTGCTGGGCTGTGGTCACTCTCGTTGGCTGTTTTGTATACCCCGAGTGCCGGATGGGCAGATGCCCGGAACGCGCAGCGAAGCGAGCGCAAGCCCGGAATGCAGGGAGCGCAGCGATAGCGAGCGACCGGCCTCGTTCCGGCCAGCGAGGGGTTTCCGTAACACGCTCAAACTGAGTTGATGAATGAGTACTTTTTCTGGCATGTTCGCCGAACTACAGCCCATTGGTATGTCTATATTAGTTAACAAAACACAGCGAAACATTCTAGTTGCCAGACCAAATTGGAACACAATGTAGCACAATGTGGTATAAAACCGCAAGACGGCGATTGAATTGGGTCATTTCTAAATTGCATTTTAACTTGCCTACTGCTTCAGCACCCGCCAAACACCTCCTTGTTCCCGGCCTACATACCCCAGGTTCGAGGCGCCAAGTGGTGGGACTATGAGCCGTGATCAACCCATCTCCCTCTATGTTACTGAATCCGAGAAGAAACAACAGTAGGCTGAAGCAGATGCCGCTGATGAGACTCTTTCCAGTTATCTCTACAAGCTCATCAGTAACAACGTCAATCTGAAGAACTCGACAAGAGCGCAACCGAGCTTGATGCTGAGGAACGGATTGAAGCCATGATTGTTGAGGCTACTGATACCCTTGAGGAAACCGTGGCCGACATTTGGGATGTCTATACCCGTGTCGGGGTCTACCTGATCGTGAACTATCGACTCTTACAGCGGCAATTCGGGGCTTCAGAGAGAGTCGGGGGAGAGTCCTCTCGAGCGTCGACAAAATTTCGCGCCCCGCTCGAGCAACATGACCCGCTCGAGGGGTTGCCGACCTCGAAGGGACCGACGACAAAATACAACAGCGCCCGGAGAGGGTGTTTTCTTGACCCGCCCAACGCGCGAGCACGCCCTCGCGACTAACTCCGAAAATCTGGAAAACATCGACTGATTCCGTGCTCGCTTTTCTCTGTCGCCGACGCCCTCACTCTCACTCTCGAGTAGGTGACACTTTTTGGCCTCTTGTTTTACCCAGCCTATCCTCCCGGTGGTTGGTTCAACCCACTCTATGTATTCGCTTGAAAGGATAACTAAGCATATTCTTAACGTCCTATGGTTTGTTATGGTTACTATCGAAAAGTCTAAACGAAGCGAGAGGTCGGACTCAATCAAGGATGTCCGCGATCGGCTCGGTGGCACTCGGCGTCCGCGTTCTCATACGCATGAAAAGGCTTAACCATAGGGACATCCAATTCATGCGCATGAGCCGGAGTAGAGGAGACGACGGAAAGTATACCGAGAAGACTACACTTGAT
>NZ_JARUKV010000071.1 GCF_029688865.1 Natronococcus sp. A-GB7
AAGAGAGGTCAACCCAGAGCCCGTGAAAAGGCGAGCACACTGTCCGTACCGAGATCCGACACAGGTACTCATGGCGGCGAAAGCCAAGGTCTGTCGGGAGTAACCGACGTTAGGGAATTCGGCAAGTTAGTCCCGTACCTTCGGAAGAAGGGATGCCTGCCCCGCAAAGGGGCAGGTCGCAGTGACTCGGACGCTCCGACTGTCTAGTAACAACATAGGTGACCGCAAATCCGCAAGGACTCGTACGGTCACTGAATCCTGCCCAGTGCGGGTATCTGAACACCCCTTACAAGGGGACGAAGGACCCGTTAACGGCGGGGGTAACTATGACCCTCTTAAGGTAGCGTAGTACCTTGCCGCTTCAGTAGCGGCTTGCATGAATGGATCAACGAGAGCGTCACTGTCCCAACGTTGGGCCCGGTGAACTGTACGTTCCAGTGCGGAGTCTGGAGACCCCCAAGGGGAAGCGAAGACCCTATAGAGCTTTACTGCAGGCTGTCACTGAGACGTGGTCGCCATTGTGCAGCATAGGTAGGAGCCATTACACAGGTAGCCGCGCTAGCGGCCCACCGAGGCATCATTGAAATACTACCCGATGGTGACTGCGACTCTCACTCCTGGCGGAGGACACTGGTAGCCGGGCAGTTTGACTGGGGCGGTACGCGCTTGAAAAGATATCGAGCGCGCCCCAAGGTTTCCTCACCCGAGTCGGAGACTCGGGAAAGAGCGCAAGAGCAAACGGAAGCCTGACAGTGTCCGGCACAACGACGGACGCTGACGCGAAAGCGTGGTCTAGCGAACCAATCATCCTGCTTGATGCGGGAGATTGCTGACAAAAAAGCTACCTTAGGGATAACAGAGTCGTCACCCGCAAGAGCACATATCGACCGGGTGGCTTGCTACCTCGATGTCGGTTCCCTCCATCCTGCCCGTGCAGAAGCGGGCAAGGGTGAGGTTGTTCGCCTATTAAAGGAGGTCGTGAGCTGGGTTTAGACCGTCGTGAGACAGGTCGGCTGCTATCTATTGGGGGTGTTACGGTATCTGACGGGAACGTTCGTATAGTACGAGAGGAACTACGAATGGGTGCCACTCGTGTACCGGCTGTTCGAGAGAGCACGTGCCGGGCAGCGACGCACCACGGGGTAAGAGCTGAACGCATCTAAGCTCGAAACCCACCTGGAAAAGAGATACCACCGAGATCACTCGTAGAAGACGAGGTCGATAGACTCGGGGTGTACGCGCCAAGGCAACGAGGCGTTGAGCCCGCGAGCACTAACTGATCGAGCCACACATTCATAATTCGCATTCGGATCACAGTACCCGCGAACGGGTCCGGACGCAAACTGGACTACACGTACATTACGGTCTCAGAGAGGCCACCGATTACGGTTTGACGACGGTTCGAGTCCGTCGATCGGCATTCAGGCGGCCACAGCGGCG
>NZ_JARUKV010000072.1 GCF_029688865.1 Natronococcus sp. A-GB7
CAGTACCTCACAAAGCATCGCCAGTTAGCCTGACTTGAGTCACCTGTTCTGTTGTGATGAGTCGTCGATACCGGTCAAGCAACGCTGATCGAAGACGGAGCTGTCGCTGTCGGCGGCGGTCAGCCGCCGACGCGACAGCGTAGCCACTCACAAGGCGGCGTCCCCAGTCAGTGACTACCGGTGGAACCGGTCGTCAGGTGGCCGGTTTGCGGGGACGGCCCGACGCACCGCAAGGGCCGTCCACACAGCCCGGCGAACCATGTTGACGAACTCCTTGTATGGCCACCACCAGAGGCGACGCCCGCCTCGGCGGGGCGTCGCCACGTATTCGTAGTGCAGATATCGCCAAACGTTCTGTAGCAGCAGACTCACTACGACGTACAGCAGTCTGACCGTCGCGTCTCGTGTCGTTGTCGTCGCTATCGCTTGCTCGGACAAGCGATAGCTCGACTCGATACCGAAGCGTTTGCTGTAGTGGTATCGAGCATCGCGTGGTGTCTCGATGAACGGCGCGTCAGCGGCGTAGCCGTGACGCGCCACACCGTTCTCGTCGTACCGTCCATTCAGGTACGTACAGTCGATGTAGACGGGAAACTCGACGGTCCAGCTGTGACCGTCGAGTGTCCCTGTCAGGTCGTGTTGAATGACGCGAGTCCACCCTTCCGAGAGTTCCTGTTGAATTGTCTCACCCCACCGGATGATCGGGATAACATAGGCGTAGTTGTGCGCCTGTAACAGCGTGAGACATTTGCTGTCGTAGAATCCGCGATCAAGGTAGACGGCCTTGACACCGAGGTCAAGGCCGTCGAGAACACCAAGGAACTCGGCGAGGACACTGCTGGCGGTGTCGCCGTCTTCGAGACGGCGCACCGCCAGCGTGTAGCGCTTGTTGCTCACGCGTGCGTAGAGTGTCGCGTAGGCGTGGAACGCGGTTGTTCCCCGCTTCGCTTCCGAGTGATAGAGGCAGTCTGTGTCGTCTTCGTCACCGTAGTAGGGCCGCAGGTGGAGGTCTGCGCAGACCTCCACCTGCTCGGGGAGCAATTCGACGATATCCCGGCGAAGGAGCGTGTTAGCGACTCGTTCGAGCCGTTCCGGCTCGAACTTCGTCCGCAGATGGTAGAGGATCGTGTTCGCTGCCGGTGAGTTCTTGCTGGAGCCACACAGCGTCGAGACCGAGGTCCCGTCGGCGCACGCGCCGACGAGGACCTCGTAGATGTCCTCAGCATCGATTTCAGCATTAGCGCCGAGATTGAGAGCAACTTCCTCATCGAGAGCGTTGACGAGAAAGTTAAGAAGCTGGTCTTCGTGGATTTCACTGTCTGCTTGCTGCTGTTTGCTAGTCACATTCGCAGCAAGCAGACGTTCTAACTAACCGGCTTTGTGATGTACTG
>NZ_JARUKV010000073.1 GCF_029688865.1 Natronococcus sp. A-GB7
GGGTGGTCCCGGTCTGTGGAGGTGATCCAGCCGCAGATTCCCCTACGGCTACCTTGTTACGACTTAAGCCCCCTTGCGAAGCCCAGATTCGACCCCTATACAGGGGCCTCATCCGGACCTCACTCGGGTGCTTTGACGGGCGGTGTGTGCAAGGAGCAGGGACGTATTCACCGCCGTCTTCTGAACGGCGATTACTACCGAATCCAGCTTCATGCGGACGAGTTTCAGTCCGCAATCCGAACTACGATCGAGTTTCGGAGATTAGCGCCCCCTCTCGGGGTTGCATCCCACTGTCTCGACCATTGTAGCCCGCGTGTTGCCCAGCACATTCGGGGCATACTGACCTACCGTTGCCCGTTCCTTCCTCCAGTTTGGCACTGGCAGTCCTCCTAATGTACCCAACCACCACAAGGGTGTTGCTGGCAATTAGGAGTGCGGGTCTCGCTCGTTGCCTGACTTAACAGGACGCCTCACGGTACGAGCTGACGGCGGCCATGCACCTCCTCTCAGTAGCTCCGATAAGCTCATCACACTGATCTTCATTGCTACTGTCGATGCTGGTGAGATGTCCGGCGTTGAGTCCAATTAAACCGCAGGCTCCTCCGGTTGTAGTGCTCCCCCGCCAATTCCTTTAAGTTTCATCCTTGCGGACGTACTTCCCAGGCGGTCTGCTTCACGGCTTCCCTACGGCACACCACAGGCTCGTAGCCTGTGGCACACCTAGCAGACATCGTTTACAGCTCGGACTACCCGGGTATCTAATCCGGTTCGTGACCCGAGCTTTCGTCCCTCACCGTCGGATCCGTCTTTCCAGAGCGCTTTCGCCACCGGTGGTCCGTCCAGGATTACGGGATTTCACTCCTACCCCGGACGTACCCTCTGGATCTTCCGGTCCCAAGCCACGCAGTTTCCACCGGACGCCCGCACGTTAGGCGTGCGGATTTCCCGATGGACTTGCGCGGCCAGCTACGGACGCTTTAGGCCCAATAAGAGCGGCCATCACTCGTGCTGCCGGTATTACCGCGGCGGCTGGCACCGGTCTTGCCCAGCACTTATTCTTGTACCACCTTACGGTACAGAAAAGCGAGGGCTCTATGCCCTCGCACTTGGAGTCCCCTTATCGCACTGGCGTGCAGTGTAAAGGTTTCGCGCCTGCTGCGCCCCGTAGGGCCCGGTATCTTGTCTCAGATACCGTCTCCGGGCTCTTGCTCTCACAACCCGTACCGATTACTGGCACGGTGGGCCGTTACCCCACCGTCTACCTAATCGGCCGCAGCCACATCCTCTGGCGCCGG
>NZ_JARUKV010000074.1 GCF_029688865.1 Natronococcus sp. A-GB7
AGGCGGAGTAGGTAACGGATCGGTGATCGGTCTCACCGATAGCTGTCAAGAGCAGCGTGCTGGGTGAAGAGAGTGTACTCCGACAACTATCATTGTGCCTCCAATGTAACTGTGCGTATGAAGAAGGCTGCTATCGACGACGTAGAGCCAGATAACTTGGGCACGAATAGTTCCTGTCGAAAACTATCCGATGTCGTGGAAACTTCTGAGTTGACACTCAATCACTATAGTCTCGCCCCCGGAGAGGGTTTCCCCGGCGGTCTGCATACCCACATGGATCAAGAGGAAGTGTTCGCTATTCTTGAGGGCGAAGCCACCTTCGAGACGATGGACGGCGAGGTTACTGTTAGGAAAGGAGAAGTAATTCGGTTTTCTCCCGGTGAGTTTCAGTCTGGTAAAAACGAGTCCGACGAGGAATTGGTGGCTCTAGCCTTAGGTGCGCCTCGTGAGACTTCAGATATACGGATTCCCGTTAACTGCCCAGAGTGTGACCACGACGATCTACGCGTGAACACTGATGCTGCTGGTATTTTATTCGTTTGCCCTTCGTGTGAGAGAGAGCATGTCCCGCGAGACTGTCCTCACTGTAGTCACGCCGACTTGTCCGTCACTCGGAAAGGCGGGCGCACGGTAACTGTATGTGAAAAGTGTGAATCAGTATTTGAGAACCCACCTCTTGAAGATTAGACACCTACGCGGTTAGCACCCCCGTTCTCAGGACGATTGTCTGACCGATACACCCTGTCTTCGGTACGGTTCAACAATCTCTCCTTTCATCCGACAGAAATAGACACCAGGCTCAGAGGTAACAAGACGAACAGAGGGCCAAAGAGACAATCATCCTACATTTAATATAGCAGCATCAATAAAGGATGGTATGGGTTGGCACAAGTTCACGGCACTGACGACCGAAAATACATCTCTGTCGTTTGATGAGGTCGATCAAAGGCAGTTCTTTGGGGTCGTTGCTATTGTCCTCGGTGCCTGTCAAGTTGCGCTGACTTTCACTCTAAACGGGTCTCAGTTGCTAATCGTGGGGAGTGGAGGGTGGTTACTTATTGGAATCGGCTCGAGTCTAATCCGCGGAAGAAGAGCGTCCGAAAGCGAGTGGAACGAAGATGGAAAGCTAGGGCGCGTGGCGATAGTGGTGTTAACAGGACTGTCGATATGGGTTGCTGCTAGGACAGCCCATTTGCTCGTTTTGGGATAGGATTCCAAAATATTCTACTGGTCGTTCCATTCGC
>NZ_JARUKV010000075.1 GCF_029688865.1 Natronococcus sp. A-GB7
TTCAAACTGAGTTGATGAATTAGTACTTTCTCTGGTATGTCTACCGAACTACAGCCCATTGGTATGTCTATATTAGTTAGCAAAATACAGCGTGACATTCTAGTTGCTAGACCAAATTGGAATACAATGTAGCACAATGTGGTATAAAACCGCAAGACGGCGATCGAATTGGGTCGTTTCTAAATTGCATTTTAACTTGCCTACCGCTTCAGCACCCGCCAAACGCCTCCCTGTTCCCGCCCTACATACCCCAGGTTCGAGACGCTAAGTGGTGGACCCATGAGCCGTGATCAACCCATCTTTCTATGTTACTGAATCCGAGAAGAAACAACTGTAGGCTAAAGCAGATGCCACTGATGAGACTCTCTCCAATTACTTCTACAACCTCATCCAGTAACAACGTACATCTGAGGAACTCGCCAAGAGCGTGACCGAGCTGGATCCTGAGAAACGGATTGAAGCTATGATTGCTGAGGCTACTGATACTCTCGAGGAAACCGCGGCTGACATTCGGGATGTCTACGCCCGCGCCGGCGTCTATCTGATCGTGAACTTTCGACTCTTATAGCGGCAATTCGGGGCTCCAGAGCCGTGGGGTCGGCGGAGAGTCCTCTCGAGTGTCGACAAAATGTCGCGCTCTGCTCGAGCAACATGACCTGCTCGAGGGGATGCCAATCTCGAAGGGATCGACGACAAAAATGCAACAGCGCTCGGAGAAAGTTTTCTTGACTCGGTCACCGGGCGAGCATGCCCTCGCGACCACTCCGAAAATTCGGAAACATTGATTGATCCCACGCTCGATTTTCCCCGTCGCCGACGTCCTCATTCCCTCTATCTCGAGTATGTGACACTTTCTGGCCTCTTGCTTTGCCTGGCCTATCCTCCCGGAGGTTGGTTCAACCCGCACAATGTATTCGCTTGAAAGGATAACCAAGCATATTCTTAACGTCCTATGGTTTGTTATGGTTACTATCGAAAAGTCTAAACAGAGCGAGAGGTCGGCCTCAATCAAGGATGTCCGCGATCGGCTCGGTGGCACTCGGCGTCCGCGTTCTCATGCGCATGAAAAGGCTTAACCATAGGGCCATCCAACTCATGCGCATGAGCCGGAGTAGAGGAGACGACGGAAAGTATACCGAGAAGACTACACTTGAC
>NZ_JARUKV010000076.1 GCF_029688865.1 Natronococcus sp. A-GB7
AAGGTCGTCAGCATTGCGCTGGACGTCAGATAACAGCGTATAGAGATTCACCAGTGTGGATGTCTCCTGTCCAGTGAGATCGGAGACGTCGTGGCGTTCGAGGGCGTCGGTAAGGAGCAGTGCGTCAGCGTAGACGGCAAGGTCAGGTTCTGTTCGCTCAGTCTCTGTCTCGGTTTCCGGAGCCCGAACGAGCTGAGATGGGCCCGGTTGCTCACTCTCACGAATCAGTCCCTCGCGCTCATCGATCTCGAATCGGGGATGAAGACTCAAGACCGCAGGGTAGGGATCGGCATCAGGGGGCAATCGCTCGAGGTCAAATGAGTCAGCTGCATCGCTGATTCGGCGTGCAAGCGTCTCGAACTGGTCACGCTGGAGTGGTCGCTTCTCGTCCGAGTCAGGGAGTTCGATGACGATTCGGTGCTCCTGAACATCTGTGATCTGAAACGGCTCATCCGATAACGGCATCACCAGTGTCGCCTCATCCCCTAACGCCTCACACTCCTCGAGCAGATTACTCCAGGTCGACTGAAACGTCATTACTCAGGGATAGGGGAACCAACAGCGAAAAACTCTGTCCTAAATGCTGCTTCTCGAGCAATTCACCACAGAAGGAAAACCACCGTCAGACAGGACTACCAAATTTAAGTGAGGTCACAAACAACGAGTAGCCAACAAGATAAGAGAAACACACTCACCGCTAACCGGTGTGGGTCGCGGAAGAAGGGGGCGTTGATTCGCCCCCTAGGTTGGACACCTAATTCTGCGACCTAGATCGGCTTAAAAGTTCGCCTCTTGATCAGCCGCTGCTATCTCACTCTTGAGATCCTGTCGGCTATTGAGGGGCTACTCTACGCCAGGTATTGAGAGCCGACTAATCGCAACCAGAGACTACGATACGATGACGATTGGAAAAGACCCAAGCAAAATTGATGCTGAAGCCCCCGATGAACAGGACGTCGCGACCACTCTCGGCTTTGATGAGAGTATTCAGGATGGTCTCACAGCCAGCAAGACCAAAGACAGCACTACAGAAATCCCGAGCCGCGAGCAAATGTGGTGTATGCTCCAAAAGCAAGCTAAAACGATCGAGCAGCTGGAGTCTCGGCTTGAAGACGTTGAGCAAGACCAGAGCCGAGCCAAGCGCAACCGCCAG
>NZ_JARUKV010000077.1 GCF_029688865.1 Natronococcus sp. A-GB7
CTCTGTTGTTGCTCAACGTCTTCAAGCCGAGACTCCAGCTGCTCGATCGTTTTAGCTTGCTTTTGGAGCATGCACCACATTTGCTCGCGGCTCGGGATTTCTGTAGTGCTGTCTTTAGTCTCACTGTCTGTGAGACCATCCTGAATACTCTCATCAAAGCCGAGAGTGGTCGCGACGTCCTGTTCATCGGGGGCTTCGGCGTCAATTTCGTTTGGATTTTTTCCAATCGTCATCGTATCGTAGTCTCTGGGTGCAATTAGTCGGCTCTCGATACCGGGGGTAGAGTAGCCTCTCGGCAGCCGACAGAATCTCGAGAGTGAGATAGCAGCCGCTGATCGAGAGGCGAACTTTTAAGCCGATCTGGGTCGCAGAATTAGGTGTCCAAACCTAGGGGGCGAATCAACGCCCCCTTTTCCTGCGACCCACACCGGTTAGCGGTGGGTGTGTTTCTCTTATCTTATTGGTTACTCGTTGTTTGTGACCTCACTTAAATTTGGTAGTCCTGTCTGACGGTGGTTTTCGTTCTGTGGTGAATTGCCCGAGGAGGAGCATTTAGGACAGATCTTTTCGTCGTTGCACCCGCTATCGTTGAGTAATGACGTTTCAGTCGACCTGGAGTAATCTGCTCGAGGAGTGTGAGGCGTTGGGAGATGAGGCGACACTGGTGATGCCATTATCGGATGAGCCGTTTCAGATCACAGATGTTCAGGAGCACCGAATCGTCATCGAACTCCCTGACTCGGACGAGAAGCGGCCACTCCAGCGTGACCAGTTCGAGACGCTTGCACGCCGAATAAGCGATGCAGCTGACTCATTTGACCTCGAGCGATTACCTCCTGACGCCGATCCCTACCCTGCGGTCTTGAGTCTTCATCCCCGATTCGAGATTGATGAGCGGGAGGGACTGATTCGTGAGAGTGAGCAACCGGGCCCATCTCAGCTCGTTCGGGCTCCGGAAACGGAGACAGTGACTGAGCGGACAGAACCTGACCTTGCGGTCTACGCTGACGCACTGCTCCTTACCGACGCCCTCGAACGCCACGACGTCTCCGATCTCACTGGCCAGGAGACATCCACACTGGTGAATCTCTATACGCTGTTGTCCGACGTCCAGCGCAATGCTGATGATCTC
>NZ_JARUKV010000008.1 GCF_029688865.1 Natronococcus sp. A-GB7
CCCCGAGAACGTCCGCGAGACTGCGAGCGTCATCTACCGTCGGGCGCTCGAGGAGGACCTCCTGCCAGGGCGCTCGATCGAGGGCGTCGCCACCTCGGCGCTGTACGCCGCGGCTCGCCAGGCCGGCACCCCCCGTAGCTTAGACGAGATCGCCGCGGTCAGCCGCGTCGAGAAGGACGAGATCGCCCGCACGTACCGCTACGTGATCCGCGAACTCGGTCTCGAGGTTCAGCCCGCCGATCCCGAGAGCTACGTGCCGCGGTTCGCGAGCGAGCTGGAGCTCTCCGACGAGACCGAACGGCGCGCCAGACAGCTCCTCCAGACGGCCAAGGAGGAGGGCGTCCACTCGGGGAAGTCGCCCGTCGGGCTCGCGGCCGCCGCTGTCTACGCCGCCGCCCTGCTCACCAACGAGAAGGTCACCCAGAACGACGTCAGCGAGGTCGCCAGCATCTCCGAGGTCACCATCCGCAACCGGTACCACGAGCTGCTCGAGGCCGAGGGCGGCCCTGCGGTCTGAGTTTCTGCCGTCGGGAGGAAAACGAGGACGGAGAGCGATCGACCCGATCACGATCCGTCGTCGTACACGTCGGGGTTCGGCTCGCCCTCGACGTCGATGACGCCGATCATCCCCTTGCGGACGACCCGCGAGAGCGCGTGGTCGACCAGCTTGACAGGACCGGGGACGGGCAGTTCCATCTCGCCCGCGACGACGGTTCCAGGGGCGACCGGGCTCGTCTCGACGTTCCGTGCGGGCTCCGAGAGCAGGTCGCCGTCCCGGTAGTAGCGGCTCCAGACGTTTCCGATCGGGTGGAGCGCGCTCGTCAGGTTCGGCCCGCCGTTGGCGAAGTACACCCGGACCGTCTCGCTGACTTCCGCGTGCATCGAGCCGTGGCCATCCTCGGTAAGCGCGCCGACCTCGCCGTTCAGGAGGACGTAGGTCGGGTCCTCGTCGGCCGTCGCGTGGAAGTCGTAGCTGTGGTGCCCTTCCTCGCCCGCACGACCGTCCGTGTAGAGTTCGTGCTGGCCGACGTAGAACTCCCGGTCGACCTCGGGGAGACCCTCGGCGGGTTCGACGAGGATCGCGCCGAACATCCCCAGGCTGATGTGCTGGTCCATATCCGGGACCGCACAGTGGTAGATGTGGACGCCGGGGAACTCCGCCCGGAACGTGAGTCGGGCGGGCTCGTCGCCGGGTCCGATCGTGGTCGCCACGGCGCCGCCGCCGGGGCCGTAGACGGCGTGAAGGTCGACGTTGTGGGCGGCGACGTTGTGCTCGTCGGGCACCGCGAAGGTGAGCTCGACGGTGTCGCCCTCCCGGACCCTGATCATCGGGCCGGGAATCTGTCCCTCGTAGGTCATGAAGTCGACCGTGACGCCGGGTTCGACCTCGGCGGTCACCTCGATCGACTCGAGGGTGATCTCGTGGGTCCGGGGCTCGTCCCAGTCGACCGGTGGCGGAATGTCCATCGGGTCGGCCGCGATGCGGTCGACGTCGACTGGTTCTGCCGGCGGGAGCGACTCCTCGTCCGCGGCGTCCGCGTCGGAGTCGACGGGCTCGTCCACGGGTGGTCGGTCGTCGGCGAGGCAGCCCGCGAGGGCGACCACACCGGCTGCACCGATGGTCTGGATGACTGTGCGGCGGTTCGTCGTAGGTTGGGTGGCTGCTATGGTCATTATCCGCTCCTCGGTTGTAGAGACGAGTGTCAAGGCCCTCACAGTTCCGACGATTCCTCCGAAAAGGGAAACCGGGGCGAATATGTTCGTATCCCGGTTGATATCCTCGCCGGGGAGGGTTCGCCGACCGGTACGCAGATAGAAGTCCGGCCCCGACGTCTCGACGTGACCACGACACCATCGCCGCTCGAGACGGACGCCTCGCTGCTCGCGTTCGACGGCGCGCGATCGACCTCGCGGGTCGTCAACGGAATCAGACAACACGTCGTCGTCGCCGGCGAGGCGGACGATCCGCTGGTCGTCCTGTTACACGGGTTCCCGGAGTTCTGGTACGAGTGGCGCGAGCAGATCGAGCCGCTGGTCGAGGCGGGCTACCGGGTCGTGGTGCCCGACCAGCGAGGGTACAACCTGAGCGAGAAACCCAAAAAGCCCCGGGCGTATCGGCTCCGGGATCTCTCGCGGGACGTCGCCGATCTGATCGCCACCGAGGGTCGGGAGAGCGCTCACGTCGTCGGACACGACTGGGGCGGCGTCGTCGCCTGGGACCTCGCGCGTCGCTACCCCGACCGGGTCGACCGCCTCGGGATCATCAACGCGCCCCACCCCACTGCCTACCGCCGACAGCTCCGATCGAACCTCGAGCAGCTCGGACGCAGCTGGTACGCGGTGGCGTTCCAGCTCCCCTGGCTGCCCGAGCGACTCTGCCGGTACGACGACTTTCGCCTCCTCGAGCGGGCCCTCCGGGACACCGCGGCTGAGGGGACGTTCACCGAACGCGAGCTAACCCACTACCGGCGGGCCTGGGCCCGCGAGGGCGCGCTGACGGGCTCGCTGAACTGGTACCGGGCAATCGCGCGATATCCGCCCGACGCGTCGCGGGATCTGATCGAGCAGCCGACGCTCGTGATCTGGGGCGAGGCCGACGACGCGCTCGTGCCTGAACTCGGCCCGGCGAGCGTTCGCTTCTGTGAGCGGGGACGCCTCGAGCGCCTGCCCGAAACGAGCCACTGGGTGCCCCACGAGCGGCCGACGCGGACGACCGAACTGCTGTGCGAGCACCTCGACGGGAGCGGCGACTGACTTTCGACGGTCCGTGGTACCGATCGTACGTCCCGATACTTTGCGGGAGTGCCCCCGAACGTGCCATTCCCACCCGATAGGAATCGTGGGGGGTATCTTGCCGTCGTATCACATAGCTTCGAACCGAACAGGTTCGCATGGCCCAGGCAACACTCACCATCACGCTGCCCGAACAGGTCTGGATCCAGCAGGTGTCGACGGCGTACCCGGAGGCGACGTTTCGCGTACTCGCCGCCGTTCCCGGCAACGAATCCGGGTTCGCGCTCGTCCGCCTCGCGGGGTCGGGGGTTCCCGAGATGATCGACGAGATCAAGGCCCACCCGCAGGTCCTCGAGATCACGGTCGTCCAGCGCAGCGAACGGGAGGCGACGATCCACTTCGAGACGACCGCACCCCTGCTGTTGTTCTCCTCGCGGGAGTCCGGCATCCCGATCGAGCTCCCCGTCGAGATCCGGGACGGCGAGGCGACCATCGAGGTCACCGGGTCGCGCGAGCGCCTCGCCGAACTGGCCGAACAGCTCGAGCAGTTCGGGCTCCAGTACCGCATCGAACGGGTCCAGGAGCGACTCCACCAGAGCCAGCTGCTCTCCGAGCGCCAGCTCGAGGTCGTCGCGGCCGCCGTCGACGAGGGGTACTACGACACGCCGCGGCGCTGTTCGCTGACCGAGCTGGCCGACCATCTCGGGATCGCCAAATCCACCTGCAGCGAGACCCTCCACCGCGCGGAGGAGGGGATCATCAAACGGTTCGTCGAGGAGCTGCCGACGCTCGACGACGAGACGCTCGAGAGACAGCTCGCGGGAGACTGACCGAGACTCGACTTCGGTCCGGATTCGATCCGTCCCGGCGAGCGACGTCGCGAATCGCGGTACCGCGCCGCACGGTATTTAATAGATTTCGGTTCCGTCCGTTTATGTACTAGCGAACATGTTCGCACCCGTTCTCAGAAGTTGGAAATCGGCTCGATGGTTCAACACCATCTAGTTGCGAGTGCGGGATAGAGGCTACAGATATGGCTGTATTCAACTTCGTACCGACGTGTAATCGAACCGTTCCGACGAGAGGTGTTCTCGGGGAATGAGTGCGGACGACGAGTCGTTCCACCCGCTCGGCGAGGAGTGGGAGAACGACCTCGAGGGGATGCTCGACGACACCGAGTACGACACCGATCTCGGGATGGCGATGGCCGAGGACGCCATGCGGGTCACTCGCGGCGAACTCTCGGAGGCAGATTTCCACGAGAAGTACCACGAGGAGGTTCTCGAGGAGTTCGGCGAGGACAACCGTCCAACCCAGGAAGCCTACGAGAAGGCCCAGGAGGAGGCGAAGGGAACCGTCGGCAGGATGCTCTCTCGCTTCGACGGCGACGGCGAGGAACCCCGCCGCGACGTGATGAAGAAGATGGGCGCTGGTGCAGCCGCGGTCGGTCTCGGCGCCTGGGCGACCGTCGACGACGGCGGCCAGGAAGCCGTCGCCGCCCAGGACGAGGAGGACGACGAGTCCGGCGCGCCCGAGGGCGGCGAGGGCGACGTCCAGTGGGGGATGGCCATCGACCTCGAGCGCTGTGACGGCTGTCTCTCCTGTGTGACCGCCTGTTCATCGGAGAACAACCTCGACCAGGGCGTCAACTGGATGTACGTCCTCGAGTTCGAGGATCCCGGCGCGTCGAGTTCGACGAGCCGGAACCGACTCGTCCGCCCGTGTCAGCACTGCACCGACGCGCCGTGTGAGAAGGTCTGTCCGACGACGGCCCGCCACACGCGGGACTCGGACGGCCTCGTGTTGACCGACTACGACGTCTGTATCGGCTGCCGATACTGCCAGGTCGCCTGTCCCTACGGCGTCAACTACTTCCAGTGGGACGAACCCGACATCTCGACCGACGAGATCGCGGAGTTCCACGAGGACATGGACGGCGATCACATGACGACCGACGACGGCTACGGTAGCGAGCGCTGGGTCGACAGCCGCGCGCCGCGAGGCGTCATGAGCAAGTGTACCATGTGTCCGACCCGTCAGGACGGCCAGATGGGCGACGAGATGGTCGGGACGACCGCCTGTGAGGAGGCCTGTCCGCCGGACGCGATCCAGTTCGGCAACATGCACAACGAGTCGAGCGACCCGCAGAAGTACGCCGACAACCCGGCCCGCGGTCGCACGCTCGCACAGATCAACCCGCCGTCGGCCGACGAACTCGAGGAGGACCTCGAGGGCGCCGACGAGGATCTCGAATCCGTCCTCGAGGCGGCCGACCTCGACGAGGAGGAACTCGCGCTGATGATCGCGGTGCAGATCACCGGCGGCGACGAGATGGGCGACGGCGACGGCGACGTCGCCGACCTCGAAAACGACGTCACCGAGGCGCTGGCTGCGATCGAGAGCCACGGTCTCGGCCTCGCGAACCAGGAGGTTCTCGCGGAGCTCGACCTCGCCGACGAACCCGACCTCGACGAGCCGGCCGACGGCGACGAGGAGGGTGTCGACGTCGACGACGAGGACGCCGACGCCGACGACGAGGCAGAAGACGAAGAGGGCGAGGACGAGGAAGAAAACGACGACGACGAAGAGGAGAACGGCGACGACGAAGAAGAGGAAGACGAGGACGACGAGGCGTTCGAACCCGACGAGGAGGCCGCGCAGTTCCTGCTCGAGCAGTTCGCCGGCACGCCGGCCTCGAACTTCAAGCTCCTCGAGGAGCAGGGAACGAACCCCAACATCATCTACCTCGGCAACGAGCCCGGCCCGCAGGCTGAACAGACCGAGCCGACGGGAACGGGTGTCAACTACGAGGACATCAGCTACGAGCGCGCCGACGGCGAGTCCGTCGAAGCCGTCGACAACCGCAAGGACGTCCTCGACGAGGGGACGGTCGGTGACGCAGGGGTGTCCCTATGAGCACCAAATCGCCGACCGAGGCGGACATCCTCCGTCCGATTCAGAACGTCTCGAAGACGTACTTCATCATGTTCGCCGTCGCCGCGCTGGCGCTCGGCGCGTTCCTGATCGGCTGGGCCTACCAGCTTCAGCAGGGACTCGTCGTCACCGGCCTCTCCGACTGGGGGAGCGGTGGCGGCGTCACCTGGGGGCTGTACATCGGCGCGTTCATCTGGTGGGTCGGGATCGCCCACGGGGGAATCATCCTCTCTGCGGCGGTCAGACTCCTCGGGATGGACCGCTACATGCCCGTCGCCCGCCTGGCCGAACTGCTGACGCTGGCCGGGCTCTCGGCGGCTGGCTTCTACATCCTGGTCCACATGGGCCGTCCGGACCGGATGGTCACGAGCGTCCTCGGTCACTACCACATCACGGTCAACAACTCGCCGCTGGTGTGGGACGTTACCGTCATTACGGCGTACTTCGTGCTGACGGCGACCTACCTCGCGCTGACGATCCGCTACGACGTCACGCGACTGCGCGATCAGCTGCCGGACCGCTTCGATCCGGTCTACGACGGGCTGACGCTTGGCTACTCCGAGAAGGAGGACCAGATCATCGATCGGATGGTCTGGTGGGTCGCCCTCGCGATCATCATTATGGCCCCGCTCCTGCTTCACGGCGGTGTCATTCCGTGGCTGTTCGCAGTGCTACCGAACTACCCCGGCTGGTTCGGCGCGGTGCAGGGTCCGCAGTTCCTCACCATCGCGCTGACCTCCGCTATCAGCGGCGTCATCCTGCTGTCGGCCGCCTTCCGGTGGGCCTACGACTGGGACCACATCATCACGGACGACATCTTCCGCGGGCTCCTGCTGTGGCTCGGGTTCTTCTGTCTGCTCTTCCTCTGGCTCCAGCTCCAGCAGCTCACCGCCGGGAGCTTCCACCCGACGGTCGACCACGGTGCGGCGACCGCCTCGAAGTTCTCGCACCCGCTGTACGTCGGTCCGATCCTGGGCGTCCTCGGCGTCCTCGGATTCATCTTCGCGACGACGATCCGTCCGTCGCTGTTCACGAAGCTTCGGGCGATGATCGCCGGTGTGATCGTGCTGACGGCGACGCTGCTCGAGAAGCTCTACTTCGTCCTCTCGGGCTTCTGGTACCCGACGTTCAGCATCTACGAGGCGACGCCGGGCGACTACTTCCCGAGCGCGATCGAGATCTCCTCGCTGCTGGGGACGATCGGGCTGGTCGTGTTGTTCTTCCTGGCCGTCGCGAAGGTGATCCCCGTGGTCGAGCTCCACGCGATCGAACACCTTCGTGGTGATCACGGACACGGTCACGAACCCGAACACGAACCGGTAGAGGAAAGTACGAAGCAGCCGGAGGTTGAAGCATGATTTCGGCACCGGCTGTCGCAAACGCCCTCTCGCAAATCATGTACCACGGGTACGACGGGACCGAAGGGCTAACCGGGTTTCCGAACATCGGAACCTACCTGATCTTCGGCGTCATCCTCGTCCCCGTCTACGTGATGGTCGCCGCGTGGTTCCTCGGCGAACCGCGCAACACGAGCACCGGACTGCTCGGTGTCGGCTACCTCGTCGGAATCACGGCCCAGATGTGGATCGGGATGTTCATCCTGACCATGATCATCGGGGTCGTGTTCTACGGCGGACTGCCGGAACCGCTCGCGTCACCGGGTCCGTAACCCGGTCGCTCGAGCCGACCGAACCGACGTTTCCTTTCTTCGTGGAGATACCGACCGAGCCCCGCGTTCGTCCCCGTTAGTCGTCCTCGGCCACCGTTTCGGGCCCCGAACCATCACACGTATCCCGTTGCACACCCTACCGATCTTCGAACACGCCTCCACCCAGTATGAGCATCACAGAATACGAACTCAAGATCGAACTCGAGGGCATCGAAGACCCGGACATCGACGAGGACATCGTCACGCTCGGCCTGGTCAACGACGTCACGATCGACGACGAGACCGCCCGGATCTCGCTCGCGTTCAACACGCCCTACGCTCCCGCCGAGATGGAGATCGGCAACCGGATCCGCGAGGTCGTCCAGGAGGCCGGCCTCGAGCCCGACCTGCGGGCCCACGCCGGCGCCGAGCACGGGTTCGACGACGAGGTCCTGCCGCGGGTTCGTAACGTCATCGCGGTCTCCTCGGGGAAAGGCGGCGTCGGCAAGACGACCGTCGCGGCCAACCTCGCAGCTGGCCTCGAGAAACGCGGCGCGATGGTCGGCATCCTCGACGCTGACATCCACGGGCCGAACATCCCCCGCATCTTGCCCGTCGAGAGCGACCCCGGCGTCACGCCCAACGAGGACATCGTCCCGCCGCGTTCGGACGGCGTCCGCGTGATCAGTATGGGCTTCATGATGGAAGAGGAGGACGACCCGGCGATCCTCCGGGGGCCGATGGTCAACAAGTTCATGATGAAGTTCCTGGACGGCGTCGAGTGGGGCCGACTCGACTACCTCATCGTCGACCTCCCGCCGGGCACCGGCGACGCCACGCTGAACCTGCTGCAGTCGATGCCCGTCACGGGAGCCGTCGTCGTCACCACGCCCCAGGAGATGGCCTTAGACGACACCCGAAAGGGGATCCAGATGTTCAACAAACACGACACGCCAGTGCTGGGCGTCGTCGAGAACATGAGCACGTTCATCGCGCCCGACACCGGCAAGGAGTACGGGCTGTTCGGCACCGAAGGCGCCCAGCAGATCGTCGACAAGTACGACGTCCCGCTGATCGGCCAGATCCCGATCCACCCCGACTTCGGCGCAGACGGCAGCAAGGGGACGCTCGTCAAGGACGACGACAGCGAGGTCCAGGAGACGCTCGAGGAGATGGTCGCCACCGTCGCCGACCGCGTCAGCGAGTCCAACCGACGGACCGTCTCGGAGAACACCTCCGATACGCCCGACGACGCCCTGCCGACCGAACTCGAGGACTAAGCGGACTATCGGACGGTTTCGCCGTGCGACCACGAAGGAGTCCCGATGCGCGGGCTCTCAGAAACGGTCCGGAACTGTCCAGCGCCGAGCAATGGCCGACACTTTTGCCCGCGGAACCCGAACCTGAACCCGATGACGCTCGATAGCTACACCGACGCGGTCGCCGACCTCGAGCCCGCAGACGGCGAGGTCGAGAGCACGGAACTGGTCGTCGAGGACGACGTTCTCGTGAAGGCGTTCGCCCTCGGGCCGGGCGCCACCCTCGAGCCCCACGAACACGGCGACAGCACGAACGTTTTCCACGTCCTCGAGGGGACGGTGACGGTGCTGCGGGACGACGAGCGCGAGGAGATCGAGGCGCCGGGCGTGGTGCTCAACGAGCGGGGCGTCGAACACGGGGCGGAGAACGAGACCGCCGAGACCGTAATCTTCACCGCGAGTCTCTGCCCGCTGCCGTCCTGACGGACGGCTTTTGCGGTTCGATCGCGACGCTCCTCGAGAGATGCGTCTCGACGCTCGAACGGGCGTCGCTGCCGACAGCGTCGGCTGTCGTGTGAGTTCTCAAAAAAGCGAATCGCCGTTCACCGTTTCACAACGGAGAGAAGCGAGATTAGTTGCGGACGACGTTCGTCGCGCGGGGGCCCTTGGGGGCCTGGTCGATGTCGAATTCGATCTCTTCGCCTTCCTCGAGGTCCGGGCCGCCGACGTCTTCCATGTGGAAGAAAACGTCCTCGTCCGCGTCGTCCGTGGAAATGAAACCGTAGCCGCCTGTGTCGTTGAAGAAGTCAACGTTGCCTTTCGCCATTACAAACAATTGTTGGGCCAGTACGCGGATAAGGGTTCCGAGGGTCGCGGTATCACGACCGCCGCCTGCGGTTCCCACGTTTTCTCAGGTCTCGAGCAGCGACTCGACGTACTTCGTGACGTGGTCGTCCATCCGCCGTTTGTACCCCGCCTGGCGGGCGAGTCGGTCGAGTTCGCGGGCGACGAGGCTCCCGTACTGGACCGCCTTCTTGTCCCGCATCGCCACCGACTCGGGCAGGGAATCGCTTGCCACCCGTCGGAAACCGCGCTTTCTGCCCGCTTCGTCGGCGAGCAGTTCGTCGGGTAAGCGGAGCGCGGCGTCGACGACGCCGTCGTGGAGCAGGGGCGCGACGGGCTCGAGGCCAGCCGCTTCGATGGCGCGGACGTCACGGGGAAGCTGCTCGGGGAGGCTGCGGATCTGTTCGCGAACGGCTTCCCGAACCGTTTCGGCTTCGACCCGGTGGTCGAGGTGGACGACCTTCTCGTAGCCGCCGAACAGTTCGTCCGCGCCCTGGCCGACCGCCAGCGCGTCGAACCCATCCGCGGCGACGCGCTCGCCGACTAAGTAGAGTGGAAGGGCGATCTGAACGTCCATCGCGTTGGTCCGCCCGGTCGCCCGGGCGACGTCGGGGACCGCTCGCTCGAGGTCGGCGGGCTCGAGTTCGACGACGGTGAGCTCGCGGCCCATCGCGTCCGCGGCGGTTCGGGCGGCCTCGACGTCGTGGCTATCGGGAAAGCCGACGACGTAGATGGGGGCGTCGAGGAGCTCGGCGACCAGCGCCGAGTCGACGCCGCCGGAGAAGGCGACAGCGACCTCGAGGTCGCGCTCGCGGACGCGGTCGATCGCCGTCCGAAGCGCGCAGTCGAGGGTCTCGAGGGCGGGCTCGGGCTCGTCGGGCGTCGGCTCCGGGAGCGACCAGACGCCCGAGGGCGACTCGCCGGGAACTCCGACCGAGCCCGCGGGAAAGAGCGCGGGATCCTCGAGCGGGCCGGGTTCGAAGGCCCACCGATCGGGGTCGGCGCGGTCGACGAACAGCGGCACCCGTCCGAGGACGTCCCGAACGAGTCGGCCGTCGACCTCGCCGGCGAAGCCGAAGGTTCCTGGCAGCGGCTCTCCGGTCTCGAGGACCTCGCGAACGGTGTCGGGATCGGTCCCGCGAAGCGTCATCGAAGGAGCCCGAGTGCGGTGTTTCTGATACGGCGCGTGACGCCCCCACCGAACTGGCGGAAGCTGATGTGCCACGGCGTTCGTTTCCCCTCGACGGAGGTTTTTCCCTCGTGGATCGCCTCGAGGATCGCTTCGGCCGAGCGCTCGTCGGCGTCGACGCGGGTGACCGCCTGCCCGACCATCTCGCTGATGTGGGCGTCGCTCCCCGCGGTCATCGGCATCCCGTGGTCCCGGGCGAACCGCCTGGCCTGGCGATTGGCCCGTCCGGTCAGCAGCCGCGAGTTGTATACCTCGATCGCGTCCGCCTTCGTGAGCTCCGCCGACGCGATGCGGGCGGTTACGCCGTGGCGCGACTGCTGGAACGGGTGGGGGATCACCGCCAGCCCCCCCTGCTCGCGGATTCGCTCGAGGGTCGTCTCGTAGGACAGCCCCGGCGGCACGGCCTCCTCGATGCCTAGCCCGAGGACGTGTCCGGCCGCGCTCGAGATTTCGATCGCCGGAACGCCGACGAGTCCGTACTCGGGGGCGCGCTCTGCAGCCTCGAGGCTCGCGTCGATCTCGTCGTGGTCCGTGATCGCGATCGCGTCGAGGCCGACGGCCTCCGCTTGCTCGAGGATGAGTTCGACGGAGTCCCGGCCGTCGTAGGACAGCGACGAGTGAGCGTGAAGTTCGACCGACAGCACGAGTACGTCTTTCCACCGGTCGGTCAAAAACACCCCGATCGGCGGTTCGAGCCCGTCGGCCGAAGCCGCGGTTCGGCGATCGACGGGTCGGACCCGAGCGGAGCGATTCCGCTTCGAGGAAGGGACGAAAACGGAAACGTAAACGGATACGCAAACGGTCCCGTTCCTGCGGGTCCGTCGCGAACCCGCAGTCGGGGGTCCCCTCGAGCCACCCGGTGATCACGAACGTGCATATAGAAACCCATATACTGCCCGACTTTCACCACCTAGATGAATGAGCCTTGCCGATTCGGACCGCGAACTCGTCGTCGAGGAGCTCGGACGGGAGCCGACGCCGGCCGAGGCGGCGCTGTTCGAGAACCTCTGGAGCGAACACTGCGCGTACCGCTCCTCGAGACCCTTGCTGTCGGCGTTCGACAGCGAGGGCGAGCAGGTCGTCGTCGGGCCGGGCGACGACGCGGCGGTCGTCGCACTGCCGGACCCCGAGACGGGCGAGAACGGCGACACCTACGTCACGCTGGGGATCGAGAGCCACAACCACCCCTCCTACGTCGACCCGTTCGACGGCGCCGCGACCGGCGTCGGCGGGATCGTCCGGGACACGCTCTCGATGGGTGCCTACCCGATCGCGCTCGCGGACTCGCTGTACTTCGGGAGCTTCGACCGCGAACACTCGAAGTACCTGCTCGAGGGCGTCGTCGAGGGGATCAGCCACTACGGCAACTGCATCGGCGTCCCCACCGTCGCGGGTAGCGTCGACTTCCATCCCGACTACGAGGGGAATCCGCTGGTGAACGTCGCCTGCGTCGGCCTCACCGACGAGGACCGACTCGTCACCGCCGTAGCCCAGGAGCCGGGCAACAAGCTCGTCCTCGTTGGCAACGCCACGGGACGGGACGGCCTGGGCGGCGCGAGCTTCGCCAGCGAGGACTTGGCGGAGGACGCGGAAACCGAGGACCGACCCGCGGTCCAGGTCGGCGACCCCTACGCGGAGAAGCTACTGATCGAGGCCAACGAGGTGCTCGTCGAGGAGAACCTGATCGAGTCCGCACGGGACCTCGGCGCGGCCGGCCTCGGCGGGGCCTCGAGCGAACTCGTCGCCAAGGGCGGACTCGGCGCCGAGATCGAACTCGAGCGGGTCCACCAGCGCGAGCCGAACATGAACGCCCTCGAGATCCTGCTCGCGGAGTCCCAGGAGCGGATGTGCTACGAGGTCACGCCCGAGAACGTCGACCGCGTCCGCGAGATCGCGGAACGGTTCGATCTGGGTTGTTCGGTCATCGGCGAGGTCGTCGACGGGAACTACACGTGTACGTTCAACGGCGAAACCGTCGTCGACGTCGGCGCCGAGTTCCTCGGCGAGGGCGCCCCGATGAACGACCTGCCCGCCGAGGAGCCCGAGGTGCCGGAAACCGACCTGCCCGACGTCGACCTCGAGGACGCCCTCGAGACCGTCGTCTCGAGCCCGAACACGGCGTCGAAGCGGTGGGTCTACCGCCAGTACGACCACGAGGTCGGCGTTCGGACGGCCCTTGGGCCGGGCGACGACGCGGCGGTCGTCGCAGTTAGGGAGGCGAGCGCGGAGCCACGGTCCGCGGACGAGTCGAGCGGTGGTAACCGCGAGATCGGAACGGGGCTCGCGATCTCCTCGGGCGCCGCCCCGAACTGGACCGCGACGGCACCCTACGAGGGGGCTCGAGCGATCGCCCTCGAGAACGCGACCAACGTCGCGGCCAAGGGCGCGACCCCCCTCGCGGCGGTCGACTGCCTGAACGGCGGCAACCCCGAGAAGCCGGACGTCTACGGCGGCTTTACGGGAATCGTCGACGGGCTCGCCGAAATGTGTGCCGAGCTGTCGACCCCCGTGGTCGGCGGGAACGTCTCGCTGTACAACGACTCCGTCGCGGGGCCGATCCCGCCGACGCCGACGCTAGCGCTCGTCGGCACGAAGGCGGGGTACGACGCCCCGCCGCTGTCCGTCGAGTCCGAGGGGGCCCTCCTGCTCGTCGGCGACCGCGGGATCGAGGACGACGAGTTCCGTCTGGGCGGTTCGGAGTACCTCGCACGGTTCGACGGCAGCGATCGGTTCCCCGCCCTGCCCGAGGAGCCGGCCGCACTCGTCGAGACGCTCGCCGACGTCGCGAACGCCGACTCGACGCTCGCGGTGCACGACGTCAGCCACGGCGGACTCGCGGTCGCACTCGCGGAGATGATCACGGAGACGGCGGGCCTCGAGGTCGTCGTTCCCGGCGACGACCCGATCGGCGCGCTGTTCCACGAGCAGCCGGGTCGCGCGCTGATCCAGACCGACGATCCGGACGCCGTCCGCGAGGCGTTCGCCGGCGTCGCCCCGGTCCGCGAACTCGGTACCGCGACGACCGACGGGAGGCTCACCGTTCGGGACGCCGACGGCGACCTGTTCGAAGTCGGCGCGGCCGCGGTCGCCGACTGGCGGGCGACGATCGAGCGCGAACTTCACTGACCACCTCCCGCGACTGAAGCCGTGGACGACCGCGCTGCATCCGCGTACCGCCCGAGAGACGGGCCCGGTATCTTGATATACGATCGGGCCGAACGCTACGACAAACTGATAGCTTCAGGTGCGTTCACCAGATGGATACCGACACCCCCTCCGTGCTGATCGTCGAGGCCGAGCCCGACCTCGCCGAGCTGTACGCCTCCTGGCTCGAGGACGCCTATCGCGTCGAGACGGCCCGCGACGAGTCGGCGGTCCGTGCG
This sequence comes from Natronococcus sp. A-GB7, assembly GCF_029688865.1. Classification (GTDB taxonomy): domain Archaea; phylum Halobacteriota; class Halobacteria; order Halobacteriales; family Natrialbaceae; genus Natronococcus. The sequence continues at coordinate 13,990 of NZ_JARUKV010000008.1, forward strand.
GTCGTCGACGGGGAGTTCGACGTCGTCGTCGTCGACCGTCGCCGACTGCCGAACGGACCGACCGACGAACTGCGCGATGCGATCAGCGCCGACGAGTTCGACAGCAAGGTCGTGGCCGTCACGGGGACCGAACCCGCCGTCGACTCCGACGACGCGGCGTTCGACGACTACCTTCTCAAACCGGTCTCGCGGGGTGACCTCCGGCGCAGTGTCGAGAACCTGCTGTTGCGACGCACCTACGACGAGCAGCTCGGCGCGTACTTCGAACTCGTCTCGAAGAAGGCGACGCTCGACGGACGGCTCAGCGAGGCCGAACTCCAGTCGAGCCAGGAGTACGCCGAACTCGAGGATCGGATCGCAGTTCTTCGCACCAGGGTCAACGAGACGCGCTCGCAGCTTCTCGAGCGGGACCACAACCGGCGGCTCTATCGGGACGTCTCGTCGGCCCCTGACTGATCGCGTTCCTCGCTACACTCGAGGGTCGCGATCCCCGCGAGTTCGATCCGTCTTCGGCCTCGCTCGTCGCGATCGATCGCGGGTCGCCAGCCGTGAGCGCGGGCGATCGCCTCGAGGACCGCCAGCTCGAGCCCGCGGGCGTCGCCGACCCGGTCTTCGGGATCGGTCGCGTCGTCACGGACGACGAGTCCGCGCGACGCCGCCTCGAGCAGTCCGATCTCGACCGTCACCTCCGAGCCGTCGGCTCGTGTCGCGATCTCGTCGAACGCCGACTCGAGGAGGTGGCCGAACCGCTCGCGGTCGGCCCGGAGCGTCGCCGGCTCCTCGAGGGTGACCGCGTCCGCCTCGAGCCCGGAGGACGCGATCGCCGCCTCGATCGCGGCCCCCAGATCGATCCGGGACCGCGCGCCGACGGCGGAGGCCTCGCGGGCGAGTTCGCGAACGTCGTCGACGAGCCGATCGGTTCGCTCGAGGGAGGCCTCGATCTCGGATTCGGCCAGCGGGAGCTCCCGGTCGTCGTCAGCGTCGAAGATCGAGACCACCTGCTCGAGCTGGTGTTGCAGATCCCCCGAAAGGATCCGCGCGATCTCCTCTAACCGTTCGGTCTGACGTTCGATTCGCTCGGTTCGCTCGCGGAGCACCCGTTCCCTGTCGGTTCGGTCGAGCGCGGCCCGAGTGTTCTCGACGAGCGTCGAGAGCAACTCGACGTCGGTCTCGTCGAACGCCTCCGGTTCGAACGAGCCGGTCATGAGCACGCCGTGAGTCCCGATCGGCGCGATGATCTCCGATCGTAGCGGCGTGTCGGGGTTGTACAGGTCGTCGACGGTTCGGAGATCGTCGAAGCGCTCGATTCTGCCGTCCTCGAACACGTCCCAGACGATCCCCTCGCCCGGACGAAACCGGGGGAACCCGCCGAACTCGTCGTACGCCTCGGCCGTCCCGGCGACCGGTTCGAGGTAGCCCTGCTCCTCCTCGAGCAGCCAGACGCCGCTGATCGGCAGGCCGAGCAGATCGCTGCCGGCGCGGACGGCGACGGCACAGATCTCCTCGGGGTCGTCGGCCTCAAGGAGCCACCGGGTCACCTCGTGGAGGGATTCGACGACCCGTTCGTACTCTCGGCGATCGGTGACGTCCCTGACGACTGCCGCGACGGTTGCGGCTCCGTCCCGGACCGGGACGACCCGCAGTTCGCCGATCCGCTCGCTCCCGTCGCCGTCGGTGACCGGGAGCTCGAACCGGCGCTGTCGGGCCAGCCCCGACTCGACGTCGCCGATCCCGCGGCGGATCGCCTCGCAGTCGTCCTCGGGGATCCCGGCGAGTTCGGTCAGCGCCTCGACGCGCTCGCCGACGAGCGAGCCGCGGTCGGTACCCAGAAACTCGGTCATGGCCTCGTTGACGGCGACGACCCGCCGGTTTCCGTCGATCGTGACGACGCCGTCGTCGATCGCCTCGATGACCGCGGCGTGGTGGTTGACGCTTCGCCGTCGGTCATCGAGCTCGAGGATGAACGCGGAGAGCCCCTCCTCGGAGGGGTACGCTCGAAGTTCGAACCGCGCCTCGCGCTCGTGGTGGTAGAACTCGAACGTCGTCGGGAGGTCGTCGTCGACCGCCTGGTAGAACGCCTCGGGGAACTGACTCTCGAGGGTCGCGGGAATCCCCTCCCGAACGGACCGACCCAGCAGCTCCTCCCTCGAGGCGTCGAACAGCGCCGCCGCCTCGTCGTTGAGATACGTGAACTGGAACGACGGGTCGAGCGCGAAGACGCCGTCGGCGATCCGATCGGCGAACGGGACCGAGCGAACCGTCACGACCGATCCCCCCGTCGGTCTCGCCCCCAGCCGCGGTCCCAAGGCGAACAGGTTCGGATTCCGATCATCGATACAGAAAAACCGTTAGGGACGGGGGGATTTGAGTTCCGCGGCCGCACCTGCCACGTGGGGCCTATAGCGCGGTCTCGGTTCCGAGCTCGTCCTCGAGCGCCCGATCGTAGACGAACCCCGCTGTCGCGGCGTCGAGCACCGCGGAGCCGACGCTCGCGGCGACGACGATATCGTCGGGCGACTCCCGATCGAACTCCCCCGCGAGGACGCCACCGAGAGCCACCAGCTCCCGGTCGCCGTGTTCGCGCAGATCGCCCGTCTCGGCCGCCTCCTCGGGGACGTCGGCGACGATCGTCGCCGCGCGGTCGACCGTCGTCGCGTCCAGCTCTCGCATCTCGGGCGTGTAGGCCCCCACCGCGACGACCAGCGTCCCCGCCGAAAGCGCCTCTCCCGGGAACACCGGTTCGGTGCTCGTCGTCGCCGTCACGACGACCGACGACTCCGCTACGGCCTCGCGGGGCGTCCCGACAGCACTCGCCGGAACGCCGAGTTCGGCCTCGAGCTCCTCGGCGCAGGCGACCTTCGAGTCGCTCGGCGAGTACACCCGGATCGACTCGAGCCGGGAGCCGACGGCGGCCGCGATCGCCCGCGTCTGCCAGCGGGCCTGCGTCCCCGCGCCGAGTACCCCCAGCTCGATCGGTCCCTCGGCCGCCAGCTCGCGGGCGGCGAGCCCGCCGATACAGCCCGTTCGGGCGCTGGTGATCCGGTTCGCGGCCATGTACGACAGCGGCTGGCCGGTCTCGGCGTCGGTGAGCGCCAGCTGGGCCGTGACCGTCGGCAGCCCGCGCTCGGGGTTGTCCGGACAGACCGTCGCAAGCTTCGTGGCGGCGTAGGGCTCGCCGTGGATGTACGCGGGCATACACAGTCCCGTCCCAGTGGGCTCCGTCGGCGCGTCGGGATCGAGCCCCGTCCCGATCGGGTAGTGGGGTCGCTCCGGTCGCTCGACCTCGCCCGCGTACTGTCTCTCGAAGGCCTCGCCCAGCACCGGCAGGAGGTCCTCGAGCTCGAGCACCGACGCCACGTCCGTATCGGAAAGCACGCGTACCATGGGTCGACTATCGTCGGGCCCCCACTTCATACGGACTGCTGTAGGCCGTTGCCCGCACAACCGTCGGACGGGTCGCGGTTGCGCGGGCAAATCGTTACAGCAGACCGTATCAGTGACGCGAGCGCGACGGGAAACGACTGTATTCCCGGCCCGCCAAGAGGGCGTATGCACACCGTCATCGTCGGCGGCGGGATCGTCGGCACCGCGATCGCCGCCCGCCTCGGCCCGACCGATCGCGAGGTCACGCTGCTCGAACGAGCCGAAATCGGCGAGGAAACGACGGCCGCCTCCGCAGGGCTGCTGATGCGGACCGTCGTCGACCCCGATCCGTTCGATCTCCGGATCCGAGAACGGGCCCACGAGCGCTACCGCGAGCTCCGCAAGGACGGTCTCGAGACCGATCAGATCGGCATCGTCTACGTCGCCGAGAGCGCGGCGTTCGCCGACCGTCTCGCGGACTCCGCGAGGACGCTTCGCGAGGCCGGGATCGACGCCTCGTTTCTCGAGCCCGACGAACTCGTCGGACTGGGGATCGAGCCCGACGGCCTCGAGGGTGGGCTCTACACGCCCGAAGATCGGGTCTGCGATCCCGCAGCCGTGGCGACCCTGTTCGCCGACCGCGCGCGAGCGGCAGGTGCCAACGTCCGGACCGGAGTCTCGGTCACCGACGTCGAGACCCGTGACGGCGCCGTGACGGCCGTCGAAACGAGCGAGGGGCGGCTCGCGGCCGATCGGGTGATCAACGCGACCGGACCGTGGGCGCCGCAGCTGAACGAGGCCGTCGGGCTCGAACTCCCGCTGTGTCACACTCGCGGGCCGATGCTCGCGGTCGAGACGACCGACCCTCTCGAGGGGCCGACGGCGATCTTCGAGTCCAAGCGGTACGTCCGGCCTACCGAGGCGGGCGCCTGGCTCGGCGCCTACCGGACCGACTACACCGAGGGCCAGCGGTACGACCTCGCGGACCGCTCGCTCTCCGCGTCGTTTCGCGACTCCGCGCGGGAGCTCGAGGCGTTCGTCCCCGGCCTCGAGGACGCGACGGTCGTCGACGACTGGGTCGGCTACCGGACGGTCACGCCCGACGGCCGACCGCTCGTCGGCGAGACCGAGGTCGGAGGCTATCTCGTCGCAGTCGGACTGAGCGGGCAGGGGATCACGCTGGCACCCGCGGTCGCCGACGTCGTCTGCGAGATTCTCGAGGGTGACGCCGACCCCGGGTACCGCAGTCGGCTCTCGCCGACCAGGTTCCGAGACTGACGACGAACGCTTATCCCGTCCCGTGCCAACGTACCCCGTATGCGCACTGTCGTCGTCGGTGGTGGGATCGTGGGGCTCTCGAGCGCGCTCGAACTCGCCGAGCGCGGGCTCGAGGTCGTCGTCTGCGAGAAGGGGTCGATCGGGAGCGGCAGCACGGAGCGGGCCGCAGGCGGGATCCGTGCACAGTTCTCGACCCCGACGAACGTCGAGCTCTCGGTCGCGAGCATGGCCGTCTGGAGGGAGTTCGAGGACCGGTTCGGGGTCGACATCGACTACCGGACGAACGGCTACCTGTTTCTCGCGCGCACCGACGAAACCGCCGCGGCCCTCGAGACGGCCGTCGAGATGCAGAACGAGCGAGGGGTGCCGAGCGAGGTGCTCGGGCCCGAGGCCGCCCGCGAGCGCTGTCCGGGGATCGATTCCGACAGGTTCGTCGCGGCGACGTACTCCCCGACCGACGGCTTCGCGGATCCACACCTCGCGTTGCAGGCCTACGCCCGCGCGGCCGCCGACGCGGGCGTCGACGTCAGGACGGGAACGCCCGTCACGGACGTCCTGCGCGAGGACGGGGACGGTCGCGTCGTCGGCGTCGAGACGCCCGACGGCCGTCTCGAGGCCGAGCACGTCGTCAACGCCGCGGGGCCGTGGGCGCGTCGGGTCGCCGCGATGGCCGACGTCGACCTGCCGATCGCGCCCAGGCGCCGCCAGATGGTCGTCGTCGATCCCGAGTCGCCGGTCCCCGAGACCGACCCGCTGACGGTCGACCTCGAGACGGGCACCTACTTCCGACCGGAGCGCGACGGCGAGGCGCTGGTCGGAGGCCACCTCGGGGGACCGGACCCCGACCGGGATCCGGACGGCTACGACCGGGGTATCGACTTCGACTGGGCCGCCGACGTCCTCGAGACCGCTTCCGAGTGGGCGACCTACTTCGGACCCGACTCCCGGATCAAGCAGGGATGGGCGGGGCTGTACGCCGTCACCCCCGACGACAACGCCGTCCTCGAGGAGACGGTCCCCGGCCTGATCACGGCCGCGGGCTTTTCGGGCCATGGCTTCCAGCACGCGCCGGCAACCGGGCAGCTCGTCGCCGAACTGATCGACGACGGCGAGGCCTCGCTGGTCGATATCGGGGCGCTCTCGAGCGACCGGTTCGGGACCGAGCGTGAGCGGATCGAACGGAACGTCGTTTAGGGCAGATAGGGATCGGAACGCTCTCTCTTGCGGTATCGAGCACGTAGGACGGGACGCTCCGAATCACCGTCCTCAGAATCGCCGTGCGATGCTGATGGCGGACGAGAGCGCCGCTCTCGTCAACGCCCGTGAAGACTGCCCTCCCCACCGAAACCACTTCGAGTCCTACGAAGCGCGTTTGTCGAGGGTACCTCGACAGGCTGTCAGACGCGGTCTGACGACGTCTTGGAACCAGGAGGCTCTACTCAAGGAGCGAACGGCGTCAGCCGTGAGCGAGTGGGTGGGGTAACGACGGAAAACGGAACGCCTCGCTGCAGCACCTCCTTCTCGATTCGTCGTCCAGTAGAACCACGTGGTGTGGGAACGTACCGAAACTCATGGCCGAGGGAATTCCGGTGCGGGTCGTCGCCGGAGACGAGGAGACGAGGATCGAGGTCGAACCCGGGATGAACCTCCGGCGGGCGTTGCTCGAGCGCGACTTCCCGGTGTACGGAACGGTCTCGCAGTACGCCAACTGCGGCGGCCGAGGACTCTGTTCGACGTGTACCGTCGAGGTCGATCCCGCACCGGAACCGGTCCACTGGCACGACGCTGCCGCCGTTCGATTCGGCTATCCGCGGCTCTCCTGTTGTATCGAAGTCGAGGAGCCGATGACGGTCAGACTCCTGGAGAAACACGTCTGGGGACAGGTCGTTCCGCGCCGGTTCTAGAAGTGGTGGCCGAGGTAGACGTCGTCCTCGGGGTAGAGCTCCTCGAGCGCCGCCACCGTCTCGGTGGCAGCCTCGAGCCGACCCGTTCGCTCGAGCGCGCTCGCGGATCGCGCGCCGACCGCGAGCTGCGAGAGCGCGCCGATGTCCAGGCTCGCGTCGGGCTCGCCGTCCCGATCGTCGGCTCGCTCGCAGGTCGCCGCTCCGTCGGTCGTCTCGAGGACGAACCGATCGTCGTTCGGGTCGGCCAGCGGGTCCGCGACCTCAATCTCGAGTTCGGCGTCGGCCTCGCTCGCCGTCAGCGCGGGAAGCCCCACGGCGACGTCGACGATCCGGACCATCGGGCCGTTCTCGACGGTCGTCTCGATCTCGTCGGGATCGCGCGCGAGTTCCCGAACGGGGACGGTTTCGGAGACCCGTAGCTCGATGCGCTCGACCTGGGAGTCGTGGTCGGCACAGAAGGCAAACAGCGCGAGCAGCGCTTCGCGATCGACCGCGGCGAGCTCCGAAACGCGCATCGTCCGCACGCCGTCCTCGCGGTCGATCCGGTAGACGAGGTAGCCCGCAGGCTCGCCGTCGCGCTCGTAGACGTAAACGAACGGGTCCGTATCGTGGCCCGCGAAGATCCGGTGGCGCCACCACGCCTCGTCTCTCTCGATCGCCAGTCCCTCCGCGGCGGCGTCGTAGACGGGCTCGAGGACGGGATACTCGTCGGCCGCGAGGCGACGGAACGAGCCGTCGTCGGCGCCTCTGGCGAACGAGAAGACGCCGGGCGGCGCGGCGTGGGTGACGATCCGGTTGGCGGTCTCCCAGCCGTACTTGCGGTAGAAGCGATACTGGAACGGCCAGAGGATCGAGAGGCGGTCGCCACGGTCGCGGTACTCCGCGAGCGAGCCAGCCAGGAGCTCGCGGACGTTTCCCTCGTGGCGGAACTCCGGGGGTGTCGCGACTGACGCCAGCCCGGCCGTCGGATGAGTGTCGCCGCGGACGCGGGCCTCGAGCCAGTAGTGTCGACAAACGGTTCGGGGTCGGTCGTCGCCCTCGGCGAAGATGCCACGACGGGCGCCCCGCGTGTCCCGAACCGTCTCGTGCTCGTCGGGGTCGTACGCTGGAACGCCCCCCTCGGGTCTGAACGCGTAGCTGCGGTACTCGTGGAAGATCTCCCGCTCATCCGGGATCGGACGGTAGTCGGCCATACGAACGACCGCGTCGGCGGCGGAAAAGAAGGTTCTGGAGCTTAGACGTTGTTCTCGACGAACGCCTCGATGCGGGCCAGGGCCTTCCGGAGGTCCTCGAGCCCCGTCGCATACGAGATCCGCAGGTGGCCCTCTCCGCCGGGCCCGAAGACGTCGCCGGGGACGACGGCGACGCCTTCCTCGCGGAGGACTCCCTCGGCGAACTCCTCGGCGGTCCACCCCTCTGGCACCTCGGGGAAGCAGTAGAAGGCACCCTTGGCCTCGAAGACGTCCATTCCGATCTCCCGGAACCGGGAGAGGACGAACCGACGTCGACGATCGTACTGGTCGACCATGTCACGGACGTCGCTCTCGCAGGACTCGAGGGCCTCGAGGGCGGCGTGCTGGGCGGTCGTCGGCGCCGACAGCATCGTGTACTGGTGGATCTTGTTCATCGCACCGATCGCCTCGCTCGGGCCGAGCGCGTACCCCAGCCGGAGCCCGGTCATGGCGTGGGCCTTCGAGAACCCGTTGAATACGACGGTGCGCTCGCGCATCCCGGGCAGGGTCGCGATCGACGTGTGATCGACGCCGTCCTCGCCGTCGCCGCCGTAGGTCAACTCGGCGTAGATCTCGTCGGACAGGACCGTCATGTCGTGCTCGCGGACGAACTCGGCGATCGGCTCGAGATCCTCCTTACGCATGATCGCACCCGTCGGGTTGTTCGGGTAACAGAGCACGAGGACGTCGGCCTCGTCAGCGCCCGCTGCGTCGAGGGCGTCAACGGTGAGCCGGAACTCGTCGGCCTCGGTCGTCGGCACCGACAGCACCTCGCCGCCGGCGAAGATCACGCCGGGCTCGTAGGAGATGTAGGAGGGCTGGGCGACCGCGACGGTGTCGCCAGGGTCGACGAACGCCCGGAACGCCAGGTCGACGGCCTCGCTCGCGCCCGCGGTGACGAGGATCTCCTCGGCGGGGTCGTACTCGAGGTCGAACCGATCGTCGGCGTAGTCGGCGATGGCCTCGCGGAGCTCCCTCGTCCCGCGGTTTGCGGTGTAGGAGGTCCGCCCTCGCTCGAGGGAAGCGATGGCGGCGTCGCGGGCCGCCCACGGCGTCGAGAAGTCGGGCTCGCCGACCCCGAGCGAGATGACGTCGTCGCGCTCCTCGGCGATCTCGAAGAACCGGCGGATACCCGAGGGTGGCACCTCCTGGACCCGCTCGGAGAGTTCGAACGTCATGGCGAGAACGAGAGCCGGTCGTCTTCCTCGCCGTCGCCGAACTCGATCCCGTTCTCCTTGTAGGAGGTCATCACGTAGTGGGTGACCGTCTGGGTGATCTCGGGGACCGGGGCGACCTTCTCGCTGACGAACTGCGAGACCTCCCGGATCGAGTCGCCCTCGACCTCCATGTCGAAGTCGTAGTCCCCGCTGACCAGCCGCAGGGCGGTCACCTCGGGGAACCGTGCGAGGCGCTCTGCGATCTCGCCGTAGCCGGTCTCGCGATCGAGGTGGACGTTGAGTTCGACCTCGGCCCGCACGCGCTCGTCCTCGAGTTTGTCCCAATCGACGACGGCCTGGTAGCCACGAACTACGCCCGCTGCCTCGAGCACCTGGATGGTCTCCTCGACCTCGCGCTCGTCGAGATCGGTCATTCGCGCGATGTCGTCGGCCGAGTACCGCGCGTTCTCACGGAGCAACTCGAGCACCTCGCGTTCGCTCATATCCCTCCCAAGCGCGAGGGCGAAGTAAAACGTTGTCCATCCCCGGTTTTTTGCGTTCGGCGAATCCCGACCGGTTCGGCGGGGTCGTCGCTCTACCGGAATCGTCGTCGTCGAAACGAGTTCCTCACCGCTCGCACTCGAGCGGCCAGGATCGGTCACGCTGGCCGCTGATCCACGAACGGGACGCACCGACTCTCAACGGCTCCGATAGTTCTTGAACAGCAGCGCACGAACGTCGTCTTTCGTCTGGACCGTCTCGACGGAGCCGTCCGGGAGCGTAACCGCGTACCTTGCGTCGCCCGACGACGCCTCCTCCCACTTGTCGGCGTGGGTCCGGAGGAGGTTCATCATCTCGTCTAACATCTCGTCGTCGTCGGCGGTGCCGTCCGTGCCGTCGCCGACCGGTTCGGGGTCGTCGTCACCGTCCGTCCCGTCGTCGAGCGGGTCGGAGTCGTGCCCGTCGTTGGACTCGCCGTCAGCCGGCACGCCTGGCGTTCCCGCGAGCCCGTCGTCAGAGGAAGTACCTGGCCTGTCTGCTCCCCGGTTGGCGACCGGTTCGTCGGCGTCGACGGCGGAGGTCTCTTGGCTCTCGGAGGATTCGGCGTCGCGTCCCTCCTCGACCGACTCCGCCTCGTCGTACGAGACCGTCTGCATGTCCGCGTCGCCGTCGGTGACGTCCTCGCTTACCTCCACGTCGTCGCCCGCGGTTCCGGGCTCGAGCTCGAGCTCGTCGTGGAGGTTGTCGATCAGGAACTGCACGGCGTCGCGTTCTCGGACGTGGCCGTACTTGCCGACGACGTGGTCTCCGATCTCCTCGCGTAGCTGCTGGACGATCGCGTACTGGTCGTCGGTTACCTCGAGTGTCTTCATACCGAACCAGTCATCCCGCTGGTACAAATATATTCCTGGTGGTTCAGTATAGAATACTATAACGTAGGGAACGCGGCGTTCGCGAGAAGACGGTCGGTTCCGGCGCGGCGACGGCGACTCGACGGCAGACGGCGTATCCTATAAGGGCAAATGGCTGTTACGTGCGAGTATGGCACTCCAGTCCGACTCCGAACTCGAGGCCGGCGACACCGCACCCGACTTCGAACTCGAGGGCGCCGACGGCGGGACGCACACCCTCGACGATTTCGCCGATAGCGAGGCCCTGCTGGTCGTCTTCACCTGCAACCACTGTCCGTACGCGGAGGCGAAGTTCGACCTGCTGAACGAGCTGGCCGACGAGTACGACGCGGTCTCGGTCGTCGGGATCAACCCCAACGACGCCGAGGAGTACCCCGAGGACTCCCTCGAGAAGATGCGCGAGTACGTCGACGACGGCCGGATCGCGTACGACGCTTACCTGCGGGACGAGAGCCAGGACGTCGCTCGCGAGTACGGCGCGGTCTGTACGCCGGATCCGTTCCTGTTCAGTCACGAGGATGGCGCCTTCCGGCTGGTCTACCAGGGTCGACTCGACGACGCGTTGAACCCCGAGGACGAGCCGACTCGATTCCATATCCGCGAGGCCATCGAGAGCGTCCTCGCCGACGAGGACGTCGACCTCGAGTGGCAGCCCTCCCAGGGTTGCTCGATCAAGTGGACCGACGACGAGTAGGACCGAACCCGTCGGCGAACGACACGGGACGATTCGATCGCCGTCGGACCACAAGAGCTTCTTGCCCGGATCACCGTTCGTCTGACAGACTCCGTTCGCATGCCCGTCGATCCCACCAGCTTCCCGTCGTCGTTTCCGCTCGAGCTGGTGCTCCAGCCCGACGCCGTCGAGTGGATTCAGGAGACGTACCTCGATACGCTCGGTCCGAAGCTGCTCGCAACGACCCTGCTCGTCATCCTGATCCTGTTCGGCGCCGCGAGCGCCTCCCGTGTCTACGACTCGCTCCGTCGTCGGTACGGGCCGAAGCTCGGCGAGGTAGTGTCGCTTCTTATTCTGGGACTCGTCGTCGCGATCGTCGTCTACAGCTTCAGTGCGATCTGGGAGGTGCTGTTCGTCCTCGAGTTCACCCTCGAGTCGGCGACGATCGACCGGTGGGAGGCCGCCCAGCAGATCACCACGCTCGGGATCGCGGCCACGGCGTATCTGGCGATCCGCTTCGTCAACCGGTCGATCGACGCGCTCGCCGAGAAGAGCGCGGTCACGAAACACCAGAGCGAGGTCGCCCACCACGTCGCCGACGTCGCGATCATCGCCGCGGCGGCGACGGTGATCCTCTCGCTGTGGGGGATCAACCTCACGAACATCTTCCTCGGTGCGGGCGCGATCACGGCGATCGTCGCACTGACCGCCCGCGAGACGCTGGCGGCGATGCTCGCGGGCTTCGTCCTGCTGTTCTCCCGGCCGTTCCACGTCGGCGACTGGATCGAAGTCAACGAGACGACCGGGATCGTCACCGACGTCACCATCTTCACCACCAAGATCCAGACGTTCGACGACAAACACGTCCTCGTCCCCAACGACGAGGTCACGAGCAGCCAGCTAACGAACTACTCGCGGAACAACCAGCTCCGGGTCGAGGTCGAGGTCGGCGTCGACTACGACACCGACGTCTCGCGGGCTCGAGGGATCATCGTCGAGGCCGTCGAGGACTGCGAGATCGTCAAGGACTCGCCGAACCCCCAGGTCGTCACGAAGGCGTTCGGCGACTCCTCGATCCTGCTCGAGTGTCACGTCTGGATCAGCAATCCGACGAAACGCCGCACCCACGACGCCCGTACCGCGGTCATCGAGGCCGTTGCGGACGCGTTCGATCGGGAAGACATCTCGATCCCCTACCCCCATCGCGTTCACTCGCCCCGCGAGGACGGGTTCCGGATCGAGAGCGGCCCTCGCGAGGAAACGGGGCTTTCGACGACCGACGACTGAGATCTCATCCGCTCGCCGTCGGCGGGAGCCGACTGTCTCGAACCGTCCACGTCCGGACCGGTCGATTCGCTCGGAACGATCGAATAGAACGAGCGCCGTGTTTCGTCCGTGGTGGATTACTCGACGCGGATCTCGCCTTCCATACTACCGTGGGGACGACAGCGGTAGGCCGCCATCTCTTCAGTGGCCGTGATCGCGAGGATCTGGTCGTCACCGGGATCGTCAGTGAGGTCGGTCTCGTAGTCCTCGACGACGTCGCCGTCCTCGTCCCAGATCTCGATGTTGTGTCGGCTCCCGTCACCCTCCGGCCAGCCGATTTCGTACTCCTCGCCTTCCTGAAGGATCAACGTCGGGTTCTGTTCCTCCGCGATCGCCTCGGGCTCGAGACCGACCCAGCCGCTCGTTCGTCCCTCGAACAGGATCGTCGTCCCGGGCTCGATCTCGTAGCCGTCGTCGGTCTCCTCAGCGCCGCCGTCGTCATCGTCGTCGTCGCCGTTTCCCCCGAAACAGCCGGCAGTCGTCGTTACGAGAAGGGATGCACCTGCAGCCTTCAGCACCGTTCGCCGTGTCGCTCGCGTCATAACACCTCCTTGGTATCGGAGAAACAGAACGTTGTCGGTGGCGCCCGGAAATCGGGAACGGTCCGATCGGGGTCGGAACTCGAGCCGGCTCGAACTACTCGACGGCCCGCCGGTACTGGATCGGCCAGGACTCGGGCTCGTCCGCCAGTTCGTCGGCGGCCCGGAGCCCGAAGTACGGATCGCGCAGGAACTCCCGACCGACGAGGGCGAGATCCGCGCGGCCGTTCCGAACGATCGCATCGGCCTGCTCGGGTTCGGTGATTCCGCCGACCGCGCCGACGGCGATCCCGGTCTCCGCCCGAATCCGTTCGGCGAGGGGGACCTGGAAGTTCGGCCCGCCGGACGGGTTCTGGTCGGGATGGAGCCCGCCCGAACTGACGTCGATCAGGTCGGCGCCGAGCTCCTCGAGTTCCCCGGCCAGCCGAACGGATTGCTCGAGATCCCACGACGGCCGATCGTCGAGCCAGTCGGTGCCCGAGATCCGAACGAACACGGGCTTGTCGTCGGGCCAGACCTCCCGGACGGCCGCGGTCACCTCGCGGACGAGCCGCGTGCGGTTCTCGAAGCTCCCGCCGTACTCGTCCTCGCGGCGGTTCGTCGCCGGCGAGAGGAACTCGTGGAGCAGATAGCCGTGGGCCGCGTGGACCTCGGCGATCTCGAAGCCGGCCGACAGCGAGCGCTCGGCCGCAGTTCGGTAGGCGTCGATCACGTCCTCGATATCGTCGTGGGTCGCCCTCCGAATTGAGGGGTCGTCGCCATCGAACGGCGGGTAGCCCGAGGGAGAGGGCGAGAGCACCTCCCAGGCCTCGTCGTCCTCCTCGGGTCGGATCGGAACGTTGCCCTCCCAGGGCCGGGTCTTGCTCGCCTTGTGGCCCGCGTGGGCGAGCTGGATCGCAGGCACGCCACCCTGCGAGCGGACGAACTCGGTGATCGGCTCGAGCGCCTCGGCGTGCTCGTCGCTCCAGATCCCCAGGTCGGCGGGCGTGATCCGCCCGCGGGGTTCGACGGCCGTCGCCTCGGTCATCACGATTCCCGCGCCGCCGACGGCGCGGCTGCCGAGGTGGACCCGGTGCCACTCGGTCGCCAGCCCGTCGGGCTCACAGGAGTACTGGCACATCGGCGAGACGGCGAGCCGGTTCGGTACCTCCAGATCGCGCAGCGACAGCGTCGAGAACAGCTCTGACATCGGCTGGAGTTACGCCTCTCGAGGGTTAACCGCCCCGGAGGCCGACGCGCTTGCCGGTGTGAGACGGGAGAACGGACCGCTTATTCCGATCGCGAGACCAGTTTCGGTATGACCAGCGACTTCCTCGAGCGGTTCGACGCCTCCCGTCCCGCCCTCGGGATGGTGCACCTCCTTCCGCTACCCGGCGCACCGGGGTACGACGCGGACGCCGGACGCGAGGCGATCCGCGAGCGAGCGCTCGAGGACGCCCGACGGCTCGAGGCCGGCGGGATCGACGGGATCGTCGTCGAGAACTTCGGGGACGCCCCGTTCTACCCCGAGGACGTGCCGACTCACACCGTGGCGGAGCTGACCGCTATCGCCGCAGCGCTGACCGACGCGGTCGACGTCCCGGTGGGGATCAACGTGCTCCGCAACGACGCCGACGCCGCGCTGTCGGTCGCTGCTGCCGTCGGCGCCGACTTCGTCCGGGTCAACGTCCACGTCGGAACCGCCGCCACGGATCAGGGCGTCCTCGAGGGCCGAGCTCACGAGACCGTGCGTCTCCGCGAGCGGATCGACGCCGACGTCGCCGTCCTCGCGGACGTCCACGTCAAACACGCAGTCCCAGTTGGCGAGGACGACATCCGACGGGCCGCTCTCGAGACCGCCGAGCGGGGCTGTGCCGACGGCGTGATCGTCTCAGGATCCGGGACGGGCACGGAGACGGCCCTCGAGGACGTCGAGCGAGTCGCCGAGACGCTTTCAGAACGCGAGATCGAGGTACCGGTCCTCGTCGGCAGCGGCGTGAACCCGGAGACGGTCGGCGACTGTCTCGCAGCCGGCGCCGACGGCGTCGTCGTCGGTACGGCGCTCAAGGAGGGCGGGGAGACGACGAACCGGGTCTCGAGCGAACGGGTCGAGGAACTCGTCGCGGCTCGAGTGTCGTGGGAACCGTGAGGCAGATCGGAGACGTCACTCCCAGTTGTGCAGCGCGTCCCGGAAGATGTCGGCGGCGTCGTCTTTCGTCACTGGTCGGGGGTTACACCGCAACAGCCGCTGTTGGGTTTCGACCGTCTGATTCGCCAGCCAATCGACATCGTCCTCCGTAACGTCGGCGAGTTCGGCGAGCCCGCTCGGGATGACGTTCAGGTCCTGCTGGAGCCGGACGTACTCCGATCTGGCCAGATCGGCCGCCTCCCGCGTCCCGACGCCGTCGGTGTCGGCGCCGAGCATGTCGGCGACCTCGGCGAACCGTTCGGGATCGCTCGCGGCGTTGTAGCCGAGCGTGCTCGCGGGCGTTAGCACGGCGATCGTCTCGCCGTGATAGGTGTGGTACCGGTTTCCGACGGGGTAGGCCATCGCGTGACAGAGGCTCGCGCCGGCGGTCAGTCCCGCGATCGCGCCGAACAGGGCTCCCCTGAGCATCGCCTCCCGGGCCTCGAGATCGTCCCCGTTGTGGACGGCCGTCCGGACGTTGCTCGACAGCAGTTCGATCGCCTTCTCCGAGAACATCTCGGTGAGTTCGGTTCGGCCGGCGTAGACGGGCCGGGAGTCGGGATCCGAGGCTCGCAGGAGCCCGTCGAACGGATGGGTCGTGTACCCCTCGATGGCGTGGCCCAGCGCGTCCATCGCCGTCTTTCCCGTAACGTCCGGCGGCAGCGTCGTCGTGAACGTCGGATCGAGGAGCGCCGCGTCGGCCCGCACGTGGTTGCTCGAGATCCCCTCCTTGATCTCCTTCTCCTCGACGGAGAGGATGGCGACGGGTGAGATCTCCGCTCCCGTCCCGGCCGTCGTCGGCACGAGCACCAGCGGCGGCCCCGAGTCGGTCAGCGCCTCTCCCTCGCCCGTCGGTTCGGCGATGTAATCGAGTACCTGGCCGCCGTTGGCGATCACCGCCCGGGTCGCCTTCGCCACGTCGATACAGCTCCCGCCGCCGAAGCCGACGTAGAAGTCGTACCCCGCCTCGCCCTCGTTCTCGCGGACGAACTCGATACAGCCGTCGACGTTCTCGATCGAGGGCTCGCGTTCCGCGCCGTCCCAGACGGTGACGTCGTAACCCGCGTCCTCGAGGTGATCCGTCACTCGATCGACGTGGCCGATCTCGACCAGGTCCTCGTCGGTGACGACGAGACCGTGGGGATCGTCGTCGGTGTCGACGCCGAGATCCGTCAGCTGGAACGCCAGCTCCTCGATTGCGTCGCGACCACACCGAATCTGTGGCATCTGGAGGTGCCAGACGGTTTCCGGCCGGAGTTCGTGCTCGGGAGCGGAGACCGAGCGCTCATAACCCGTCGTCATCGTCCCCAGCCGTCCTCGATCTCGGCGAACTGATCCGAGTCGTGCCCGTAGACGACCGCCGCGTCGTGACGGCGCTCGATCTCCTTGATCCGCTGGAGGCTGTCGAACCACTCGGTCTTCCCCCAGAGCAGGCCGGCGCCCAGCGGCGCCTCGTCCTCGTAGTTCGGCGCCTGGTACACCTGATCGCCGGTGAAGACGATCGTTCCCTCGTCGTCGAGGTGGATCACGGTTCCGGTCAGCCCCGGCGTATGACCCGGGAGCCGGACGAACTCGACGTCCTCGAAGTGCTGCTCGCTGTCGCGGTGGAGGACCTGCCAGTTCAGGTCGTGATCGAAGTCCTCGAGGATGTACGCGCTGCTGCCCTCGTCCGTTTTGGCGCTGTAGTAGGCGAACTTGAGCTCCCGCTCGTGGACGTAGACCGGGACGTCGGTACCGTCGAAGAACTCGAGGCCCCCGGCGTGGTCCAGGTGCAGGTGGGTCTGGAAGACTGCGTCGATGTCGTCGAGGTCGTAGCCGGCCTCCTCGAGGTCGTCGTCGAGGCGGTGCTCGTGTGCGTCGTAGGGGTAAAACGCCTGTGTGAGCCCCTCGGGCCAGTGGCCGTTCAGCGCGTCGTGGTGTGAGCCGGTGTCCCAGAGGATCGTCCCCTCCGGATGGTCGATGACGAGGTTCCAGACCGGAATCTCATCGTAGTCGAGGTCCGGGTTCGGCTCGTCGTGACTGGCGAGCGTCTGTCCCTCGATCATGTAGTTCTGGTCGCACTCGAGTCCACCGCGGTACAGGACGTCGATAGTAGCATCAACCATGAGCGTTCGAGTCGTACGACACCATACCTAACTATTAATAACTTACATAGCCGGAAACGTACCTGGTCGACGGTTCGACGTTACGTCGCACCGTTGCTGACCGTTAGACGCCGAGCATCAGCGGACCGATCAGCACCCCCATCAGGTGGACCCGTCTGGCCCGGAGCCGAACGGGGACCATCCCGATCGCCGCTGCGACGACGAAGACCAGGATCCCGAGAAGGCCGGTGAAGAGATAGGAGAGAACGACCAGCAGGCCGAGAACCGCCGCCGAGATCTTCCAGTACTCCGTCTGGCCGACGAGCTCGAGATAGGCATCACCGGCCGTGATCACGACGACGAAGCCGATCACGCCGGCGATGAGCACCCCCGACAGCAGGACGGGAAGCTCGAGGGGCGCGCCGACATTCTCGAAGGCGACCATCACGCCAGTTCGGGGCTGACCGATCGCGAGCAGGGCAAACAGTGCGAAGATCGTGTTCGCGGTGTCGACTCCGCTGGTGGCGACGATGTACCCCCGATCGCCCGCGTCGCCGGGGACGAACACGAGCACTGCGACGGCGGCGATCGCGGCGGAGATCCCCGGCAGGTAGCCGACGACTGCGCCCGCGACGGCGCCGGCGACCGCGGTCGCGCCGACGAGCCAGCGCGGCATCGCGATCGTCGCCGACTCCTGGGGCGGGATCCCGCTGCCCCGGATCGCGTCGATCAGCACGGGCGCGCCGAACAGCCCCGCGAACAGCGGCGCGAGTGTGCCTCCAGCCTCGAGGGGTGCGTCCGGCGAGAGGTCGAGCGTCGCCGCCCCGAGGAGCGCCGCGAGCGTAAAGGAGAGCGCGCCGCCGGCTCGTCCGCGCCAGGTTCGCTCGGAGGCGATCAGCGCGACGACGATCGCCGCGAGCAGCACCGAGAGGTTGCTCCTGATCGTCGGGTACGCCGCGGTCACGCCCCAGGTGATCGGTACCGCGAGCGGAATCGCGACGAGCACGGCGAGCAGACTCCCCAGCGCCGAGAGGCGGATCGCCTCGTACCCTCGCCCCGCGAGCACCATCCGGTGGCCCGGCAGCGCGGTGACGGCCATCTCGGCGTCGGGAACGCCGAGCGCCATCGCGGGCACGGCGTTCAGAAAGGTGTGGACGACGCCGGCCGCGAGCATCCCCGCGCCGACGAACAGCGGCGGCCCGGGAACCGCGGGGGCGATCCCGGCGAGCAACAGCGCGAAGTTGTTGGCGTGGAGTCCGGGCACGAGCCCGCTCAGCGTGCCCAGCGCCGAGCCGGCGAGGATCCAGGCGAGCAGGTGTAGCGCCAGCCCCGGATCTCCGACGAGCTCGACCATCGCCGTCGTTGGCCCCGGCTTCGGATTTAAACTCGAGTATCGATCGGATACGCGGAGCTACCGCTGTACGTTGGTCGCGCAAAAAATACGGGATCGGTCGAAATCGTCGCGTCGCGACTTAGCCGAAGAGCTCGCCGAGGCCCTCGCCGCCGGCTTCCTCGTCTTCGTCGTCGTCGTCGTCTTCTTCTTCCGCTTCGGCCTCGTCGGCCTCGTCGGCTTCCTCGTCGGCTGCGCCCTCGTCGGCTGCAGCGCCACCCGCGGCGGCGCCGCCAGCGGCGGGGACGGCAGCGGCTTCCGAAACCGCGTCGTCGATGTCGACGTCCTCGAGCGCGGCGACGAGCGCCTTGACACGGGACTCCTCGACGTCGACGCCGGCGGCGTCGAGCACGTTCGTCAGGTTGTCTTCGTTGATCTCTTCGTCCGTCTCGTTCAGGATGAGTGCAGCGTAAACGTATTCCATTGTAGTTACCTCGAGTTAGTTATCCGAACATCGCGCCGAGCCCTTCGCCGCCACCGCCGTCCTCGTCGTTGTCATCGTCGTCGGTGTCGGCCTCGTCGGCCTCGGCTTCCTGGTCGTCTGCCGATTCGTCGTCCTCGTCCGCGTCGTCAGCCGACGCGGACTCGGCGGGTGCCTCGACGCCCTGCAGTTCCTCGGGCAGGGCCTCCTCGTCGTCGATCTGGGCCGCGAGCGCGCGAAGCTGCGCGTCGGCCTTGCCGACGAGGTCGGGCATGAGCGCTTCGTCCTCGATCGCGGCCTGCAGGCCGAGGCTCTTGGCCTCGCCCGTGGCCTTGGCGATGAGGGTCGGCGCCGTCGCCTCGGTCGGGTAGCTCGCGTTGATCGAGAGGTTCCGGGCGCCGGCGGCCGCCGCCTGGATGTCGCTCTCGTAGGCCTCGACGTCGATGTCGAGGTCCTCGGGGTCGAAGAGGGTACCCTCGGCCACGACGGCGCGAAGGTCGAGCCCGACTTCCTTGGGCTCGATACCCAGCTCGTTGAGGACGTTCGCGAGGTCGGCGGTAACCTCCTCGCCGGCCTCGAGGACGGTCGAGTCCTCCATGACCTTGATCGAGCCGTCCTGGATCCGGGCGTTTGCGCCGACGCTCTGGAGCTCGCCGACGAACGGCCCCGGATCGACACCGGTGTCCCCTTCGGGGATCACGATGTCGTTGGGCGCGACCTCGCCCTCGTTGATCGGGGCGGGGGTCTTCGACGCCTCGAGCTCCTTGTAGAGCGCGAACGGGTTGTCGTTCGTGCCGACGAGTCCGACCTGTCCCTCGATGTGTTCGACGAGGTCATCGAGGTCGGCCTCCTCGAGCGCGCGGACCTGCAGGGTGTTACGGCTCACCCGCAACTCGGCGGTGCCGTGCAGGTCACGGCGCATGTCCTGGAGCTGCTTGCTCGGGATGCCGGCGATGCCGACGATGCCGACGCTCTCGTAGCTCTCGATGAGGTCGCTGAGCTCGCCGACTTCCTCTTTCTTCCACTGGGGAAGGTTCTGGGTCTTGCGTTCGGCCTCCGCGCTCATTTTAGGCCACCTCCACGGACGGGCCCATCGTCGTCTTCACGAAGACGGAGTCGATGTTCTGGGGACCCTTCTCGAGGTCGGCGTGCAGGCGCCGGAGGATCACGTCGATGTTGTCCGAGATGTCCTCGGCGTCCATATCCTCGGCACCGACACGCGTGTGGAACGTGCGGCGGTCCCGGGAACGGATCTGCACGGTGTTTTTGAGCCGGTTGACGGTCTCGACGACGTCGTCGTCGGGACCGAGCGGGTCCGGCATCTTCCCTCGAGGACCCAGGACGGTACCCAGGTGTCGAGCGATATCTTGCATCATCGCTTCCTCGGCGATGAAGAACTGAGTCTCGTCCGCGAGGTCTTTGGCCTCGTCGTCGTCCAGATCGGCCACGTCGCTCTCCGAGAGTACCTCGTCCGCGACCTCCTCGGCGCGGACTGCGGTCTCGCCCTCGGCGATGACGACGATCTTGGTCTCTTGGCCGGTTCCGGACGGCAGGACGACCGACTCATCGACACGGTTCGACGGTTCGTTCAGGTCGAGATCGCGCAGGTTAATCGCGAGGTCGACCGTCTCGGTGAAGTTCCGATCGGGTGCGTCCTCGAGTGCGCGAGTGACTGCTGTTTGAATATCCGAATCTGCCATCGTTCACCTCCGTAGTACGCAGGAGTGCTCCTACGGGTCAGTGAAACAGGCTGCGCCTGTCTCTGTTGAACGAAGTGGGATGTCGGACTTAAACCCGTCGAACTGTCTTGCCCGTGTGTCTCCGGCCCGTAGCCGGGCGACGAGCCCGCGTGCCGAAAGGGGTTTTTCTCCGCTTCCGGTACGTTCGGTATGGCCGACCCCGCCGCCGACCTCGAGTTCGAGTCGCTCACGCCGACCCACTGGGCGGCGATCGGGCTGGCGGCGGTCACCGCCGCGGTCCACCTGCTCCTCGGTCTCTCCTTTCTGCCCCACTGGATGGGTGTGGCCTTCCTGGTCGCGACCGCGGGGTTCCTGCTGGGTATCTGGCTCGTCCTCGCCGACCACCGACGGCGTCTCGTCTATCTCGTCGGGATCCCGTTCATCGGCGCTCAGATCGTCCTCTGGTACGTCCTCAACGAGCCGACCGGGCTCGCCGACGTCACGGTCGCCGGCGCGGTCGACAAGGTCGCACAGGCGCTGTTGATCGTCGCGCTCGTCGTTCTGCTGATCCGCGGGGACCGAGAGCCGTGACGACCGATCCCCTCGAGCGACGACGCCCGACGGTCCCCCAGTGGGGACGGGCCACGGCAGGCTGTGTCACGTCCGCGCTCCTCGCGCTGTTCGCCCTCGAGACGGTCTGGCCCGGCGGGCCGACGATCGCCTTTCTGGGGGTCGTCGCGGGCGTTCTCGTCCTCGAGTCCGCACTGTTGTTCCGGACGATCGACCGCGCCAGCGCCCGGTCGCTTACATCCGCGACGTGGGTGACCCTGGCACGCGGCGGGGCGGTCGCGGTTCTGGCCGGCTTCCTCGTCGTCCCGATACCCGACGGCCCCGTCGCGTGGGCGCCGGCGGTCCTCTTCGCGCTGGCGGCCGGGCTCGACGCCGTCGACGGTCTCATCGCGCGGGCGACCGACTCGACGACCGAACTCGGGGCGCGACTCGACGTCGAGATGGACGGACTGGTCGTCCTCGTCGGCTCGGTCGTCGCCGTCGTCGCCGACGCGGTTCCGATCGCGTTCCTCGCCGTAGGTGCGGCCCGGTACCTGTTCGTACTGGGCTCGTGGTGGCGACGGCGACGCGGTCGGCGGGTTCTCGAGTTACCGCCCAGCCGGGTGCGGCGCCCGCTCGGGGCGCTGGCGATGGCGACCGTCTCGCTCGCGCTGGCACCGGTTCCCGGCCGAACGATCTCTTACACGGTCGCCGCGGTCGTAACGGTGCCGTTCCTCGCGAATTTCTGTCGGGACTGGCTCGCCGTCTGTGGCTACGACGTGCCGTAGCACGGACAACGACCAAGTACCTCCCCGCGGAACCGTTCCGTACAGTGATCTCTCTCCCCGACAGACCGGACGCCGTCGTCTGGGCCGACGACGGGAGGGCCGGATGAACGCGCGTCGGCTCCGCTTTACTGCACCCCGATCGGTCGCCGTCCGAACCGAGCCGGTTCCGGAACCCGGCCCCGAGGAGGTGCGGGTCCGGACGACCGTCTCGGCGATCAGCGCCGGCACCGAGGGGCTGCTCTACCGGGGCGAGGCCCCGTCCGATCTCGAGGCCGACGCCGAACTCGACGCCCTCGACGGTGATCTCTCCTACCCCCTCTCGTACGGCTACGCCGCCGTCGGCACCGTGACTGCCGTCGGCGACCGCGTCGACGATGACTGGCTCGATCGCCAGGTGTTCGCGTACAACCCCCACGAGAGCCACTTCTGTCGCTCCCCCGACGAACTACTTCCGGTACCCGAGACGGTCGACTCCCGCGAGGCCGCGCTCTTTGCGACCCTCGAGACGGCGGCCACATTCGTCCTCGACGGCCGGCCGCTGCTGGGCGAGCGGGTGGCCGTGTTCGGACAGGGGGTCGTCGGCCTCCTGACGACGGCGCTGCTCGCCCGCTTCCCCCTCGAGGAACTCGTCGTCTTCGACCGGTACGAGCGACGGCGCGAGCTCGCGACGGCGCTCGGCGCGGATCGAGCGCTCGACCCGGATGAAGACGATGTCGCCGAGCGGTTCGCCGAGCTCGCCGGCGGACGGGCGGATCTCACCTACGAGCTGTCGGGCAACCCCGACGCGCTCGACGACGCGATCTCGACGACGGGGTTCGACGGCCGGGTCCTCGTCGGGTCGTGGTACGGGACGAAGCCGGCGACGGTCGATCTCGGCGGCCGTTTCCACCGCAACCGGATCGACCTCCGGAGCAGCCAGGTGAGCACCATCGCGCCCGATCTCTCCGGACGATGGGACCGAGACCGCCGCCACGAGACGACCTGGGACCGCCTCCGGGAGCTCGAGCTCTCCGGACTGATAACTCACGAGTTTCCGCTCGAGGACGCCGACGAGGCCTACGAGCGCCTCGAGAACTGTCCCGGGTCGACGATCCAAGTGCTGTTGACGTACGAGTGAGCGCTCCGTTCAATTCTACGCGAACGTGTATGTACGCAAGCCTGTAGTTGATCTTGATGGGTTACGAGAACGGCGTATGGACCGAGAGATCAGAGCAAGCTGTCCGAGCTGCGAGTCCGGAACAGCGGGTGAGATCGAGAAACACCGGAACGGAGCGCAGGTGACGGCGACGATGACCTGTGCCGACTGCGGGAACGAGTGGTCGAGAAGCCTGCGGCGCGAGTAGGCGTCCGGCACAGCAGTTTACACGACCCCGCTCGTAGGTCGTGGCATGTACGCCGTCTCCGTCGACCGGTCGCTCGTCGCCCAACACTACCTGACCGTCCCCGATCCGGGTCCGGAGGGAGAGCCCCACTCCCATCACTTTAGGGTCGAGGCGACCTTTCGGGGGCCGGAGCTGAACCGCTTCGAATACCTCGTCGACATCGACGCGGTGACGGCCGCGATGGACGCGGTCGCCGACCGCTACCGTGACGAGCTGCTCAACGACCTACCGGAGTTCGAGGACGCGAACCCGAGCGCCGAGCGGTTCGCCCGCGCGTTCGGGGACCGTCTGCTCGACGAGCTCGAGCCCGAGGGCGCGACCGAGCTCCGTATCGAAATCGCCGAGGACGACGTGGCCCGCGTCGCCCACGAGCGGTCGCTGTAGATGGAGGTCGGACTCGTCGTCCCCGACGACCTCGAGACGACCTCCGGCGGCTACCGGTACGATCGCCGGCTCGTCGCCGAACTCCGGGCTCTGGGAGACGACGTCGAGGTGATCGTCCTCTCGACCGTGCCCGACGACGACGTTCGCGCCCGACTCGACCGTCCGTTCGACGTTCTGTTACAGGACGAACTCTGCTACGACCAACTCGTCGACTGCAGTTCGAGTCCCGAGTCGCCCGAACTCGTCGTCTCGCTCGTCCACAACCTCCAGTCCGACGACCCCTCGCTCGCAAGTCGGAAGCGAGAACGGATCCGCGAGCGCGAGCGACGCTACCTCGAGACCGTCGACGCGGCCGTCTGTACGAGCGCCCACACCCGGAACCGGGTCGCCGAGTCGGTCGACCTGCCGACGACGGTCGCCCCTCCGGCGGGTCGCCACGAGACGCTCCCGGTCGATCGCTCGGCGGTCGTCGCCCGCGTGAGAGAGGGTCCGCTGCGGATCGCGTTCGTCGGAAACCTCGTTCCCCGAAAGGGTCTCGAGGCACTGCTCGAGGCGGTTTCCCGGCTCGAGGGTGATTGGGAGCTGACCGTGGTCGGCGGCGAGGCCGATCCGGAGTACGCGACGCGGATACGCGACCGGGTCGAATCGCTCGAGGTCGACGACCGGGTCGAGTTCGCTGGCCGCGTTCCAGAGAATGCTCTCGAGTCGATCTACGAACGGAGCCACGTGCTCGCGGTCCCCTCCCGACACGAGGCGTTCGGCATGGTCTACCTCGAGGGAATGGAGTACGGCGCCGTCCCGATCGCCAGCCGGAACGGGGGTTCGAGCGAGTTCGTCGCCGACGGTGAGAACGGCTTTCTCGTCGCGCCCGAAGCCCCCGACCGAATCGCGGCCCGTCTCGAGGAACTCGCCGCCGACCGGGACCGGCTCGCGAGTCTCGGTGCCCGAGCGCTCGAGACCGCGGACGCCCACCCCTGGTGGACCGAGACGGCGACGACGGTTCGGTCGTTCCTGCGACGCGGGCTCGAGGAGGAGTTCGAGTCGACCGGTGCCGAGAGCGGGGAGGCGAGCCCGTGACCGACCAGCGAACGTATCTCGAGGTGAAGCGAACCGTCGACGATCGGGCGCTGAACCGACGGGTGCTCGAGCGGTTCGTCGAGGGGCTCGACGCGCGCTCGAGTCCGGTCCGGATCGTCGAGATCGGCGCCGGGATCGGCACGATGATCGCCCGGCTGGCGGCGTGGGACTGCCTTCCGGACGAGGTCGCCTACCGCGCCGTCGACCGGGACGCCGAAAGCGTTCGATACGCACGCGAGCGCGTCCCTGAGTGGCTCGAAGACGCGGGCTACGCGGTCGAACGACTCGAGGACGATCGGGGAGGGACGACGCTGCTCGCTCGATCGGGCGGGCAGCGACTCGAGGTCACGCTCGAGGTCGCCGACGGATTCGAGATCGAGGACCGGGCCGACGCCGTGATCGCGTCGGCGGTGCTGGATATCGTCGACCTCGAGCGGGCGGTCCCGGCGATCGAGGCGCTGCTCGAGCCCGACGGGCTGCTGTACGCCCCGATCACGTTCGACGGCGGGACGACGTTCGCGCCGCCGGACCCGGCCGACGACCGGATCGAGCGCCGCTACCACCACCACATGGACGCCGTGCGATCGGCGGGCGGAAGTCGGGTCGGCCGCGAGCTGCTGTGGCGACTTCCCGACGCCGGCTGGTCAGTGCTTGAGGCCGGCGGCTCGGACTGGGTGGTTCGGCCCCGCGCCGAGGGAGCGAGAGCAGGGACGGAGACAGAGACAGAGATGGAGTATCCCGACGGAGAACGGTCGTTCCTCGAGGGTCTGCTCGAGACGATCGACGGCGCGCTCGCCGAACTCGAGACCGACGAGCGCGAATCCGGGATCGGCGACCTCGAGCCTGCCGAGCGACGACGGTGGCTCGAGCGGCGTCGGAACGAACTCGAGAGCGGAGAACTGGTGTTCGTGGCGCACAACCTGGACGTCCTCGCGCGTCCGCCCGAGTAACGAACGGAGCCGACGCTACGGAGCGTCCACGAAGAACCGCAAAACGAATCCGAGCGACTTACGCCGACAGCGCGTCGTCGTACTCGCCGGCGTCGACCTTCTCCTTGAACTCGCGGGCGTCGTCGCCCTCGATGGTGACACCCATCGAGGCACAGGTGCCGACGACCTCTTTCGCGGCGTTTCGCGTGTCGTAGGCGAGCAGGTCGGGGTGTTTCTGCTCGGCGATCGTCTTCACCTGATCGATCGAGAGGTCGGCGACGAAGTCCTTCTGGGGTTCGCCGCTGCCGGTGTCGAAGCCGGCCTCGTCTTTGACCAGCGCGGCCGTCGGCGGGACGCCGACGTCGATCTCGAAGGAGCCGTCGTCGTCGTAGTCGACGGTGACGGGTACTTCGGTGCCGTCGAACGCTTCGGTCTGGTCGTTGATCTCCTGTACGACCGCCTGCACGTCGACGGGGGTCGGTCCGAGCTCGGGACCGAGCGGTGGGCCAGGGTTGGCCTGGCCACCCGGAACGAGCACTTCGATGGTTCCAGCCATACCCGTCACAACCCGTGCGCGAGTTTTAAGGATTGCTTTTTCGGGTAGTCGAGCCTGTCACCGACTGGCGCACGCTACTCGACGCTGTCGGCGCGCCACTCGGCGAACGACTCGAGGACGTCGGCCTCGTCGAACCGCTCGATACAGGGGACGTCGTAGGGATGCAACTCCCGAACGCGGTCGACGAGGTCGTCGTAGGCGTCGTCGGTCGTCTTGGCGAGCAACACTGCTTCTTCGTCGCGGTGGATCTCGCCCTCCCACCGATACGTGGAGGTCGTCGACAGCTCGTTGACGCAGGCGGCTAGTCGTTCCTCGAGCAGCGTTTCGGCGATTTCGTCGGCCGCCTCGGGCGGCGCCGTAACGTAGACGGTCGGCATGCTCGCGAGTACGTCGGTGACGGACAAAAGCGTGGTCGATCGGCGAGACGGCCGGACGAGGGGGATCGAGGCGCCCTCAGCTGTCGCCGTTTCCGACGACCGGATTGAACGTTCCGGTGATATCCCACTCGTGAATACAGTGGGGGTTGCCGACCAGTTTTTCCCCGTCCTCGAGACCCAGCTGCCACGCTCCGAGGTCTTCGTCCCATCGTTCTGCTCGTTCGCACGCCTCGCATACTCGCATCGTCGGTTTCCGTACCTGTGCGTTCATTACCGGGTGTGCGAACTCGACGCACATAACGGTGTCTCTGCGCGGCAATTGCTGCCACTTGCTTCGAACTCGAACGGTACCGGCGCCGTGACGGTACGAGGCGCGTAACTATACGACTGAGGCAAGTCAACACGGGATAGTGCGAGCGGGTCGCGAACAGCCGCAGCTCGAGCCCGGTCTTGTCGAAAAAATAGATCTCGAGTGCTGTCAGCAGGCGACCGCCGCCTTCTCGTCGTCGTCCGCGTCGACGGGCTCCTCGAGGTCGTCGTTCTCGTCGATCGGTTCCTCGGCGTCGTCGTTCACCGGCTCCTCTACGGGCTCATCGTTGACCGGTTCCTCCGGATCGACCGGCTCCTCGACGGCATCGTCATTCACCGGCTCCTCCTCTACTGGCTCTTCCTCAACCGGCTCCTCCTCTACGGGTTCTTCCTCATCGACCGGTTCCTCGTCCGGGAGTTCGTCGGCGTCGACGATCATGACGAAGATGGTCGCCTCCTCGATCGTTACCTGTAGCACGTCGTCGTCGGGCGCATCGACGTCGTTCTCGTCGGTCGGTTCCTCGACGGCATCGTCATCCATCGGCTCCTCCGGATCGACCGGTTCTTCGGGCTCAGCCGGTTCCTCTACGGCCTCGTCGTTCTCGTAGTCGTCGGCCTCGTCGTTCTCGTAGTCGTCGGCCTCGTCGTTCTCGTAGTCGTCGGCCTCGTCGTTCTCGTAGTCGTCAGCCTCGTCGTTCTCGTAGTCGTCGGCTTCGTCAACCGGTTCCTCCTCGATCGGTGCCTCCTGGTGGACGCCGAGATCGACGATGGTCGCCTGCTCGATGGTCACTTCGATCGTTCCCTGGTAGACGAACATGCCGTCGTCGGCGTGTTCGTCGTCAGCGTAATCGTCCTCGACGCCGTTGTCCTCGAGTTCGTCGTCTTCGACGTCGTTCTCGTCGGCGTCGTCGTCCTCGACACCGTTGTCCTCGAGTTCGTCGTCCTCGACGTCGGTCTCGTCAGCGTAGTCGTCCTCGACACCGTTGTCCTCGAGTTCGTCGTCTTCGACGTCGTTCTCGTCGGCGTAGTCGTTCTCGACGTCGTTCTCGTCGATCTCGTCGGGGAGTTCGTCGACGTCTTCGACGATAACGAAGATGGTCGCCTGATCGATCGTCACCTGCTGGTCGTCAGGCGCGTCGACAGGTTCGTCCTCGAGTTCGTCTTCTTCATCGACATCGTCCTCGAGTTCGTCCTCAGCCTCGTCGTTCTCGTAGTCGTCGGCCTCGTCGTCCTCGTAGTCGTCAGCCTCGTCGTCCTCGTAGTCGTCGGCTTCGTCGTTCTCGTAGTCGTCGGCTTCGTCAACCGGTTCGTCCTCGAGTTCGTCCTCCTCATCGACCGGTTCCTCCTCAACCGGATCCATGACCGGTTCCTCCTCGAGGAGGACGAGCGCGGTCGCCTGGCCGATCGAGATCTCGTGGGCGTCGTCGATGCCGTTGTCCTCGAGGTCGTTCTCGTCGAGTTCGTCGTTCTCGTCGGCCTCGTCATCGGCGTAGTCGTCATCGTTCTCGTCGGCCTCGTCGTCGGCGTAGTCGTCCTCGAGTTCGTCGTCGTCCTCGTCGACGGCGTCAGTCTCTTCGTCGGTCTCGTCGACGTCCTCATCGAGCTCGTCCTCCTCGTCAACCGGTTCCTCGTCAACCGGCTCGTCGGGGAGGTCGTCGGCGTCCTCGATCAGGACGAAGATAGTTGCCTGTTCGATCGTCACCTGCAACGCTCCGTCGTCAGGAGCGTCTGTCGGTTCCTCGTCGGCTTCGTCGTTCTCGTAGTCGTCGACGCTGGTTACAGCGGGACCCGCTGCAACGGCTGCGGCTCCGCCCGAGCCCAGCACCATCAGCGCGACGACTACGACGAGTATGTTACGTACGCTCATGTCCCGCGTTCGTGATACGGGGAGTCGTGGCGCTTAAACTGGGACTGCCATTTCAGTGATAAATATTCCGTTCCGCAGGGTAACCCGGGCGCTAGTCGCCATCGACGGCAGAAAATACCAATTACGATTACCCTTCTCGCTCGCTCGGATTCGATCGACTGCTCGGCAGTAGACCGTCGAACGGCGTCCCTAGTCTCGCCTCGCCGACCGTTCCGGCGGGCCTCTCAGATCCCGTTTCCTTCATCGATTCGCGTCGATCACTATCCACATAGATAACGGATACTGAACGACGGCTCGGCGCTCAGTACACCGACTCGAGGATCTCCGCGCGGAGTTCGTCGAACTGGGCGAGGTAGTCCCGGCGCTCCCGTCGGAGTTCCGCCAGGGCCGCGTCGTAGTCGTCGACGTAGTCGGGAACGTAGTAGTCCTCGACGTCGATACCGGGAACCGACTCGGGAATCGTCAGTCCGGTCGCGGCGTCGTCGGTCCACTCGACGGTTCCACGAGCGGTTTCGGTGAGGATCGTCACCGACTCGGTGACGCCGACGTCCTTCGCGTCGTCGCCGAGTGAGCCCGTGTTGAGCAGGTAGCAGTCGACGTCGAGTGCCTCGATGAGGTCCTTGAACAGGTTCCCCTCCTCGCCCTCGGGACCGACGATGAAGGGGTTCGTTCCGACGACGCGGATCGACTCGCCGGCCCGCGAGGGATCGCCGGCGCTGGTCTCGATGGACTCGCCGAGCATGAACGCCGCAGCGGCCTGTGCGGTCGAGAGCTTCGAGACGGGCGGCATCAGCGGGTTCCGCGTGATGAAAAACACCTGGTCGACTCGGTCGAGGTCGATCTCGTCGGCCGCACTCGAGAGCTCGTCGCGCTGGACGGTCGCACGCGCGTTCGATGTGTACCGAGGCTCGTCGAAGTCGACGGTTCCGTCGTCGTCGACCGCGACGTTCTCGAGGATCGCCGACTCGTCAGTCGCGGCGTCGTAGAGGGCGGGCTGTTCGTCCTCGTCGAGTCCGATCGTCTTGATGAACAGTCCCTGTCCCTCGCTGCCGGGAACCGTCCCGTCGGGCAGCAGCGCGCAGACGTCGTCCTGGAGCATGGTCGCGCCCTCCTCGTCCTCGAGCCAGCAGCCGTGGGCGGTCAGCGTCGACTTGCCGGTCGCCGACAGTCCCATAAACAGCTGGCCGACGTCGCGCAGGTCGCCGTCGGCGTCTCGAACGCGGACGCGTTTGCTCCCGGCGTGGAGTCCGAGTCCGCCCTGCTGTTTGATCCGGTACATGAACAGCCGGAGGAACGACTTCTTGGCCTCGCCGGTGTAGTCGCTGCCGAGCACCGCAGTGAACCCCTCCTCGGGGAGGATCCGGATCGCGGTCTCGTCGTGGTCGGGCAGCTGTACCGTCTGGAGGTCCGGCTCGCGGCCGTCACTTGGCTCGAACAGGCTCGCCCAGGCGAACGCGATCCGGGCGTGTTCGACGGGAACGTAGAGTCGGCAGCAGAAGGTCGCCTCAGGGTGGCGTCCCATCAGGCGGTCCACGCAGAGCAGCTCGCGGGTTTCGGTGGCTTCGACCGCGGTCTCGACCAGTTCGTGGTCGCGCTCGCCGAACCCGTGGTCGACGGCGTTTTTCGTTCGATCGGAGCTGCGCGAGCGAACGTCGCTGACGTACGACGGGGAGCCGAACTCCGTCGTCGTCTCCTCGTGGTCGGCGAGCTCGCGCAGCTCCTCGAGCGACGGATCGTACCGGACGTTCGATGCGGTCGCTGGGTCGGGAAGCGCTCGGCTCGGCGGACGCGGCTCCGCCCCGGTTTCGGACATACGGTTCGGTCATCATCTTCCTTATGTATAAACATGGTGGCCTTTGATTCGAGCGTGTCAGTTTCTATCGTACGCCTGAGTGGGATAGGCAAAACCTACGCATTGCTGGCCGATACGCCGGATAACGTGTGTCCGGATACTAGTCACACTCCAGACAATTGTAGAAGTAAACTCGCATCAGAAGTAATTCTGATTCGATTCCGAACGGGGTACTCTCGCGGAGACGAGAGCGACGGCTCGGCGGAGTGACGGTCGAAAGATCCCGTCGGTCGGTGACTGCGAGGTCGCCGTTCGGCTACTCCTCGAGGATCCCGTCGTCCTCGACGTTCGGTGCGGCGACGACCAGCACTCGGCTCTCCTCGGCGGCTCTGAGCTGTCGCCACGATTCCGGCGGAACGACGAGGACCTCGCCGGAAGTGAGTTCGACGACGTCGCGTCGGTCGTCGCGCTCGACTGTGACGTCGACAGTTCCCTCGAGGACGACGTACAGCTCCTCCTGTTCGTCCTGGCGGTGGTAGGCGTTCTCCTCGCCCTTCTCGTAGTGCCAGACACTCGGCCGCATCCGCTCGGTGGCGAGTTCGGACCCGATGTCGAGCAGCGTCGGCGCCTCTCCGTCGAGTTCGCGAGCGTCGGCGTTCTCGATGTCGACCAGCGAGTACATGGCCGTCGGTTCGGGAACTGACCGCAAAAAACCGATGCCGGCGGAAGACGCGTGCCTGTGCCGTTCGGGTCGACGGTTCCCCCGAGGGCCGAGTCGAAGCTCCGCTCGAGTAGCGACCACGTTACCAATATCCTCTCGGGTCGAAGACCGAGTATGGACCCGTACTTCCCCAGTCCGAACCCACCCTGCGCCCCGAAGCCGTGCCAGCGGTGTGAGACGCGCGTCGACGGCGACGAAACGGAGGGGTGGTGGCTCGAGCGCCGACAGTGGCAGGGGCCGAACTACTACCAGCTGCTGTGTCTGTCCTGCTGTGTCGCCGTGATGAACGAGGAGCCGATCCACCCGGACGTCACACACGAGGCCGACGTCCGTGACGTTCTCTACGACTGACCGGAAAGGGGGAACCGGGAAGTGCCGGCGGCGCAAACGACCGCCTATGGGTTTTCACACGTTTCCGCTCGAACGCGCCGACGAACTCGAGGATCCCTCGCGGTACCGGTACTGCTCGCGCGAGGAGCTGCTCGAGTTGCTCGATCCGTCCGACGACGACGTCCTCGCGGATCTCGGATCGGGGACCGGCTTCTACACCGACGACGTCGCGCCGTTTGCCGGAACGGTGTACGCGGTCGACGTCCAGTCGGCGATGCACGACCGGTACCGAGAGAAGGGCGCACCCGAGAACGTCGAGTTCGTGACCAGCGGGGTGTCGACGCTGCCGTTCGCCGAGGACGAACTCGACGGCGCGTTCTCGACGATGACCCACCACGAGTACGCGACCCCGCCCGGATCGGCGTCGTCCGACGACGCGCTCGAGGAACTCGCGCGGGTCCTCCGGCCCGGCGGTCGCCTCGTCATCGTCGACTGGTCGGGTGACGGCGACGGCGAGGACGGCCCGTCCCTCGAGGAGCGGTTCTCGGTCGAGGAGGCCGTCGACGGGCTCGAGGCCGCCGGATTCGCGGTCGAGATCGCTCGGGACCGCCCCGAGACGTTCGCGCTGGTCGCGGTCCGGTAGCCCGGACGTTACCACCACCCAATCTGGACGATCATCCAGAATTAAAGGGTATCGCTCCGATAACAGTGTTCGAATATCGCCTTCGAGTGTTCATACGAAACAGCCTTTCGTGTCACTTGCTGGCATGACCGTATGGTCGTAGATCCGTACACCCCGGACGAACCGCACTACGAATGTGCCGGCTGTGGCTACAGGGGCAGCCCCGACTCGAGCGAGCTGTGTCCCGACTGCGGCGGCCAGCTCAGAAACATCGCGGTCGCCCGGGAGTAGCGCGGTTCAGTCGAAGTCCGGCAGGTCCTCGGGGGGTTCGTACTCGGCCTCCCAGTCGATGTACTCCTCCTTGAGGATCACCGAGACGATCTGGCCGAACTCGGTCAGCTCGGCGTTGATGGCCGAGACGGTGCCCCAGGTGTCGAGCTCGGGGTGGTACTCCCGCTCCTGCCAGTCCTCGGGGATGCCGGGAGCGTGGTAACCGACCCGGTCGGCGAAGTCGTCCCAGAAGAAGTCGAACTCGGCGAAGAGGTCGAGATCCCGGGCGATCCCGTACTCGCGATCGTCGAGGTCCGTGTCCTCGAGCCACTCCTCGAAGGCCTCCTCCCAGGCGCCCTCGTGGAGGAAGTCCTGTAGCTCCTCGCGTCGGTAATCGATCTCGGTCGGATCGTCAGCGCTGATGGTCGCGTCGTCGTACTCGTTTGGATCGACGAACGACAGCTCCGGCGGCTTCGGCGGGTCGACCTCGAGTCCCATAGCGGGTCGTACGGCCGGTCCTCGGATAAGGATTCCCACAGCGGTCAGACGATGCCGAGCGCCGAGAAGCCGGCGACCGAGGCGACCGTCAGCACGACGGTCCAGACGGCGATCCCCGCGGTCATCCAGACCGCGACGAGCCGACCCCGACTGCCGGCGAGCAGGGCCACGAGCGCGGCGATGTGGACCCCGGTCATCACCGGACCAGCGAGGGAGACGCCGGGCAGCCCGTACCGATCCCAGAGCCGACGGGCTCGCGCGTAGCGGTCGCTGGGTCCGTCGCTCTCGGTACGGCTCTGCCACCACTCCAGCAGCCGTCGGTAGCCCAGGATCAGCGCGTACACCGAGCCGACGTTGCCCGCGAACGCGACGATAGCGGTCGTCACCGGGTTGAGCCCGAGCCCGACGGCGACCGGGACGACGACGAGGATTTCGACCACCGGGATCGCCGCGAACAGGAACACGAGCGCGTACTGGACGATACCCGTCGCTTCCTCGAGGGCCGTCCCGACGTCGACGAGCAGCGGTGTAACGGTCATCGAGCGTCTCTCCTTGGAGGTAGGCCGGTTTCGATCAAATACCTGCCGTTAGAGGACCAATCGAAACGATACCCACCGACGTTCGGTGGCTACTACGGGTCGCGGATCCGAACACTCAACCCCACTCTTCCCGTACGCCCGGTGATGACAGGCTACGAGGCGGCGATCCTCGACGTCGACGGGACGATCGTTCGGGGGGAACGGCTCCTTCCGGGCGCGACCGACGGGCTGGCGGCCCTCGACCGGGCCGGCTGCGACCGACTGCTGTTCTCGAACAACCCGACGCGGGGCAGCGCCCACTACCGGGAGAAACTCGAGCCACACGGAATCGCGGTCGAACCCGAAAACGTCCTGACGTCGGCGACGGTCTCGGCGGAGTACCTCGCCGCGACCCACCCCGACGCGACGGTGTACCTGGTCGGCGACGACCGCCTCGAGTCGATCCTGGCCGACGCGAACGTCGCGCTCGCCGACGATCCCGAGTCGGCAGACGTCGTCGTGGGCTCGTTCGACAGCGACTTCTCCTACGGGACGCTCTGGGAGTCGCTGCGGGCCCTCGAGGACGGAATCGACTTCTACGGGACCGATCCGGACACGACGATCCCGGTCGACGACGGGCTGATGCCGGGCTCGGGGGCGATCCTCGCGGCGATGGGCGCCGTCGCCGGCCGCAAACCGGACGCGATCCTGGGCAAGCCCTCGAGCGTCGCGGCCGAGGCGGCGATCGACCGGCTCGGCGTCGACCCGGCGGACGTGCTCGTCGTGGGCGATCGCCTCGACACCGACATCGCGCTGGGCGAGCGCGCCGGGATGGAGACCGCGCTCGTGCTCACCGGAATCACCGACGAGGCGACCGTCGAATCCGCGACCGTCGAACCCGACCACGTCCTCGAGTCGCTCGCCGAGGTCGAACGGCTGCTGTAACCTACTCCTCCGGGCTCTCGAGGAGCTTCGCGACCGTGACGAACGCGTCGAACTCGGGGGGTGAGCCGGTGATCTGAACGACGTCTCGGGAGGGGTCGTACTGGATGAACTCCACCTCCGCCGACTTCGGCAGGTGGACGTGCTGGAGCTCCAGGGCGATCTCGTCGAGAGAACCGAGCTCGGGACTCGTCTCCGCGGTATCGTCTTCCCACTTCTCGATGGTTTCGACGACCTCGGCGACCGAGACGGGGCCGTTCCGTTCGTAGAGGTAATACAGCGCGTACCTGCGGCGTTCCTCCTGCAGAAGCTCGAAGACCGTCTCCAGCTCGACCATGGGATCTGTTGGCGCAGTAGCGATTTAGCTCTTCTCGCTATTTCCGTCGGTTTCTCCCTGGAGAGCCTCCTGACGGAGACGTTCGCCCGCCTCGCTATCGACGGTTAGCTCCGGGACGGTCGTCGGTCGGTTCTCGTCGTCGATGGCGACGTAGACGAAGTACGATTCGGTGGTCTTCTCGCGCTCGCGGGTTCGCAGATCCTCACGCTCGGTGACCAGTCGGACCTTCACGCTCGAGGTGCCGGCGTCGTAGACGTAGGCGGTAATGTAGGCAGTGTCGCCGACCGGGATCGGTCGCTCGAAGTTCATCCGATCGACCCGGGCCGTGACGCAGGTCTCGCCCGAAAAGCGCATCGCCGACATCGCGCCCACCTCGTCCATCCACTTCATCACGTTGCCTCCGTGGGCGACCTCGAGCATGTTCGCGTGGTTGGGCTGGACCATCTCGCGGTTCTCGATCAGCGTCTCCAGTAGATCGGTCATCGACGAGGGGTTATCCGCGTCCGCAGTTAGGGGTGCCGGGAGCGTTGCGCCGGCTGTGAACGCGCCCCGTTCGAGCCTTCGATACTGGTAAAAGTCGGCGACGAGTTGGCACTCCTAATGAGTGATGCAGGCGACGCCGACGTCCCGGAGCCACCTACCCCCGGCGGCGAGGGTCGTGGCTCCGTCGACGTCCTCGGGACCGCTCACGTCTCGAAGGCGAGCGTCGACGAGGTCCACGAGACCGTCGACGAGCGGGAGCCGGACGTCGTTGCCGTCGAACTGGACGAGAACCGGTATCGCCAGATGCAGGGCGGCGCCCCCGACGATATCGAGGCGAAGGATCTGCTCTCGGGCAACACCGTTTTTCAGTTTCTGGCCTACTGGATGCTGTCGTACGTTCAGTCGCGGCTCGGTAGCCGGTTCGATATCGAGCCCGGCGCGGACATGCGGGCCGCGATCGAGGCCGCCGAACGGAACGGCAGCGGCGTCGCGCTGGTCGATCGGGACATCCAGATCACGATCCAGCGGTTCTGGACGCGCCTGTCGTTCGCCGAGAAGCTCAAGATGGTCGGCGGACTCGCGCTCGGTGTCACCGATCCGCGGACGATCGGGCTCACCTTCGGCGCGGCGCTCGGCGCCTTCTTCGGACTGGTTTTCGGAGCCTTTCTCGCACCGATTTTCGGTCTCGGTGACCTGCTAGCCCTGGGTATCACCGATTCCGCGACCCTGCAGTACGTCGGCGCGGGCGGGGTCGGGATCCTCGGCGGACTGCTCGTCGGGCTGATCTTCCTGCCCTCGCTCGAGTCGGCCGGCCGCTCCGCCGGCGGGCTCCTCAGCGGCTTTTCGCTTCGCTTGCTCGCCGGAGCCGTCCTCGGGCTCGTCGGCTGTCTCGCGCTGGTCGCGACCGGAACCGGGATCGGCCCGCTCTCACCGGGGAGTTTCGAGAACTGGGGCGGCTACGCCGTTCGCGGCGGCGTCGGCGCGGTTGCGGGACTGGGAATCGGCGTCTCTCTCGGCGCCGTCGTCGGCTTCGTCCTCGACGGCCTCGCCGAGGACACCGAGGAGTTAGACGAGATCGACATCGAGGAGATGACCGACGGCGACGTCGTCGCCGCGATGATGGAGGAGTTCCGCCGGTTCAGTCCCCGCGGGGCCGAAGCCCTGATCGACGAACGGGACGCCTACATCGCCCACAAGCTCCACGGGCTCCGCGAGCAGGGGTACCACGTCGTCGCCGTCGTCGGCGCGGGCCACAAGGCCGGCATCGAACGCTACCTCGAACGTCCCGGGGAACTGCCGCCGATGGAGTCGCTGACCGGCACCGCGTCGGGACGGCGGTTCTCGCCGGTGAAGATCGTCGGCTACCTGGCGATGGTCGCCTTCGTCGGCTTCTTCTTCCTGCTGATCATGGCGGGGGTCCAGAACACGTTCCTCCTGCAGCTGTTCCTGGCGTGGTTCGCGTTCAACGGGATCTTCGCGTTCGCGCTGGCCCGGCTGGCAGGCGCGCGCTGGATCAGCGCCGGCGTCGGGGGGTCGGTCGCCTGGCTCACGAGCATCAACCCGCTACTGGCGCCGGGCTGGTTCGCCGGCTACGTCGAGCTCAAGTACCGCCCGGTCAACGTCCGGGACGTCCAGCAGCTCAACGAGATCATCGGCGACGCCGACCGCCCGATGGGCGAGGCGATCGAGGAGATGTTCGACGTCCCGCTGTTCCGGCTGATCATGATCGTCGCGCTGACGAACATCGGGAGCATGATCGCTACGTTCCTGTTTTTCATCGTCGTCATCCCGTGGCTCGCACCCGAGATCGGCGGCGTCGACGCCCTGATGAGCGAGCTGATCCGGGGCGC
Source organism: Natronococcus sp. A-GB7 (assembly GCF_029688865.1). Taxonomy (GTDB): domain Archaea; phylum Halobacteriota; class Halobacteria; order Halobacteriales; family Natrialbaceae; genus Natronococcus. The sequence continues at coordinate 51,196 of NZ_JARUKV010000008.1, forward strand.
CGAGAACAGCCTTGAGCTGATCAGGGGGGTGGTGGCGTGAGCTACTCGAGTCGAACGTCGGAGCTCACGTTCAGCGACAAGGAGCTGTTCGACCTCGCCGTGGCGTGGGTCGCTCTGAGCGTCGCGTTCGCGCTGTTGCTGGCGCCGATCCACCGCTTCGATATCGAACTCGGCTGGTTCCTCACGATGATCGGGCTGAGCTTCGTCACCGTCGGCGTCGCCTTCCTGTTGCACGAACTCGCCCACAAGGTCGTCGCGATCGAGCACGGTCAGACCGCGGAGTTCCGGGCGGACTACCAGATGCTGTTCCTGGCGATCATGAGCGCCCTGGTCGGCTTCCTCTTCGCCGCGCCGGGTGCGGTCTACCACCGCGGCCGGATCACGGTCCGGGAGAACGGCCTGATCGCGCTCGCGGGGCCGGTGACCAACCACCTGCTCGCGCTGTTGTTCTTCCCACTAATGCTGTTTCCGGGACTTATCGGCCTCGTCGGCCACCTCGGCGTGTTGATCAACCTCTTCCTGGCCGCGTTCAACATGATCCCCTTCGGCCCGCTCGACGGGAAGTCGGTCCTCGAGTGGAGTAAGCCGCTCTTCGGGGCCGTCTTCGGACTGAGCCTGGTCCTGCTGATCGGGTTTTACGTCGTCTTCGGCTTCCCGTTCTGAACGCCGACCGGTGACCTTTTGCTCGGCCCTGGCAGTCGTTGAGGTATGCCAGACCACGCGGACGAGGGGACCGACGAAGAGGGACTGACCTACGCCGACACCGGCGTCGACATCGAGGCCAGCGAGGACGCCACCGCCGCTCTGCTCGAGGCGTTCGGCAGCGACCTGACGACCGAGTACGCCGGCCTGCTGGACATCGGCGACCGCTACCTCGCACTCGCGACCGACGGCGTCGGCACCAAGCTGCTGGTCGCCGAGGCGATCGAGGACTTCTCGACGATCGGGATCGACTGCATCGCGATGAACGTCAACGATCTGGTCGCGGCGGGGGTCGAGCCCGTCGCCTTCGTCGACTACCTCGCGGTCGACGAGCCCGACGACGCGCTGACCAACGAGATCGGCGAGGGGCTGGCCGTCGGCCTCGAGGAGGCCGACCTCACCCTGCTGGGCGGTGAGACGGCCGTGATGCCCGAGGTCGTCACCGGCTTCGACCTCGCCGGCACGTGCGCTGGCCTCGCCGGGAAAGACGAGATCCTCGCGGGCGAGGCGCAGGTCGGCGACGCGCTCGTCGGCTTCCCCTCGAACGGGATCCATTCGAACGGGCTGACCCTCGCTCGGGAGGCCGTCACCCGAGACCACGAGTATACGGACCCGTTCCCACTGAACCCCGAGGTCTCGATCGGCGAGGAGCTGTTGCGACCGACACGGATCTACACCGACCTGCTCGAGCCGATGCGCGCCCACGACGCTCGCGCGGCGGCCCACGTCACCGGCGGCGGCTGGACCAACCTCTCGCGGATGGGCGAGCGCCGGTACGTGGTCGACGATCCGCTGCCGGCCCAGCCGATCTTCGAGTTCGTCCAGTCGGAGGGTGACGTCTCCGACGAGGAGATGCATCGCACGTTCAATATGGGTACGGGGTTCGTCGTCGCGCTCCCCGAAGAACGAGCCGAATCGCTGGTCGCCGAAACCGACGGGCAGCTCATCGGACGCGTCGAAGAGGGCGACACTGTCGAGATCCGTGGCCTCTCGCTGTCCTGAACACAACCGCTCTCGACGGGCGCTTCGAGGCTTGAGATACCGAGTCGGCCGCGATACGATCGCGTCGATCTCTCAGACCGCCTGTACTGGGATCTCGGTCTGGCGCACGACTCGTTCAGTGACGCTGCCAAGCGGCGTTCGACGATCGTTGGTCGCCCCTCGCCGTCCCATCACGATCAGGTCGGCGTTATCCCGCTCCGCGTAGTCGACGATCTCCTCCCAGGGTAGCCCGCGGCAACACTCACACTCCGCTTCGAGCCCGACCTCGCGGGCGCGGTCGGCGATCTCCTCGAGCATCTCGACGGCCTCGTCCTCGACTTTCTCGTGTTCGGCCTCGACGCTGCCGAGCGCCGGCGGTCGTCCGTGACGCCGTTCGTCGACGACGTAGAGACACACTACCGATGCGTTGTACTGCTCGGCGAGGTTCAGCCCGTGATCAACGCCACGGGACGCCTGTTCACTACCATCCGTCGGAACGAGGATCGTGTCGTACATCTCCATTCACCCGTGTACGACTCCGACGGCCTGTCAGGTAAAGACTGACAACGGTTCTCAGCGAGGAGGAATCCGGTCACCAGTCGGCTTCGCTCTCACCCTGCTGCGACTCGATCGCCTACCCGGTCGCTGCCCGGATCGCGTCGTACTCCTCGTCGCTGTAACCGATGAGTCGAACGTCCTCGAGCGACTCGGGATCGTAGCCGTCGATCTCCTCGCCGATGATCTCGGCGCCGTCCTCGAGGTCGAAGCCGGCGACGCCACAGCCCAGCGCCGGCATCACGAGCGACCGACAGCCCAGCTCGTCGGCCGTCTCGAGGGCGTTCCGCGTGGCGTCGCGGATGCTCTCGGCGGTCGCCTGGCCGTCACCGTAGTGGGGCATCGCCGCCGCGTGGATCACGTACTCGGCGTCGAGGTCGTAGGCGTCGGTGACCGCGGCTTCCCCGAGGTCGACCGGGCCCTTCTCGGTCGCCTCCTCGTTGATCTCTCGGCCGGCTCCGCGTCGGAGCGCCCCGGCGACGCCCGAGCCCATCTCGAGGCTCGTGCCGGCGGCGTTGACGAGCGCGTCGGCGGACTGTTCGGCGATGTCGCCCTGAACGACGTCGAACTCCATACGCGCGGTTACGACGGTACCGGGCTTGAAAGTACGCCCGACGGGGGAGAACCCCTCCCAATCGTCGTCGTTCCCAGGGTCTTAGGTCGACCAAAACCTTTTATATTTAGGTCTACCTAATCCCTCGTAATGGACGTACCCGCCCGTAGGGAGGAGACGGACACCGAGGAACCGACCGAAGAGCCGGCCGCAGTCGTTTCCAGTCACGAACCCCGCCCAGGCAAGCTCGTAATCACCGAACGCGACAACAAGGACGGCTGGATCGCGACCGACTGCGCCGTCGATCTCGAACCGTAACGGCTCCGACTCCCTCGTCGACCGAGCTGTCGAGAGCGGGCTCTCTCCTTCTGACGGGCACAAAAAAGCCAAAGCGAGCGCGAGTACCGCCGCCGTGCCGTCGGTCGACCGTTACTTCGTCGCCTCTTCGAGGACGAGCGTGTCGTCCTCGAGGTAGTGCTCGAAGTGGTGGCCGTCGTCCTCCAGGGTCACGAGAATCTCCCGGAGGATCTCGGCGGTCGCGTAGTCGCCGAGGTTCTCGGCGAGTTCGATGCTGTCGCGCATCGACTCGATGATGTCACCGTACATCTCGAGGTCGTTCTGGAACATCGTCCGAACGTCGTAGACGTCCTCGCCCTCGAACTCGACGGTCGCGCGGGCCTCCTGGTTCGACGGTCCAGAGACGGGGACGCCGCCCAGCGCCTGTGCGCGCTCGGCGATGACGTCGGCGCCCTCCTCGACGTGTTCGTAGGCTTCCTCGAGGAACTCGTGGAGCGGGAGGAACTCTGCACCCTCGACGACCCAGTGGTGCTTTTTGAGCTGGTGGTACAGTACGTACGCGTTCGCCAGCTCCGTGTTCAGCGCCTCGACGACCTGCTCGGCCTTCTCCTGGTCGAGCCGAAGCTCGTTCTCCTCGACGACGTCTGCCTGCTGACGGACGGTCTTCTGGGTGCTCATCGTACTACACGATACAGGCGCCTCGCTCTTAAACCTTTCCCATGCAAAAATATTTTTTGCGAATGAGGAAAGATAACTTCCCAATTCCCCCTCCATACGGAGGGTCCGAACGGCCCGGGTCGAGTCGGTGAGGGTGTGTGCGGCTCTTACGTACACCGCGAGCGGTCAGTGCAAGCGGGTGATCTTTCACCCCTCGAGCGAATTCGTTCCGTATGTCCGGCGACACTCAGGGTGCCGTCCCGTTCGCGAAATCGGTCGTGGCGGGAATCCAGGAGAAAAACGTTCCGTTCATGGCCGCGAGCATCGCGTACCACGCGTTCATCTCGTTGATTCCGCTGCTCGTCCTCCTGTTCTTTCTCGTTTCGCTGCTCGGCGACGAACAGCTCGCGGCCGACGTCGCCGCGACGACCGAGGGCGTCCTCCCCGAGAGCGGCCAGATCATGCTCGAGGACGCCCTCACGGAGTCGCCGGCGACGGCCGGCGCGTCGATCATCGGGCTCGTCACGCTCGTCTGGGGGTCGCTGAAGATCTTCCGCGGGCTCGACACCGCGTTCTCAGAGATCTACGGGACGACTGCGGAGAGCTCCCTGCTCGGCGAGGTTCGTGACGGGATCATCGTCCTCGGTGCGATCACCCTGGCGCTGGTGGCCGCGTCGGCGGCGACGATCGCCTTCGCGATCCTGCCGGACGTGCCGTTTCTCGGGCTCATAAACCCGCTCCTGTTGATCGTGGGGCTCTCGATCGCGTTCATGCCGATGTACTACTTCTTCCCCAAGATGGAGGTCACCGTCCGCGAGATCCTCCCCGGGGTCGCCGTCGCCGCGGTCGGCTGGGCCGCGCTCCAGTCGCTCTTTCAGGTGTACGTCTCGCTGGCGGCCGACTCCGAGTCGGCGGGCGCGATCGGCGCCATCCTGCTGTTGCTCACCTGGCTGTACTTCGGGGGCATGATCCTGCTCGTGGGCGCCGTCGTCAACGCGACCCGATCGAACGAGGTCGCCCTCGCCGAAGACGACGACGAGGTCACCGTCCAGAAGCGGAAGTTCGACCGGAGCCAACGCACCAACGAGCGGCTCCGAGCGGAGCTCGAGGAGCTCCGTCGCGAACGAAACAAGCTCCGCCAGGACCTCGAGGCCCACCGGAGCCGACGGTACGACCTCGAGGATCGGGTCGACGACCTCGAGAGCCGTAGTCGGACGCTCGAGGACGAGAACGAGCGGCTCCGGGCGGAGCTCGAAGTGCGCGAGGAGCCCGAGTGGAAGCAGGCGGTTCGGGCGGCGGCGTCCCAAATCGAGACGATCAACGTCGGAACGGTTCGCGAGCGACGACGGTAGCACACGAAAGTCGTGAGAGCTTAGTGGAAGCCCGTGGCAGTGACGGTCGTGTCTCACCCCGTCCGGGCGACGCGACGCCGGATCCAGCGCGAGTGGGGAGCCGTCGTCGAAGGCGTCGATCACTGTGCGGATCTGGTCGCCGAACCCTGGGATACCTCCCGGACGACGAACGCCGACCGGGTCGTCGTTCCGCTGCGAGCCGCCCTCGAGTCGGCCGGGCTGCTCGAGCAGCTGTCGGCCCTGCTGGTCGACGCCGTCGACGCGGCTGGCTGCGAACTCGGCGCGAGCCCGGTTCCCGCCCCGCCCTACGTCACCGTCACCAGTCGGGGCCCGATCCTCCGGGCGACGATCGATCCTGGACGCCTCGTGATCCGGTTCGACGCGTTCGAGGTCGTCCGCGACCCGGGTCCCGCCTACCGACGGCTCGACGGCGTTCGCCTCGACGTCTCGCTCGAGTAGCGGGTCCCCGTCCGACGACTTTTTGTCGCGCGTCTCGGTGGTGTAGTCCATGCACCCGCGCGCAGCGACGTTCGCCGAACGGGCTCGCGAGGCTTATGGGTTCGAGCCCGACGTCGAGGAGTTTCCGGAAGGGACGAAGACTGCGGAGGACGCGGCCGACGCCGTCGGCTGTGACGTCGCCCAGATCGCCAGCTCGCTGGCTTTCGACGTCGACGGCTCGCTGGTCGTCTGCGTCACCAGCGGCGCGAACCGCGTCAACGAGTCGGCCCTCGGCGCCGCCTTCGACGCATCGGCCGAGGACGTCGAGATGGCCGACCCCGAACGGATCAGGGAGACCCTCGGCTGGTCGATCGGCGGCGTCCCGCCCTTCTGTCACGACACCGTGGTCCCGGTCGTCGTAGACGAGACGCTGCTCGAGTTCGACACCGTCTGGGCGGCAGCGGGGACGCCGACGGCGGTCTTCCCGATCGATCCCGACCGACTGCACCGGTACGCCGACGCCGAGCCGGCCGCCGTCGCCGACTGAGCCGTCGATCGGTCGACTCCGGCGGTTTTCGAAGCCGCCGCGCCCAAAAGCACTTTATTCTGGTAGTTCAGAGATCTAGTAATGTATCTGGATTCGTCGCTCGTTGATCGTCCTCTCGATCGCCCGCTTCGGGACCCCTCGAGCGATGGCGACTGAACGGACCCGACGAGCGGTGCTCGCGGCGTCCGGCTCTCTCGCGACGTTCGGCCTCGCCGGCTGTTTCGGCGACGACGACGAGGAGTCCGAAGAGTACGTGACCGTCGAGGCGTTCGGCCTCACGGATCCCGAGACCGGGGAGTCGCTCACGACGGTCGACGGGGACGGGTGGGAGGTCGGGCCGCTCCTCGTTCCGCTCGAGGGACGGCTCTCCGTCGGTGCTCGGGTCGAGGACGCCGACGGCGAGCTGCCGCTCGGCGAGGACGGAGGCTACCACCTCGGTGCCGTCGCCGTCGAGGAGGGAGACGAGACCGTCGCGATCGAACCCGACGGCGACCGCGTCGGTCTGGTCGGTCGCTCGGCGGGAACCACCGAGATCGCCCTCGAGCTCTGGGACGGCGATCGGTTCGGGTGGGACTCCCCGCCGCTCGAGGTCGAGGTCGTCGACGACTTCGAGGGACCGGTGAACCACACCAGCGACTAGCGATTCAGCTTATCGGCGCCGTCTCCCCCTCGAGACCGACCGAAGGGCGTCCCGTCCCGCTCCGTGGACCCGTTACGTCTTTTACTCCGCTCTACCACTATCGTTCGATCGTCGCCGCAACGATTAATAACATCGTCAGCTTCATTACTAACCACTCGTACTCTACGAGTGGTATCTAACAATGACGATCGATCGAACCAGCTCGACCCGTCGGAAGTTGCTCGCGGCGTCCGGTTCCCTCGCGGCACTCGGTCTCGCCGGCTGTGTCGGCGACGACGACGAGGACGACGAGGCAGGCGCTGATGACGGCGACGACGACCACGATGACGGCCATGATGACGATCACGACGACGACCATGATGACGATCACGACGACGACCATGATGACGATCACGACGACGATGATCACCACATGGACGTCGAGGAGTTCGAGCTGATCGACCACGAGTCTGGCGAACAGCTCGCGTACGTCCACGATGACCACTGGGATCACGGCCCGCTGTACGTTCCGCTCGAGGACGCCATCGCCGTCGAGGCCCACGCCGAGGACGCCGACGGCGAGGAGATCGCCTTCGGCGAGGACGAGGAGTACCAGCTCGAGGCCGAAGTCGTCGAGGGTGCCGAGGAGAACGTCGAGATCGAGTCCCACGGCGACCACGTCGAGCTAACCGGCGAGGCGGAGGGGATCACCGAGGTCATCTTCCAGGTCTGGCACGACGACCACTCCGACTGGGATTCGCCGGAGCTCGAGGTCGAAGTCGTCGAGGACTTCGACGCCGAAGAGAACTACGCCGACGGCGACTACCACGACGACGATCACGACCACAATCACGACGATCACGACCACGATCACGACGACCACGACGACGATCACGACCACGACGACGATCACGACCACGACGACGACCACGACCACGACGACGGCCACTAGCGACTCGGCTCCGCCCTTCCACACCCGTACCCGACTCTCGTGTCTCCCCGTTCCGCCCGCCGACGGTCCCCTTTTGCCGGCTGTGCTCGAGGCCGTCGTTCGTTGTTATCACACAGCCGATTGCTGCAACGAGTTATTAACTAACCACACCTACATAATAACCCTTTTACCCACCCGCTCGTATCTCTCCGTATGACACGATCACGCCGCGCAGTGTTGCGGTCGAGCGCCGGCGCGCTCTCCCTCGGCGTTCTCGCGGGCTGTCTGAGCGAGCCCGACGGCGAGGGCGGGGACGCGGACGAGGGGTACGCCGCCTTCTTCACGCTCGCCGACTGGACGGAACAGGTCGTCGGCGACGAGCTGGCGATCGAGAACCCGATCGAAACCGGAGAGATGGGCCACGGCTGGGAGCCGCCGGTCGACCTCCAGCGCGAGATCACGGAGTCGGCGTTTTTCGTCTACCTCGACAGCCCCGAGTTCGCCTGGGCCCAGGACGTCGCCGCCGACCTCGAGTCCGAGGACGTCGAGCTGATCGACGCGCTCGAGGCCGTCGAGGGACAGTTAATCCCGATGGACCGCGAGACCGACGAGGATCGCGACCCCGTCGAGGAGTACGACGACGATCCGACGGCCGTCGAGGTCGCCGAGTTCGAACTCTACGACGGGCGCACCGGCGAAGAGGTCGCCTACTGGCACGACGACCACTGGCACGGCGGCGTTCCCGACGTTCCGCTCGACGGACAGATCACGATCGAGGGCGTCTTCGAGGACGCGGAGGGACGCGTCCTTCCGCTGGGCGAGGACGAACCGTTCGCGCTCGAGGCCAAGGTTCCCGACGGCGCTGACGCCGACGCTATCGAGATCGAACCGCAGGGCGATCGCGTCGAGTTCCACGGTCTCGAGGAGGGACGGACGATGGTCGTCTTCGAACTCGTCGCGGACGGCGAGGTCGTCTGGGATACGAGCGCGGACAATCTCTCGGTCGCAGTCGTCGAGGATAGCGACGACGAGGAATCGACGGAGTTCGCCGATCCCCACGTCTGGGTCGATCCCGTCCTCGCCCAGGAGATGGTCGAGGCGATCGCCGCCGAGCTGGGCGAGATCGACCCGGACAACGCGGAGCTGTACGAGGAGAACGCCGCCGACTACGCCGAACGGATGGACGAGGTCCATCAAGGGTTCGAGGAGGTCGCCGAGAACGCCTCCCGCGAGGTGGCGGTCCTCGCAGGCCACCAGTCGTTCGGCTACCTCGAGGAGCGCTACGACTTCGAGATCCGAACCCCCGTCGGCGTCTCGCCCGACGCCGTCGAATCGAGCGAGGACGTCTCCGAGCTGATCGAGGTGATCGAGGACGAGGACATCGATACGATCCTCTACGATCCATTCGAGACGCCCGATCCAGACGAGGACGTCCCACAGATGGTCGAGGTGTTGCTCGACGAGACCGACGCGACGGACGCCGAACCCGTCACGCCCGCGGAGGGGACGACCGAGGAGTGGAACGAGCAGGGGTACGGCTGGGCCGAGCAGTTAGAAGAGATCACTATCCCATCGCTCGCGAAAGCACTCGGTGCCGAGTAGACGGCGAAATGGAAGACATAAGAATATCCGCGTTCGATACGCGAGTGAGAGTCCCGTGAGTTCGATCGTCGACATGGAGCACGTGACGTTTTCCTACGGCGAAACCGTCGCCGTTAGAGACGTCTCGCTGACGATCGACGCGGGAGACTTCCTCGGGCTGGTCGGGCCGAACGGGTCGGGGAAGACGACCCTGTTGCACCTGATGCTCGGCCTGCACAGCCCCGACAGCGGACGGATCGAACTCTTCGGCCAGCCCGTCGACGAGTTCGACCAGGGCGGGCGCATCGGCTACGTCTCCCAGAAGGCCACCAGCCGGGGCGGAACGATGCCCGTCACCGTCCGCGAGGCGGTGACGATGGGACGGTTCGCCCATGCCGGCCACTCGCGGCTGACCGACGCCGACCGCGAAATCGTCGACGACGCCCTCGAGACGGTCGGTATTACCGACCTCTCCGACCGACGGATCAACGCACTCTCGGGCGGACAGCGCCAGCGCGCCTACATCGCGCGAGCGCTGGCCTCCGAGGCCGACCTGCTGGCGCTGGACGAACCCACCGTCGGAGTCGACGCCGAATCCCGAGACGCGTTCTACAAGCTGCTGGACTCGCTCAACAACGCCGGAATCACGATCGTCCTGATCGAACACGACATCGGCGTCGTCACCGATCGCGCCGATCGGATCGCTTGCATCAACACGGAGCTGTTCCACCACGGGGACACGGAATCGTTCGTCGAGAGCGACGCCTTAGAGCAGGCGTACGGAACGACCGGGCAAGTCGTCCACCACCACCACTGATGGAGCGGACAACCAGACGCCACCTCGAGCGGATCGGAATCGCGCTCACAGGGGTGTTCGCGGTCGTGATGATGGGCTTTCTGGCCCTCGAGTGGCTCCAGGAGTACCCCTACGCGGGGACGCTGTACGAGCAGTATACGGTCGCCGGAATGTGGCTCGACTACTACCTCGGCACGAGCGTCTTCGGCTACTCGTTTATGTTGCGGTCGATCGCGACGGGCGTGCTCGTCGGGATCGCCGCCCCGCTGGTCGGCACCTACCTCGTCCACCGGGAGATGGCCCTGATCGGGGAGACGCTCGCCCACACCGCGTTCGCGGGGGTCGCTATCGGGCTGCTGTTTAGCGCAACGACGGACTGGGACGGCTCCCTGCTCGTCTCCGCACTCGTCGTCGCCGTGGTCGGTGCGTTACTCGTCCAGTTTCTGTCCGAGCGGACGAACACCTACGGCGACGTGCCGATCGCGATCATGCTCACCGGGAGCTTCGCCGTCGGGACGCTGATTATCAGCTACGGTCGGGGCGGTTTCTCGGGAGTCAGCATCGAGGACTACCTGTTCGGGAGCGCGGCCGTCATCCCTGCCGAGGGCGCACGGCTGGTCGCGATCCTGACCGTCGCGGTCGTCGCCGTCGTCGCGCTCACCTACAAGCAGCTGCTCTTCATTACGTTCGACGAGCAGGCCGCCCGGGTCGCCCGCCTCAACGTCACCTGGTACAACACGCTGTTGATCGTGATGACCGCCGTCGTCGTCGTCGGCGCCATGCAGATCATGGGCGTGATCCTCGTCGCCGCGATGCTCGTCATCCCGGTCGCGGCGGCCTCCCAGGTCGCCCACGGGTTCCGCGAGACGCTCTCGCTGTCGATCCTGTTCGGGCAGGCCTCGGTGCTCGGCGGCTTTGGCTTCGCGATCTCGCAGGGGCTCCCTCCCGGCGGTTCGATCGTCGTCGTCGCGATCGCGATCTACGCGCTGGCGATCCTCGCCTCGAGCAGGGCCGGCAGTGCGATTTCGATGCATTAGGTTCCCGGACTGCGGGAGCACGCTACACGTTTAACCCGCTGCCCGGCAAACACTCGAGTGATGGGACGGTTATCCGACCTCTTTGCACCCGAGACCGTCGCCGTGGTCGGCGCCACCGACCGCGAGGGCGCCGTCGGTCGGGCGATCCTCGAGAACCTGCGAGACGAGTTCGCAGGCGAGGTGATCCCGATCAACCCCAACCGCGACGAGGTCCTCGGACTCGAGTGTTACCGCGACGTACAGGACGCACCGTCGATCGATCTGGCGGTGGTCGTCGTTCCGCCGACGGTCGTGATCGACGCCATCGAGGACGTCGCCGAGGCGGGTACCGACGACGTCGTCGTCATCACCGCCGGGTTCTCGGAGACCGGGGGTGAGGGCGCCGAGCGCGAACGGCGCCTCCGCGAACTCGCCGCGAAGCACGACCTCAACGTCGTCGGCCCGAACAGCCTCGGCGTGATGTCGACCCCGAACGGGATGAACGCGACCTTCGGCCCCGAGAGCGCCCTCGAGGGCTCGATCTCCTTTATGAGCCAGTCGGGGGCGTTCATCACGGCCGTACTCGACTGGGCCAACGAGCAGGGGATCGGCTTCCAGGACGTCGTCTCGCTGGGCAACAAGACGGTCCTCGACGAGACCGACTTCGTCCGCGAGTGGGGCCAGGACCCCGACACGGACGTCATCATCGGCTACCTCGAGGATATCGACGACGGACAGGGGTTCGTCCGGGCGGCCCGCGAGGTGACCGACGACACCCCGATCGTGCTCGTCAAGTCCGGCCGCACCGACGCTGGCGCGCAGGCCGCCTCCTCGCACACCGGGGCGATCGCCGGCAGCGAACGCGCCTACGAGGCCGGCCTCGAGCAGGCGGGCGTCGTACGGGCGACGTCGGTCCAAGAGCTGTTCGACTACGCTCGAGCGCTGTCGGGGCTGCCCGAGCCCGAGACCGACGGCGTCGCCGTCGTCACCAACGCCGGCGGCCCCGGCGTGCTCACGACCGACGCGGTCGGGGACTCCTCGCTCCGGATGGCCGACTTCACCGACGAGACGATCGGCGCGCTCGCCGAGGCGATGCCCGACGAGGCCAACGTCTACAACCCGATCGACGCCATCGGCGACGCCGACATCGAGCGCTTCCGCGAGGCGCTGGACATCGCGCTCGAGGATCCGAACGTCGGAAGCGCGGTCGTCGTCAGCGCGCCGACCGCAGTGCTCGCCTACGACAAGCTCGCCGAGGTCGTGATCGAAAAACGGGAGGAACACGGCAAGCCGGTCGTCACCTGCATGATGGGTGGCGACCGCGCGCGGGCCGCCGAAGAGGTCCTGCGGGAGTTCGGCATTCCGAACTACTTCGACCCCTCCCGCGCGGTCGCGGGACTCGACGCGCTGGCTCGCCACCGCGACATCAGCGATCGGCCGATCGACGAGCCGACCGAGTTCGACGTCGACCGCGAGCGCGCCCGGAAGATCCTGGAGCGGGCCCGCGACCGCGACGACAACCGCCTCGGCGTCGAGTCGATGGATCTACTCGAAGCCTACGGGATCCCGACGCCGGAGGGAGAGATCGTCGACGGCCCCGACCGGGCCCGCGACGTCGCCGAATCGATCGAGGGCGACGTCGTGATGAAGATCGTCAGCCCCGACATCTCCCACAAGTCCGACATCGGTGGCGTGAAGGTCGGGGTCAGCGACGACGACGTCTACGACGCCTACGAGGACGTCGTCGCCCGGGCTCGTAACTACCAGCCCGACGCGACGATTCTCGGCGTCCAGGTCCAGGAACTGCTCGATCTCGACGAGTCGACCGAAACGATCGTCGGCATGAACCGCGATCCGCAGTTCGGTCCCCTGCTGCTCTTTGGCCTGGGCGGAATCTTCGTCGAGATCCTGGAGGACACCTCGGTCCGGGTCGCCCCGATCGGTGACGGCCAGGCCCGCGAGATGGTCGACGGGATCCGGGCGGCGCCGCTGTTGCGCGGCGCCCGCGGGCGCGAGCCGGCCGACGTCGACGCCGTCGTCGAGACGATCCAGCGGCTCTCCCAGCTCGTGACAGAGTTCCCGTCGATCCTCGAACTCGACGTGAATCCGCTCGTGGCCGGCCCCGATGGCGTACAGGCGATCGACCTCCGACTCACCGTCGACACCGACGAACTATGACTGACACCGACACCGACACCGACACGGACAGCGAACCGACCGCCGACAGCTCACCGCAACCGATCCTCGTCGCCTCGCTCGAGGAGAGCACCGGGAAGACGGCGATCGCGCTGGCGCTCGCCAGCCTCGCTCGCGAGCGCGGCGAGGGCGTCGGCTACATGAAACCTAAGGGCACCCGCCTGCAGAGCAACGTCGGGAAGACCCTGGACGAGGATCCGATGCTCGCCAAGGAGCTGCTCGAGCTCGAGGCCGAGATCCACGACCTCGAACCCGTGGTCTACTCGCCGACGTTCGTCGAGCAGGCGATCCGCGGCCGCGAACAACCGGAGGAGATCCGCGAGCGCGTCCGGGAGGCGTTCGACGCGCTCGCGGCCGACCACGATCGAATGATCCTCGAGGGTGGCGGCAGCTACGACGTGGGCGAGATCGTCGAACTCGCCGACGCCGATCTGGCGGCGCTGCTCGACGCCCGAGTGTTGCTGGTCGCCTCCTACGAGGTCCCCGGCGACGCCGACGACGTGCTCGCGGCGGCCCGGACGTTCGGCGACCGCCTCGCAGGCGTCGTCTTCAACAACGTTTCCGACGCGGCCTACGACGGGCTCGAGACCGACGTCGTCCCCTTCCTCGAGGGCCGAGGGATCCCGGTCCACGGCGTAATCCCAAGCGAGCAGACGCTCGCGGGCGTGACCGTCGCTGAACTGGCGAACGAACTCGGGGCGTCGACGCTGGTCGATGCGGGCGACGACGCCTACGTCGAGCGCTTCACCGTCGGCGCGATGGGTGCCGACAGCGCCCTGCGACACTTCCGCCGGACGAAAGACGCCGCGGTCATCACCGGCGGTGACCGAGCCGAGATCCACACGGCCGCGCTCGAGGCGCCCGGCGTCCGCTGTCTCATCCTCACGGGCGGGCACCGCCCCTCGGGCGCGATCGTCGGTCAGGCGACCGAGAAGGGGATGCCGATCCTCTCGGTCCAGACGGACACGCTGACGACGGTCGAACGAGCCGAGGACGTCGTCAGGAGCGGGCGCACCCGCGACGCCGGGACGGTCGAGCGGATGGCGGAGCTGCTGGCCGATCACGCGACCGTCGACGAACTCCTCGAAGAGTAACGCGCTCGGTCGGAGCCGATCGGCGTCGCCCGCCCCGTCTGACCAAGAGTTAAGAGTCACCCCTGCATGCCACCTACCATGGACGACACGCACCAGGAGGTCACCTCGCTCGTCGGTCGCGAGGTGTACTCGAACAACGGCGTTTTCGTCGGCGAGGTCGAGGATCTCCAGCTCAACATCAGCGAGGAGACGATCGAAGGACTCGCGCTTGGCAACCTGAACGAGGAGCTGTTCCGGGAGGAGGCTCGCGCCAGGAAGGGCGTCATCGTCCCCTACCGCTGGGTTCGGTCGGTCGGCGACGTCATCCTGATCAACGACGTCGTCGAGCGCGTCCGCGACCCCGACGACGAGGAAGAGGACGAGATCGTCGCCTGATCAGTTTCCGTTCGATCCCTCGCTGCCGTCGACGCCCATCGCGTCGAACAGCGTCCGCTTGACCGCTTCTTCGGTGAGCTGAAGCAGGGTGTCTCGAGTCCCCTCCGAGATTTCGATCCCGGTGAAGATGCCCAGCGGGATCTCCGCGCTGGCCTGCGTCGAGTGGCCCGCGGTCTCGCCCATCTCGCCGTAGGCGTCGTCGAGGACCTTTCCGATGTTGATACGGATATCCTTCGAGCGGCCCGCGAGGAAGATCGTCTCGTCGGCGATACCGAACACGGCGGTCGTCGTCACGCCCTCAAGGTCGAGCAGGTGGCCCGCAGCCTGGGTCAGCGCCTCGCGGTCCCGAACGAAGCCGGCGTTCGAGACGAGATGGCTGCCCTGGACGTCCCGGTTGGTGATCGCTTCGGCGAGGACGTCGAGCGTCTCGGGTGACATCGACGGCGACTCCACCTGCTCTAAGGTGTCGTGGTTCGCGAAGGGGTAGAGGTAGGCGGCGGCGGTGAGGTCGGCGGGGGTCGTGTCGCGTTTGAAATCCAGGGTCTCCGCGCGGATCCCGTACAGCAAGGCGGTGGCCACCTCCTCGGAGACGTTCATGTCGAACTCCTGGATGTACTTCGTCATGATCGTCGACGTCGAGGACATGTTCGGGCGGATGTCGACGAACCCGGGGTCGTAGGTCTCCTCGGCCTCGTGGTGGTCGATGACGATATCGATATCGAGGCTCATCTCGGAGGAGGTGGCGTGATCGACCAGCGCGACGGTGTCGTACTCGCTGGGGTCCTCGATCTCGTCCCACTGAACCAGATCGATCCCCAACAGGTTGACGAACGCCCTGTTTTCCTGGTGACCGACGTCACCCAGGTAGATGATGTCGGCCTCGACCTCGAGGTGATCGGCGATCGCCTGCAGGGCCGCGGCGCTGGCGATCGAGTCCGGATCCGGGCTGTCCTGAGTGAGGATCGCCATCCGCGAGTCGGTCTCCTCGACCAGCCGAGCGAGTTTGCCCGCGTTGTACTCGAGTTCGCCCGACTCGAGCGCCCGCAGGGCGGACTCGGCGATCACCGAGGAGGGGTTGATAACGATGTCGGCGCCGAGATCGGAGAGCTCGTCGCCCGAGACGGGGTCGCTCGCGCGCGCGACGAGGAACTGACTCTCGTCGTTTTTCGTGCGGATGTGCTCGACGGCGGCCTTGTTCGCTTCGACGTCGGAGGCGAGAATCAGGACGACGTCCCGCTCGGCAACGAGGTCGGCGGCCTCGGGTTCGCGGATGTCGGCGGTTCGGGCATCCAGATCCTGGTCGCGCAGGGATTCGACGCGGCTCTCGTCGCGATCGATGATCACGACGTCTTTCCCCTGCTCGACGAGTTCCTCGGCGACGGCGTAGCCGACGCTCCCGCAGCCGAGAATCGCATAGTCCGAGATCGACGAGATAGTAACCCCCGTGCTCATGTGAGAGTGTGGTCGAACCGACCGTACTTAACGGTCCCGAAGATTGGAACGTCGGCGTACGCTCGAGGAGAAGCCGTTTGGAGACGCCTGACACGGCGCCTCCCAAGGGAAACGTATATTTATCCAGGTCCGAAAGTCGGAGGTACAGGGCCGGTAGCTCAGTCCGGCAGAGCGTCTGACTCTTAATCAGACGGTCGCGTGTTCAAATCGCGCCCGGCCCGCTTCCTTCTTTCACGACTTTGAGTCATGCTAACCAGCAGACGGCGAGGCGATAGGCTCCGCGCCGATGTTATCTCAGCTTGATTTGAGTCACTCAGTGAGCGGCACCCGACGACGTCTGGCATCTACACCGTAGTTCTCGCGCGCAGCCTTCATTCTGTTGGTTGTTACCATCCACCTCTCCCGTCAAAGATGACCTCTCGTTATTTGATTACAGCTAAAAGTTCACATAAAGTCGATGGGGGACGTGGGGTCGAGCACTCGAGGCAGCAGGGTTAGAAACGTATAGATGATTTTAGAAGCCAGTTTTCCTTAGTTGTTGGAAGACTAATCTGTACTCCTATTTACGAAGTATCCAACAGCCCCGACAACGATCGCAAGTAATAGTCCGATGAATCCCCAGACAACCATACCAAGGATACTGCCCACGGCTTGTCCCGTTCCTGCAGCCGTATCAGGATCTGCCCCTCCTGCTAGTCCCATGTAGAATAACAACGGTGCGAGAATGAGCCAGATTGCAGTAATATACAATCCGCTTCCAATCGCACTACGTGGGGACTCCTTTCGTGAGTACAAATAATAACTCACCCCTACAATAGTTACGAGAAACCAGAAGGCAAATCCACCAATCTCGGCAAATGCGAGTGCAACCAACATTCCAACGATTAGTCCCATTCCGACGGAAACTACCGCTAATATCGTGTCGATTCCGTCCTCATCGTTCTTGATACTTGAGTCTGGCTCACCCCTAGGAGGTAATTCAGATTCTTCATCAAGCGATTCTGTTTCATCTGGAATGGTAGTCGATTCCGATTGGCTTCTATCCAAGAGTTCAGTCCCGCACTCTCGGCAGAATTTTGCGCTAACATCTGCTTCAGCACCGCATTCACTGCAGTAAACCAATTGCTATCACCACGAAAGACTTTCTATCTAATTCAAATATATGTAATGGCCATTATCTGAGCTCATGAATCACCTCTTCTATTACAATCGAAACACTTCTCAATGATATCGTGGGCCCCGAATTCGTTGATCCGTTCACAGAGCGCGCTATCGTTGTCAAGACCTATTCCTGTGGTCTTGGGCAACTCGGAGCGAACTCCTGCTGGGATCCGCGGACCGCGCTGCGCCACCGCGCAGAGCGCCTATCGCGCCCGGCGCGCTTTTACGACGAACAACTTCGTGCGGAGCAAACCGGCCAGCGCGATTTGAGGGACTACTACCGGGTGCTCCACTGGACCAGAAAGGCCCAGCGTAGCGAGCGTTTCTGGGCGTAGTTCACAACCGTGTCCGACCCGCTACCCTCGAGAACTATCCCTCGAGCGCTCCGCAAGATCGATATCGGTTCCGGCGGAGTAACGGACGAATGAGTATCATCGCGGAGTTTACCGTCCCGTCCTCGGAGTTCGTTTTCGGCGACGTCTTCACCGAGGCGCCAGACACCACCATCGAACTCGAGCGCATCGTCCCGGCGACGGGGTCGATGATGCCGTACTTCTGGGTTCGGTGTGACGACCCGGAGGAGGTCGAACGGGCGATCCGAGCGCATCCGGCGGTTCACGATCTGATGCGTCTGGATTCGGTCAACGACTACGCCCTCTACCGGGCGACCTGGGACGGCGACGTCCACGACCTGCTGTACGGAATCGGCGAGGCCGACGGGGTGATCCTCGAGGCCTACAGCACCGACAGCTGGTTCTTTCGGCTGCGGTTTCCGAACCACGACGCGCTCGCGGAGTTTTACAACTTCTGTACGGACCACGAGATCTCGGTTCACCTCGAGCGGGTCTACTCGCTGTCCGAACACGTCAACTCGGGGCGACAGCTGGGGCTGACGCCGGAACAGCGAACGGCGCTCGTACTGGCGCTCAACCGGGGCTACTTCGATACGCCGAGCGAGGCCTCCCTGTCGGAGCTCGGCGCCGAACTCGGAATTACCCAGCAGGCGATGTCCAAACGGATTCGGGGCGGGACCAAGCAGGTCCTCACGACGGTGTTGCTCGATTCGGTCGAGCGAGCGCCGAGATAGCCGCCCGGATATAATTCCGTTGTTCGGACTACCCCACATACTATTTCGATTTGTGCCGGACGCCTTCGTACGGAATGAGTGGCACCCACCCCGCCGATGTCGGCGTCGAACCGTCCGTCTCCCGCTCTCGCCGACGGATACTCCGACTCCTTCGCTCGAGTGACGAACCGCTGTCCGTGGCCGACCTCGCGACGCGTCTCGCCGCGAAGGAGTCGTCGCGCGAACTCGAGAACGGAACGTGCGAGCGAGTGCGAGTCGCCCTCGTTCACGTTCACCTCCCGAAGCTGGCGGATTCCGGGCGCGTGGAGTGGGATCGCGAACGTCGGATAGTCCGGGCGGCGGATCCTCGAGAGTGTGACGACGACGGGGACGACACGGATCGAAACCACGGTCGGTCCCGCGACGGGCAGCAGTTCGAGGCGTGGCTGTGCTGTCCGAACTGTGGCCGCCGCGACGTGACTCGCGTTCGCGTCGGAGCCGGCCTCGAACTCGAGTGTCACGACTGCGGACGTAATGAGACGCTCCCGCTCGAGTGGCGACCCGAAAGGCGGTCCGGCGGTTCCGAACCGAGCCGGCCCGGTTCCGGTGACCGAAACGATCGTGAACGGGCGCTCGAGGCCTCGAACGAGCGCTTAGAGCAGTTCGCCTACGCCGCCAGTCACGACCTCCAGGAGCCCCTGCGGATGGTCTCGAGCTACCTCCGGCTGATCGAGGGGCGCTACGGGGACGAACTCGACGCCGACGGAGAGGAGTTCCTGGCGTACGCGGTCGACGGCGCCGACCGGATGCGAGCGATGATCGACGGGCTGCTCGCGTACTCGAGGGTCGAGACGCAGGGAACCCCGTTCGAACCGGTCGCGCTCGAAGCGGTGCTCGAGGACGTGTGCAAGGACCTGGAGGTTCGGATCGAGGAGACGGACGCGGACGTGACGATCGAACCGCTGCCCCGCGTCGAGGGCGACGAGACGCAGCTGCGACAGCTCTTTCAGAACCTCCTCTCGAACGCCCTCGAGTACGGCGGCGACGAACGCCCGGTCGTTCGAGTCGAGGCCGAACGCAAGGGTTCGGAGTGGCACGTCTCGGTTCGTGACGAGGGAATCGGGATCGAACCGCAGAACCAGAAGCGGATCTTCGACGTCTTTGAGCGGCTTCACGGCTACCACGAACGGCGGGGGACGGGGATCGGACTCGCGATCTGCGAGCGGATCGTCGAGCGCCACGGCGGCGAGATTCGAGTCGACTCCGAGCCCGGCGAGGGATCGGCGTTCGTGCTGACGCTGCCGACACTGGGGAACCGTCCGTGACCGGGTTCTCGGCCGAGTCGTGATCGCGTGAGATCGAACCGACCGCCCTCGAGTCGACCGCGCGGCGGGACCGAACCCGAACGGCTATTGTCGAACGGGGTCCACGTCCGCGCGTGAACACCGTGAGTGCTCTCGAACGACCCGCGCCGACGAGACCGCTATGAGAGTCGTCTCTCTCGCGGGGCCGAGCGACTCGGGCAAGACGACGCTCGTCGAGGAGCTCGTCCCACGACTGGCCGAGGAGGGGCGAGTCGCGACCGTCAAGTCGATCCACCACGATATCGAGATCGACACTCCGGGCGCCGACACCCACCGTCACCGAACCGCGGGCGCCGAAACGGTCGTCGGCGTCACGCCCGAGCTCACCTTCGACATCACCGCCTGCGGGAAGCGCGATCCGCCCGACGAGCCCGACGACGAGTTCTTCCGGACGGACGACCCCGAGCTCCGGGCGCTCTCGAGTCCCCTCGCCCGCCTCGAGCGCCGCGGTTACGACGTCGTCGTCGTCGAGGGGTTCTCCGAGGCGCCGCTGCCGACAATCCTCGTCGGCGATCGCGATCCCGAGACGGTCAGCGGTGAGATCGTCGGCAGGGGAAGCGAGGATCCCGCCGATCTCGTCGAAACGATACTGGAACTCGAGCCGTTCCCGACGTCGATGGCGGACGAGAACTGATCGCACGGCCCGTTTCGGCCGTTTCTCGGGCTGACACCCGGATATCCTCCGCTACAAATAATATAATTTTAATTGAGTGTAAAGAATGATTGATTTTCAGGTCAGTGGGTTCTGATCAGTTTGGAAGTGCGGTTATTGTGTTTCCTCCTGTATTCGTGAGTGAGAACAATGACATCCATTGCAGACCTCGAGATTCCGGGCGACGGAACCGGACTGGCCGAGCTGTTCGACGCCGTCCCATCGCTCACCTGCGAGATGGAGCAGGTCATCGCCTCGAGCGGCCACGGACTGTGGCTGTCCGGGCCGTCGAAGGAGGAGATCGAAGCCGCGATGGCGGACGCCGCCGCGATCGAGGACTACTCGCTGATCAGCAGCGACGACGACCGCTGGCTGTACGACATCGAGTTCGACCCCGAGACGGTCGACCCCCTCGAGCTCGTCCTCGAGGAGGGTGGCACCGTCCTCAGCGCGTCGGCCTCGGGCGGCTCCTGGCTCCTGAGCGTGCGCGTCCTCGAGCGCGAGGACGTCAGCTCGCTGTACGATCGTCTCGTCGACAACGACGTGACGCCGACGATCGTGCGCCTGTTCGACGTCGCCGACGAGAGTCACTCCCAGTGCGGTCTCACGCAGCGCCAGTACGAGACGCTGGTCGCAGCGATCGACCACGGCTACTTCGAGATCCCCCGCGAGGTCTCGATGCAGGAGCTCTCCGAGGAGCTCGACATCTCCCACCAGGCGCTCTCCGAGCGCCTGCGCCGGGCCTACCGGGCGCTGGTCACCTCCGAACTCAACGTCGCCGAGGAGGAGGCGACCGCCCCGCCGGTCCCGTCCGACTGACGACAGCTCCGTCCCCAGCCCGCTCTCGAGTTCTACTCCTCGCGTTTTGCCGTAACGGCCGCGCAACTGACCACGCTGCCTACTGAACCGACCACACCGCGTACTGTTATTAGCCGTCCGCGACGTGTTGGCGTATGCACGTCGATACCGACGACGGCGTTCTCGAGATCAGGTTCGATCGACCGGGCGTTCTCAACGCGATGAGCCAGGCGGTCGCGACGGAGCTGGCCGAGACGATCGAGCGGGCCGACCCCGACGACCACCACGCGATCGTCGTCTCAGGAGAAGGCGACGCGTTCAGCGCCGGCGGCGACATCGAGGCGATGGCCGAACCGCCCAGCCCGCCCCGCGAGTCCTACGAGGAGGTCACCGAGACGTTCGGCCGGGTGGTCGAGGCGATGCTCGAGTCGCCGGTTCCGATCGTCGCGAAGGTAAACGGTGACGCCATCGGGGCGGGGCTGGCCGTCGTCGCCCTCTCCGATATCGCCTACGCTAGCGCGGACGCCACCTTCTCCTGTGCGTTCGTCAGGGTCGGGCTCATCCCCGACACCGGTGGGACGTTCATGCTTCCCCACATCGTCGGCCTGCGGGCCGCAAAGAAGCTCGCGTTTACCGGGGAGTTCTTCGACGCCGATCGGGCGGCCGACCTCGAGCTGGTCAACGAGGCCGTTCCCGCGGACGAACTCGACGATCGGGTCCGAGAGACGGTCGAGCGACTCGGACGCCGACCGACGGACGTGATCGGGATGACCAAGCAGGCCCTCCACGAGAACATGGCCCGCCACTGGCGGGAGGCCGCCGACTACGAGAACACGCTGCAGGTCCAGGCGCGCGGCTCTGACTCTCACGAGGAGGGGGTCGCGGCCTTCCTCGAGGGGCGTGAACCGGAGTTCAATGAGTAGTTGACGGACGTCCGATATCGCCCGCGAGAACACTCGAGTCGCAAGCCACCGCAAGCAACACCATTGTACGGTTCTCCGTCGTGTTTCAAATCGCAATGTCCCCAGAGTTTACCGACGACGACATCGGAAAGACAGTGATCAACGCCGACGGCGAGGAGGTCGGTCTCGTCGCCGACGTCGAACACGGCACCGCACACGTGGAGCCGGACCCCGGAATCACGGACACGATCAAGGCCAAACTCGGCTGGGGGGACTCCGACGGGGACGCCTACCCCCTACAGGAGCCAGCGGTCGCCGAGGTAACCGACGACGAGATTCACCTCGAGCGCGACCTCGACTCCGGCTCCGGAGCGGACACCGGCGCGGCCGGTGCCGGGACGACGGCGGGTGCCGAATCGGCGACCGGCGCCACCGACACGGCGGATCGAGGCGACGACGACCTCATCGGTGACGACGATGACGAGTTCGTCGACGACGACGACGACCTGATCGGCGACGATGACGATGACCTCATTGGCGACGATGATGACGACGACCTCATCGGCGACGATGACGATGACGACCTGATCGGTGACGACGACGATGACGACCTGATCGGCGACGACGATGATGACCTCGTCGGCGACGATGACGATGACCTGATCGGTGACGACGATGACGACGACCTGATCGGCGATGACGACGATCGTCACGACACGCGATAACGTCGCAGCCACGATCCTCGTCCGAGCGAAGCACGCCTTCCCGATCTATCGCCGTTCGGATAACCGACCAGCACCACAGGGGACGTTTCGAACTCGAGAACCGCGTTCCGAGGACGGAGGGCCGTCTCGTACGGCCTGCTGTAATGATTTCCCGAAGCGACTGCAGGACCGCTCGCGGTCGCTCCGGAAATGACTGACAGTAATCCGTGTCACGCCTCGAGACGGTGTCGAACCGTCAACACCGGAACGTCCGAGAGCCGAACGACTTTCTCAGTGACACTCCCGACCAGATACCGGTCCAGCCCGGTTCGACCGTGCGTCCCCATTACGATCAGGTCGACGTCGTGGTTCTCCGCGTAGGAGAGAATGCCGTCGTGGGGCCGGCCGTGGACGACCGTGCCGACGGCCCGCTCGTGGCCCCGCTCGCGGAGTCGTTCGACGAGGTTCTCGACGGTCGCCGATCCCGTTCGCTCGGCCTGCTCGAGCGCGGGTCCGGTTTCGACGTCCGTGGCGACCCTCGTCGTGTCGACGACGGTGAGGACGTGGAGTTCCGCGTCGTACTGCTCGGCGAGGTCGAGCGCGGTCTCGAGCGCCCGCTCCGGGGGGTCGCCAACGTCGGTCGGGAACAGCACGCGCTCGTACACGAACTCGGGTTCGACCCCGAGGACCAAAAGTTGTGTGTCAGCTGTCACCACTGTGCAACGGTGGAACCGAACGTCGGTTACCGACGCCGGGCGGCGACTTCGCGCCCGATCCCGCTCAGGCGCCGTCGGGATCCCCGTGGGTGACGCCGTCGCGCTCGTCCGCGCTGCGGCGGCGCAACGCGGCCCGGGCGTTCGACGCCTGGTAGCCAAAGAAGACGTTCGTCCCGTAGGCTTCCGCGACCTCCGTCGCGTGGATCAGGTTGTCGACGTCGACGTCGACGGCGTACAGCTCGATACTGAAGGGCGTCTCGAGCGCGCTCTCGAAGCCCTTCGCGATCGTCTCGAGCCAGTAGGTCGTCTCGTAGGCCGTGTCGTACAGCGGGACGACGAACTCGTCGACGTACTCCTCGAGGGCCTCGAGATCGATCCCGGCCCGCTCGTAGAGATGGCCGGGGTAGGGGTCCGGATACAGCGTCATGTAGACCCGACCGGGGATGTGTTCGACCGCCTCCGCGACGAACTCGGTGATGACGCTGGCGCGCCACTCGAGGCGGTCGTCGTACTCGCTCTCCTGGAAGTTCTGCTCGCAGACGCCACAGCGACAGTACTCCTCGCGGGGGAAGCCGATATCGTCGAGACGGACGTCCGCGTTCGCCTCGGCGCAGTCGTCGATGATTTCGAACAGTCCATCGCGGTAGTCCTCGCGAGAGGGACAGACGTACGCCCAGTCGAAGTACTTCCGATCCCGCGTGGCGGGCCGACCCAGATCGTCGACCGGGACCAGCGACGGATCGGCGTCGGCCGCGGCGTTGTCGCCGAAACAGGAGACCATGTTCACCGCGTCTTCGATCGGTTCGGCGGATCTGCCGGTGACGTCTTTGACCTCGTAGAAGCCGCGGTCGAACTCCGGCCACCGTACCTCGTCCTCGTTTCGGGTGACGACGCCGTACATACGAACGGTGTACGGCTACGGGGCCGTAAGCCGTTCGGATCGACTACTGCTCCGGTTCGTACTCGTACTCGACGTCCGAGGAGCCACCGAGGGTAACCTTCCAGACGAGCGCGATGACGAACGTAGCGATCAGGATGGTGCGTACGCGGGACATGTCCGCTCGAGACGTCGCGTGGCTCGTACTTATCAATTATGGGCTCTTTCGGAAGTCCGTATCAGTCGGCCGATCAGGTCTCGATCAGCGACGCGATCCCCTCACGGACGATCGTCCCGCAGTACGAACACCGAACCCCGTCGTCGACGACCTCGAACCGCGAGTCGACGGGCTCTTCGCCGGTCGAGATGCAGCCGTCGTTGGGACAGGAGAGGACGCCCACGACGACATCGGGGCGCTCGACGCGGTGTTTCTCGATGACGTCGTACTCCCGGACGATGTTGATCGTCGCGTCGGGCGCGATCAGCGAGAGCACGTCGACCTCGTCCTGGCTCAGCTCCCGACCCTCGACCTTGACGATGTCCTTGCGCGCGAGCCGATCGGAGGGAACGTTCATCCCGACCGAGATCTCCTCGCCCTGGCTGCCGTCGATGCCGAGGATCGCAAGGACGTTCAGCGCCTGCCCGCCGTTGATGTGGTCGATGACGGTGCCGTTCCGAATCTTGCTAACCCGCAGCTCGTGCTCGCTGCGGTCGTCGCCCCCGTTACTCATCGCTTCCACCTCCGTCCTCGCTCAACAGGAGATCGAGCAGCGCCATCCGAACCGGCACCCCGTTGTGGGCCTGCTCGAAGTACGCGGCGTACTCGGTGTCGTCGACCTCGGGCGCGATCTCGTCGACCCGCGGCAGCGGGTGCATCACCGTCAGCTCGTCGCTCGCAGCCTCGAGCGTCTCCGCGTCGATCTGGTACTCCCCCGCGACCTCCCGATACTCCGACTCGTCGGGGAACCGCTCGCGCTGGATCCGGGTCACGTAGAGGACGTCCAGATCGCCAAGCACCGCCTCGAGGCTCTCGTGTTCGCGAATCCCCGTCCGGCCGCCCTGTTGCTGGTGGAGGTCGTAGACGACCTCCCGGGGGAGCTGCAGGCTCTCCGGACTGATGAAGTGCTGGCGGGTGTCGAAGTTCGACAGCGCGTAAGCCAGCGAGTGGACGGTTCGGCCGTACTTCAGATCGCCCATGATCCCGATCGTGATATCGTCGAGCCCGGCGTTCTCCCGGATCGTGTACAGATCGAGCAGGGTCTGTGTCGGGTGCTGTCCGGCCCCGTCGCCGGCGTTCAGTAGCGGCACGTCGACGAACTCGCTGGCCATCGTCGCGGCGCCCTCCTTGGGGTGGCGCAGGACGAGCGCGTCGGTGTACCCCTCGATCACTCGGACGGTGTCGGCGAGCGTCTCGCCCTTCGTGACGCTCGAGGACTCGACCGATCCCATGTCGACGACGTCTCCGCCGAGGCGTTTCATCGCCGTCTCGAAGCTCATCTTCGTTCGCGTGCTCGGTTCGAAAAAGAGCAGCCCGAGCAACGCCCCGGCGTGGCGATCCGCGACGGCTGACGGATCGGCGGCGATCTCGGCCGCCCGGTCGAGGACGGTCTCGACGTCCGCTCGCGAGAGGTGTTTGCTCGTGATCACGTGGTCGTGGCGCATCTCGTTGGATAGGGGGCCTGCGAACCCCTTGAATCTCCCTGTTCGCGGGGAGAAAAGCTATACCGTCGCTGTCACAACCTCGCCGACCGCATGGCCGATCGGCTCCCGACCGGGATCGACGCGCTGGATCGCAAGCTCGAGGGCGGCCTGCCGACGGGGGCGCTCGTCGCCTACACGGCCGAACCGGCCAGCCAGTCCGAACGCCTGCTGTACGAGCTGACGGCCGCACGCGAGACGCAGTACCTCTCTACCGAGCGGTCGGTCCGGGCCGTCCGGTCGGCACTCGAGGCCGCCCCCGCGGCGGTCGGCGAACCGGCGGTCGAACGGCTCCCGGCGGACGGGCTCGAGGACGCGACCCGGACCGTTGCCGACCTGTCCGAACAGACGCTCCTGATCGTCGACACGGCCGATCGACTCGAGCGATCCGATCCGGACGACTACGTCGCCTTTTTGAACGAGCTGAAGGGGGCGCTGCTCGAGACCGACAGCGTCGCCGTCCTCCACTGTCTGCGCGGCGCGGAACCCCGTAACCGGGCCCGAACCCTCCACGCCGCCGACGCCGTCTTCGAGCTCCACACCGACCGCGTCGGGGGTCGCCTCGAGACCGTCCTCACGGTGCCGACGTTCAGGTACGGCGGCCAGCCTACCGAGTCGATCACCCTCGAGCTGACAGAGGGGGTCGCGATCGACACCAGTCGAGATATCGCCTGACCGCCCGCTAACGCGCCCGCTCCTCACTTTCGAGGCAGGGCCGTCGCCGCGGCCGGTCGGAGTTCGCGCTCCTCCTCGGGGTGGCGCAGTCGGGTCGAGACGAGCGCGGGATCCGTCCGTTCGGAGAACGGTCACGCGTGTACGGTTGTTCAACGAACCAACGTACCCGGAAACGTGGGTTTATTACCCCTCTCATACAGGCACGGTAACATGGATCGAAGGGTGGTCACTCGACGCGCCACACTCGCGACGATCGGGGGAACCGCGATCGGACTGACGGCCGGCTGTCTCGGCGGAACCGACGACGAGGACGTTCTCGGGGATCCGGAGTACGTGGAGGGGCGTTCGGACCCCGGTGGTGTCTCGATGGAGGAACTACCCGACCTGAGCGGGGAGCTCACGGTGTACTCCGGGCGGAGCGAGCCCCGAATCGGGGAACTGATGGAGTACATCGAGTCGGAGTACGACGAGTTCTCGCTCGAGGTGCGTTACGACGACACCGCCGACCTCGTCGGCGCGATCGAGGCCGAGGACGAGACGCCGGCGGACGTCTTCTACGGGAGCGAAAGCCAGTCGATGACCGACCTCAAGGACGACGGACACACGGTCGAACTCTCGGGGGACGTTCTCGACCGCGTCGACGAGGGGTCCCGAGATTCGGACGGCCACTGGGTCGGGTTCACGAGGCGGTACCGTGCGGTCGCGTACAATACCGAGGCCTACGACGCCGACGACCTGCCCGAAGACATCTTCGCCTACGCCGAGGACGACCGCTTCGCCGGCGACATCATGTGGCCTCCGGACCAGGGCTCGACGCAGGCGTTCCTGACTGCGATGATCGCCATTCACGGCGAGGACGAGGCCCGGGAGTGGGTCGAGACGCTGACGAACGGCCAGGACGCCGAGATCTCTCCGGGCGGAGACAGCGGGCTGGCGCAGGCGGTCACCGACGGCGAGGTCAGCGTCGGACTCACCAACCACTACACGCTCGCCGACGGCCCCGGTGATACCTACGACATCACGTTCACGAGCGACGACGCCGGTGCGATGTACAACGTTACCGGCGGGACGGTCATGGCCGACAGCGACGACCGGTCGACGGCGGAGGCGTTCGTCGAACACCTCGTCTCGGCGGAGGCCCAGGAGTACTTCGCGACGACGACCTGGGAGTATCCGACGATCGACGGCGTCGACCCCATCGAGGAGGTGCCGGGGACCGACGAGTTCGAGCCTCCGGAGTTCGACCTCAACGAGCTGGCCGACCCCGAACCGGCCCAGGAGATCCTGCGGGACGTGGGCGTGCCGTTCTGAGCGGCTCCGTCCACACCAATGTCCTCGCTTCCACCCTTCGAGGCCGTCGACGACTATCCGGACGAGAAGCGCCAGCGCCGCGAGGACGACGCGGACGACGACGGCGACGAGCGGATGCCGGTCGGCCTCACGCTTCTGGCCGGTGCGGTCGCCGCGACGGTCGTAATTCCGGTGGTCTGGATCGGCGTCGTCGCGCTCAGCGTCGACTTCGATCGGGCCGCCTCCATCGTCCTTCGGCGGGGAATGCTCGACGTGTTGCTCAACACGGTCGTCCTGATCGTCGCGGTGACGACGCTGTCGGTTCTGATCGCGGTGCCGCTTGCCTTCCTCACCGTCCTCACCGACCTCCCGTTCAAACGGTTCTGGATCGTCGCGCTCTCCCTGCCGCTCGTCGTCCCCAGCTTCGTCTCCGCGTTCTCCTTCGTCTCCGTCTGGGGGCCCCAGGGCCGATTACAGTCGGTACTCGCACCCCTCGGCGTCGACTCCCTCCCCGAGATCTACGGCATGCCGGGGACCGTGTTCGTCCTCACGCTGTACAACTACCCGTTCGTCTACCTCACGACGATCGCGGGCCTTCGGGCGCTGGACAAGACCTACGTCGACGCCGCCCGGAGCCTCGAGACCGGGATTCGGGGCGTGTTCCTCCGTATCGTCCTCCCGATGGTGAAACCGGCCGTCGCGGCCGGGGCGTTGCTCACCGCCCTCGAGACCGCCGGTGACTTCGGCGTCCCCGCGATCCTCCGGCTCAGCGTGTTCACCCGGCAGATCTACCTCGAGTACAACGCCCTCGCCCACGACTACGCCGCGATGCTCTCCCTGCACCTGGTCGCGATCACGCTCGTGATCCTCCTCGTCGAGTCCCAGGTCCGCAGCCACGAGCGGATCCACGGCAGCGCCCGGGGGAACTCGGGACCGTACACGATTCGGCTCGGTCGCTGGCGCTGGCCCGCGCTTATCGTCCCCGCCGCGATCGTCGCGCTCGCGATCCTCGTACCGATCGGCTTTCTCTTCTCCTGGCTGCTCACGGGGCCGGACGCCTACGCCGGCAGCTTCGGGTTCGAGCCGGGGTACGCGATCAACTCCGTCTACGTCTCCGCGCTGGCCGCGGTCGTCGCCGCCTGCCTCGCGCTCCCGGTAGCCTATCTCGCCGCGCGACACCGTTCGCCACTTTCGGGGACCCTCGAGCGGGCGACCTACATCGGCTTCGCCGTTCCCGGGGTCGTCATCGGCCTCAGCCTCGTCTACTTCGCCACCCGCTACCTCCCTGCGGCCTACCAGACGGTGCCGCTCGTGGTCTTCGCCTACGTCGTGCTCTACCTGCCACTGGCCGTCGGCTCGACTCGAGCGGCGATCCTCTACGTCAACCCGCAGTTCGTCGAGGCGGCTCGCTCGCTTGGCAACACGCCGTTCCAGGCGTTTCGCCGGATCACGCTCCCGCTCGTGTTTCCGGGGGTGGTCGCCGGCGCGGCGCTCGTCTTCTTACACGGGATGAAGGAGCTGCCGGCGACGCTGTTGCTCCGGCCGATCGGATTCGACACGCTCGCCACATTCATCTGGGCCGCCGAGCGAAACGCCTACTACGGCTACGCCGCCGTGCCGGCGCTGGTGCTCGTCTTCATCTCCGGGCTCTCGATCCTCGCGGTGGTCTCCCGGGAGTACCCCGAGGCGCTGGCGGCCCTCCGGAAGTGGCGCCGGAACCGCAGCGACGCCACGGACGTCGGAGAGGAGCCGTCTCCCGGTCCCGACGGGACGGGAGACCGAGCCGTGATGGACGGCGGGACGACCGTGGACGCCTCGAGAATCGGCTCGAGCGCAGGCAGTGCGGACGACGAGGCCGACTCCGGGGAGCGAGAGGTCGTCCTCGAACTCGAGGACGTTCGGAAGCGCTACGAGGGTCGACCAGCGGTCGACGGGATCTCGCTGTCGGTGCGCCGCGGCGAGATCCTCACCCTCCTCGGGCCGTCGGGCTGCGGGAAGACGACGACGCTGCGGCTGATCGACGGGCTCGACCGTCCCGATGGCGGGACGATCCGGATCGACGGGGAGACGCTCGCGGACGGGGAGACCTACCGTCCCGCCGAGGAGCGCGACGTCGGCATCGTCTTCCAGGAGTTCGCGCTCTTTCCCCACAAGACGGTCGCCGAGAACGTCGCCTTCGGGCTCGATGACGACGACGACGAGGAGCGAGCCGACGTGGTCGCGGAGCTGCTCGAGCTGGTCGGCCTCTCGGCGTACCGCGACAGCTACCCCGACGAGCTCTCGGGCGGACAGAAACAGCGGGTCGCGCTGGCTCGGTCGCTCGCGCCCCGTCCCGAGGTACTGCTGCTCGACGAGCCGCTCTCGAACCTCGACGCCGGGCTCCGGGCCCGAATGCGAAACAGCGTCCAGCGGATCTTAGAGGAGGTCGACGTCACCGCCGTCTGGGTCACGCACAATCAGGAGGAGGCGCTCTCGGTTGGCGATCGCACGGCGGTGATGAACGCCGGGCGAATCGAACAGCTCGCGTCGCCGCGGGCGCTGTACATGGAGCCCGACTCGCGGATGGTCGCCGACTTCCTCGGCCGGGGCGACTACCTCCCCGGCCGTCTCGAGGGGGGAGCCGTCGAGACGCCCCTCGGAGCGTTCGACGCCGACCGCGTCTCCCTGCCCGAGACCGAACGGGCGGTCGAGGTCCTCGTCCGCCCCGACGACGTCGCGATAACGCCGTCGGCGACCGGCGACGGACGGATCGTCGGCCGCCAGTTCAACGGGGAGACGGTCCGCTACCGGATCGAACTCGAGGGCGGCGAGCGCGTCTCGAGTCGCCAGTCTCACGACGACTGGTACGACGTGGGGACGTCGGTCGACGTCTCGGTGACGGCGACCCACGCGCTGCCGGCGTTTCCCAGGGCGTAGCCACAGTATCGGACGACCCGATCGGAGAACCGGCGACCGTGTCAGTAGTCGGTAATACGGTTTCGTTATTCAGTCCGGTCTGTGTATCTGAACCGCGCGAATCGTTACGTAAATACCGTCTCTTTCATCAACTAATAGAGTTTTTGAGGAAGTCATGCTGAATACAGCGCGCGAATGCAGCACTATGTCATCGAGAGAAGTGACATTAGCTTTTTGACACCAACCATAGTGGTTGCAAATATGGCACCACTAGAAGAATCGAATAATGCAGATGTGCAGTTCAGGAAGCGACTTGCGAGGGTGTGCGTCTCAATCGTTATACTGACTGGCGTGACTGTTATTCTTGGATACGGTGGTTGGATTGTGTTGACGTTCACCGCCAAAATCAGTGGCTATGATCCGAAGACAGCCGATGGGGAGTTACTACGTGATCGGTTACTGGAATGGCCCGACCGCAACAGAGAAGTCATGCGCTCAAACGGCAGAACGAGCCTCCCGTTAAAACCGTAGCGCATTTGCGACGGTCGTCTTCTGTCTCTCGCACACCGTTTGTAACATTTGATGAATAGATTGAGTGAGTCGTGCAAGATACAAGGCGCATGTCTTGCACGACGACGAGTCAAAGCGCAATGGCTCGACAGTCGCTACTGGGTGCGGTATTCAGCACTCTTTGGTGTCGGTGAGGTCGGGATCGAACAGGTCTTCGATTGTACAATCGAAGTGATCTGCGAGTTTGAACGCGAGTTCCAACGAGGGATCGTACCGGTCACGTTCGATGGCGTTGATCGTTTGACGAGAGACGCCAACAGCCTCTGCGAGGTTTGCCTGGCTCTCGTCGCGTGCTTGCCGTTTCTCGCGGATCTTCGAGTCCATCGCTATCGGTAGTACCCGAGGAGAAGCCCGTAGGTGATGTACACGACTGCGGTCGTGATCGAGAGAGTCATCGTCACTGGCCCCCACTCGAAGTGCGGGGTCGTCGATAGCGCCACCAGCGATGGGAACACGATGGCTGCAAGCCACCCGAACACGGCGAGCGTGACGCCGCTCGCACGCTGATGGATCGTGTCGTCTCGCTCGTCGAACAAGGTGTAGTTCGTTGTATAGGGGATCATCATGCCCCCAGCCATTCCGAGAACGTAGAGCCCAACGGCAACTAGCGGGAACTCGAGCGCGGTTCCTACACCAAGGGCAATTCCTGCAAACACGAAACAGGCTACCATCAGTCGTTTGTACGCTTCCGGCGGTCGGGATTGTATGTTGGTGGATGCTAGTTCTGACATGACTAGTGTCAACCTCGCTTTCCGTAAAGTCTGCTTTACAGTAAAGCGTACTTTATACACTTACATAAAACTCCGGGTTCAGTTCGTGCGAACCATCCATTGACTACGCCCTCTCGATTCAGCACGGGGGTTTCTGACAGAATCTGAGTAGAACGTTCAGCCCCTGCTGATTATGCAGATGTAGTGAACGGATGGTTCACGGCTCCCGGTGCGAAACAAACAGAGTCGTCGTGCTGCACTAATGCTTTATATTCAGCACGACCTTCTTTCTCGAGATCTGGTAGTTTCGTTAGTCGCTGCTGGATATGGCGCGCGTATCTTCCACGGGAGGCTTACAGAAAGCCAGCTACTCGGGTCGATCCATCGGTTCGAACACGTACATGTTATCCGCATTAATATCATAGAAGACTGTTCCGCGGGGCATACGGTAGAACCGCCAGAGCGCGTAGGCATCTCCCATCGCTCCGCCCGTATTCAACACGAGAACAAAAAACGCGGTCGTGGCGATCACCGGCTGGGGGACCGCAAGCAACGGCAGACAAATAAGCGTAATAATCGCTAACGGTGCGATGCCGACCCGAAGGTTATGCTCCCGAGAGTGGAACTGATGAAACACCGCCGCGTATACCGCCCCGAACCTCCAGTACACGCCATAACTCACCTCGTAGCCGTACCGCTGGTAGACAACGCCGTGGAGCAGTTCGTGGACGACGGCAACGGTCAGAAACGCGAACAATAAGGGAATCGCCGTTCCCGTAAGATTGAACAGAATCGTGATTTCCTCCTCTGCGCCGACTTCGAACACGACGGGGAGAATCTCCGGACCCTGCAACTGCACTAACAGCCAGCCGTAGACGACGGTGGAGACAACTGTGACTGCCATCGCAGCTACTGTCACGAGCAGTTTGGGGTACTCAAATTGATAGGGTTCGCTGTACCCCTCTGGCGTCGGTGGTGGAGAAACCCCTCGGGCCTTCGCTTCAGCCGCTTCAATGGGGTCTTTGTCGGTCAACGTGTCTCACTTGTGAACCAGTTACTCATTACTCTTTGTGGATCAACGACAAATGCAACGTAGGAACTACTCTGCGTGGGTCGCTTCTGCAAGTCGCGTTCCCCGGCGATAGGCGTAGAACCCCACCCCGAGAAACACCGCTAACTGGAGCAACTCGCCAGCAATGATTGCGAATGCGACGGCTGGGTCTTGTTCGGCGAAGATTCCCAGTGAGGTCGCGTTCACGGCATAGTGTCCAACGCCTGCACCCATGAGTGCGAGTCCAGCGTAGTGATACGCGTTCAGGTTCTCCATAGGCCGCGTTAGGTGATTTCCTCAATAACTTTTCCGACATACAGCATCCCATATTTCATCTCAAGGAACTCGCAGGGCTTACTGTTCGCTTTGATTGTCGAGGTAGTTATTTACCATCATCGGTGCGATTACACCGATCAGCATGGAGATCCCCAGCACGATCTCAAATTGAAGCGCCGTGAAAGATAGCAGAGCGAAATAAAGGCCTATTGCTACGACTACGAAGCCAGCAATTACCTTGTTCTCTCGCATAGTACATCATCGTAACCCCGTCATATAGTATTCTCGACCAATATGCACATCAGATAGCACGGCTGGTTCAGTAGATCAGAGCCGGAATGAACGAGATCACCGTGCTGCATAGAACCTCTGAGTCGGTCACCCTATTCCTGACAGATGATGAGTAGTTCGTCCAACTCCTGCTGAACCCACAGCGCGACTGTGCCACGAGAGTCTTGCTAACAGATGGACGAATAGACTGCGAACGATTCCAGTGCGAGCGACCGCAGAGTGTCGGTTCCGTGCTACTGCTCTGTACCGTAATCTGTGATGGTGGCAAGGGAGTTTGCGACCGTGAGTTCTCCATGACGGAAATAAAACCAGCCAACCACGAGGGGATACCCGGCAAGAACCGTCAGAATCATCGGAAGACCGGCTAACGGATACCAGAGTTCGGAGGCGGTTAGTTCAGGGCGGATCACGGTCGGCAGTGCTATCTGTCCGGGTTCGGCAATCCCTAGGAACACGTTGTTCACGGCGAAATTAAATGTGAAGTGAAGGCCAATCGGGAACGCTAACTCCCCTGAGAAGAGGTAGGAAAGGCCGAGCACGCCGCCCAGTAACGTCCATACGGCAAGTAACCCCAACAGAGACACACCTTCTGGAACCCTGCTGAGGGGCACGTGAATCACTCCAAACGTGATCGTGCTCACCGCCCACGCACCGATGAACACCTGTTGTGGTGACGCAAGTCGTGCGGCGAGTCCTTCAATCCCGTTCAGGATGAATACGCCGCGAAATAATCCTTCCTCCCATATCCCGACTGTGAACCAACCAACGCCAAATAACAGGAGCCAGGCGAGTACAGAAGGCGCATCGCCAGCGGACCAGACTGCAGTGATTTCAATCAACCCGGCCGCGTACCCAATCCCGAATGTGGTGCCGACGAGTACAATCCCGAGCAAGGCTCCACCGGCAAAATCAATAGCCCAGTCACGTGATAGATGAAATCCATACGCGCTGACCGGGCGACGGTCGAGGTATTTGGCAGACACATAGAGGACGAGAGCGAATCCGATTAATAATAGAACGTCTGTTAGGATCTGAAGTCCAAACTCTCCCAAAGGGGTCACTTGCAACGCTATTAGCGGGAAGAGCATACCGCCAAGAAGAATCGTAAACAGAATTGGGAAGAGAACGCGCCATGTAGCCCGTGGTCGTGGATCATCGCCGTTGCCTCGCGTTATTCTGGTCAGAAATCTCATATATAGCTTCGGGATGAGCAGGCTGATAGTAGTTGAGGGGCTCACATGTTATTGGCGGTAATCATAGTGACTGTTTGTTGTGATGGAAGGCCACCTTCTCGATCGGAAGGCAGGTGGGACGGGGCTCGCGTCAGGATAGAGCATAGAGATGTAGCCTGACGGCCTCGTTGAAACCCTCAGACGGTGATAGGTTTCAGAGGCTGTGCTGAATACAGGGCGCAAATCGGTCACGCCTGATTCGTCACCCGTTGCGTCTCTTTCGACGTCTGCAGATCTCGCAGTGGTTGCTGTCATGCAACTGGGACGAATACGGAACCACCGGGGAACTCAGGCATGCCTGAAGCAACACCACCAGATGAAGCGACTGAAATGGAAACTGTCACGCCGGCAGATAGAACTAAAATTGCAATCGAATTTGGATAGAGAGAATAGCCCAATGAGTACAGAAACCCCGACGAACGAGGAGCGTATTCACCGAGTCACGTCCGACGACGGCACCGAGATCGCCGGCCACGTGTACGGAGCGGGGCCGGCGTTGGTGTTCGTGCCCAGTCCGCTGGGCGTCGAGGCAAACTGGGAGCCCATCGTGCCGTTCTTGAGCGATCAGTTCACCTGTTATACGATGAGCCTTCGAGGTCGCGGGCCGAGCGGGGACCACCCCAATCAATCGACCGAACGGCACGTACAGGACGTCGTCGCGTTCGCCGAGAGCATCGGTGAACCCGTGAGCCTCGTGGGAGTGTCTGGCAGCGGTATACTGGTACTCGGTGCGGCACAGCACACCACAGCGGTCAACTCCGTCATCGTCCACGAGCCGTTCACGTACGGGGCACTCGACGAGGAGGAGACCGCAGAGTTTGACGAACTGTTCGAACGGATGGCCACGGTTGCTGCAGAAGGTAACCTGTCCGATGCGGCCCGGACGTTCCTCGAGGGCGTCGCGACCGACGAGGAAATGGCCGCCATGGAGGAATCAGACGAGTTCGAGAAACTGGCACCGACCGTCCCGCTGCTCTTCAAAGGTGTCGAGCAGACCGAAAACCGCCCAACCGACCCGTCGAGCCTTGCCACGATCACCGTGCCAGTCCTTCTCTTAAAAGGGGACCGGTCGAGGCCCTTACTACATGCCGGTGTGACCTACGTGGCCGAGCATGTCGCTGAGGCCCACGTACGCGAGATCGCCGATGTCGGGCATGAGGCCGCCACGGTCGCGCCGGAGCCCCTGGCCGACCAGATAGACGAGTTTCTCGCCGACGAGCAGGTATCGATCTGACCGGCGATCACTCACACCATCTCTGGCAGTCCTTCGATGGGCATCAAAACCGAGCAGACAGCTCGATAGAGATAGTCATCTCCCCGTGCTGAATATATGCTCTATATCCAGCACACAGTTTTTAACAGAATCTGGGTAGAACGTTCAGCCACTGCTGAATAGACAGCGCGAACGTGGCATGTCATCTGACTCGATCTACAAAAAGCAGTGATCGTTTGGTCCAGACCGTATGAGATTTATTCTCTTGCTCGAGGGATCGTGAATTCGTGTTTGGAAATGAATAAACGACTGCCGATAGAGAGAGGGAGAGCCTAAATGTGTACGCGGTTGGTCTACATCGGGCCCGAGAATCTCGTTCTCACCGGCCGATCGATGGACTGGCACGGCGAGATCGGCACGAACCTCTGGGTATTTCCACGAGGGATGGAACGATC
This sequence comes from Natronococcus sp. A-GB7, assembly GCF_029688865.1. Classification (GTDB taxonomy): domain Archaea; phylum Halobacteriota; class Halobacteria; order Halobacteriales; family Natrialbaceae; genus Natronococcus. Next base: position 87,934 of record NZ_JARUKV010000008.1, read on the forward strand.
GGGCGAAGTCGGTCCGAACTCGATGGAGTGGACCGCCGAGTACGGCAGCGTCACCGCCTCCGCGTACGACATCGCGACGAGCGACGGGATGAACGAGGCGGGGCTGGTCACGAACCTCCTGTGGCTCACCGAATCCGACTATCCCGAGTGGGACGGCGAGACGCCCGGGCTCTCGATTTCGGTGTGGACGCAGTACGTCCTCGACAACTTCGCGACGGTCGCCGAAGCAGTCGATCACCACCGGAACGAGGAGTTCGTCGTCGTCTCCGACGAAATCCCGACAGAGGACCGATTCGCCACGCTACACCTATCGCTGTCGGATGCGACGGGTGACAGCGCGATCTTCGAATACCTCGACGGCGAGTTGACGATCCACCATGATCGGGAGTATCAGGTCATGACGAACTCCCCGCCGTTCGACCGACAACTCGCACTCGCCGAGTACTGGTCGGAGATCGGCGGCACCGTCATGTTGCCGGGAACGAACCGACCATCCGACCGATTCGTCCGAGCGAGTTTCTTCGTGGACGCGATCCCGCAGACGCAGGATCGTCGTATTGCGACGGCGAGTGTCTTCGGTGCGATTCGTAACGTCTCCGTACCGTACGGGATCAGTACGCCGGACCAGCCAGAGATTTCCTCGACGCGCTGGCGGACGGTCGCCGATCACGAGAGCCGACGCTACTACTTCGAGTCGGCACTGTCACCGAACGTCTTCTGGCTAGATCTCGACGGCATCGACTTCGCCCCCGATGCTGGTGTTCGATCGTTGTCACTCGGCGAGAACCAGGCAAACATTTTCGCTGGGGACGTCGCCGATGACCTCGTCGAAACCGAACCGTTCGAATTTCTCGGCATCCCCGAACCTGCGAGCTAATCTCCGCTGCGTCTAAACAAGGCTCACGCTCTATATTCAGCACACAGTTTTTGACAGAATCTGGGTAGAACGTTCAGCCATTGCTGAATAGACAGCGCGTATCAGTCACTGGGTTCCGACCAGCGATGGCCGATCAAAATCTGTCGATCGACGGCAAGCAGCGACCGGCGATACACGTTGTCAATGTAAAGAGCGCTATGTGGCCGATACAATATGAAAGAGAGTCCGACCGTGACTTCTCCTGTGACCGCCGTTCGGTACCTACTGGGTGTTCGTCATCCCGCCGTCAACGACGAGCGATTCACCGGTTACGTAGTCCGAGAGATCGCTTGCGAGGTACAGCGCCGCATCCGCAACGTCTTCAGGTTGGCCCGCCCGCCGGGACGGGATCGCCTGCAAGAAGTCCGCTTCGGCATCTGTGCCCATGATCGGGTAGTCGTCGGTCGTCATCGCCGTCTCGATCAGCCCCGGATGGATCGCGTTTACTCGAATGCCATCTGGCCCCAGTTTCCCTGCCATGGCGTATGTGAACAGCCGCACAGCACCTTTCGTCCCGCAGTAGGTGACGAACTCACCCGACCCCTCGAGACCGGCGACCGACGCGAGGTTGATGATCCGACCACCATCGCCTTCGACCATCCGCTTTGCCGCCGCTTGCGCGCCGAAAAAGACACCTTTGACGTTGATGTCCATCATTCGGCCGAACGCGTCCTCGTCGACTTCGAGGAATTCCTCGCCGTGGAAGATGCCCGCGTTGTTCACCATTACGGTGACGCCGCCGAACTCCTCGGCAGCCTCGACCGCCGCTTCGAGGTCAGCGACCTTTGTGACGTCACACTCGACGAACGTCGCCTTCGCGTCCGTTTCGGCCTCGATCAGTTCGTGCGTTGGTTTCCCGCCCTCTCGAGGCGACTCCTGAATGTCCGCGACAACGATGTCGGCCCCCTCTGCAGCGAACCGACGAGCGATCGCGCGTCCGTTTCCGCTTGAACCACCCGTAACAACTGCTACGTCGTCCGTGAGTAATGGAGACATGACACACAATCTAGGTCGGGTGAGGATATAGCTTTAGCGCGAGTGACATACCCCAGGCGCAGTGACCAATGTTTGGCTGAGTAGCGTACAGGAGTCTGTTCTCTCCCTCCCACCAGCGAACATATTTTATTAATATCCCAACGAATGAATCGGGTTTAATGTGCTGAACTCATGCTCTATATTCAGTAGACACTTTCTGACAGGATCGGAATAAGACATTCAGCTCCTGCTGAATACAGAGCGCGAATCGGTCACCGACTGCACTCTCTTCGGGCAGTGCAGATTTGGTACCCGTTGACGCTATGTGACGGCCCAACACAGTCGAATAACGGTGAGCGAACACATGGCTGAAGCATCCTCACCGGACGAAGGCGAGATGATGGAAACCGTCACGTCCGCAGATGGAACCGAGATCGCGTTCGAGCGAACAGGGAGTGGGCCGCCGCTCGTGTTCGTCCACGGTACTGGCGTTGATTATACGTGGTGGGACCTCTCCGGAGTTAGTCCTGCACTTGCAGACCATTGCACGGTCTACGCAATCAACCGTCGTGGGCGCGGCGAGAGTGGCGACGCCGAGGAATACAAGCTGGAACGGGAGGTCAAGGACGTGCTCGCAGTCGTCGAGCCGATTGACGACCCAGTAACCCTGCTTGGACATTCCTATGGCGCTAATATATCGCTGGAGGCTGCCCGGCAAACTAATCATCTCTCTGACCTCATTCTCAACGATCCAGTCATACCCGTTGGCGACGACTATCCCGACGGCGACGCATTAGTTGGTGAACTAACATCGCTACTAGCCGATGGCCAACCCGAGCAGGCGTTGGTGTTCATCTGGCAAGCGGCGGGGGTCCCACAACCGCTCATCGACGAGGCTCGTTCGACTCCGAACTGGCGAGAACTCGTGGATGCCGCCGATACGATCCTCCGCGAGTTGCAAGCGATCACCGAGAACGATTTCGATGCGCCCCGGTTCGCTGGGATGACCACGCCGACGCTGTTGTTGTCCGGGAGTGAGAGTTCCGAAATTCATAACGATACGAAGGAAGCGGTCAGCAACGCGGTCCCGAATTGCCGAACCGTGACCTTCGATGGACACGGCCACTTTGCAATGGTCACCACACAAGATCGGTTCATCGATGAAGTACTCGCAGTCGTCCGTGAATCGAACTAATGGATCAGCGGCTAGCTCCGACAGCCCAGGACCTGTTCAGTATGCAGATCTACTGAACAGCCGGTTCATTGAATCCGAGGGAGAAACAAACAAAGCCGTCGTGCTGCATACATCCTCTATATTCAGCGGCCTTCTCTTGGCAGCTATCGGAGGGATCGATTGCTGTGCCGTTATCCACTTGACCTGCACGTAGCGCGAGTTTCACTCCCCACTCTCAATAACGAAATCGTGCTACTATCTACTGGTAGAGACGGCTCGAGGCGTCCGAAGCGGACGGACAGCGACGTGTCTGGACGGGGTTTACGAAAACCGCAAAAGCGGAACCGTTACTCCTCGGCGCCTTCGAGCTCCTCGACGATCTCGTCGGCGTCGACGTCGGCCTCCTCGAGGGCTTCCTCGATGTCGGCCTCGCCGCCTGCGCCGCCGCCCATGCCGCCCATCATGCCGGGCATGCCCATGCCGCCCATGCCGTCGATGACCTCCTGGACGATAACGCGGTCGACGCCCAGCTTGTCGATGACGTCCTGACCGATCTGCTGTTTGCCCATCATCCACTGCTGGTTCATCGTCATCTGGGGCGTGGCCTCGAGGTAGAGCGTCTCCTTCTCGACGACCTCGGTCTCGAACTCGGGCTCGGCATCCTCGTCGTCCTCGTCGTCCTCGTCGTCCTCGTCGGACTCGACGGGGACCTCCTCCTCGACCTCGTCGGTCTCGATCCAGAGGTCGGGCTCCATCCCGAGGTACATCTCGAACAGGCCGGCGGCCTGCTGTTCGACGTCGTCGACCTCCTCGACGACCTCGTACTCGTACTCGACGTCCTCACCCGCGAGCGGGTGGTTGAAGTCGACGCGGGCGCGGCCGCCGACGATCGTGCTGATGTAGCCCTGCTTGCCGTCGATCTGGACGTTCGCGCCGGGGTAGCGGTCGTCCTCGTCGATCTTCTCGGCGCTGACGGTCTGGACGTCGTCCGGATCGTACTCGCCGAAGGCCTCCGCGGCCTCGATCGTGACGGTGCCGGAGTCGCCGACCTCGCCGCCGATGATGGCCTCCTCGACCTCGTCGAAGATGTGGCCCTCGCCGAGGACGAGCGTGCGCGGCTCGAACTCCTCGGCCTGGTCGGCGACGCCCTCCTCCTCGGCGACCTCGGGGTCGGTCGTGTCGACCAGCTGGTCGTCCTCGGTGGTGTAGGCGGTGTAGGCGAGCGTTACGAAGTCGCCGGCCTGAAGCCCCTCGGCTTCATCGGCGTCTTCGTTCTCGTCGACGTCATCGGCCTGCGCTTCGGCTTCGGCTTCCTCTTCCTCGGTCATACGTTGTACGTCCGCCCGTCTACATTTAAGTACGACGTTTTCTCCCGAGAGCGACTGTTACTTAGGACCCGTCGACCTTTTCCGAGGCATGTACGAGGTCGAGGTCAAAGTGCCCGCCGATCTCGAGGTTGTCCGCGCTCGACTGGACGAACTCGAGGCAACGCCGATCGGCGCCGTCGTCCAGGAGGACACCTACTACGACGCGCCTCACCGATCGTTTCCCGAGACCGACGAGGCGCTGCGCATCCGTACCGAGCGGCCCGAGGACGACCCCGACGAGACCCGCCTCACGTACAAGGGACCCCTCGTCGACGACGCCTCGAAGAGCCGCGAGGAGGTCGAGACCGCGATCGGCAGCGGCGAGAAGGTCGACACCGTCCTGACGAAGTTGGGGTTCGAGCCCGCCGCGACGGTCCGCAAAGAGCGCGACCGATTCGAACTCGAGGGGTACACGGTCACCCTCGACTCGGTCGCGGACGTCGGCGAGTACGTCGAGGTCGAGACGGAAGTCGACGACGAGACCGACCTCGAGCCCGCCCGCGAGGGCGCGTTCGACGTCCTCGAGGAACTCGGGCTCGATCCGGACGAGCAGCTCCGGACCTCGTATCTCGAACTGTTGCTCGAGTCCGACTCGTAAGCGATCGTCGGCGACTCACCGCTCGGCCGTCTCGCTCTCGGCGGCCACCTCGTCTACCTTCTCGAGCAGGTCGTCGATCTCCGGCCGATCGAACGTCGAGTTGCCCTTGTAGACGGCCCCGACCGTCGGCCGATCGCCGCGGCGGTCGACGACGACGACCGACGGCATCCGACCGAAGAAGTCGCTGACGTTGCCGAGCACGCCGAACCGGACGGGCTGGTCGTAGGCGTCGCCGACCCGAGTCTCCGGATCCGCAAGCAGCGGGTACGGCAGCTCGTAGGCCGATTGCCACTCCTCGACGCGCTCGAGGGGTTCCGGAACGATCGAGACGATCTCCGCGTTGCGCTCTCTGAACGCCTCGACGTGCTCGGCGAGCGATCGAACCTGATCCCGACAGTTCGTACAGTAGTGATCACGCTGGAAGAACAGGACGACGAAGGCGACGTCGTCGGGGAGCGCGGCGAGCGAGAACGGGTCGGGACCGGCGGCCGTGTTCGGGAGCGAGAAATCGGGTGCATCGGGAGCGTCGGGAGCCATACGAATCGTTTCCGCTCCCGCCGCAAAGGCATTACTCCGACAGTCGGTCTCGTCGGCTACGGGGCGCCGTCGAATCGCCGCCCGACCTCGGCTCTCGTCTCGCGCACGATTCGGCGCTCCGCGGCCTCCATCGCCCGGATCGCCTCGTCGGTGTACTCGATCGATCCCGTCGGCAGCCCGGCGGCGAACGGCCCGCCGACGAACTCGCCGGGATCGAGCTCGACCGCGAAGACGAACGCGTCCCGGTGTCGCCCGAGCGGGCCGGTAAACGGGAACGCCTCCTCGACGAGTTCGAGCGCGTCGTCGCGATCGAACGCAGCCCGAACCGCCGGCCAGAACCCCGTCTCCGGTCGCTCGACGATGGGTTCGATCCCGTCGCCGAGACGCGCCAGTCGCTCGAGAACCTCCTCGCGGACGGCCCGTCGCCTGGCCGGCGGAACGTCCGGACGGAGCGCCTCGACGTAGCTATCGCGCGCGAGCAGCTCGTCCGCGAACTCCTCGATCGGCGCGTCGCCGTCGACGTACTCAAGGACGATGTCGAACTGCTCGAGCGAGCGTCGGCGGTACGTCGCGAGCTCCGGTTCGACGACCGCCCGCTCGAGGCCGTCGGCGTTTTTCCGGAGCAGATCGACGGCCGTCCCGCCGAGCCCGAGCCCGCTACCCCGCAGCGCTCGGCCGACGCTGAACTCCCGGCGGGTCGCGTCGATCGTTCGGTCGACGAACGTCTCGAACCCGGCTCTGGCGGCTTCACGACTCATACCTCGCGTTCTCGGCGCTCGGTGGCGATGAACCTTCGGGCATCGACAGAGCTACCATCGGCGGACGATGACCGAACGGCGTGATCGGAGAGCCGATCCGGGTTCGACTCCGGGAGCGCACGCCCCGACTCTGGACGCTGTGGGCGGCGAGCCGACCGAGCCAGCTCGCGCTCATTTTGCTCGTCTACGCGCTCGGAGTCGGGATGGCGACGGCGGGCCCCCCGGTCGTCGTCGACGGGGCCGACGTCGGCTCGACGTCGTTTCGGCTGTCGGCCCTCGCGGGCGCGCTCGCCGTGCTCCCGGTCGCGGTCGCGATCCACTACGCCAACGAGTACGCGGACATCGAGACCGACGCCCTGACCGAGCGCACCCCCTTCTCGAGCGGGAGCGGAGCACTCGAGGCCACGGGATTGTCGGCGGGGTTTCTCCGGCGGGCGACGGTCGGCGTCACCGTCGTCTCGGGCTGTGGCGTCGTCCTCGCGGCCGCGACGCTCCCGCTCGACGCCGTCGGGGTGCTCGTCGCGATCCTGCTCGCGGGGCTCGGCTACTCGCTCCCGCCCGTCGCGTTGATCCGGCGCGGATTGGGAGAGTTCGTCAACGCGGTCCTCGGCGGACTGTTGCTCCCGCTGTACGGTGTCACCGTCGTGGCGACCCCGACCGGAATCGCCGGGCTCGCAGTCGTCCCGTTCGTGCTCGTCGTCGGCTGTAACCTGTTTGCGACCCACTGGCCGGACCGGGAGGCCGACGCGGCCGTCGGGAAGCGGACGCTCGTCGTCCGGTGGTCACCACGCGGGATCCGACGGGCCTACGCCGTCCTCGGGCTCGGGGCCGTCGCGGTCACGACCGGCCTGTGGGCTGCGGCCGCGGTTCCGACCGCCGTCGGGGTCGCCACGCTCGCTTCGCTGTCGATTCTCGTGTGGGGGTGGACGACTCTGACGCGCCAACGTGACCCGTCTCCCTCGGTGGTGGCGATGGTCGTCCTCGCCGTCGCATCGACGGTCGCGTGGTGGTGGGTCGGCCTCGGCCCGTGAGCCGCCGGCCCTGCACGGACCGTCTCCGGCCGCGGGCCCTTTTAGTATCGGGGCTCCCTGGGGGAAGACGATGAGCGATCCCGCGTCGGACGTCGGTGACGGTACGTCCGCTCCGGACCCCGTGGCTGCGGCTCGCGGCCTCCTCGAGCGAGTCAGACGCCAGGAACTGCCGACGGACCCGCTCCGAACGCTCGCTGACGCCTCCCACGGCTCGCTCGAGTCGGTACGGGAGGATCGCCACCATGGACTGGCCTTCTGGCTCAACGTCTACAACGCGGCGGCCCAGCTGCTGCTCGAGGCTCGTCCCGAGCTGTTCGACTCCCGGTGGCGGTTCTTTCGCGTGCCGTCGATCACCGTCGCCGGGGCCGAGCTGAGCCTGGACGACATCGAGCACGGCGTGCTCCGCGGTCGACGCTCGAAGTACGGACTCGGCTACCTTCCTCGGCTTTCGACTGCTGGACTTCCGAAGGCGTACCGGCTCGAGCCCGACCCTCGGATTCACTTCGCCCTCAACTGCGGCGCCGCGAGCTGTCCGGCCGTCCTCGCCTACGAGCCCGACACGATCGACGAGACGCTCGACCGGGCGACGAAGAATTATCTGGACCGAACCGTCACCTACGACGCCGAGCGAAACCGAGTCCAGCTCCCGCGAGTCTGTCTCTGGTTCGTCGGTGACTTCGGCGGCCGTTCCGGGCTCCGGTCGTTCCTCCGGGCGTTCGAGCAGATCCCACCGGGGGCGTCACCGTCGCTCCGATTCCGGTCGTACGACTGGACCAGAGCGTCTCGCAAGTTCGCCACGTAGTCCGGAGCGATCAGCTCCGTTCTAGATTACCGTGGCGCATTTTCTCACCCCGGGCTGTTTCCGCAAGTTATAGAACCACGCTCGGACAACTCGAAGTAATGAGTCAGCGGAATATCCGGGTCGAGCCGATCGACCGCCAGGCAGTAGAGGACCAGGAGGTCGAAATCGTCGAGCGAAAGGGGATCGGTCACCCCGACTCGATCTGTGACGGCGTCGCCGAGAGCGTCGCCGGGGCGCTCGCCCGCGAGTATATCGACCGCGTCGGCGAGGTGCTCCACTTCAACACCGACGAGACCCAGCTGGTCGCCGGCGAGGCCGCGCCAGCCTTCGGCGGCGGCGAGGTCGTCGACCCCATCTATCTGCTGATCGTCGGCCGCGCGACCAAACGCTACGAGGGCCAGGCGATCCCCGCCGAAACGATCGCGCTGCGGGCCGCCCGCGAGTATCTCGAGGAGACGATCCCTCAGCTCACCTACGGCGAGGACATCGTCGTCGACGTCAAGCTCGGCGAGGGCAGCGGCGACCTCCAGGAGGTCTTCGGCGAGGACGAGGTCAGCGTCCCGATGGCCAACGACACCAGCTTCGGCGTCGGCCACGCACCCCTCACAGAGACCGAGCAGATCGTCCTCGAGGCCGAACGGCGGCTTAACGGCGAGTACGCGAGCACCCACCCCGAGCTCGGCCCCGACGTGAAGATCATGGGCAAACGGGAGGGTGATCGGATCGACGTCACCGTCGCGGCGGCGATGGTCGACGAGTACATCGCCGACATCGACGAGTACGCCGACGCGGTCGAGTCGGTCCGGGAGTTCGTCGGCGAGGTCGCGGACGACCACACCGACCGCGAGGTCGACGTCCACGTCAACACCGCCGACGACTACGAGGAGGGCTCGATCTACCTCACCGTGACTGGCACCTCCGCCGAGCAGGGCGACGACGGCTCCGTCGGTCGGGGCAACCGCGCGAACGGCCTCATCACCCCCAACCGGTCGATGTCGATGGAGGCCACCAGCGGAAAGAACCCCGTCAACCACATCGGGAAGATCTACAACCTGCTCTCGACGTCGATCGCCGAATCGGTCGTCGACGACGTCGACGGGATCCGCGACCTGCGCGTTCGGCTGCTCTCCCAGATCGGTCGTCCGATCGACCAGCCCCACGTCGCCGACGTCCACGTCGTCACCGAGGAAGATGTCGCCCTCGAGGACGTCCGGGGCGACGTCGAGGCCATCGTCGACGCCGAACTCGGCGACGTCACCGAGATCACCCGCCAGGTGATCGACGGCGAGTTGACCACCTTCTAGCGCCGCTTCGCGTTCGGTCTCCGTTCTCGGCGATCCGATACCGGCACGAGCTCCGGGCTTCGGAATAGTCAAGAACCGGTCCGGCCTATCGGGTTACGAATCGAAACACTGGCATGCCCGAACCGTCCCCAGACTCGAGCGAGCCGCTCGACGTCTCCCCCCGATCGGTCGTCCTCGCCGTCGTCGCGAGTACCTTCTTCGTCGGCTTCGGCGGCGGCGTCATCTTCCCGATTCTGCCGAACCTGGGGGAAGTCCTGGGCATCTCCGCGTTCATGGTCGGAGCGATCCTCGCGGCCAACCGCTGGACCAGGCTGGTCGCGAACGCGCCCGCTGGCGTACTCGTCGACCGGATCGGCACCCGGAAACCGTTCATCGCGGGGCTGGCGATCGAAGGCGTCGCAACCTTCGGCTACGTCGTCGCCCTGCTCGCCGCCCATCCGTCGCTGTGGTTCCTCCCGGACGTCCCCGAGGCCTGGTTCATGATCGCTCGGATCCTCTGGGGGATCGGTAGCGCGCTCGTGTTCGCGACGGCGTACACGATTACCGCCGACGTCAGCGACTCCGGCTCCCGGGGAACGAGCATGGGGATCGTCCGCGCGGGGATCACCTTCGGCTTCCCCGCGGGACTCGTGCTCGGCGGAGTCGTCAGCGAGACCTACGGCAACGCCGAGGCGTTCGTCCTCGCGGCCGCCTTCGCCGGGCTGGCGAGTATCATCGCCTACTTCGTTGTCCCCGAAACCCACGTCGAGGAGCACGACTCCTCGGTCAAACCGTGGGACCTCGAGCTAACCGTCCCCGCGCTCACCGTCGGCCTGGTCAACTTCGGGCTCTACTTCGCGTACGTCGGCGTCCTGTTCTCGACGCTCGTGATCTACCTGCAGGTCGAGGCGCTGACGATCTCGGCGACGGCGTTCGGCTACGATCTCGAGTACGGCGCGCAGGGAACGTCGGGGATGCTGATGGCGGTTTCGGTGCTGGCGGGTGCGGTGTTTACGATCGTCGGGGGTGCGCTGAGCGACTCCGTCGGCGCACGGGTTCCGATTCTCGTCCTCTTTCTGGTTACGGCCTGCGTCGGCTTCGCGGTCCTGACGGTGGCGCCCTCGCTACCCGCCGTCGTGCTCGCCTGTGCGCTGATCGGGGCGGGACAGGGTGGCGTCGGCGGTCCGCTGACCGCCTTACTGGCGGATCTCACGGAAGAGGATCGGATGGGACGAGCGATGGGGACGAACAACGTTCTCGGCGACGTCGGCGGCGGACTCGGCCCGATGATCGCGGTGCCGTTCGCGGAGACGATCGGGTTCGAGGTGATGTACGCGGTGAGCACCGTCGTTCCTCTGCTGGCCGGCGTCGTCCTCGTCGCCGGCGTCTACAGCCACACCGGGAGCCTGAGCCCGACCGTCGAGGAGTCGGCGGCCTGATTGCCCGCGGTATCGCCGCGAGAGCAACGATTTTCACGCGAGCGATACTGCCTCCTCTATGGACCTTCACGACGCACTCAGCGGGATCACCTGTCCGACCGTCACGCCGTTCGACGGCGGCGAGATCGACGAAGCCGCGCTCCTCGACCTGCTCGCACACCTTCGGGAGGGCGGGATCGATAGCGTCTTCGCCTGTGGCACCTCCGGGGAGTTCCCGAGTCTCGGCCCCGAGGAACGCCGTCGCGTGATCGAGCTGACCGTCGACCACGCCGACGGCCCGGTGATCGCCTGTGCGGGCGCGACCAGCGTCGACGAGGCCGTCACCCACGTCGGTAACGCCGCCGACGCCGGCGCGGACGCGGCCGCGCTGGTGCCACCCTATTTCACCCCGGCGAACGCCCCCAGCGGAAACGAGCGGTTCTTCGAGCGGGTCGCCGAGGAGACGACCCTGCCGATCGTCCTCTACAACATTCCCCAGTACACGGGCCAGCGGATCGAGCCCGAGACGGTCGCGGCCCTCGCCGAACGGGAGGCGTTCGTCGGAATCAAGGACTCGAGCGGGGATCTGACCTACTTCCAGTCGCTCGTCCGCGAGACCCCCGCGGAGTTCCTGTGTCTGATGGGCTACGACTCCCTGCTCGTGCCGTCGATCCGGCTGGGCGGGGACGGCGGGATCAACGCGCTGTCGAACGTCGTTCCGCGAACGTTCAGCGAGACGGTCGACGCAGCCGAAACCGACCGCGGGCAGGAACTGCAGTCGGAGGCGATCGCTCCGCTGTTCGAGACCTGCGCGAGCCACGGGTTCGCCCAGGCGACGAAGACCGGACTGGTCCAGCGCGACGTACTCCCCTCCGACGAGGTCCGACCCCCGCTGGTCTCGACCGACGAGGCGGCGGCCGACGAGATTCGAACGGCCCTCGAGCGGGCGCTCACGGTCGCCGAGCGCTGACGCGCCCGGCTCGTAATCCCCTTATACTCGCACCCGGCTACGGTTCGGTATGCACCCGCCGGGAGCCGACACCGTCCTCGTCCGCCACGGGGACATCAACACCAAGAGCAATACCGTCAGGCGGTACATGGAGGAGCTCCTCGCGGAGAACCTCCGGGCGATCCTCGAGGACCGCTCGATTCCCGGTTCGGTCGAACGCCGGTGGAGCCGACTGCTGATTCACACGACCGAGGAGGCCGTCGCGGACGCGACGGCGGCCGCGGCCGACACGTTCGGGGTCGTCTCCGCCAGCCCGTGTCTGACGGTCAGTACCGAGCAGGCGGCGATCCTCGAGGCGCTCGAGGAGATCGCACGCGCCCGCTACGACGGCGGCAGCTTCGCCGTCGACGCGCGACGGGCCGACAAGGAGCTCCCTTACGACAGCGAGGACCTCGCCCGGGAGGGCGGATCGACGATCTGGGCGGCCGTCGCCGACGAGTTCGAACCCGAGGTCGACCTCGACGATCCCGACCTCACCTTCGGCGTCGAGGTTCGCCGGGAGGGGGCGTTCCTCTCCCTCGAGGAGCGGTCCGGCCCGGGCGGGCTCCCGCTCGGCGCCCAGGAGCCGGTCATCGCGATGGTCAGCGGCGGGATCGACTCGCCCGTCGCCGCCTACGAGATGATGAAACGCGGGAGCCCGATCGTTCCGGCGTACGTCGATCTGGGTCAGTTCGGCGGGGTCGACCACGAGGCCCGTGCGATGGAGACGGTTCGGGTTCTCTCCCGGTACGCCCCGAACTTCGACATGCAGGTCTACAGGGTTCCCGGCGGAGAGGCCCTCTCGGTCCTCGTCGAGGAGATGGAGGAAGGACGGATGCTCTCGATGCGGCGGTTTTTCTACCGGGCTGCGGAGGTGCTGGCCGAGCGCGTCGACGCCCACGGGATCGTCACCGGGGAGGCTGCCGGCCAGAAGTCGAGCCAGACGGTCCAGAACCTCGGCGTCACGAGCCGCGCGACCCGCCTGCCGGTCCACCGGCCGCTCCTGACCCGGGACAAAAACGAGATCGTGGCCCAAGCCCGCGAGATCGGCACGTTCGCGGAGTCGACGATCGACGCCGGCTGCAACCGCGTCGCACCTGACAGGGCAGAAACCAACGCCCGACTGAAACCTCTGCTCAAGGCGGAACCGGACGACCTCTTCGAACGGGCCGAGGAGGCCGCGCGGAACGCGGAACTGGTCGAGCCGTAGCCGTTTGCCAGCGCGTTTGCTCGAAGGGACGGTTGATCCCGCTCCAGCGTCGTTACGGCTGCTTCGAGCGTTTCCGAGCCGAACAGTTCTCCGCTGGGAGACGATTGCCGAACTGGAGAGGTCGATCCCCGATTCGCTGCTGCGCCTCGAGATTCTATTTTAGAATCTATAATCTTTCAACTAATGCAAGCGATCACAAGAACCAATACAGAACGCATCGATCTGGATTACTGTCATGGTGGTCAACAGAGAGGCAGTTCGACGGCGAACGGTACTGAAAACGATCGGTGCGGTCGGTGTGATCGGGAGCGCGAGCGGCGTCGCCTCGGCGAACGGACGGGGCAATCGCAGTCCGAAACTGGAGTTGGTCGGTCATTCGACGCTCGGTCCGCGCGACGGAGCGAACACCCACGCCGCGGTGAACGAGGACCTCGACCTCGCAGCGGTCGGATCGTTCGTCTCAGTCGATCCTGAAGTTCGAATCGTGGACATCTCGGACCACACGAACCCGGAGATGACAGGATGGGTCGAGACGGGGCCGGGCGGTGACATCCGGAACGCTGACATTCACCCCACGGAGCCATGGGTGTTCACCGCCAACGAGGGCGGCTCGGATGCCGGCTGGGCGATCGTCGACGCCAGCGACAAGGAGAACCCGGAACTCGTCACCCATGTCAGCGTCGAGGGCGCCAGCGCCGGCGTTCACAACGTCCAGACCTTCGGCGAGGACTATCTCATCTGTGCGCTCCACCACGGAGACCGTGGGATCGTCGTCTACGACATCACCGATCCCGAAGATCCTGAGGAGGTTTCGGAGTTCCAGGTCGACGACCACATGGTCCACGCCGCACACGTCCATGGCGAGCACGTCTTCCTCGCCCACTGGAACGCGGGTCTCTACGTCCTCGACATGAGCGATCCTGAAAATCCGGAGGAAGTCGCCAGGTTCGATTATCGGGAGGAAGAGGCCGACGTCCCGCTCCGAAACTGCCACCACGCCGTTCCCCACCCCTCGAAGGATATCGTTTTACTCGGCGAGGAGGTCGGAAGCGAAGAGCCCGGGTACAAGCACACCGTCGAGTTCGATCTCGATACCGGCGAGACCGAACTACTCTCCTCGTTCCAGTTCCCCCAGCACGCAACCCAGACCGACTCCACGACGTACTGGTGGACCGGTCACTTCTCGGACTGGGGCGTCGGCGATCAGGAGGACGTCGTTTTCAGCGGCGACTACAAGGCCGGCGTCCAGGCGTTCGACGTCTCCGATCCTGAAGACCCGGTGCGTATTTCCCAGTACATGCCGACCGAGGGCGTCGGCGAGGTCCGACGAGAAGATCCTGTCCGTTCGGACCTGCTCGATCACGTCCCGTTCACCTGGGGTGCGGAAAGTCAGCTCGCGGGAGACAGCGGGCGCGTCTACGCGGCTGACGCCACCACCGGATTCTACGTCCTCGAGCTCGAGGGATACTGACGACACCGGACCGTCGCCCGTTCGGGGTTTCGACGTCCGGACACACCGGTAGTTCCGCTCGAGCGGAAGGGAAACGCCCATTATTCCGACTCGCCCACCTCCGAACAGTGACTCGCGTCTGTCTCGTCGGCGACTCCGAGGTGAACCTCCAGTACGAACTGCTCTCGAGGGAGACCTCCCGCGAGGCGCTTGCGACCTACGACCTCGAGCGACCGTTCGAGAACGCCCTCGCCGTTCGTACGGTCAGCGTCGGCGCGGCGGTCTCGTTGCTGAACGACCTGGACTGGTACCTCACCCGGTTCGTCGACGAGGCGCTCGTCCAGGAGCCCTCCGTCAGCGAGACGGAGTGGCTCTCGCGGTCGCTGGCCGCCGAGCTGCGAAACGGCGCCCTCGAGGCCGACGACACCGGGGAGTTCTGCAAGATCTACGGACTCGAGCGCTCCGACGAACCCGAGGCGGACCACGACGACGGCGAGGAGGGAAGCGACCTCGAGGACCGTCCGACGAGACCGCGGCTCGTCGAGCCGCTGTACGTTCGCCGCACGGACGGCGAACTCCCCGAGTACGACCTCCGGGACGTCGCGGACACGCTGGTCGTCCGACTGACCGAATCGGAGTACTCGCCGTAGCCGACGGTCTCGCTCGCCGCCCGGTCGACGCTACTCGTCGGCAGCGAGGTCGAACTCGTGGATGTCGCCGTCGTGGTCGACGATCGTTACTGAGCCCTCATCGACCGGGTCGCCGCCCTCGGAGACGCGTACCAGCCGCCCCATAGTTACCTCCTGTTGTGCGCAGCCACCGACGTCGTCGCCGTCGTCGGCGACCGCCTCGAGTCGGATCGCTCCCGCTTCGAGTTCCGCCGCCTCGAGACCGAGTTCGTAACACAGGTTCGGCCCGCGAGCCTCGAGCGCGACGAGCGAGGCCTCGTCGAACGCGGTCTCCTCGAGGAACGCCGCGGCATCCTCATCGACGTCCCGCTCGGCGAGCCACGCGTCGGCGTCCTCTCGGTTGGTCAGCAGCACCGCCGCCGGCTCCGAGCGCGGCTCGGTGGTGGTAAACGCCGCGTCCTCGATCGACGGACTCCCGTCCTCATCCCCGTCCCCGTTCTCGTCGTCGTCGGTTTCTTTGCCGTCGTCCGCCTCGGTATCGTCGTTCTCGCCGTCGTCCGCATCGTCCTCGTCCTCTCGGTCGTCGTCGTTGGTCGACGTCCCGTCGTCAGCGGTTCCGTCGTCGTTCGTCCCATCGTCAGCGCCCGACGGATCGTCCCCGATACAGCCGGCGAGGAGGGCGATTGCGCCGGCCGTCCCGGTCAACAACTCACGTCTGGATCGACGTTTCATACATCCGACCGATGATGCGTGAGATAAAGAGGGTTCGCCAAGGTGAAAGAGCGACTGTAGCCTCAGTCGAACAGCCCGGTCGAGAGGTAGCGCTCGCCGCTGTCCCAGAAGACGGTGACGACCAGCGGGCAGTCCTCGAGGGTCCCGCCGTCGGGCTCGGGGGTCGCCTGGGGCTGTCGGTCGAAGACGTCCGGCACCTCCGGGCAGTCGGCCTCGGGCTCGGCGATCTCCTCGGCGATCAGGTTCGAGACGAGGCTCGTCGCGCCGCTGGACTGGCCGACGAGGATCCCCTCCTCGCGGGCGAGTCGGCGACACTCGTCTTCGGCGTCCTCGAGGCGAACCGTCTCGACGCGGTCGATCAGATCGACATCGAGGTTGTCGCTGACGAAACCGGGCCCCATCCCCTGAAAGCCGTCGTTGCCGGGTTCGCCCGTCGAGAGGACTGCGTTCTCGGCCGGCTCGACGGCGATGATATCCATCTCGGGAAACTCCTCGCGGAGTCGTCGCCCCGTCCCGGAGAGGGTGCCGCCGGTGCCGACGCCGGCGACGAAGGCGTCGACCTCGCGGTCGCCGACCTGCTCGACGATCTCCTCGCCGGTCGTCCGGTAGTGGGCCTGCGGGTTGGCGGGGTTCTCGAACTGGCCGAGCTGGACCGCCCCTTGTTCCTCGAGCTCGTCGGCGCGCTCGCGGGCTTCCGTCATCTCGCCCTCGACAAGTTCGAGTTCGGCGCCGTAGGCGGCCATGATCCGCCGTCGCTCCTCGGACTTCGAGGCCGGCATCACGATCGTGAGGTCGTAGCCGCGAGCGGCCGCGACCAGCGAGAGACCGATCCCGGTGTTGCCGCTGGTGGGCTCGACGAGCCAGTCGCCGGGCTCGATCAGCCCCTCCTGCTCGGCCGTTCGGATCATCTCGAGGGCCGGCCGATCCTTGGCCGACCCTCCGGGGTTGAAGGATTCGACCTTGGCGGCGACGGTCGCTCCCTCCGGCGAGTCGACCTGGACGAGCGGCGAGCCGATCGTGTCCAGGATGCTTCCCTTCATTGCGAGCGCGTAGGAAGCGGAGACGTAAACCCGTACTGGCCCTCGCAGGACGTGCCGGTGTCGGCGGCCGGAGCGAGCGAACGGGCTCGACGGACTACGGCTGTGGCAGCGACTGCGACTCGCCGTCCGCGCCCGCGATCCGCTCTTTGGCGTAAGCCTCGGCCGCCTCGAGGACGGTCGTTCCCTCGTCGTCGGCGCGCTCGATCATTCCGCGCAGCCGTCCCTCGATCGTCTCGGCTTCCGCGTAGGCCTCCTCGTAGCTGCCGCCGAAGTGGTCCTTGGCGACGGTGATCAGGCCGCCAGCGTTGATCACGTAGTCGGGCGCGTACAGGATCCCGCGCTCGCGAAGCGCCTCGGCGTGGCGGCGTTCGGCCAGCACGTTGTTCGCGGCGCCCGCGACGATGTCACACTCGAGCGTGGGGATCGTCTCGTCGTCGAGAATCCCGCCGATTGCACACGGCGCGAAGACGTCACAGGACTGGGCGTACACCGCGTCGGGTTCGACGGTGTCGGCGCCGTGCTCGGTCGCGAACGCCTCGAGGGCCTCCCGGCTTACGTCCGAGACCGTCACTTCGGCCCCGGCCTCGAGCAGCTCCTCGGCCAGCGCCCGCCCGACCTTCCCCAGCCCCTGGACGACGACCTCGAGGCCCTCGAGGTCGTCATCGCCGTGGACGTGATCGACGCAGGCCCGGATCCCGCAGAACACCCCGTGTGCGGTCACTCCCGACGGGTTCTCTAACCCGTCGCTCGCGCCGACGACGTGGTCGGTCTGACGGGCGACGACGTCCATCTCCGCGGCGCTCGAGTTGATATCGACCGACGTGATGTACCGTCCGCCCAGGCGGTCGACCGCGCGGCCGTAGGCCTCGAGGGTCGCCTCAGTTTTGACCTCGTCAGGGTCGCCGAGGATCACCGCCTTCCCGCCACCCAGCGGGAGGTCGGCTGCGGCCGCCTTGTACGTCATCGCCTTCGAGAGCCGGAGCACGTCCTCGAGGGCCGCGTCCTCGGAGTCGTAGTCGAGGATTCGCGTGCCGCCCAGCGAGGGACCGAGCGTCGTGTCGTGGATCGCGACGATCGCTTGCAGCCCCGTCTCGGGGTCGGTGACGTACGATACCTGTTCGTGGCCGGCGTCGCCGATCGCGTCGAATACCATGCATAATAATGGTTTTGTTTCCCGTAAAAATACCACCGGTCTGCTCGGCGAAGCGCGGCCGTTAAGCCGCCGCGCCTGAAACTCGCGGGTATGAGTCTCGAAACCATGCGACCGAACCCGACGTGGGACGCCGCCTCCTACGAAGACGCCGTCGACACGCTCGCGGCCCACCGCGACGAGCTGACCTACAGGATCTGGGGCGGCGACTGGTGTAAGGACTGTCGCGCCCTACTGCCCGATTTCGGTGCGGCGCTCGAGGCGGCCGAGATACCCGACGAGCGAATCGAGGAGATCGGCCTCGACGAGAACAAGGAGGGACCGAAGGTCGACGCCTACGACGTCGAGTACATCCCGACGATCGTCGTCGAGGACGACGACGGCGAGGAGATCACCCGATTCGTCGAGGAAGAACGCGTCCCACCGGCCGTCTGGATCGCGGGCCAGCTCGAGCAGGAACTCGGGACCGAAACGGCCTGAGCTTCTAGAAGGGAACGTCCCCGTCGTCCAGCTCTCCGCCCGTCTCCGGCTCCGCGAGCCAGTCGAGGGCCTCCTCGACGTCGTGGGTCGGCGGCGAGCAGGTTCGATTTCTGCAGACGTACAGCGTCGGCTCGCCGTCGCGAGCCTCGCGTCCGGCCCAGATCGGTGGTGCGTCCGCGAGTCCCAGGCGGTCGAGCCATTCCTCGAGCCCCTCGGCCGTCGGCGGTCGGAGCGCGAACTGCCGATCGGGCAGGTACCGCGAGCCGAACGCCTCGCGCCACTCGTCGGGCAGTTCGTCGGCCGCGACCGTGATCTCGAGGGCGCCCGACTCGAGGCGGTCGGCGGCGAGACACAGCGTCACATGCTGGAGCGAATTCGACTCGAGGCGGCCGGCGTGGGTCCCCAGGACCGACGCGGCGATCCCCTCGAACTCGTCGTCCTCGCCGGCAAAGCCCTCGAGCGCGAGCAGGGTCTCGACCGCGACGCCCGCAGCGGCGGGCGTCGACTGGTCGGTTAATTCCTGGGGCCGAGTCACGAGCGACTCGCCGCTTTCCGGCGTGAAGTACAGCGTCTCGCGCTCGGCGTCGTAGAACTCGGCCTCGATGCCGCGGGCCAGCTCGAGCGCGAAGGCGAGGTGGTCGACCTCGCCGGTGGCCTCGTAACAGCCGAGCGCGCCGCGCGCGAGGAAGGCGTAGTCCTCGAGGTAGCCATCGACCGCCACGTCCCCACCGTGAGACTCCGTCTCACGAGCCTCCGAGCGTGGCTCGGAGACGTCCTTGTACCGCCGCGAGAGCCGTCCCTTGTCGGCGTCCCAGAGCCGATCCCGGACGAACTCGAGGGCGTCGACCGCCATCCCCGTATAGCGATCCTCGCCCAGCGCGAGGGCGGCCTCGGCGCAGGTCGAGATCATCAGACCGTTCCACCCTGCGAGCACCTTCTCGTCGCGGTTGGGACGCGGGCGCTCCTCGCGAGCCTCGAACAGTTTCTCGCGTGCGCTCTCGAGCCGCTCTTCGACCTCGCGTTCCTCGAGATCGAACCGATCGGCGAGTTCGGAAATCGAGGCCGCGAGGTTGGGCTGGCTCTGCCCCTCGAAGTTGCCCGACTCCGTGATATCGTAGCGGGCACAGAAGAGGTCGGCGTCGAGATCGTCTTCGACGGCCGCCCGCACTTCGTCGGGCGTCCAGACGAAGAAGGCGCCCTCCTCGCGCTCGCCGGTTTCGGGGTCCTCGCTCTGGGCGTCCAGCGTCGAGAAGAAGCCGCCCTCGTCGTGGGTCAGCTCCCGGGAGACGAACTCGAGGGTCTCCCGGACGGCGTCGGCGTACCGTTCGTCGCCGGTGAGCCGGTAGCCCGCGAGCAGCGCCCGAGGAATCTCGGCGTTGTCGTACAGCATCTTCTCGAAGTGAGGGACCGTCCAGTCGGCGTCGACGCAGTACCGGTGGAAGCCGCCGCCGACGTGGTCGTAGAGCCCGCTCTCGATCATCGCGGTGAGCGACCCCTCGAGGACCTCGCGGTACTTGTCGCGTCCGGTGCGGTCGTACGCCCGGGCGAGGACTCGCAGCCGGGCGGGCTGGGGGAACTTCGGCCCGCCCGAGCCGAACCCGCCGTTCTGGCGGTCCGCGCTCCGGAGGGCGGCGTCGGCCGCCCGCTCGAGGACGTCGCTCGAGGGCGGTTCGGCGGCGCCGACCGAGTCGGGCGTCTCCTCGAGTTGATCCCTCGCGGCCGCGGTCCACTCGTCGGCCCGGTTCTCGATCTCCTCGCGGTCGGTCTCCCAGGAGTCGGCCAGTCCCTCGAGCAGGTCCAGAAAGCCCGGCTGGCCCCGCTTCGAGTGCTTCGGGAAGTACGTGCCGACGTAGAACGGCTTTCCTTCGGGGGTGAGCCAGGCCGACAGCGGCCAGCCGCCCCCGCCGCTGACCAGCTGACAGACGGTCATGTAGATGCTGTCGACGTCGGGTCGCTCCTCGCGGTCGACCTTGATCGGGACGAACTCCTCGTTGAGGAGTTCGGCGACCTCCTCGTCCGCGAAGCTCTCCTCCTCCATGACGTGACACCAGTGACACGCCGAGTAGCCGATCGAGAGGAAGATCGGTTTGTCCTGTTCGCGCGCGGTCTCGAGGGCCCGCTCGTCCCAGGGCTGCCAGTTGACGGGGTTGTCCGCGTGCTGGCGCAGGTAGGGGCTCTCCTCCTCGTCGAGCCGATTGCGCTCGGTCGGGGTGGTCATGGGACGCCCTACGGCCGGACACCGGAAAAGCCCGACGTACCCGCGAACGCGACCACAGGCGTGACGGCGCGCTCGAGCCCGCGCTCCTCGTAACTGGGACGCGGCCCGTCGTTCAGGCCGGCTCCTCGAGTTCGAACTCGATCCGCGCTACGTCCTCGCCCTTCGACACGTGGTCGGTAACGGTTATTCGGCCGATCTCGCCGAGTCGCGAGACGTGGGTACCGCCGCAGGGACAGAGGTCGAACGCCTCGATCTCGACCACGCGGAGCGGGTCGACGGAGTCCGGGATCAGATCCAGCAGCGCGCGACCCTCGTCGACCGCCTCCTCGACGGCCGGCCGCGGACGGTTCTCCTTGGTAACTGGGTGGTCGCGCTCGATCGCCTCGTTCGACCGTCGTTCGATGCGCTCGAGATCCTCCTTGTCGAACGACGCGGGCTCGAAGTCGATCCGCGACCGGTCCGGATAGACCTGGTTGCCGGCGGTGCCCGCCCCGTACTCCTCGAGGACGACGCGGGAGACGACGTGTTGGGCGGTGTGCATCCGGCTCAGTTTGCGGCGACGGTCCTCGTCGATCCGACCCTCGACCGTCGTTCCCTCGGGCGGGAGTTCGCCCGCTCGAAGCTCGACGTCGTGGCGCACGTCGCCGTGATCCTTCCGGACGTCGACCACGTCCGCGCGGCCGCCGTCCCACTCGAGGACGCCGCGGTCGGCGGGCTGGCCGCCGCCCTCGGGATAGAAGTAGGTTCCGTCGAGGAAGACGCTGTCCTGGCCCGTCTCCGTGATCGTCGCGGTGAACGCTGTCACGTCGTCCGCGTCGGGGAGGTATCGCAGATCGGTCATCGATCGACGTTGTGCACGGAACGCCAAAGACGCTGACGCTCACGCTCACTCTCCGACGGGACGCCCCTCTCCCTCGCGCTCGTCGGGTTCGGGCGAGCCGCCAAAAGAATCGGTGTCGGTCGAGCTCAGTTCATCTCGTCCTGTAGCAGCCGCCGCAACACGAGATGCAAGACGCCGCCGTTCTCGACGTACTCGACCGCCATCGGCGTGTCGACCTGCGCGGTCACCGTAAACTCCGTCGTCTCGCCGTCGTCGTCGGTGGCGGTGACGGTCAGCTCGGCGTTGGGCTCGAGACCGTCCTCGAGCCCCTCGATCGTGTACTGTTCGTCGCCTGCGAGGCCGAGCTCTTCCCAGCCCTCGCCGTCGTCGAACTGCAGCGGGAGGACGCCCATCCCGATGAGGTTGTCGCGGTAGATCCGCTCGTAGCTCTTGCCGATGGTCGCGCGGATTCCGAGCAGGTCCGTGCCTTTCGCAGCCCAGTCCCGGCTCGAGCCGGTGCCGAGTTCGATCCCGGCCATGACGATCAGCGGGGTGTCCTCCTCGCGGTAGCGTTCGGAGGCCTCGAAGACCGTGGTTTCCTCGCCGGTCGGGTGGTGGATCGTGTACCCGCCCTCCTTTCCGTCGAGCATCTCGTTTTCGATCCGGACGTTGGCGAACGTCCCCCGCATCATGACCTCGTGGTTCCCGCGGCGAGAGCCGTAGGTGTTGAACTCGTAGGGTTCGACGCCCTGTGCGGCGAGCCAGCGGCCCGCGGGCAGTCCCTCGCTGAACGGGCCGGCGGGGCTGATGTGGTCGGTCGTGACAGTGTCGCCGAGGGTCAACAGCGCGCGAGCACCGTCGACGTTACCGACGCCGGGTTTCTCGAGCGGGAACTCCTGGAAGAACGGCGGCTCGCGGATGTAGGTCGACTCCTCGTCCCAGTCGTAGACGTCGCCCTCGGGGGCGTCCAGGGCCTCCCAGCGCTCGTCGCCCTCGTAGACGCTGGCGTACTTCTCCGCGAACATCTCGGGGGAGACGCTGTCGTGGATCGTCTCGCGGATCTCTTCGGCGTCCGGCCAGACGTCCTCGAGGTACACCTCCTCGCCGTCGTCGTTCGTGCCAAGCGGCTCGGTCTCGAGGTCGACGTCCATCTTCCCGGCGAGCCCGTAGGCGACGACCAGCGGCGGACTAGCGAGGTAGTTGGCCCTGATCTTCGGGTGGATGCGGGCTTCGAAGTTCCGATTTCCGGAGAGAACGCTCGTCGTCCAGAGGTCGTGTTCGTCGATCGCGTTCTCGATCGGCTCGGGGAGCGGCCCGGAGTTGCCGATACAGGTCGTACAGCCGTAGCCGACGACGTGGTAGCCCAGTTCCTCCAAGTCGTCGAGCAGGTCCGCACGCTTCAGGTACTCCGTGACGACGCGGCTCCCGGGTGCGAGGCTCGTCTTGACGTAGTCGGGCACCTCGAGTCCCTGCTCGGCCGCGTTGCGGGCCAGCAGGCCGGCGGCGACCATCACCGACGGGTTCGAGGTGTTCGTACAGCTGGTGATCGCGCTGACGAGGACGTCGCCGTGGCCGATTTCGACCTCGGTACCGTCCTCGAGCTCGACGGGAACTTTCTCGTCGAGTGCGAGGCCGGGGTCGGCGTCGGTCGCCTCTGCGGCGGCCGCGCCGCTGCCGTCACTGATGGCGGGCTCGCCGCCCGCACCGAGCACGCCCTCCTCCTGTAGCAGAGCCGGGAAGTGCTCGTCGAGGTCGCCCATCGGGATCCGCTGGTGGGGCTTCTTGTGGCCCGCGAGGCTCGGTTCGACCTCTCCGAGGTCGAAATCGACGGTTTCGGTGTATTCGGGCTCCTGTTCGCCGAACAGGCCCTGGGCCTCGAGGTACTCGCGGACGAGCTCGACGTGGTCCGGATCCCGTCCCGTGAGTTCGAGATACTCGAGGGTCTTCTCGTCGACGGGGAACATGCTGATCGTCGACCCCTGCTCGGGAGCCATGTTTGAGATGGTCGCCCGATCCGCCACGGAGAGCTCGGCGACGCCGGGGCCGAAGAACTCGACGAACTTGTCGACGACGCCGACCTCGCGGAGCCGTTCGGTGATGTGGAGCACGAGGTCCGTCGCCGTGGCGCCCTCGGGGAGCTCGCCCTCGAGGCGGACGCCGACGACTTCGGGCAGGCTCATGTTTATCGGCTGGCCGAGCAGGGCGGCCTCGGCCTCGATTCCGCCGACGCCCCAGCCGACGACGCCGATGCCACCGATCATGGGGGTGTGGCTGTCGGTGCCGACGAGCGTGTCGGGGACGAGCCACTGCTCGCCGTCGTGCTCGCGCTCGTGGACGACACGGCCGAGGTGCTCGAGGTTCACCTGGTGGACGATCCCCGTTCCCGGCGGAACGACGTTGAACTCGTCGAACGCTTGCTGTGCCCACTTGATCGCACGATAGCGCTCCTCGTTTCGCTCGTACTCGATCTCGACGTTCTTCTCGTAGGCCTCGGCGCTGCCGAAGTGGTCGACCTGGACGCTGTGGTCGATCACGAGGTCACAGGGGACCTCGGGTTCGACGACCGTCGGATCGACGCCCTTTCGGTCGGCGGCCGAGCGCAGCGCCGCGAGGTCCACCACTGCCGGAACGCCGGTCAGGTCCTGCAGAACGACCCGCGACACCGTAAACGGTACTTCGGCGTCCGGGACGTCCGGCTCCCAGGATGCCGCGGCGCGGATCGACTCGGCGTCGATCTGATCGCCGTCCGCGTTTCGCAGCACCGACTCGAGCAGGATCCGGATGCTCACCGGCAGCTTCTCGAGCTCGCAGAGCCCCTCCTCCTCGAGGGCCGTGAGATCCGCCATCTTGTACGTCTCGCCGTCGTGTTCGAACTCCCGGATCGCCTCCGAGAACTCATCAACTACCATATTCGAGCTGCGAACCCGTGGTATTTGAATCCCTCGAGAATATTCCCTAGAGAACATATACTCCCTATATTTGGCGGCTCGGCGGACCGTTTCAAGAACTCGAGACGTCCGGCGGGAGCGCGCGGTGGCTCGAGGGTCGCTCGAGACGTTCGTTCGCCGGGCCCGAGTTAGTAGCCGAGTTGGTCGAGGGTCGCCTCGAGTCGGCCGGGGTACCGACCGCCGAAGAGGTGAGCGTGAACCAGCAGCGGATAGAGCCGGTAGACGTACCGCCGCCGCTCGAAAAAGCCCGCCTCGATCCCCCGGCGTTCCCGGTAGCGCTCGAAGAAGGGGTCGCCGAAGGTCCCGGTCCAGTCGACGTAGGCGAGTTCGACCTCAGGATGGGCGTAGTACGTCGCTGGGTCGAGAAACGCCGTCACCGCGCCGTTTCGCGAGAGGACGTTCGTGGTCCAGACGTCGCCGTGGATCAGCCCGGGCGCCGCGGGCTCGGAGAGCAGGTCCTCGAGCTCCGAGCGGAGGGTCTCGAGGCGTTTCGCGAGCGAGGTCGACAGCGATCCCGACTCGAGCGCCAGGTCGGCGACGTGTTCGAGGCGCTGCTCGCGGTAGAAGTCGATCCAGGAGTCTGTCCAGGGGTTCGGCTGGCGAACGGGACCGGTGAGAGTGTCGCGTTCGAATCCGAACGCCCCGGCCTCGACGTCGTGCAGCCGAGCCAGGTGGTCCGCCGCGTTGCGCGCGACGGCGGGACCGTGATCCGCCGTTCCCGGGACGTGCTCGAGGACCAGCAGGTCGGGGCTGGCGTGGTAGACGGCGGGAACCGGGAGCTCGCTCTCGTCAGCCAGATACCGAAGCATGAACGCCTCGACCTCGAGGGGCGTCTCGCCCGTCTTCGCGACCACCGACGAGCCGTCGGCCAGCTCGACGCGGTGGACGGACCCGATCTGACCGCCCTCGAGCGCGGTCGTGTCGACGACGTCGCACTCGAGCGCGCGGGCGACCGCGTCGGCGATCGGCTCCCCCATTACGCCTCGCGGACGTACTCGACGAACGCGAACCCGTCGCGCTCGTCCCGATCGACCTCGGTCCAGGCGTCGCGGTCCCAGTCGGGAAACTCGGTGTCGCCCGCCGGATCGCGGTCGACTTCCGTGACGACGAGTCGATCGAGAGCGGGAAGGAACCCCTCGTAGACCGTCGCGCCGCCGGCGACGAACGCGGTGTCGACCCCGCCGTGGCGGTTCTCGGCCGCGGTCTCGGCCTTTCGAAGCGCCTCCTCGAGACTCCGCGCAACCACGGCGTTCTCGGGGGTCTCGAGCTCCCGGCTCGTCAGCACGACCGTCGTCCGACCCGGCAGCGGCTCGCCGATCGCCTCGAGGATCCCCTCGTACGTTACCCGCCCCATAATCACCGGGTGGTCCATCGTGGTCTCCTTGAAGTGTTGCAGATCCTCGGGGAGGTGCCAGGGCATCTCGCCGTCCCGCCCGATGACGCCGTTGTCGGCGACGGCGACGATCGCGGCGAGCTCGAGCTCGGTCTCGAGAGCCGAAGCGTCGGTCATTCTGCCACCGCGAACCGAAGCCCCTCGTGGGAGTCGTACCCCCGCAGCTCGAGGTCAGCCACCGAGAGATCGTCGATCGAGGCGTCGCCGATCTCGAGGGTTGGTCGCTCGAGTGGTTCCCGGGCACACTGCTCGAGCAGGCCAGGGACGTGGTCGAGCCGTTCGTCGCCGTCGGCCTCGGCGGGGGCCTCGCGCTCGAGCCATTCCCGGATCTCGCGGTACTCCTCCGTATCGTCGACGTCGGCGAGCCGGGACTGGAGGGCCTCGAGGTTGTCGGCGTACCACTCGCCGCGCTCGCCGCGGCCGCAGTAGACGTGGGCGTCGACGACGGTGTGGGCGAACGTGCCGGGCTCGAACCCGGTCTGTCTGGCGACGACCTTCGTCAGGAGCGCGTAGGCCGCGATGTTGAACGGCACGCCGAGCGCGACGTCGCCCGAACGCTGCGTGAGATGGCAGTTCAGGCGGTCGCCCTGGACGTTGAAGACGAAGGAGTAGTGACAGGGCGGCAGCGTCGAGACGGCGGCGTTCGCGGGGTGCCAGGCGTTGACCACGAGCCGTCTCGAGTTCGGCGAATCGGAAAGCGTGTCGACGACGTACTGGAGCTGATCGAACGTTCTTCGATTACCCTCCTCGGTGACCCAGCGATGACTCTCGTCGGGCCAGCTCTCGCCCTCGAGCTGACTCTCGCCGTCGGGAACCGGATAGCGCCGCCAGAACCGGCCGTAGGCGGTGTCGAGTCGGCCATCGTCGTCGGCCCAGGCGTCCCAGATCTTGGTCTCCTCGCGCAGCTCACGGATGTGCTCCTCGCCCGAGAGGTACCAGGCGACCTCGTGGAGCATCGAGTTCCACCGGTAGCCGTCCATCTTCTTGGTCGTCAACAGCGGGAACCCCTCCTGGAGGTCGACCTCGTAGTGTTCGCTGAACGACGAGATCGTGTCGACGCCGGTCCGGTTGGGTTTGTGGGTCCCGTCCGAGAGTACCGAGTCGACGAGCTCGAGGTACTGATGCATTGTAGCTACATTTGAAACGGTCCGATAATGGGTTTGCGCTTCAGCCTCGTCGATGGATTCGGTTCACCTGTCCCTCGAATACAACGAGTCGAGCTTTTTGGCACCAGATAATGGCTGATACCGAGTCGGATATCAAGAAGCAAAGAGGTTGGTCTTCGGACAGGCTACTATCTGTAGGTCAGCAGTAGTTGCCTTAGCTCACGCCACTGCCATTCCAAGTCTGAAGGCACCGAGCATCAGGGTGAGGATTGCGATGACCATCATGGTCTGTTGGTAGTTGTCCATTCGGATTCACTGGACCTATTCGTTTTCTTTGAGGTCCGGATAGCCAGTCGGATCGCCCGTACAAACGCCTTCACTTTCGCCGTGCTGTCCAAACCCTCTTTGTCCGCCCACCCTTCTCCCCGACCGATGACGAGTCACGCCGGGGCCCGCCTGCTCGCCCTTCCGCCGTCAGCCGTTCTCGGGCGCCCGGCCGAGACCCTCGCGGACGTCGATGCGACCCTCGAGCCCGACGCGGTCTGGCTGCTCGGCCCCGAACGCGAGGCGCGGGCCTTCGCACGGACACGACGGGAGTTCGACACGCCGGCGTTTCACCCCCCGCTCGAGACGAACGACGGACCCGTCTCCAGACAGGCTCTCGGGGCGGGACTCGAGGTTGCAGTCGTTCGAAGTATCCGTGCGCTTCGTGCGTCTCCTGCGGACGTCTCGAGGGCGCTGTCCGACACGCGTTCGAGTTCGACCCCGATCGCGGTCGTCTGTGACGACGTCACGACGACGACGCGACCGACGGCGCTCGAGACGACCCTCGAGGGGGCGGCCGAACTCGCGGCGGCACTGCCGACCGGTCGGGTGACGGCCGTCCTGACCGGGGGTCTTCCCGCCGACTACGACGAGCTGTGGCACCTCGAGGCCGAGACGGGCGCGGTTCGGGCCGTCGAGCACGAGCCCCAACTCGAGTGTGAGCCGGCCGGCGACGACTGCGTCTCCGTTCGGGTTCGAGGTGTCGGTCCCGTCGAGGGCTACGGCGGATCGGCGTCGCTCGCCGTCCTCGAACTCGACGAAACGGGAGTCACGACCGTCGACACGTCCGATACCTCGAACTTCGGCCTCGAGGCGGTCACCGGCATCGGTCCGAAGACGGCGAAGCGACTCGCCGACTCCGAGGTGACGACGCGGGCGGAGCTCCTCGAGACGCCGATCGACGAACTCGCAGATTACCCCGGCGTCGGTCGGGACGGCGCACGCCGGATGCACCGCCACGCGACCGTGCTCGAGACGAACGAACCCCGGCGACTCACCGGCGAGTCGCTCCCGGGCGAGGGCGGGCGGCCCCCGCTGTGTCTCGATATCGAGACCGACGGACTCTCGCCGACGATCCTCTGGCAGATCGGGGTCTACGACCCGGTCGACGACTCGTACCGTGCGTTCGTCGAGCGCGACGACCCGGACGATCCCGCACCGGTGCTCGAGTCGTTCTGCGACTGGTTGTTCGCCAGTCACCCCGACAGGGCGCTGCTCACCTGGAACGGCTGGCGCTTCGACTACCGCCACCTCGGGTCGTTCGTCACACGCCACGTGCCGTACTACGCCGACGAGTGGGAGTCGGTGCCGAAGTTCGATCTCTACGACTGGGCCGTCCGCGAGGGGCACGCCCTGTTGCCGGGTCGGACGAACCGACTCGATGACGTCGCCGGCGCGCTCGGCTACGAGGGCGGCGGAACCGGCCTCGACGGCGCGCAGACGGCAGCGGCCTACCAGCGGTTCGTGCGAACCGGCGAGGAGCTCGACTGGGATCGCCACGAGGCCTACTGCGAGGACGACTGCCGGGCGCTGTGGCACGTCTACGACCGGCTCCGGGGCGCGCCGCGGGCAGCGGATCCGAGCGACACGTCTCCAGCGGACGCCGACGGAGCGACTCCCACCGGAACGTCGGGAGGCGAACAGACCGGACTCGGTGATTTTTGAGCATGAATACGGACGACACCGCGGACGAAGACGCGATCGGGCCAGCCGACGGGAACCGGGGCGACGTACCGATCACCGGCGACGAGCTGCTCGAGACGTTCCCTCGGTACCGCGACGACGAGGACGTCTCCGTCCTCGAGATTCCCGGCCGTGAGGCGTCGACGGTGCCGAACGACGAGGTCCTGCGGCCCGAACTCGCCGGCCCCCTCGAACAGGACCTGTACGCCCACCAGGCCGAGGCGCTCGCGGCGCTCGAGCGCGACGAGAACGTCTGCGTCGCGACGAGCACGTCGTCGGGAAAGACCCGGATCTACGCCCTCGAGATCGCCCGGAACGTCCTCGAAGCGCGCGCTCGCGGCGAGCGCTCGACCGCGTACGTGCTGTACCCGACGAAGGCGCTCTCGCGGGATCAGGAGCGGGAGCTGAACGACTTTTTCGAGCAACTGGGACTCGACATCTCGGTCCGAGTGTACGACGGCGACACGGACCCCGGCGAGACCCGACGGCAGATTCGCGAGGAGGCCGACGTGATCATCTCGAACTTCGCGGGCGTGAACACGTACCTGCACGATCACGACCGCTGGGCGCGCTTTCTCTCGAGCTGTGAGCTCGTCGTGATCGACGAGTCCCACACCTACACCGGCGTCCACGGCATGCACGTCGCCTGGGTCCTCAGACGATTGAAGCGGGTCCTCGAGTACTACGGCGCCGACCCGCAGTTCGCGCTCACGAGCGCGACGATCGGCAACCCCGGCGAGCACTCGAGCGCCCTGATCGACGAGCCAGTGACGGTGGTCGACGAGGACGGCTCGCCCGCGGGGCCACGAGAGCTGGTGCTCTGGAACCCGCCGGCTCGAGCGCGAGCAGACGGTGCGGACAGCGATTCGACGACCACCGGCGGGAGCGAGGACGAAGCTGACGACGCCGTCGTCGACCGCGTTCCCGCGAGCGTCGAGGCGCCGAAGCTCCTCTCGCACCTGTGTTACCACGACGCCCAGACGCTGCTGTTTACGCCCTCGCGGAAGCTCTCCGAGCTGTCGATCAGGCGGGCGTCGACCCACCGCCGCGACCGAAGTCGGTACTACACGAACCCCGATCGGGGGAGCGAAATCGAACCCTACCACGCCGGCCACTCGCGGACGAAACGCCACGGGACCGAACACCGACTCAAGACCGGTGCGCTCGACGGCGTCGCCTCGACGAACGCCCTCGAGCTGGGGATCAACGTCGGCGAGATGGACGCGACGGTCCAGCTCGGCTACCCGGGCCAGCGCCAGTCGTTCTGGCAGCAGATCGGCCGCGCGGGTCGGGGAACGAAGCGGGCGCTCTCGGTGCTCGTAGCGGGGCATCGCACCCTCGATCAGTACGTCGCGAACAACCCCGACTACCTGCTCGAGACCGACGTGGAGGACGCGGTCGTCGACGTCGATAACGACGCGGTGTTCGCCCGACACCTCCTGTGTGCGGCGGACGAACTCGCCCTCGAGGAGGCCGACACGGGCGCGTTCGCCGGGCGCGAGCGACTCGAGGGCGCCGTCGAGATGTGGCGCCGCGCGGGTCGGTTGGCGGGCCACCTCGAGACGGGCGTCTCCTACGTCGGCCCGCCCCGCCCCCAGGGGTCGATCTCGCTGTACGCGACGTCCGGCGAGGAGTACGTCGTCGAACTCGCCGACGGCGTCGACGAGCGACACGATCCCGAGATGGAGCCCCTCGCCGAGGAGCGAGTCCTGCGGGACTTCCACGAGGGCGCGATCAGGCTCCACGAGGGCCAGCAGTACGAGGTCGTCGGTGTCGACCACGACTCGCCCCGGCCCACGGTGACGCTCCGACCGACGGACGCCGACTGCTACACCCGAACCCGGACCGACGTGACGGTCCTCGACGCCGTCCCGGAGGAGTCCCGCGAGATCGGCGACTTCGCGCTGCACTTCGGACGCGGACGGGTGTTAGTCTACCACGGCACCTACGACCGGGTCGACGTCGACAGCGGCGACCCGAAGGAACAGGGGATCCCGACGGAGAACCCGCCGCTGTCGATCGAGACCCAGCTCTGCTGGCTCGAGGTGCCCGACCGCGTCGAACGGGCGCTCGTCGAGCGCTACCGCGAGTTCTCGCTCGAGGACGAGGACGGGGACGGAGACGGAAACGAACCCGCGGCGACGGCCCACCTCGGCTACGCGGGTGGACTCCACGCCGCCGAGCACGCGACCATCGGCGTCGCGCCGCTCGAGCTGATGGTCGACAAGCGCGATCTGGGCGGGCTCGCGACGCTCTCGATCGACTCGCACCTCGAGCGGGAGCGAGGCGAGAACGGGACGACGGGTGAGCGGGCTCCGCGCAACGTCGCCGCGGCCGAGGCCACCGTCAGAGAGATCGCCGACGGCCTCGAGCACGAGCCGAAAAGCGGCTGGTTCATCTACGACGGGATCGACGGCGGACTCGGCTTCTCGCGGGCGATCTACGAGAACTTCGAGGCCGTCGCCGAGCGCGCACGGGAGCTGATCGCGGACTGCGACTGCGGCCGCGTCGACGGCTGTCCGGCCTGCGTGATGGACGACCAGTGTGGCAACGACAACCAGCCGTTACACCGCGAAGCCGCCGTCGACGTGCTGGATCGGTTGCTCGGAAACGAGGACCGGGAGGCGCTCGAGGCCCCCGCCGAGACCGAACCTGGCGGTGATCGGCGGCCGCCGTTGTTCTACTCCTGAGCGTCTCGCCCCGCGGCTACGGCGCGACGTACTCGACCTCGAGTCGGTCGAAGCAAAACGACCAGAGGTCGAGCTGTTCCTCGACGACCATCCAGGTCGGCTTGCCCGTTCCGTGGCCGGTGTCGCGGTTCGTCTTGCAGAGGAACGGGCCGCCCTCGACCTCGTTCTGCATGCGGGCGGCCATCTTCCAGGCGTGGACCGGGTGGACGCGCGTATCGCTCTCGGCGGTCTCGAAGAGGACGGCGGGATACTCGGGCCCACCGTCTTCGGACGGCTCGAGGTTGTGGTACGGCGAGTAGTTCCTGATCCACTCGTACGCGTCGGGATCCTCCGGCGATCCGTACTCGCTCGTCCAGGACGCGCCGAGCAAGAACGTGTGGTAGCGAAGCATGTCGAGTAGGGGGACCTGACAGCAGACCGCCGCCATCAGCTTCGGCCGCTGGGTCAGCACCGCACCGACGGTCAGCCCGCCGTTCGAGCCGCCCCGGATCGCCAGTCGATCGCTCGAAGTGTACCCTCCCTCGATCAGATACTCGGCCGCGGCGATCATGTCGTCGAACGTGTTCTGTTTGTTCTCGTGGCGAGCCGCCTCGTGCCACTCCGTGCCGAACTCGCCGCCACCTCGGAGGTTCGCCTGGACGTAGACCCCACCCGAGCGGAGGAACTCCCGTCCGAACTTCTGAAAGGTCGGCGTCAGGCTGTTCTCGAAGCCGCCGTAGCCGTACAGCAGCGTCGGACTGTCGCCGTCGCGCTCGAGGTCGGCACGGTGGACGACGAACATCGGAACGTCGGTGCCGTCGGCCGACTCGTACCGAACCTGCTCGACGGTGACGTCGAACTCGAGGGCGATATCGGGGCGGTCCAGTTCCGAGACGTCGCCCGCCTCGAGGTCGTAGCGAAACACCGCGGGCGGGTGGTCGAACGACTGGTAACTGAAGAACGCCTCGGGAGCGTCGCGATTGCCGCTCAGTCCGGCGATCGTTCCCTTCCCCGGAAGTTCGACGGATCGCAGATGGTCGCCGCCGAGGTCGAATACCTCGAGATCGGAGACGGCGCTCTCCTCGTACTGCACGAGCAGTCGGTCGTCCGTGACGGTCGCGTCTTTGACGATCCCGTCGCGCTCGGGGACCGCCTCGGGCAGCGCGGCGGGGTCGACCTCACCAACGTCTCCGGAGAGCTCGAGCTCGAGGAATCGGTAGAAGGGTGCCTCGAGGTCGGTCCGCAGGTAGGCAGTATCGTCGTGGATCAACGGCGTGTAGAAGTGCTCCGAATCGGTGATGACGGGCGTCAGATCCGTGTCGCCGACCTCGGCGTAGAACAGATCGCTTCGCTCCCAGCCGGTCACGAGCGCGACGAGCAGGTGGCTCCCGCTCCTGTCGGTGGCAAGCAGCGGCCAGGTCGCGGGATCGTCGACCTCGCGGACGAGCTCGTCCGCGTCGAGGGCGTCGCCGTGCTCGTGGTAGCAGATCTCTTTCTCGAGCTGGCTCTCGCCGGTTAGGCCGGTACGTCCGTAGTAGAACCCGTCCGGCGTCCACGCGAACATGCCGGGGTTCACGCGACCGAGATCGGTGAGCTCCTCGCGGACGGTTCCGTCGGACACCTCGAGAACCGTCACGTCGTACAGCTCGTCGCCGTCCTCGTGGACGCCGTAGGCGAGTCGCTCGCCGTCGGGAGAGACGGTCCACCAGCCCATCGACTTCGTTCCGTCGTCGCTGAACTCGTTGGGATCGACGAGGACCGCTCGGTCCGACTCGAGTGACTCCCGGACGTACAGAATCGGCTGGTCGTCCTCCGGTCGCTCGACCTCCTGGAAGTACCCCGTCGGCGCGGCCGTCACCGTTCCGTAGTCGGTCGTCCGCGCGAGCGATTCGAAGCGCGGCCGTAGCTCCTCGCGAACGTCGATCGACTCGAGGAAGGCGTCGGCGTACTCGTTTTGGCGGTCGACCCAGTCGTCGACCGCCTCCCCGCCGTCCTCGAGCCAGAGGTAGGGATCGTCTACGAGGTCGCCGTGTCGTTCGTAGCTCGTGTTTTTTCGCTTCGTTGGCGGGGGTCCAGCCGGGTTCATACCGACCGTATTCGATGCTGACACCTTGAAGCGACCGGTCGCGGAACCCCACTTCCGGTCCGAAAGCGCTCCTCTACCGGGAGCCCGCCTCGCTCGATCCGCCGTTCTCGACAACTGCACCGCTCGAGGTCTCGCCGAAACAGCAGCTGTCGATACCGCATTCGTCGATCGACGGCAGTTTGATCGAAAAAGATGAGTTATACGTCTGGACCGAAGTTGGGCAAGTAGCGGCCACCATAACAATGTCTGGCAAGTACGACCTCGTTATCGTCGGCGGCGGTATCAGCGGCGCCTCGCTGCTGTATACGACCGCGACGTTCACCGATATCGACTCCATCGCACTGATCGAGAAGGAAGACGAGATCGCGGCGATCAACTCCGATCACACGAACAACTCCCAGACCCTCCACTTCGGGGATATCGAGACCAACTACACCCTCGAGAAGGCCCGGGAGGTAAAGGAGGGTGCGGAGATGCTCGCGGGCTACCTCGAGAACCGCGACCCCGACCGGGAGATGCACGACAAGCGCAGCAAGATGGTGCTGGGCGTGGGCAACGAGGAGGTCGCGGAGCTCGAGCGACGCTACGAGGGCGACGGCTTCGGCGACCTGTTCCCGAAGCTGCGCTCGATCGGCCGCGAGGAGATCGCCGAGATCGAGCCGAAGGTCGTCGAGGGTCGGGATCCGGACAAGGAGCTGCGCGCGCTGCAGACCCCGGACGGCTACGTCGTCGACTACGGCGCGACGACCCAGTCGTTCGTCGAACTCGCCCGTGAGGAGGCGGGCGTCGACGTCTACACCGGGACGAAAGTGAAGGACATCACGCCGACGCTGGACGGCTACACCATCGAGACGACCGACGGTCGCTTCGACTGCGAGGCGACCGTCGTCGCCGCCGGCTCCCACAGCCTCCAGATCGCCAAGGAGCTGGGGTACGGCGAGAACAAGGTCCTGCTCCCGGTGGCGGGCAGTTTCTTCCTCGCGGATGACCTGCTCAACGGCAAGGTCTACACCCTCCAGATGAAGAAGCTCCCCTTCGCCGCGGTTCACGGCGACGCAGACGTTCACGACTCTTCGATCACGCGCTTCGGTCCGACCGCGAAGCTCGTCCCGACCCTCGAGCGGGGGCGAATCTCTACCGTCACCGACTTTCTCGATGTCTTCGGCCTGAACGCCGCGGCGTTTCTCAGCTACGCGAACGTCCTCTCGGATCGCATTCTCCTGCCGTACGTGCTTCGAAACCTCGTCTACGACGTGCCGAACGTCGGTCCGAAGCAGTTCCTCCCGCACGTCCAGAAGGTCGTCCCTAGCGTCGAACTCGACGATATCGAGCGCGCGAAGGGGTACGGCGGCGTCCGCCCCCAGATCGTCGACACCGAGAAGAAATCGCTCGACATGGGCGAGGCCAAGATCGTCGGCGACGACATCATCTTCAACATCACCCCCTCGCCGGGCGCCTCGACCTGCCTGAAGAACGCGCGACGCGACACCCTCGAGGTCCTCGAGTTCCTCGAGGGCGAGTACGAGTTCGACGAGGAGGCGTTCCGCGAGCAGACGATCGAACAGTTCCCGCGTCCGGACGGGATCGAGGAGGGCGACACCGACGAGGACGCCGGCGCGCCCCTCGAGCCCTCGCCCGCCGACGACGACTGAAACTCGAGACCGACCGCGAGGCGGACTTCGGCGAATCATACGCGTACTCGTGCATACTTCTCGCTCGCACAAAGGGCAACGCTTACAGGTTCGTGCGTTTCGCTATCGAGCATGGCAGAGCACGTGCTCCTGATCGGCGGCGGCGGGCGCGAACACGCGATCGCGCGGGCGCTCGAGAACGGGTCCGACGACGAGGTTGCCCTCTACGCCTGCGCCGGCAACCGAAACCCGGGGATCGCCCGGCTCGCGACCGAGTTCGAGACCCTCGAGACGACCAACCCGAAGGCGGTCCGCGAGTACGCCGAGAAGGTCGGGGCGACGCTGGCGGTCGTCGGCCCCGAGGCGCCCCTCGAGGCCGGCGTCGTCGACGAACTCGAGGACGCGGGGATCTACGCGTTCGGGCCGAAGGCCGAGGAGGCCCGCATCGAGACGGACAAGGCCTTCCAGCGGCGCTTCATGGCCGAACACGACGTGCCGGGCTGTCCCGATTTCGAGACCTTCGACGACATGGACGCGGCCTGTGACTACATCGACGAGTACGACGGCGACCTCGCGATCAAGCCCGCCGGACTCACGGGCGGAAAGGGCGTGAAGGTCATCGGCGACCAGGTCACTGACGAGGAGGGCAAGGAGTACATCCGCGACTCCGACTACGATCGGATCGTCCTGGAGGAGCGGCTGGTCGGCGAGGAGTTCACTGTTCAGGCAGTCGTCGCCGACGGCGAACTCCGAACCGCACCCGCCGTCCAGGACCACAAACGGGCCTACGAGGGCGACGAGGGGCCGAACACCGGCGGGATGGGATCCTATAGCGACGCCACGTTCGAGCTCCCCTTCATGACCGAGGCCGACTACGAGGCGGCCGTCTCGATTATGGAGGCGACCGTCGAGGCCCTCGAGGAGTACCGGGGGATCCTCTACGGCCAGTTCATGCTCACCAGCGAGGGGCCGAAGGTCATCGAGTTCAACGCCCGCTTCGGCGACCCCGAGGCGATGAACACCCTGCCGGTTCTCGAGACGCCGTTCCTCGACGTCCTCTCGGCCGCCCGCGACGGCGATCGGCTGCCGGAGCTCGAGTTCGCCTCGCAGGCGACGGTCTGTAAGTACGCCGTCCCCGAGGGGTATCCGACGGATCCGAAGGCGGGTGCGAAGGTGCAAGTGGACGAGGAGAGCGCGGGCGACGCGCTGCTGTACTACGCCAGCGTGGACGAGCGCGACGACGGCATCTACACGACGACCTCGCGGGCGTTCGCCGTCGTCGGCGTCGCCGACTCGATCACCGAAGCCGAGGAGATCGCAGAAGAGGCCCTCGAGGTCGCCGGCGAGGAGGGACTCCACGTCCGCCACGACATCGGCAAACCCGATCTCGTCCGACAGCGGATCGACCACGTCGAGGAGCTTCGAGGCGAACAGTAGCGTAGCGTGGCTCCGTTAGCCGACTTCGGTCGCGATCGAGACGGTGTACGACGGCCCGTCGGTACACGCTACGGTGCCGTTTTCGTCTCGGCGTCGTACTCGCGGACGAGCGCCGCCACGTACCAGAGCTTGAGCGCCATAGAAGCGACGCCGGCGAGCGCGGCTCGAAGCGGTCGCTGCCGGTACGCCGCGACGACCGCGTACGCCGTCACCGGGACGTTGACGGCGTTGAGAACGGTCGGGTAGGTGAGGCCGATAACGCCGTTCCCGCGTTCTTTCCACCACCGCTCGGCGAGCACGACGCGGGTCATCCACGCGTCCTCGTTCTTCGGCGGCGAGAACAGAATCGGGTTGAGTAGCGTGAATACCGCGGCGACAGCCGCCACGTTCCAGTTCCGTCGGTACGTCGCGTAGAGGATGACCGGCAGCAGTACCGTCCGACTCCAGCCGCTCTTCGGATTGGAGTGTCGGCTCCAGAACGTCCCTTCGATCCCCTCGAGTGTCGATTTCAGCTCCACGAGTCCGGATGCCGTCCCAGGTGAATAACGCTGCCGTACCGACTGCTCGGACGCCCGCCCTCACTTCGCCGGCTACCGGACGCGACGATCGGTCGAGGACGACTCGCGGGCTGCAAGCGACTCCCGAACCCGTTCCCGGAACTCCGAGTCGAGCTCCGTCCGCAGGGTCGTCCGAACGTCCCGCGAGGACCGACCGATCTCGAGAGCGTACTCGCCCGGATCGACCGTCCAGCCGTCTCCGTCCTCGCCGTAGCGGGCGAACGCGAGATCCTCGAGGTCGACCGCGACCGAGGCGCGCTCGCCGGCCGGGATCGCGACGCTCTCGAAGCCCGCGAGTTCGCGGACGGGACGGTCGACGCCGTCGACGGATGGCGGACGGACGTAGACCTGGACGGCTTCTCGACCATCTCGGTCGGCCGTGTTCTCGACCGTGACTCGAACGACGCCGTCCTCGAGGTCCGGGTCGGCGTCGACGTACTCGTAGTCGGCGTAGCTGCGGCCGTGGCCGAAGGGGTAGGTCGGCTCCCGCTCGGTCGAGTCGAAGTGGCGGTAGCCGACGAAGACACCCTCGTCGTAGCGGGCCGTCCCGTCGACGCCCGGATAGCGCCGTTCATCTGCGGTCGGGTAGGCGTCCTCGGGCGCGAACGTCACCGGCAGCCGCCCGCCCGGGTCAACGTCGCCGTAGAGGATCGACGCAACGGCGTTGCCGTGGCTCTGGCCGGGATACCAGTTCTCGAGGACCGCGGCGACGTCCTCGCGCCAAGGCGCCTCGATCGGCCCGCTCGAGTTGACGACGACGACCGTGCGGTCGTTTTCCGCGGCGACAGCCTCGATCAGCTCCTCCTGGCGGTCGGGCAGACGCAGGTCCTCGCGGTCGATCGCCTCGCTCGCGGTGTCACGGACGAAGACGACCGCAACGTCGGCCTCGCGTGCGGTCGCCGCGGCGCCCTCGAGGTCGGGCTCCCGGCCAGACCCGTCGGGGTCGTTCTCGTCGTCGTCGTCGAGACCCGCGAACTCCTCGAGCATCGATACTTCCTCGACCCGCGGGAGGCCGTGTGCGACCGCCACCTCGCCCTCGGCGCGCTCGGCGATCCCGGTTCGCGGATCGGTCTCGACGACGGGCGTCGTCTCCGAGGAGCCCCCACCCCCGAGGACGGGTTCGTCGACGTTCGGGCCGACAACGGCGAGGTCTGCGTCGTCAGCGAGCGGGAGGACGCCGTCGTTCTCGAGCAGGACCGTCCCTCGCGTCGCGACGCGAGTCGCGAGTTCGCGATGAGCGGGCGTGTCGACCGCGCCGTCGTCGGAGTCCGTCGGGTCGCCCGAGGCGTGTCGTGTCTCATCGTCCTCGAGCAGCCCGACTCGGTCCATCACACCGAGCACTCGAGCGACCATGTCGTCGAGTCGCTCCTCCGGGACGGCACCCGATTCGACCGCGTCGGCCAGCGAGTCGGCGAACCGCTCGCAGCTCTCGGGGTCGGGCATTCCCTCGGCGATGGCGTCCGGGAGCTCGCCCGGTTCGTCGCCGTCGCCGTCCACTGTCTCGGACGCGTCGGCGTCGTCGCCCGCCATCGCGGACTGCATCTCCGCCATCGTGATTCCGGGCATTTCGACGTCGAGTCCCCCGTTCGCCGCGGCGGCCGTGCCCTCGGTGCCGAACCAGTCCGAGACGACGTACCCCTCGAACCCCCACTCACCCTTCAGCACGTCCCGAACGAGCCGCTCGTGGTCGCTCATTCGCGTCCCGTTGACGTCGTTGTAGGCGGTCATGACGGAGCCTGCGCCGGCCTCGACGGCCGAGCGGAACGACGGGAGGTACAGTTCGCGCAGCGGGCGTTCGTCGATCTCGGCGTCGACGGCGGCGCGGGCGGTCTCCTGACTGTTCGCGACGTAGTGTTTCGGCGTCGCGACGACGTCCTGGGACTGGATTCCCGCGACGACCGCTCCCGCGAACGTCGCCGAGAGGACGGGATCCTCGGCGAAGTACTCGAAGTTCCGGCCGTTGTGGGGGACCCGAACGAGGTTGGCGCCGGGGGCGAGCAGGACGTCCTGTCCCTTGCCCCTGGTCTCCCGTCCGAGCGCCTCTCCGTGCTCGCGTGCGAGTTCCGCGTCGAAGGTCGCGGCGAGCGCGATCGGCGCGGGAAACGCCGTCGCGGACTCGTCGGGAATCCGCACGCCGAGGGGCCCGTCGGCCATCCGCAGCGGCGGAATCCCGAGCCGGTCGACGCCCGCCACGTAGCCCGTCGCCCGTCCCTCGGGGTCGTTCGCGCCGTGTGTGAGCCGAACCTTCTCCTCGAGCGAGAGCTCCTCGACGATCCGCCGGATCCGCGGTTCCCGTGACATCTACCGGCGATTCACGGCGGCTGCAGGATAGTGTTGTGGTCGTCGGGCGGTCGATCGCGGCCGTCAGTCCGACGTGCTCGAATCGTCCGAGGAGTCGTCGAGGTCGGCGTCGTCGCTCCCGTCGGTCGGACCCAGTTCGGCCTCGAGGGCCTCGTCGAGGGATTCGGCGTCAGCACCGCCGCTCAGCGCCCGGCGAACGGCGACGTAGCCGGCCACGAAGATCGCACCGGAGACGATCGCCCCCGGGATTCCGTAGCGTTTGTAGCCGAACAGTAGCACCTTCTTGCCGACGGTGAATGCTCCGATCATCGTGTGTACGATAGACGCGTCGACAGTATGAACCTGGGGCTTTCGTATCAACCACCCCCCCCTACTTCGCTCGGTCTGACGACCTCGCTCGTTGAGGGTGGGGTTTGTCGGTGGACTTCCCTTCTGCCGACACTGGGTCGGTAGCGTGGAGGTCGCCGTCTCAGAACGCTTCGCGTTCTGATCGAGCGAGAGCTTCGCTCTCGTTGACGCTACTCGGTCGTTTCGCTCCCTGCGTTGCTCCTTGAGCACGGGGCCTCCGACTCGCAGTTAGGTGGCCGCGACCGCTACGTCGAGGCGACCGAAGTCGCCTCGAGCAGCAGTTCGGCACCGAGGTCGATCTCGCGTTCGGTGACGTCCAGCGGCGGCAGCAGCCGCAGCGACTTGTAGCCACAGCCGAGGGTGAGCAGGCCGCGCTCGAAGGCGGCCTCGACGACGGCCTCCCGTCGTGCTTTGGTGTCGAACTCGATGGCGAGCATCAGGCCGCGTCCCCGGACGTCGATCGCTCCCGGAATTTCGGCCCGCTCGAGTCGGCTTCGGAGCTGTTCGCCGCGCTCGCGGACGTTCTCGAGCAGGTTCTCCTCGTGGATCACGTCGATCGTCAGGGCGCCCTGCATCGCGGCGATCACGTCGCCGGCACCCCAGGTCGAGGAGATCCGGCCCGTCTCCGCGGGGAAGACGTCCGATCGCGAGATCGTCGCGCCGACGCGCAGCCCCTTCGCACTGGTGATGACGTCCGGCGTCAGCTCGAGGTGGTCGACACCCCACAGCTCGCCCGTGCGCCCGAGTCCGGTCTGGATCTCGTCGGCGACGATCTTCAGGTCGTAGCGCTCGCGCAGAGCCTCGAGGTCCCGGGCGAACTCCGGATGGGCGACGCGGTAGCCGCCCTCGCCCTGGATCGGCTCGAGGATGAGGAAGGCGACCTCGTCGGGATCGATCACGCCCCTCTCGGGGTGGAGTTTGTCGGCGACGACGTTTCCGCCGGGGCCGTCGGTCAGCCAGTCGGTCTCGTACCCCTCCCTCGTCGAGGGGTAGGGAACGCTGACCACGCCGGGAATCTCGGGGTAGCCCGTCCGGTGGACGGCCTTCGAGCGATTGAGTGAGAGCGCCCCGAGGGTGCGACCGTGGAACGCGCCGTCGAACGTGAACGCGCGGTGGCCGCCGGAGGCGTAACAGATCTTGATGGCGTTCTCGACGGCCTCGGCGCCGGAGTTCGAGAGGAACACCCGATCCATGTCGTAGTGGTCGGTCGCCGCGATCAGCCTGTCCTGAAGCTGAGTCGGACTGGGGAACTCGGGCTCTTCCGGCGGCCAGCCGCCGCTGGCGTAGAAGTCCTGGCCGGCGATCTTCAGGGGGTCGACGAGGTCGAACGCCTCGAGCTTCTCGCGGACGACGGGATTGTTGTACCCGAGCGGGGCGGCGGCGACGTGGCTCGTGAAATCGAGCAAGACGTTGCCGTCGACATCGGTACAGAACGGCCCGACGGCGTCAGCCTGGGTGTTCCAGACGAACTCGTAGACGTACGTACTCGGCGCGGCGTAGCGGTGGTGGTACTCGGCCCAGCGTTTCGCCCGCGCGCCGGGGATCGTCCCTACCTGCGGTTCGACCGTATCGCGATCCATGCTGGCGATTGGGATGCCGATGAGTTAAAGGGGTACTGCTCGCCTCGCGGAACACGAAACGATCGGCGTACCGAAGCCGTCGCCGGGCGGAAGGGCCACGCCGTGGAGCGCGCCCGGTCGTGAAACTCGGCGTTCGGGGACACGGTTCCGCGAGCGCGATTCGAACGACGGTAGCGTCTAGCGGCTCCGGCGGGTTCCGACGCGATGCCGTTCACTTTGCGCCCTTAGACGAGTGGTCTGCGGGCGCCGACTCGACTCCAAACCGTGCCGTCTCGGCGCGAACGCCCGCTCGAGGACGGCAGCACTCGGGCGACCGACAGGAGCGGACTACGGTGGCAACCGGCGGAGTAAGCGGGTCGAACCCGTTAGAGATCGACGTACTGAGACTCCCACTCCCGGCGAGCCTCGAGTTCCCGGCGGCCCCGACGAGTGACCGTATAGAAGTTGGTCCGCCGGTCGCGGCTCCCCTTCTCGACGAGTCCCTTGTCGACGAGGGTATCGAGGTTTGGATACAGCCGGCCGTGGTGGATCTCCTTCTCGTAGTACTCCTCGAGTTCCTCCTTGATTGCCAGTCCGTGTGGCTCCTCCTCGCCAGCGATGACGTAAAGTAGATCCCGCTGGAATCCTGTCAGGTCGTACATTGGGAAAGTACCACCGGCACTTACTGTCGAATTTTAATAAGGCTATCGGGTCGTTTCGAGTGAAACAGGCATATTACCATCGAAGATAGCTGTTTCGCCGAGTTTCAAATGATAACGGGAGCGAGGGATCGTTCAGTCGCCGATCGTAACTCCGCTTTCATGTCTCCGATCGTCCAGTTCGAACCGTCGGTCTATCGGTGCTCGACTCGCCGGACGTTCACGTAGCGGTCGCTCGAGGGTAGTAGTAAACAGGAAAGCAAGCCGCGCGACGGAAAACTGTCGCGCGGCCGCTTGCCGCCCTGAATTGGTCCCCGCTGACGCTTCGGCCCTCCAAGCGAAGCGTCACTCGAAAGATTCCGTTCTCCGTACTTAACTCTGTCGCAAACGGGATGGATAGTGATAGGTCCCGGTCAGTGAGACTCCTCAGATGTGTTCTTCCTCGAGCACCCACCCGAGTGCGCGTTTGTAGTAGGTAAACATCTCTCTGACGCCGTCGTGGCGCATCTCCTCGCTCTCGAGGTGCTCTTCGAGGAACTCGTACTGCTCTCGGATTTCTTCCTCGTCTCGCATACCCGTACTTCGCGGAGCGGGCGCAAAAAAGGTCGCGTGGCGACGCTAATTCGCTATTGGCGCCCTCCGCGGCTGGCAACGCGTCGCGGGGGCGGTCCGTTTCACGAGTAAGTGGCTGTTTTCGGGCCACCGATCTCCTCATACGACCTCAGTCGCAGGCCTTCGCGTTGTAGTCGTATACCGGTGAGCCCGAACCGTGGTGGACGGTGATCCGTGCTTACTCGTCCTCGTCGTCCTCGTCGTCCTGCGGCTCGTTGTCGTCTTCGTCCATCCGGGCGTCGCCCTCGTCGGATATCTCACCGTCCTCGGCGAAGTCCAGCGTGATCTCCTCGTCGTCGCCGTCGATCTCGACGTCGTCTTCGGCTTCCTGGTCCTCGTACTCGGCGGCAACCGTGTACTCTCCGTCCTGGAGGTCCTCGAACTCGACTTCGCCGTCCTCGTCGGTCTCGTCCTCCCAGTCGTCCTCGTCGGCCGTGTCATCGTCATCCTCGAGGTCGTCGTCCTCGTCGTCATCCATGACGTCATCATCGTCCTCGTCGTCATCCATGACGTCATCATCGTCCTCGTCGTCATCCATGGCGTCCTCATCGTCGTCCATGATGCCATCGTCGTCCTCGTCGTCCATGGCATCCTCGTCGTCTTCGAGGTCGTCGTCTTCATCGTCCATGACGTCCTCGTCGTCCAGGTCCTCGCCCTCGTCGATGCCCTCGTCTTCGAGGGTAACGGTCGCGCCCTCGACGGGCTCACCGTCGTCCTCGACGGTCACCGTCAGCGTGTACGTCTCCTCGTCGTCTTCGTCGTCCTCGTCGTCCGCCGGATCCTCGTCCGCGACGTCGTCCTCGCCGTCCATCGGATCCTCGTCGTCTTCGAGGTCGTCGTCCTCGTCGTCCTCGTCTCCGGGTCCTTCGTCGGCACAGCCGGCCAGGACGAGTGCGCTTGCGGTACCCGCTGCAGCGACGAACTTCCGTCGGTTGAGTCGTTCTCGAGACATACTCTACGGTAACAGCTTCCCGCTGGTGGGGGTGTGGCCTGCAACTGCCGTACGTTAATGACCTATTAGCAATCAAACACGTTCTGATGACGGTCATCGGTTCTGGAGTATATTCAGATTAAAACTACGATGACGAGAATAGTTCGGCGGAAGCCGATCGGAATCGGGTCGGCGTTCGAGCGATCGTACCTCGATCTGTCACGAGCCGATCCATAACGTAATTGAACACCTGCTGTGATGTTGTCTTTATGAAACGGCGGATCGGCGTCGGGTTCGTATTCGCCGTCTTCCTTCTGGCAATTCTGATCCACACCGTCGGTAGCGAAAACTTCCTCGCGGAGCTGTTCTCGGCCAACCCCGCTACGCTCTCACTCGGCGTCCTGTCGGGACTTCTCGCGCTGACCTTCCGCGGAGTGGTGTGGGAGCAGTTCCTCTCGCTGGTCGACGAGGGGCTCTCCCGGACCCAGATCGGCGGGCTGTTCCTGACCGCGATGTTTCTCAAGTACATCACTCCGTACGGCCAGATCGCGACGGAACCGCTCGTCGCCTACCTCGTCTCGAAGGACGAGTCGATGGCCTACGAGGACGGCCTCGCGAGCGTCCTCTCGGCCGATCTGTTGAACTACGTTCCCTACTACACGTTCGGGTTCGTCGCGTTCGGGCTGTTGACCGTCGGCGACGCGCTCGGAGACGGGTTGATCGACCAGTTCGTCGCCTTCGGTGCCCTCTT
The DNA here is from genome assembly GCF_029688865.1 of Natronococcus sp. A-GB7. Taxonomy (GTDB): domain Archaea; phylum Halobacteriota; class Halobacteria; order Halobacteriales; family Natrialbaceae; genus Natronococcus. The sequence goes on from NZ_JARUKV010000008.1 coordinate 132,505, forward strand.
CTTTACGCTCGTCGGAATCGTCGCCCTGGTCGTCTATCGGCCCTCGATCGTCTACACCGTCGTCGTCGGCCTAACGAGCCTCGTCCGACGACTCGTCGGTCGGTTCACCAGCCGATTCGACGATCCCCTCGCTCCGGAGTCGGTTCGGGATCGCCTCGACGGGTTCTACCGAACCGTCGAGACGATCTCCGCCGACAGACGAACGCTGCTGATCGCCGTCGTCGCCGCCCACCTCGGCATGGTGTTTCTTATGCTCCCGGTCTACATCGGGGCGATCGCGCTCGGCTATCAGCTCCCGTTCGCGGTCGTCGCGGTGGCCGTCGCGTTCGGGAAGCTCGGATCCGTCGTCCCCGCTCCCGGGGGTACCGGGGGCGTCGAAGCGATGGTTACCGCGACGCTGACGACCCTGGGCGGTCTCGAGCCGGCAGCCGCGTTGACGATCGCGCTGATCTACCGACTCTGTACGTACTGGCTGACGGTGACGGTCGGCGGAGCCGCTGCGGGGTTCCTGTTGACCGGAGAGTCGTAGACCGGTTCAATGGGTCTTTTTGCCGGCCGACCGTAGCCGTCGCGTATGAAGATCAGGGGCGAACGCGAGTGCACGGAGTGTGGTACGCAGTGGTCGTACTACGAGACGGGCAGCGTCGGCTGTCCGGCCTGCGGGAGTCTCCGCAGCGTCGGCCTCGACGACCGAACCGAACACACGGATCTCTCCGTCGAGTTCGATCTCGCCCCGATCAGAAACGAGATCGACGACGTCTCGACCGATATCCTAGCAGACCGCGCGCGTGAGCACGCAAACGAGTATATTCGACGCCGGGGGTTCATCAACGCTGGCGACCTCCGCGAACTCGACGACCGCTACCTCGCGGCGACCGAACTGCTCCACGTCGCCGACGTCGTCGGCCGCGAACACGACCTCGAGGAGCGCGAGGAGCTGTACTTCCTCTCGTTGCTCAGGGGGGCCGACGCGGGGGAACGGCCACCGGTTGACGAGGTTCCCCCGACGCTGCGGGGCGTCCGCGGGCTCGCGTACGCGAACGCGGTTCGGGAGTACCGCCGGGACGTTCGAAACTGGACCCAGGACCGAGAGCTGACCGGTGCCGAGCGTGGCGCTCTCGAGACACTCGGCGATCACGTCAAGCGGATTCGGATGCTCGACGGCGACGTCGACCCGGAAACGGCCGAGGGCCTGCTCGAGGCAACCCGCGACCTCGCGAACGGACTCCGGGGGGACGAACTGGCGTTTACGCAGGCCCAGACCCGGCTCGAGGAGCTCGAGCCGGGCGACGTGGCGTAGTCAGGGAAGCTCGACGTCCACGTCCGCCTGCAGGCTCGCGGCTTTGACCGTGTTGTACAGCAACATCGCCCGGGTCATCGGGCCGACCCCGCCGGGGACGGGCGTGATCGCGCTCGCTCGCTCCTTCGCGCTCTCGAATTCGACGTCGCCGACGAGTTCGTACCCCTTCTCGGTGTCTGCATCCACGCGGTTGACGCCGACGTCGATCACGACCGCTCCCTCGCCGACCATCGAGCCGTCGATCAGCTCGGGGGCACCCGCAGCCGCGACGACGACGTCCGCACTGCGGGTCTTCTCCGCGAGGTTCTCGGTTCGGGAGTGACAGACGGTGACCGTCGCGTTCCCGTCGTCGGCCTTCTGGATCAGCAGGTTCGCCAGGGGCTTGCCGACGATGTCCGACCGGCCGACGATCGTCACGTCCGCGCCCTCGAGTTCGACCCCCGCGTGGGCGAGTAGCTTCTGAACGCCGTGGGGCGTACACGGCCGAAAGCGGGCGTCGCCGGCGACGAGCCGACCGACGTTCTCGGGGTGGAAGCCGTCGACGTCCTTCGCGGGGTCGACCCGACGGATCACCTCGCGGTAGTCGACGTGGTCGGGGACCGGGGCCTGGACGATGTAGCCGTGGATCTCGGGATCGTCGTTGAGATCGGCGATCGAATCGTACAGCTCCTCGGCGGGAGCGTCACCGTCGACGTCGACGTGCGTGCTCTCGATGCCGACCTCCTCGCAGTCGCGTTGTTTCATGTTCACGTAGGTCTGACTCGCGGGATCGTCGCCCATCAGTACCGTCGCCAACCCCGGCCGCGTGCCCGCGTCGGCCAGTCGTTCGATCGCGTCCGTCAGATCGTCGCGGATCTCGCTCGCGACGGCCTTTCCGTCGATGATCTCGGTCATTACTCGGGAGGGCGGGCGCGAGGCTAATCAATGCTCGGGTTCGTGACTACATTGATCTTTTCGGACCCAGATTTATGCATGTTTATGGGATGGACGTGTGTCCGAGACCGAGTGATCGGTGTTCTTTTGCGCCAGCCGAGTAATGCTCGACCGATGGTGAACGAGCCGGGACAACTCGAGATCGATCTCGCGGGCAGCGTCGCGGCGTTCGGTCGGATCGCCTACAGCGACCTGCTCACGCTCGCGATCGTGAGCGTCCTCGCGACGATCGCCTCGCTCCCGCTCGTGACCGTCGGCGCGGCGATCGTCGCACTCGTCGACACCGTCACGGCCGTCGTCACGGGCGAAGGGCGCGGCGGGCCGACGAAAGAGCGCCAGCGGATCCGCCTCTTTCTCGAGTCGTTCCGGGCGAACCTCCGACGCGGACTGCCGTACTCGGCCGTCCTGCTGGGGACGATCGTCGTCGCCGGCTACTACGTCCTCGGCGCGGCCGAGGGATCCGGGCTGTTCCTAATCGGGGCGTTGCTCGGCCTGTACGCGATCGTCATCGTCCTCGCGTGGCTGCTCCGGACCGCGAGCGTCGCGGTTCGCTCGAGCGACGAGCCCGCGTTCCTCGATGCGGCCCGCGAGGGCGCCTACATCGGCCTGGAGTACCCCTGGTACACCGCCTTACAGCTCGTTACCGTCGGCGGAATCTTGCTGGTCGCGTTCCCGTTTCCCCCGGCGTACGCCCTCGTGGTTCCCGGATTGCTCGCCCTGCTCGAGGTCGTCACTTTCGAGGAAACCGCGGGTCGGGGCGCGATGTCGCTGGTTCGGGCCTACAGGGGTGAACTCGAGTGAGCGAGAGCGACCGCGGCACGGAGAGCACGTCGGAGAGCTCCGGAATCGGGTCCGTCGCGGACCTGCTCGGCGGTCCGGACGCGAAGACGAGTCGAGAACTCCACCTGCTGTCGGTCGTTCCGATCGCCTTCCTCGCCGTTGTCGGCGGCTACCACCCCTGGGTCGCCGTCCCGCTCGTCGCCGGTGCGCTCCTGCCCGAACTCGACGCGATCGACCGCCAACTCCACCGGTCGTGGCTCCTCCATACGTTCCTGGCCCCGGCGATCGCGTACTGGCTGCTGGGGCAAGCGGGGTTCGCCGAAGCGTTGCCGGGGCTGGTGACGGCCGTCCACTTCCTGACGGTTGGGATGCTGGTTCATTTCCTCGCGGACTACGTCTATCCTCGCGGAATGGACCACCCCGGTGCGGAGTGGCCGGTACGGCCCGTGTTCTTCTCCGCACCGTGGGGATTGATCTGGCTCGGTATCGCGTGGTTCGTTCAGTGGTTTCTCTACCTCTCGCCGGCGTTTCTCCCCTGGCTGGCCGGCCACGTCTGATCGGTCCTGATTTTGCCACCACTTGAGTAGTAACTACTTTACCAGTGGAGAACGATCTGTGTGACAACATGCCAGGCGCGGTCTACGAGAACGTCACGAAGGTCTTCGAGGGGGGCGCGGATACGGTGGTCGCCGTCGACGACCTCTCGTTCGAGATCAACGACGGCGAGTTCCTCGTCCTTGTCGGTCCGTCGGGGTGTGGCAAGTCCACGACGCTTCGACTGCTCGCCGGCCTCGAGACGATCAGCGACGGCGAGGTCCGGATCGACGGTGAGGTCGTCAACGACCAGAAACCGAAGGATCGCGACATCGCGATGGTGTTCCAGAGCTACGCGCTGTACCCCCAGAAGACGGTCCGCGAGAACATGGAGTTCGGCCTCCGGATGACGACGGAGCTTCCCGACAGCGAGATCGTCGATCGGATCGAACGGACCGCGGAGATGCTGGGGATCGACGACCTGCTCGATCGCAAGCCGAACGCGCTTTCGGGCGGACAGAAACAGCGCGTCGCGCTTGGTCGAGCGATCGTCCGCGAGCCGTCGGTTTTCCTGATGGACGAGCCGCTTAGCAACCTCGACGCGAAACTGCGGACCGAGATGCGGACCGAACTCCAGCAGCTCCAGGACGACCTCGACGTTGCGACGCTGTACGTCACCCACGACCAGACCGAGGCGATGACAATGGGTGACCGGATCGCCGTGCTCGACGACGGGAAACTCCAGCAGATCGGAACTCCCCTCGAGTGTTACCACGAGCCGTCGAACCTGTTCGTCGCGGGTTTCATCGGCGATCCGTCGATGAACTTCCTCGAACTCGAGTACGATCGCATGGACGGCACAGCTCGCGGAACCGGCGTCAGCTACCGGTTTGTCGACGAGCAGCGCGCCCGTCTCGAGAACGGCCTCACAGGCGACGGCGTCACGCTTGGAATCCGGCCGGAAGACATCGAAGTCGCCGAATCCGCCGATCCGACGACGGTCGAGGCCGAGGTCGAGGTCGTCGAGCCGATGGGCAAGGAGAACTTCCTCCACGTCTCGGTCGGCGACGCGCGGCTCACCGCGTCGATCTCCGGGGAATACGTCGTCGACGAGGACCGGACGTTGCGCCTCCGGTTCCCGCAGTCGAAGGTCCACGCGTTCGATTCGGCCTCCGGCGACGCGGTCTTCAATCGCGACCGGGCGGCCGACCAGCTGCCCCCCGCCGCGACGCTGTAACTCCGAACCGTTTACACCGACGCCGAGACAGCTGTTTCTATGGACGCGTCGACACTCAGGGACGTGCTCGAGCGGTCCGGTCTCACCCAGTACGAGGCCGACGCCTACCTCACGCTCGTCGAGTCGGGTTCCGCAACCGCCGTCGAAGTCGCCGAGCGATCCGACGTTCCGCAGGCTCGAATCTACGATGTACTCCGGGAGCTCGAGTCGGACGGCTACGTCGACCTCTACGAGGAGGGAACGCTCCGCGCCGAGGCGATCGAGCCCGATGCGGTCGTCGAGGAGATTACCGCACAGGCACAGCTGATGACCGAAGCCGCAGAGGAGCTCGAGGACCGATGGCAGGAGCCAAGCGGGGAGGATCACACTGTCGGCGTCGTCAAGCGGTTCGAAACCGTCCTCAACCACGTCCGGGACGCGATCGAGGGTGCCGAGTACGAGGTGGAAGTCGCAGCGACGCTCGAGCAGTACGAGCAAATCCGCGACACGCTGGCGGCAGCGTACGACCGCGGTGTCGTCGTCAAGGTCTCGATCACGTCGGCGACGGGCGAACCGATCGACGACCCCGAGAGCCGATTCGCCGGCGTCGCGACGGAGGTCAGACGGCGACGACTCCCGACGCCGTTTCTAGTGCTTACCGACCGCACGGAGGTCTGTTTCGCGCCGATGGAGCGACGCCCCGAAGGGCGGGAGTACGGGGTTCTCGTCGACGACTACACGCTCTCGCAGATCTTCGTCTGGTACTACCAGACGGCGGTCTGGGAGTCCTGGGATCTGCTGTACTCCGACCGCGGCGAATCACCTCCGGCGACCTACACGGACGTTCGGAACTTCCTCGCCGATATCGTCTCCGCCGTCGAGGCCGGTGACGACGTCCTGGTTTCGGTTGAGGGGCAGGATCGAACGACCGGCGACGCGGTCTCCCTGCGGGGCCGGGTCGATAGCGTCACCTACGCCGACGTCGACGGCGGCCCGTCGCTGGCCTCCTTCGCCGAGGAGGCGAACTTCGTCCTCGAGACCGACGACGGCCAGTATGAGGTCGGTGGCTGGGGCGCGATGCTGGAGGACGTCGAGGCCCACCGGATCGTCCTCGAGGAGATCGGAGAGCGGTAGCGAGCAGCGGTCGAGTCCTCGCTTCGAGCGGATCGAGAACGGCGAGTCTCAGCCCTTCATCCCGCTCAGGCTCATGCCGCGAATGAAGTACTTCTGGGCCGAGAGGAACGCGATGATGACCGGTGCGACGATGATCAGCGCGACGGCCATCATCAGTCCCGTTTCGGCGAAGTACTGGTTCCGGACGGCGAAGAGTGCAACGGGCAGGGTGAAGTTCTGTGTCTCGGTCATGACGATCACGGGCCACTCGAAGTTGTTCCAGGCGCCCATGAACGTAAAGATGCCAAGCGCCGCCAGTGCCGGCTTCGCGAGCGGGAGGTAGACGTGGTAGAACGTCCGAAACTCTCCACAGCCGTCGATCTTCGCGGCGTCGCCGAGCGACGAGGGGAGGCTCTTGAAGTGTTGACGCAACAGGAAGATCCCGAACGGACTCGCAGCCATCGGCAGGATCAGCCCCTGGTAGGTGTTCGTCCAGCCGAGTTCGACGAGGATGAGATAAACCGGGATCAGCGTGATCATCCCAGGAATCATCATCGTCGAGATGAAGGCCAAGAAGAGCTTGTCCCGACCCCAGAAGTCGACCTTCGCGAGGGCGTAGCCCGCGAGGCTGTCGAAGACGAGGTTGAAGATCGTCACGGCGCCCGCAAAGATGATGGTATTGATGAACCATCGAACTAGCGGGATGTTATCCCGATTCCAGAGCTCGAGGAAGTTCTGGACGGTGAACTCCGCGGGGACGAAGGTCACTTCGGCGGAGGTCGGGTTCGCGGAGAACGCCGACGTGATCGTCCACCAGAACGGGAGGGTCATCCACAGCGCGCCCGCGGTGACGACGGCGTACAGCACGGCGGTTTTCGTCCAGTAGGTCGCACCGTCGCGTTCGTAGCCCGGATACTCGTAGTTCGATCGTGCCATCAGTAGTCGACCTCCTCAGACTTGCGGTAGCGGTACTGCCAGTAGCTGAAGGCGAAGATGATCGCGAAGAGGATCATCGCCATCGCGGCACCCTCGCCGAAGTAGTTCTCCTCGAACGCGCGCTGGTAGATCCGTAACACGGCGGTGGTCGTCGCGTAGTAGGGACCGCCCTCCTCGAAGACCAGCGCGATGCCGAACACCTGGAACGCGCCGATAATCGCCATCACGATCACGAAGAAGTTGGTGTTGCCGAGGTTCGGCCACGTGACGTGGCGAAAGCGCTGCCAGGCACTCGCACCGTCGATGCGCGAGGCCTCGTACAGCTCCTGTGGCACGTTCTGCAGGCCGGCCAGGAAGAGGATCATATTGAACCCGATCCCGCCCCAGATCGCCAACAGCATGATCGCACCGAGGGCCGTGTTCGGATCGCCAGCCCAGTTGTGGGCTAGACCCAACGGGCTGAGGAACTCATTGATGATGCCGTTGTCCGCGAGCAGCCAGCGCCAGATGACTGCCGACGCCGCGCCACTCAGCATGACGGGCATGAAGTACGCCGCTCGATACGCGCTCTTCGCGCGGACGCGCTTGTCGAGCATCAGCGCGATCGCCAGACCGCCGTAGATCTGCAGTGGAACGGTACCGATCGCGTATATCGCGGTATTTCGTAGCGAGAACCACCAGGTATTCGCGCCGGGGTCCCGCAGCGGCTCGAACCCGTTCTCCCAGGGCCACGGCGTCAGCACGGTCCAGAAGTTGTCGAGGCCGACCCACGTCGACTCGTGAGTCAGCATGCTGTACTCGGTAAAGGCGAGGTAGAACGCGTACAGCACCGGACCGAGCAGAAACACGGAGAACACGGCGACGTTCGGCGCGACGAACAGCAACCCGGCCAGGTTCGACTGGTCTTCCGTGATGCCGAGCCGTCGCTTGGCACCGGCTAATCCGCTTGTACCGCTCTCCGTTGTCGTCCGCTCGTCGGCCTCCGATTCGTACGCCATCTCAGAGCACGTCGTCGTTGATCTGTTCCTGGGCGCGCTCGAGTGCAGTCTGAGGATCGTTCTGGCCCGTGATCGCACCCTCGAGTTCGGGAGTGAGGACGTTCATGATCTCGCCGCTCTCCGGCCCGAAGTTCATCACTTCGGCCCAGTCGCCGGCCTCGAGCATGGTCTGACGGCGCGGATGGTCTTCGTAGTACTCGAGGTCGTCGTGGTCCTCGTGGGCCGACAGCGCCAGCCCCTGCTCGGCCCATGCTTGCATCCCCTCGCTGTCGGTGAGTTCGCTGATCAGCGTGTAGGCTGCACCGGGATCCTCGGTGTGCTCGGAGCTGCTGTAACAGACGGTGTACGCTGCGGTCGCCTGTTCGCCGTCCTCGGGGATCGGCAGGTGGGCGACGTCGACGTCGTCGTCGACGTCCGAGAACTCGCTTTCGAGGCTGGCGATCGCCCAGGTTCCCTCGACGGCCATCGCGACGCCTTCCGATCCGAGCGCCTCGCCGTGCCACTCGTAGCCCGTCTCGGACGGGCGGCCGATCAGGTCGTCCTCGAGTAGTTCGACGACGAACTCAAGGGCTTCGACGCCTTCCTCGGAGGCGACGACACACTCGTCGCCGTCCTCGGAGAGGACCTGACCGCCCTTCTGGAACAACAGCGGGAAGAACATCCGGCCGTCGTCGGAAGCGAACATCGGGTAGTCGACCTCGCCCTCCTCCTGTACGGCCTCGAGCGACTCCCGGAGTTCGTCCCACGTTTCGGGCGGCTCGTCGACGCCCGCGTTCTCGAGCATCGGCTCGTTGTAGAAGAGTCCGAGCGTCGAGAAGTCCTTCGGAACGCCGTACAGCGTTCCGTCGTACGTGAACGCCTCGATGAGCGGGTCGAAGAAGTCGTCGACGTCGAGATCGTCGTCTTCCTCGATGTACTGCTCGAGGTCGACGAGTACTCCCTCGGAGGCGAACGACGCGTAGTAGGAGGCGTCGAGGTAGAAGGCGTCGGCGATCTCGCCGGCACCGATCTGGGTCTGGACCTGGCGTTCGTACTCGCTGGGAATCGGCTCGTAGTCGACGTCGGCGCCGTACTCTTCTTCGAACTGCTCGACCTGCTCCTGCAGGAGTTCGTACTCGGTGTCGTCGGTCGCCCAGCCGGTTAGCGACAGCTCGGTTCCTTCGAGATCCCCTTCGTCGATCTCGTCGGGATCTGTCTCGTCGTCGTCGCCCCCGAGACATCCTGCAAGACCGAGCGCACCTGCCGCTGCGGCGCTCTGAACGACCCGCCGCCGGGTGATTCTGCCCGAATTATCGTGGCTGATTCGGTTCCGTGACATCTACTCACAAGACACCGACTACTTGAGTATAAATATTCCGGATCTACTACTACTGGAGTAGTGTGAAAACGTGGTTTTAAGTCAGGACCCCAACTACACCGGCGCATGAAATCGGACAGCACGGTCGCGAACGGTCGGACCTTCTTCGTAACCGGTGAGGATGGACGGCCGACTCGAGCGCACGACGGATTCTACCACGACGACGTGCGTCACCTTCGCATGTATGCCCTGGAACTCGACCGGGCGCTCGAAACGATCGACATCACCGCTCCGCGTCCGGGTGAGCGGATCGTTCACGCGGGAAGCGAGATCGAGGTCGGCGCGCGGTCGCTTCAGGTCACCCGGCGCCAGGTCGTCGACCGGGCGTTCTGCGAACGGATCGAACTGACGAACCTCGAGAGCGAACCGCTCGAGGAGCGGCTGACGTTCGACCTCGAAACCGGGTTCGAGGATCTCTTCGAGATTCGGGGCCACGCCGACGCACCGGAGCGAACGATCGAGGCGACGGCCGAATCCGATAGCGTGACGTTCGCGTACGACCCCGCGGACGTCGACTACGAGCGAGCCACCACGGTTCGAGTTGCGGGACGCGACGAGGTCTCCGTCGAAGCGGTCGACGGCACCGGCGCGACGCTCTCGACGGGCGTCTCACTCGAACCCGGCGAAACGGGCGTCGTCACCGTCGTCGTCACCCCGACCGACGATGCGCCGTCGCCGACCGACGCGTACGACCGTTCGCTCGAGCGGGTTCGGCGGCGCGAACGGGACTGGTACGAGAGGACGTCGCTCCCGAGCACGCAGCGATCGGAGACGGACGCGGTCCTCGAGCGAAGCCGTCGCGACCTTCTCTCGCTGACCATGGACACGGAGTACGGACCACTGTTTACCGCGGGGACGCCGTGGTTCGCGACGGCGTTCGGCCGCGACTCGCTGATCGCCGCCTATCAGGCGCTGCCGATGACGAGCGATCCGGCCGTCGCGACCCTTCAGTACCTCGCCGACCACCAGGCGACCGAGGTCGACGAGTTCCGGGCCGCCGCTCCCGGAAAGATCTTCCACGAACTCCGTCACGGCGAGCTGACGGTCAGGGAGACGGTTCCCCACTCCCCCTACTACGGCACGATCGACGCGACCGCGCTGTTCGTCGTCTTGCTCCACGAAACCTGGAGCCGAACCGGGGACGACGACCTGCTCGAGGAGCTCCGGCCGAACCTGGAGGCCGCACTCGAGTGGCTCGAGACGTACGGCGACGCCGACGACGACGGTTTCCTCGAGTATCCGACCGAGGGTCACGACGGACTGACCCACCGTGCCTGGAAGGACAGCGGCGACGGGATCGTTCATCCCGACGGCAGCCATCCGACGGGACCACTCGCCGTCGCGGAGGTACAGGGCTACTACTACGACGCGCTCTCGCGGGCCGCGGAGCTCTACCGCCATCTCGGGGACGCCGAAACCGCGTCGGAACTCGACGAACGCGCTACCGAACTCGCCGAACGGTTCGACGAGGCGTTCTGGCTTCCCGAGGAGTCGTTCTACGCGGTCGCACTGGACGGCAACGGCGACCCGATCGAGAGCGTCGCGACGAACCCAGGGCAGTGTCTCTGGAGCGGGATCGTTCCCGCAGAACGGGCGGACGCGGTGATCGATCGACTGGTCGCCGACGACATGTTCTCCGGATGGGGGATCCGGACGCTCTCGAGCGACCACGACGCCTACAACCCCCAGAGCTACCACCTCGGGAGCGTCTGGCCCCACGACACGTCGCTCGTCGTCCTGGGGATGGTAAACTACGGTCGATCCGACGCCGCGAAAGCGATCACGGAGGGGGTCGTCGACGCGGCGTCCCGTCGCGGAACCGACCGACTCCCCGAACTGTTCGCCGGCTTCGACCGCGATCACGCGACGATCCCGATCGAGTACGGAACCGCCTGTGAGCCCCAGGCGTGGGCTGCCGGCGCACCGGTTGCGTGTCTGGGCGCGTTCGAAGCCGAGTACGAACTCGACCACCTCGAGCAGTCGGTCGCTCGAAGCCGGTAAGCCGTCAGCGAAGCGCTACCGAAGCGCCCCTCGAGCCGTCTCACCCATCGCCGCCATCCGCACGTCGTGTTCGTAGGCGTCTCGGATCCCGTTCGTTACGTACGCGAACGCGAGCCCGTCCTCGGGGTCCGCCCAGGAGATGCTGCTGCCGAGTCCGGCGTGGCCGTAGGTAGCTGCGGGGTCGGGAACGCCGTGGCGGTCCGGGACGGTACCGCCGAGCTGGAACCCCAGCCCGTACCGCTGTGCGGTGCCGACGCCGCCCTCGGGTCCGACCTCGGCCTGGGGCGCGGCCGCCTCGTCGACCGTCTCCTCCTCGAGCAGCCGGGTACCCTCGAGCTCGCCGCCGTTGACGTAGCAGGCGTAGAACCTGGCCAGGTCGCCCGCAGTTCCGACCCCGGTTGCGCCGGGAGCGACGCTTCGCTGGACGTCCTCCCGGTTGAACTCCGCGGCGGCCTCCTCGGTGGTGTAGCCGACGATCGGTTCGGGCTCGCCGACGCGGTCGAACGGCTCGAACCCGACCAGCGTCGCGACGTCGTCGGGCTCGTCCTCGGGCAGCCCGATGTGGGTGCGGTCCATTCCCAGCGGCTCGAATACCTCCTCGCGTGCGAACCGGTCGATCCGTCGACCGTCGATTCGCCGGACGAGTCCGGCGATGATCCACCCGAAGCTGAAGACGTGGTACTGGGCCGTCTCTCCGGGCTCGAAGGCGAGGTCTGCCTCCTCGACCGCGCAGTCGATCGCGTACGGATCGTCCCAGCGGTCGGGTTCGTCGTCGACGTCGACCGCCGGGATTCCGGCCTGGTGGCTCAGAACCTGTCGGATCGTCGTCTCGGCTTTCGGCGATCCCGAGTCGGCATAGTCGGGCCAGTAGTCGACCACGCGGTCGTCGAAGCCGATCTCTCCGCGGTCCGCGAGTACGTGGAGACAGGCCGCGGCGTACGGTTTCGTACACGAAAACAGCAGGAATCGGGAGTCGTCGGTCACCGCGTCGCCGTCGGGCCCGTCGACCCCGCCAGCGAGATCGGCGACGAGTTCGCCGTCCTCCCACACCGAGAGCTGCGCGCCGTGGTGTAGTCCAAGCTCGAGGTGGTACTCGAAGGTCCGGTCGATCCGTTCGACGCCGTCCGGAACGATAGCGGGTTCGCCGCCGTCCGTTCCTGACTCGCCGCGAGCCAGCGATCCTCGCGTCGCTCCGCCCTTTCCGGTGAGACCGGCGATACCCGCGGCCCCGACGGCCGAGAGCACTGTTCGACGACCGACGGCCGTTCGATCGAATGGCATGTGTTCCCGACCATCACGCTCGTCTATAAGTCATCTGCATGCAACGACTCGTCGGGTCACTCGAGCCCCGCTCGAGTGGGTGGCTACGAGACTGATCAGTACTCGTATTCGTACCAGGACTGCCACCAGATTTGGATCTACTGGACATCTCTGTGGCTACTTTTCTCGTGAAAGCGGCCGATAGCCGGGCAGTCGAGAGATGGTCGTCGATCCATCACCGATCGGTACCGATCATCGAAGTTGACGAGGGACCCTTACAGCAGCGTCAATCAGTATCCGTTACCGGCACACACTCTGTACAGTATCAGGCTATCTCGATCTCACCCTTCCGTCCGCCAATACACACCGGTATAAAAACAACAATGTTAATGTCTAACTGTCTGGTATTGACTTGCACAGTACCGATGTCGGGAGACGAATTCAAGCTGATCAACGAGCGGGTCGGCCCGATCGCCGCAGTGGCGTTGCTCATCGGGACGGCAGTGGGAATGAGCATCTTCATCGTACCGACGCAGATGGCGGCCGTCGCGGGGCCGAGCATCGTCGTCGCGATCCTGCTATCGGTGATCCCGATGGTGCTGGGAATTCTCCTGCTGTTACAACTCGGTGGGGCGATCCCGGTCGCCGGCGGTACGTACGTCTACGCCTCGCGGCTGGTCGGTCCGTACTGGGGGTTCCTGGGAGTCGCGGTTCCGGTGATGGCGGTCTGGGCGTATCTGCTGTTCGCCGCGCTCGGGTTCGCCGAGTACGTCCCCGTGTTCGTCGAGCTCCCGACGCTGGTCTCGGTCTACTTGCTGTTGGGCGCCTTCCTGGCGTTCAACTACGTCGGCGTGCGACTGGCCGCGAACGTCCAGATCCTTCTGGTCTGTTTCCTGATGGCGGCGATGCTGACGTTCATCGCCGGCGGACTCACCTCCTTCGAGGCGTCGAACGTCACGCCACTGTTCCCGGCGGGCGAGGGCGAACCGTTCGCTGACGGCTACGCACCCTTCTTCCTGGCTGCCGTGACGCTGTATATCCCCTTCCAGGGTTTTGCCATGATCATCGAGATCGGCGAGGAACTCGAGAATCCGGCGAAGAACATCCCGCGCGTGCTGGCCGTCGGGATGGCGCTCGTCGCCGTCCTGACGATCGGAACCGTCGTGGCGCTCGTCGGTGCGGTCCCGCGGGAATCGATCGTCGGCGAGGACGGACAGGCCGTCGAGGGCGGTCTCGCGGCGGTTGCAGGCGGTATCATGCCCGGGTGGGCGATCGCGTTCGTCGCGCTCGGCGCGCTCGTCGCCGCGGCGACGACGACCAATACGCTGTACACCTCCTACTCGCGAACGATCATGCGCGCGGCCCGCGACGACGTCATCCCCGGCTTCTTCGCGGGAATCCACGATCGGTTCAAGACGCCCCATCGCGCGCTCCTGTTGCTCAGTCTCCCGCCGCTGCTCGCCGCACCGCTGATGGGGCCCCTGGACGGGATCCTCGCAGTCGACGTCCTCGACTGGCTCGTCACCGTGACGGTCACCGGCATCTTCATGAGCTTCATGATCACTGGCGTCGCGCTGTGGAACCTGCCGAAGACGTTCCCCCAGCGCTACCAGTACTCGTTCTACAAGCTCCCGCTGTGGCTGCTGAAGGTCGTCGCCGTCGGCAACGTCGTCGTCTCGGGTGCGTTTATGATCTTCGTCGCCCTCGGTGCCCCGTCGGCGCTCGTGCTACAGGCCGTCTGGATCGGGCTGGTGTCGCTGTTGTACGTCTACCGCGTGCGAACCTACGGCGAGGAAGGCGAAGACCTCCGCGAGAAGATGAGCCTGCTCCACAAACACGAGGCCATCGACGGAAACAGCGGCGGCAACGACGACTAGGACGACACCGCGCGCCACACGTGACCGTTCCGAGTGCATATTCGGACACGGGTCACCGGTGAAAACGAACGCGAAACGTCGAACGCAATCAGCGGGCGCGACCGGCCCGAACCGGGCCGACTACTCGTACAGCGGGTTCTCCGCACACAGCGACTCGACGTCCTCGCGGACCTCGGCGATGACATCCTCGTCGTCGGGCGCGTCGATGACGCGGGCGATCAGATCGGCGACCTCGCGGCAGTCGTCCTCGTCGAAGCCCCGCGTCGTCAGCCCGGGCGTACCCGCCCGGATGCCCGAGGGATCGAACGGCGAGCGGGTCTCGCCGGGAACCGTGTTCCCGTTGAGGACGATGCCGGCGTCCTCGAGCGCTTCTTCGGCGTCGCCGCCGGAGGTATCGGGGTGACTCTCGCGGAGGTCGACGAGTACGAGGTGGTTGTCCGTCCCGCCCGAGACCAGCGAGAAGCCGTGTTCCGAAAGCTGGTCGCCCAGCGCCTTCGCGTTCGCGACCGTCTGCTCGGCGTACTCTTCGAACTCGGGCTCGAGGGCCTCCTTGAATCCGACGGCCTTGCCGGCGACGTTGTGCATCAGCGGGCCGCCCTGTCCGCCGGGGAAGACGGCGGCGTCGATGTCGTCGGCGTACTCCTCGTCGCACATGACGATTCCGCCCCGTCCCGAGCGGATCGTCTTGTGGGTGCTTCCGGTGACGAAGTCGGCGGTGCCGACCGGCGAGCTGTGAGCGCCTGCCGCGACGAGCCCCGTAATGTGGGCGATGTCCGCGAGGTGATAGGCGCCGACGTCGTCGGCGGCCTCCTGGATGCGCTCCCACTCGACCTCGCGGGGGTACGCCGAGTAGCCGGAGACGATGATGTCTGGCTCGAACTCGGCGGCGTGGTCGGCCAGCCCCTCGTAGTCGAGGTAGCCGGTCTCGGGGTCGACCTCGTACTGCTCGACGTCGTAGAGCTGCCCGACGAAGTTCGCGGGGTGGCCGTGACTGAGGTGGCCGCCGTGGTTTAGATCCAGCGAGAGGATCTTGTCGCCGGGCTCGAGCATCGAGAAGTAGACGGCCTGGTTGGCCTGGGTACCCGAGTGGGGCTGGACGTTGACGTGCTCGGCGCCGAACAGCTCCGTGGCACGGTCGATCGCCAGCTCCTCGACCTCGTCGGCGTACTCACAGCCGCCGTAGTAGCGCTCGCCGGGGTAGCCCTCGGCGTACTTGTTCGTCAGGACGCTTCCCTGCGCGTCGACGACGGCGCGGCTGACGTGGTTCTCGCTCGCGATCATCTGGAGCGACTCCCGCTGTCGATCGATCTCTCCCTCGAGTGCGTCGGCGACGGCGGGGTCGACGTCCCGGACGTGCTCGTGATCCATGTCTGGTGTGCGGTCCGGTGAGGGGATAAGTGTACCCGTCTACGGCAAGTCGAGCCAGTAGCGTCCGTCCGGCGAAACGTTCCGGACCGGGGGTAACGTCCGATACACCTAACTAATCGGGCGGGTATTGAGCATACCGAATGATAGAGTGGGCGACGGCCGGGGAAACGCTCCACGTGATGGACACGGATAACGCCGAACTCACCGTTGTCGGGAGTGATCTCTCCGTCGTCGGATCGGGCCGCGAGATACCGCGTCCGGTCGACGAGACGATTACCGTCACGACCGACGAGCTTCGGTTTCCGAACGCCGTCGTCTACGCGTTCGCCCTCGGCTCGAGCGCACGGTACGAACTCGATCCGGGCGGCGAGTCCCTCTCGTTGCCGCCGGACGAGTACGTGATCGACGTCGACACGGAGATCAAGAGCTACCTCCGCTTTTCCGGACGCGCGACGATCCGGAAGACCGACGACTTCGAGTCGATCGTGGTCTCCTTTCCGGAGCCGATTCGGGTCATCGTCGGCCTTCGGAGCCGTCACGAACGCCCCGCGGGGACGATCACCGTCCCCGACTCGCCGGCCGACGTTGCGACGGCGATCTCCCATCTCGCCTCCTCGTACAAGACCACCAGCCCCGACCGCACGTATCCGACGCTGCGCGGTCATCCGCCGCTGATCGAGTTCGGCGACGAACTGGAGATCCCCGAGGGGATCCGATCCGAACACCGGGAGAGCGGCATCGAGTTCGTCGTCCCCCCCAACTACGAGTCGCTGTACGCTACCGCGTCGCTCGCGTACTATCTCCAGGCGACGGTGCGAACGACGAACAGCGACGACATCGTCGGAACGCGTCCGCGGCTTCGCGTTCCCGACCAGGGCGTCGAACGAGAGCTGTCGCCCATGCCCGGTCTCGAGCGGGACGTCGAACGACTCCTTCGAAAGACGTTCTTTCTGGACTGTCTGGCCCGCAACGTCGGCCCGTACGGGACCCAACTCGCCGAGTCCAGCCTGCTCGACGTCCTCGAACTCGACGCCGAACGGCTGTACGATGCGACGCCCGCGACGCGGCTCGCGACCTACCTCGACGTCCCCTACGAGGCGGTCGAACACCGCCTTCCGGAGTGGCACCTCGCGACGTACGTCGCTCCCGAGTACGAAAACGCCGAGACGCTGCCGTTCCTGCTCGATCGAATGAGCCTGCTGTACACGCCCCGCACCTCCGAGCTCGAGGGTCAGGAGCTGATCGAGCGCTCCCTGACCGACTTCTATCGCGGCGGAAACGGCTCTCCCGGGGGAGCCCACTCCGGACAGGTCGCGTCGGTCGACATCGTCAAACCCGATCTCCGGGACGCTCGGGTTCACGGCTGGCTCGCAGACGGCGTCCCGATCGACGTCTTCAAATCGACGGCGACGGCCTACCACAACCGGCTGGGATATCTCGAGCGCTCGAGCGAGTCGACCTCGATCTGTGTCGTCCTGAACGATCCCGAGATGGCCGGGGAACACGACGACGTCGCCGAAATATACCGACGACGGTCGAACGAGGTTCGCATGGACGTCACCGTCGAGGAGGGGCTGACGAGGGCCGAGCTCGCGACGGTGTTCGAGAGCGAGTACGACTTCGTCCACTACATCGGCCACTGCGAGACCGACGGTCTGCGCTGTACCGACGGGACGCTCTCGGCCTCGAGCCTGGAGCAGTGTTCCGCACAGACGTTCTTCCTCAACGCCTGTGGCTCCTACTACGAGGGGATGGAGCTGATCGAGAAGGGAAGCGTCGCGGGCGCGGTCACGTTCCGGAAGGTGCTGAACGATCACGCGATCAAGGTCGGATCGACGTTCGCCAAACTGCTCGTCCGCGGGTTCAGCATCGAGCGTGCGCTTCGACTCGCACGCCGTCGGATCATGATGGGCAAGGACTACGCCGTCGTCGGCGACGGCACCCACTCGCTCACCCAGAGCGACAGCCGGCTCCCGACGACGATCACCCTCGAGGAACTCGAGAGCGACCGGTATCTGGCGACGTTCGACTGCTACTCGACGCGTGCGACGGGATCGTACTACGTGCCACACACGACCGGCAGCGAGTACGCCTATCTCTGTGGCAACGAGTCCAGTTTCACGCTGGACCGATCGGAGCTTCTGTCACTGCTCAAGGAAACGGAGTCGTCGGTCATCTACGACGGCGATATCTACTGGTCCGGAGAACTGTGGTCGCGGTTGGTCTGAACCGCTACGGGCCGCTGTACGTGCTGACGCCGCTCGCTCTGAGGAGCGAGCGACCGTCGCCGCTAGTTCGTACTCGTCGTTCGACACACATCCGCACCGCCTCGATCAGGTCACCAAATGCACCCATGCAGCCCTACAATAACAGAAGGTGAACATAAGTTTTGTCGTAATTTCAGATATAAGTATAGATGGAATGGGCTATAATACTAATTTGCTGGCACGTATTATATAGATAAATGTGGGGTGCGACGGGGCTCGAACGGCTTGATTCGACGACGGCCCCGCGATCTTTCGGTCTCGCTCTAGCGGAAGCCATCGGTTCTGCCGAAAAAACGGCCACCAAAATTAAGTAACTGTACCTCGTTTACTTCTGTATTGGCATGACCTCGAATTTACTCAATCACCAGATTGACGATATCCTCGAATCGGTACTCGAAGACGCGAGCGGCGACGTGTACATGGTAAACCCTTCCCGGGATGCCATCGAGCAGTTCGTCTCCGTGGCGACCGCCTTCGAGGGCGACCTCCCGTCGGTGCACATGCTCGCCGACGAGCGGACGCTCAAAGACGTCATGGACGACTTCATCGTCGCCTCCAACGCCGCGGACCTCGTCAGTCAGGGCGCGCTCTCGTTGCGCACCCTCGAGGAGGCTCCCGAGAACTCCCTGCTCGTGACCGAGGACAGCGTCGTCGCCATCGTTCACGCCAACGACCGCGTCGGCGGGCTCGTCACCGACGACGAGAGCTTCGTCACCGACACCCACGACGCCTACGCGACTCGCTGGGAGGACGCCTCGCAGTTCAACCTCCGGACGCCGCCGATCACCGACGTCCAGAACACGCTCTCCGAGGAGATCAGCCCCGACGCACAGGAGGACTTCAGTGCGATCCTCGACTCGCTCGAGACCGCCCGCGGCGACGGCGACGGGCTCGACGAGGTCACGATCTCGCTGCTCGTCGCCGCGAAAAACGAGGCGCTGCTGTACGACATCAGCAAGTGGGGCGAGGACGTCGGCATCGCCAGTAAGGCGACGTTCAGCCGCACGAAGACCAAGCTCGAGGACATGGGCCTGATCGACACCGAGAAGGTCCCCATCGACGTCGGCCGCCCGCGCCTGCGCCTGAAGATCGGTGACGAGCGCCTCACCGAGGCCGACAACGGCCAACTCGCGACGGTCGCACAGTCGATTCTCAACTAACAACCTTTTACTCTGCGCTTGTTCCGCGCCGACGGCAGCGTAGCTGCCACACGGCGCGCCGGCACTCGGTAAAATCCTCAAAAGAGCGGAGCTCTTTTGGACCTCGCGGGAGCTTCGCTCCCGCTCAGGGTTGAGCAAAAGCACCGGAAGACGTTCCGACTCGCTCACTACGTTCGCTGCGTGGGCTGCGACTTCCGAGCCCTCGTTCGTTTCACTCACGAGGACACTCCTCCCTCCGTTTGTTCGTCCCGATAGTCCTCACTCGCATCGGTCGTCGGCCCGCTCGCTCACCCTCCGGGTTCGCTCGCGGTGAGTACCGGGAGTCTGCCTGCCCTTCCCCGTTGAGCGAACGCTGCGCGTTCGCGATGCTCGGAAGAGCTTGCTCTTCCGTTGAGTCGCGCGCTCGCCGAATTCGGCGAGCGCGCTCCCGGCCGTAATCTATTGCTCGAGGGAGTCGGGCGAGCGCGTGACGCAAACCCCAAGTCGAAGCCCCGAGACTCCTCGAGTATGTACGAGGCCGTCCGCGCCCACCCAGAGGGGCAGAGCACGGTCGCCAGACTCGCGAAACTGGCGGCCGACTACGGCTACGAGGGCGTGGTCGTGCGCAACCACTCGAGCGCGCGGGCCGACTACGACGCCGGCGGGATCGCCGACGAGTACGGGATCGACGTCGTCCGCGGCGTCGAGATCCGAGCCGACGACCCCGAACAGGCGAGCGGCTCCGTCGGTAACTTCCGTCCCTCGCACACGATCCTCGCGCTCGAGGGCGGGACGAACGCCCTGAACCGCTTCGCCGTCGAGCAGGCGAAGGTCGACGTGCTGGCGGGCCCGATGGCCGGCGGCGGCGACGTCAACCACGTGCTGGTGAAGGCGGCCGTCGAGAACGGCGTCCGCATCGAGTTCGATCTCTCGGGGGTTCTTCGAGCGAGCGGCGGTCGCCGCGTGCGGGCGATCCAGTCGCTGCGGAAACTCGAGGAGATCGCCGACTACTACGATGCGCCCTACGTCGTCAGCGCCGACCCGCACTCGCACCTCGAGCTTCGCGCGCCCCGCGAACTGCGGGCGCTAGGCGAGGAGGTCGGCCTCTCGAGCGACTTTATCGAGGACGGACTCGCCGAGTGGGGGCGACTCGCCGAGCGCAATCGCTGCATCGACTCCGAGTCGTTCATTGAGCCGGGGGTCGAACGGGGACGATATGAAGAAGAGTCCTGAGGAACACGCCGCCCGCTTCGACGAGAAAGCCAGCGAGTACGACGAGTCGAAATCAGACGAGTACCGCGCCTGCGCGAACCTGGTGATCGAACACGCCGCGCCCGACGCCGAGGACGTCGTCCTCGATCTGGGGACCGGAACGGGCGCCATTGCGCTCGCGCTCGCGCCCGACGCCGAGCGGGTCGTCGGCCGGGACATCAGCGAGGGGATGATGGACGAGGCGCGCGCGAAAGCCCAACAGGAGGGCCTCGAGAACGCGGCGTTCGATCGGGGCACCTTCCGCGAGCCCGAGTACGATGGACCCGTCGACGTCGTCACCTCGAACTTCGCCATGCACCACCTCTCGGACGAGGAGAAACGGGAGGCGATCGAGGTGATCGCCGGCCTCGAGCCCCGAAAGTTCGTCCTCGGGGACGTGATGTTCTTCGGCGAGCCCGACCCCGAGGCGCCGTTCTACTCGCCCGACGTCGACGACCCGGCGACCGTCGGCACGCTCGCGGACGCGTTTACGAGCGCAGGCTTTTCGCTAACGGC
Source organism: Natronococcus sp. A-GB7 (assembly GCF_029688865.1). Taxonomy (GTDB): domain Archaea; phylum Halobacteriota; class Halobacteria; order Halobacteriales; family Natrialbaceae; genus Natronococcus. Next base: position 153,351 of record NZ_JARUKV010000008.1, read on the forward strand.
CGTCGAGCGGGTTCACGACCAGGTGGGCGTGCTGGTCGCTGAGCGGAGTCCGGTCGCCGAGGCCGAGGCCCCCGACCCGGACTCGGGCGAATGAAACACCTCCCGAAACACCTCCAGCCACGGTGGCGCTACCTCGCCCTCGAGCTCGAGGGCTGGCCCGACGCCGAGATCGACCGACGGGCGTTCCAGCGGGAGTGTTGGTACGCGGGCCAGAACCTGCTGGGGGATCCGGGCAGCGCCGCGGCCGATCTGACGGTCGTCAGGTTCGATTTCGAGGACGGAATCGGTTCCGCGATCGTCCGAGTCCGTCGGGGCGAGACCGAACCCGCCAGAGCGGCGATCGCCTGTATCGACGAGATCGACGGCGATGCGATCGGAATTCGGGTCCGCGGTATCAGTGGCACGATCCGTGCCGGTGAAGAAAACTATTTAGGACGCCGCCGGCAAGAATCGAAGGAGAGAAACGTCGTGTTCCGGAACGAGGAGCGAGTCGCCGTCGTGCGCGACGGGTCTGCAGACGTGCGACTCGATGACGCGTTCGTGGGCGCGACAGACCTCGATTGCAGTTTCGCGTGATACTATGCAGGGACAACAACAACAGCAGGCGTACGACCGCGGCATCACGATCTTCTCGCCCGACGGCCGACTCTACCAGGTCGAGTACGCTCGCGAGGCGGTCAAGCGAGGCACAGCAAGCATCGGCGTGCGAACCAACGACGGCGTCGTTCTCGCCGTCGATAAGCGAGTCCCCTCCCCGCTGCTGGAGGACTCGAGCGTCGAGAAGATACACAAGGCCGACGACCACGTCGGCATCGCGAGCGCCGGCCACGTGGCCGACGCCCGCCAGCTGATCGACTTCGCCCGTCGGCAGGCGCAGGTCAACCACCTCCGCTACGGCGAACCGATCGGTGTCGAGACGCTGACGAAGGAGGTCACCGACCACATCCAGCAGTACACCCAGGTCGGCGGGGCGCGGCCGTTCGGCGTCGCCCTGATCGTCGGCGGCATCGACAACGGCGAGCCGCGACTGTTCGAGACCGACCCCTCGGGGACGCCCTACGAGTGGAAAGCACTGGCCGTCGGCTCCGATCGCGGCGAGCTCCAGGAGTACTTAGAGGAGAACTACGACGACGAGGCCGACCTCGACGGCGGTATCGCCCTCGCGCTCGACGCGCTCGCGTCGGTCAACGACGGCTCCTTGCTGCCCAGCGAGGTCGGACTCGCGACGATCGACGTCGAGAGCGAGTCCTTCGAGCAGTTCGACCACGACAAGATCGAGACCCATCTCGAGGAGAACGACCTGCTCGACGACGGCGAGGACGAGGAAACCGACGAGTAGTCACCGAAACGCCGGCAGGAAAAGCTCTTTTACCCGGCCGGAGGTATGCTCCGGTATGATATCGCTCGACGAGGCGGTGACGGCGCGACTCGAGTCACACGGGGCGCGTTTCGAAGTGCTTGTCGATCCGGACGCAGCGCTGGCGATCAAACGCGGCGACTTCGAGGGCGACCTCGAGGACGTCATCGCCGCCGAGGACGTCTTCGAGAACGCCTCGCGTGGGGACCGCCCCGCCGAGAACGATCTCGAGAAGGTCTTCGATACGACCGACCCCCTCGAAATCATCCCCGAGGTCATCAAGGAGGGGGAGATCCAGATCACGGCCGACCAGCGCCGCGAGATGCAGGAGCGAAAGCGCAAGCAGCTGATCGACACCATCACGCGAAACGCGGTCAACCCACAGATGGACAACGCTCCCCATCCCCCCGAGCGGATCGACAACGCCCTCGAGGAAGCCGGCTTCACCGTCGACCCGATGGAACCCGCCCAGCAACAGGTCGACGACGCGCTCGACGACCTGCGACCCGTGATCCCGATCCGGTTCGAGGAGGTGACGATGGCTGTCCAGATCCCCGCCGAGCACGCCGGCAGCGCGCAGTCGAAGATCCGCGGGTTCGGCGACCTCGAACGCGAGGAGTGGCAAGCCGACGGCTCCTGGATCGGCGTGCTCACCTTCCCCGCCGGACTACAGAACGAGTTCTACGACACCGTCAACGAACACTCGAGCGGCGAGGCCGAGACGGAACTCATCAAGGACAAGGACGACCTCAACACGCGGTAGGCCGCGTCCTCGTTTCTCCGCGGACGCCGGCTCCGTCGACGGTTCTCGGTCGTGCACTGGATTCAAGACGATCCGCCGCGTACGAAGGGGTATGCTCCGCGACCGTTCAACGGAGGTGTTCGACCGCCATCAGTAGCGTCTCCGGACGCGCGCGTCGTCGCTCGAGCGACGGCCCCGGGACGACTGCGGTCGAGCGCACCGACGACGAGCGCCCCGCCTCGAGCGACTATCCGACCTACACACGAGTACTTGCATGAACGCGATCATCGCCAAACGAGTCGACTCCGGCACGCCAGACACCACCGAGATCCGCGAACTCGCAGCGGCGGCCGGCTACACCGTCGTCGGCGAAGTGACCCAGTCCCGAACCGCCGACGCGGCGCTCCAGCTCGGCGAGGGGAAAGCCGAGGAGCTCGCCGACGTCGCCGAGCGATCCGAGGCGACGACGGTCATCTTCGACAACCGACTGGGCCCCTACCAGACGTACAATCTCGGCCAGCTGCTGCCCGAGGGCGTCGAGGTCATCGATCGGTTCACCCTCATCCTCGAAATCTTCGGCCAGCGCGCCCAGACCCGGAAGGCCCAGCTCCAGGTCGAGCTCGCCGAACTCCGTTACGAGCTCCCGCGAGCGGAGGCGAAAACGAGCCTCGCCAAGCGCGAGGAACACCCCGGGTTCATGGGGCTCGGCGAATACGACGAGAGCCGCGAGCGGGACATCAAGGCCCAGATCAGCCGTATCAAGGACGAGCTCGAGCAGATCGAGCAGACCGAGGAACACCGCCGCGAGCGACGGCGCGATTCGGGGTTCGATCTGGTCGCGCTCGCCGGCTACACCAACGCCGGCAAGTCGACGCTGCTTCGCCGGCTCGCAGCTGACCTCGAAGTCGAGGAGAACGAGGACCTCCACCCGGATCTGGACGCGACCGCGGAGTCCCAGGATCGGCTGTTCACGACGCTGGGGACGACGACCCGAAAGGCCGACATCGAACCCCGGGACGTCCTGGTCACCGACACGGTCGGCTTCATCAGCGACCTCCCCCACTGGCTGGTCGAGTCGTTCAAGTCGACGCTTGACTCGGTCTACCGGGCGGATCTGGTCTTGCTCGTCGTCGACGTCAGCGAGGACGTCGACGAGATCCACGAGAAGCTCGTCACCTGTCACGACACGCTCTACGAGCGAAACGAGGCGCCGATCGTCACCGTCCTGAACAAGGTCGACAAGATCGACGACGAGGAGCTCGAGCGCAAGACGGAGGCCCTGTCGGCGCTCGCTCCGAACCCTGCCGTCGTCAGTGCAACGGAGGGAACTAGCGTCGACGACCTGCTCGAGCGTATCGACCGGGAGCTGCCCGACTGGGAGGAAGAACGGCTCGTCCTCCCGATGACCGACGACACGATGAGCGTGGTCTCCTGGCTCCACGACAACGCCCACGTCGAGGACGTCACCTACGGCGACGAGGACGTCCTCGTCGCCTTCGAGGCCCGGCCCGCGGTCATCTCGCAGGCGCGCTCGAGGGCGAGCGAGTTGCAGACGGCCGCGGCGGAGTCGGCGTAGCTCGCCTCTCGAGGCCGTTCCGCCGAGAAGCCACTTATCCTCGCGGCGAGGTCGATCGGAACGCGGTGTTTACGGTGTCGGTCGCGGACGAGACTGTCCGCTGGAGTACCGAGCCGACCGACGACATCGGAACGCACGGCGGGCTGGCACTCGCGGACGGTCTCGTCTACGCGATCCGTGCCGACGGCACCCTGGTCGCACTCGAGGACGGATGAGCGACGGCAAACGCCCACTCGGGTCCCCGTCGACCGTCGAACGCTGCCGCAATCCCGTCAATATAAATCATTGAGTTGAGTCGCATACGGTATGGAACGCGTTGCAATCATCGGTGCCTCGATGACCAAGTTCGGGCAACGCGAGGAGTGGATCCAGGAGCTCCTCGCGGAGGCGGGACTCGACTGTCTCGAGGACGCGGGCGTCGAGGCCGACGAGGTCGAACACCTGTACGTCTCGAACATGGCCAGCGGCGAGTTCGAGGGACAGACCGGCGTGATGAACGGGCTGGCACACGACATCGGCGCGCTGCCGGCGTACACCCAGCGCATCGATCAGACCAGCTCGAGCGGCGGAGCGGGGATCTACGCCGCCTGGCAGTCGGTGGCAAGCGGAGCGAGCGAGATGACGCTGCTCGTCGGCGGCGAGAAGATGACCCATCGGACGACAGGCGAGGCGACCGACGTCATCGCCTCCCTCACCCATCCCGTCGAGTACAAGACGGGTGTGACCCTGCCCTCCTTTGCGGGAATGACCGCGCGCCACTACCTCGAGCGCTTCGACGCGCCCCGGGAGAGTCTGGCAAAGGTCGCCTCGAAGAATCACAAGAACGGCGTCGACAACCCTCACGCGCAGTTTCAGAAGGAGGTCGACGTCGACACCGTTCTCGAGTCGCCGATCGTTGCGGATCCGCTGCGGCTGTACGACTTCTGCCCGATCACCGACGGCTCGGCCGCGCTGATGCTGTGTCCCGAGTCGGTCGCCCGGGAGTACACCGACGACTACGTCGTCATCTCGGGGATCGACGGCGCGACCGACACGCACGTCGTCCACGAACGCGAGGATCCGACGGTAATGGGCGGGGTCGTCGAGAGTGGTGAGGGCGCCTACGAGATGAGCGACCGCGAACCCGACGATATCGACGTTGCCGAACTTCACGACATGTTCACCATCCTCGAGTTCCTGCAGATGGAGGGGCTGGGCTTCGCCGAGCAGGGGGAGGCCTGGGAGCTCGTCGAGGAAGGGTACACCGAACGGGATACGGGCGAGCTGCCGGTCAACACCTCCGGCGGGCTCAAGTCGAAGGGCCATCCGCTGGGCGCCAGCGGCGTCGCCCAGGGCGTCGAGATCTACGAACAGCTGATGGGCGAGGCCGGCGACCGCCAGGTCGATGCGGAGGTTGGGCTCTGTTGTAACGTCGGCGGCTTCGGCAACTGCGTTATCACGACCATTATGGAGACAGGACAATGACGATGGAAGCGACCCGCTACGACGACGGCACGATTAGCTACCCCGGTCACCCGCGAAGCAGGAACGGTGCGGAGCCGGTCGAGACGATCGATCTGAGCGAGTACACCGCCGAAGTGGTGACCTGGACGACCAGCACCGCGACGCCGCCGGGGGTCCGGGAGCCCAACCACCTCGCGATCGTCGAGTTCGACGTCAGTGAGGCTGTCGACGACGGCAAAGACGCCGAGACGTCGGTCCGCGCACTCGTTCAGCTCACGAACGACGACGCGGAAACCGGCGACGAGGTCGAACCGGTCTACACCGAGGAGCTCCGCGAGCCCGGCGCCGGCATCAGGGAGCCCGACAGCCAGGACTGGGACGGCTACCGGTTCGAACCGGTCTGAGGATCGCCGTCTTCGGATTCGTCGTCCTCCGCCCCCTCGTTTTCGCCGTTTGTTCCGTCCGTTCGTTCGTCCTCCGAGTACCGATCCTTGAGCGTCTCGAGCTCCGCGTCCACGTCGACGCTCGAGTCGGGGTCGTCGCCGTCCTCGTCCGTCTCCGTCGTTCCGTCGGGTTGATCGATGTCGATCCGGATCGGCCCGCTCTCGTCGGAGTCGTCGCGGCCCTCGACGGCGCGTCGCAGTCGGCCGTCGACCTCGTCGCGGAGCTCGCGGGCCTCGACGAGCAGCTCTCGAGCGTCCTCGTCGGCGGGCAGCGAACCGTCGGCGGCCGCCCGCTGGAGCTCCGCGAGGACGGTGTCGAGCTGCGAGAGCGTCGCTCGGCGCACCTCGTTCGCGCGCGTTCCGGCGCGGTCGGCGCTCTCGTCGACGCGGTCACGGACCTCTCGTTCCGTACGAACGATTTCGAGGCCGCGCTGGAGGGCCTCGAGGGTTCGGACGCTCGACTCGAGCGTCGCCAGCAGCGCGGGGATCGCGACCTCGTCGGCCACCCGGAGTAGCTCTCGAGGGGTCGGCGGGCGGGGCGCGGGAAACCGAGGGCGAGGGCGGCGAGCGGGTTCATCGAGTTCGGTTCGGAGTTCCTCGATCGTCGTAGTGAGCTCGCGGATCGCGTCGGCGAGCTCGTCGTCGGGATCAGGATCGGCCATACCTCGCTCTACACGGGCCGGGACCAAAAGCCGGGCGTTCGGACCGGTCGGGAAACCGACCGGTCGCTCGTGCGGAACCAAGCGCTTTTGGCCGACTGGCACCCCTACACTGGTGTGCGAATCGAGAACAGTTTCATCCCGGTCCGGGGCGTCGGGGAGACCACCGAGCGCCGGCTCTGGGAGAACGGGGTAACCCACTGGGAGGAGTTCGACGGCAGCGTCGTCGGCGACACGCTCGCCGACCGGATCGAGACGTTCATCGACGAGGGGTGGACTCACCTCGAGCGCGGCGACGTCTCGACGTTCGCCGAGTCGCTGCCGGCCGCGAGCCGGTGGCGCCTCTACGAGAACGTCCGCGAGGAAACCGCCTTTCTGGACATCGAGACGACCGGCCTGAGCGCCGATCGCAACGACGTGACGACGGTGTCGATCCACCGCGGCGACGAGACGAAGACGTTCGTCCAGGGCCGGGACCTGACCGCCCGGCGCCTCGAGGCGGAACTCGAGGAGTCGGCGCTGCTGGTGACGTTCAACGGGCAGCGCTTCGACGTTCCGTTCCTCGAGACGTGCTACGACCTCGACGTGACGGTTCCTCACGTCGATCTCATGTACCCCTGCAAGAAGGTGGGGCTCGACGGCGGGCTGAAGGCGATCGAACGCGAGCTGGGGATCGGTCGCGACATGCCCGACCTCAGCGGTCGGGACGCGGTTCGGCTCTGGCACGAGTACGAGGCCGGCGACGACGCCGCCCTCGAGCGCCTCGTCGAGTACAATCGTGCCGACACCGAGAACATGAAACCGCTGCTGGAGACGGTCGCTGGGCGACTCCACGAGTCTGTATTCGAGGCGGCCTGTCGGGACGCGTAGCCGTCGCTCGTTGCACGGATAGCCGAGAACACACGCAGTTGCGTCGGTTCGAAGGCTTGTCTCTACTCGAGTTCCGTGACGTCGACGTCGCCGTCGCTGGTTACGACGACGTGGTAGCCACAGTAGTCAAACTCGATCCGGCCGCTGGCTCGGTGCATTCCGTTCTCGCGAGGGGAGAACAACGAGTCGAGCGCCTCGGGGTTGATAACCTCGTAGAGTGCATCGTACTTCGGCGGTTCGATATCGGTCGGCTCGACACCCTCTCGGTCGGCGACAGCGGCGACGACCTCGTAACTCAACGACGCGGCGGAGGCTGTATCGGAGCGGTCGACTGAGAGTAGCATTAGGCGGAGTCTTTCCATCGCTATATATAAACCCTCTGTCCTCTGTTCGGAACGAAGCCACAATATGATGCACTACGCGACAAATGTGGGCATTGATGTGTATGTTTATACCCCACATATGGATCGAATCTGAGACCCTCTTTTTTCCGAGAACGCCCGTTAGAGAAACAGCGTGTGCTATCGCGGTCGTCTCGTCCGGACGCTGACACCGCCGGAAGACGAACAAAAGAACGAACCACCCTTCGATACCGGTTCTCGATCCCTTCCCTAGCTCGAGTTATCGGCGGTCGTCAACGCCGCCGGGGAACTCGTTGTTTTCCATGGAAACCGAGCCCGACCGATTGTGGATGCGAACCGAGCTGCTGCCGTCGGCGGCCTCTGCGGTGGTGTTCTCGATGGTGACGTCGCTTCCGTTGTGAACGGTGATCGGGATGCGGCTCGTCTCGAACTCGCTGTCCGCGATGAGGTAGTCGCTACCGCGAAGCTCGATTCCCCGGCGGCGACCCTCGCCGAGCTGCTCGACGGAGAGACCCTCGAACTGGCAGTTGTTGCGTTCACAGAAGATCGCCGGCTGAATCGGAGAGCCACCGGCGTCACCGACGACGCTGACGTCCTCGAGGGAAACGGCACCGGGGCTGTCACCGAGGATGCGGAAGGCGTAGGAACTGCCGTTGATCTCGACCTCCGAGTTCACGAAGTCGACTTCGCCGGCGCCATCGTCCACTCGGATGGCCGCACTTTGGCCCTCGGCTACGACTCGGGTGTTGGCGATCGTGGTCGACTCGGCGCCTCCCATGATTCGGATCGCTTCGCCGTTCTGCTGTGGAACGTCAACCGTCACGTTAGAGACGGTGAACTGATTGCCCTGGTCGAGACGAATCGCGTGCTGTCCGTTCGCCTGAACGTTGTTCTCGTCGACGGCGATGATCGTGTTCTCGATCGAACCCTCGTTTCCGCTGAGGCGGATCGAGGCGGTAGCGCTGTTTTCGTACCATCCACCCTCGACGCTGATGCGTCCGTTGTTACCGGAGGCGTACAATCCGGTTCCCGGGAACCCTCCGAGGATACAGTCCTTGAACGTGATGTCGCCCTGGTGCTCTCCGTTGAGAACGATTCCGGTCGCACCTCGCCATCGACCGCTGTTCGGAGTCTCATCGACGTGTACTGCGCCGTCGAACGCGTGGAAGCAGTCGATGATACCGGATCCGTCGGGGTCCGTGATGTTGAACAGCGCGGGACCCCAGGTACCGCTGTCGTGAACGCCGTGAACGAAGACGTCGCGGACGACGAGTTCGTCCGTGACTTCGGCGCTGATCACGCGAATACCGGTGTCGGATGCGGTCTGGTCGACCTCGAAGCCCTCGAACCACACCGAACCGCCGGGATTGTTGTTCGTTCCGAGTCGGAACAGTCGGGCTCGCGAGCTACCGAACGTGTGGTAGTCCGCCGGAACCAGCGTCGCGCCGTCTCCGACGATCCCAACGTTGTTGAACCCAGTGAACCGCACCTGGTCGTCCATGTAGTACTCCCCTTCGGGGAACTTCAGGAGCGTGTCCTCTGCGATGTTTTGCTGGACGACGGAGGTGATCGACTCGTTGCCGTTCGGATCGGCACCCGCCTCGACCATATCGACCACGTTGCTGTAGTCGCTCTCGCTCGCACTCGCGTCCGTGGACGCGGAGGCCATCCCGGTTGCGGAAAGCGTTCCGAGTCCCGCAAGACATCCCTTCAGATACGTTCGTCTACCTGTCAGCCAGTTACCAGAGTCGTTCGACATTACGACTTTCCGTACAGACGGGTCCGTTATACATATACTCGAAGTAATTTGAAGTGAAAGTATCTCAGCTTGCGAACGACCCCGTTCAACAGTTTCAAGCCCGACGAGGCGGGTCGAGACGTTCTCGAGCGGATGGAACGGGAAATCCGATATTATCGCCGAAATAAGCGCGCACCACCGTGTGACTCGTGGCGAAGAACAGTTTCGTGAGAAATCAAGCCAGCTACTTATACGGACTAAGAAGTTGTGCGTATCGAAACAGTCCTCCTACGGGTTTTTCACCCGGTTCAGCGGACCGATTGCGGAACTATATCCGACCGACCCCGAATTAGTCCGTGATGAATCGGTACGGTTCCGGTGGTCGGACGCGCGTTCGAAACGGATGGGTAATCGACCAACGGTTGAACAACTCGAAGAAAATGAAAGTCGACTCGAGCGGTACGGTAGCTCGAGACGAACGGACGTGTCCGTCGAACAACCAAAGCCGAACCGATCGGTAAGAGTTCGGTTCGCGCTCGCGACGACCGAACCAGGAGTGGGATTCGAACAGCGGCCAAGCCAGGGGTGGGATTTGAACCCACGAAGTCTCGATTACAAGTCGAGTGCATGAACCGCCCATGCTCCCCTGGCGCAGCAGTGAGTTACCGTTCCTCCTTTGAGTGTGTATCGTTTTCCGGCCGGTCCTCGAGCGACCGCCGCATCGACACCCTGTAGGGCTCGTACGCACGTTCCTCGTAGAACCGCCTCGCGGCCTCGTTGTCCGACAGCACCTCGAGGATCACGACCTCCGCACCCCGGTCGGCGAGAGCGTCCTCGGCAGCCTCGAGCAGCGCGGTCCCGACCCCGCGGTCGCGGTAGGCGGGTGCGACGTAGATGTTCGAGAGCAGCCCCCGGGTCGCGTCGAGCTCGAGGGATCCTCGCTCGAGCGAGTAGGTGACGAAGCCGACGATCGACTCCCCGTCGCGTGCGACGAGGAGCCCGTCGGTGTGGAGGTGTCCGGCGAGCGTCTCCCGCATCGTCTCCCGGTTTTCCTCGCCGCGAACGAACGAGCCGTGATCGCGCTGGTCGCGAGCCAGCCGCACCCACAGCTCGGTGATCGCCGGCAGGTCACCCTGGGTCGCGGGTTCGACGACCGGTGAGTCCGAAGCCATTGTCCTCCGGTCGACAGCTGCATCCAAAAGGTCTTCTTATTCTCCCTCCGTCGCGCCGGCCGGAACGGGCTTACGACGGTGACCTCAAACCGATCGGCAGTCTGAACAGACCAGTCGCCCGTTGGCGTCCCACAGCGAGTCGGCGAGCGAACCGCAGGCCTCGCAGACGCCCTGCGTGGAGAACTCGTCGCCACCGTTTGGCAACAGCTCGGTCTCGAGGTCGTCGCCGGGACGCGAGGACCGGGACTGCTCGAGGGGGCGTTCCGACTCGAGGGAGCCCTCGGGGCTGCTGCTCGTCGTTCCCTGGAAGGAGCCCGCGGCGGTGATGACGTCTCGCTGGGTGAGCACGCCGACGATCTCGTCGTCGTTCTCGACGACCAGGTTGCGGATGTTCTGTCGGCTCATCGTCGTCGCGGCGTCGGCCAGCGACCAGCCCGCGTTGATCGAAATCACCGGGCTGGTCATGACCTCCCCGACGGTCGTCTCGGCCGGATCGTCCTCCTCGGCGACGAGGCCGAGTACGTCCCACTCGGTCATGATTCCGACCGGCTCCGAGCCGCGAACTACGAGGACACAGCCAGCTCGTTCTTCGCGCATCAGCCGGACGGTACCCAAGACGGGATCCGACTCGCTGACACCGACGTATTCGGTCGTCAGGACCTCCCTGACGGACAGTTCCGGTTCCATATGTGTACACATCCCACGGACCGGCTAAAAACTATCTCCGGCACGGTTAAGTGAACGCGTGACAAACGTACGAGGTTCGACAGTGTCTACAAAGATTCGCAAGAACGGGCACGAACGCGACCGCGAGGGTCCTCACCACTCGAGTTCGATTCTGGTTCCGTCGGCACGGCAGTCCTCGAGGGCGTGTTTGGCGGCGATGCCTGCCTCGTGGGCGCTTCTCCCCCGGCCGGCGCCGACCTGAAGCTCGACGTCGACCTCCTCCTGGACGTGGTAGATCGCCTCCTCGTACTCTGCCTCGCCGAGGTCCGGACAGACGACGATGACGTTGTCACCGCCGACGAAGAACGCGAGGCTGTCGTGGGCCCGTCGCATGTGTCGCATGAGGGAGGCATACCCCTGCTCGATCTCGATGAAGGTGTCGAAGGCGTTGAGTTCGTCGGTGTACTCGCCGGTCGCGTCGATGACGTCGAAGTGTGCGATCTGGACGTCCCCGTCGGTTCGATGCTCGTCGTCGATCGTTCGGCCCCCGAGACACTCGCGTCGGTTCTTGTCCTGTGCGCTGCCGGCCTCCTGGATCAGCGCGGTCGCGTCCGAAAGTGCCTGTACCGGGGTCGTCCCGGTCGCGACGCCGAGACTGACCGTCACCGGGTACCGGTTGCCGATGGACTCTTGCAGGAGCGCGTGGTCCTCGTGTGAGAGTCCGTTCGTGACGGCGATCATGTTGTCGAAGCGGGTGAAGAAGACGTAGCCGTCGCGGTTGCCGACGAACTGGGAGACGTCGGCGTACAGCCGCGACTGGAGCGTCTGGAGATCGGCTTCCCGGCGCGGTTCGGGCGTTACGGTCCAGGGACCGTAGTTGTCGATCTGGAGGAGCGTAACCTGCGTGTTCGTCACGGTACCCGAAGGTTTCGATCGGCGTCGTATAAGTGGTACGTAATCCAGATCCGTGACGGCTCAGGCGGGTTTCTTCTCCGGGTCGCTTCCTTCCGGGTGGTACTCCCAGAAGTCGCCGGCCCGCATCGCCGCGCCGACGGCTTTGTGCATGTCGAGCATCGTCTCGAACTCCTCGGGCTCGACGTACTCGAAGATCTCCCGCATCGGCACGACGCGCTTGTAGTTGATTCGGATCGGGTCGTCGCCGTGTTCGGCGACGAACTCGTCGCGGTCCATCGGGAAGTCCTCCTCCTCGTCGACCTTGTCGGCGATGATCCGCATGTCGAACTTCCGCATTCCCTCGCTGCCCTGCTCCCCGTCGGGGTCGAATGGCCAGTCCATACCCCGAGGTGTGTGTGGGGGCCGCAAAAGGATTACCCTCCGCTCCGGGCACGCTTCGAGGTGGCTCCGAGAGGAGCCGACCCCTCGACGGCGATCAGTCGTCGGCCGCCGTCTCGGCGTCGGTGCGCTCGGGCTCGTCGTCCTCGAGCAGTTCCCCCCGGTGTTCGTCGAGCAGCGGTGCTCGGCCACCGGGTTCGGGCGGCGTCTCGGTCATCTTGATCGGCGAGCCCGCGATCTCGACGGTTTCGTCGGCTCCGGGCTGTTCGACCGGCACGAGCATCTCGCGGTCGCGGACGTGGGGATCCTCGAAGATCTCGTCGGTGCTCTGGACCGGCGCGACCGGGACCCGTCCCTCGAGGGTCTCGACGAGGTCGGCGGTCTCGAGGTCGGCGGCCCACGCTGCGATCTCCTCCCGGAGTTCCTCGCGGTGCTCGAGACGATCGGCTGCCTCGGGGTACTCCGCAGCCAGATCCTCCCGTCCCATCGCCTCGCAAACCTCGTTCCAGTGGTTCGTGCCGAAGGCGGCGATCACGGCGTGGCCGTCGCGAGTCTCGAAGGCGTCGTAGGGGAACAGCGTCGGGTGAGAGTTGCCCCGCCTCGAGGGCGCCTCGCCGGTGTAAGAGTGCTGGTAGACCGCCCGCTCGGTCATGCTGAGCATCGCGTCGTACATCGCGGTGTCGACGTACTGGCCCTTGCCGGTACAGTGGCGGTAGTTGACCGCGGCGAGGATGCCGATACAGTTCAGCGTCGCGGTAAAGAGGTCGCCGATGCCGGGACCGACCTTCGTCGGCGGGCCCTCTTCCTGTCCGGTGATCTCCATCACGCCGCCTAACGCCTGCGCGATGAGGTCGAAGGAGGGCTGGCCCTGGCGGTGGGTCTCGCCCGTCCGCGGATCACCGAAGCCGCGAATCGAGGAGTAGATTAGCTCCGGGTTGCGCTCTTTGAGGGTCTCGTAACCCAGGTCGTACTTCTCCATCGTCCCCGAGCGATAGTTCTCGACGACGACGTCGGCCTCTTCGACGAGCGAGAGGAAGTCCTCCCGATCGTCGGGGTCGTTGAAATCGAGCTCGAGGCTGCGCTTGCCGCGGTTGACGCTCTGGAAGTAGCCGCCGTAGGCCTCCTCGTCGCTCTCGACGAACGGCGGGTTCGACCTGATCAGGTCACCGCCCGGGCGCTCGATCTTTACCACGTCGGCGCCCATATCCGCGAGCAACATCGTACAGTACGGGCCGGCCAGCACCTGCGTCAGGTCGATCACGCGCAGGTTCGACAGTGCGCCCATGGAGGCGACTGTCTGCGGACAGGCGCAAAAACCTTTGCAATAGATCATGAAGGTGTGGTTGTCTCTCAAGGGGGTGGTGTTAGGGTGTTTAAGGAGTATTATCATGATCAACCATTAACTTTATACGGCAATTCATCATGGTTCTGGATACGATGTCCCGAACGGTCGTCCTCGGCGTGATCGGTTCCGATGCTCACGTCGTTGGCATCACGATCCTAGAGCAGGCCCTGAGTGCAGCTGGCTTCGACGTCGTCAACCTCGGCGTCCAGACCTCCCAGGAGGACTTTGCGGAGGCAGCGGTAGCCCACTCGGCGGAGGCGGTACTCGTCTCCTCGCTCTACGGTCACGCCGAGCAGGACTGCCAGGGGTTCCACGAGGTCTTAGAGGAGGCCGACGTCGACGCCCTCACCTACATCGGCGGCAACCTCGCCGTCGGGCAGGACGACTTCGATCAGACCCGCGCGACCTTCGAGGAGCTCGGGTTCGATCGGGTCTTCGACTCCGAGACCGACCCCGAGGAGGCCATCGCCGCCCTCGAGCGAGACCTCCACGTCACGACCACCGAATCCGAGCGGGTTACCGTCAGCAGCTAACTGGTGGCTCGATGATACGAGACGAACGCATACCATCCGACGAGCTACGGCGTATCGACGACGAAATTCGGTCCGACTGGGACACCGGTGGCGACGTCGACTTCGAGGAGGCGATTGCCTACCACGAGTCGCTGCCGGCGAGCAAACGCTTCGCCGACGTGCTCGAGTCCGCCGACAGCCCTCTCCTGCAACCCCGCGCGGGAGTCCCGCGACTCGACGACCAGATCGAGCTGCTCGAGTACCTCCACGGCGAGGGGAAAGCGGACCTCTTGCCGACGACGATCGACTCCTACACGCGCGACAACGAGTACGGGAAGGCCCAGGAAGGTCTCGAGAAGGCCCGCGAGACGGGCGAGGACACCCTCAACGGGTTCCCCGCGGTCAACCACGGGATCGAGGGCTGTCGCGAGCTGATCGAGGCCTTAGACGCCCCGATCGAGGTCCGCCACGGCACCCCCGACGCTCGCCTGCTGGCGGCGATCACCTTCGCCGGCGGCTTCCAGAGTTTCGAGGGCGGACCGATCTCCTACAACATCCCCTACACGAAACGCCACGGACTCGAGGAGACGATCGAGAAGTGGCAGTTCGTCGACCGGCTGGCGGGGGCCTACACCGAACGGGGCGTGCGGATCAACCGCGAGCCGTTCGGTCCCCTTACCGGGACGCTGGTCCCGCCGTCGATCGCGATCGCGATCATGATCGTCGAGGGCCAACTCGCCGCCACCCAGGGCGTGCGCTCGATCACGCTGGGCTATGGCCAGGTCGGCAACGTCGTCCAGGACGTCGCCGCGCTGAACGCCCTCCAGAAGCTCGGCGACGAGTACCTCCCCGACGAGGTCTGCGTGACGACGGTGTTCCACGAGTGGATGGGCGGCTTCCCGCCCGACGAGGCCCGCGCCAACGGCGTCATCAGCCTCGGCGGGATGACCGCCGCCATCGCACGGCCGGACAAGGTTATCACGAAGTCGCCCCAGGAGTTCCAGGGGGTTCCGACCAAGGAGGCCAACGCCTCCGGACTCCGCACGACGCGACAGGTCATCGACATGGCGATCGAGCAGAACATCGACATCGACGGTATCGCGGAGGAACAGGACCTGATCGAGCGGGAGACCCGCTGTCTCATGGACACGATCTTCAGCCACGGCGACGGCGACGTCGTCCAGGGGACGATCAAGGCGTTCGACTCGGGGGCGCTCGACGTCCCCTTCGCGCCGAGCGACAGCGCGAAAGGCGCCGTGTTGCCCGCCCGGGACGACGATGGCCGGGTTCGGATCTTCGAGTGGGCCGACCTCGAGATGGACGACGATATCAAGGAGATCCACAAGGCCCGCCTCTCCCAACGTGCCAGCACGGAGGGCCGCGAGGAGTCGTTCCGCATGGTCGCCGACGACGTCGACGCGATCAGCGACGGGAAGCTCATCGGCCGTCCCCAGGACAAGGGGGGTGTCGGCAGTGCGGATTGAGGCGATCCACGCTACGCCGGGTTACAGCGGGTTCTTCTTCGATGACCAGCGCGCGATCAAGGAAGGGGCCGTCCAGGACGGATTCACCTACGACGGCGACCCCGTTACCGACGGCTTCGACGAGATCCGCCAGGCCGGCGAGACGCTCATCGTCGACGTCGAACTCGAGGACGGCAGCGTCCACCGCGGCGACTGCGCCGCGGTTCAGTACTCCGGGGCTGGCGGGCGCGATCCGCTGTTTCGCGCCGCGGAGTACGCCCCCATCGTCGAGGGCCCCGTCGCCGAGGAACTGGTCGGTCGGGACGCGAGCGACTTTCTCGCGAACGCCGACCTGCTCGAGAACGGCGAGTTCGAGGGCAGCCGGCTCCACACGGCGATCCGCTACGGCGTCTCCCAGGCGCTGCTGGCCGCGGCCGCCCACGATTCGGGAACGACCCGAACCGACGTCCTCGCGGACGAACTCGGCACGGAGCCGGCGGTCGACCCAGTTCCCGTCTTCGGCCAATCCGGCGATAACCGGTACGTCAACACCGAGAAGATGTTCGTCAAGGGCGTCCCCGTCCTTCCCCACGGGCTCATCAACAGCGTCGAGAAGATCGGCGAGAACGGCGAGACCTTACTCGAGTACGTCGAGTGGCTCGCCGAGCGCTCGCAGGAGCTCGGCCCCGACGGTTACGAACCACGGTTCCACATCGACGTCTACGGCATGATCGGCGAGGTCTTCGGTGCGCCCTACGACCGCGAGGAGGTGGTCGACTACTTCCGGGCGCTCGAGGAGGCCGCCGCGCCCTATCCGATCCAGATCGAGGGGCCGATGGACGTCGGCGACCGCGAAGCACAGATCGAGGCGATGGTCGAGCTCCGCGAGGGACTCGCTGACGCCGGCGTCGGCGTCGACATCGTCGCCGACGAGTGGTGTAACACCTTCGAGGACGTGCGGGCGTTCGTCGACCGGGGTGCGGCCGACGTCGTCCAGATCAAGACCCCCGACCTCGGCGGGATCCACCGAAGCGGGCAGGCAGTCAGGTACTGCGAGGGAACCGACACCCGCGCCTACCTGGGCGGCACCTGCAACGAGACGGAGACGTCCGCGCGCGCCTGCGCGCACGTCGCGCTCGCGACCGACGCCGCGCAGGTGCTGGCAAAGCCCGGCATGGGGTTCGACGAGGGATACATGATCGTCGAAAACGAGATGCGACGAACCGTTACCAGACGAAACAGAGACCGACAGCGGACGAAAACAGACGAGGTGGCCGCAGATGACTGACGAAGCGACCGAGATCGACTGGACCGATACCGAGACGTTCTCGCGCGCGCTCGAGCGCGCCGACACCCGCGAGAAGGGCAACTACTTCGAGGCGTTCGCAGAGGGCGACCTGATCGAACACGATCCCGGGCTGACGCTCACGCAGTGGGGCAACGAGGCCTGGATGAGTCAGACCCTGAATCACGATCCCGCCTACTGGCGGACCGACGCCGCTCGAGATCGAGGATTCGACGAACCGCCGATCCACCCCGACTACCTCACGGCCGCGACGCTCGGCATCACCGTCGAGGACTTGAGCGAGAAGGGCGGCTACTTCCTCGGACGCACCGACGTCCGGTTCCCTAGCGCTCCCATCTACACCGGCACCGAACTGCGCGTCGAGAGCGAGGTCGTCTCGACGGCGACCTCGAGCTCCCGGCCCGAGTACGGGATCGTCACCTGGCGCACTCGAGGGCGGGACGCCGAAACCGACGACGTGCTGTGTTCGTACGAGCGAACGAACATGATCCCGCGACGCGAACCCGTGGCGACCGACGGCGGCGGAAGCGCTGCGGCGGCCGAGGAGCCCGACGAGCCGGAACTTCCGAGCGAGTTCGTCACCCCCGACGGCGGCGCTTTCGAGGACTTTCGCGAGGCGCTCGAGCGCGCCGACGATCGCGGCGCCGCGGTCGCCTACCGCCACGAGCGAGGTCGCACGCAGGACGACACGACCGTCGCCGGGCTGCCGCTGGCGACGCTGAACACCGCCAAACAGCACCACAACGCCGACGTGATGGCCGACTCGCCGTCGGGCGACATCGTCACGTACGGCGACGTCACCCGATCGACGGCGCTGGGCCACGCCCGCTCCGACGAGCGAACGTTCCGCGAAGTGGGGTTCGACGACGAACAGTTCCACACGTTCGTCACGCCCGGCGATACCGTCTACGCGTTCACCCGCGTTCTCGAGGCCGAAGAGACGGGCCACGACGAAGCGGGCACCGTCCGCTTCGAACACATCGCGTTCAATCAGGACGAGACGCCGGTCTACTCCGGCACTCGTACCGCGAAGATCCGCAAGCGCTCGAGCTGAACCGCCCGCCGACCGTTTCCGATCACACCAGACACATCCACACGCATGACCGACGACACCGAGATCCGACTCTGCCGCACGTTCCAGACCGCACCCGCCGCCGTTCCCAAGGATGAGACGGCGAAATACCTCGTCTCCGCGCTCGAGGCGGAGGGGTTCCAGGCGCCGGACTGGCTGGTGCCCGACCTCGAGGACGGCACCGCGCCCGACATGAAAGCCGAGGGGCTCGAGAACACGATCGATCGCGTCCCCGAGTACGACTTTCCCGGCGAGATCCACCCCCGCGTCGAGTGGGCCTACGACGACGGGAGCTATCGCCAGAAGGGACGCGAGCAGATCGACCGACTGATCGCCGAGATCGGTGACGAGATCGACGGCGTCGTGGTCCCGAAAGTCGGCCGCCTCGAGGACGTCGAACGGGCCGCCGGCGTCGTCGCGGAAGCCGAACGCGAGCACGGCTACCCCGACGGCTCGATCGACCTCTCGATCATCGTCGAGACCGGCCGCGCCCGGTCGGATCTCCGCGAGATCGCGAAGTTCGGCGCCGAATCCCGACTCGCCGCGATGATCTTCGGTCCCGTCGACTACGCGGCCGAACTCGGCGGACGGGACCTCGGCGAGGGGATGCCACGCTGGGACGGCCTGCTCGAGGCGCTGTCGAACGAAGCCAGCGCGGGCGGGCTGCTCTCGATCGGCGGCCCGTTCGACGACCTGTTCAAGGAGCGGGCGGGGCTGACCTACTACAACGCCGACGCCTACGCCGACCAGATCGAACGCGAGGCCCAGGTCGGCCTCGACGGCTCCTGGTCGCTGTACCCCAAGCAGACGATTCAGGCGAACACGATCCACATGCCCACCCCCGAGGAGCTCGAGCGCGACGTCCACAAGATCGAGCGGTTCAACGAGGCCAAACGCGAGGGCACCGGCGCCGTGACGATCGACGGCCAGATGGTCGACGAGGCGACGTTCAAGAACTTCCGGAACACCGTGCGGACGGTGCGGGCGATCCACGACCGCCGGCCGGACCAGACCGACGAGCGCTACGACGACGAGTTGCTGGAGCGGGCGCTCGAACTCGAGCTCTCCTATCGGTAGTAGCTGATTCGTCGCCCTGGTTTTCGTCTACGTTCTGACTCGAGTCGAGGTATCGTCGCGGGCGACGCACTCGAGGGCCGTTCTTCGGGTTCGATACGGCCTTCTGTTTCCGAATCCGAACCCGATCGCGTCGGCGCTCGTCTCGAACGTGTTCTCTCTCCCACAAGACACTCGTACATTCAATTGTTCTTACCGCTCTATGGCCGTGACCGTGGTAAATAGCGCCACCATGTACAGCCCGAACGATTTCCGCTCCGCCCCCCTCTTTCGAGATGGGTTGGCATGACGGACTCGAGACCGCCGGCAGGCAACATTCAGTGGGGGTGGCGGTGTCCACGGTGCGATACGGACGTTGCGGTTGCACGGAACCCGCAGACGGGGACGTTCAGCTGGGAGTGCGAGGAGCCGGACTGCGTCGCGGTCGGATTCGGATTCCGCTCGCGTCGCCGCGCTCGGCTCGGCGTGCTCGAGTATCGGGAACGGTACCGGAACGTGTACCGGTGACGCGGCCGGTTCAGAGACCGATACTCCGGTCGGGCAGCGCCGCAGGTGCTCGGTCGGCTCCCATTAC
>NZ_JARUKV010000009.1 GCF_029688865.1 Natronococcus sp. A-GB7
CACTACTATAGCTGATACAAATGGTGACGGAGAAGCGCTCACCGACACCAGTGATCGAATTGAAATAACCATTGATATGGAATCTAACCTTGAAGATGCAGACGAGCTCCAGTCCGGAGATAGTGCAACGATCGAACTCGTCGATCAGTCCGGTGCGCAGTTCTCCTACGGAGTGACCGTGCCAGCAACCTTCGACGGTGACGTTGTGGAGGTCTAACCAATGTTCGAAACAATCGCAAACGACGATAATCGAGGTCAGGTCGGAATCGGAACGCTCATCGTGTTCATCGCGATGGTCCTGGTCGCAGCGATCGCGGCCGGGGTTCTAATTAATACGGCCGGCTCGCTCCAGAGCCAGGCCTCCGACACCGGTACAGAAACCCAGCAGGCAGTAGCGAACCAGATCGAAGTCGTTCACGCATATGCGGAAGACACCGATGATGAGGGTGACTTCGATGACCTCAATCTCATCGTGAAGAAGTCCGCTGGATCGGATGTGATCGACATGGAGTCGGTCACCGTCCAGTATACTGATTCGGATGATTCCCTGACGTTAGCACACGGGGAAGGGTTCACTACCGAAGCGGGTACTGACGATAGCGATGCTGATGCGCTGACGGAAACCAGCGACCGGATCGAACTCCAGATTGACTTCGATGATGCAGACGTAGAGACGGATGCGCTTGAACCAGGAGACAGTGCAACCGTTATGCTCGTCGACCAGTCCGGTGCGCAGTTCAGCTACGGAGTGACGATGCCACAGACGGTCAGCGACTCTCAGACGATCGCTGACGTCTAATCGGCTCTCCGTAGCATGGTATTCTCGATTTCTTTCGCGTGGAATAGCGGTTTCTTACGACTCACCGCTCGATATCGTCCAGAGATTTTTACACGTATACTAACCACTGAGAGTATGATCGACGACGGCACCTCGAGACGCCGCTTCCTCACCACTACCGCCACTGTAACAGCGGTAGGGCTATCAGGCTGTACCGGCTCCACCGGACAGATCACGCCACAAGAACCGTCCGAGCCTCGAGAGGGCTCCCCCGAGGAGTTCTACTACTTCCTCGAGGACAACGACGTCGCGGTCGAGGAACTCGCTCGAGAGGACGACGAACTGTTCCTGACCTACGACTCCGAGGCCGAGACGATCGAGGAGTCGGACGAGGAGATCATGGTGATCTACGAGGTGTACAAGCTGGCGCTGATCCACCGCGGCTCGGAGATCGAGTACCTCTACAGCGAGATCGCGGACCCCTTCGAGGAGCAGGCGCTTGGCTGGGGGATCGACAGCGAGTGGGTCCACCGGTTCGACGACGAGGAGGGCGAGGGCGACGAGACCGACGCCAACGAGTCGACGAACTCGAGCGTGGGCAACGAATCCGAAGAGCTGGACATGGACCAGATCACCCTCTGGAGCAACATCATGAACACCAAAGTCTACGAGGACGACGTCGAGGCCGTCGGCAACGAGAGCGACGCGAACGAGACCGCGGCCAACGCGAGCGACGACGTCCTCGAGAACGAGAGCGACTGACCAGCCATGAGCGAGGACCTCCCGTACGACGAGGGTGTGCTCACCCCCGAGGAGCTCTCGCTCGAGACCGACGCGGTCGACGAGCTCGGCGAGAACCGCTTTCTGGTTCGCTCCGAGGGCGACGATCCCTCGAGCGAGTTCTCCAACACGGTGGTGACCGACGGCCGCGGCGGAACCGTGGACTCGAGTTCCGACGTCGGATCCGGCCTCGCCGACACCCCCCCAGCCCCACGCGGTCGACATCGCGCTGAAGGTCGACGGCGAGGTCGCGCGCCACCGCGCGGCCTCGAGCGACGTCCGCGAGGTGTTCGCCGAGCTGCTGACCTGGTACGCGACCCAGCTCGACGACGAGCTCTCGCCCGAGAAGACGCTGCGACTGATGCTCGAGCACGCCGACCTCGAGGCGAGGGGATGACGCGTCCTTTTTCCCGCTCGAGCGTCGATAGCGCCGTATGAGTGATCCACGCGAGGAGTTTCTGGCAGGGGAGCGACCCGAGGACGTCGCCCTGTTCCTGGCCGATTCGTACGTCGCCGACGAGCGCTTCGAGAAGTTCGGCGACCCCGTCGAGAACGGGATCGTGATGATCGTCGACGGCGAGAGCGGCCGGAACGCGTTCAAGGCGGCGACCGACACCGACGCGATGGGCTTCGCCAAGACCGCGATGCAACAGGAGGGGGAGATCAACGACGACCTCACCAGCGGCGAGTGTCCCGACGCCGACGAGGACGGCGACCACGAGCCGCAGTTCGTCTTCGCGTTCGCCGAGGAACAGAACGAGGACGTCGGCGGGATCTACGCCGAGGGCGCGGTCGTCCACGCCTACGCGCAGTGTGCCTGCGGAACGGCCTACTCGGATCGCTGGAACGTCGCCGACTCGTAGGGACGAGCCACGACGCGAGTCGCGACCGACTCTCGCCGTCCCGACCCGCAACTCGAGGACGCACACCGACCGACGACCTGGACGGCGACGAGCAGCGCCAAGGAGCAGCCTTTTCCTGACGGCCCGGCTACTCGAGCGCAATGAGCTCCTTCGAGACGCCACAGAAGACCGATCGCGGCTTCGGGCTGTCGCGCCGCGAGGTGACGGTCGTCGGCGGCGCGAGCAGCCTGATGGCGGTCACGATCGCGTTGATGTACGCCTTCGCGATGACCCCGATCGCCGAGGTCAACCAGCTCGTGTTCTCAGTCCCGATCGTAGGCGTCATCGTCTACGGTGCGGCGATCACGATCGGCGACCTGATCGCCGAACGGGGCGTCAAGAACGACAACATGGGGACGGCGTTTTTCGGAATGGTGATCCTCCAGGTCGCGTTCGCCGCCTTCGGCGCGGGCGTGATCGCGTTCGCCCCGCCCGATCTCCGGGTGACGATCCTCGGTATCACGGCGGTCATCACCGCGATCATGATGGCCCTGATCTCGGGGTACGTCTACGCCCGCTCGATCACCTTCGAGCACTGGGGGCGGTTCTCGACGTACGCCTTCATCGGCGGGCTGCTCACGATCCTCGTCGGTAGCTTCGTCCTCCCGGAGCTGCTGCTGGTCGGCTTCGCGCTGTTCTTCCTCGGCTTCGTCCTCCGGCTCGGCTACGAGATCTGGCAGGTCCGGGACAATCACAACGCCTCGGTCGGCCTGCAGACCATCGGCGTCTACGTCGCCGTCGCCGGGGTGTTCGTCCACGTCCTGCAGCTCGTCCGGGCCTACGTCCTCTCCCAGGAGTAGCTCTCACCGGCCGATTTAGGTCCCCGTTCGTGGAACCGTTCGTCGTGACACGCTACTACGAGGATCTGACGGTCGGCGACGTTTTCGAAACCGGTGGCTACACCGTCACGAAAGACGAGATCGTCGAGTTCGCCGAACAGTTCGATCCGCAGCCGTTCCACGTCGACGAGGAGGCGGCGGCGGAGTCGATGTTCGGCGAACTGGTCGCCAGCGGGCTGCACACGCTCTGCCTGTCGGTTCGGCTGTTCGTCACCGACGTCGTTCAGGGGGAAAACGGCGTCGCGAACATGGGTGGGCTCGGGATGGACGACCTGCGGTGGCACGAGCCGGTCCGTCCCGGGGAGACGCTCCGCGTTCGCGTCGAGGTGCTCGAGAAGACCCCGTCGGAGAGCCGATCCGATCGCGGCTACGTCACGTTCGGTCGGAGCGTCGTCGTCGACGACGCGACCGTGCTGTCGATCACTTCGTCGAACGTCGTCGGGCGACGGGACGCCACGACGTAGTCGACTCCGACGCCGAAAGCGAGAACGCGTCCTCGGTCCCGATCGCTCTCGAGGGACTACGCGTCGTCGGACGGCTCGTCTTCGTCCGCCGACTCCGCGACGTCGCGGAACGCGTCGAGCAACACCTGCTTCGCGACCGCGCCCCGAGAGGTCCAGTGCATCGCGTAGTCGAGCATGTCGTCGTAGA
The DNA here is from genome assembly GCF_029688865.1 of Natronococcus sp. A-GB7. Lineage (GTDB taxonomy): Archaea > Halobacteriota > Halobacteria > Halobacteriales > Natrialbaceae > Natronococcus. The sequence goes on from NZ_JARUKV010000009.1 coordinate 3,951, forward strand.
TGTCGGGCTTGCAGCCCGCGGCCTTGGGGTGGCCCCCGCCGTTTACCTGGCCCGCAACCTCGTGGCAGCGCTCGAACTCGTCGGTTCCCCGGATAGAGGCGGATCCGGCGGGTTTGACGATGATCGAGGCGTCGGCCCCCCGCTCGCGCATCGTCTCGGCGACCTCGTTTTGCGAACAGCGTCCGTAGGTGATCCCCACGGTGTAGCCGCCGATCTCGCGGAACTCCGAGCGACCGACCGCCTGCTCGATCAGGGCCTCCTTCTCGACGCGGCGCTCGGTCAGAAACTCCTGGACCCACTCGGGCAGGTCGACGCCGTACTCCCGGACGACCTCGACGTACTCGGCGGGGTCGGTCCAGTAGGCGTAGTCCGCCAGGTCGTCGCTGCGGGGGTCCTCGCGAAGCCAGAGGTCGTGATCCCGCGTCACCGCCGCGAGTTCCTCGTACATCGGCGAGAAGTCGTACTCGAGCGAGCGGTAGACGACGTCGGCCGAACACTCCTCCTCGGAGTCGCCGACGACGAGGTCGACCCCTGCGTCGCGGACCGCCTGGGCGACGTCGTCGCCCCACTGGTGGTGGTCGTACCACGAGACCCGTTCAGCAGTTTCGAGGGCTGCATCGAGCTCCTCGTCGACGTACTCGTACCGATCGGGACAGAGGTCACAGACGAAGAGATCGATCCCCTCGTCGCCGTACTCGGCGACCCGCGCGAGAGCGTCCTCGACGTTGTGCGGACTCGCGGGGATGAGCGCGACGCCGTGGGGCGTCGGCTCGGGTTCGGCGAGCGGGTCGTCGGCTTCCCCCGCAGCGAGCGCGAGGTTCTCTTCGTGAGCGTCGTCCGCGGTCTCGGCGTCCGCGTCGACCTCGTCCTCGCCCGTGTCGGGTTCGGGAACGTTCCGGACGTCGTCGTAGGCCTCCCGGAGCAGGGCGACGCAGGCCAGCCCGTCGGCGTCGGCGTCGGCGACGACCGCGACCTCGGCGCCCTCGAGGGCGGCCTTGGTCTGTTCGTCCTCAAGATCCTCCTCTAGGTCGTCGGGGAGGAAGAAACCGGTTCCGGGGAGCACCGACTTGCGAGCGGTCGGCAAGTCGGCGCTGTCGATGAGATCCTCGTACATGCCACCCACTGAGGGGGCTGGCGGGAAGTAACCGCCGATCGAGAGGCAGATCAGGCCGCGGCGCCGTCGTCGGCCGTCTCGAGCTGGCGGACCGTCAGGACCGGCGCGGGCGAGCGACGGACGACGCGCTCGGCGACGCTGCCCAGCAGGAGGCGGTTCTCGCCGTGGCGGCCGCGGGTCCCGGTGGCGACGACGTCGGCGTCGGTCTCACGGGCGTACTCGCAGATCTCGGAGGCGGGTCGGCCCTCCCGAACTGCGGTCGTCACCGCTCCGTCGGTTCGCTCCTCGACGGACGCGAGCGCGGCGTCGGCGGTCGTCTCGAGGGCCGTTCGGAGCTCCTCGCGGAGCTGTTCGGGCGAGGCGTCGACCTCGCTGGCGTCGATCACCGAGAGCACGTGGATCTCGGCGTCGAACTTCTCGGCGAGATCGAGCGCGACGTCGACCGCGCGGTTGACGCTGTCGGAGCCGTCCGTGGCGACGACGACCGTATCGAACATAGCCGACACGTACGGGCGCCAGGGCTTAAACGCTCCCGTCGCGCTCGAGCCGATCCCGGAGAACGACCGACCCGCACCCGGGACGCGGGGCTTCGCGAACCCGCCGCCGTGGGGAGTCTTTTTGACGCCGGAACACACACTGCCGCGTATGGACGCCAGCGAGTCGTTTACCGTCGACACGGTTCTCGCACCGGTCGACGGGAGCGAGGAATCCGCGACCGCCGTCGAGTACGCCGTCGCCGTCGCCGACCGCTACGACGCGTCGGTCCACGCGCTGTTCGTGCTCGGCCGCGGCGTCGTACAGGGGATAGACGCCGGCACCGTCGAGGAGGAGGCCGTCGCCGACAGCACGCGGGGCTTTCTCGAGGACATCAGCCACATCGCCGACAGCGAGGGGGTCTCGCTGTCGACGTCGGTCGATCACGGGTTCTCGACGACGCGCAAGACACGTCACCCGGGTAACGTCGTGCTCGACACCGCCGACGCCGTCGACGCCGACTTCATCGTCCTGCCGCGAGAGCCAGTCACCGGGGCCTCAGCAGAGATCCTCGAGAAGGCCGCCGAGTACGTCCTCTCCTACGCCAGCCAGCCCGTGCTCTCGGTGTAGCGAAAGAGCGCAGCACGTTTTCGTTTCCGGACCCCGCCGATTCGGCCGTTGCGTCGGTAGGCGAACCTAACGCTGTCGCTTCTATCAGCTATCGGTGGTCGTGCTGAATACGGAGCGCATGTTGCTCACTGAGCAATTCCTTGGAGATTCTTGTCTTTCCGTTCACTCTCTGCCGGATTTTCACCAGATGAGTCTATCTGAGCGTGTCCCGTAGTAGATCAGGGTGACCCACTAATGGCAGAAGCCTCGGCGACTGAAACGAACAAAGAGATCGTCACCCGTTGGTGGAGTGAGTTCTGGGGTGAGTTGAATCCCAACGTTGTTGACGAACTCGCCGCAGACGACATCCGATGGTGCTACCCGCTAGCCGGTGAAGTACGGGGGTGTGAGGAAGTCAAGAAGCGCATTGTTGGATACAAAGAGAGGTTCCCAGAAGGAGGGTTCGAACTGACCGACGAACTGATCGCGGAGGGTGATCGCGTGGTCGCGCTCTGGGAAGGTGGCGGAACACACTCCGGCCGCTCTTGGGAGCTTCCAATAGGAACTCTCCCAGAGGCTTCCGGTGAAAAAGCACAGTATACCGGAACAACAGTATTCACGGTTCAAGACGGTAAAATCACCGAAGAGCACGGACAGGCTGACTACCTCGGGGCGATGCAACAGCTCGGCCTCATTGGACCACAGACCGACTAGCGCTCTTCCTCCTCGTTCACTTCAATAGCGGCAAATTGGAGGAAACTCTGGCTGATGAATACGTTCTCTATACTCAGCAGGCTGCTCTTGACAGCTATCGGTGGAATCGATCGCTGCTCCTTGCCTGCTCGAACTATACGGAACGAATCGCTGTGTGCTATCGCACTCGTTCCGACTGCCGAACGCACGACCGTCGTCAGTCGAGCAGGATCCCCATCTCCTGTTCGAAGTTCTCCGTGCCGGTGGGTTCGAACCCGACGCGTTCGTACAGCGCGATCGCGGGCGTGTTCCAGCGCTCGACGGTCAACCAGACGTGCGTGATCCCCAGCTCGATCGCGTGCCCGAGCAGCTGTTTCAACAACTGCGTGCCGATACCCGACTGCTGGTAGGCCTGGAGGACGAAGATCGCCAGCTCCCACTCGACGCCGTCGACGTCCTCGATCGAGCCGGGGTCGTCGGTGTCGGGGACGAGCACGGCGTGGCCGATCACGTCCTCGCCGTGTCGAGCGACGACGTTGACGCTGTGTTCCGCGATCGTCTCGAGCCAGTTGCGGATCCGCTCCTCGCCAGTCGGCGGAATCCCCTGGGCGCGGTCGGTCGGATCGAACTCGACGTACATTTGGACGGTGTCGTCGAGCACCTCGCCCTCGAACTCGTCGACGGGCCGGAACTCGATCTCCCGACCCGACTGATCCTCGGCGGTCGACGGCGGGGCGGGAAACGACCCCGACGCCGTGTCGGGATACACTCTATCGGGCATCGTTATCGCACCAGCTTGACCGTCGTCGGGGCGTTCAGCAGAACGAACTCCGTGATCGACCCCAGCTGAATCTTCCCCATCGGGCTAACGGTGCCGCCGCCGATTACCAGCTGGTCGAACTCGCCCTGTTCGGCGTAGTCGACCAGCGAAGCACCCGGATCACCCTCGAGGCGCTCGAGTTCGGCGTCGAGGTCGGCCTCCGAGAGCAGCTTCTCGGCCTGGCGGTACATCTCCTCCTGAGAGCGATCCGTGTCGCCCTTCTCGAGGACCGCGACGGTGAGGTCGTCGCCGACGTCGTCGGTACGTTCGATCGTTCGGCGCAACGCCTTGATCGATTCGTCGCTTCCGGCCAGTCCCAGCAACACGTTCATGCGTACGTGTGTGAGCTAATGGACGAAAACCGTTGTGCCGCTCGAGCCGGGTCGCGAGCGTCGCCGCGTGACGACGACGTTAAGGGTGCGTAGAGAATACGTTGACGGAATGAGTGACGCAGCGCTCGATGTCGTCGAGTTCGTGCTCACGACGAGCGTGTATTCGGACGACAGGACGCTGGACGAGAACGATCTCCCGCCGTCGTACCGCCGTGTCTTCTGGACGGGCGGGAGCGACGACAGCGAGGACGACGACGATGGCGGTCGAACCCGAGGCGGGATCACCCGTCCGCTGTCCGCGACCAACACTACCATACGACAGGCGACGGGTGTCGACCGACCCTGGGAGGCCGTCTCGGGGCTGATGTTCACCGATCGCGACGAGTTCTCCGGAACGATCACGTTCACCGAGGAGGGGATGGCCGAACAGTGGTACCTCGATCGGGCCGACGACGAACGGCTGCTCGAGAACCCGACGCTTTCGAAACACTTCGCGGAACACGAGGAGTACGACGTCGGCGTCAGCCACGAGGACGCACGCGAGCGCAACCGGCCGATTCAGGCCGACCGGGTCTGGATCGACGGCCTGCTCGAGGAGTACTTCGATGAGGAGGAAGACGAGGAGATGCTCGACCTCGTCGACGTCCGCGCCCCCGAGGAGGTCGACGTTACGCTCGACGACCTCGTGCTGACTGCGGGCCAGGAGGCCGAGATCGACAAGATCGCGAAAGCGATCGAACATCGGGACTACCTCGCGGAGATCGGCCTGCGCGAGATCGGGAAACTGCTGTTCGTCGGGCCGCCGGGCACCGGGAAGACCTCCACCGCACAGGCGCTGGCCCAGGACATGGACCTGCCGTTCGTCGAGGTCAAGCTCTCGATGATCACGAGCCAGTACCTCGGCGAGACGGCCAAGAACGTCGACAAGACCTTCGAGGTAGCCAAGCGACTCTCGCCGTGTATCCTCTTTATCGACGAGTTCGACTTCGTCGCCAAGACGCGGCGCAGCGACGAACACGCCGCCCTGAAGCGCGCTGTGAATACGCTGCTCAAGAGCATCGACAACATCTCGCTGATCCAGGACGACGTGCTCCTGATCGGGGCGACGAACCACCCCGACCAGCTCGACGCCGCGGCCTGGCGGCGCTTCGACGAGATCGTCAACTTCCCCAAACCCGACTACAACATGCGGGCCGACATCCTCCGGGTCATCACCCGACAGATGCGGATCGACGAGTTCGACCCCGAACTCATCGCCGACGCCACCGAGGGGATGACCGGCAGCGACCTCCGGATGGTGCTCCGGGAGGCCGTCCTCGAGGCGCTGACCGAGGATCGCACCATGCTCACTCAGGAGGATCTGCTCAACGCCGTCGAGGAGTTCGAGGAGCGGGACAACCTGAAGAACATGGACATGATCGACGGCGACCACGACGCGCTCGTCGCGGGCGGCGACGTCGGCGACAGCGGCGACGGTCACAGTCACGATCACGACCACGACCACGATCACGACCACTGACGACGTCGGTCGGACCCGTCACCGGTATCGAGAGCGCAACGACCAACTATTCGGGTTCCGTCGACCCGGTATGTACGATTTCCACGCCCACACGAACTACTCCGACGGCTCCTTTCTGCCGGGGATGGTGCGGGCCGCCGAGGAGGCGGGGCTCGAGGGGATCGGGCTGACCGACCACTGCTCGATCAGCGCACGCGACGGAGCCAACGCCACCCGCAACCGCTACGGGTTCAACCTCGATCTCACCTACGAGCGACGCCGCGACGCGATCGAGCAGGTCCGCGAGCGTACCGGGATCGACGTCTACGACGCCGTCGAGATGGACTACGACCCCCGGGACGAGGCCGAGATCGAGAGCTTCCTCGAGGAGGCGGAGTTCCAGTACGCGATCGGCAGCGTCCACGCCATCGAGGGCGAGAACGTCCAGGTGGCCTCGAACTTCGAGGGGCTCTCCGAATCCGACCGGGACACTGTCGTCGACGACTACATCGATCGGCTGGTCGCGCTGATCGACTCGGAGCTGTTCGACGTCGCGGCTCACCTCGACCTGATCGAGCGTACGCCACCGTTACAGGGACGGACGACGACCGACCACTACGAGCGGGTCGCGAGGGCCTTCGACGACTCGCGGACGGTCCCCGAGATCAACGCCGGCCGGGCGACCCGCGAGGAGTCGATCGTCCACCCATCCGAGGAGTTCCTCGAGGCCCTCCAGACGTACGACGTCTCGGTAACACTCGGCACCGACGCCCACGCACCAAAGGAGGTCCGCGAGCGGACGACCTTCCTCGAGAAGTATCTCACCGAGCGCGACCTCGAACCGGTGAGCCCGCCGAGCCTGGAGTCACACACGCGGGAATGACGGTCTCCCTGCGACCGCCGTGCTGACTTCCTCCCACGGCTGAGGTCGTTGGCTTCCTCCTTGAACCACTGTAACCGACCGCGACGCACGGTCCTGTCGACACCACGTTTTTCCGCGCTCCGTCCGACGGTTCGGTATGACCACCGATCGGAACGTGTTCGGCACCGAACTCGAGCCCTGCAGCACCGACCCGATGACCGGCTTTCTGCGGGATGGCTGCTGTCGACGCGTCGAGGGCGACCGGGGCCGTCACGAACTCTGTGCCGTCCTCACCGAGGAGTTCTTACAGTTCAGCAAGGCCCGCGGCAACGACCTCACGACGCCTCGGCCCGAACTCGAGTTCCCCGGGCTCGAGCCCGGCGACCGCTGGTGTCTCTGCCTGGGGCGCTGGCTCGAGGCCGAGGAGGAAGGCTGTGCGCCCCCAGTGGTACTCGAGTCAACCCACGAAGCCGTCCTCCGGGACGTCGAGCCGGATCTGCTCCGCGAACACGAGTACGACCCGCGGGACGACGATCCGTCGGGCTCGAGTTCCGATTCGGTCTCGGGCTCGGCGAACTGATCGGGGACACGGTCTACCAGCTTCTTGTTTTCGATAGGGATCTCGTTCCAGGAACCCGTTACGTATAGGCTAAGGCGGTATCGCTGCGGGCGGAGTGCAAGCGTAGCACCCGCGAGCGACCATCGGGAGCGAGCGGCCTTTTTAGCGTAGATTTTTGCGCCGAGCGGTTCCGAGCGCAGCGAGGAATCCCGAGGCGGAAAAAGGTACGTGGGCACCTGTACGTAGCAAATTCGCACGATACAGAAATCACACCCAACAACTGGTAATGCCGGATCGACCACTCCCTCGACGTCGACTCCCCCCGTGTCGACCACTACCGATTAGTACAACGGAGCGATAGCCACACCTATGAGAACGCCAGCACCCGATTCCCGTCCCGTGGCACTGACTATCGCGGGCAGCGACTCCGGCGGTGGCGCCGGGATTCAGGCCGATCTCGCGACGATGACTGCCCACGGCGTCTTCGGGACGTCGGCGATCACCGCGGTCACCGCCCAGCACACCCGCGGCGTCGAATCGTCGTTCGTGCTCCCGCTCGAGGAAGTCGAGGCCCAGCTCGACGCGGTCACCGGCGACTTCGCGGTCGGCGCCGCGAAAACGGGCATGCTCGCGACCACCGAAATCGTCCGGCTGGTCGCCGACCGGGCACCCGAGTTCGAGTTCCCGCTGGTCGTCGACCCCGTGATGGTCGCGACCTCGGGCGATCGGCTGCTCGAGCCCGAGGCCGAGCAGGCCTACGAGGACCTGCTCGGCGAGGCGGCGCTCGCGACCCCGAACGCCGACGAGGCCGAAGTGCTGACTGGTATCGAGGTCGTCGACGCCGCCAGCGCTCGCGAGGCCGGCGAAGCGATCCTCGAGACCGGCGTCGACGCCGTTCTCGTGAAGGGTGGTCACGTCCCCGGCGAGACGGTTCGGGACCGCCTCGTCACCGAAGAGGGGGTCAGGACGTTCGAACACCCGCGGATCGGCACCGAGGCGACCCACGGCTCGGGCTGCACGCTGGCCGCGGCGATCGCCGCACGGCTGTCGAAGGGCGAGTCCCTCGAGCCGGCCGTCGAGGGTGCGACCGACTTCCTCGCCCGTGCAGTCCGGTACTACTACGACGTCGGCGAGGGCCACGGCGCGGTCAACCACGCCGTCGATCTGCGGAACGCGGCCGCCCGCGAGCCGACCGCCGAGGCAGTTCAGGAAGTCGTCGATCGATTCGTCGATCGCGACGTCTCGGGGCTCGTCCCCGAGGTCGGGATGAACGTCGTCGGCGCGACCCCCTACGCGGAGTCGGTCGCCGAGACGGCCGCCGTCGAGGGCCGGATCGCGCGCACGCTCGAGGGCGTCAAGCCGAACCGCGGGGTTCGCTTCGGCGCCTCGAGCCACCTCGCCGCGTTCCTGCTCGCAGCCCGCGAATCCGCGCCGGAGCTCCGGTTCGCCGTCAACTGTCGGTTCGACGGGGGGATCGAGGACGCGCTCGAGGAACTGGGCTGGCTCGTCGTCGAGAACGGTTCGGACGAGGACGTCTTCGCCGACCGCGAGACGTCGCCGGACGCGGTGGTCGACCCCGCCGACGTCGGGCAGGAGGCGACGGTGAAGCTCGTCGCCGAGGACGCCGAGGTGCTAACCGAGCGAACGCTCGAGCTGCGCGATCGCCTCGAGTGAGTCGCCGCCAGGTCAGTCACTTCCCTCGGCGGGGGTCAGCGCGTGGAGATCGCCGCTGCCGAAGGGACCGCCGAACGAGACCGCATAGAGGGTCTCGCCGACGGCGGCCATCCGCCCATCGGTTCGCAGTTCCGTGTCGTGCCACCGGACCGTGCCGTCGGGCTCGACCGCGAACAGTCCCTCGTTCGGCGTCCCGAAGTAGACGCCGTCGGCGACGGCGACTGGCTGGTCGCTGTAGAAGTCCGTCTCGAGCGTCCACAGCGACTCGCCCGACTCGAGGTCGAGACAGACCGTTCGCGACCGGGTCTCCCTCGGTAGGTAGACCCGACCGTGCCCGACGGCCGGCTGCGTGGTGCCCGTCGTGCCGCGGTCGTGGCTCCAGACCGTCGTCCCGTCCACGCGGTCGAGCGCTGTGAGTCGACCGTCCCTCGAGCTAGCCAGGACGAACTCGTCCGTGACGACGGGGGGTTCGAAGCAGTCGGTGACGTCCTCGCGGCTCCAGACGACCTCGCCGTCGGCGACCGCGGCCGCACCGCCGTCGTCGCTCGTGCTCGTCATGTACACGGTTCCGTCGGCGACCGCCAGCGCCCGCGGATTCGGCGGATCGGCTTCCCACGCCGTCGCGCCGGTTTCGGGATCGAGCGCAACGATACCCGACCCGCCCAGCGCGTAGAGATAGTCTTCGGTCAGGACGGGCGATCCCCAGCGGACGAACGCGTCGGTCGTCCACAGCTCCTCGCCGTCGGCGGCGTCGAGCGCGTACGTCCCGTTGTCCGAGGTGACGTAGGCGACGTCCTCCGCGAGCGACGGGACCGAGCGGACCCCCGCTGCGGTGTCGGCCTCGTACGCCCAGCGACGTCGTCCCGTCGTCGCGTAGCAGACGACGTCGCCCCCGGAGCCGAAGTAACAGCGGTCGCCGGCGACCGCGACGCCGCCGCCCAGCGAGGTCTCGATCCCCGACCCCTCGCCGGTGATCGCCGTCGCGTCCGGGGGTACCTCGAGCAGTTCGGCATCGGGGTTGTACCCCGTGTTCTCGGCGTCGAACCCCTCACTCGGCCAGGCGTTCGTCCCGTCTGTCAGCGGGGTGGGATCGCGGCCGTCGATCGAGCCCGGATCCGAGAATCGGTCCTCGAGCGAGGCCGCACAGCCGGCCAGCGCTGCTGTGAACGTGGTGCCGAGGGCCGAACGGAGAAGTCGACGGCGATCCATACGTCCCCATTCGTAGCAACGATATTGAACGTTCGGACCACCAACAGCTCGTCGGCAGATTCTGCTGTCGGCCCTAGAACTATGCGATCGCGAGTCGCCGTCGGGGTATGGTCGAGAATCCGTTCGACGTCGAGATCCGCGTCGGCGAAGTCCTCGAGGCCGAGTCGTTCCCCGAGGCGAACAAGCCGAAGATGACCAAGCTGTGGATCGACCTCGGCGACGAGGGCGGCGAGATCCAGTCCGCCGCACAGCTCGATCACCACTACGACCCAGACGAGCTCGAGGGACGACGGGTGCTGTGTGCGACGAACCTGGGCTCCGTTCGGATCGCGGGGTTCAAATCGGAGGCGCTGACGGTCGGCGTCCCGGACGAGGAGGGGTATCCGATCCTCGTCGAGCCCGATCGGGAGAGAGCGGTCCCGATCGGCGGGCTGCTGTTCTGAACGCACGAGCGGATCGAAGCGGTTGCGATCGCTCGCGGCAGAAATATACGTCCCGCTAAAATATCGACGTTCATGGACGAGCCGTCGCACGAAGGAACCAACATCGAAGGCGAGTCCCCGCGGGTCGAGCAGACCGTCGAGACGGAGGAGGTGACGATCACGGACGACGCCGAACTCGAGCGAACGCTCGGGCTCTCCGGCGGGTTGGCGATCGGTATCGGGACGATGATCGGTGCCGGTATCTTCGTCTTTCCCGGACTGGCTGCCGGGCAGGCCGGCCCCGCTGCGGCGGCCTCGTTCGCCATCGGAGCCGTCGTCGCCCTGCTGGTCGCGCTGCCGGCCTCGGAGCTCGCGACGGCGATGCCCAAAAGCGGGGGCGGCTACTACTTCATCTCGCGGGGACTCGGCACCCTCGCCGGAGCGGTCGTCGGCCTCTCGCTGTGGTTCGGGCTGGTGTTCGCGACGGCGTTTTACCTCGTCGGCTTCGGCTACTACGCCGTCGATACGCTCGCCGAACTCGGCGTCGCCGTCGGCGAGGGACTCGTCATCCCGCTTGCGCTGTTGTTCGGCGCAGCGTTCACCGTCCTGAACGTCACCGGGACCGAGAACGCGGCAAAGCTCCAGAACGGGATCGTCGCGCTGCTGCTGTCGATCCTCGTCGTGTTTCTGGGCTACGGCGGGCTCGACGCGGCGGGACTCGTCGGCGAGCCGACCGCGCCCGAGCAGTTCGCCCCCTTCGGGGCCGTCCCTGTAATGACGACGGCGGCGCTCGTGTTCACCTCCTACCTCGGCTTCGCGCAGGTGGCGACCGTCGCCGGGGAGATGAAAGACCCCGGGCGAAACCTGCCGCTGGCGATGGTCGGCTCGGTGCTGATCGTTGGCGTGCTGTACGTGGCGACGATCTTCGTCGCGACGAGCGCGTTCGGAAGCGAGCAGCTCGCGGGGTTCGGCGAGACCGCGATGGTCGAAGTCGGGCGCCACTACCTCGGTGCAGTCGGCGCGTTCGCGATCGTCTTCGGCGGTCTGCTCGCGACGATGTCGAGTGCCAACGCGTCGGTACTGAGCACGTCGCGGGCCATCTACGCCGTTTCCAAGGACGCTCTACTACCACGGGGCGCGAGCCGGATCAACCTCCGGTACGGGACCCCTCACGTCGCGCTGGGGATGGCCGGCGGGCCGATCCTGGTCCTGACCGCGACCGGACGGGTCGAACTGCTCGCCGAGGTCGCCTCGTTCCTGCATCTCATCATGTACGGGCTGATCTGCGTCGCGCTGATCGCGCTGCGACGAGACGAGCCCGAGTGGTACGATCCCGACTTCCGGGTGCCGGGCTATCCCATCGTTCCGGCGATCGGGGCGGTCGCCAGCTTCGCGCTGATCGGGTTCATGCAGCCCACCTCGCAGCTCGTCGGCGTCGGAATCATGATCGCGACGGCCGGATGGTACTTCTACTACGCTCGCGACGTCGACCTGAAAGGTGCACTATGACACGCATACTCGTTCCACTGGCGGTACTGGAGGGCGAATCGGTCTCGGCCGGGCTGACGGCGCTGCTCGAGCCGATGTACGTCACCGTACTCGGCTATCACGTCCTGCCCGAGCAGACGCCGCCCGACCAGGCCCGCGACCAGTACGGCGAGCGTGCCACCGACGCGCTCGAGGATCTCGCGACGGAGTTCGGGGCGGCCGAGGGGACCGCCGACTACCGCCTCGTCTTCACCCACGACCGGGAGCAGACGTTCGATCGGATCGCCGCGGAAACGAGATCGGAAGTCTACGCGATTCCGGGCGCAACCGGCCCGATCGACCGACTGCTCGTGGCGCTCACCGGCGACGTCGCCGTCGAGCGGATCGTCTCGTTCGTCGGGGAACTGGTCGGCGACCGGGAGATCGGCGTCACGCTCTTTCTGGCGACCGACGACGAGCCCGCGGGCCGAGAACTGCTCGAGACGGCCGCCGTCCCCCTCGCCGCTCGCGGCATCGATGTGGGTACCGAACTCGCCGCCGACCGACCGCCGCTCGAGGCGCTCGTCGACGCGGCGGTCGACCACGACGCCGTCGTGATGGGGGAGCGAGCCCCGTCACTGCTGACGCTCGTCTTCGGTGAGGACGCCGAACGGGTCGCGGCCGAGTCGGTCGGCCCGGTCCTCGTCGTCCGGAACGTCGACGAAGTCGACGAGGATCCGGACCAGGACCCGGACGATCGAACGGCGAACACCGAGGAGTCGTAGCCGAGGACGCGCTCCAGCGGCCTACCACAGCCCGTTCCCGATGTCACCATGGCTCCATGCGAGCCTATGTGCTCTCGGTGCCGTTCTCCCCCATGGCTCTCTCCGAAGAGACTGACGTTCGTCGAGTCGTGAAACTCGTCGGCGTCGTTGGGCTCGTGATCGCACTCGTGGTCGTCTTCCTGGCCGGCGTGGTCTTCACAGCGGCGACGGCGATGGCGTACAACTCCTACTCGAGCGAGTATCGGTACGACGCCAGCGTCACGACGGACCAGTCGGTCGACGAGCTAACGCTTCACCTCCCCGCTCCCGTCGGCGAGGACGGTGTCGTCGTCGACGAGTTTTCCGTCTTCAGCGACGGCGCGTCCGTCGACTCGTGGACGGTCGACGTGACCGAGACGGAACACGGGCCGATGCTCGAGGTCCACCTTTCGAGGGTGACGCTGGAGGACCGTCCGGCCGATCGACCGGCAGACGACGGCGTCCCGCCCGGACCGGGTGACCTCGAGGACGACGAGGCTGCCTTCCCGGAGCGGACGACGGGGACGATATCCGTACACACCGTCGTCGAATCGGACGATCCCGTCGAAACCCGATCTCCTCGCGGTTCCGAACCGGTCATCGCACCCGCCTACAACCTGACGGAGGTCCCCTACACGGGCCACGACGGCTGGGCGGACCGGGCGGAAAGCTACGCGTTCGACAGCCGCGTCATGATCGACGGAATGGGTGCCGAGAACGCGTCGATCGATCTCGTCGTCGATCACACCGGCGAGAACAGCTGGTGGTCCGGCGGGTGGAGCCGAAACTACTACGAGGGGCGCGTTTCGGCGGTCGATCGATCCGTCGACGACGACTGGCAAACCGTCTCCGGCGAGTTCCACTCGGGGGAGGGCAGCTATCCCTGGTTCTTCCGGTGAACCGGTCCGGAGTCGAGTCGGTCGAGAGGCCACACCGCTCGTGATTGAGGAAGACACCCACTTCCGAGCGACACGGCGCTCTCGGCCTGTTCCGCCCGTCGGCGCCTTCGTCCTGCCGACGCCGAGTTGAAAACGGGTCAGGACCCGTCTTCGATCACGTCGACATCGTCGGTCTCGACCGTCTCACTGCTCGCGTCTTCGTCGTCACCGTCGTCCGTCTCGAGGTACTCCCCACGAATCACGAGTACCGGGTCGACGGTTTCTCTAGCCAGTTTCTTCGCCCGGTCGCGGAAAATGTACCGACGGATCGATGGGCGGCTCTCGCCGACGACGAGCATGTCGTGCTCGCCCGCGGCCTCGAGGATCGCCCCCGTCGGCGAGCCGTCGACGACGAGGTCGGTCCCGATCCGAGCGCGGTCGACGCCGACGGCAACCAGTTCCTCGATCGCCTCGTCGAGGAGGTCGGTCCCGCGCTCCCGGTCGCTCTCGTCGGGGGCGACGTGGAAGAACGTCACCTCGAGTTCGGTCCCGGCGAGCAACGCGCCGAGCAGCCGGGCGATGTACTCGAGGTTGACGTCGCCGCGAATCGCCACGAGGACCCGTTCGAGCACGGGTGCGGGGTTGAGCAGCAGGATCGCGTCACAGTTGGCGTCGACGGCGACGCGTTCGAACGTCTTCAGGCGATCGCGGGTGAACACGAGTCGGGACGAGACGTCGAGACAGCCCGCGTCCTCGAACACGCCGTGGAGCTCGTCGAGCTCGTCGCGGGCGCGGGCCCCGTACTGGTCGCGGGCCTGGTCGGGCCCGAGCTGGTCGGGGATTTCACGGTAGCCGAGGAGAACGACTGGGACCGATGCGAACGCCTCGATGACCGTTTGCGGGACGTTCTCTCCGCCGAGGACGTCGACCGGGACGAGCACGCGGTGGTCGCGAGACGGATCCATACTAGGAGTAAGTACCATACGACAGCGAGGGTAATAGTATTCCGTCGAAGCGCCGAGGACAGTCAGGAGATCGGAACCGTCGCGAGCGCGGAACCGAGTCGTCCGCGGAACGCGTGGTAGCCGGAGCCCTCACGACTCCGGTCGCCCCGCCGATCACTTTCGCCGCGGATCCCGCAGGGTTTTTGCGATGGAACGCCAGGCTCCGCGTATGACCGAGGCGACGGGGATCGTGGGGGAGTTTCTCTCGCTCAAGGAGGAGACGGAGGCCGACCTGCTGGCGATGCAGTGTGGTGACTTCTACGAATTTTTCGCGGAGGACGCCGAGATGGTCGCCGACGAACTGGATCTCAAGGTGTCCCAGAAGTCGTCGCACGGCTCGTCGTACCCGATGGCGGGCGTGCCTCTCGACGATCTGACACCCTACCTCAAGGCGCTGGTCGAGCGCGGCTACCGGGTCGCCGTCGCCGACCAGTACGAAACCGACTCCGGGCACGCCCGCGAGATCGTCCGCGTCGTCACGCCCGGCACCTTACTCGAGACCAGCGACGCCGACGCACAGTACCTGGCCGCGATCGTCGCCGACACCGGCGGGCGCGACGACCCCGCGTACGGCCTCGCGTTCGCCGACGTGACCACTGGACGATTCCTCGTCGCGGAGACCGAGGACGCCGACGAGGCGCTCACCGAACTCTATCGGTTCGACCCCGTCGAGGTGTTGCCGGGCCCCGAGGTCCGGGCCGACGACGACCTGCTCGGACTGGTTCGCGAGCGCCTCGAGGCGACACTCACGCTTCACGAGACCGAGGCGTTCGCGCCCAAGCGGGCCGACCACGCCGTCCGCGAGCAGTTCGGCGACGGCACCGTCGCCCGCCTCGACGTCGGGGAGTCCGCGGTCGCGGCCGCGGGCGCCGTCCTCGAGTACGTCGAGGAGACCGGCGCCGGCGTGCTGGCCTCGATGACCCGTATCCAGGCCCACCGCGGCGACGACCACGTCACACTCGACGCGACCACCCAGCGCAACCTCGAGCTGACCGAGACGATGCAGGGCGAGCGCGAGGGGTCGTTGTTCGCGACGATCGATCACACCACGACCAGCGCCGGGGGTCGGCTGCTCAAGGAGTGGCTCCAGCGACCGCGGCGGTCGATCGAGGTCCTCGAGCGCCGCCAGGAGAGCGTCGGCGCGCTGTCGACGGCCGCGCTGGCTCGCGACGAGCTCCAGGACGTCCTCGGCGAGGCGTACGACCTGGCGCGGCTGGCCTCGAAGGCGAGCCACGGGAGCGCCGACGCGCGGGATCTGGTCGCGGTTCGTGAGACGCTGGCCGCGCTGCCGGCAGTCGCCGACGTCGTCGCCGCGAACCCGGATCTCGCCGACTCGCCGCTCGCCGAAATTCTCGAGCGTCCTGATCGAGATGCTGCCCGCGAGCTTCGCGAGATCCTCGAGGACGCCATCGCCGACGAGCCGCCGTCGACGGTAACCCAGGGCGAACTGTTCCGATACGGGTACGACGCGGAGCTCGACGAGGTGATCGAGCGCCACGAGGAGGTCCGAGGCTGGCTCGAGGGGCTCGCCGACCGGGAGAAGCGCCAGCACGGCCTGAGCCACGTCACCGTCGACCGGAACAAGACCGACGGCTACTACATCCAGGTCGGCAAGTCCGCAGCCGACGGCGTTCCCGACCACTACGAGCAGATCAAGACGCTGAAGAACTCCAAGCGGTTTACGACCGACGAACTCGAGGAGAAAGAACGCGAGATGCTGCGGCTGGAGGAGCGCCGGGGCGACCTCGAGTACGGGCTGTTCGAGGCGCTCCGCGAGGACGTCGCCGCCAGCGCGGAACTGTTGCAGGACGTCGGCCGGTCGCTCGCGACCGTCGACGCGCTGGCGAGCCTGGCGACCCACGCCGCGGAGAACCGGTGGGTGAACCCCGCGCTACACGAGGGGGGTCGCCTCGATATCGAGCAGGGCCGTCATCCCGTGGTCGAGCAGACGACCGAGTTCGTCCCCAACGACGTCCGACTCGACGATGACCGGGGCTTTCTCGTCGTCACCGGGCCAAACATGTCCGGGAAGTCGACGTACATGCGCCAGGTCGCCGCGATCGTGCTCCTGGCCCAGATCGGCAGCTTCGTCCCCGCGAAGAGCGCCGAGATCGGGCTGGTCGACGGCATCTTCACGCGAGTCGGAGCCCTCGACGAGCTCGCACAGGGACGCTCGACGTTCATGGTCGAGATGAGCGAACTCTCGAACATCCTCCACACCGCCACCGAAGAGTCGCTGGTCGTCCTCGACGAGGTCGGTCGCGGAACCGCGACCTACGACGGGATCTCGATCGCCTGGGCCGCCACGGAGTACCTCCACAACGAGGTCCGAGCGAAGACGCTGTTTGCCACTCACTACCACGAACTAACGGGACTGGCCGATCGACTCCCTCGAGTCGCCAACGTCCACATCGCGGCCGACGAGCGCGACGGCGACGTCACCTTCCTGCGGACCGTCCGCGACGGCCCCACGGATCGCAGCTACGGGATCCACGTCGCCGACCTTGCGGGCGTCCCCGAACCCGTCGTCGACCGCTCCCGTGACGTCCTCGAGCGCCTGCGCGAGGAGAAGGCGATCGAGGCGAAAGGCGGCGCTTCGAGCGAGCCCGTCCAGACGGTGTTCGACGTCTCGAGCGGCCAGTTCAGGGGTGCGGCCAACACCGACGGCGGATCGCCCGAATCGCGCGCCGAGGACGACGACGCGGGAGCGATCGACGCCGAAACCGAGCGGGTGCTCGAGGATCTCGCCGACGTCGACGTGAACGAGACCTCGCCCGTGGAACTGCTCTCGAAGGTACAGGAGTGGCAACGAACCCTCGAAGAGTAGACGGCGATCGCGTCCACTCTCGGTTCTCGATTCTCTTACTGTTGGTTGTATTTATAACCTATCTAACTAGTAGCAACGTTCTACAATCAGAGATATTGAAATACATTTATTAGCTACTGGATATTCAGTGATTGTAAGAGAGGTGGAACGGGTGCTACGAAATCTACTGATAGTCGACGACAATCCAGCTGACGTCAGATACACGGAAGAGATGCTGAAGGAGGCGGGGGTGGAGAGCGATCGACACGTCGTGAAAGACGGTGTCGAAGCACTGCGGTTTCTCCGCCAGCGCGGCGAGTACGCCGACGCGCCGCGTCCGGATCTGGTCCTGCTCGACTGGCATCTCCCGCGGAAAAACGGTCGGGAAGTGTTAGCCGAATTGCGAGCCGACGGACGCCTCGCCGACGTTTCGGTGGTCGTAATGACGGGGTCGCGACTCGAGGCGGAGTCGCTCCGGACCGAATCCGAGGGGGCTGACACCTACGCCGTCAAGCCCCTCGAGGCCGACGAGCTACGGCAGTTCGCCGAACGACTGGGTGGGGCTCGGCGGCTCGCGTAGCACGGATCACGACACGCGAACGGTTTCCGTCGTCTCCGATTCCTCGCCCGAACTCCGGTCCGATCCGTCGGTGTGGTGGCCGCCGACCACGACGTTGATCGCCGCCCCGACGAGTAGGACGAGGGCGTTGCCATAGAGCCAGACGAGTAACAGAATGACCGCCCCGAGGGTCTCGTAGGTGCCGACGGTGTCGACGATGCCGGCGTAGATTCCGAAGACGACCTCGAGCAGGACCCAGCCCGCCGCGGCGACGAGTGTCCCCGGCAGGGCCTCACGAACGCCGATATCGGGGTCGGGGAAGACGTAGTACATGGGGAAAAAGGCGACCGAGAGGCCGACGAGCAACGCGAGCGGGGAGAGCGTTTCGACGAGCGCGCTGTCGACCGTGGCCAGGGTCGCCGCGACCGCGCCGGCGCCAACGGTCGCGATCAGGATGACGGTAAAGACGACGACACCGTCGAGCAGCTTTTCGGCAAACGAGCTCTCTCCGCCGCCGTAGAGTTCGTCGAACGCGGTGTTGAGCCCGCGAAAGATCCGCAGCATCCCCCACAGCAGGGAGGCGACGCCGATCAGCGACGCGCCGGCGCGCTCGGAGGCGTGGGTCAGCGCCTCGAACACCAGCCCTTCGCCCGCGGGACTCAGATGCTGACGGGCCAGCACCGTGATCTGCTCGGTCAGGTAGTCGTTGCCGACCGCCCCGACGAGGATGAACAGCAACAGCAGGAGAGGGAGGATCGAGAGGAAAGCGGCGTGGGCGATGCTGCCCGCCATGAACGTCACGTTGTGCTCGCGGATCACGTTCGCGACGTCTCGAGCGACGGAGCCAGCCCGTCGCAGGTCCATATCGGACGAACGACAGCTGGATCAAAAAGGACGGAGCCGGAAGCTGCCGTCGCTCCGGTCGACGGGGAGACGACGGGCCGAGCCGGACCGTTACAGGGAGAGCAGAATCGCGGCGTAGCCGACGGCTCCCGCCGCGAACGCCCAGAACCGACTCTGTTCCGTCCGCGGGAGTTCGTCCTTGATCGCGTTGAAGACGATCCCGCCGGTCAGCAGACCGAGCAGGACCGTGAACGCGGCGTCGTCGATCGCGTAAACCGCGCCGAGCCCGCCGCCGAGCAACACCGCGCCCGCGAGCACCCAGCGTCCGATCCGACGGTAGGGCTCTCGGTGGTGGTGTTCCATCGCCGCGTCGTTGCCGAACAGGTGCAGCGCCATCGCGCCCGCGAACAACGCGGTGCTCTCGGTCCCTGTCTCTCCCTGCACGAGCACGTACCCGATGAACGCGTTGTAGACGGCGAAGCCGCCGACGTGGATCCAGAGGACCGGCGCATCGGTGAACGGCCCCAGATCGCGTTCGAACTCGTGTGAGCGCGAAATCGCGGCCAGGCGCTCGAGCCCGTAGAACAGCGCCAGGCCGGCGAACGCAAGCCCATAGATGTGGTGTCCCGCGAGCGACCCGACGAGGAGGTCGACGCCCTCGAGCGCTTCGCGCCGGTGGTCGAGTTCGGGAAACAGGTGGAGGAAGGCGTAGACGATCGAGACCCCGCCCGCCGCCGAGAGCAGGCTGTGACGCGAGAGCCCGCTCGAGAGCGGCAGCTCGTCGGGGAGGAGGTGGACGAGCGCTACCGCGACGACGAGCGCCGGAACGAGGAGCGAGTCGCCGCCGAGGAGTGCAAGTGCGAGCGCGACGGGCATCCATCTCCGTCTTCGGCGCCCGACGTGCTCGTTCTTTCGCTGGGAGCCGCCTGCGTCGCCGACGCGACGACAGGCGACTACGTTCGCTCCGGACGCGTAAGACCTAACCAGCCGCTGTGAGTACGAGTTACTGATGATCCGCGGACGCGGCCGAAGCCTCGAGCGCGCCGATTCCGGACCACCACAATGAGCGACGACACCACCACCCCGGAGGGGACAGACATCCGCCAGCTCGACGAGGACACCGTCGCCAGGATCGCCGCCGGCGAGGTCGTCGAACGGCCCGCCAGCGCGGTCAAGGAGCTCCTCGAGAACAGTCTCGACGCCGGCGCCGACAGCGTCGACGTCACCGTCGAGGCGGGCGGTACCGAGCTGATCCGGGTCGCCGACGACGGCCACGGGATGAGCGAGGCTGATCTTCGGGCCGCGGTCCGCCAGCACACCACGAGCAAGATCGCCGGCCTCGAGGACCTCGAGTCGGGCGTCGCCACGCTCGGATTCCGGGGCGAGGCCTTACACACCATCGGCTCGGTCTCGAAGCTGACCATCCGCAGTCGGCCCCGCGAGGCCGACGGCGCCGGCACCGAACTCGTCTACGAGGGCGGCGACGTCGAACGCGTCGAGCCGACGGGCTGTCCCGCCGGAACCGTCGTCGAGGTCGCGGACCTCTTCTACAACACCCCCGCGCGCCGGAAGTTCCTCAAGACGACCGCGACCGAGTTCGCCCACGTCAACCGGGTCGTCACCCGGTACGCGCTGGCGAACCCCGACGTCGCCGTCTCGCTGACCCACGACGGCCGCGAGGTGTTCGCGACGACCGGCCAGGGCGACCTGCAGGCCGCGGTCCTCTCGGTGTACGGCCGCGAGGTCGCCTCGGCGATGATCCCCGTCGAGGCCGACGGCGACGAGCTTCCCGTGGGACCGCTCGAGTCGGTCACCGGGCTGATCTCGCACCCGGAGACGAACCGCTCGAGTCGGGAGTACCTCGCCACGTACGTCAACGGTCGCGCGGTCTCGGCCGACGCCGTCCGCGAGGGGATCATGGGCGCCTACGGCACCCAACTGGGCGGCGATCGCTACCCCTTCGTCGTCTGCTTTCTCGACGTTCCGGGGGAGGCGGTCGACGTCAACGTCCACCCGCGCAAGCGGGAGGTGCGCTTCGACGACGACGACGCCGTACGACGGCAGGTCGACGCGGCTGTCGAGTCGGCGCTGCTCGAGCACGGTCTGCTTCGGTCCCGGGCGCCCCGCGGTCGATCGGCGCCCGACGAGGCCCGGCTCGAGCCCGGCGAATCGGGATCGGGAGGACGGCCGGCTACTGCGGGCCCGGGACGGCGGGACTCGAGCCCGTCGAGCGATCGGTCGACGTCTCGAGAGGCCGACGCCGAAGCGTCCGACTCACTGTCGGACGACACCGACACGGTCGACTCGCAGACGGCCGACGTCGAACCGGCCCCAGCGTCGTCGGGTTCGGACGACGAGACGCGAACGGACGACGCTCGAGCAACCGACTCGACCGCCGACGGGAGCCCGACGACCGACGACGCCGAAGATGTCGCCGCGAGCACGCCTCGCGACTCCCCCGCGCCGGGCGCCGAAGCGACAGTCGAGCCGAACAACCAGGCAGCCGAACCGGCGGCCGATCCCGACTCGAGTTCGGACGGCCCCGCACGTCGAGACGAGGCTGACTCGAGTCGTCGCTTTTCCGGACCGACCGAGCAGCGAACGCTCGGCGGCGAGGCCGCCAACGGCGAGGCCTCGGAGTTCGACTCCCTGCCCTCGCTGCAGGTCCTCGGTCAGTACCGGGACACGTACCTCGTCTGTGAGTCTCCCGACGGGCTCGTCCTCATCGACCAGCACGCCGCCGACGAGCGGGTCAACTACGAGCGCCTGCGCGCGGCCTTCGCCGACGATCCCGCCGCCCAGTCGCTGGCCTCGCCCGTCGAACTCGAGCTCACCGCCACGGAGGCCGAGGCCTTCGAGAGCTACCGGGAGGCCCTCGCCCGGCTCGGCTTTCACGCGAACCGGACCGACGACCGCACCGTCGCGGTGACGACCGTTCCCGCGGTGCTCGAGGAGACCCTCGAGCCCGAGCGACTGCGGGACGTCCTCACCTCGTTCGTCGAGGGCGACCGCGAGGCCGGCGCGGAGACGATCGACGCGCTGGCCGACGAGTTCCTCGGCGACCTCGCGTGTTACCCCTCGATCACGGGCAACACCTCGCTGACGGAAGGCTCGGTCGTCGACTTGCTCGCCGCGCTCGACGACTGCGAGAACCCCTACTCGTGTCCGCACGGCCGACCCGTGATCGTCCGCCTCGAGGAGAGCGAGATCGAGGACCGGTTCGAGCGGGACTACCCCGGTCATCACGGCTGACTTCCGTTCGGAGCCGTACTCGCCACCGCGGTCGATGGTTGGACCGGTCGGCGCCAGCATCGTCCGCTCGAGCAGAAAGCACTTATATTAATACAGCAATGAAAGTATTGTTGAAAATGAGTGTGTTACTCATACTCGTTGGGTGGCTGGTGGTGCTCTGCCTGTACCTTGGGTTCTTCGTCGGGATGAGCGTCCCGAAAAGCGATCGTCGGGAACCCGACTACGCGCAGCGCCGTCGCGGCTCTCGGTAGCGCCGTCAACCGATCGTGCCGTCGGCGACCGCTCCTCGAGCAGGGGAAGTGACGACGCGACTCCCCGTCGAAACTTTCCAAAATTCGATCGTTACCGCGGATAGTTTATCCCCTCTCGATCACCGGTTCCACAACGATTACATTACTAACCATGATCGACTTTTGTGTCGCTATGACACGACATACAAAAACTCGGCGGCGGGTGCTGCAGGGAATTACGGCAGCGGGGCTGTCGGTCGGAATGGTAGGGGCTGGAAGCGCCGGTTCGTCAACGACCTACGTCGTCACGGGTGGCTCGAGGGGACGGCTCGAGGACGCCGGCTTCTCGGTTACCCGCGAACTCGCGGGTGGGTCGGTTTCGATCGTCTCCGGTCCGGACGGGTCAGAGGGCGACCTCGAGGCGGTATCGGGCGTCAGTGGGGTAACCGAGAACTTCGAGGTCGATTTCGCAGACCCCGTCGAGAGCGCCGATCCGCAGACGACCGACGACGCCGACTACACCGACCTCCAGTGGGACAAGGAGATCACCGACACCTTCGAGGCCCACGACTACGCCACGGGCGAGGGCTCCCGAATCGTCATCGCCGACACGGGCGTCGACGGTAGCCATCCGGATCTGAAAGATAACTTCAACGAGGATGAGAGTCTCGCGTTCGTCGATGGAGATGGGACCCCGAGCCCGTATGACGGAGATAGCGGTGACCACGGAACTCACGTTGCAGGAACCGCAGCAGCGACGGGTGCCGAAGGCGTGACAGGTACCGCTCCCGACGCGGAGATCGTTTCAGTACAGGTTCTCGACGACGGCGGGACGTTCGCGGACATTCTCGCTGGGGCCGATCACGCCGCAGAGATCGGTGCCGACGCCGCGAACTTCAGCCTCGGCGCAGGACCGTATCCACCACAGGCGAACAGCGACGGTCTGCGCGTCGCCACTCAAAAAGTGATGCAGGACGTCGCTCGTCGCGGCACCGTCCAGACGGTTTCCTCCGGGAACGCCGAGACGAACCTCCAGCAGGGTGGAATGTACTATCTACCGGGAACCGTTCAGGGCGTAATGACCGTCTCCGCGAGCGGCCCGAACGACGAACTCGCCTTCTACTCGAACTACGGGACGAACGAGATCGAAGTCGGCGCGCCCGGCGGCGGCCGCGCGACCCTCGAGGAGACAACCATCCCGGACGACCTCGTCTACTCGACCGAGCCCGACGGCACGTACGGCTGGAAAGCAGGTACCTCGATGGCGGCCCCGCAGGTCGCGGGTCTGGTCGGCCTCGTCCGCGAACTCGAGCCCGAGATGAACGCCAACCAGGTCGAGAACAACATCGCCCACGGCGCGGAGCTGGCCAGCGGTCGGAGCAGTTCGGAGTTCGGTGCCGGACGCATCAACGCGCTGAACACGGTCCAGCGAATCTGAACGGTTCCAGGGCGACTTTTTTCGTTCGGCAACGGTAGGTAACTCGAGCCCGTACCCCGAGCCATGCGCGAACTCGACGGCTCGGACGCCGGCGGGCAGTTCCTCCGGACCGCACTCACGCTGTCCGTTCTCGAGAACGAGCCCGTTCGGCTGGAGAACGTCCGCGGCGACCGACCGAATCCGGGACTGGCGAACCAGCACCTGGCCGTCCTCGAGGCCCTCGCCGCGGTCGCCGACGCCGAGGTTTCGGGGGCCGAACTGGACGCGGAGACGGTCGAGTTCGAGCCCGGTAACTCGAGTACGGGTGGACTCGAGGGCGGCTCCTACGCCGTCGATATCGGAACCGCGGGCAGCGTCACGTTGCTGTTCGACGCCCTCCTGCCGCTGGCGACGGTTCTCGAGGCGCCGCTGTCGGTCACTGCGACGGGCGGGACGGACGTTGAGTGGTCGCCGCCGCTGGACTACTTCCGGCAGGTCAAGC
This sequence comes from Natronococcus sp. A-GB7, assembly GCF_029688865.1. Taxonomy (GTDB): domain Archaea; phylum Halobacteriota; class Halobacteria; order Halobacteriales; family Natrialbaceae; genus Natronococcus. The sequence continues at coordinate 27,978 of NZ_JARUKV010000009.1, forward strand.
TCCCGCTGCTCGGAGCCCACGGGCTCGTGGCGTCCTGCGAGGTCGATCGCCGCGGATTCTACCCCGACGGCGGCGGACGAGCGACGCTGCGGATCGCCCCCTCGAGTCTCGAGCCCCTGGCGCTCGAGCGACGGGGCGAACTCGAGGGCCTCCGACTTTATTCGACCGAGTCGGCGTCACTCGCGGATCGGGACGTCGCCCACCGCCAGCTCGAGGGCGCCCTGGAACGACTCGATCTCACGAACGTCGACGGAAACGCCGACGGCGGGAGCGACGGGGAGGGAGGGCTCGAGGTTCTCGAACGCCAGGAGCGAACCGCCGAGAGCCCGTCGCCGGGCTCCGCGCTGGTGATCAGGGTCGATCACGGTACCGGGATCGCGGGGTTCGACGCACTGGGCGAGCGAGGGAAGCCGGCCGAGCGCGTCGGCGAGGACGCCGCCAACGCGGCGAACCGGTTCCTCGAGGGGGAGGCGGTCGTCGATCGCCACATGGGGGATCAGTTCCTGATTTTCCTCGCGCTCGCCGGTGGACAGGTTCGGATCCCGCGGGTAACCGACCACGTCGAAACCAGCCGAGCACTGCTCGAGGCGTTCGACCGGGGGATCGATCTCGATCCCCGCGAGGAGAGTGCCGTCGTCTCGCGGTCGCCCGATCCGCCGTAGCGTCGAACGACACACCTTAACCACAGCCGATCGATCATCCGCACATGAACACACCAGCGAGTACCGACGGGAGCGATCGGGGGGCGGCACAGTGAGCGAGATCGTCACCTTCGGCGAGACGATGTTGCGGCTCTCGCCGCCCGATCAGCGACGGCTCGAGGAGACGGCCGAGCTCGAGGTTCGTGCTGCAGGCGCGGAGAGCAACGTCGCCATCGCCGCCCAGCGGCTTGGATCGGCGTCGGCGACCTGGACCTCGAAGCTGCCGGACTCGCCCCTGGGTCGGCGCGTCGTCGGCGAGCTCGAGGGGTACGGGATCGATACCGAAGTCGTCTGGAGCGACGAGGGACGGCAGGGAACGTACTACCTCGAGCACGGGGGCAAACCCCGCGGAACGAACGTCATCTACGACCGGAGCGACGCCGCGGTCACGACCGCCGAGACCGCCGAACTCGATACCGAGCTGATCGAGGACGCCGACCTCTTCTTTACGACCGGGATCACGCCCGCGCTGTCGGAGACGCTGCAGGAGACGACGGCAGAGCTGCTCGAGGCCGCCGTCGAGAACGGGACGAAGACCGCCTTCGATCTCAACTACCGGGCGAAACTCTGGTCGCCCGAGGAGGCCAACGAGTGTCTGCGCGAGCTGCTCCCGTCGATCGACGTGCTCGTCGTCGCAGCCCGGGACGCCCGGAACGTGCTCGGTCTCGAGGGCGAGGCCCGCGAGCTGGCCGACGAGCTAGCCGAGACGTTCGGGTTCGAGACCGTCATCGTCACCCGCGGCGCCGAGGGCGCCCTCGCCTGGAACGACGGCGAGGTCGTCGAACAGCCCAGCTACGAGACCGAGACGCTCGACCCGATCGGTACCGGCGACGCCTTCTCGGGCGCCTTCTTCGCCCGCCGGCTCGAGGGTGACGACGTGGCGACCGCCCTCGAGTACGCCGCGGCGACGGCCGCGCTGAAGCGGACGATCCCCGGCGACGTCGCCCTGGTCACCCGCGAGGAGGTTGAGGCGGTCGTCGCCGAGGACGAAAGCGAGATCTCGCGGTAGGGTCGGCCTGCAGAATCTCTTTTTGCCCGTCGCCCGTATCCCAGGTATGGTTCACGTCGCGATCGTCGGAGCGTACGGGAGCGCGGGCGTCGCCGTCGCCGACGGGTTACTCGAGCGAGCCGAGGAGCTGTCCGACCTCGAACTGACGCTGATCGACGACGGGGATCCCGGCGGCGGGCTCTGTATCCTGCGGGGCTGTATGCCGTCGAAGGAGGTCCTCTCGGCTGCCGACCACCGGTTCCGGGCGCGCCACGACGACCGTCTGGAGGGCGTTCCCGAGGTCGATCCCGAGGCGGTCGTCGCCCGTAAGGACGACCATATCTCGGGGTTCGCCGAACACCGTCGAGACCACGTTCACGACCTCGCCGAGCGCGAGAACGTCGAGTTCCTCCGCGAGCCCGCACGGTTCGTCGACGACCGCGTCCTCGCAGTCGACGGCCGACGGCTCGAGCCCGACTACGTCGTCGTCGCGACGGGATCGACGCTCAACGTCCCCGATCTGCCGGGAATCGACGACGTCGAGTTCATGGGAAGCGCCGACGTTCTCGACGCGACCACCTTTCCCGACTCGGGGATCGTCATGGGCTTTGGCTACGTCGGGCTCGAGCTTGCACCCTACCTCAGCGAGGCCGGCGGCGTCGACCTCACGGTGATCGAACACGACGACCATCCCCTCGACGAGTTCGAGTCCGAGTACGGCGAGACGATCCTCGAGCTCTACCGCGAGCAGTTCGGGATCGAGGTGCTGACCAACGCCGACGAGCAGCGCCTCGAGCGCACCGACGACGGCGGGGTTCGGCTGTACGCCGACCAGGAGGGCGAGGAACGGGTCGTCGAGGCCGACCAGCTCTACTGCTTTACGGGACGGCGACCGAACCTCGACGGGCTCGGCCTCGAGGAGACGCGGCTCGAGTCCGGCGAGGGATGGGTCGAGCCGACGATGCAGGCGGCCGACGACGACCGCGTCTTCGTCGTCGGCGACGCAAACGGCCGCGAACCGATCCTCCACGTCGCCAAGGAACAGGGCTTTGCGGCGGCACAGAACATCGTCAGCCACGCTCGCGAAGAGGAGTGCGAGCCGTACGCGAACATTCCCCACCACGTGATATTCTCGGGACTGGGAACGTACCCGTTCGCCCGCATCGGTCACACGCCCGAGACCGCAGCCGAGACCGAGATGGAGACGATCGTCGTCACCCGCGAGGCGAGCGGCGACGGCGTGTTCAAGACGAAGGGCCACCCCGAGGGGCGGGCGACGATCGTCGTCGAGGCCGACGGGGGAACGGTGCTGGGGTTCCAGGGGCTACACCTCCACGCCGACGTGATGGCCAAGACGATGCAGGTGCTCGTCGAGATGAAAGTCGACGTCCGCGAGGTTCCAAAGCGGGCCTACCACCCCACGACGCCCGAGATTCTGGACGGGTTGCTCCGGGAGGCCTGCGAGGAACTCGGCGACGAACAGGACTGCGTCGACGACACCGACGCCCGCGATCTGGCGCTGTAGCGGCGTGCTATCTCGGTTCTCGCAATCTTTATTATTAACTATGGCCTATATATCTCGATCAGTTATGAGATCCTTTGACGAAATGAACCGCATGTTTCGCGAGATGGACCGCGCGTTCGACCAGTTCCGCTCGAGCTGGCCCGAGGAGTTCCCGGCCGATGACCGAGGGGTCGGTCGCCCGTCCCTCGAGGGCGCCGGCACTGTCGAACCGACCGCGACGGACCACGGGGTGGCGAACGTAGAGGAGATGGACGACGAGTACGTCTTCGTGATGGACCTGCCCGGGTTCGAGAAGGCGGACATCGACCTCTCCTTCCGGGAGGGCGTGCTGTCGGTTCGGGCCCACGCCGACGCCGAGGAAGGGGCGGAGAGCTACCGAGCGCGTCGCTCCCGACGAGTCGCCAGACAGGTTCCGATCGCGAAGAGTATCGCCGACGACGAGATCTCGGCGACGTACCACAACGGCGTCCTCGAGGTTCGCCTCCCGATCGTCGACGACGAGCGCGAGGACGACCACCGGATCGAGATCGAGTGAGGGCGTCGACGGCACTCCTTTTGCCGGGAAGCGAGCCGACTCGTCGGCTCACGACAACGGGTAAACGGAGTCCTGGAGCGTGTGACAGGGATCCAGACTCCAGCCGTACTTATATACTATCTAATAAAATATGTTGTCAATTTCTCAGCGTTTGAAGTTCGCCGATAGCTGTAAATCGAACCGCCAGTCGTGTCCCTCGAGACCGCGTCGGCCGCTTCGAAACCGCTCGAGCGCTACTCTGGGTCGTCGACCACTTCGATCCCGCGGTTGTTGACCGCAGCGGGGTCGAGACCGACCTCCTGGAGGAACTGCTTGTACTCCCGTTCGCACTGTTCTGCGTCCTTCTGTTTGTCGCTGGCCCGATCGCAGAGTTCGATCAGGTTCTCCGGCACGTCGTTCTGGTAGACGATCCAGTGGTTGATCAGGTCCGACAGGCGACGGATGGGGCTGGTGAAGTGGCCGTAAATCTCGAAGTTCAGCGCGTGGTGGCCGCCGAAGGGGTCGTTCATATACTTCGCGCGGGGCATCACCTTCATCACGGCCCACTGGATCTTGTCGAGCTGGCGGCCGGGGGCCTCCTCGAGGGTCGCGTTGACCGCCTTTCGGGGATCGTCCCACTTGTCGCCGGGGATCGAGACGCCCTCGAGGTCCTGGATCTCCCGCAGGGCTTCCGACCACTCGTCGGGGCTGGGCTGGGGGTGGACCCGGTACATCGCCTCGACGCCGCGAGACCACATGAGCTCGTGCGTGACGGCCTTGTTGGCCTTCAGCATGCACTCCTCGATGATCGTGTGGGCGCGGTCGCGGGCGGGGTTCAGGACGAGCGAGCCGTCCTCCTTGCGCTGTTCGTGCATCTGATCGGCGACCTCGTGGACGAGAACGTTCTCCTTGTGTAACGGCGCGTCGGGATCCTCGAGTCGATTCTCGGCCTGCGTGTAGGTGAGCCGTTCGTCGGACTGGATCACCGACTTGTAGATCTCGATGTTCTCGTAGCCGAGGTTCTCCTTGTCGAGGTGCATCTCGACGGTGTGGGCGAGTCGGTCCTCGTTGGGGACGAGCGAACAGACCGTCTCCGCGAGGACGGGTGGGAGCATGTGGATGGTGTACCCCGGCAGGTAGACCGTGTTGGCGCGCTCGACGGCCTCCTCCCACATCTCGGAGTCGGGGTGGACGTAGTGGGTGACGTCGGCGATGTGGACCCAGAGGACGTACTCGTCCTCGCGCTCCTCGATCGAGAGCGCGTCGTCGAAGTCCTGGGCGTCGATCGGGTCGGTCGTCCACGTCGTCAGCTCCCGGAGGTCCTCGCGTTCGTCGACCTCTTCTTCGATCTCGGCCTGGACGCCCTCGGTGCGCTCGCGGGCCTCCTCGAGCACCGCCTCGGGGAACTCGTCGCGGATCTCGAACTTCTCGAACAGCTCCTCGCGCTTGTTCTCGAGGTGGCGCGCGACCTCCTCGGAGATCTCGACCGGGCCCTGACCCTCGGCCGTACCGGCCTGGGCCTGTGCGTCGTCGCTCATAGGCTGGCCTACGAACGTCGGGGTGAAAGTCGTGTCGGGACGGCTACGATCAGGACTCCTCCTCGAGCGGCCCATCTTGGTTCTCGATGGCGGCAACGTACTCTGCGAGGAACGTCTCCCAGGGGTAGTCGTCGTCTTCGAGTTCGACCAGCAGCGCCTCGAGCCCCTCGCGCGGGAGGTGACACAGCTCGCCGTAACAGGGCTTACAGAGGTACTCGAAGCGCTTGTTCTCGCGGTCCCACCGGTCGCCGTACTTGTCGTACTCGCGGGCGCTCGAGCGCGGGACCTCGGATCCGCACGCGGGGCAGACGACGGACGGATCGCGGTTCCGAGAGAACCACATACTACCGACCAGCGCATGAACCTACTTAGCGATTGGCACACCTGGCGTTCGACCGGAGTCTCCGTCGAGGCGGTCGGTCGCGGGAACGGGCGTTTTATACTCCGACCGGTCCTCCCCACGGGTATGCAGGTCAAGTCTCGCCATCACCTCCGCAGCGACGCCATCTCCGAGATCGAGGAGATGCTGTCGGCGCAGCTGGGTGTCTCCCCGGAGGGCGACACCTACGAACGCGTGGAGTTCGAGGAGAACGACTGGGAGGTCGTCCTGATCGACGGCGAACCGCAGGTCGCCTTCTTCGACGAGGAGCCGTTCCTGACGGTCCGGGGCGCGAACGCGTACGATCCCGAAAAACACGTGGTCACCGTCGACAGCGGCGCGATCTCGTTCGTCAGCGACGGCGCCGACGTGATGCGTCCCGGTATCACCGAGGCGACCGACGACATCTCGCCCGACGACCTCGTGTTGATCGCCGAGGAGTCCCACGGGAAGGTGCTGGCGGTCGGCCGAGCCCGCGTCGAGGGGTCGGAGATGGTCGGCAACGAGGGGAAGGTCGTCGACTCGCTGCACCACGTCGGCGACGAACTCTACGAGTTCGCGGGCTAGCCGTCGTTTCGCTCTCGAGTCGCCGGGGACGGATACGACTGATCCCGAGCGACGACCGTCTCGGGCGAAAACTCCAGGAGCCGGTACGCGTCGGGGTCGAGGTCGACGAACGCCGCGGGCCAGTCTTCGCGGCGCGTCCCCAGGTAGTTCTCCAGCAGCCGTCCAGCAACCGCCTCGTCGTACGGCTCGAGCGACGCCGTGCCCCGCATGCCGACGTGTTCGACCCGGCCCGTAGCGGGGTCGAAGTCGACGACCGCGAGCGCGGCCTCGGGGTGCTGTTGGACCCGATCCGGGTACGAACGCCCCTCGAGCTGGGCGATGATCCAGACGGTTTCGTCCTCCCACAGAAACCAGAGCGGGGAGACTCGGGGCCCGCTATCTGAGCGCTGGGCCAGAAAACAGAACAGCGGTCGGGCGAGAAACGCCTCGAGATCGACCTCGAGTGTGTCCTCGAGTAGCTCCACGGTTACTCTGCGGCCTCTTCGAGGGAGTCCTCCTCGAAGGCATCCGCGTACCGGCCCAGGGTGTCCTCGTACCCCTCGAGTGCTAGCTCGTAGGTCTCCCGCAGGTCCTCGATCGGCGACTCCGTCGCATCTACCCGCAGGTCGTTGTACGGCGGGGTGAACTCGTAGTCCTCGGTCGTCTCGACGACGACGGCCGCGCTCTGAATCGGGAGCTCCTCGCGTTTGTCACCGCCCTCGCGGTGGCCCGCCTCGAGGGCGTCGATCAGCCGCTTCGCGAGCGGGTCGGCGCCGACTCCTGCGCCCGCGGTCTCGTCGGTCGTCTCGTGGACCGCGCTCTCGGCGTAGGCGTTGGCGGTCGCCTCGAGCACTGACTCCCCGACGAGCATGTTGCCGGCGACGGTGTAGTGGTCGCCCTCGAGGTCGCCGAACCAGCCCTCGCAGTCCTCGCCCGAAAAGGCGAACGTCGAGTCGGTGTCGACGCCGTGGAGCTGGCGCTGGGAGGCGCCGTCGTCGGCGTTGAGCAAGGCCTCGAGCGCGTCGTCGACGGCGAGCCCGTCGTCGACGTACCGGATCCCGTCCCGTCCGAGGTCGACGTTGACCAGACTCTGGGTCGCGACGGCGCCGTTCTCGCTGACGAACGGACAGAGCGTGCCGACTCCCGGAAGACGCGTCGTGACCGCGACACCGAAGCGGTCGTGGGTCTCCCCGTCGGGCGTCTCGTATGCCTCGCGGACGCAGATGCTGAACGTCATACGCGAGACCAGAGACCGATCCGGCAAAAAAGAGTGGCTCCCGGCAGCCTAGTAGGAACGAGTGTCGCTCGTCTCGTTGCCCTCTTCGTCGACGACGGTGAGGCGAACCTCTTCGGGATCGTCGTCCGAGCGCAGTTCGTGCTCGCCGTCGGCGCTCGAACCACCGACGCTCGAGGACTCGCTATCGAGGACGGTCCCGTCGGCGGCGAGCAGTTCGCTCGTCACCGACTCGAGGGCACCGTCGTCGTCGGAGACCGCCCAGTCGACGTCCGCCCGGTTCCAGCGGCCGGTGGTCTGCGTGGAGACGCCGAAGGTGTCGATGTCGGGACTCGACGGTTCCTCGTCGTCGTCACCATCATCGTCGTCCTCGTCATCGTCATCGCCGTCGTCCTCGATATCGAGCGCGTCGGCGACGTTGAGCCGACCCGCACCCTGCTCGTTGTCATCGAGGCCGACGTCGTCGGCAGCCGCCATCAGTTCGCCTCGGACGTCCGCGGGATCGGTTCCCGCCGCGATGAGCGTCGCGGCCGCGCCGGCCACGTGGGGCGACGACATCGACGTCCCGGAGAACTCGTCGTAGTCGTCCCGCGGGATCGTCGAGAGCACGTCGACGCCCGGCGCCGCGATGTCGACTTCGGGGCCGGTCGAGGAGAAGTCCGCGAGGTCGTCGTCTTCGTCGGTGGCAGAGACGGCGATGACCTCGTCGTAGGCGGCCGGGTAGCCGACGCAGTCAGTACACGGACCGTCGTTACCGGCGGCTGCAACCATCACGACCCCCCGTTCGTCGGCGTACTGGACCGCGTCCCTGACCACGTCGGAGTCGGTGTCGGAACCGAGGCTCATGTTCTGGACGTCGTGGCCCTGATCGGCGGACCACTGGATCCCCGCGGCGATGTCGTCGAGGGTACCACCGCCGTCGCACTGCAACACCTTGACCGCGTGCAGCGTCGCGTCGGGTGCGACGCCCAGGACGCCGGTGCCGTCGTCGGCCGCGCCCGCGGTTCCCGCACAGTGGGTGCCGTGGTCGTTGTCGTCGTCCCACTCCTCGAGACAGTCGTCGATGTCGTTCCCGCCGCCGAACGGACCGCCACCGCAGTCGGTCGTACACGCAGCGTCCTCCGTCGCGTACCCCTCGCCGAGGTTCGCTTCGAGGGTTTCGTGCTGGGCGTCGATCCCCGTGTCAATGATCGCGACGCTGACTCCGTCGCCCGTCTCGCCATCGTCGACGGCGAGGTCCGCGTCGACCTGTTCGATCCCGTACGGCGTCTCCTGCTCGAGGGCCCGCATCAGTCCGTTTCGCTCGACGTAGCGAACGTTCGGGTTGTTCTGCAGGTTCTCGACGGCGTTTTCGGAGAACCGGCCGGACACTGCGCGACCGATCGAGCCGAAATCGAACTCCCGGCGAACCTCGTCGGCGGCCTCGCGGGCCCGATCGAGTCCTCGGTCAGGATCGACGCCGACGACGTACTCGTCGTTCCGGACGTCGGCCGCCGACGCCTGTCCGGCGAGGGCCGTCCCGGCGACACCTGCGCCGACGCCACGAAGAATCGTCCGTCGTGAGAAATCTTCACTGGGCATGTGTGTTCAAATCACATGATACTCGTACAGGTCATAGTATAAATAGCTGACTAGTGAGATACATAATATATGTCTGCAGAAGAATGGAGACAAGCGGTTTCTGGAGCGGCGTCGATCTACCGCGTCGTCTGACGTAAGAACTATACTGGCGGCCACGCAGGATATCGTCAATGGGATTCATGGATAAGATCGTCGGCACCGGTGGACAGTCTACGACCACCACCGACGATTACGTCGAACTGGACCTCGACGACATCTCGACCGAGTCGGCCGAGGCGCGGATGCAGGTTCGGATCGCCGAGATCAGCGGTCAGGCCGACGCGGTCGCCATCAAGGACGCCGTCTACGACGGTGACGTCGTGTTCGCGGATATCACTCGGCTGCGGACCAACGACAGCACCGTCGAACACATCGTCGACGAGCTGCGGCAGGTCGCTCACGAGGTCGACGGCGACATCGTCCGCAAGGGCGACGATCAGATCATCGTCACACCCGCGGGCGTACGGATCAACCGGACGAAGCTGGGCCAGGACTCCTGATCCCGGAACTCCACGACCCCTGATCCAGCGTCTGTCGACAGACGTCGATTCCCTGTTCGACGAGTGTAATCTCTGATACGGTCGAGAGCCCCGTTCCCGCGGCCTGCAAACGATAATACTTTTCCATTACTATACGAAAGCCCGAGTATGGTTGACGATCTCGAGAAAGGGCTGGAGGGAGTTCTGGTCGCAGAGTCCGGGCTCAGCTCGGTCGACGGTGATGCCGGACGCTTGATCTACCGCGGCTATTCGATCGAGGATCTCGCTCGCGGCGCGAGCTACGAGGAGGTCGTCTACCTCCTCTGGCACGGCGAACTCCCGACCGAAGACGAGCTGGAGTCGTTTACCGCGTCGCTAACCGAGGAGCGGTCGGTCGACGACGACGTTCTCGAGACGGTCGAGCAGCTCGCCGACGCGGACGAACGACCGATGGCGGCGCTGCGGACGGCGGTGTCGATGCTCTCGGCGTACGAGCCGGAAGCCGACGCCGAGCCCGACGACCTCGAGGCGACGCGCCGGCAGGGACGACGGATCACCGCCAAGATCCCGACGGTCCTCGCGGCGTTCGAGCGCTACCGCCTCGGCGAGGAACCGGTCGATCCGGATCCCGATCTCGGACTCGCGGCCAACTTCCTCTACATGCTGACGGGCGAGGAACCCGACGAGCTGGCCGCGGAGACGTTCGACCAGGCGCTGACGCTGCACGCCGACCACGGGCTGAACGCGTCGACGTTCACCTCGATGGTGATCGGGTCGACGATGGCCGACATCTACAGCGCGGTTACCGGCGGCATCGGCGCCCTCTCGGGACCGCTTCACGGCGGCGCCAACCAGGACGTTATGGAGGTCCTCATGGAGATCGACGAGAGCGACCTCGACCACCGTGAGTGGATCGAACAGGCAATCGACGAGGGGCGTCGTATCCCCGGCTACGGTCACCGCGTCTACAACGTCAAAGATCCGCGCGCGAAGATCCTCGAGGAGCGCAGCGAGGAACTCGCCGAACAGGGCGAGAGCAAGTGGTACGACTACACCACGACCATCGAGCAGTACCTCGTTGAAGAGCAGGGACTCGCCGAGAAGGGAATTGCGCCCAACGTCGACTTCTACTCCGGCTCGGTCTACTACCAGCTCGGGATCCCGATCGATCTCTACACCCCCATCTTCGCGATGAGCCGCACCCCCGGCTGGATCGCCCACGTCGTCGAGTACCAGGAGAACAACCGCCTCATCCGCCCGCGCGCCCGGTACACGGGTCCCGAGGATCAGGAGTTCGTCCCCCTCGAGGAACGATAGGGCGGCCAAGCGGCCGAACGGACTCATCGGTCAAGGGAAACCGGCGCTACTTTTTGCGACACGCGAGAGTGACGGTTTCATGGCAACGACGCGTACGACTGAGACGGTGTTCGTCTACGGAACGCTGACCGACCCCGATCGGGTCGAGGCCGTTCTCAGAACCCTCCCGAACGCGGACTACGAGCTCGGTTCGACGGCCGTCCTCGAGGGGCTTCGTCGGGTCGAAGGCGAGTACCCGACGCTGGCACCCGGCGACCACACCGAGGGCCAACTCCTCGCGGTCGACGAGCGCGGGCTCGAGGCCCTCGACCGGTACGAGGGCGTCGACCGCGGGCTGTACGAACGGGTCGCGGTACCCCGCGAGGACCCGGACGCCGGTGAGGTCTGGGTCTACGTCGGCGACCCGGACCGACTCGGAGTGGCCGAACGGATCGACTGGCCCGACGGCACCTCGCTCGAGGAGCGGGTTCGAACGTACGTTTCGAACCGGGGTGTCGTGATACGAGCGAGCGAATGACGGACGTCTGTCCAGCGTCTGACGGCCGATAGACCGCGGCGCCGTCTTGCGGTTTCACTTCCGCTCCGGGTGCATGGGTTTTATGGTGTCTCCACCCGCGACTACAGTCGCAGGTCACACGCCGTGCAATCCTGTATTCCCTGTCGTGTTGCCCCACCGGCAACACAGACTATCGGGTTGAGGGGGTAGCCGACACACCGATTCCCGATAGTAAATCCTTACAGTACGTACCCACTACTCGAGCGTATGCTTCAGCTATCGGATATTCTCGAGGCGGAAGATCGGGTCCGCGAGACCTCCAGGCGGACGCCGCTGCAGTACTCCTACACCTACTCGTCGATGACCGACGCCGAGGTGCACCTGAAACTCGAGAACAGCCAGCGAACGGGCGCGTTCAAGATCCGCGGCGCGACCAACCGGATCGCGACGCTGTCGCCCTCGGAGAAGGAGGCTGGCGTCGTCACCGCAAGCGCGGGCAACCACGCCCAGGGAGTCGCCCTCGCCGCGACCCGGGCCGGTGTCGACGCGACGATCGTCATGCCCCAGCACGCCCCGATCTCGAAGGTCAAGGCGACCAGAAACTACGGCGCCGAGGTCGTTCTCGAGGGTACTGACTACAGCGAGGCCGCCGACCGAGCCCACGAGATCGAACGCGAGGAGGGCCGGACCTACCTCCACGCCTTCGACGACGAGGACGTGATGGCCGGCCAGGGGACGATCGGCCTCGAGATTCTCGAGGACTGTCCCGACGTCGACACCGTCGTCGTCCCGATCGGTGGGGGTGGACTCATCAGCGGGATCGCGACGGCGGTCAAGGGAAAGAAACCCGACGCGCGCGTGATCGGTGTCCAGGCCGAGGGCGCCTCCAGCGCCGCTCCCTCGCTCGAGAAGGGTGAACGGATCTCGCTGGACGGCGTGGACACGATCGCGGACGGGATTGCCACCCGCAGCGTCGGCGAGCGGACGTTCCCCTACATTCAGGAGCGGGTCGACGAGGTCGTCACGGTCTCCGATCCCGAGATCGCGATGGCGATCGTCCACCTGCTCGAGCGATCGAAGACGGTGGTCGAAGGGGCGGGTGCGGTGCCGCTTGCAGCCGTCCTCTTCGAGAAGTTCGACTACGACGAGGGCGAGACGATCGTCCCCGCGCTGTGTGGCGGCAACATCGACCTCAACACGCTCAGCAACGTCATCGTCCGCGGGCTCGTCGAGACTGGTCGCTACCTCAAGATCCGGACGGTACTCAAGGACCGCCCGGGCTCGCTCGAGGAGCTGCTGGCGATCCTGACCGCCCACCAGGCGAACATCTACGCGATCCACCACGATCGGACCTCGAGAGACGTCGAGATGAGCGACACCGAGGTCGAGATCGAACTCGAGATGCGGGGCACCGACCACGTCGAGCGGTTCCTCGCGGATCTGCGCGACGAGGGGTACGAGGTCGACGTCCTCGCGTAGGACGGTGCCGTTAAGAACGGTCGGACGGACTCTCGAGTGAGAAGCGATGACCGGCCACTCGAACGACGACCCTCTCGGCTTCTCGCGGCGGGCGAAGTCCGCGCTGCTGTGGGGAGTCGTCGGCGCGCTCTCCTTTCTGGTGCTCGTCCAGGGGTATGCCCTGTTCGTCGAACCGCTCGTGACGATCACCCAGGGCGCGCTCGTGGCCGTCCTCGTCGGTATCGGTGCAGGGATCGGCAGCTATCTGCTCGAGCACCGCGTCGCTGCGTGGACGAGCCGACGCGCGGAGTGACCCTATCTCGTAACAGTTAAACGACGGACGCGGCTAAGATAACTCGAGCCAGGATGGCCGAACGGTAAGGCGCACGCCTGGAAAGCGTGTTCCCTTTGGGATTCTGGGTTCAAATCCCAGTCCTGGCGTTTTTTGCGTTTCACACCGGCGAGCGGCGCGTAGCGACGCGAGCCAATCGAACGCGAAAAGCGACAACGGCGGGATTTGAATCAGGCCGAGGTTCTGCGAGCAACGCGAACAGGTTCTCGGACGTGGTTCAAATCCCAGTCCTGGCGTATTCTGTCGCAAGCAAGCTCGCGAGCGACCAGCGACGCGGACGCCTCGAGCGACCCCCTCTCGAGCCCCCATCGAGCTCTACTGCTCGATTTCGACCGGGCTGTCGCAGGCGATCCAGCGGTCCGGCTCCGAACGCTCGCGGACCTCGAAGAACCCGTCCTCGCTGAACCGTGCTTCGTACTCCGAATCCTCGTTCGATTGCATATCCGTCTCGAGCACGGACGGCGTGATGAGTACGAGGGACGTACCGAGTTTGATCGTCCGGAAACCGACGCTTGGGCGACCGTTTCGCGGAGTGGAACGATCGGCGATCGAGCCTCGAGCGGGGTGTATTTGCCCGTCCGACACGTAATCGCTCGTATGTGCGGTCGCTACACGCTGTTCGTCGACCGAGATGAGCTCGAGGAACGCTTCGACGCCCGCTTCCCCGAGTCGACGGCGCCGTTCGAGCCGCGGTACAACGCGGCGCCGGGCCAGGAGCTGCCGGTGATCACGAACGAGGCGCCCGAGGAGTTCCACCGCCTCGAGTGGGGGCTGGTTCCGTCGTGGGCCGACGACGACAGCGGCGGGCTCATCAACGCGCGCGCCGAGACGGTCGACGAGAAGCCGAGCTTCCGGGCGGCCTACGAGTCTCGGCGCTGTCTCGTCCCGGCCGACGGGTTCTACGAGTGGGTCGAGACGGACGGCGGTGGGCGAACCGGAGAGTCGCAATCCTCGTCAGCTCTCGGATCTGACGGCGGAAAACAGCCCTATCGGGTCGCCTTCGAGGACAATCGCCCGTTCGCGATGGCGGGCCTGTGGGAGCGCTGGGAGCCCGAGACGACCCAGTCGGGGCTCGACGCGTTCGGCGGCGGCCTCGAGGACGAGTCCGACGACGGACCGCTCGAGACGTTTACGATCGTCACGACCGAGCCAAACGACCTGGTCTCGGAGCTCCACCACCGGATGGCGGTCATCCTCGAGCCCGGCCGAGAACGGGAGTGGCTGACCGCCGACGATCCGCGGTCGTGTCTGAAACCGTACCCGGGTGAGGAGCTGCGAGCCTATCCGGTGTCGACGGCCGTCAACGATCCGAGCACGGACGAGCCGTCGCTGGTCGAACCGATCGAGTCGTGAGGACCGGCGCGAAGTCACTTAAATATAGTTGCGAGATCGGACCGTTCCGGCGTCGGTAGCTATGATATTCAGTCTCATGACTGGGCGGTACCGGTCCGCAGTACCGTGGTTTCAGCCGTCGCTCGGCGAACGGCTCGAGATCGCGCCGACGATCGATAACGGTGTTCTTATATAGAAGGACAATCAATGAACCAGCTGACTATGAGCCAGCGAATGCAGCAGGGACAGCCGATGATCGTGATGAGCGAGGACTCCCAGCGCGTCAAGGACCAGGACGCGCAGGACTACAACATTCGCGCCGCTCGAGCGGTCGCCGAGGCCGTTCGCTCGACACTCGGCCCGAAAGGGATGGACAAGATGCTCGTCGACTCGATGGGATCGGTAACGATCACCAACGACGGCGTCACCATCCTCCAGGAGATGGACATCGACAACCCGACGGCCGAGATGATCATCGAGGTCGCCGAGACACAGGAGGACGAGGCCGGCGACGGCACCACCACTGCGGTCGCGATCGCGGGTGAACTCCTCAAGAACGCCGAGGATCTCCTCGAGCAGGACATCCACCCGACGGCGATCATCAAGGGCTTCCACCTCGCGAGCGAGCAGGCCCGCGAGGAGATCGACGACATCGCCACCGACGTCGACACCAGCGACGAGGAGCTCCTGCGCTCGGTCGCGGAAACCTCGATGACGGGCAAGGGTACCGAGGTCAACAAGGAGCACCTCGCCCAGCTCATCATCGACGCGATCAGCCAGGTCACCGTCGAGAACGAGGCCGGCGAGAACGTCGTCGACCTCGAGTTCCTCAACATCGAGACCCAGACCGGCCGCAGCGCCGGCGAGTCCGATCTGCTGGAGGGCGGCATCGTGGACAAAGACCCCGTCCACGACAACATGCCCACCGAGGCGACCGACGCCGACATCCTCCTGCTGAACACGCCGATCGAGGTCGACGAGGCCGACGTCGACACCGAGGTCTCCGTCACTGACCCCGACCAGCTCCAGAAGTTCCTCGACCGCGAGGAGAAACAGCTCAAGGAGAAGGTCGACCAGATCGCCGATCTGGGCGCCGACGTCGTCTTCTGCCAGAAGGGCATCGACGACCTCGCCCAGCACTACCTCGCGAAGGAGGGCATCCTCGCGGTCCGCCGCGCGAAGAAGTCCGACCTCGAGTTCCTCAAGGAAGTCGTCGGCGCAAACATCGTCTCCGATCTGGCGAACGCGACCAGCGACGACCTCGGGCACGGCGACGTCACCCGTGACGACGAGGACGAGCTGTTCTACGTCGAGGGCGAGGACGCCCACGGCGTCACGCTGCTGCTGCGGGGCTCGACCGACCACGTCGTCGACGAGCTCGAGCGCGGCGTCAACGACGCGCTCGACGTCGTCGCTCAGACCGTCTCCGACGGCCGCGTGCTGGCCGGCGGCGGCGCCATCGAGGTCGAGCTCGCCTCGCGACTCCGTGACTACGCCGACAGCGTCTCGGGACGCGAGCAGCTCGCAGTCGAAGCGTTCGCCGACTCGCTCGAGCTCGTTCCGCGCGTGCTCGCCGGAAACGCCGGTCTCGACTCCATCGACACGCTCGTCGACCTGCGTGCGGCCCACGACGACGGCGACATCACGGCCGGCCTGAACGTCCTCTCGGGCGACGTCGAGGACACCTTCGAGGCTGGCGTCGTCGAGCCGGCTCACGCCAAGGAGCAGGCCGTCACCTCCGCTGCCGAGGCCGCGAACCTCGTGCTCAAAATCGACGACATCATCTCCGCCGGCGACCTCTCGACGGACAAGGGCGGCGACGAGGAAGGCGCCCCCGGCGGCGGCATGGGCGGCATGGGCGGTATGGGTGGCATGGGCGGCGCGATGTGAAGTAGGCTCACGAGCCCCCACACCCGAAAACGACCGTCCCGTCCGATTATCAATCGAACGCCCGTTTTTTGTGTCGTCGCGCTCCGAACCGGTGAGTACGTAACCCTATACTGCAACGCGTGGAGGGTCCACTATGGCGTCACCGTTCGTCCTGCTAAAGACTGGCCTCTTTTCGGCGCTCGTTCCGGGAACCGTCGCCGGACTCGTCCCGTGGTTTCTGGCCCGGCGCGATCAGCTCACGCTTCCGATTCCGTCGAGTGTCGCTCGAGCCGCGGGCCTCGGGTCGCTCCTCGCCGGCATCGCGCTGTACGCCCACACCGCGTGGCGGTTCTCGGACGAAGGTGGCGGGACGCCGTCGCCCGCCGACGAGCCGCCCGAACTGGTGACCGGCGGGGTGTACCGCTACGTTCGGAATCCGATGTACGTTGCCGTCCTCCTGTGTATCGGTGGACAGGCGCTGTTATACCGGTCGGTGCTGGTCGCCTGGTGGGCCGCGGGCTGCTGGCTCGGTTTCCACAACCGAGTCCTCGAGTACGAGGAGCCTCATCTGGCGGCGAAACACGGTGCGGAGTACGACGAGTACCGGAGGCGGGTGCCGCGGTGGATCCCGCGACCACCGTGAGACGCGGGTGGCAGGCCGGTGAACTATTGATCTTGACGGCGTACGACGGGTATGGCATATCAGACGACGATCGGCTGGTCGCTGTTCTCCTCGGGTATCGTCACGCTCATCCTCAAGGTCATGCCCGGCGATTCGCTGTGGTGGGGGCTGTTGTTGCTCGCACTCGGGGCGATAGTCCTCTATATTCGGTGACGGTTTGGGGAGGGACGTGACGCGTCACCGCGACTCGAACCGGTGAACGTTTACGATTCGAAACGGTAGCGCACCGCCAGTGAGTACTCACGACGACGAGACCCCGTTCGACGCTTATCGGGAGGCGGTCGACCGACCGCTCTCGCGGCTCTTTCGCGAGTACGCTCCCGGCCGCCTCGGCTGGTTCTCGGCGGGGATGCTCGCCAACTTCGTCGCGCGGATGGCGAGTCTCGTGCCGCCGCTGATCCTCGGGGTCGCCATCGACGCGATCTTCCTCGACGAGGGGCCGTTCTCGCTCCCGGTAGTTCCCGACGCCTGGCTGCCGACCGGGAACGCCGAGCAGTTCCAGTTCACGGTCGTCGCCATCGCGGGCTCGTTTCTGGTCGTCGCCGTCTTCACCTGGATCTACGGTGTCACGGCCAACCTGTTCGCCCACGACGTGATGCACGCCGTCCGGGTCGAGAGCTTCGAGAAGATGCAGCGGCTCGACACGGCCTTCTTCGACGAGAAACAGACCGGGGAGGTCATGGCCGTCCTGAACAACGACACGCAGAACTTAGAGCGGTTTCTGGACGACGCGCTGATGAACTCGGCGCGGCTGCTGGTGATGGTCGGCGGCATCGCCGGCGTCCTGTTCTACCTGAACTGGCAACTGGCGTTCGTCACCCTGTTCGCCGTGCCCGCGATGGTCGCCTTTACGATCTGGTTCATGCGGGCCGCCGAGCCCCGGTACGTCAGCCAGCGCTCGGCCGTCGGCCGGCTGAACACGCGCCTCGAGAACGCCATCTCCGGGATGGGGCTGACGAAGGCGACCTCGAGCGAGGCCCACGAGGTCGATCGGGTGCGCCGATCCTCGCGGAACTTCTTCGATCGCACGATGGCCGTATTGAAGCTGAGCTACATCTACCGGCCGGGGATGGAGCTGCTCGCGGGGATCGCCTTCGCCGGGACCTTCCTCGTCGGCGGGCTCTGGCTCACGACCGGGACCGCACCCGGCCCGCTGACGGGAACGCTCTCGGTCGGCGACTTCGTCGTCTTCCTCTTTCTGACCCAGCGGATCGTCGACCCGCTCGCCGAGGTATCGAACATCGTCGACCAGTACGAGAACGCCAAGGCCTCGAGCGAACGGGTCTTCGGGTTGATGGACATCCCGGTCCACGTCGCCGACCCGGAGGATCCCGTCGCCCTCGAGCCCGTCGAGGGGCGGGTCGCGTACGACGACGTCTCCTTCAGCTACGCCGACACCGAACACGCCGACGCCGACGGGGATTCGGACGCGGCGTTCGAGGAACCCGTCCTCGAGAACGTCTCCTTCGAGGCGAAGCCGGGCGAGACGGTAGCGTTCGTCGGGCCGACCGGGGCCGGAAAGTCGACCCTGCTGAAGCTCCTGCTTCGGTTCTACGACGTCCAGGAGGGAGCGGTGCGGATCGACGGTCACGACGTTCGCGACGTCGCGCTGGCGGACCTGCGGTCGGCCGTCGGCTACGTCAGCCAGGACACGTTCCTCTTCGACGGGACGATCGCCGAGAACGTTCGGTACGGTCACTTCGAGGCGTCGGACGAGGCCGTTCAGGACGCAGCGAGGGCAGCGCAGGCCCACGGGTTCATCAGCGAGCTTCCGGAGGGGTACGAGACCCGCGTCGGTGAGCGCGGTATCAAGCTCTCGGGCGGCCAGCGCCAGCGAGTCGCGCTCGCCCGGGCCGTGCTGGCCGATCCGGAGGTACTCATCCTGGACGAGGCGACCAGCGCCGTCGACACGAAGACCGAACTCGAGATCCAGCGATCGATCGACAGGCTCACCGAGAACCGGACGACGCTGGCGATCGCCCACCGGCTGTCGACGATCAAGGACGCCGATCTGATCCTCGTCCTCGAGGACGGCCGGGTCGTCGAACGAGGCTCCCACGAGGAACTGCTCGAGCGAGACGGCACGTACGCGCGGCTCTGGGCGGCCCAGGCTGGCGACCGCGAGCGAGCGGCCGAGGCGCTGCTCGAGGGCGACGACTGAAAACGAGTCCGTCAGGCGTCCTCGATCTCGAGTTCGAACTGCTCGTTCTCGGAGACGGCGTTGAGGACGACGCTCGTGTTTGACGCCTTGATGTCCGGATCGGTCAGGAGCTGTTTGATCTGGTCGTTCATCCCGTCGGTATCCCTGAACTTACCGATGGCGATGACGTCGTAGTCGCCGGTGACCTCGTAGACGCTGGTCATCTGTCGGTGATCCCGGAGCGTGTCCGTGATCTCGGGGAGTGCGTTCCCCTCGACTTGCAGCTGGATGACGGCGGTGACGTCGTAGCCGACCGCGTCGTAGTTGACTCGCGGCGTGTACCCCTGGATCACGCCCTCGTCCTCGAGGTCCGACAGGTGGTTCGAGACCGTCGTCACCGAGACGTCGAGCTCCTCCGCGAGGCTCCGGAGACTCGCCCGCCCGTCGCCCAGCAGGGCGTTTACTAGCTTTGCGTCGAGATTTTCGTACGTCATCACATAATTCCTCACATCCCGCCCTTTAGAAGTTTACGAACATCCAACTGCGGGCCGTAGACGAGTGATTTGATCGAACCAGTGAGAATTAGTAATGGGGATGCTCGGGGAGCGAGCCGAGAAAGCTAACAAGCGGGAACATCCACGCTGCTCGTTTCGAACGCACTGCGCGACGTCGCTCGGAGGTCGGTCGAACGGAGAGACGGCGTCTCGTCGCGCAGAACGGGGAACGCGACGTTAGCTCGCCGGCTGCCGGAACGCGGCGACCGACGACCGCGCCGCGGCGACTGCGGGGAGGCCGACGACGACTGCGCCGCCGACCAGGCCGACGAGGAACCAGACGAGGTGGCCGTCGACGACGAGCAGCGTCAGCGCGATCCCGCCGAGCAGCCCTGTCCCGAGTACGGCCGGGAGCGACCCCCGAAGCGTGCGGTCCCAGGGCTCCCGTGGCGGCGTCGCGTACCGCCACGCGAGCACGCTGCCGACCGAGCCGCCGAGCAGGGCCGCGGTATCGACCCGTCCGTCGGTCACTAACGCGAGTAACGATAGAACGACGCTGACCGCGAAGACGGCGGTCGTGGCCGCGTGGTTGCCTCGAGTTCGCATCCGGCTTCGGATCGCCAGCATCGCCGCGACGTACCCCAGGCCGACCAGCGTACCGACGACGACGTCGATCGGGAAGTGGACCCCGACGACGACCCGCGAGAGCGAGACGAGGCCGACCACCGCGGTCGCGGTCGCGACTCGCTGGCGTCGCGTCCCGACGTCGAGTTCGAGCGCGAGCATCGTCCAGATCACTACCGCGGCCATCGCGTGGCCGCTCGGAAAGCTCGAGGTGCTGATCTCGACGGCAGGGGCGTAGACGACCGCGACGGGCAGGGGCAGCGACTCGACCGCGACTGCAGGATCGACGCCGGGACGTGGCGTCTCGAAGAACCCCTTGAGTCCGATCATGACGGCATAACACCCCAGCACGATGCCGATCCAGGAGGCGAACCGACGGGGGTCGAGATACCAGAACGCGAGGACGACCGCCGGCGCGACGAACCAGACGCTGCCGAGATGGGAGAGAAAGGCGACGAGAAACGCCAACCACTCGGGGAACGCGTCCCTGACGGTTTCGACCTGGGCGGACTCGAACCACATCGGAAGCCACTACGGCGGGTGCGAGGATATAGTCAACGCTCTGTCCAATAGGTTAGGAGCGTCGCTCTCCGATAACGTTTCGGAGGCGGCCGGGAACGCCGAGCAGTGTGAGTCCGGCACCGAGCAACACCATCAGGACGTACAGTCCGAGCGTCGAGGTAAAGACGACCAGCAGCGCCAGGATCGCCCAGCCGCCGCTGAGAAAGTAAAACGCCGCGATCGACATCGCCGTTCCGTACAGTAAGACGAGGTACGGACCCCAGCCGTGGGCGTGACCGCGTCGTACCCGACGGCGGACGTACCGCTTGAGTTCGGCCTGGAGCGACTCCTTCTCGACGGTGCGTCGCTCGACCGACGTCTCGAACTCGTCGATTCGGTCGCGGAGCCGCTCGATCTCCTCGCGGAGCGCGTCGGCGTCGTCCGCCCGATCCCGAGTGCGGGCGCTCGAGTCCGTCCTCGTCCGATCCGTGTCGTCCGGATCCGGACGATCTCTCGTGGTCCCCTCGTCGGCACCCGTGGCGTCATCAGTCATCGCTTCTGTCGAAAGCTGTCGAGGGCGGGGACTTTGTAGCTGCCGATCCAGTTCGCGATCCGCGAGCACCGCGTTGAGTGTCGCCCCGAAAACGAGGATGATCGCCCCGGCGTACAGCCAGACGAGAACGAGAAAGACGGCACCGAGCGCGCCGTAGACGGCGTACTGTCCGGCGAGGTCCGCGTACAGCGAGAACACGCGACTGAGGACGAACCATCCCACCGCCGCGAGGAGCGTTCCTGGAAGCGCCTCACGAACGTCGACGTTCGCGTCGGGAAAGATCATGTACAGCGGCAGGAAGGCAGCGATCAGTCCAAGCAGGACGAACAGCGGGCCGAGGACGAGCTGTCCGGTAAAGGGGACGAATCGAACCACCAGTTCGATACCGGCGACGATCGAGAGTCCGATCACGATCGCGGCGGCGGCGATCGTCGCGTCCCAGAACGTATCGACCAGCGACTTCGAAGCCACGGTGCCGTACACCGACGAGAAGGCACGATCGAGACCACGGAACACGCGACTCGAGCCCCAGAGCAGGCCGAGCGCCCCGACGACGGTCGCTCCCTGTTGGCCCGTCTCGTCGACGATCGTCTCCGTGAGGAGTGCCTGTGCCGACGGCGTCAGCACGTCGTCGGTCGTGTCGGTCACCTGCGCCGCCAGCGTCTCCCCGCCGATCGAGGCCGCAATCGCCAGCGAGAGCAGTGCCAGCGGTGCGAGCGAGAGAAACGCGTAGAAGGCGACTCCGGCCGCCAGAAGCGTCAGCTGCTCCTGTCGGGCCAGTTGGACGAGCCGTGTTCCGAGCTCGAGCGCGCGGCTGTAGTCGAGCACGAGTGTACGTTCGGGTCGGACTCAAATATGCGGTTGTGTGGCACTGGCCTGCAGCGCTCGTCGGGCGGATGGTTTGGGTATGGTTCGTAGAGCGAACCGGGACGGGATCGGCTACTCGAGGGAGTCCGCGGTCGCCGCCCGGATCTCGCCGACCGAGGCGTCGGTCTTGAACGTCGTGCCACCGTAGTGTGCTCTCGAGGCGTCGTAGCCGGCTTTCCGCAGATCCTCGAGAAAATCGTCCATCGCGTTGGCGGGCAGCCCCCAGTTGCGACAGAGCTTGTGCTGGTCGTAGTGGGTCGGCTCGTCGAGTTCGGCCTCGAGCGTCTCGCACAGTTCGCGGACCTTCCCGGCGGTGCCAAACGACTCGGGAACGCGCTCGCGAACGTCGGCGACGAACGCCCGATCGCGGATCGGGCCGAGCCAGAGCGGGCCGGCGACGAGGATCCGGGTGCCGCCGCAGTGCGGACAGCGCTCGAGCGGGTCGGCGATCAGTCCCGGACTCGCCTCGCGGTAGAGACAGTCCTCGCAGTGAGAGAGGTAGCCCAGCTCCTCGAGGGTGGCGTCGGCCGCGGTGGGTTTGTGCTCGAGTTCGAGGTAGGTTCGGACGTAGTGGCTCGTCGCGTGGGTCAGAATCGGCTCGACGCCGACGTCGAAGCGGGCGCCACTTCTCGCGAGCGCCGACAGCAGGATCCGGACGCCCATCTCGGCGTGGTAGTCGGTGTTCTGTGGCACCGCGGAGTACGATCGAACGCCGCTGTTGAAATGGGCGCCACACAGCGGTGCCGTGTCGGTCGCGGTGACACAGACCAGATCCCGACAGTTCGCGAAGGCGGCGTCGGCGAACGGCATCGGCGTCCCGTAGGGGTCGAGGTCGATCACGTCGAAGACGTCCTCGTGCATGAGGGCGTTGACGTCGCGGTTGACGACGGTGGCCTCACAGCCGTTTCGCTCGAGGTTTCCGCGGGCGAGCGAGACCGCCTCCTCGTCGACGTCACAGCAGGTGACGTCCCAGCCGTCCGTGGCGGCTCGCGTCCCGCGAACGCCGCTCGCGGTCATCGCGTCGAGATAGGACTCGGCACGCGGTTCGCGCTCGCGGTAGGCCCGCAGCGTCGCGATCGTCAGATCCCGGTTCAGCTCCTGTCGCGGGTTGTAGAACACCGACTCCTCGATCCCCTCGGTCTGTTCGCCGGGGACCTCGAGTTCGATCTCGCCCTCGGTGACGCGCATACCGTCTCTCGTCGGCGGAGGTCGAAAAAGCGCGTGATCTTCCGTTCGGTCCATCGGCTTTCGTATGGGGTGGCGAATGGTATCGAGACTCAATAGGTAGGGAATCTGAAAATTTTATCACACGGACCGAACGTGATATCGTATGGAACGACAACCGCTCTCCCGCCGACAGTTCGCGACGACCGCCGCAGCCCTGACCGCGGTCGGGCTCGCCGGCTGTTCGGACGACGACGGCGACGACGAGAACGGCGACGACGAGACGTTCGAGACGGACGACCCCGGCGCGCTCACGCTCTTCTTCGAGACCGAGGACGGCGAACCGGTTTCGACCGGGTTCAGCGTCCTGATCGAACACGAGGAGGAGGACTACAGCTCCACCTACGCCGAGGGAATCGAGGACGGCGAACTCGCCGACATCAACCTCATCCACGAGGGCGAGTACACGATCACCGTCGAAAGCGAGGACGGCGAGTTCGACGACGTCGAGGAGACCGTCACGCTCGAGGAGGACGACGACGAGGAAGAGACGCTCGTCCTTGAGGGCGCGACGCCCGACTCCGAACTCGAGGACGAGGAAGAACCGGGCGACGAAGACGGCGAAGAGGAAGCCGACGACGAAGAGGGGGAGACCGACGACGAGAACGGTGAAGCCGACGACGAGGACGAAGCGGACGACGAGAACGACGAGTAGCACGTCCGTCCCGCGCGCCGAAGCTCTTTCTCGAGGTCTTTCGGGCGCCGAGCGACGCCTCCGCCGGGACCCGCGTTCTCTCGTCGGCCGAACAACCAAACCGATTTGACGGTCCGTTCCCGAGTCTCGAACGTGTCGGAAGCGAACCCCGTCGAGCGCTGGCAGGCCCGGCTCGAGGAGACCGGCGAGCTCACGCCGGAGATCGTCGACCGGATCTCGACGCTCCACGGCGACCGCGGGGTTCGCGCCATCGAGGCGGTCGGCGAACATCGCGTCAAGTCCTACCGCGATTTCACGATCGTCGTCGGCTACGAGGACGAGTACATCGTCGAGGACGGTGGCTGTACCTGCAAGGACAGCGAGTACAACTTGAACGACGACGATCCGACCGAGCTCTGTTGGCACTCCCTCGCAGTGGCGATCGCCCGCCGGGTGGGTCACGTCGACTACCACGATATGTGGTACTCCGACGTTCGCGAACTGCTCTGAGAACCGTTCGTCGGAGCCGAGGCGCTAGTCGGACTCGTTGCAGGCCGCGATGATGACCTCCGGATCGTCGATCAGCCGGTTTTCCATGTAGTTGCCCTTTCCCTTCCCCGCCCACTTGCGCTCCTGTTCGATGATCGAGAGGAACTCGAGCTCCGAGAGGATGTCTCGTACCCGCCGGAGCTTCAGGTGGTCCGAGCGATCCCGATCGCAGAGGCGCTTGTAGAGGTCGTAGGCCTCGTTGGTCGTCACCGGGGCGTCCTCGCCTTCCTTCTGCTGGGTCAGCAGCGCCATCGCCTCGAGGACGAGTTTCGCGTGACTCGGGCTCTTCGAGATGAGCTCGGCCAGTCGGCTGGTCTCCTCGCGCTCGTGGGCATGGTCGACGCAGGCCTCCGTGACCCTCTCGAGGTCGTCCTCCTCGGCGATCTCGCCGGCAAAACGGAGGATGTCGATCGCCTTCCGGGCGTCACCGTGTTCGCGTGCGGCCAGAGCGGCGACGCGAGGAACAACGCCGTCTTCGAGGACGCCGTCGTGGAAGGCGTCGGATCGCGAGCGCAGGATCTCACGGATCTGTGAGGCGTCGTACGGGGAGAAGACGTACTCGCGTTCACAGAGGCTCGATTTGATCCGCTCGTCCAGGGAGTCCTTGTACCGGACTTTGTTCGAGATGCCGATGACGCCGACGGTGCTGTCCGTGAGTTTGCCGGATTCGACCGCCCGCGAGAGCTGCATCAGGATGTCGTCGTCCTCGATCTTGTCGACTTCGTCCAGGATTATCAGCGCAACGTCGTACCCGGTGTCGACGATCCGCCAGAGCCGTCGGTAGTACTCGGCGGTGCTCAGCCCCGAGTGGGGGATCGAGATCCCCGTCTCGGGCTGGTCGTTGAGCTGGTGGGCCGTCGACTGGACGGCCTGGGTTTCGGTCGACTCCTGGAGGCAGTCGACGTAGGCGACCCCGATCGAGACGTCGTTGCCCTCGGCGCGGTCGATCGCCTGGTTCGTGATGAACTTCGAACACAGCGACTTGCCCGTCCCGGTTTTCCCGTAGACGAGGACGTTGTTCGGCGTGTTCCCCCGCGTGGCCGGTTTGATCGCGTTCGCGAGGTTCGTCAGCTCGTCCTCGCGACCGATGATGCGGTCGCCGTCGGGGAGGTGTGACACCTGCAGCAGCTCCTTGTTTCGGAAGATCTCGGTTTCGCTGCCGAAGTAGTCCATCGAATCCGACATTCAGCTACTCCGACTATCGGGAGGGGTGGCTTGTAAACGTTCGGAACCGGATTGCCGCTGTAATTCCCTCGGTTTCGTTGCGTCGCGTTCTGAGAAACGGGAACGACACCCCTCGATGCCGCTGTATAGGCCGTTCGGGGACTCCGGAGTGCCGCTGTATGAGTGTGTCTCTCGCGGTCGGTCGGCCGCGAACTGCGCTTCAGGACACACCCCTCGGTGCCGCTGTATAAACGGGTCTCTCACAGCGAGGCGCTGTGCGAGGTGGAGTCGAGAACACCCCTCGATGCCGCTGTATCGGCGAGTGGATGGGTGAACCTGAACTGTCGCCGACAACGCTCGAGGAGTCGGCACACACCGGAGTTCCGCTGTATGTGGACAAATTGTTCGGTAGAAAGCCGTATTCGTTCGTCTCCCACCCCTCGGTGCCGCTGTATAGATACACACACACCCCACAGTGCCGCTGTAACGGGGCGGAGGTGGGGGAGTCGAAACGGAGGGTGATCGGGAACTGGCGTCCGCGACGACGCGATAGCCGACGCCGACTTCGACTCTTGCACGATATTATCGAGGGATGCTGGCGAGAGATGCTGTACAGCCTCCGAAACGGATCACAGATGCCTCGAAACGGCCGTCGATAGCCACACAACAAAAAACCCGTCCGACCGCGAGGAACTACCCAGTCGGTTGTGAGGAACCACCCACTCGACCGCGAGGAACCTTACAGCGACTTCTGCCCCGGACTCGAGCGACGAACCGAAGGACGTGGCCGAGACGGAAACCGGATCGACTCCGAACCCCGGATTCGACTCGAGTCGTCTCCCCGTTCGATACGATCGAACGCAGTCTCGTTCGATACTGCTAATGGACTTTGACTCAGTAATAGTATTTATGTATGGTGATATCCGTAGAGAAGAGTTCGGTCGAACGAATCGACATCTTCAGTCGGGAACTCACAACCCAACTCATCGGCTGTAGGTCTCACAACCGCTCGAGAGGAGTTTTTCGGCTCCACGCAGCGACCGTCCGGTCTTCCACCCCGCCCCCTCTCCGTGAGCTATACAGCGGCACCGCGGGGTGTGTCTCTGCCACTTCCGCGTCCGCAGTCGGCTCGCCCACCCACGTCCGCAGTCGGCTCGCCCACCCACGTCCGTAGTCGATTCGTCGATCTCCGGACGTCCCCGAGCGACGACCTCACTCACGGTTCCCGGCGATTCCGCTCACAGCCCCGGCTCACACGGGCGCCGCCTTCTCCTCGCGCAGTCGTTCGATCGCCTCCCGAACCGTCTCGAGGTCTTCGGGGTACGTGCCGTAGACGATCTCGTCGGCATGGGGCCGAACCCGTCGGGTGACGTCGGCGAGTCGCCCGGGATCGATCTCCGCTCCCGAAAGCTGGATCGACAGCGAGACCTCGAGTCCCTCGAGCCGACGCGCGAATCCGCGGGCCAGCGACTCGACCCAGTAGCTCGTCCCGTAGCCGGGATCGCAAAGCGGGACGAGGAAGGCGTCGACGTGGGTCGCGAGCCGCTCCGGCTCGAGCCCCGCCCGCTCGCGGAGGCTTCCCGGATAGGGATCCGGGTACAGCGTTGCGCTTAGCTCGCCGTCGACTCGAGTCGCCGCCTCCGCGACGAACGTCGTGAGAACGTCAGTCCGCCACGCGTCGCGCTCGGCCCACTCGCTCTCTTCGAACCGCCGGTCGCAGCGCTCGCACCGACAGAACCCCGCGCCCGGAAACCCGAGCGTCGTCAGCCGAACGTCGCCCTCGATTCCTCCCAGCCGCTCGAGCAACCCCTCGCGGTAGTCGGGATCGGTCGGGCAGACGGTGCCCCAGTGGTGGCCCTCCGCGTCAGGGGTGGCCCGCGTCCCGTCGCCGTCGACGGCCGCCCGCCCGGGTTCGTCACGGACCGTCGCCGTATCGCCCCAGCAGGCGACGGAGCTAACGGCGCCCTCGAGCGGTTCCTGTCGACGCCCGTCGACGTACTCCGCGAAGTAGTAGCTGCGATCGCCGACCCCGGCTCGAGCCAGTTCGGAGTCGTCGGTGAGGATGGCGTACATGGCTCGCAGTGCCGTGCGAACGACCTTAAAAGGTTACTCGCGACCGCCCGTTGCTCGTCCCGCGACCGCCGAATCGCTACTCCTCGCTACAGATCTCGACGAAGTTCCGAAGGATTCTCAGTCCCGTTTCGCCGCTCTTCTCGGGGTGGAACTGGGTACCGAAGACGTTGCCGGCTTCGTTGGCGACGATCGAGGGGAAGTCGATTTCGTAGTCGGTTGTCGCCACCGTGGCGTCCTCGTCGTCGGGGACAGCGTAGTAGGAGTGGACGAAGTAGGCGTACCGGCCGTCGACGGATCCGCCGCTAGCGGATCCGTCCTCTCGCTGGCTCTCCGATTCAACGCCGTCGATTCCCTCGACGAGCGGGTGGTCGCGTTCGACCGACAGCTGATTCCAGCCCATGTGGGGGACCTTCTGGCCCTCCGCAAAGCGGACGTTCGTTCCGGGGATCAAATCGAGTCCCTGCACCGCGGACTCGCCCTCGTTCGCTCCTTCCTCGCTGGTCGTCAGCAGCATCTGCATGCCGAGACAGATCCCGAACAGCGGCGTGCCGGAGTCGGCGACCTCGAGCAGATCCTCCCGGAGCGGGTCGGCGTTCTCGACGCCCTCGCGGAACGCGCCCACGCCGGGGAGGACGACGCCGTCGGCGTCGGCGAACGCCTCGGGATCGTCGGTGATCTCGACGTCGGCGCCCGCGCGCTCGAGCCCACGGGTGACGCTGCGGAGGTTGCCGAGGCCGTAGTCGACGACCACGACGTCGGCGAGCGACTGCTGCTGGTCGGACGTAACGGTGCTCATGCTCCGTCCTCGGTGGGGCGGAAAGAAGTGTATTGTTATTCGCGCAGTTCTCGGCGTTCGGAACCCGCTCGAGAGGCCACGCAGAACCGGCGACCCGAACCGTTCGAACCGAAACCCCTGATCCAAGTCAAACCGGCAATCGTCCCACCGCTCGAGTGCGGACCCGGCGTCCCACCGCTCGAGTGTGAACCCAGGAGTTACTACCCGTACCGTCCGTAGCTTCCCGTATGGTCGAAGCCGATCCGGAAACCGTGGTACGGAGCTACTACGACGCCGTCGACGACGAACGCTACGACGACCTCGTCGCGCTGTTCGCCGAGGACGTTCGCTACGAGCGTCCGGGACAGGGCGCGATCGAGGGCCGAGAGGAACTCCGGGAGTTCTACCTCGAGGGGCGGCCGCTCGAGGAGGGGAGCCACGAGGTCGACGACCTGATCGTCGACGGCGACACGGTCGCGGTTCGGGGTTCGTTCTCGGGTCGACAGGACGGCGAGGAGGTCGCGTTTTCCTTCGCCGACTTCCACGAATTCGAGGAGGGTAAGATCGCGCGGCGCTACTCGTTTACCGATCGCGACGAGGTGTAGGGAGCAGAAGCAAACGTGGTGTCGGAAGACCGAAAGAACGTGCTATCGGAAAACTGAAGCCGAAACCTGCACGTTCTGCCGAGCTGGCAACACGGAGTTTCCACGCTCTCCCCAACCGATTCGTTCGTTCACGGGTCGTTCCTCCCCGTTCGCTCACTCGTTCACTGTCAGAGCACGCTCTGACAAGCCTTCGTTCACGCTATTCACGAAGACCTCGCACGGCCCCAGCCGATAGCTCGCTGTTCGCTCGCTATCGTCCAGCGCGCGCCACCGCAGCGTGGCCTGATCAATAGCGTGGCCCGATCAATAAGGCGACCACTGTCGACGACTGAAGCGGAACGACCTCTCAGAAGCCGTCGAGACGCGTCTGACCGCCCTCCGATCCGTCGACGTCCGCGAGTTCCGCAGCGCGCTCGAGGGCATCGGCGAACGTCTCCTCTTGGCTGCGGTCGTACAGCGTCGCCGCGGGGTGGACGCAGATCAACAGTCGGCGCGGCGTTCCCTCGATGCGGACCTCCTCGACGGAGCCGGCTTCCTTCGTCACCGACACCGATCGGTCCAGCAGGTGTTCGGTCGGCACCTTCCCGAGCGTGACGATCACGTCGGGGTCGAGCCGATCGATCTCCGTCTCGAGGTAGCCCCGGCAGTTCTCGAGTTCCTCCGTCGTCGGGTCTCGGTTCTCCGGGGGGCGACAGCGCACGCAGTTGGTGATCCGGACCGTCTCACGATCCAGGCCGACCGTTCGCAGCTGTTCGTCGAGTACGGAGCCGCTCCGGCCGACGAACGGCTCGCCCTGCTCGTCCTCTCGCGCCCCGGGGCCCTCGCCGACGAACAGCACGTCGGCGTCCTCGGGACCGGTGCCGTTGACGATCCGACTCCGCGACTCGACGAGTTTCGGACACCGGGTACACTCGGTGACACAGAGATCCTCCATCGTTCCCATGGCCGTCCCTCAGACGGCTTCCTACTACGCTTTTCGGGTCGCAGCTGCCGGTCGACGATCGAGGATCGACGGCCGGTAGCTGACGGCTCTCACCCGCCGCGGGCGAGCGAGTCCGCGTACGTGTCGGCCGCTCGAGCGGCCTGTCGGGCGACCCGGATCGGCTCCGGACGCCCGCCCTCGGGGGTAAAACCGCGAACGACGTCGGCTGCCTCGGTCGACTCGAGGCCGACGCTGCGAACGTACACCGTCTCGTCGTTCACCGAAACGGGGCGTCGCTCGGGAAGCTGGCGATACCGCTCGAGGCGCTCCTCGAGCGCCGCTCCGGAGAAGGCGTCCTCGAGGCCAGCCTCGAGGCCGTCGCTCTCCTCGAAGGTCACCGCGAGAACCGGTCGCTGGGCGTGTTCGTACACTGCCGAAAGATCGAGAACGTTGTACCAGGCGGGCGCGACGGCGCCGATCAGCACGTACCGAACGTCGGGGCGACCGAGGTCGTCGACGAGCCGGCAGATAGTCTCGGTCGCGTCGGTGTCACCCACGGTACACCTGCGGTAGCTGACGCCGTCTAAGACGCGGTCGGCACGGACGACGGTACCGGCGACCGTGCTCCAACCCAGTTCGCTCGGAGCGTCCGATTCGACGCGGAACGACTCGGCGACGCCGAGTGCCCGCGTCCCGGCCTTCATTCGGGGTCGTCCTTGATTTCCTCGAGTCGATCGAGCAGCTCGTCGCTCGAGGCGCCGTTCTCGAACTCGATCGAGCCGTGGTGATGGTTCTGTTCCGACTGGACGGCGTCATCATCATCAAAATCGGCGTCGACCTCCTGTTGTTCGGATTCGTCGTAGCTCCCGAAGCCCATACGGTGTCACGTTCGAGAGCGGAACTGAAAAGTTTCGTGGTGGCCCACCTTCAACTGCCTTAAATGCAGCAATATGACATGATTGGGCCTCGAGCTGCTCCCTGACTCGACAGTACGCCCAACGGGACTCCTGGTGCCCGCGGCTCCGGCAGTACCGTTTTGCCGCCGGCCCACGACCGATCCCGTATGGAGGTTCACCACGTCACCGAGGACGCGGAGACGTTCACCTGCAACG
Source organism: Natronococcus sp. A-GB7 (assembly GCF_029688865.1). Taxonomy (GTDB): domain Archaea; phylum Halobacteriota; class Halobacteria; order Halobacteriales; family Natrialbaceae; genus Natronococcus. The sequence continues at coordinate 59,245 of NZ_JARUKV010000009.1, forward strand.
CCTACCTCGTCGAGGGCGAGCGAACGACGCTGGTCGACGCCGGCTCGTGGGACGGCGTCGTCGAGGAGATCCGCAGCCACATCGACGAGCTCGACGCCGTCGCGATGACCCACCAGCACGGCGATCACGTCGAGCAACTCGAGGCCGTCTGCGAGGCGTTCGACCCCGAGGTGTACGCCTACGACCACCATCCCCAGCGGGATCACGCGATCGAGGACGGCGACACGATACAGATCGGCGACGAGGAGTTCGACGTGGTCTACACGCCCGGTCACTCGGACGACCACGTCTCGTTCGTCTCCGAGACGACGCTGTTCTCCGGCGACGTTGTCGTCCACGACGACGGCGCCTTCGACTACGGCAGCTTCGGTCGCACCGACATGGCCGGCCAGTCCCGCGAGCGGCTCATCGAGAGCATCGAGGACCTCCTCGAGCGCATGCCCGAGGGGGTCGAGCACATGTACGCGGGCCACGGTGACGTCTTCCACGGGGACGTGCGCGACGTCGTGGAGACGGCACTCGAGCGGGCGGAGAAGCGGGAGCCGAAGTATCCCGACGAGTAGTACCCCGACGAGTAGCGGTCGCCCGCGCGGGTGCGAGGGGCGAACGCCCGATCTCTCAGGGCTTCCAGATGACGGTAACCACGTCCTCCTCCCGATCGAGCGTCTCGTGTGTGTAGCCGCGCTCCTCGAGCTTCGGAAAGAGGAACTGCGGGACGCGGTCGTTGCGCTGGACGAGCACTGTTTCGTCGGGTAGCTCGGCGAGTCGCTCGAGGGTCCGCTGGAGCGGTTCCGGCGGACCGAGCGACCGGACGTCGAGGTGGTCGGTCGGCCGATCGGTCGGGGCGTCGGTTCGATCGAGGACGTCGACGCGTGACTCCATGCTCGAACGATCGTGCCGACGGAACCAGACGTTCGTGCCGAACGGGTTCGGGCAGGCGGTCCTCGCCGTCCACCGACCCCCAGTCAGTTCCCGTCAGCCGCTTCGTTTCGGGAACGTCGCCTCGAACTCGTTCGGGGCGACCCGCTCGACGGCGTAGCCGTCCGCGTCGAACGAGTCGACCTCCGCCTGGAACTCGTAGAACAGCGGCTTCGGTTCGTGGTCGTTGACGATCGTGAGCGATTCGCCGGCCTCGAGGTCCTCGAAGGCCTCGTGGATCATCGGGTGGCGCTCCGGCGGCGGGACCTCCCTGACGTCGAGTCGTGACATACGGATAGAGCTCCGGGCTCCGGTCGTATCGGTATTCGTCCGAACCCGTTCGGGGAGGATCAAAACGGCGTTCGAAGCGCCAGTCGTATTTTGAAGCGACGGCCGTATCCTCGAACCGAGCCGTCCGCTCACGGACGTTCGATCAGCACGTGCCACTCGTTCTCGCCGGACCGTTCGGTTTCGAACGACAGCCCGCGTTCCTCGAGCACCTCGTACAGCGGCACCGGTTCGAACCCCGCGATCAGTCGCAGTCGCTCGTCGGCCTCGAGGGCCTCCAGCGCGTCGGAGATCGGTCCGAACGGCGGACCGTCGATCTCGCGAACGTCGAGCGTCGTCTCGGTCGTGGTCGTTCCCATACGCGACCGATAGCACGGGCCGGAAGGAGGACGTTCGTGCGAACACGTTCGACTGCGCCTCGAGCCGATCGAGCTCCCGCTCCGAACCGGTCGCCTTCCCGCTTCGAACCGGTCGCCTTCCCGCTTCGAACCGGTCGTTTCACTCGAGGACCGCGGGGCGCCTCGTTCCCCAACCCTCCGACGACCGCCGAACGGGTTCGGGAGCAGGGCGACGGTCGCCCGGTTCGAACGACGAGATATGAGTACGATTCCGGACGGATTGCGGACGGATCGGACGCCGCCGATCGCGATCCCGCTCCAGCACTTCCTGGTCGGGCTCTGCTTTCTCGTCGTCGGGATCGTCGCGGGGACCGTCCTGTCGGTCACCGTGCTGCCGGGACTGGCCGATATCGCCCAGCTCCACCTGCTTCTGGTCGGCTGGATCGCGCTGACGATCATGGGTGCGATGACGCAGTTCGTTCCCGTCTGGTCCGGCGTGGCGCTCCACTCGAGGCGGCTCGCGACGGCCCAGCTCTGGCTGGTCGCGGGCGGACTGGTCGGCTTCGTGGCCGCCCTCGCGACCGGGTCGGTCTCGCTCCTGCCGATCGCCGCGGGACTCTTGCTCGCCGGGGTGTGGCTCTTCGTCTACACGATCGGCCGAACCCTGCTGCGGGCCCGACCGCTCGATCGAACGGAGCGACACTTCGCGTTCGCTCTGCTCTGTTTCGCCACGCTCGCCCTGCTCGGAGCGCTGCTCGCGGCGTCGTTCTCGACGCCGGTGCTCGAGTCCCTCCCAGTTACGCGAGGCGGTATCCTCCTCGCTCACGCGACGGTCGCGCTCTACGGCGCCGTCCTCGTGACGATCGCCGGCGCACTGTCACAGCTCGCGACGATGTTCACCCAGACCGAGTACGCGGCGATCGATCGTCGACTCCTCGGGCTCGAGGAACTCGCCCTCTACGGCGGCGTCGCGGCGTTCGCCGTCGGCCGCGGGATCGGCCTCGAGCCCCTCGCCCGCCTCGGCGCGCTGGGGGTGCTCGTCGGTGCGGCCGCGCTGGGGATCGCGATCGCTCGAGCGCTGTTCCGGTCGACCGTCGAGCGCAGCCCGATGACCGCACGGTACTGGGTCGTCGTCGGCTCGCTGCTCGCCTGGGTTGTCCTCGCCGCGCCGGCGTGGTGGCGCGATCCGACTGGCCAGGCGGGACTGTTCGGCGCCCCCGGAACGACCGACCTGCTCGTCCTCGGCGTGTTCGGTTTCGTCGTCGTCGGCACGCTCTACCACGTAATCCCGTTTATCGTCTGGCTCGAACACTACAGCGATCGGATCGGGCTCGAGCCCGTTCCGACGATCGACGACCTCTATTCGAGCCGGCTCGAGCGTACCGACTTCGGGCTCACGCTCGCCGGCTTCCTCGTCCTCGCGGTCGCTGGCTCGCTCTCACTGCCAACCTGGCTCGCCGCGGTCGGCGGCACCCTCGCGAGCGTCGGATTCGCGCTCTTTGCGGCCAACATGTTGCTAACGCTCCGGCGACACGATCCCGACGGGGTCGGCGGTGTCGTCCGCGGAACCGGCAGCGATTCGGAGCCCGACGCGACCGAGGTCGACCGCGTCGGCGATTAGGCTCCGGACGAACCGTTTTCGACCGCACCCGAGGATAACGACCGATTTTCGACAGAAGAGACGTCGCTGAACGGGCTTACGGCTCACTCCGAGAGCGCCGCCTCGAGCGGTTCGCCCGCCTCGAGCGCCTGTTCGGCGCGCTCGAGTGAGGCCTCGAGCGCGTCGGCCTGCTGGTGCATCGGGTGGACGCGTACCCGAACCCGATCGTACTCGTGTCGGTCCGCGAGCGCGTTCCACGCCCGGAACGAGCCCGTGACGAGCGCGTCGGCGATCGGACAGAACGCCGTCGTCGGCGAAAACTCCGCCCGGAGCACGCGGTGGTCGTCGGCGTCGACCGCGTACCTGAAGCCGGCCTCGGGCTGTCGGCGGTCGAGGTTGAGTCTGGCGAGGTTGTAGCCGAAGGTCGCGTCGTACACGCCCCGCTCCTCGAAGAGCTCCCGGGTGAGTCGGTGAAACGCCGCGTGATCCCCGCCCTCGAGGAGCGCGTGCCCCTCGAGGAACGGCCCGGGATCGGGGAGGTGAGCGGGGACGAACTCGTTCCAGCCGTCGAACTCCGCGGAGGCGTCGTCGGATCGGCCGCGCGAGAGCGGGTTCATGCTCGAGCGTACGGACGGCGAAACCCTTGCCCTGCTGCCGAACGGATTCGGTCGTCGAGCGATCGCTCGAGGAAGAACTCGACGGACCCGTTCGAGGTCGGAACTGGAGAGAACTCGCTCGAGGGTCGAAAACGCCGCAGAGAACCGAGTTAGGCCGCTCGCGGCTCGGTCGCCTTCGGTCGGAGGTTCTTGTAACCGCACTTGCGGCAGCTGTCGGCGTCCTTCGCGTTGCGCGCGTTACAGCGCATACAGATCATCTTCTGGAGCGTCCGGTTTTTGGCGGCGTCGAAACTTGGCATGTCGCTCCGTTGGCCCGTCGTCCATATAACCGCTGTGGTCGCGAACCGATCTCGGACCGAATAATTATCTCTCGCCGATACGAACTGTCGATCGTGTCGGGCTCCGTTCACGAGTGGTCGATGCTGCCGGAGGAGGCCCCACTCCGTCGCGTCCTGGTGTACGCGCCGTACGGGCTGTACGGCGGGTTCGCCGCGTGGATCGTCGCTGCCGCCGTCCTGTTCACCGTCGGTCAGGCGTTCGCCGGTTCGCCGCTCGCGCTCGCGATGGTCGCGGTACTCCTCGGCGGTCCAGCCTCGGTCGTCGCGCTGTGGTTGCTCGTCCGTCACGACAGCCTTCCGAAGTGGCTGGACGGGCTATACCTGACCGACAGGCTCACCCGTCGCGGACTCGCGCTCGCGATCGCCGTCGGCGCCGCGTTCGTCGGCGTTGTCGGGTTTCTCTGGCCACGGGGGACGGTACTGCTCGTCTTCCTCGGGACGTTCGTGCTGGCGACGGTCTCCAGTTCGGCCGAGACGACGGTCGCGTTCGATCCGGACGCCCGCCGGCTGGTGGTCCGAAACGATCGACGCCGAGATAGCGGGGCGACGAAACGGATCGCCCTCGCGAACGTCACCGCGACCTACCGCCTTCCGCTCGGATCGGTCGGCCTGTACGTCTGTCGGCGCGCCGGGGCGACCCCGGCCCTCGTCTCCGTTCCCGAGCGCCACCGGCCGTCGTTCGAGCGCGCGCTCGAGGAGGGCTCCCGGGCGGACCCGAGCGCGGAACCCAGGACCCCGAGTACGACGCGACCGATGCGGATCGCGCTCGTCGTCGTCGCCGCGAAGTTTCTCGCCGTCGGACTCTCGCTCGGCTACGCGTGTTACGAATCGTGGCTGGCGCGCCGTGGCCGAGCCGACGAAGCCGCCGGCTAACGCTCGATCCGCGCTACGCCGACTCCTCGTCGGCCAGGTAGTCGTCCTGGACCGCGACGACCTCGCTCGAGTCCGCACACTCGCCGTACCGACGCAGGGGCTCCTCGTTCAGCGTCAGAAAGGTCTCGCCCCAGCGAAACGGCTCGAGGAGATCCTCGGCCGTCTCGCGTTCGCCGAAGATACAGCACGCGGCAGCCAGCGCCTCGACGGTCGTCAGCTGAAACGGACGGCCGTAGTTGACCGGGTTCGCGGCCACGAGAAAGGGCAGCGCGCGGTGGACGCCGTTCATCCGAAAGGCGGCCTCCTCGGCGGATTCCCAGGAGCAGTCGAGGGCGACGAGCGTCCCCAGCGCCTCGTCGGCGTCGGCCGGCGAGAGCGCTTGCTCGGCGTGGGGGTTGAGGACGACGCCGTAGGGAACCTGCCGCATGTTGCGGTAGAGCGTCGCCTCGTCGAACTTCTCGAGTCGGCGCGCGGTGCACTTCTTCGGATCGTCGTCGCCCTCGTAGTAGACGTGACAGTCCACGGTCGACGCGAAGTAGGGGCGCCGTCGAGAAAAGCCGGTCGATGCGTCCACGCACCTCAGTTTGGTGCCGCACCCCGCTTCGATCGGCCGTGCAACCGACGGTACTCGAGGCCGCCGACGACCAGCGCGAGCGCGAGGGGAACGAACCAGAGCACCGCGTAGGCGATCATCGGCGACGGCGAGGCGCCTAGGTGGACGGTCTCCTGCACGTAGCGCCACGTCCGAAGGGTCGCGAGCGTGAATCCGACCGCGACGACTACCGCGGGCAGTCGTAACCCCCAGCGAGCGAACAATAACGCCGGAACCGCGCCGAGCGCGACGAGACCGATCACGGCGAACGCGAGCATCGCGTACTCGACCGGCTGTGCGGCGAACAGCTCGGCGGCGATCCCGGAGACGCCGTCACCGGCCGCCTCGGCGACGAGAGCGACGGCGAGGAGGTGACCGATGCCGACCGCGAGACTCGCGAGGAGGGCCCGCCTCGAGACCGACTCGGTCGCTCGCTCTCGGTTTCGAACGGCGTACTCGAGGGCGATCAGCACGATACCGCCGACGCAGGCGAACGCGAGCGCGTGGACGACTGCGCCGAAGGTGAGAAAGTGCGGGCCGAGTCCGAGGTCGCCGAGGTGGGGAACGAGCGCGAGGACCGCCAGCGAGACGGGGATGGCGAGCCACGTTCCGGCCCGCACCGCGAACGCGGCTGCGAGCGCGAGCCCGCCCACGGCGACGAAAAGGATGGTTCCGGTCGGCGCCGCCGGCGCGGGTTCGTAGCCGAGCGCGGCGAGGTACGCGAACACGGCGAACGGGAGGAGCGCGAACCAGACGTAACGTGGCCGCATATGACAGCCGTACGATAGGTGCCGTCAAAACAGTATCGGCAGTTCCGTTCTGGTACCGTCTCCCCGTTCTCGAGTCGAGCAGTTCACTCCTCGTGGATCGCCTCGCCGCGATTGAGCCGCGCGGCGATCGTAAACGTCTGCTCGGTCTCGCGTCTGGTCGGGAAGTGTGCGGCCATGTACCGCGCCGTCGCGATCAGCGGTACCCGACGGCGGGACTCGAGGTCGATCGCTCCGTCCGTCCCCTCCGCCGTGAGGTCGAACTGCCGGAACGCGGCCTCGAGGTTCTGGATCGTGTGGAAGCCGGCGTCCTCGCGCAGCAAGGCGTGGCCGAGCGCCCGCTTTAGCTCTTCGGGGTCGCCTCCGCAGTCGAAGAACTCGCCGACGAGCCGTCCGGCCTCGTCGACCTCGCCCTCGACGTCGAACGTTCCGAGCAGGGCCTCGAGGACCTCCTCTGGTTCCCTCTCGGCGTCGTTCGCACCCGGCTCCGGAATCGGCGCGGGCGGCGTGTTGAGAAACCGATCGAGGTAGACGCTCATCGCGGCATCGAAGACGCCCCGGTAGAGTTCGACGGCGTCGGTCCGGCGGGTCGCCCCGTGAACCGCGTTCGCGTAGGTAAACGTGTGGTGGACCGTGTTCCAGTCGGAGAACTCGTTGGTGGTACCGAACTGTGCGACCCGCATCGCAGCAGCGCCGGCGACCTCGCTCGCGAGGGCCTCGCTCGTTGCGCCTTCCCGAACCGCGTCCGCGAGCGCGTCGATGATCGCCTCGGGATCGTCCGCGAGCAGCGTCTCCCGGAGGTCGGTCGGCGGCTCCCACTCCGCGCTCGCGTCCTCGGCGACCAGCGCCTCGAGCCCGCTCGTCTCGGTGACGTCACCGCCGTAGACGTCCTCGAGCAGGCCGACGAGGTCGACGGGCCGGCGCCACGACGACCGTTCGTCGCTTCTGTCGGCCGTCACCAGGGGCTCGACGAGCGCCGCGAGGGAATCGTCGGTGTGCTCCGGACCGGCGTGCTCGAGGCTTTCGAAGGCTTTGTTCGCGAAGTCCAGTACGTGACCCGTCGAGAGGTAGGGGTGGTCGGTCGCGGCGGCGAAGACCAGTTCGGCGAGCTCGCGCTCCGAGCGGTCGGCCGCGACGGCGGTTCGCAGACACCGCTCCGCGCCGTCGGCGTCCCGGACCTCGACGCAGTCGCAGAACCAGCGCTTCAGTCGGTCGAACTCGACCTCTCGGGTCGCGAACGACGGCTGATCGAAGTTCGGCGGTTCGCCCGCGCAGTCGCTCGCCACCCGCCGTGCACCCGTGTACAGCGCCCGCTTTCGGTCCTCGGGCTCGAGGTCGTCGATCACGTTTGCCAGACAGCCCAGGATCGTCAGCCCGGGTCCCCAGCCGTCCTCGCGGTAGCGGGTGCCGAAATCGAGGATCGTCGCGGTGGCCTCGCGGTGGTCGACGCCGGCGTCGTGCAGCCCGATCGTCGCCTTCGCCAGGACGAGCCCGAGGTTCTCCTCGAGCCCGGTCTCGAGCCTGTTCGCCCAGTGTTCGTCGGGCGGGAGGTCCCGTTCGGGGTTCGGATTCACACAGACGTCGCCGTCGCGGATCTCGACGGGGTAGGTCTGGACGTCGTCGGCCCAGGGGTCGAACGTGTCGCCGCAGGCCAGTTCGAACCGCGCGTGGTGCCAGTGACAGGTGAGGACGCCGTCGTCGACGGTCCCCTCCGAGAGGGGAAACCCCATGTGGGGACAGCGGTTGTCGACGGCCCGAACCTCGTCCTCGTGGTAGAACAGCGCCAGCGGCGTCCCGTCGACGCTGACCTGCGCGCGCCCCTGCTCTCGCAGCTCCTCGAGCGGGATCGCCGTCCGAAACTCGTCGGTCGTCGCCATGTGCGTGGTATCGAGGGGCACGGAAGTAAGCGTTCGCTGAATTCCGCTTTTGTACGTGAAGCGACAGCAGGACGGCGAAACGCGACGGCGACGGTCGCCTCCGGACCGCCGCCGTTTTTGATAGTCGGCTCGCTACGTGGGGTATGGACGCCGTCGCCCTCGTCGAACGCTACTACGAGTCGCTCGACGCCCACGAGTACGACGCTCTCGAGGACGTCCTCGCTCCCGAGTTCGTCCAGCAGCGTCCGGACCGCCGGTTCGAGGATCGGGAGGCGTTCGTCGAGTTCATGCGCGAGGACCGGCCGAACAAGCGGACGCGCCACGACCTCGAGGACGTCCTCGCCGACGGCGGACGGGTCGCGGTTCGGGGACGGGTGGTCGACGACGAAACGGGGTCGGCGCTATTCGAGTTCGCCGACGTCTTCGAACTCGGAGACGGACGGATCGTTCGCCTCGAGACGTACAGCCGGTAGCTGGCGACCAAGGGTTTTTGCTGTCAGAATTGAACTGTTCAGCTACCGATGACATCTGTCGCACGAATCGGACGCACCGGACGTCGGGCGGTCGGCGCGCTCGTCGCCCGCCAGACGTACAAGAACCTTCTCTACCTGTTTCTGGCGATCCCGCTCGGCTTTCTGTACTACTTCACGTTCGGCTTCGGCGTCCTGTTGGGGCTGCTCCTGACGCTCGTGCTCGTCGGTGTGGCGATCCTCTTCGTCGCCCTCCTCGGCGCCAGGATCGCCGCGGGGCTCGAACGGCGGCTCGCGAACGCGCTGCTGGGGCTCGACCTCGAGCGGTACGGGGACGTCGACGACGCGCCCGGAACTCGCTCGCGGCTCCGCGCGTACGTCGACGCGCCCTCGACGTGGCGAGCCGTCGGCTTCCTCTCGATGAAGACGCTCGTCTCCGTCGTCGCTCTTCTGGGCGTGATCGCGCTCGCGTGGATCGCCGAGCTTCTCCTCGCGCCGCTTCGATACCCCACCGATGCCGAGTTCGGCGAACTCAACGGCGAGCCGCTCGTCTGGTCTATCGAAACGGTCCCGGAGGCGGCGCTGGCCGGCGCGCTCGGCGCGGCACTGTTGGTCGTCTTCGTCCACGTCGCGAACGCGATCGCCTACGTCTGCGGGCGGATGAGCGCCGCACTACTCGGTGAGCCGGCGATCGGTCGGTGAGCCGTGACGGATCGACGAGTCGGTAACAGACGGGTGGGTCGACCGTCGGTACCGAATCGGCGAGGGAACGTCCGCGGGGCAACTCGAGCGACCGACGGCACTCACGCCGAACAGTTGTTCGGTCCCATCTCGAGTTCGACCCGTTCCTCCGGTGGGAGCTCGAGCGCCCCGCGGTTGCGCTCGATGATCTCCTCGAAGTTGGCGGGCTTCTCGCCGGCGTCGGCCAGGCGGTCGACGAACGCCTCCTCGTCGAGCTCGAGGGCGTCGATCCCCGTGCGTGCCTCCCGGATCGTCGTCGAGATCTCCGCACCCGGCGAGCCGTGTTCGAACTCGCCGTCGGCCGTAACGGTGACGTGACCGGGGAGGACGCGAACGCTCTCGGGTTCGGCCAGGATCGTCCGATGAAGCGTCTCGTAGAGCAGCCGCGCGCCCTCCTCGCCCTCGTCTTCACTGAACTCGAGCTCCGTTCGTCCCGTCGAGCCGACGTGTAGGGTGTCGGCCGTCAGCAGCGCTCGGTCGTCGACGAGGACGTTGATCATCTCGCTGGTGTGGCCCGGCGTGGCGACCGCCTTCAGCTCGCGCTCGCCGACCGCGAGCACCTCGTTGCGCTCGAGGGCGGTGTACTCGACCTCGACGTCGCGCTCGGTAGCCCGCTCGCCCAGGTAGTACGGCACCTCGAGCTCGTCGGCGAGCTGGCGGCCCCCGGAGACGTGGTCGGCGTGGACGTGAGTGTCGATCACGCCGACGATCGAGAGCCCGGCCTCCTCGGCGGCGACCGCGAACTCGTCGGTGTCCGCGGTGGGATCGACGACGACGGCCTCGCCGCTCGACGCGCAGCCGACGACGTAGCCCAGACAGCCCTTCGCACGGCGCTGAACCTGGACGATCCGGGCGTCGCCGGTTCCCTCGAGCTCGACCGTCTCGTAGACGCCGCTCCAGCCCTCCATCCCGCCGTCGACGGTCTCGACGTTGTAGGCGTCGGTCGCCGACTCGAGCTGGGTCGCCAGGTTCCCCGAGGAGATCCCCTTCGCGCAGATGGTGATCACCCGCTCGGCGTCGTCGACCAGCTCCTCGAACTCCTCGAGGCGGCCGTCGAGTTCCTCCTCCGGACCGAACGGGAAGTGAAGCGCCCCGGAGACGTGCCAGGACTCGTAGCTGTCCTCGGGACGCGTGTCGACGAGCGCGAACTCCTCGTCGTCGTCCTGTAGCTCCGCGAGCCGATCTGCAGAGAGTGTGGTTACCATACCCTCGGTACGTCGTCGGCTCACCTAAACGTCTCCACGACACGTGCCGGCGTGTCGCACGAAAGGGGCCCGCTGACGCCTGCGGTCAGCCGCAACCACTACGACCCCGGACCGGAAACGGAAACCAATAACAGCAGTACGAAACGTCCTCCGCGGACTGCTCGGCAGCGTGATCGGTATCGTCGTCGTCGGGGCGCTGGCGACGGTCGTCTTCACGGTCGCGATCTTCGTCGTCTCGACGGGTGCGGGGTTGGACGGCTACGACCCGAGCGCCGACTTCGTCGTCCTCTCGGCTGCGCTGGTCGTCGTCGCTGTAATCCTCACGGGTGGGTTCACTCCTCGGCTGTCGAACTCCGGGCCCGAGGAGTCGGATGGCGGCGACACGTTCGACGATCGGACGTACAACTGACCTCACCCCGCCCCGCGATTTGCGGCTCGGGTTCCTCGAGCGGATGATTTAACCCGTCAATCGAGAAATTCGATACTATGACACTGTCCGATGCGGTCGCCGGCGCCGTCGCGGTGCTTCGTCGCCGTCCCGCCGACATCCTGCCGTTTTACCTGCTCGGTGCCGCGATCCCGGCGATCGTCCGCATCCTCCCGTTTCTGGGCATCGCCGTCGCCTTCGTCTACCTCGAACTCTCCGGACGGCTCGACGCCGTGCTCACCGAGTTCGAGACCGGCATCCCCGACCCTCCCGATCCAGAGGCGGATCCGGAGGCGTTCGACGCCTGGGCCGAGGAGGTCGCTCCGCTGGCCGAGCAGCTGTTGCCGCTCGAGCTTCAGTTGCTCGCGGTCGTAGTCATATTCGGCTCGATCGTCCTGGCGATAACCCTCTACGCGGCCGTCTCGGCCGCCCAGCTCTCGGCCTGTTACGGGCGGCTCCGGGACGACCGCGGGCTCGTCATCGGTCTCGCCGGCGCGGGGCGGTTCTGGCTCCGCTTTGTCGGGCTCTACCTGCTCGAGATCGTCGCCTGGCTCGCCGTCGGGACGATTGCGCTCGTCGGCGCCGTGTTGCTCGGCGCCGTCCTCGCGCCTGCGACCGGGGCCGGCGTCGCCGCCGTCGTCGTGGTTCTGCCGACCCTGCTCGTGGCAGCCGTCGCGGTCGCGGCGATTCGAGCGGTGTTCGCCTTCGCTCCCGTCGCCGTCGTCGTCGACGACGCGGGTGTGTTCGGCTCGCTGTCGGCGACCCTCGGATTCCTCCGTCGACACCCGATCGCGGCCGGCTTCTACTACGTCCTCGCGGTCGGCGCGTCGGTCGCGCTGTCGGTTCTCACGGGGCTACTCGTCGTCGCCGAGGTCCCCTCCCTCGGAACGCTGCTCACGACGCTGGTCGTTTTCCCGTTTCTCGATCTGCTGAAGACGGCGCTGTACGGCGGTCCGAAGGGGAAGCTCTCCCCGCCGTCGCCTCCGGAGCGCCCGTTCCGGAGTCGCTTCGCCGACGGGCTCCGTCGGGGCTGGGCCGAGATGTTCTCGTTCGTTCGGGCGACGCCGTTCCTGCACGCGTTCGTCGTCGTCGCCGCCGTCGGCACGTTCTGGGCCGGCTGGGAGCTGGCCGAACCCCTCGCGGGAACGGTCGAAACCTCCATCGACGAGCGCCTCGAGGGCCACGTCCCGCCGACGGCCGCCCTCGAGTTCTTCGGGAACAACTGGACGGTCGCGTACACCACCGCCTTCGGCGGGCTGGCGCTGGCGATTCCGGCGCTGTTCTCGCTTGCGTTCAACGGGGTCGTGCTCGGTGCCGTCGCCCGACTCGAGGTCGAAATCGTCGAACTCGTGGCGTTCGTCGTCCCCCACGGGATCCTCGAGGTGCCCGCGATCTTCGTCGCCAGCGCGCTCGGGCTCTGGCTCGGCGTCGTCGGCTGGCGGGCGTTCAGGGGACGCGCGAGCCGACGTGACGTCGTCGAGGCCCTCGATCGGGCGTTCTGGGTCGTCGTCGGCCTCGGGATCGTGCTCGCGATCGCGGCGTTCATCGAAGGGTTCGTCAGCCCGTACTACTACCAGCCGTTCGTCTAGCAGCGTCGAAATCGAGTCGACCGCGGGCGTCGTTCGGAACTCGCCCTCCGCCCTGTACGGTTCTCGAACAGTAACAATATATACAACTTCGTTCGTATTCGACCGTATCATGGCACAGCCTGTCTCCGTGCGTTCGCTGGGGGCGTTCGAGGCAGCACCGACCATCCGAATGGGGTACGTCCACCGATGACGAACGGCGACGACGGTTCGACGTCGGCCGCTGCATCCGCCACCCCTAAAACGACGTCGGCTCCCGACGAGCCCGGACCGACGGCCCCGACCGATCGGATCGTCGCTCTCGACGCGCTACGCGGGTTCGCCCTGCTCGGGATCCTGGTGATCAACATCTGGCTGTTCGGCATGCCGGCGGTGGCGTCGATCAACCCGGCACTCTACGGGAACTTCACTGGCGTTGACTACCTCGCCTGGCTGGTCAGTCACGTCTTCTTCGAGCAGAAGTTCGTGACGCTGTTTACGTTCATGTTCGGCGCCGGAATCGTGCTATTCCTCGAGTCGAAGGAGCGAAAGGGCCAGCCCGGTCGACGGCTCCATCTCGCCAGAACGTTCTGGCTGTTCGTCATCGGCCTCGGACACGCGTACCTGCTCTGGTACGGCGATATCCTCGTCCTCTACGCGCTCTGTGGCTTCCTCGTCGTCTGGGTGTGGCGGTGGGAACCTGCCCGTCAGTTCGCCCTCGGTATCGCGATGTTCGCGATTCCGTCGCTGCTCTACCTTCTGGCCGGCCTGGGATACTTCGGGCTCCCCGAGGACGGTCGGGCCGAGCTCGAGGCCGAGCTGCTCGCTTCGTTCGGCGGGGGGCTCTCGCCGGCGCGGGAGATCGAGATCTATCAGGGCGGCTGGTTCGACCAGCTGGCCCACCGCGCTCCCGTCGCCTTCGAGTTTCACACGCTCGGATTCCTCTTCGAGGCGTTCTGGATGCTCGGCGGACTGATGATCATCGGCATGGCGCTCTACAGGTGGGGCGTCATCTCCAACAGGCGGAGCACGCGCTTCTACCGACGCGTTCTCGTCGGCTCCGGCGGAGTCGGGCTCGCGCTCGTCCTCGCCGGGGTGTGGGTTCGAGAAGCGTTCGCCTGGGAGACGCTACCCGTAGTTACGCTCGCGTTCCAGTTCAACTACTGGGGCTCCCTGTTTCTCGCACTCGGCTACCTCGCCGGAATCATGCTGCTCTGTCGGCGAGCCCGCGGGGGTGTCGTCGTCGGAGCGCTGTCGGCGGTCGGCCGCACCGCGTTCTCGAACTACCTGCTCCAGACCGTCCTGGCGACGACGATCTTCTACGGTCACGGACTCGGCCTGTTCGGACAGCTGAGCCGCGTGGAGCTGCTCGGCGTAGTCGTCCTGATCTGGGCGGTTCAGATCCCGCTGTCGGTGTGGTGGCTGGGACGGTTCCGGTTCGGACCCGTCGAGTGGGTCTGGCGGACGCTCACGTACCGTCGGCGACAGCCGATGCGTCTTGAGGACTGACGCCGCTCACCGAAATACAGAGTCGGAACCGCTACGACTCGCGTTCACCCCTCGAGACGAACTCCTTACTCGGGCGTCAGGCGAACGATCGGGGCGTCCGCGTCGTCGACGGCAACGTATAGCGCGCCCGAATCGGGGTGGGTCACGACGTCCCGAACCCGCCACCCCTGGCCCTCGAGCAGCGGATCGACTTCCTCGACGTCGGTGCCGTCGACGGTGAACCGTCCCAGGTACTCCCCGGCGAGGTTCCCGACGAACAGGTCGCCCGCCCACTCCTCGAAGGCGTCGCCGTCGTAGAACGTCATCCCCGCGGGCGGGAACCCGCCGCTGTTGCACTCCCAGTAGTAGACCGGGTCGACGACGTCGTCCCGGTCGTCGAACTCGTCGCCGACCGGCTCGTCGGTGCCGTACTCGCAGCCGTAGTGGACGACGGGCCAACCGTGGTTCCCCCCCGCCTCGACGATACGGAGCATGTCGCCGTCCTCCTCGCCGTGTTCGGACTGCCAGAGCTCGCCCGTCTCGGGGTGGACGGTCATCCCCTGAGCGTTGCGGTGGCCGTAACTGAAGATCGCGTCCTCGGCGTCATCTTCGTCCACGAACGGATTGTCCTCGGGGATCGAACCGTCCGGCTCGAGCCGCAGCGTCGACCCGATCCCGGTGGTCGTGTCCTGGGAGTAGTGGTCGGGTCCGAACTCCTTGGACTGGCGGTCGCCGACGGTGACGTAGGCCGCGCCGTCCTCGCCGAAGACGACCCGGGAGCCGTAGTGGCCGTCCGAATCGACGAACGGCTCGACGACGTACAGCTCCTCGAACCCCTCGAGGCTCCCTGCCTCGAGGTCGAGTTCGCCACGGCCGAGGGCCGTCGTCGACTCGCCGTCGTCGTTGGCCGTCGCGTAGGTCAGATAGAGCCACGGTTCGTCCGGGAACTCGGGGTGGAAGGCGGCGTCGAGCAGTCCGCCCTGTCCCTCCGCGTACACGTCCGGAACGCCGTCGACGTCGTCGACGTCGCCGTCGTCCGGGTCGAGGACGGAGAGGGCCCCTTCCCGTTCGGTCACGAGCAGTCGACCGTCGTCCGGGACGACTGAGAGGCTCCAGGGGTGTTCGAAGCCGTCGGCGACCTCCTCGACCGCGAGGTCGTCGTCGCCGTCGTCCGTCTCGAGAACGCCGGCACAGCCGGCAACGGTCGCCGAGAGGGCACCGCCGGACGCCGCGAGGATCGTACGTCGGTTCACGCGATTGTTTCGGGCTCGACCGGATAAAAGGCTTCCACGGCGACTGTCGGTCCCGTCGTCGCCGCGGGACCGTCCGCTCGAACGGGCGATCGGCCCGCTCCCGGCGGGATCCAACCGAATCAATAAAGGCTGACGGGTTCAACCTCAGAACACATGACAACGACGCTCGGAACGGCGAGCGCGGGCCCCGGCGAGATCGATACGGGTCGTCTCGAGGTCGGCGAGACCCGAGACGGGAGCCCGTTCGGTCTCCCCGTCGCCGTCGTAAACGGCGCGGAGCCCGGAAAGACTCTCTATCTGCAAGCGGCCAGCGACGGCGACGAACTCAACGGCGTCGGCGTCGTCCAGCGGGTCGTTCCGCAGCTCGACCCGACCGAACTCAGCGGCACGATCCTGATCGTCGGCATCGTCAACTACCACGGGTTCCAGGTCGCCGAACACCGCAATCCGATCGACGATACGAAGATGAACCGGGCGTACCCGGGTAACGCGGCGGGCACCTCGAGCGAGCGGATCGCCGCGGCCACCTTCGAGGCGGCCACCCGCGCGGATCTCATTCTCGATCTCCACCAGGGGTCGACCAGCCGGATGATCGACGAGGTCCGCGTTCGCTGTGGCACCCGCCACCGCCTCCACGGCGAGTGTCTCGAGCTTGCGAAGGTCTTCGGCTGTGGCTACATCCTCGACCAGAAGGGGCCCGACGGCCAGCTCGCCCGCGCGGCGCCCGACGAGGGGGTCCCGACCGTCGACCCCGAACTCGGCGGCTGCGTCGGCTGGGACGAGACGAGCATCCGGAAGGGCGTCGAGGGCGTGTTCAACGTGCTTCGCTACTACGGCTTCCTCGAGGGCGATCGGAGCCCCGAGCCCCAGACCCGAGCGAAGGGGTTCGAGCAGTTCGGCGCGCCCGCCGGCGGACTCGTCGATCTCGAACCCGATCTCGGCGACCGAGTGACCACCGGCGACACGCTGTTTACCGTGACGACGCCCTTCGGCGAGCCCAAGCAGACGGTGACCGCCGACAGCGACGGAATCCTCTGGCGGAGCCGTCGACTCCCGCAGGTCGCAACGGGGGAGTACGTCTGTTCGGTCGCGACCGACATTGACGAGTACTGATGGCCGCCGATCTCACCTGTCCCGACTGCGGCGCCGTCCACGCGGCCGGCCCCGACGAGCCGTGGCGCTGTGACTGCGGGAGCCCCCTCGAGTTCGCCGATCGACCGCTCCCCGACGATCCGGAGGTCCTGGAACTCGAGCCCGGTCGCGGCCTCTGGAACTTCGCACCCTGGCTCCCGATCGACGAGCGGGTCTCTCTGGGTGAGGGGTTTACTCCGTTGGTCGACGCCCCGGAGTGGGACGCCGAGTTCAAACTCGAGTACGTCTTCCCGACGGGGTCGTTCAAGGATCGGGGTGCGACGACGACTCTCTCCCGGGCGGCCGAACTCGGCGTCGACCGCGTCCTCGAGGACTCCTCGGGCAACGCCGGCGCCGCGATCGCGACCTACGCGGCTCGAGCCGGAATCGACGCGGAGATCTACGTTCCGGCGGACGTCAAGGCGGCGAAGCTGGGTGCGATCGAGCGAACCGGCGCCCGACCGGTTCGAGTCGAGGGGAGTCGCCAGGACGTCACCGACGCCTGTATCGAGGCCGTCGAGGGCGGGAGCGGGGACGGCAGGGGCGGCCCCGGCGATGCCGAATCGGACGTCGCTACTCGCCAGCCCGGCGCGGGCTGGTACGCCAGCCACGCCTGGAACCCCGCGTTCTACGCCGGGACGATGACGTTCGCCCTCGAGATTGCGGCCCAGCGCGACTGGACGGCGCCCGACGCCGTCGTGCTCCCGGTCGGACACGGCACGCTGTTTCTGGGGGCCTACCGGGGCTTCTCGCTGCTGCTCGAGGCGGGGATCATCGACGAACTGCCGCGACTACTCGCCGCACAGGAGGCGGGCTACGCGCCCGTCGCAAACCGGTTCGGCGAGACGGTCGCGGCCGAACCCGGCCACACCGAGTCCGTCGCCGACGGGATTCAGATCGTCGAACCTGCCCGCCTCGACGAGATCCTCGAGGCGATCGAGCGGACCGACGGCGACGCCATCTCCCTCGAGCCGGCCGCGATCGAGGACGCCCTGGAGCGGCTCCACCGAAGCGGGTTCTACGTCGAGCCGACCTGTGCGGTCGCGCCGGCGGCCCTGGAGCGCTACCGCGAGGACGGCGTGCTGGACGCTGGTGCGGACGTCGTCGTGCCGCTGACTGGCAGCGGGCTAAAAATCGAGTGAGAATCATGCGGTTACTGCGGTCTCTTCGCGCTCGAACCGACCGGATTTAGGCGAAGGTGAGACCCTTCTCGAGTTTCGCGTACAGCTCCTTCTGCTGGAAGTACGCCGCGGCGCCCAGCAGCGTTGGCGCCCAGAGACCGACGAACAGGCCGGCGACCTTGTCCTCCTTGAGGTAGAACAGGTACCACGAGTACGCGACGGACATCGCGGCCGCGACCGTCACCGGATCCCCGGACGAGAGTGGGGTCTCTTCGAGCGCCTCCAGCTCGTCGAACTCGGATTCGGACTCGGACTCGGATTCGTCGGATTCGGTTAGCGTCGTCATGCACTCTCCGGAAGGAACTGCTACGGTTGACGTTGCGGCCGTCCATTTCAGGGCGCGAACACGAATCGCCCGACGGAGTCGCCGCCGCACTCCGAAA
Source organism: Natronococcus sp. A-GB7 (assembly GCF_029688865.1). Taxonomy (GTDB): domain Archaea; phylum Halobacteriota; class Halobacteria; order Halobacteriales; family Natrialbaceae; genus Natronococcus. The sequence goes on from NZ_JARUKV010000009.1 coordinate 77,297, forward strand.
CCGAACCTGACGGGGTCGCCGCGGCGGTCCGGAACGGAACCCGACATTCCTTTACTTGCCCCCTGAATACGGGCGGGTATGTTCCTCTCCCTACGCGCGGAGGTCGAGAGCGCCCTCGAGACGGCGCTGTCGACGCTCGACTACCCGACCGACGATCTCGGGATCGAAGAACCGCCCGAGGACGTCGACAGCGTCCTCGCCTCGAGCGTCGCCTACCGACTGGCCGGCGAGGCCGGCGCCCCGCCGCCGCAGGTCGCCGCCGAACTCGCCGAAGAGATCGACGTCGACGAGCTGACATACGTCGCGGCGATCGAGACCCAGGGGCCGTACCTCAATTTCCTGCCGAGCGAGGCCTACCTCGAGAACACGCTCGAGACGGCGACGGCAGCCGACTACGGCGCCCTCGAGAACCGCGAGGAGAGCGTCGTCGTCGAACACACGAGCGCGAACCCGACGGGGCCGGTCCACGTCGGCCGCGCGCGGAACCCGATCATCGGCGACGCGGTCGCCACTCTGCTCGACTACGCCGGCTACGACGTCGACCGCCACTACTACGTCAACGACGCGGGCCGCCAGATGGCCGTCTTCACCTGGGCCTACGAGACGTTCGACGAGGACGATCTCGAGGGCGAGCCCGAGCGGGATCGCCCGGAGTACGATCTCGTGCGCTACTACCGGAAGGGCAACGCCGTCCTCGAGAACGCCCCCGAGGACGAGGTCGCCGACGCGGAGGCCGAGATCGAGTCGATCATGCAGGGCCTCGAGGCCGGCGACGACGAGGCCTACGAGCGGGTCAGCGAGGTCGTCGACCAGGTACTCGGCGGGATGAAGGCATGTCTCGCCCGCCTGCCCGCGGAGTTCGACGAGTTCGTCAAGGAAACCCGGTTCATGCGCAACGGCGACACCGACGACCTCGTCGCGCGGCTCAAGGAGCTCGACGAGGCGGTGTACGAAGAGGACGCCTGGCAGCTCGAGCTCGACGCCCACGGAATCGACAAGAACCTCGTCTTCCTGCGGGCCGACGGCACCTCGCTGTACCCCACGCGGGACCTGGCTCACCACGAGTGGAAGTTCGAGAACTACGACAACGCGGTGACGGTGCTAGGCGAGGACCACACGCTCCAGGCCGACCAGCTTCGGACGACCCTCGAGCTACTCGGTAACGATACCGAACCGCTCCGGCAGGTGCTGTACTCCTACGTCAACCTCCCGGAGGGGAAGATGTCGACGCGACGCGGGACGGGCGTCGATCTGGACGACCTGCTCGACGAGGCGATCGACCGCGCCCGCGAGGAGGTCGAGGACCGATTGGACGATCGGATCCGCGACGACGAGCTGACCGACGAGGATATCGAACGCATCGCCCACCAGGTCGGCATCGGTGCAGTTCGGTACGACATCGTCTCGAAACAGCCCTCGAAGGCGATCACCTTCGAGTGGGAACAGGCGCTCGACTTCGAGGCCCAGTCCGCCCCGTACGTCCAGTACGTCCACGCACGTTGCTGTGGGATCCTCGAGGAGGCCGGGCTCGACTCCGCGGCCGACCTCGAGGGCCAGGATATCGACCTCGACTCCGCGGCCGACGTCGACCTGCTCGAGGACCCCGCCGAACGGGAGCTGCTCGAGACGATCGCGCGGTTCCCGGCGGTCGTCGACGAGGCCGCCGACGACCTCCAGCCCCACCAGGTCGCGACCTACACGCGCACGTTCGCCGACCGGTTCAACGCCTTCTACCGGGAATGTCCGGTGTTGGCCGACGACGTCGATCCCGACGTCCGAGAGGCGCGCCTCGCGCTCGTCGCGGCCTCGAGGCATACGGTGGCGAACGCCCTCTCGATCCTGGGCGTCGAGGCCCCGCGCTCGATGTAGGCCGCCGGATGACAGCCTATCGGCAGCCGCGGGCCGCGTGAACCATCGGCGGGCGCGTAGCACGTGTCAAAGGATACTTAGCCACAGCACCGTTTTGTACGCCCAATGAGCCAGGAGGCCGAACAGGAGCAATCCGACCGGAAGAAGTACGAGTTCCGGAAGGTCATCGAGGATCTCAAGGACTTCGACGGCTCCGGCACGCAGCTCGTCTCGATCTACATCCCCGAGGACCGCCAGATCAGCGACGTCGTCCAGCACGTCACCCAGGAACACAGCGAGGCGGCCAACATCAAGTCCAAGCAGACCCGGACGGCCGTCCAGGACGCGCTGACGAGCATCAAAGACCGGCTACGGTACTACGACACCTACCCGCCCGAAAACGGGATGGTGCTGTTCTCGGGCGCCGTCGACTCCGGCGGGGGCCGGACCGAGATGGTCACGAAGGTCCTGGAGAGCCCGCCCCAGCCCGTCGAGTCCTTCCGCTACCACTGCGACTCCGATTTCCTCATCGAGCCGCTCGAGGAGATGATGGCCGACAAGGGTCTCTACGGGCTGATCGTCCTCGATCGCCGGGAGGCAAACGTCGGCTGGCTGAAGGGCAAACGGGTCGAGGCGGTCAAGTCCGCCTCGTCGCTGGTGCCCGGCAAGCAGCGGAAGGGTGGCCAGTCCGCCCAGCGATTCGCCCGGCTTCGACTCGAGGCGATCGACAACTTCTACCAGGAGGTCGCCGGCATGGCCAACGACCTGTTCGTCGCCAAACGGCACGAGCTCGACGGCATCCTCGTGGGTGGTCCGTCGCCGACCAAGGACGAGTTCCTCGACGGCGACTACCTCCATCACGAGATCCAGGACAACGTGATCGGCAAGTTCGACGTCGCCTACACCGACGAGTCCGGCCTGAAGGACCTCGTCGACAACGCCGAGGACGCCTTGGCCGACGCCGAGGTGATGAAGGACAAAAAGCAGATGGAGGAGTTCTTCGAGGAACTCAACGCGGGCGACCTCGCGACCTACGGGTTCGAGCAGACGCGCCGGAACCTGATGATGGGGGCCGTCGACCGCCTGCTGATCAGCGAGGATCTGCGACGGGACGTTATCACCTACGACTGCGAGGAGTGTGGCAACACCGATCGCGAGGTCGTCGACCGACGGAAGGCGACGCCCGAGCACAGCTGTAGCGACTGTGGAAGCGAGGTCGAGGCGACCGAGGAGAACCGCGAGGACGCCATCGACCACCTCATCGAGATCGCCGAACAGCGCGGCACCGAGACGAAGTTCATCTCGACGGACTTCGAGAAGGGCGAACAGCTCTACAACGCCTTCGGCGGGTTCGCCGGCATCCTCCGGTACTCCACCGGCGTCTGAACGCCGTAAGCACCGCCTACGACACCTTCCGTAACTGAACGGCTCGTTTTCGATCGCCTGCGACCCGTGAATCCCTCCTTATCGAGGTAACGATCCCCGGGAGTTATCGCGTCGGCCCGACGCCCCTCGAGCACCATGTGGTGGGACCGACAGTCACGACGATACGGACGTCGTCGCGTCCTCGGCGGTATCGCGGCCGGAACGGTGCTCGCGGCGACGTCGGGCGCCGTCGGTCGAACCCGAACCCGATCCGAAGACGTCGAGGTTCGGCTCCGCGAGACGAACGCGCCGGTCGCGGCCGGCGAGCGCCTCGAGGTGACGGCCGATCTCGAGGGCCGAACGACGTCGACCGTCGACGCGCGCCTCGTGGTCGGACACGATCCCGAGACGGTCGAGGAGCGATCCGTCGGCGTCGAGGCCGACGAGACGGCGTCGGTCACGATGGGGTACGAAACCCCCCGCGTCCGGCGCACCCAGTCGTTTCCGGTCAGAGTTGAGGCGGGGACCGACGCCGACCAGCGAACCGTCACCGTGGTTGGCACCGACGACGGCGAGAGCGCGGCGATCAGGCCCGACGCCGACGAGGTCACGGTCCGGCCGGGTACCACGGTGCTGTTCGAGGTCGCGACGGGACGACGGCTCGAGCCGACCGACCTCGAGTGGGAGGCCGACGACGCGATCGCGGGCGACCTCGCGCTCGCGAACGACTACACCTTCCTGACGGGGACCGGGGCCTACCTCGCGGCGCCCGAAACGGCGGGCACCTACGACGTCGACGCGACCGTCTCCACGGAGACGGGATCGGCGAGCCACGAGTGGCGCCTCGAGGTCGCTCCCGACGGTCGGGATCCTCCCGCGATCGAGTCGTTCGACAGCGACCCCGACGCGGACGCGACCGTCGGCGTCGACGACGTCGTCGAGAGCAGGCTCGTCGCGCGCGATCCCGAGGGGCGACTCGACCGCGTCGTCTGGATCGAGGGCCAGAACCGGACGGTGGTCCGGGTCGACGACCTCGAGGGGGAACGCGACGAGGCGACGCTTGCCCGGACTAACCCCGGCTGGATCGACGCCGGCTACCCGACCGGGGCGCGGGTCGTCTGCGAGGACGGCCGGACCAGCCCGGAGGCGTCGGTCGACGGCCCCGAGATCCGACCCCCGTTCGCGGTCGAAATCGTCGGAACGAACGAACCCCTCGAGGGTGGCGATCGGCTCGAGATCACGGTCGAGGTCGAGAACGAGGGCGGGATGATGGCGGTCGGCGACACCACCCAGGAGCTCGAGCTCCTGGTCGGGACGGATCGCGAACGGGTCGACACCGCCGCCGTCACCGTGCCGTTCGGGACGACTGAAACTGTCGTGCTCGGGTACGAGACCTACCCGGTCGCCACCGCGGATACGTTCCCCGTTCGGGTCGAGAGCGCCGACGACGCGGCTGAACGTACCGTTACTGTCGACGCCAGCGGGTGACGCTTTTGCACCTGGCCTGCGAAGGTATGGTATGGGGGAACAGTACACGGTCCTCGTCGCGCTGTCGAACCCCGCGACTGTTGAGCAGCTCCTGCGAACGGCCTCGGACCTGGCGATCCGACACGACGGCCGCATTCACGCGATCGCGATCGAGCACAAGCCGGTTAGCTCGCCGTTCCTGCTGTTCTCCGACGATCACATCTCCGCGGAGTACGCCGAGGAGAGCACGCAGCTGCTCGAGCGAGCCGAGGACGTTTCGGACGTGCCGATCACGACCGACCTCCGGGTCGACAGCGACGTGCCGGGAGCCATCCGGGACGCCGTCGACGAGGTCGGGGCCGACGTCTTGCTCATGGGGTGGCGCGAACGCGCCAGCACCGCTGACGCGGTGCTGGGCACCTCCGTCGACCCTGTACTGCGCCGACCGCCGTGTAACGTGCTGGTCGAACGGATGGGGACGGTCGCTGACGGCGTCGACAGCGTGCTGGTCCCGACCGTCGGCGGGCCCCACGCCGGCTTGGCGAGCGACATCGCCGCCGCGATCGCCGCGATGAACGGGGCCCGAGTCACCGTCCTCTCGGTGGTGACCGACGAGGGACCGATGGCGGACCGAGCTACCGCACAGCGTCGCCTTCGCCGCGCCGCAGCGTCGTTCCCGGCCGTTCCGGTCGACCAGCGGCTCGTCGAGGCTCCCTCCTCGGCGACGGGAATCCTCGAGGCTGCGACCGAGCACGATCTGATCGTGCTGGGCGCGACCGGGACCGGGCTGATCCGTCCGCCGGTGATTGGCTCGGTCGCGGACGCCGTCGGCCGCGAAGCGGAGTGTCCGGTCATCATCGCCAAGCGTCGGGCGGAGTCCCGACTCGATCGGCTGCTCGAGCGGGTCGGGTCGCTCTCCGGGTCGGTCAGAGCGTCCCCCGAAGACGGACGGCGTCGTCGGTGATCTCCTCGATGCTTCCCGCGTCGAGGGGGTGGGCGGCCGTCCCGTCGGGTCGAAGGCCGAGTTTGGCTTGCAGCGTGGTCACGATCGTCGGATCCGGATCGACGTACCCGTGGCCGTCGTCGACCCGGACGAGTCGGCCGACCGCGGTCCCGTCGGCGTTCAGCACGCGTTTTCCCTCGTCGACGCTCGTGAGCTCCGTTCGTTCCATATCGAATCGTTCGTGACCGCCTCGCGCCGTCACCGAAACGACTCGAGGATGGGTTTCGTCGCGGATAAAGCGAGGAAACCGTTTCCGACGGCTCCGGGAACGGTTGCAGCCGTTCGGCGGGTCAAGCCGACGTTAGGTGCAACGTAACGGTTCCCCGGTCGTTCAACACGGCGTTGAGGGATCGAACGCGCGGTAGTCTAACGCTACTGGCGCAGTCCCGAGACGCAGTTCCAGCAGTAGGTGAACGTCTGATCGGCGTCGTTCCTGGCGCCGCAGTGTGGACACCTGATCGTCTCCCCGTCGACGTCGACTTCGGCCTCGCCGTCGTCGGGGTCGCCGACGCCGTCCGGCGCCGAGGGGTAGCGGTCGGTGCCGGGCGAGGAGCGGGACTGGCTCCGACCGGGGTCCGCGACCGACGGCGACTGGACACCGTCGCCGTCCTCACGGCGGACGTAGACGTAGTACAGTAACAGATGCAGGAGGGCAAACAGCACCACGTAGCCGACGAGCCAGCCCCAGAGCTCCATCACCGTGTGATACGGTCTCAACGCACTTGGGTATTCCCTCCCTCATCGCGCCGTGACAGTAGTTGGTCGCTGAACGAGCCCCGATTCGGCTCTCGGCCCGACTCGTCGTCTCGGGGCTACTGCGGCGGGCGGAGATCGCGCTGGAACTCGTCGAAGACCTCGAGATCCTCGGGCAGGTCGTACTCGAGGTGGCGCTGTTCCTGGCGGTTGACGCCGGCCTCGTCGATCGGGGTGGCGACGTCCTCCCAGCCGGGTTTGATCTTGACGCTCTTGGCGGGCATGCCGATGGCGATGTGGTGGGCCGGAACGTCGTGCTGGACGATCGCACGAGCGCCGACGATGGCGTTCTCGCCGACCTTGCAGCCGGCACGGACCATCGAGTCGTAGGTCAGTCGAACGTCGTCCTCGACGATCGTGTGGTAGTTACGAACCTCGGTCTGGTCGACGACGTCGTGGTCGTGGCTGTAGACGTGGACCCCGTCGGAGACCGAGACGCGGTCGCCGATCGTCAGCTTCCCGCGGTCGTCCAGGTGGACATCGTCGTGGACGACGGTGTTGTCTCCGATCGAGATGTTGTGGCCGTAGGTAAACGTCACGCCCTTGAAGAACCGGCAGTTCTCGCCACACTCCTCGAAGAGGTGGTCGGCGAGCATTCGTCGAAACCGTAGCGCGAACTCGACGTTGTCCGCGATCGGCAGGCTGTCGAACTGCCGCCAGAGCCACTGGATGTGTTTCGAGTGGCGGAACTGTTCTTCGTCCTTCTCGGCGTAGTACTCGCTCTCCAGGGTGGTGTTGCACGGATCGTAGCTCTGGAGGCGGACCCGTTCGGCCGGTGTCATCGACTCGCCCCCCTTCCAGCGCTCGTAGGCCTCCCGGTCTCCCGAGAGGTCGATCAGCACGTCCTCGACGACCGAGCACGTATCCTCGTCGCTCGAGAGGCGCCGATCGACCTCGTCGATGAACTCGCGCATTCCTGCTTCCGCCTCGTCGGGAAGCGAGACGTCCCGCTTTGTCATACAGAGCCGTTTTGCCCGCGGAGGTGATAGGAGTTCGGTTGTCGGTTCGTCTCCCCGGTGATTCTCCGATCGGTTCCGGTCCCGAGTACAGCGGAGCCGACGGACTCGATCGGCCTCCGCCGGTTGCCAAACGCCGACGCCGACGAGTTCACGCCAGGCGAGTTCGGGGGGAGAGCTCGTCGAGACTCGCGGACTGAAGGAGCTCGTGGCCGACTGACCCCGCCGCAACGCGAGACCCGAAGCGGGGACTGATCACGTAATTATATACGTCGGGCCCGACACCTCCCGCACGCACCACGGGGTGCTGTGGGGGGTGTTGAGTTGGATGCCACCACTCTCTCACGAGACTGCTTCATCCCGAAGCAGGCTTCTGTTATTCGTCCGTGGACGTGAGCCCGTCGCCGACCGCTCCGCGCCGTTTCGCCGCCCTCGTAGTCACTTCGAGAGCGCGCGCTCGACGGCCTCGGCGACCTCGAGGGCCTTCTCCCCCAGCGGCGTCGCGACGAGGCCGTCGTCCATCGCCGCCTCGAGCTCCTCGCGATCGACGATCTCGACCGCGCCGTCGGGCGTGCGGATCACGTCGACGTAGAGGTCGACGTAGCGCACGCAGTCCGGGAACAGCTCGAGGGGCGTACAGACGTTGACGTAGGTCCCCTTCGCCGACCCCTCGCTATTCCTGTAGGTCGTCGGATACCACCACCGCCCCTCGCGGAACTTCGTCACCGCGACGTCGCCGTCCTCCTTGGGAACGTCGAGCGCGTCGTAGGTCCCGCCCCCGCGCATCGAGCGCTCGAGCGTGATCGTTCCCTCGGGCTCCCAGCCAGTGACGTCGCCGTAACCCAGCGAGATCAGCCTGCCGTCGGGTTTCCCGTGGCCGATCTCGAGGCGGTCGCCCTCGAGGGGGCCGAACTGCCGGGAGACGGCGTCGAAGGGAAACTCGCCGCCGAACCCGTTCGACCCGCAGACCGCCTCCGCGAAGTCGACCGCCGCGCTCGCGGCTCGGTCCGCCGCTTTGGTCCGGTGGTGGCCCGGCATCGTCGACTCCACCTCCCGGCGGTGCTCGTCGAGCGCGAAGCGGGAGTCGCGACCGAACCAGAGCCAGCGGGTTTCTTCGGGCGCCGCCAGCCGATTCGGCGATCCGGGTTCCTCGGGTGCCTCGACGAGCGCATCCTCGAGCCCGCGGGCGCGCTCGACGGCGTCCTCGAGGGCCCGTTTCATCGCCGCGAGGTCCGCGTCGGCGGCTGGCCGGTGCCAGCGCAGCCCCCAGCCCTCGGGGACGTCGACCGAGAGGAGATCGGTCATCCCGACCAGTTCCTCGGCTCGCTCCCCGCGAAGACTCGCGGAGACGCCGCTTCGATCCCGCGAGAGCGTACAGAGCCCGCCCGCGGCCTCGAGCCCCGGAGCGACCCGGGGATCGTCGTCGTCCCACGGCGGGGTCGGTTCGCGAACCTGCACGCGGTAGCGGTCCCCCGAGTCGACGTAGCCGTCGACGTCGTCGTACTCGAGGTAGCCCCGGCGGCCGTCGCCGAGGTCGACGACGGCGCCGCCGCCGCCCTCCGCCTCGAGCACTTCGGCGTCGAAGACCGCGCCGCGAGGGGCGTCGTCGTCCCAGCGAAACGTATCGACGGCGAGCTCTTCGGCCCTCGAGACGGCCGTTTCGACCGCGTCGGGGTCGCCCGACACCTCGACGCCCTGTCTGTCGCGGGTCGTCTCGAGCGAGACGTCGGCGGGCGCGGCCGCGAACGACTCTTCCTCGAAGCGCTCGCGGATCGGGTCGGAGGCCTGGACGACCTCGAGCCCGTCGTCGTTCAGTAGCTGCGTCAGCGCCGTCGTGTAGATCCCTCGCACTCGAGCGGTCGTCATCGTCGCCCCCCCGCAAGCGGCGGTTCGGTTCCCGACACGGCGATCACCGAAGCGTCTCGCGGTCGGGCGCGAACCGGACCCGGTCGTGGATCGTCGGCCCCAGCGTCAGCTCGACGGAGCCGTCCGACAGCACGCGCCCGTCCTCGACGTAGACCCCCCACGTGTCGAAGCGGAGCCAGCCGCGCATCTCGTCGGCGTGGGTCGTCAGATCGAGATCCTCGACGGCGTGTTCGGGGTAGTCGGCGCTCGAGTGGGCCATCTCCATGTCCGAGTACACCGTCTCGTGGGCGTCGAAGAAGGCCTCGAGCGCGTCGGCGTCCTCCTCGACGGCCTCGACGACCGCCTCCGAGGCGGCCCGGAGCTCGTCGGTCTCGAGGCCGACCTCGCGAAGCGCCCGCTGCGTTCGCTGATCGAAGTGCATGCGGAGGCGTTGGCACGGCACCCCTTTGTGCGTTCGGTTCGTCGGCCGACCGCTCGGTCGTACCGTCTGGCGTACGTCGTTTCCGGAGCGATCGCTGGGCGGATCGAATCTCTCGGAGAGGCAGTTACGGCAGCCCGTCTCAGTCGTCGGCGGCGAGACCGGTTTCGGCCGGCGACGAGGCGTCGTCGGCGCTGGCGGGCGTCGCCGACTCGGTTGCGTTCTCGGTCGTCTCCTCGGTCTCGTCCTCGGGACCCGGCGGGGCGGTGTAGTGGATACCGCGACTCGCGTTGTACATCGTGACCCGTTCTCACGATCGAGTGCACATAAGCCCGATCCTAATACCTATCATGAGATCTGATATCATACTAGGACGCACCGGCCCGGACTGCGGCGTGCCGAACTATTACCGGGCAGGGCGGAGTATCCTGCCGCATGAAACGACGGCGCGACCCGGTCGAACGGGCCAGCGACGAGTCGACGGACCTCCAGGACGTCTCGACGTGGGAGCCGCGAAACGCGCTCGATCGGCTCTCGGTCGCGACGTACAACGGGATCGCCTACGGGCTCCACGCGATCATCATCGGGGTCGCCATCGCGATCACCGCCTTCCTGCTCGTCCAGCCCGGCGTCCTCGTCCTCGAGGATCCGTGGCTCGCGCTCTTCTTCGGGCTCTCGGTCGTCCCGGCGGCCCTGCTGGCGGCGTTCATCTGGTACTCCGATATCACGACGAACGAGCCGCTGGGGCTACTGGTCGCGACGTTCATCCTCGCGATCCTCTTCGCGACGTTCGCGGCCATCGTCAACTCGGTGACGAGGCCGTACTTCCAGCTGTTCGGCGGGCTCGGTACGATCCTCTTTTTCTTCCTGATCGTCGGCCCCGTCGAGGAGACGGTCAAGCTCCTCGCGGTCCGGGTCTTCGCGTACCGCAGCGACACGTTCGACGCCGTGATCGACGGCGCAGTGTACGGAGCGATCGCCGGACTCGGCTTCGCCGCCATCGAGAACACGATCTACGTCGCGGGCACGGTCGCGGAGGCCCAGGTCGGGACCCTCACTGCGGCGACCGACATCGCGACTCAGCGGGCGCTGGTCGGTCCCGGTCACGTCATCTACTCGGCGATCGCCGGCTACTATCTCGGGCTGGCGAAGTTCAACCGCGAGTACGCCGGTCCGATCGTCGTCAAGGGGCTGCTGATCGCCGCGTTCGTCCACGCCACCTACAACACCACCGTCGGGATCGTCCCCGAGGTCCTCACCTCGCTGTATCCGATCGGGTTCGGCGTCGCGTTCGTCGCGTACGTGATCGTCTTCGACCTCGCGATCGGCTACTACCTCTACCGGAAGATCGCCCGCTACCGGCGAACCTACCGGGAGATTCGAGGCGACACCGACGACGTGCCGTCGCCGGAGCTGACCGAGTTCGATCCGCCGAGCCGCCAGCGCTAACCTACTCGACGCGGGCCTCGAGCAGCCGTTCGACGTACTTTGCGAGGACGTCGACCTCGAGATGGACCGGGTCGCCGACGTCCTTCTCCGAGAGAGTCGTCAGTTCGTACGTCGTGGGGATGATGGCGACCGTGACGTCTCCGTCGTCGGCGAGATCCGCGACGGTGAGGCTGATTCCGTCGAGCGTGATCGATCCCTTTTCGACGACGTAGCGCTCGTAGCCCGCGGGGAGTTCGAACTCGAAGTACCAGTCCTCGTCGACGGACTCGACGTCCCGAACCGTCGCCACCGCGTCAACGTGACCCTGGACGACGTGGCCGTCGAACCGGCCGTCGGCGGGCATCGCCCGCTCTACGTTAACCGCCTCGCCCTCCTCGAGGTCGCCCAGATACGTCCGCTCGACCGTCTCGCTCGCGAGAAAGACCTCGAACCACGCACCCTCCTCGAAGCGTTCGACCGTGAGACAGACGCCGCTGACGCTGATGCTCTGACCGTGCTCGAGCCCGGTCGCGACCTCGTCGGCGCCGATCCGGAGCCGGAGGCCGTCCTCGGTTCGGGAGCGGGCGTCGATCGTCCCGGTCTCCTCGACGATTCCCGTAAACATATCCGAGGGTTCGAGCCGACGGATAAAACCGCTCCGGAACGCGGATGCGTTCCAGTTCCGTGACGGATCGGTAGCCGCCGCGCTTTTGACGGGCCCCTTCGTAGCCGGCGTCGATGGCCGGAATCATCGATACGATCAAGCTGGCGGGCACCCTCGTGCTCGCGCTGCCGGCCGCGCTCGCCGGACTCGAGTTCCTCCTGGTCCGCGGCGAGACGGCCGTCGGCGCGGTGTTGATCGGCCTCGCGATCGGGCTCGTCCTCGTTCAGCAGCGGCTCACCCTCCCCTCCGACGTTCCGGCTGCCGTCGCAAAACGAGTGGTTGGAACGGTACGCAAGGACTCCGACGACGTCGACGATCGGTGAGCGGCGATCGAGCGTTCTCGAGGGCGCCGAGTGACTCCGTCCGAACGAAACCGCTATGCTGCCGTCACCGACGGTAGCTGGGCCGTCCTGACCCAGAACTCGTCGACCGCTCGAGCGAGCGAGACGTACTCGTCGTGGCTGTTCGGCTTCGTGAGATAGGCGTTCGCGCGACGGTCGTAGCTCTCGGCGATATCCGACTCGTCGTCGGAGCAGGTCAGCACGATCACTGGGAGCGTGGTCAGGCCGGACTCCTCCTGGAGTGTCTCGAGCAGCTCGAGCCCGTGTACTCGCGGCACGTTGAGATCGAGCAAGAGGAGATCGGGAAACGAGCTGGTTTCGCGGTGATCGGAGAGATAGCTTATCGCCTCGGCGCCGTCGGAAACGGTGTGGACTCGGACGTCGTCGGCAACCTGGTCGAACGCGTCGCTGATCAGCGTCGCGTCGCCGGGATTGTCCTCGACGAGAAGAATGTCGGTTGGCTCGGACGGAGTCACGGTTCTCATACGGTAGTTTCTCAGGACATCCCAATAAGACCGGTCACTATACACATTGGGACCGGCTGCGTGTGCAGCCCCTGAGTATATATGTCAGGACTACCCGGCGAAATCGCCGGACTCACTCGAGGGCTTTCGGATCGAGCGACTGCGGGATCGACTCGAGCCGGTCGACCGCCTCGTCGACCGCGAGCAGTTCCGTCAGTTGGATTCGGCCGTTCCGGGTCTCGACGCCGACGTCGAGTCGGACGACGGCTCCCTCGCCGATCTCCTGGCGTCCGCGGTTCGGGCGTTCCGCGGGCTCGAGGCCGACGCCGACGACGCGGGTGTAGATTCCGTCCTCGAACCCGAACGCCCGCACCTCGGCCTCGAGGTCGGCCTCGACGGCGGTCACCGACTGCGCGTCGGCCGTGAGCATCGACGCGGCCGAGCGAAACGCGCGCGTAACGCCGACGTGAGCGCGTCGCTCGTCGCCGCCGTCACCGTCGCGAACGTACGTCCGGGCGAGCCCGCCGTAGTAGCCCGATGGCTCCCGCGGTGCGGTCTCGAGGACGATCGGAACGCCCGTGCGGATCGGGTCGTCGTCCGGGGCCGAAACCGCGGTGTTGCCGTCCGGGAGCCCGCCCGCGGCGACGATCCCCTCGTCGATCGCGGTGCGGAGTCGGTCGGCGGTCAGGGGCTCGCCCTCGAGGCGGAGCCGTCCGTCGGCGGCGTCGGCGCTCGCGAGCAGCGCGGCGCCGCGCCGGATTCCGGCGCCCGCGACCGCCTGTGCGTCCGCGATCCGCTCGCGTTCGGCGGCCGTCTTCGTCGCCCTGGCTCGAGAGACGACATCCGTCGAGGAAAGCGAGAAGTCCGCTCCCTCGAGGTAGAGCGCGGCGTCGTGGGGGATTCGAGCCGGCGTCAGCACCGTTCCTTCGAGGCCGTCCGCGGCGAGGTCGTCGGCGAGCTCGCTGGCGGGGTCGGTCTGCGAGCGAACCCGCCACTCGCGGCCGTCGAACGCGACGGCGCGGCGGCCTCCCTCTGGCTCTCGCTCGAGTTCGGATCGGCAGTACCGAATCGCGGGATCGTCGGCGGAGCCGACGTGAACGAACGCGCTCGCGTCCTCGCGCTCGAGGGCCGTACGCAGGGCGGAGTCGACGGCTGGGTCGCCGGTCACGGCGCTTCGGCTTCCAGCTCCTCGGCCTCGCCGTCGGGCGCCTGTGCCTGCTCGAGCAGCTCCTCGAGGGTCAGGTCGGTCAGCTGGTTAGTCAGGAGGACGTCGATCGGCAGCGTCGGCGCGCCGTCGACGAGGTTCTCGAGGATGTACAGTCGCTCGCGGGCCCGGGACATGCCGACGTAGAAGACCCGTCGTTCGTTGTCGGTCAGCACGGGCACGGGCGAGGTCGTCTTGGTGAACTCCTCGCAGCCGGGGACGTCGGTGGGGTCGTCGACCGTCGCGACCATCTGCTCGACGACCTTCTCGGTGAGGTCGGTGCCGACGAAGACGTGGTCGGCCTCGCGGCCCTTCGCGGAGTGGATGGTGCCGACGCGAACCCGGTCGGTGTCCATCCCCTGGTACTCGCCGATGTTGAAGTACGAGCGGATGCTCTTCTTCTGGAAGTTGGTTACCTTCCGGACCATGTCGCCGGCCGAGGCGGGACCGGGCATGAACGGGGCGTGGTCCTCGATCACGTCGGCGGGGACGGTGAGCTCCTCTAAGTCCTCGACGCCGGCCTCTTCCTGGCGCTCGTCGATCTCGTCGAAGAGGGCGTCGCGCTCGTTGGTTCCAAACGCCGAGTCCTGGAGCATGTCCGCGAGCCGGCGGGCCTGCAGTCCGTCGACGTCGTCACCGCGGTCGATCGCCTCGACGGCGCGGACGTACTGAGTGAGCCGATCCGTCCACATTCGCTGGTCGGTCAGCGACCGGAACGGCACGCCCTCGGTGATGAACTCGTCGATGAACTGGAACATCTGGTACCGGGCGCGAAACAGCAGCATGATCGTCCCGTCGCCCTCGACGAGGGTACGCCGGACCATCCGGACGAGATCGAGCATCGAGGCGTTCGCGCGGGCCTCGACCGAGCCGCCCTCCTTGCGGGGTTTGAGGTCCTTGTCCTGGCGCTGATCGATGTGGCGGATCTCCTTGTTGACCGCGTTGAGCACGTTCGAGGGGAGCCGGTAGGAGTTCGGCAAGATGACGTCTTCGTCGACCTCCTCCTCGAGCAGCAGGGCGGGGTCGGCGCCCTGCCAGGAGTAGACGACCTGGTCGTCGTCGCCGGCGATCAGCACCTGCTCCACGTGGGGTTTCCACTCGTCGTAGACGTCGTACTGCAGCGTGGTGATGTCCTGGAACTCGTCGATCACCAGATAGTCGACGTTCGGGAGCAGCGAGCGCTGCTTGACGCGCTCGAGCATGTCGGCGAAGCCGATCTTGCCCTGCTCGCCCTTGTACGAACGCCAGGCGCGGATCGCCTCGGGGACGTCGATCCGGTCGTCGTCGGAGGGCCAGGTCGGCGTGTACTTGTTGCCCTCCTGGGCGCGGTCGTCGATCTCGGGCGGCAGTCGAACCTCCTCGTCGTCCCACTGGAAGGGGACGTCGTACCAGTCGGAGACCTCGCGGCTGGTCCGCTGGAGCCACTGGCTCGTCGCGATGACCTTGTTCCCGATCGTCGTCGACCGGGCGGTTCGACGGCCCGCACCCGAGTACTCGTCTTCGTACTCGATCCCGTACTCGTCGCAGAACTCCTCCTTGTCGGACTCGCCGATGACGTCGCTTCGGGAGAGATCCAGCAGTTCGTACGCCTTCGCGTGCATCGTACAGACGTTGCCCTGTAGCGCTCGGGGGCTCTCGTCGAGGCGCTCTGCCAGCCGTTCGCGAACCTCCTGTGCGGCCGCTCGAGTGTACGAAACGACGAGAATATCCCGGAACGTGACCCCGTCCTGCTCGAGGATCTCTTCGACGTGATCGAGAAGCGCCGTCGTCTTCCCGCTCCCCGGCCCACCGAACAGCCGGGTGACCTTCGTCTCCGTAGTAGCCATTGTAGCTGTTCAGGGTCGCAATACCCATAAGTGACGTGGGTTACGCCCGGAAAACCGCTGACGGACCGAATACCATCGGTCCCGGTCGTCGCATCCGCCGACTACGGGGCCGGCGTCCACCCGCAGACGGTACAGGTACTGGCCGACCGCTCGTGAAGCCCGCCGCAGTCCGGACACTGCTTCTTGTTATACTCCTGTTCCCACCCCACTCGCTCTACCGCGTGACCGCGGTCCGAAAGGAATTCATCGAAGACATCGTCACCGGCATCGTTGGGTGAGGTTGCCATACCCGTGGCAATGAGAACCACGGTATTAAAGACCGCGGTTCACACAGTAATCTGCCGGATCCCACGATCGATCGGAGCCGTTCGGACGACCCGCGGACTTTTCTCGGTCTCGCCCGAAGATCCGGTATGAGCGAACTCCGCCTCGACGCGACGCAGCTCGATCGCTACTCGAGACACGTCATCATGGACGAGATCGGTCCCGAGGGCCAGCAGCGCCTGCTCGAGGGCAGCGTCCTCGTCGTCGGCGCGGGGGGGCTGGGATCGCCGGCGATCCAGTACCTCGCGGCCGCGGGTATCGGCCGACTGGGAATCGTCGACGACGACGTCGTCGAGCGCTCGAACCTCCAGCGTCAGATCGTCCACGGCGACGGCGACGTCGGCCGACCGAAGGTCGACAGCGCGGCCGACTACGTCGCGGCGCTGAACCCCGACGTCGACGTCGATACCTACGAGACGCGGCTGTCGGCGGCGAACGTCGGCGACCTGGTGAGCGAGTACGACGTCGTCCTCGACGCCAGCGATAACTTCGGCACCCGCTACCTGCTCAACGACCACTGCGTGCTCACCGAGACCCCGCTCTCCCACGGCGCGATCTACCGCTTCGAGGGGCAGGTGACGACCTTTACCAACGAGCGCGACGGCGAGGAGGACCCACCCTGCTATCGCTGCGTGTTCCCCGAGGCGCCCGAGCCCGGCACCGTCCCCGACTGCGCGACGACCGGCGTGCTCGGCGTGCTGCCGGGCACCGTCGGCTGTATCCAGGCCACCGAGGTCGTCAAATACTTCATCGGCAAGGGCGACCTGCTCGAGGGACGGCTCCTGATGTACGACGCGATGGGGATGACCTTCGACACCGTCGACGTCCTGCGGAACCCGGAGTGTCCGGTCTGTGGCGACGAGCCCGAGATCGAATCGGTCGAGGACGTCGCCTACGAGGGGAGCTGTTCGATTTCGGCCGACTGACGCTCCAGCCCGCCGCCTTCAGCGCTGTGTCGCCGTCTCGAGCGTGTAGATCGCCGTCGGGTACGCCTCGCCAGCGATATCGAACTCCGAACGTCCGGTTCGCTCGAATCCCCTGGCCTCGTAGAACCGTCGTCCGACGTCGTTTCCCGCCAGCATCTCGAGGCGCAGCCGCTCGATCCCCTCGGGTAGCGCCTCGAGACAGCGCTCGAGCAGCGCCGTTCCGGCCCCCTCGCCCCAGTAGTCGGGCTCGACGTACAGCTCCTTGAGGCCCGCCTCGTCCGGGCCGACGAACGCCTTCGTCCCCTCGTCCCATCGGACGTAGCCGTACCCCCGAACTCGTCCCTCGAGCGCCGCCAGGAAGATTCCCTCCCGGTCACGCTCCAGTCGGTCGGCATACTCCCGGAGCTGCTCGTCGGACGGGTCGGCGCCGAACCCCGCGAGCACCTCCTCGGGGAGCAGGTCGTCGTAGGCCTCGCGGAAGGCCAGCGCGTTGACGCGGGTTATCGCTCGGGCGTCCGCCGTTCCCGGCTCGAGACGGCGCAGTTCCATACTCCCGGCTCGTCGTCGCCGCTCAAAGTAGTTCGGATGGTGTGTCACACCCTCTCCTCCCTCGACCACTCCCCCTCCGTCCGCAGCGAACCCTGCCCGAACCCCACGTTCCATGTGGCCGACGATCGTACCCCGGCTCATGCACGGTACCGGCGTCCCCATCGCCACCCCGTTCGCGGACGGCGCGGTCGATCACGAGCGACTGCGGGCGCTCGCCGAGTGGCTCGAGCGCTCGGGCGTCGACTTCCTGGTTCCCTGTGGCTCGACTGGGGAGGGGCCGGCGCTGACGACCGACGAGCGCGTCGCGGTCGTCGAGACGGTCGCCGAGGCGACCGACCTCCCGACCCTCGCCGGCACCGGTCGGGAGGGGCTCGAACCGACCCTCGAGACGACCGAACGCGCGGCCGAGGCCGGCGCCGACGCCGCGCTCGTGGTCACGCCCTCCTTCTACGGGACCGACGACGCGGCCCTCGTCGCGTACTACGAGGAAGTCGCGAGCGCCTCGCCGATCCCGGTCTTCCTCTACAGCGTCCCCAAATTCACGGGCCGGGCGCTGGTCCCCGAGACCGTCGCGGAGCTCGCGGCCCACGAGAACGTCGCCGGGATCAAGGACTCGAGCGGGAGCCTCGAGTCGATCCAGTGGCTGCTCGATCACACCGACGACGCCTTCTCGGTCCTCGTCGGCAGCGGCAGCGTCTACGCGGCCGGGCTCGCGGCGGGCGCCGACGGCGGCGTGCTCGCGGTCGCCAACGTCGTTCCCGAGTTCGCGAGCGAGATCTACCGGCTCGATCGCGAGAATCGACCCGGTGCGGCCCGCGAGCGAAACGCCGGGATCGTCGAACTCAACCACGCCGTCACCTCGCGGTTCGGCGTCCCCGGCGTCAAGGCCGCCCTCGCGATGCGGGGCCAGTCGGTCGGCCGACCGCGCCGTCCGCTCGGCGAACTCGGGGCCGAGGCGAAGACCGACCTCGAGTCGATCCTCGAGCGAACGCTCGAGGCGTAACCGAATATGGTTCTTGAGGTCGGACGAATGAACCGCCCAAAGTTACTGACAAGCGTCAAGTTCTCTCCCGCCAAATGGCGGGTAGATGGCGTACTCGATCGGTTCGGAGACTAGCCGAGATCTCGAGCTCTCGACGTCCGAACTGACGGGTGCGCTAGGAGATTCGGTTACGGTCCTCCCGCTCGTCGTGGCGCTGGCCGCGACGACGTCGGTCTCGTTGCCCCACGTCCTCGTCGGCTTCGGTGTTTTCCAGATCGTCTGGGGGCTGTACTACGGGATGCCCCTCTCGGTCGAGCCGATGAAGGCCCTGATCGGGCTGGCGATCGTCGGCTCCCTCTCGTATCCCGAACTCGCCGCAGCCGGGCTGCTCGCCGGCGTCGTGTTGCTCGTCGTCGGTCGGCTCGGACTCGTCGGCCACCTCCAGCGGGTCGTCGGCGAACCCGTCATCCGGGGCGTGCAGTTCGCGGTCGCCCTGCTGTTGCTCGAGTCCGCGGTGGGACTTTCCCTCGAGAGCCTCCCGGTCGCGGCGGCCGGACTCGCGGTCGTCGCCGTCCTCGCCGTCGTCGGCTACCGACAGAGCAGCGTCCTCGTCGTGTTGTTGCTCGGCGCTGTCGCAGCCGTCGCGACCGCGGGCGTCCCGACGCCTCGGATGCCCGAACTCGCCGTCTTCCCC
This sequence comes from Natronococcus sp. A-GB7, assembly GCF_029688865.1. GTDB lineage: Archaea > Halobacteriota > Halobacteria > Halobacteriales > Natrialbaceae > Natronococcus. The sequence continues at coordinate 96,375 of NZ_JARUKV010000009.1, forward strand.
GCCGGCGAGCCGTCGTTCACGGCGGGGGCGCTCGAGGCCACCGTCGCCCAGCTGGGGATGACGGTTGGCAACGCGGCGATCGCGACGGCGCTGCTCTGTGGCGACCTCTACGATCGGGACGTCCGTGCCGACGACCTCTCTCAGAGCATGGGCGTCACCTGCCTCGCGGCGGTTCCGATCGGCGGCGTCCCGATGTGCCACGGCAGCGGCGGCCTCGCGGGCAAGTACGCCTTCGGCGCCCGAACCGGCGGCGCGAACGTCCTGCTCGGCATCGGCTACCTCGCGCTCGCGCTGGTCGCCGCCGGCGCCCTGTTGGCGGCCTTCCCGCTCGCCCTGCTCGGCGTGCTGTTGGTCGTCGTCGCCCTCGAGCTCGGTCGCGCGGCGTTCGCCCCCGTCGACGACGGACGCGCGCTCGCGTTGGTCGTCGCCGTCGGGGTCGTCGGCCTCGCGGTCAACGTCGGGGTCGCGTTCGTGCTCGGCACCGTCGTCTTCTGGCTGCTCTCGAAGCGGACGTGAGCCGCCTCGAGACGGTGTCGGGTCGACGCAGGCGAACGAGCTTTTTGTCCCCGGCCTCGAACCGTCTACCGATGACTGACAGCTGGGAGGCGCTGTTCGACCGCGCGAGCGATCACGGGATCGCACTCGAGGACGTCCGAGCAACGTACGAGGCGAGGACCGAGGAAGACGATGAGTGAGCGTCGCGACGAGCCCGACCCCACTCGAGTCGTCGCCGACCCGGCGGTGCTCGCGGCCGACCTGCTCGTCGGCGGCGAGGCCCGTGAGGCGCTCGATCACGTCCGTCGTCACTCCTGGCTCGAGCTGGTCGCGAGCGACGAGCTGCTCGCCGAGACCGAGCGCCTCGTAACGTCGTTGGCCGACGCGGAGCTCGCGGCCGACCACCGCGAGCGCCTCGAGGCCGACCGCGTCGCGGTCGACCAGCCCGAGGACGACCACCCCGCGCTCGCCTCGGCCTACCAGGGGCGGGCGGCGCACCTCCTTTCGTACGACGACCGGCTGAACTCCGTGAAGGCGGGGCTCTCGCTCCAGTCGCGCGTCTCGGTCAGCGTCCGCCCGCCCGACGCGTTCGCCCGGCTGTTCGATCCCGAGAGCTTCTACGAGGCGACCGTCGGCGGAGAGTATCCGGGGCCGGACGCCGATCCTCGAGCGTAGATATGTACTAGCTCCGAACGCCCGATTCGTTACGTGGGCGAGCGAACCTGCCATTGATACTTTTGTCAGCTAGCAGTTGTATCGGCAGAGCCGCGCTGAATACGCAGCGCGTTTCGGTCGCGACACTCACAGACCCGATATAAACAGATTATTCGATTAAGAGAGAGACCGATGCGGATACGGCCGGTACACGTTAGTATGGGACGAAGATACCGTGCCGATGACCGGGGCAGCGACACCGACCCAAAATTCTACCTCCCTGCCGGGAACACACCACCGTTCTACGCCAGTCACTTCGAGCGTCTCTGGGCGTCGCTATTCGACCGATACGTTGAATCACCGTAATGGGTTTCCCAGAGATGCTGTCACAAGTTAGCGAACTGCTCGAAGGAGAGAACATGACTGGAAAACAGGCGGTGCTAATAGTTGCCGTTTGGATGGGGGCCACCGCGATCTTCGGAATCGTTTCCTATATTATAGTGTTCGTGATCATGGGGTCTTGACTATCTCATCCCTGCCAGCACCCAGTTCTTCGGAAACGACCCACCGCTCGAGGCTCTCGAACCCGACGATTCGCGACTGCTTTCGTCCCGTCTCCGCGCCGGCGATGTCCCAGCCGTCTCGAGGCCGCTCTCCACCCGGTCGGATTCTCGCCGATCCACTCGTTCGTCCCGTCGCGGACGAGTAGTCGACCGCTCGGCTGCAGGACGCGCGAACTCGTCAGCTACCGTCCGCCGTACCACTCCGCGAACGCCTCGAGCGCCCGCCCGCGGTGGGAGATGGCGTTTTTCTCCTCGGTGTCCATCTCGGCGAACGTCTTCCCGTTGTACTCGAAGATCGGATCGTAGCCGAACCCGTCCTCACCCCGAGGGGCGACGAGGGTGCCCGCGACCGTGCCCTCGAACGTCTCCGTGCGCTTCCCGTCGGCGTAGGCGAGCACCGTCCGGAACCGCGCCCGCGTGCTCTCCTCTTCGCTCGCGAGCCGCCAGACCCGTTCGATCCCGAGGGTGTCCTCGACGTAGGCCGAGTACGGCCCCGGGAACCCATCGAGCGCCTCGACGAACAGCCCCGTATCGTCGACCAGCACCGGCCCCTCGTTCCCGAGCTCGGCGTAGGCCTCCTCGGCCCCCCGGGTGACGATCTCCTCGAGCGAGTCGCTCTGGAGTTCGGCGTAGTCGTAGTCGACCTGCTCGACGGTGTCGATCCCCTCGAGGTAGTCGCGGGCCTCTGCGACCTTGCCCTCGTTGCTCGTGACGAATCGGACGGTCATGTACGAAAAACCGTCCAGGGGCGCCAAAGCCTCGTCGGTCCCTCGCCGCGAAGCCGCCAGCGTTGGACACTCGGCCGAACGTCACTCGCAACACTTTCGTCGGTGTGCTGATTTACTCGGCGTGTGAGTAATACTGGCACCGTCCGGCTCGGGGTAGTCGGACTCGGATTCATGGGACAGACCCACGCGACCAACGCCGAGACGCTCGGCCACGAGGTCGTCGCGGGCGCGGACCTCGTCGAGTCGACCCGCGAGGAGTTCGCGGAGACCTACGGCGCGACGAGCTACGAGGGGTTCGAGGCGATGTACGACGCCGAGGAACTCGACGCGGTCGCGGTCTCGACGCCAAACGCCTTCCACGAGGAGGCGGTCGTCGCCGCCCTCGAGCGGGGGTACGACGTCCTCTGTGAGAAGCCGCTCGCGAACGACCTCGAGAGCGCCGAACGGATCGCCGACGCGGCGGCCGACGCCGACGGCTTCTGTATGGTCAACTTCCACAACCGCGTCTCGACGGCGACGGAGGTGTTCAAGGACCACCAGGCGGAGGGCTTCTTCGGCGAGATCACCCACGTCGACGCGAACTACGTCCGCCGACGGGGTATCCCCGGGGTCGGCTCGTGGTTCACCAACCGCGAGCTGTCGGGTGGCGGTGCCGTCGTCGACATCGGTGTTCACGCGATCGACTACGCGCTGTACCTGATGGGCTACCCCGACGTCGAGGAGGTCTTCGCCGTTACGCGCACGGAGTTCGGCCACCGCGACGACTACGTCGATCCCGGCGACTGGTACGACGAGACCGACGAGGCGGTGTTCGACGTCGAGGACTCGGCGACGGCGATGATCCGCTGTGAAGACGATCGCACGATCTCGCTCGAGGTCACCTGGGCGGCCAACCAGGAGGAGACGAACGACTTCGTCGTCCGCGGCACCGAGGCGGGCGCAGCCCTCGAGCTCGGCGGCGAGGAGCTGACGCTGTACCAGGCGGGCACACAGGGGACCGACCACCTCGTCGACTCGACGCTGACGAGTGGCTCGCTCGACCGAACGGGGTGGGAGGGTAGCGACGAACGGTTCCTCGAGGCCGTCCAGACCGGCGAGCCGCCGGCGTTGAACACGGCCGAGCACGCCCTGACTGTCCAGCGCGTGATCGACGCGATCTACCGCTCCGGCGAGGAAGGGACGTCGGTGTCGGTCGAATAGAGCTGTTCGCGTCGGCTGCGATCAGCGCTGGGAGTCCCGCAGGATCAGCGGGCCGATCGCCAGCGTCCGTTTCGCGGCCGTCGCGATCCGCATGATGTACGAGGTCAGCAGGAAGAACGGCACGAGCGTAATGGTAAACGTTATGCCGACGAGCCAGAGCAGCGTCTCGACGCCGAGGATCCGGCCCGTAACCGTCGCCGTGTCGACGAACGCCAGCATCATTCCCGAGACCAGCAGCGCCGGGATCGCGACGTAGAGGATGTACCGCGAGAGGTTGATCAGTTCCCACTGGAAGTACAGCGTCTTGACGTGCTCTCGAGCGGGCCCGAACATCGCGAAGGAGGTCCGGAGATCCTCGAGGGCGTCGCGTTGCTCCTCGTCGATGTCGTCCTCGTGGTCGGCGAGCAGGCGTTCGATCTGGAAGATGTTCCAGGAGTAGTTGTAGTCCATCGACGCGTAGACGACGTCGAAGGTGCCGAACTTGGCGCCGTCAAGCTTCTCGCGGACGGTTTCTGCGTTTCCCGTGATGCTGTCGACGAACTCGTCGACCTCGTCTCTGAGCTGATCGTTGTCGGTCGACTCCATGACCTCGTCGAGCGTCTCGGCGCGCTCCTGGGTCGCATCGATGATCTCGCGAAGGAACGCCGACGGATCCGCCGGCGCCGGTTTGCCGGTGAGCTCCTTGATATAGCTTCGGAAGTCCATCGTCTCGCTCATTCGCGTCCGCTGCTCGCCGAGCGGGCCGTTCTCCTGGGAGATGATCAGCTGGCTGATTGTGACGACGAGGGTGACGCCGGTGATCAGCGCGCCGATCATCTGCGTGTATAGTGATTCGATGACGCCTCGTTCCTGAAGCAGGTCCGAGAGCGTCGGATCGACGAAGCTCCCGAGCATGAACAGTCCGAAGAACGTCACCGAGAGCACGACCGTGACGAACTGCCGGTTCGCACCGATGAGCAACCAGAGCTTGAGCTTGCTCTCGTCGGCCCGCTCGCGCATCGTGTCGCCGGTGCTGACCTGGACCTCGTCGGCGTTCTCGCTGTCACTCATCGCCGCCACCGTTCGCGGGCCGTTTGAACACGAGGTACTTCGTGCCGCCGCCGGTGTACTCGATCGTACTGACGAGCTCCCAGCCGTCCTGACCGAGTTCGTTCAACAGCTCCTTCGGATCGCTCGCTTCCTCCATCGTCGCCGCGCGGGGTGGACGCACCGTCTCGTACTCCCAGACGGTTCTCCTGTCCGATGCCATACTCGTATATCGGCGATCCGTCGAAAAAGGGTTCGCGTTGCTACCACGTGGTCACGGCGGACGAAACCGACTGCAGACGGACCGGTGATCCGCGCGGCGAGAATCAGTCGTCGTCGACGATGACTTCGACGGGTTCGTCCTCGGTTCCCTCGGTTCCCTCCGTGGCGCCCTGCTGTTCCTGCCAGAGGAGCGCGCCGGCGATCACGACGACGATCCACGAGCGCCAGTTCGCGAGGTTCAGCGTGTAGCCGACGCCGAACGGCTTCTCGACGAGCATTCCCTCGCCGGGCTGCCAGTACGAGGAGAGCATCCGACCCATGCTCGGCCGATCGAAGTTGTACGGTACGCCGAAAACCTCTCCGGAGCTTGGCTTGTCTGCCATGCGCGACCGAACGTCGCCCACGATTAAGAGTATTGTGTGCGCAGCCTGCGACGAAACCGAACGCCGGCGCGGTCCTCGAGCGATCGGCGTCTACGCTGGTGGCTCCGAGTTCCCCGCAGAACCGTCGTCGACCGCGACCTCGAGCCCGATGCGAAGCCCCCGTTCCATCGCCTCGAGGCTCATACTCGGTTCGGCCTCGTCGCGGGCCGCCGCTTGTTCGTGAGAGAAGGGGACGTGAACGAACCCGGTGCGAAAGTCGCGATCGGTCGTCTCGACGAGGTGACGCGTGGCGTACAGCACGTCGTTACAGCAGTGCGTGCCGGCGTCGGTCGAGAGCCGCGTCGGGACGCCCGCGTCGCACATCGTCTCCTTCATTTCCCGGCAGGGTAGCGTCGCGAAGTAGGCGTCGGACCCGTCTTCGACGACCCGTTCGTCGACGACCTCGCGGTCCTCGTTGTCCGTCACGCCGCGGGTGTCCCGCAGGTTGATCCCGACGCGCTCGAGCGAGAGCGTCGGCCGTCCCCCGGCCAGCCCGAGCGCGCAGACGACGTCGGGGTTGTGTGCGTCGACGGCGTCCTCGAGCCGTGAGGACGCGCGGTCGAAGACGACGGGGAGTTCGACCCCCGCGACACTCGCCCCGCCGATCTCGGTCCCGTCGAGCCGGTTCGCGAGCCGGCGTGCGGGATTGGTCTCGAACTCGCCGAACGGTTCGTAGCCGGTGAGGAGGACGTCGCTCATCGGTCGGTCCTCGAGCGCTCACCCCAAGAGACTCCCGGTTCGACGGTATACCTAACTGCGATCCCGTCGATCGATCCCGTATGGAACGGAACGTCGGTGGACTCGATCGCATCGCTCGAGGCGTGCTCGGAATCTGGCTGGTCGTGGTCGCCACAGCGGCCTACCGGAACGAGAGGCACGAGCTCGCGGCGATCGCGGGGATCGCCGGACTCGGGCTGCTCCAGAACGCGGTGACGTGTTTCTGCGGCGGCAACTATCTGTTCGGGATCGATACGACGACCGACTCGGGTGGGGACGAGTAGGAGCGCTACTGGTCGTCGACGTACCGCCCTCGCCCCTCGACGTCCGCGAGACGCTCGAGCACGCGCTCTTCGCCCTCCTCACGATACCCCTCTCGCAGGGCCGTCCGCAGGGGGTCGGGATCGTCGGCGGTCCCGACGAGGCTCTGGTCGAAGACGTGCAGATCCATCGCGTAGTCCTCGACGTGGTCGGTGTGGTAGCCGAGTCCGAAGTCGATGAGGTACGCCCGGTTCGCGCCGTCGGGCTCGCGGTCTCCGTCCGCACGGCCGACTCTGACGTTTCGCGTCGTCGGGTCGCCGTGGACAAACCCGGTCCGGTGGAGCCGCGCGAGGTGTCCGGCGACCTCGCGGACTCGTTCCGGCGAGAGCGCCGTTCGAAGGTCCTCCCGGCCGACGTACTCGAGTTCGAGCCGCGACTCGCGTCCGTCGACGTCCGAGAGCACGGGTGTCGGCACGCCCTCTCGTCGGGCGAGGCTCGTCAGTCGCGCCTCGATACGGGTTCGCTCGCGCCGGAGCCGCTCGTCGAGTTCGGGATGGCGGTACGTCTTGGGTTCGCGGCGCTTGGTCGCTCGTCCCGCCTCGGGCTCGAGATCGACGAGCGCTTCCGCACCCTGGACGCTGCCTTCCTCGCGGCCGAGGGTTACGTCGGACTCGTCGGCTCGTTCACGGCTCCCTCCGGTCGCCGTTCGCTGTTCCGAGGCGTTCGCTTCGCTCCCGCCTCGCTGCTCGCGGCTCCTCTCGTCGCCGCTTGCGGTTCCGAGGAACTCGCTCCGTTCGTTCCCCGCTCGCCACGTTACGGGTACCTGATCGGGGCGGAAATCCGGGTCCACCCGCGAGTCTGCTATCGCGAGCGTGTCGCCGGCGTCGTACATCTTCGCGCCGAGCACGGCGATCATCCCCGCGTTGTCCCGCAGGAACCGCGGCTCGGGCGCGTGAAAGCTCGCGCCGCGCTGGGCACACATCTCCCCGAGCATCTCCCGGAGGCGGGCGTTCTGGCCGACCCCACCCCCGAGGACGAGTTCGTCGCTACCGGTCAGCGAGAGCGCCCGCTCCGATACTTCGGTCAGCATGCCGAAGATATGCTCCTGAAGCGAGTAGCAGACGTCCTCGACGGCCGTCCCATCGTCGACGGCCTGCTTGGCCGCGCTCATGATTCCCGAGAACGAGAAGTCCATCCCCTTGACGACGTAGGGCAAGTCGACGTAGTCGCCGTCTTTGGCGGCCGCCTCGACCTTCGGTCCGCCGGGATGGGACCAGCCGACGTGACGGGTGAACTTGTCGATGGCGTTGCCGACCCCGGTGTCCATCGTCTCGCCCAGAACACGGTAGCGACCGTTGCGATACGCCAGCAGGTGGGCGTTCGCGCCGCTTGCGTTCAGACAGACCGGCGAGTCGAACCCGGAGGTGTGGCGACCGATCTCGAGGTGGGCGACCATGTGGTTCACCCCTACGAGCGGTACCTCGAGGGACTGACTCAGGGCCCGCGCGGCCGTCCCGACGATCCGAAGACAGGGGCCGAGACCGGGACCGCGGGAGAACGCGATGCAGTCGACGGGCGGTTCGTCTTCGGCCCCATCGTACGTTTCGCGAGCGCGCTCGAGGACCGTCTCTACGACTCGAGGGACGGCATCGTGCATATGTTCGGCGGCCTCGCGAGGATGGATGCCGCCGCTTTCGGGCTGGTAGGCATCGCTCTCGATGACGACCTCGTCGGTCGCAGCGTCGTAGAGGGCTGCGCTGGCCGCCCAGGCGGTACCCTCGATGCCGAGAACGCGGGTGTGAGAACTCACGGCTTGTGGAATCGTGATGTGCTGTAAGGGCGCGACAGAACGAGCGGTCGGGACGCGTTACGCGTGCGGTAGCACGTTGCCGCGCTCACGGCCGTTGGCCGTTCGCGTCTTCCGATGCCCCTCGCTTCGCTCGGCGCATCGCAGCTACTCCCACTCGGTGTAACTGCACTTCCCGCAGTGCAGTCGGTCGCCGTGGTCGGCGAGGAAGGTGTCGCCACAGCGAGGACACTCCTCGCGGTTCTTGCTGCCGTCGTCGTCGTAGAGTTCGTAGCGAGCCATTTACGCCTCCTCCGCGTCGGCCTCTGCGTCGTCGGCGTCGCCGACGATCTTGTTGCGCTCGAGCATGTGCTCCTGCTCGACGTCGCGGGCGTGGTCGGCCGTCTCGTAGACCTTGGCTTGGCCGACGGTCTTTCGCATCCCGAACTTGGTGTCGAGCTTGCGGACGACGACCTCGTCGGCGTCCTTGTTCATCTTCGCCGCGAGGCTGTCCCGAACCTGGAGTCGCTCCGGGGTGGCGTCGTCGTGGGACAGTTCGAAGGTCACGTCCGTGCGGTGCAACATGGGGTTTTCCTCTTCGGAAATGATGTCGACGTCCATGATATCACTCAGTTACGCTAGTATCCCCGTGTAGCGCCTAAAAGGATTTCGAAGCGACCGATGCTCACCGGCGGCTGTCCGGTATCGCCCGAGCGAGCACCGCGAGTTCCCGTGCTCGACCGTCGGACGTTCGGCTCGAGGTGCCGTTCGATCCGATCACGCCACCCTCGAGCAGAAGACATATTATTCGATTGAGTGAACGCTGCGACCAACGTGCTATCCAGGCGACAGCTTCTGGTAGGAGTCGGGGTGACGGGCACGACAGGTGCAGCTGCCGCGGTGAGCTCCGCGCCCCTCGCGAGCGAGCGCGACGACGGTCGCTACGACTGGCCGATGGCGCGATACGATCCCGCTGGGACGGGACACAACCCCGACGCCGCGGGGCCGAAAGACGGCGCGGAGGTCGCCTGGCAGCAGGATACCGAGTCGCCGATGCACGGGCTGACGGCGCCGATACTGCTCGGGGAGACGCTGTACGGGGTCGGCCGCCAGTCCCTCGTCGCGTTCGACCGCGAGAGCGGCGAAATCCGTTTCGCGCGGGACGGTCAGTACTGGTCGACGCCCGCTCGAGCCTCGGCGAAAGCCTACCGGAGCAATACGCTCGCTGTCAGCAGTCGAGAGGGGGTTCACGGACTGAACGCCGGCGGCGGCTACGAACTGTTCGGCCGATCGATCGGCACCGAACGCTGGCACGCTCCCGGCGAGGAAAGCCGGCGCTGGTCCGGGTCGGCGCCGCGAGAGCCCTCGCCCGTTACCGCGGACGGAACCGTGTACGCGATCGATCCCGGCTCGGACCGCGTCGTCGCCGTCGACGCGAGCAGCGGCCGCCTCGAGTGGGAGCGGACGATCGGCGATCCGCGCTCGAGCGGAACGAACCGCCCCGTCGTCAGCGAGGGGACGGTCTACGTCTCGAGCCGTCCCGGAGATCTCGTCGCCCTCGACGCCGACACCGGCGAGCGACGGTGGAGCGAGCGCCCCGATCCCCACGCCAACAGCGGTCTCAACTACCGAAATTTCCGTCCGCCGACGATAACGGACGACGGACTCCTCGTCCCGGACCGAGAGGGGGTCGCGCTGTTCGATCCGGCTGACGGCACACTTCGGTGGGAGTACGTCCACGACGGCAACGCCACCGACGGGAGCGCGGCCGTCGCCGACGGGACGGCGTTCGTCACCGACGGCGAAGAGTCGCTGCACGCGATCGACCTCGAGAGCGGCGAGCGGGAGTGGACGGCCGACTACAGACCAGACGTGGAACCGGTCGTCGCCGACGGCGTCGTCTACCTCGGCTACCGGTACGCCGAACTGGTCGCGATCGACGCCGACACCGGCGAGCGACGCTTCGCCTACGACGACTCGGTCTACTTCGCACAGCCGATCGTCGGCGACGGCGTGGTGTACGTCCTCACCGACGAGGGGCTGCTGGCGCTCGAGGAGGCGAGCTAACCGTGTCCCACGATTCCGACGACGCACACGAGTGCCGGACCGAGGGCGCGTACGACCGCCAGGAGTGGGACGTCGCGGGCGTGCTCTCGAGTGCTGCGTCGCGGCTCCGCCGGACCCCCACACTGCTCGTCCCGTTCGCGCTCGCGGGGCTGGTCCTCGGCGGTATCGATGCGCTCCGCCGTCGCGATCCGATCCCTTCCCTCGAGCACGCGGGCCTCGACGAAGCGACGATCCACCTCGAGTTCGTCGGCTATCCGACGGCGGCGAGCGGAACGGCACTGCCCCTCGAGGCGCTCGTCGGACTCGAACTCCCGTATCTCGCCTGGGGGCTCGGACTGTATGTCCTCTCGCTGCTCGCGGTCGGCGTCGCGGGCACGTTGACCCTGACCGCGCTGTTGGGCGGCGAGGCCCACCTCGAGTCGCTCCCGTCGTATCTCGGGCTCGTCGTCCTCTTCGACCTCGCTCACCGACTGGTCGGCTCGATCGGGCTCCTTCAGGAGATGGGACTGTTCGGACTCGTTCCGCTGGCGGTGGTCCTCTGGGTGCTCGTCAGGCTCTTCGCCGCCCCGGGGCTCGCCGCCGCGGGCGCGTCACCCTGGACGGCGCTTCGAGAGAGCGGACGCTGGATCGGCGGTGACGGCTGGTCGGCGCTCGGGCTGCTCTTCGCGCTCGGGGTCGGCGCCTGGCTCCTCGCCAGCGCTCCCGCCGTCGGTCCCGCTCTGACCGGCGCGCTCGTCGCTCCGGTCCACGCCGTCGCGATCGCGTCGCTGATCGAACACCGCCGCGAAAGCGGCCGATTCGCGGAGCAGTCGAAGCCGTAACAGGGTGAGGCGATCGGTTCACGAGGCGGTGGCGCGCGCTGGCGGTCGCCCGACCGTGAGCGAGGGTAGCGCGGAACCGGCGTTCCGCGAACCATGCGAACGGGCACCGCGTGCCCGTAAGCAGGAATCGGCTGGGGAGGGTGTGGAAATCCCGCGTGCCCACGATAAGCAACGGTATCTTTCGGGCATTACCTCGAGTTAGCGGTTTCCGATCCGTCTCTTTCGGACGTCGACTCGAGCCGATGCACGCACATCGCCGCGCACCGCACCGACAGTCTCGAACGGAGAACCGATGGCGGCGACTACGACGACCTACGCTTCGAGCACCGCTAGCCCTCGGGGCGCCTGCGCTTCGAGGCTCTCCGGCCACGCCACCTCGAGGCGGTCCCAGGAGTCGCCGAAGTCCGCGGTTCGGAACGGGCCGCGGTTGTTGACGGCGTAGACGACCCCCGGCTCGGTCCCGGCGGCGAGTTCGGCGCGGACGACCCCCTCGCCCGTGGGCAGTCCAGTACCCTCGAGGCGCTCCCAGGGCTTCCCGCCCGAACTGCGGTAGACGTACGACTCCGCCGAACTCGCGGTGTGAGCCGAGCCCGCGCCGCTGGCGCTCGAGACCAACACCGCGTCGGGGTCCCCGGGATCGGACGCGACGCTCCAGCAGTAGCGGTGCTCGAGGCCCGCCTGGGGGTGGTCCCACGACTCGCCGCCGTCGGTCGAAACTGCAAAACCGTCGCCCGCGGCCGAGTAGACGAGTCCCTCTCGATCGGGGTGGGTCGCCATGCTGTGGTTGTCCCGACGCGATCCTGGCGGACGCTCTCGCCAGCTCTCGCCGCCGTCCGTACTCAACACGAACGCCCCCGCTTCGATCCCGACGTAGAGTCGCTCGGGATCGAACGGGTCGACCTCGAGCCAGCGGACGTGGTGGGTGTGGGGTCTGGGCGGGAAGAACCAGCTGTCGGGCGAGGGAAGGTCGGTCAGCCCCTCGAGGTGTGCCCAGGAGTCGCCGCCGTCGCTCGAGCGGTAGATCCGACTCGGCTCGGTGCCGGCGTAGACGACGTCGGGATCGTGGGGGCTGATCGTCACCGCCGTGACGGCGGCGCTCTCGAGGTTCTCGGCGCCACCGTACCCCGACTCGCGCTCGGGAACGAACTCGGTCTCGAGCGACTCGAAGGAGTCACCGTCGTCCGTCGAGCGATGGAGGCCGCTCTCGAAGGTGCCGACGAACACCCGCTCTGGAGCGCCCTGGGAGGCGGCGAGACACTCGATGTCGTGTCCCTCGAGTCGACTGGTCGTCGTCCACTCCCCGGCTCCGTCCTCGCAGACGAGCAACCGATCGCGCAGCGCGGCGTAGACGGTCGTCATACCCGAGCGGAGGCGCTCGAGGCGCAGAAAGGTTCCCCCGGAACTGTCGGCCCGTCGATCAGACGAACAGCCAGTAGACCCCCAGTCCGAGCCCGGCGAGGACGACGGAGAGGGCGACCAGCACGCCGTACTTGATCGCGACGTTGCGCCGGTAGTGGGTCGCACAGACGTCGATATCCTCGTGACTCCTGAACGTCATCGTCCTGTCGGCCGCTCGCGTGCAGCCCCCCATCTGACACCGGTCGTCCGAGCCCATACGATGGCTCGAGTCGCCCCGATCAAATCCGTTCCGTTCGCGTCAGTCGACGGCGAACGTCTCCGGGTCCATCCCGACGCCGCCGAGCCAGCACTCGAGGGTGAGCAAGACGAGCACGAGTCCGACGATCAGCATGACGAGGCCGTTGAGCAGGGTCCAGCCGCCGGCGCCGGCGAGCAGCTGGACGAACCCGAGCGTCGTCGCGCCCAGCGCGAGCACCGCCAGGCCGACGGCGCCGATGCGGGGCCAGCCGACGCCCGCGAGCCGCTCGCTGACGGCGGCGGCGACCAGCAGACAGCCGCCGACCGCGAGCCAGCCGAACAGCGCCGCCGTCACGGGCGTCGGTCCCGCGAGGGCGACGATCCCCAGCGCGAGGACGAGCGTAACGACGCCGACGCCGAGAAAGCCCCGTCGGAGGCGGTCCTTTCGATCGCTCATTCGTCCGCGAGCGTAGGGTGATCGGGCTGGTAACGGTTCCGATCGCGTACCGCCCATCCCAGACGCTCTAGTAAGTCATTGCCGGTGCAACCGCGACCCGCCTACGGTTGCACCGGTACATCGGTACAGCAAACCGTCTCAGTCGTCGTCCATCGGCGCCGTCACGGGCTCGACGCGCTCGCCGCGGGGTCCGTCGAGGTCGACCTTCGGGAGCAGGTCCCGCAGATACCGTCCGGTATGGGAGTCCTCGAGGCGGGCGACCTCCTCGGGGGTGCCGGTGGCGACGATCTCGCCGCCGTGCTCACCGCCCTCGGGTCCGAGGTCGATGACGTGGTCCGCATTTTTGACGAGGTCGAGTTCGTGTTCGATGACGACGACGGTGTTGCCGTTGTCGGTCAGGCGGTGGAGGACGTCGATCAGCTTGCGCTCGTCCTCGTGGTGGAGTCCCGTGGTGGGCTCGTCGAGCAGGTACAGTGTCTCGCCCGAGTCCTTCTTCCCCAGCTCTTCGGCGAGCTTGATCCGCTGGGCCTCACCACCGGAAAGCGTCGTCGAGGGCTGGCCGAGCGTCATGTAGCCCAGGCCGACGTCCTTGAGGAGCTCGAGGCGACGGCGGATCTGGCTCGAGGACTCGAAAAAGTCGTAGGCCTCCTCGACCTCCATATCGAGGACGTCTGCGATCGTCTTGCCCTTGTAGGTGACGTCCAGCGTGGCGTCGTTGTAGCGGGCGCCGTCGCACTCCTCGCAGGGGACGTACACGTCCGAGAGGAAGTTCATCTCGATCTTCACCGTGCCCTGACCGCCACACTCCTCGCAGCGACCGCCCTTGACGTTGAACGAGAATCGGCCCTTCTCGTAGCCGCGCTGTTTCGAGAGCTTCGTCTGGGCGAACAGCTCCCGGACGTAGTCGAAGACGTTCGTGTACGTCGCCGGGTTCGATCGCGGGGTCCGGCCGATCGGCGACTGGTCGATCAGTCGGACGGTTTCGATCGCCTCGAGACCCTCGAGGCCGTCGTGGTCGCCCGGAATGACGCTCGTGTTATCGTTCATCTGTCGGGCGAGGCCCTTGTACAGCACGTCGTGCATCAGGGTGGACTTCCCGGAGCCGGAGACGCCCGTGATCGCGGTGAAGTTGCCGAGCGGGAGATCGACGTCCAGGTCGGCGAGGTTGTGCTGGCGGGCCCCCCGGATCGTCAGTGCGCCGTCCGCGTCGCGCCGTTCGTCGGGTACCGGGATCTGCTCGCGGCCGGAGAGGTAGTCGCCGGTGATCGACTCCTCGCAGGCCTTGACTTCGTCGACGGAGCCGTTGACGACGACCTCGCCGCCCCGCTTCCCGGGACCGGGCCCCATGTCGATGACGTTGTCGGCCCGGCGCATCGTCTCCTCGTCGTGTTCGACGACGAGCAGGGTGTTTCCGAGGTCGCGAAGCTCCTCGAGGGTGTCGAGCAGTCGGTCGTTGTCGCGCTGGTGGAGCCCGATCGAGGGCTCGTCGAGGACGTACAGCACGCCGACGAGACCGGAACCGATCTGGGTGGCGAGCCGGATCCGCTGGCTCTCGCCGCCCGAGAGCGTGGCGGCCTCGCGATCGAGGGTCAGGTACTCGAGTCCGACCTCGCACATGAAGCCCAGACGGGCGCGGATCTCTTTGAGGATCTCCTCGGCGATCACGCGCTCGCGTTCGGTAAGGTCGGCCTCCATCGCCTCGAAGTAGTCGCGGGCGTCGCCGATGCTCTGTGCGTTGATTTCGGTGATCGCGGTGCCGTCGACCAGCACCGCCCGCGAGGCGGGCTTCAGGCGGGTGCCGTCACACGCGGGACACTCCGTGACCGACATGTAGTCCTCGATGTGTTCGCGGGTCGAGTCGGAGTCGGTCTCGAGGTAGCGTCGCTCGAGGTTCGGGATGACGCCCTCGAAGCGTTTTTTCTTCCGGCGGGTGCCGTTTTTCGTCTGGCGCTTGAACAGCACCTGTCGGCTCGTGCCGTAGAGGAACGCCTGCTGGACGTCCTCCTCGAGTTCCTCGAAGGGGGTCGTCAGCGAGACGTCGAAGTGGTCGGCGACGGCGTCCAGTCGGGTCTTGTAGTACGAGCGGTTGTAGCTCCAGGCCTCGAAGACGTGCTTGAGCGGCTTCGAGGTGTCCTGGACGACGAGGTTCTCGTCGACCTCCTTGGTCTCGCCCAGCCCCTCGCACTCGGGACAGGCGCCGTGGGGCGAGTTGAACGAGAACGACCGGGTCTCGATCTCGGGGACGTCGATCCCGCAGTGCGTACAGGCTAGATCCTTCGAGAACTCGACGACGAAGCGGTCGTCGGCCTCGTCTTCGTCGCCGAGCGCACCCGTCTGGCGGGACTCCTCGCCGAGTTCGGCGGCGACCGCCTCGGGGGCGTCCGGCAGGATGACCTTCAGGACGCCCTCGGCCTCCTCGAGGGCCGTCTCGACGCTGTCGATGATCCGCGGGCGGGCCTCCGTCGAGACCTTCACGCGGTCGACGACGACGTCGATCGTGTGATCGAAGTTCTCGTCGAGATCTGGTTTCTCGAGCGTGAGGTCGTGTTCCTCGCCGTCGACCTCGACCCGAGAGTACCCTTCCGAGACGAGTTCGTCGAACAGGTCCTCGAAGGCGCCCTTCTGGTCGCGGACGACGGGGGCCGCGAGCTTGGCTTTCGTCCCTTCGGGCAGCTCGAGGATGCGCTCGACCATGTTCTGGGCCGACTGCTCGCCGACCTCCCGACCGCATTCGGGACAGTGGGGGGTGCCGACGCGAGCGTAGAGCAGACGGAGGTAGTCGTGGAGCTCGGTGACGGTCCCCACCGTCGATCGGGGGTTGTTCGCCGCGTTCTTCTGGTCGATCGAAATCGCCGGGGAGAGCCCCTCGACGGTCTCGACCTGCGGTTTGTCCATCTGGCCCAGGAAGTTCCGAGCGTACGCCGAGAGGCTCTCGATGTAGCGTCGCTGCCCCTCCGCGTAGACGGTCTCGAACGCCAGCGAGGACTTCCCCGAGCCCGACAGGCCTGTGACGACGGTAAACTCCTCGCGGGGGATCGTGACGTCGATGTCCTTGAGGTTGTGTTCCTCGGCGCCGCGAACCTCGATCGTATCCCGACTCATAGAGCCCTCCGGAGACGGGCGTGAAACGGTGGTCGCGCTGACGGACGAATCATTATACCCAAGTCAGGAGTCGGAGGAACTTAACCCGTCTGAAAGCCCAACACGGCGCGGTGTGGTAACATTCGGCTATCTCGGGAGCCGAACTGACTTCGGTCGGAAGCACGAACGGGTCCGATATGAGCGACGACACCGAAGCGCCCCCGTCGGTCTCGGAGTTCGTCGAGTACTGTCACACTCAGGCGGGCCTGCTGTCCGGGCGGGTCGAAACGATGACCGACGAGGCAAACGCGCTGTTAGACGAGATCGACGAGCGGCTGGCCGAGCTGCGCTCGGAGCTCGAGGAGCGGTCGAACGACACCCCGCGGACCGAGCGACCGCCGTCGGCGACCGGGCCCGCCGACGGGACCGACGTCGATGACCTCGAGGCCGCCGGACGGGACCTCGAGGAGAAACAGGCGCTCGTCGACGCCAAGCAGGCCCGGATCCAGGCGTTCCAGGAGCTGTCGGCCGGCTACACGGAGCTGGCCGCCGACCTCCAGACGGAGGTCGACGACGGACAGGAGGCGCTGAACCGGATCGTCGAGTTCGAGGCCGAGGCCGACGCGCCGGCGTACTTCGACGAGCGGGAGACGCTCTGCGAGGCCGCACTCGAGGCCAGCGACGAGGAGTGATACCGATCGGTGTAGCGTGTTATCGGTGATTGCTCGGACGGGGACAACGATCACCGGCAACGAGCTACAGCGGTCCGTCTGACCGACCAGTGGATCTTTGAGCCGAGCGCCCGAACACTCGGGTATGTCCCCGACGACCCACGGCTGTACCTGTGGCGCGACGCTGCGGTTCAGACAGGACATGGTCGAGGACCGAAGCGGGGTGCGCCGCCGCTGGAAGTGCAAGGACTGCAACACCCCGGTACCGAACGTCGTCGCCGAACGACTCAGCCACCAGCATCCCTCCTGACGCTCGAGGCGAAGCCGGTCCTCGAGGCGTTCGACTGCGGGCCGAAAACGCGGCCGTTTCGGAAGCGGGTGCGGGTTTTAGATGTCGCCCTGCAGGACGATCGTGTCGTCGTCGACTCGATCGACCATGCTCTCGGTGACGAGGTAGTCCTCGTCGTCCTCGCCCTCAACGCCGATCTTCGCGAGCAGGTGCTCTGCGACGCTCGGGTTCGGATCGACCGAGGCCCGACCGTCCTCGACCTTCGCGACGATACCGAGCTCCTTGTCTTCCGCGTCGATCACTTTCTTCCCAACGTCGTCATCGGACAGTGTCGTTACCATACGCTACCTTTCTCCGGAGGGGGGATAATCGCGGTGCCGTCTCGTGCCGGCTGGGGTCGCCCCTTCGCGCAGTCACTCAGTTCTACCGACGGCTGCACACGCATCCCAGAACTATTTGACTGCGGACCGGGGAGTACGACCGACGACCACACATGACTCACACCCTCGAGATCAGCGACGAACTCAAGGATCGACTCGACAGCCACTGCGACGAGGGCCAGTCCCCCGAGGAGCTCGTCGAGGAACTGGTCTCGATCTACGAGACCGAGGGGACGTTCGTGCAGGAAGGGTACAGCGAGTGACGGACCCCGTCTCGACGTTGCTCGGGTTGACGGCCCGTCCTTCAGACCGCTTCCGTTGCCCGCGTCCTCGAGCCGCGTCGAACCCACCGTCCTGTCGTGGTTCCGTTGGCTGGCCGGGGACGCAACTGCTTGGACAAACTCATTAGGGGGCGAGACAGTTTCAGCACTATGAACGAGCGTTACGATGTAGTCGTCGCCGGGGCCGGGCCGGCCGGTGCCCAGTGTGCTCGCGACCTCGCGGTCCGAGGCTACGACGTCGTCGTCCTCGAAACGGAGGCGGAAGACGAGTTCCCGCGCCAGAGCAACAAGTCCACCGCGGGCACGTTCCCCTCCATGATGGCCTCCTTCGGGATCCCGGACGACGTCGTGATGCAGTACACCGACAAGGTCGTCCTCGAGTCCCCGACGGACCACTACGTCCAGAACCAGCCCGGTGCCGTTCTCGAGTTTGCGGATTTCAAGCGGTTTCTCGTCGAGGACGGTCGGGAGGAGGGCGCGGAGTACCGCTTCGACGCACGCGCCACCGCACCGATCGTCGAGAACGGCGAACCCGTCGGCGTCACCTACAACGGCGACGAGGAGGTGTACGCCGAGATCGTCGTCGACGCGACGGGGCCGGCCGCGCCGATCGCCAAGAAGCTCGGCGTTAGCGATCTGGAACGCAAGAACCACGCCATCGGCATCGAGTACGAACTCGAGGGAATCGAGATGGATCGGCCCGGCTTCGCCGACCTCCACGACGCGATGATGCTGCGACTCGATCACAACATCGCGCCCGGCGGCTACTCCTGGATCTTCCACACGGGCGAGGACACCGCCAAGGTCGGCGTCTGCTACATCCAGAACGGCAGTCACAGCACGTACGCCCGGGACGACTTCGGCATCGACGACTACCTCTCTCACTGGCTCGACACCGACCCGCGGTTCCGAAACGCCGAGCGCATCGAGGGCAAACAACACCGCGGCTCGGCTCACATCCAGCCGCCGGATCAGATTCACACGGATCGGTTCATGGCCATCGGCGACACCGTGCCGACGGTCGACCCGCTGTGGGGCGAGGGAATCCACACGTGTATGCAGTCCGGTCGGATGGCCGCGGCCGCCACGGATAGCTGTCTCAAACACGGCAACGTCGAACCCACGGCCGAGAACCTCGAGGTGTACGACTCGCTGTGGCACAAGAAGGTCGCACCGAACGTCAGGAAGCGACAGCTGATGACCCGGCTGCTCTATCTCGCGGACAACGACCGGTACGACGAGTTCATGGCCGACCTCGAGCGTCTCGACGAGGAGACGCTGGCGCGGGCGAACAACGGGAGCCCACTCGCCATCCGAAAGCTGCTGAGCGCCAACGACGTCCCGATGCTCGCGAGGTTCGCACGCCAACAGTTCGGCGTCGACCTTCCCGACCTCCCGCTCGTCGACAAACTCCGTCAGTAACTCGGTACCAGCCCTCCGCTCACCGCCCGCATTCGTACTCCCTCCCGCCCGATGTCACCGCTCTCCGATCTCTCGCTCGTGTTCGCCGTCGGACTCGTCACCGGTCTCGCGACCGGACTCGGCGTGCTCCCGTTTTTCGTCCTCGAGGAGATCCGCGACCGCTGGCTCGTCGTCCTCTGGGGCGTCGCTACCGGTATCCTGCTGTCGGCGACCGCATTCGGGCTGCTCGCGGAGGGACTCGCCGCTGGCGGCGTCGGTCCCGTCGCGCTCGGCGCGCTCGTCGGGATCGGATTCGTCGCCCTCGCCGACCGCGCCATCGACGGCTACGAGTTCGCTCCGAACGCCGTCTCCGACGTCGATACCCGGACGGTCGTCCTCACCGTGGCAGTCCTGACGATTCACAGTATTCCGGAGGGGATCGCCGTCGGCGTCTCGTTCGCCGATCCGACCGACGGTGTCGTCGAGATCGCGGGGCTCGCGCTCCCCTCGCTCGCGGTCTTTATGGCGATCGCGATCTCGATTCTGAACGTTCCGGAGGGGCTGGCGATCGCGATCCCGCTGATCGCCTACGGGATGAACCGCTGGAAGGTCGTCGGCTGGGCCGTCTTCTCCGGGCTGCCACAGCCCGTTGGCGCCGTCGTCGCCTACGTCTTCGTCACGACCTTCGAGGGGCTGCTGGCGCTGAGCTTCGGCGTCGCGGCCGGCGCCCTGCTCTATCTCGTCGTCGTCGAGTTCCTCCCGGCTGGCATCGCCGCGGGCGCCGACCTCGAGAACCGCGGCCGGCCCGAGCTCCTCGCGGGCGCGTTCGTCGGCTTCGTCGCCACGCTCGCGATCATCGCGGCGGCCGAGGGGATCGGCACCGTCTGATCGTCAGTCGAGTTCGGCCACCAGCTCCGCCGTCGTCGCCACCGTCGCGAACTCTCCCTCGAGCTGGGCCAGCGCCGTCCGGTGGATCGTCTCGGCGTCGAACGCGTCGCCGTCGAACTCGCGGTCGAACGTCGCCGTCGCGTCGGCGACCACCGTCGGCTCGAAGCCGAGGTTCTCGGCCATCCGGGTCGTCGTCGAGACGCAGTGGTCGGTCGTGAGCCCGGCGAGGACGAGCCGCTCGAGCCCGTGCTCCCGGAGCCAGGACTCGAGGCCCGTCCCGATAAAGGCGCTGTTGACCGACTTCTCGAACGTCGGCTCGCCCTCCGCGGGCGCCGTCTCCGGTTTGAACGCAAAGCCCGGCCCGTCGCTCCGCAGCGGCGACGCCGGCTCGCTCGAGTCGTGGCGAACGTGGACGACGGGACGGTCGGCCTCGCGCCAGGCCTCGAGCAGTTCGGCCGCACGCTGTTCCGCGTCGGGGTTGTTCCGCGTTCCCCACGTCGGATCGTCGAACCCGTCCTGAAGGTCGATCAGGATCAGTGCGGGCTCCCCGTCGCTTTCGTTTGCCCTGTCGGTCATGGGAGTTGCGCACCGGGTTTCGGATGATCTCGAGTGACCGTCATCGGACACTCATCGGGCGATTGGGCGTCGTCGGCCGTCAGCATGTACTGGGGCCACTCGCGGTCGCCCTCGACGCCCCAGTCGCCCAGATCGGCGTGGGGACAGACGCCGTCGTACCCCTCGAGGCGGTCCTGGATGACGTCGCGAGCCTGCTGGCCCGCGTGGGTGTCGGCCGTCACGCCGAGGTTCTCGAACAGCGCGCGGGGCTGGAACGTTACCTCGAGCCCGATCGGGCAATAGCGGCTCTTGCGCTCGTCGTAGAACGGCGCTCGACAGGTCGGGAACATCGGCTCACCACCCAGACAGAACTCCCAGCGCTCGTCGTCGGGATCCGTCGGGATCCCCTCGGGCCAGGGCTCGGGATCGTGGAGATGGAGCGTCTGCAAGATGTGCCACAACGTCTCGTGGTACTCCCGTTCGGAGAGCGGTTCCTCGGGCGGCTCGAAGAAGGTCACCAGCGAGGCTCGCGGCGAGTGCTCGCGGTAGACCTCGAGGTACTCGAGGATCCGATCGCGCAGCGTCAGTAGGGCGTCGGCGTCGGACATCGACGGCACCGCGGTGTACAGCGGCTCACCCTGCTGGACCGATTCCGCGCCGAAAAAGCAGGGAAACGGGGTCCCGTTTCGCTCGCCAAGCAACCCGTCTCGGAACGACCGCCAGTGGGCGACGACCCAGTCCGGAGCGTCGCCGGTCTGCACCCGTTCGTCGAGCGTCTCCTGGTCCATCAGCGATTGGACGCCGGGTTCGTTCATCGGGCGAGTGCTGGGACCGCGCGGCAATGTACCTTCGCGTTGTCGCCCCGATTCGGCTGGTCACGGCGCGCCCGGAGACCAGCCGACCGAACGTGTGCGAGCCCGCGGCTCCGGTTCAGAGCGCCTCGAGCCGATCGCCGACCGTCAGGACGCCACCCTCGAGGATTCGCGCTCGGAGCCCGCCGCGGTGGACCAGCGCCTCGCGGACCCCGTCTTCGGCGAGGTGGCGCTCGAGATAGGAACAGGGCTCGCAGAGCTCGACGCCCTCGCAGACGACGTCGCCGACCCGGAACCGCGCCCCGTCGAGGTGGTTCAGCGCGACCCCCTCGGTCGTCAGGTTTCGCCGGTGGACGCCCGGCTCGAGTTCGATATCGTAGTCTCGCTCGACGGCCTCGAGTGCCTCGCGTTCGATCAGCGTCAGATCGCTGCCCTCTCGGTCGGCGAACGTGCCTCCCGCACGCTCGTCGGGCTCGTCTCCCGCCTCGGCGTCGGCGAGACAGTAGCGGTCGCCCTCGAGCCCGCGTCCGGCGAGCGCCCGAACGCGCTCGCGCGCCGTCGTCGGTTCACCCTGCTCGGCGGCGACGTGGATCGCTTGCACCCGTGCCGTATCGGTCATGATCGAGTTCACTCGCGCCGTCGGGTTAGCTCAACCGGTGTTCGTCGGGCCGGTCCACGGCCGGTTTCGTGACGAAACGATGTCGACGCCCGCCCCGTAGTAACAGACCGGCGACGTCTCTGGCGTCTCGAACCCGTTCGCCTCGAACAGCCCGTTTCGTTCGAACGTGGCGGTCGCCGGCTGGAGCGTCCACGGCTCGTGGGAGAGGTCGGCGTAGCGCAGCCCCCCGCGGTGACCGGGCGTGTAGTACCGGTACCGCTCGGTGAGAAAGGCGGCAAGCGACCCCGGCTCTGGCGCAAACGCCTCGCCGACGGGCTCGTACGTTGCCGCGAAGATCGCGTCGGGCGCGCCGGGATGGCGACGCTCGCTCGAGAACACGACTCGCTCGCCCGTTCGCTCCATCTCGACGCTCGCGTTGTAGTACGGCAGCCGATGAGCGAGGCGTGCGGCGACGACGCCGAGAACGCCCTCGGCGTCCAGACTGTAGAAGTAGACCCCCGGCTTGCCGTCACACCGGACGTACGTCCGGAGGTTGAGTTCCGGCAGTTCGAAGCCTGCGAGGGCGGGCAGTCCCCGCGGCCGGACGGCGACGTTCAGATAGGGGACGACCGAGAGCCACGCCCGGCCGTCGTGCGTGTCGGCGACGAGCCCGTCCGGCAGGCTGGCGTCGACGACCTCCGGATCGACCGGCCAGTTCGCAAAGAGGAGCTGTCGCCACCCCATCGCAACGGGAAGCACCATACCTCGAGAGAGCGGTGCCCGCCGAAAAAGCGCCGTCCCTAACGGTCGCCTCTCTCACACCGTCTCGGGAAGCCAGCCGCCGTCGACCTCGATGTTCTCGCCGCTGACGTACTCACTGTCGGGATCGAGGAAGAACAGCAGCGGGTTGATCAGGTCGTCGAAGCTCGCGGGGCGGTCCCGCGGGAGTTCCTCGGGGAATTCGTCGGAGTTCTCGACGACGTACGGCGAGACGGCGTTGACGGTGATCCCGTCGTCCCGGGTGTCGGCGGCGAGCATCCGCGTGAACATCAACACGCCCGCCTTCGCGACGAAGTACGGGAAGTTCTTCGGGCTCACCAGTCCCTTCTCCGAGGAGGCGTAGCCGACGTTGACGATCCGGGCGTAGTCGGCCTCCCGCATCGACGGGAGCGCGCGCTTCGAACAGAGGTAGGTGCCGTTGACGTTGGTCTCGAGCACCCGATTCCAGCTGTCGAACTCGAGCTCCTCCCAGTGGGCGGGCGCGAAGTCGCCGACGTTGTTCACGAGGACGTCGACGTCGCCGAGTTCGGCCTCGACGGCCGCGAAGAGCCCGTCGACGCTCTCGGGATCGGTGACGTCGCCCTGCACCGTCATCGCCTCCGGCGCGCCCCGATCGCGGGCCGACTCGGCAACCTCCCGGGCGGCGTCCGCGCTGGTGTGGTAGTGAACCGCGGTTTTCGCCCCGCAGTCGGCGGTCGCGAGCAGGAGTTCGCGGCCGACGCCCCTCGCGCTACCCGTGACGAGGACGGTCCGGTTCGAGAGATCGGGATCGTTCATATCGCGTTCGTCGGCGACAGCGGGCAAAAGCGACCCGGAACCGGCGACTGGCGCGCGGAACCCACTCCCGAACTCCCGAATTTAAGTCGGCACCGATACATAGAGCGGATATGACGCTACAGACGATTCTCCTCGCCGTCGGTCCGGGCGACGCCGACCGCACCGACGAGCTCGCGGAGACGGTGATCGAAGTCGCACAGCCCGCAGACGCGACGGTCGTTCTGGCCCACGTCTTCACCCAGGACGAGTACAACGAGGTGCTCGAGAACCTCGAGATGGACGACGAGAGCGGTCAGGTCCGTCCCGACGAGGTCGCCTCCCGACACTCGACGATCAGGGACCTGCGCCGGAAACTCGAGGCGGCGGACGTCGACTACGACGTCCGCGGCGATATCGGCGACCACGGCTCGACGATCGTCGAGCTGGCGACCGGAGTGGCCGCCGATCGGGTCGTCGTCGGCGGTCGTCGGCGCTCGCCGACCGGAAAGGCCGTCTTCGGCTCGACGGCCCAGGAGGTTTTGCTCTCCTCGCCGTGTCCGGTAACGTTCGTCCGAGAACGCCAGGAGGCGGAGGAGTGAGGCGGTTCGTTACACCGAGCTCCGAACTCGCGGAGCGGTCGCGGCTGCACCGGAACTGACGACGACCACGCCCTCTGAAGCGGCGTCGGTGACCGACTGCGGGATCGCGAACCGTTAAGCGGGTGGGAATGACACGTACTCGCATGGCTATCGATACCGTCTTGCTCGCAGTCGGGCCGATGGACACCGTCCGGGCCGAGGAACTCGCCGAGACCGTCCTCGAGATCGCGGCCCCGCTCGAGGCGACCGTCGTGATCGGTCACGCCTTCACCGAGGCGGAGTACGAGGAGTTCCGCGAGAATCTGGGGTTCGAGGAGCGCGTCGAGGACGTCGACCCCACCGCGGTCGCGGCCCGCCGGGCGCCGGTTCCCGACCTCGAGGAGCGTCTCTCGGCGGCTGGCGTCGAGACCGAGGTTCGGGGCGCACTCGGCGACGTGGCCACCGAGGTCGTCGAGATGGCGCGGGCGGTCGACGCCGACCGGCTGGTCGTCGGCGGACGCCGGCGCTCACCGGCCGAGAAGGCGGTGCTCGGCTCGGTCTCCCAGGAGATCATCCTCGCGGCTCCCTGTCCGGTCACGTACTACCGGGATCTCGACGTGATGGAGTGAGCGGGGCGGACGGCTACTCGCCCTCGCCCGCGGTCCGTTCCGTCGGCTCGTCCCGGTCCGCCCGTTCCTTCCACCGTCGTTCCTGCCGTCGCTCGGGAACGTGGCGTCGACCGTCGACTAGCTCCCGCCGGACGCGGGCCTCGAGCGCGGCCGTCTCGGCCAGCAGCGTCCCCTGGAAGTCCTCGAGGACGTCGTACGACCAGCGGTCACCGTCGACGACGCCGTGGGGGAGTAGCTGGGTTCGGATCGCGTCGGCGAGCTCGTCGTGGCCGCTTTCCCTGAGCAGCCGTTCGGCGTCGTCGAGATGGTCCATCCCGTGGCCCGTCGCGTGGTGGAACTCGAGCAGACAGCCCTGGGCGCGCTGGAGCCACTCGAATCCGAGTTCGACCTCGTGGAGCGCCTCGAGCTCCGCATCGGTGAGCGCAGCACCTGGAACCGGATCGGAGTCGTACTCGTCGGTTGCCATATGTTACCTATGGTCTCACGTGACATACCTGTGGCGCCCGATCTGCCCTCGGTCGCTACTCGGGGTCGAGTGAAGATACCGGTAGTTAAGTACGACGACCGTGCTCTGCTGTAGTATGGTCTACTACGCGGGCGTCGATCTCGGTGCGACCAACGTCCGGGCGGCCGTCGCGACCGACGACGCGACGACGATCGGCATCAGTCGCAACGGGACGCCGCGAGGCCCCACCGGAATCGACGTCACCGAGGGCGTCCTTCGAACGCTTCGCGAGGCGTGTGGCGACGCCGGGGTCGCGCCCGAGGAGATCGTCGCCGCGGGCATCGGTTCGATCGGCCCGTTCGACCTCGCGGAGGGGGCGGTGATCGACCCGGCGAACCTGCCCGACTCGATCGACCGCATCCCGCTGACGGGTCCGATCGAGAAGCTCATCGGCAGCGACGAAGTTCACCTCCACAACGACACCACCGCCGGCGTCATCGGCGAGCGGTTCCACGCCGCGCGCAACCCCGACGACATGGTCTATATTACGATCTCCTCGGGGATTGGTGCCGGCGTCTGCTGTGACGGCGATATCCTCGCCGGCTGGGACGGCAACGCCGGCGAGGTCGGCCACTGCGTCGTCGATCCTCGAGGGCGGCTGACCTGTGGCTGCGGTCACGACGGCCACTGGGAGGCGTACTGTTCGGGCAACGGCATTCCCGACTTCGCACGGTTGCTGGCCGACGACGATCCGACCGTCTCGACGGAGCTCCCCCTCGAGAGTCCCGATTTCACCGCGAAGGACGTCTTCGAGCTGGCCGGCGGGGACGAGCTGGCCGACTACACCATCGAGCAGCTCGCCCACTGGAACGCGATCGGGGTCACGAACGTCGTCCAGTCGTTCGCGCCGATCGTCGTCTCCTTCGGCGGGGCCGTCGCCCTGTACAACGAGGAGCTGGTCGTCGACCCGATCCGCGAACGCGTCTCGGAGATGCTGTTGAACAACGTTCCCGAGATCCGGGTCACCGACCACGGCGACGACGTCGTCCTCGAGGGGGCGATCGCCAGCGCCCTCACCGAGGGGACCGGCGACAGGGAGCGGATGCGAAGCTGAGGCCGGCCGCCGTCAGTCGGCTCCGGCGCACCCGCGTGCCGTCGTCCGCGCGTGCCGGGACGTCGGGACGATACCAACACTGCTCGAGCCGCCTCTTGGGCCGTTTCGTTCGTCGGTCCGGCTCCCCAACTCGAGGAACGCCGAGAGCAGCCCTCCCGCCGCGAGTCGCGGTTGTGCTCTCGCGGGCAACGCGGCCGCTCGGGACGACGCGTTCGACTCGTCGAGCGCGCCCGGACTGGAATCGGTCCGTCGGCGCTGTATCGAACGATCGTGAGGGTTTCGGACCAAACCTATTCATCGCTCGAGTGCTTAGGTCGGGCGATGACTGACTCCGAGGACGACCCGCTCAAAGACCGAGTCGAGACGTGGCTCACGCGCGAGATGCCGATCATCCAGATGCACGGGGGAACCAGCGCGGTTCGGAAGGCCGACCCCGACGACGGCGAGGTTATCATCGAACTCGGCGGCGGCTGCAAGGGGTGTTCGGTCGGCGACATCACGACGAGTAACATCGAGGCCGAACTGATCACGTGGTCCGAGATCGACGAGGTCACGGTTCGCATCCCGGACGCCCGCGAGAGCCTCGGCGGGCCGGATCAGGCCGAGTCGATCATGGGCGTCGACCGCACCGAGGGCGGGCGGGGCGACTGGGGCTCCTCGAACCCCGGCGAGGACCACCTCTGAGTCCGATCTCGAGCGGCCGTGCCGGCTGTTGACACGGCCGGAGAGTTTTGGGAAGTCCTATATCCTTTTACACGCCCATTACGGAGTCACAGAGTATGACAACGCCTGGACGCCCACAGTTCGGAGGTGACGACGATGGCTGACGTGCCCGAGTCCGACGAGGAGGAACCCGAGACCGACGGCGGCGTACGCGCCTACACCGTCCGCCTCGAGCTGGTCGACGAGCCCGGCGAGTTGCTCCGCGCGCTCGAGCCGATCTCGGCCAACGGCGGCAACCTCCTGAGCATCCACCACGAGCGCGGCAACATCACGCCGCGGGGCCACATCCCCGTCGAGGTCGACCTCGAGAGCCCGCCCGAGCGCTTCGACGGGATCGTCGACGCGCTGCGAGACGCCGGCATCAACGTGATCCAGGCCGGCGCGGAACACTACGGCGAGGAGCTCTCGGTCGTCCTGGTCGGCGACCTCGTCGAGACCGACCTCTCGGAGACGCTCTCGCGGATCGAGGACGAAGCCGACGCGGTCGTCAAGGACCTCTCGCTTGCGGCCCCAGAGGGAACGAACGCGACCGCGAGCGCGCGACTCCGACTCGCGATCGACTCCGGGCGCGCCGAGCGGGTCTTCGAGGCGATTCGCGCCGTCGGCACCGACAAGGAGCTGACCGTCGTCGAGCCGCTGGTCGGGGGTGAGGCCTGATGCGACTCGCCATCGTCGGCGCGGGCGACGTCGGTCGGTCGGTCGCCGACCTGGCCGGCGAGTACGGCCACGAGGTCGTCGCGATCGCCGACTCGAGCGGCGCGGCGGTCGACGCCGACGGGATCGACGTCGAGCGCGCGCTCGAGCGCAAGGCCGGCGGTGAGTCCGTCGGCACCGCCGACCCCGCGACGCTCTTCGAGACCGACTACGACGTCCTCGTCGAGGCGACGCCGACGACGCTGGGCGACGCCGAGCCCGGCTTCACCCACGTCGAGCGCGCACTCGAGACCGACCACCACGTCGTGCTGGCGAACAAGGGACCCGTCGCCGAGCGCTACGAGGAGCTGCGCGCGCTCGAGGCCGACAGCGCGGGCTCGATCCGCTTCGAGGCGACCGTCGGCGGCGCCATCCCGGTGCTGTCGACGATCGAGGACTGTACGCCCCAGGCGGTGACAGCGGCCCGGGGCGTGCTCAACGGCACCGCGAACTTCATCCTCACGCGCATGGCCGCGGAGGGGTTAGACTACGAGCACGTCCTCGCGGAGGCCCAGGACCTCGGCGTCGCGGAGGCCGATCCCACCTTCGACGTCGACGGCACCGACGCCGCGCTGAAGTTCGTCATCCTGGCGAACGTGCTGGCCGACGGCGGGTTCTCGCTCGAGGACGCGACCGTCGAGGGTATCCAGGACATTCCCGGGAGCGCGCTCGAGCTCGCCGCCGAGGACGGCCGAACGATCCGGCTCATCGGCGAGGCCTCCCGGGAGGGTGTCCGCGTCGGACCGCGACTCGTCCCCGAAAACGGCGCGCTCGCGGTGACGGGGACGCGAAACATCGTCCAGCTCGAGACCAAACACGCGGGCAGCCTCCACAACAGCGGCCGGGGCGCGGGCGGTCCCGAGACCGCGACGGCGGTGCTGTCGGACGTCGGCCGGCTGCCGTCGCTCGAGGAGTAACGCACGGGAACCGTTTTCGAGTCGGGTTCAGAGGAGTTCGCCGAGCCCGACCGCCGCGGTCTGGAGGCCGTAGCCGACGACGAGTCCGAAGACGAGCGATCCGATCCAGGCGACCGCAGTCACCACCAGCTTTCGCTCGCTTACGGTGTCGCCGCCGACCGCGTAGCCGACGCCAGCCATCGCGCCGATGAAGATCTGGTTGAACGACATCGGTATCCCGAAGAAGATCCCGATCTGGGCGAAGACGAACGACGGGATGAGGACGGCGATCGAGCGACGCGGACCGAGTTCGGAGTAATCCTGCGAGAGGGCCTTGATCATCCGCGGAGCGGCCATCCACGACCCGAGCAGAATACCGATCCCGCCGAACACTAACACGGGGACGACCGCGTCGACGGGGACGGTCCCCTCCACGAGCGGCAACAGCGGTCCGACCGCAAGGCCGACCTTGCCGGCGCCGGCGGTGAACGCGACGAGGGCACCCAGTGCGAGCAAGAATCGCCGTTGTGCCGCGACGGAATCTCGCTCGAGCGAGCGCGCGACGATCCAGGTGACGACAGCGGCGACGGCGAGTGTCACCGTTGCTGCGCCGACGAGGGACGGGCCAGGAAGCCCCGCCGCCGCGGCCGTCGCGAGTGACGCCTGTTCGCCCGGCGGACCGAGGAAGAGAAACTCCATGTTCGCGACGACGACGCCGACGATCCCCGCGAGCGCGGCGACGAGTCGCTTCTCCGAAACCGCCGTTCCCCGGAGAAGCAGCGTGAGCGCGTACGAGGGCGGGGCAACGGCGATCGGCGTCACCAGCCAGTAGAGCCCGATCTCGGTGTAGGTTCCCCAGGCCGGTTCGCCCCCGATCGCCAGCCCGACGCCGACGACGCTACCGGTGATGGCGAACGCGGTCGCGATCGGATACCCCGCGAACACCCCCGCGGCGATGTAGGTCGCGGCGATCGTAAGCGCGATCGCCGAGGCGAGCGGCGACAGCGTCACGCCCTCGATGAGTCCCTCGCCGACGGTCTCGGTCACCGCCGCCCCCTGCAACACTGCGCCGGCGAACCCGAGGAGGCCGACGACGAACGCCGCTCGCAGCGTCGTGATCGCGTTCGCGCCGACCGCCGGTGCGAACGGCGTCGATCCGGACGATCCGGCGCCGATCGTCCACGCGGCAAAAAAGCTCGCGGCGATCGCCACGATAAACAGCAGTGCAGCGCTGAGTTCGATCATCTGTAACCTTTGCTGACGCCGTCGGCGATGCGGGTACCGCCGAACGCCGCTAGTTCGTCCGGAAGGTGGATCCGAACAGCTATTTGAGTAACGGGCTCGTAATCCAGTTCGACCCGACCGGCGTGTACACGCCGATCGTGGTCGGAACCGTGTGCACTAGACACAAACCGCAAGCGGGCGTTGGGTTCGACCGAATACGCTTTCGAAATGGTTTTAACCGCAACGAGCAAAAGAGACCGATATAAGCGCCTTTGCGCGTGAGCTACAACAATGAGCGAAGACAAACCCCACCAGAACCTGGCCATCATCGGTCACGTTGACCACGGGAAGAGTACGCTCGTGGGCCGACTCCTCTACGAAACGGGGAGCGTCCCGGAGCACGTAATCGAACAGCACCGCGAAGAAGCCGAGGAGAAGGGCAAGGGCGGATTCGAGTTCGCCTACGTCATGGACAACCTCGCCGAGGAGCGAGAGCGTGGTGTCACCATCGACATCGCCCACCAGGAGTTCGACACCGACGATTACTACTTCACGATCGTCGACTGTCCTGGCCACCGCGACTTCGTCAAGAACATGATCACTGGCGCGAGCCAGGCCGACAACGCCGTCCTCGTCGTCGCCGCTGACGACGGCGTCGCACCCCAGACCCAGGAGCACGTCTTCCTGGCCCGCACCCTGGGTATCGACGAGCTGATCATCGGCGTCAACAAGATGGACGTCGTCGACTACAAGGAGGACACCTTCGACGAGGTCGTCGAGGAAGTCAACCAGCTGCTCAAGCAGGTTCAGTTCCAGACCGACGGCGCCTCGTTCATCCCGATCTCGGCGTTCGAGGGCGACAACATCGCCGAGGAGTCCGAGAACACGCCGTGGTACGACGGCCGTACCCTGCTCGAGGCCCTGAACGACCTGCCGGAGCCGGAGCCGCCGACGGACGCGCCGCTCCGACTCCCGATCCAGGACGTTTACACGATCTCCGGCATCGGTACCGTCCCAGTCGGACGTATCGAGACCGGTATCATGAACATCGGCGACGACGTCTCCTTCCAGCCCAGCGACGTGGGCGGCGAGGTCAAGACGATCGAGATGCACCACGAGGAGGTCCCCAAGGCCGAGCCCGGTGACAACGTCGGATTCAACGTCCGCGGCATCGGCAAGGACGACATCCGCCGCGGTGACGTCTGTGGTCCCGCCGACGACCCGCCAAGCGTCGCCGAGACGTTCCAGGCCCAGGTCGTCGTCATGCAGCACCCCTCGGTCATCACGGCCGGCTACACGCCGGTCTTCCACGCCCACACGGCCCAGGTCGCCTGTACGATCGAGTCCATCGACAAAAAGATGGACCCCGCAAGCGGCGAGGTCGCCGAGGAGAACCCCGACTTCATCCAGTCGGGTGACGCTGCAGTCGTGACGATCCGACCGCAGAAGCCCCTCAGCATCGAACCGTCCAGCGAGATTCCCGAGCTCGGGAGCTTCGCCATCCGTGACATGGGTCAGACCATCGCGGCCGGCAAGGTCCTCGAGGTCAACGAATAAATGCAGCAGGCACGCGTTCGACTCGCGGGCACCAGTCCAGAGGATCTAGACGACATCTGTGACGACGTCCGCGAGATCGCGAGCAACACCGGCGTCAACCTGAGCGGTCCGATCCCGCTGCCGACGAAGACCCTCGAGGTGCCGACCCGGAAGTCGCCTGACGGCGAGGGCACCGCCACGTGGGAGCACTGGGAGATGCGCGTCCACAAGCGCCTGATCGATCTGGACGCCGACGAACGCGCACTCCGCCAGCTCATGCGCATTCAGGTGCCGAACGACGTTTCGATCGAGATCGTCCTCGAAGACTGATCTCGAGCGCGGATTTTCCGTTTTTTCGCGCCTCGTGAGCCGCGGTGCCGTCGTGGCAGGCGAATGTAGGCCGCGTGAACTTTTACCGCCGTATCCCATATCGGTAGTATGGTGACCCGTTCGCGCCGCAGCTCCGATACCGACTCCCGCTCCGGCGGTCCCATCCTCGAGGTGCTGCTCATCTTCGTGGTCGTGCTCATCGCCCAGACCGTCGCCGCAGTTATCAGCGCCGGGTTGATGGCCGGACTGTTCGTCCTCGGGCCGCCGCTGACCGCGAACCCCTGGACGATCGTCACCAGCGTCTACGCCCAC
This sequence comes from Natronococcus sp. A-GB7, assembly GCF_029688865.1. GTDB lineage: Archaea > Halobacteriota > Halobacteria > Halobacteriales > Natrialbaceae > Natronococcus. Next base: position 128,362 of record NZ_JARUKV010000009.1, read on the forward strand.
AGCGGGCTCGGTCACCTGCTCTCGAACAGCGTCGGGCTCGTGCTGTTCGGCTGGCCGATCGCCCGCGCGACGACGCGGCTGCGCTTTCACACGTTCTTCCTCGTGACGGGGGCGCTCGCCGGAATCACGCAGGTGGTGACGAGTAGCTTCTTCGCCTCGATCGGCGTCGGCGACCCGACCGCCGTGCTCGGCGCCAGCGGCGCGGTGTTCGCGCTGGCGGGCTACCTGATCGCAGGCAACCGTCTCTCGGACGCGTTCGCGTCGGTCGTCGAGATCCCCCGATGGGCTGCCGTGGCCGTCTTCGTCGTCCTCGCGGCCGTGATCACGATCGCGACGGGCGCCCCCGGCGTCGCCCTGATCGCCCACTTCACCGGGTTCCTGCTCGGACTGCTCGCGGGTCGGGCCGGCGTGCTGGACGTGGCCTCGAGGCGGGCTCGAGCCGACGCGAGTGTGTGATCGTCTCGGGGGTGGCTCGAGGTCAGGAGTGTTGGAGGTCTGGCTCGAGGCCCGTCGCGTGTGCTCGCGGCCCACGTCGTTTCCGAAACGCAAGCTACAAGTAGAAACCACGGGTAGAAACGGTCGCGGGCTCGTAGATCAGTGGTAGATCGCTTCCTTCGCAAGGAAGAGGCCCTGGGTTCAAATCCCAGCGAGTCCATAATTCTGCGCCGCGAGCAAACTCGCGAGCGGCGCAAATTATCGTCGATGCTCGGATTTGAACTAGACCAGTCGCAGCCCGGGAAGCGAGCGCAGCGAGCGACCCGGAACGTCTGGGCGTAGTTCAACATCCCAGCGAGTCCATTTCCTTCCGCTCACTTCGTTCGCTCCAGTCAATGGACTCGCTGTACCTCGCAAACGCGAAGCGTTTGCTCAGTCCCAGCGAGTCCGTGATTCCTGCGCGGCCCACAAATTCCTGAGCCGTGAGAATCGTCGTCGAAGACAGGATCTGGATCCTCGCTGTCGCGGTTCTCCCAGCAAGCACGCGGGAACGGCCGCTTCCGTGTAACAGTCGAGCCACGCCATTTTTAAGAACAAATCAAAACGGGGTTTGTTTCCTCTCTAACGAAACTCGAGTGGGGATATTTTGACACTCCTGGTGGTGCGTATCCCTGCATGACCGACTCACCACCCAGCTCTGCTCGAGCAACTACCTCGTCCTGTCCGGCGAAAACGCGGTTCGGTCTCGAGCGTCGCCACGTCCTGCTCGCAGCCGGAACCGCGGGAGCCGCTGCACTCGGCGGGTGCCTGGACGACGAAACCGACGACGAGGAAGCTGCGGCACACGACGTCACCTTCCTCGAGAACGGAGCGGAGACGGAGGTGACGGTCGAGGAGACCGAGGAACTGCTGTATCCGGCCCTCGAGGCGGACGTGGAGATCCCGTACTCGTGCGAAGCCGGAACCTGTGGCCAGTGTACCGCGCGCTACGACGGGGACGCCACCGACGTCGTCGCCCACGACGGAAACGACTATCTCGAGGAGGACCAGATCGCCGACGGCTGGGTGTTGACGTGTGTCGCGTATCCGCGGGACAGTGCCGAACTCGAGGTCGCCCATCCGGACGATGCGTAGTCTCGAGCAATGACTGTTGATCCGTTCAATCGTGGCAAGCACCACGCCGCAGTCGTCGGGATCAGTCTCGTGATGGCGGGACTCCTGTGGATGGCGGGCTACGCACCGCCGCGAATTGTCGCCGCCGTCCCGTGGTTCCTGCTGTTTTTCGTCATGGTTATCGGACCGCTGACAAAGATCTGGCCGCCGATCACTCGGCAGTTCTCCGGGAACTTCCCGCTCAACTGGCGGTCGGAACTGGGGATCTGGTTCGTGATCTGGTCGCTGGTGCACGTCCTCGCCGTGTTCGAGTCCATGGGCTGGGACGTGATCGGCTTCGTCGTGGGGATGAGTGCTTGGGCGTTTGCCGCCATCGCCGGCGTACTCATCGCGGTGATTCTGGCGCTCACCTCGAACAACGCGGCCTACCAGTTCATGGGACCGAAAGCCTGGAAGTGGCACCAGAGCCACGGCACGTACGTCATGTTCTGGCTGCTGACGGTCCACATCTACGATCAGGTCTTCACTCCGAGCGGAGCGCTACCGGAGGATCCGCTCCATCTCCTGTACGTGGCTACCGTTCTCGTCGTCGTGACTCTGCACCTCGGTGCCTTCATCAAGGTCGTCAGCCACTACCGAGAGCACGGTGACTACCCCGGTAGTATCTAACACTCTCGACTCTTCCTCGTCTCTCACTCGAGCTCTGCAAACCCATCCGAGCGAATATCCAACACTTTCTCGGACGGATAGTACCGCACGCCACACCCATCGAAGGGCTCGTTCCCCCGGAGCCACCCCGACTCGAGGATCGTCACGCGTTCGAAGGTCCGGACCAGTGTTTCCCCCCGCTGATCGCCACACTCGAGTTCGAGTTCGATCTCGATACCCCCCGTCTTGTCGGTTCGGTGATCGCCGTCGGCCATCGTCGTTCCTCTCCACCGTCGGTACGTATTAATCTCCGGACACGGGCAAGACGGGTGCGGCCGCTCGAGCGCCTCCAGTCGGCTCCGATCGCGGGACGGCAGCGGCTCGAGGCTCGAGGACAACGGGGAACGGACCCCCGTGCTGGTGGGTGGAGGACGGCACTACGCGTCTCTGACGCCGGGACCGTCCCCATCTCTGGTTGCGAGAAGGATAAGCGATAGCCGATTGTCAAATATTGCCCAAGTCTCCGACACGCTCGAGGCGGGGCCGCCCGCTCGAGACGGCTGGGACTGACGTTTCGGTGCTCGGCTCGCCGCCTACGGCCGGCCCGGATCCGTCGCATCTTCGACCGCCGCCAGCGTGTCGAGGTAGCCCCGGCCGTAGTACTTGCGCGCGTACTCGTCGGGCACCGAGGCGGTTCGCTCGAGGGTCGTCCGCACCTGGTTGGCGTTCGCCTGTTCGTCGACGCTCTTGACGAGCGCGACGGCGCCCGCGACCTGCGGGGCCGCCATCGAGGTACCGGCCAGCCAGTCGTAGCCGTACTCGGCGCCCTGGTACTCACCGTCGTCGAACACCGGATCCGCGACCACGTTCAACACGTCGTCGTACTCGTACTCCCCACCCTGCCCGCCCGGCGCAGCGAGGTCGATTGCGCCGACGCCGTGGGTCGTGTACGTCGAGGGCGTGTAGGGAGGAGCGTCGTACTCGCCGGTCTCGGGATCGAACCCGACGGGACCCGTCGAACTCGTCGTGATTCCCCCGGCGGTCTCCGAGGAGTCCGTCTCGTCCTGGTTGAACTGGAGGCTCTCGCCCCAGTTGCCCGAGGCGTGGGTGTGGAGGGTTCCCTGCCGTCTCGCGTACGTCCCGACGCGCTGGTGGGCCCTTCCCCAGAGTTCGCCCGCCCCTTCGGATCGCATCAGCCACGTCCAGCCGAGGCTGAGGTTGGCGGCGTCGCAGCCGATCTCGGCCGCGTAGACCAGCGCCGCGAGCACTGAGCTCTGGAACGCGTCGCCCAGGTGCGCCGGCGGGAGCTCCGCCCGGTCCGCGCTCGCCGGATTGGCGGCGAACACGCGCAGGTCGACGAGTTCGGTACCGGGCGCCGAGCCGACGACCCCCGTCCCGTCGTCGCTTGCGCCGACGATCCCCGCGACGTGCGTGCCGTGAGCTCCGCCGTAGGGCTCGCCGACGCCGTACTCGTCGTCGGCGAAGTTCTTCGAGAGATCGAGGTTGACCTGGCCCTCGAGATCCGGGTGGCCCGCGGCGACTCCGGTGTCGATGATTGCGACTCGAGTGCCTTCGCCGCGAGTATGGTCGTGGGCCTCCGGAATCCCCTGATTCGCCTTGTCCCACTGGTAGTCGGACAGATCCTCGTCACCCGTCGCGGTCGACTCCAGCCCTCTCCGTCGGGCCGGCCGGTAGCCGTCCGTCTCGAGTCGGACGTCGGGGGCGAACTCGGCCCCCTGTCCCTCGAGTTCGTTCTCGCTGGATCGGACGACCAGCAGGTCGACCGGCTCCAGCTCGTGGACGGTCTCGACGCGGTCCTCGTCGCGTAGACTCGAGCGATCGACGAGAAACCGGTCGGTTGCGTCCGTCGCCGTCGCGACGGAGCCGAGTGCGAGGGTTCCGAGCGATACGCCGCTTGCCGTGATGAAGGTGCGTCGGTCCATGATTCGAGCGGTCGGCGACGCGGGTGCCGACTCCTATCGAGTGCAGGTGCGGGCGTTCCGATACGCGTTGCCGTCCATATCTCTATCTGAATAGGGTGACAAAATTTATGTCGGAGGCGGAAAATCCATCACCAACAATTCTAGTTTTAGGGCCGCGCTCCGGGCGTCGATAACGTAAACGCCTCGAGCGGCCGCGCCGTTCGTGCTGAGAGGACCGTCGGGAGTCGCGGCGCTACCCGGATCTGTCCGCTGTCGGCTCCCTTTCGACCGAGAACGAAACGAGGGCGACTACGCCTCGGGACTCGGCGACTGCACCCGCGAGAGGTAGGCGGTCAGGTCCGTCGTCGTCACGATCCCGATGACGCCCTCCTCGTCGTCGACGACGGGGAGGTGGTGAAAGCCGTGCTCGACCATGAGGTCCGCCGCGTCGCGGATCCCCGTCTGGGCGTCCGTCGTGACGACGTCCGTGGTCATGTACCGGGAGACCGACGTCTCGGCCTTCGGCTGGCTCTCGGCGACGATATCGACGAAGTCGGTCGTTGTCAGGATCCCCTCGAGTCGGTTCCGTTCGCCGACGACGATGACCGATCCCACGCCGTTGTCACGCATCACCTGCCCCGCATCCTCGACGAGCGTCTCCGGCGTTACCGTCTGCAGATCGGTCGACATCACTCGCGCGACGAAAATATCGTCCATACGAGGCGATTGGTACTGTAACCCATAAGGGTTGGCCAACCGGACAACGCGTGTCGACTCGACGGCGCAGGTTTAAGTACGGAATCGGACATAGTCGGTACCGTTGATGCCTTCGCCGCCCCGCCTCTCCGGTTCCTGCAAACTCCTCCCCGGTCCCGAGAGCGACCCGCTCGCGGCCGCGGCCGAGCTGTACGCGGAGCTGGCCGCACGCCACGGGGACCGGAACGTCCTCGTGCTCAAGCGACACCCGACGGGCCTCGACCGACTCGCCGAGACGCTCGGCACCGACGACGCGCCCCGTTCGCCCCGCGTCGAGTCCCTGCCGGAGCACGCCTCGAAGGCGATCGAGGCCTACGATCCAACCCTCGACCGCCTCGAGTACGAGGAACGAATCGAGCTCATCTCGCTGGTGATCGACGGCGCCAGCCGCGATATTCCCGACTATCTCGAGCGCGCGGCCGACCGCGACGGGTTCGCCCGCGACGTCGGTCAGCTGCTGCTGGGTGCGACCCGCCAGCGGCTCCGGCTCGCCGACCTCGAGGACCCCCACGACTGTCTGGCCTTTCTGTACGCGATGAACGACCGGTTCCACGAGGTGCTCGAGCAGCGGGGGTACGTCGAGCGAGCCGACGTGGTCCCGCGGGCGGTCTCGCTGCTCGAGGACGACGCCGACGGCGTTCGCGGGCGGATCACCGACTCCTTCGACGCCGTGCTGGCCGTCGAGTTCGAGGAGTTCCGCCGGCTCGATCGGCAGTATCTCGCCGCCCTCACCGGCGACGCCGAGCTGCGCTGTCTCGGTCAGCGCCACGCCAGCGTCGAGCGCACCGGAGTCGAGCCCGGCACCGTCGAGTCGATCGCGAGAGAAGTCGGCCTCGAGGTCGACCCCCTCGAGCCCGATGGCGGGGACGGCTCGCCCCACCGCGCGATCACGCGGTTTCTCGCGACCGGCGAGACGCCGACGACCCACGGAGCCGGCGAGCCCGCGTCCGAGGCAGCGACCGGACGCGCCGAACGGATCCGCACCCGCACCGCCCGCGAGCAGGTCCGGGCCGTCGCCCGGGAGATTCAATCCCTTCGGGGTCGCCACGGCTGGAGCTACGACGAGTTCGCGGTCGCGGTCCCCCGGATCGAGCGCGTCCCCGAGACCAGACGCCGGCTCCGCGAGGCCGGGATCCCGACGGCGACGATCGGCACGCCCTCGCTCGCGGAGGACCCCGTCGTCAACGAGCTTTACGCGTTCGTCACGCTCCAGGCTCGCCGGGAGCGCGGTGCCCGCTCGCTCGAGGACGACGACTCGACGACCCGACTCCGCGCCCGCGTTCCGGAGTTCGACCGATCGTTACTCGAGGCCTGCTCGGACTCGAGCGTCTCGGCTTCGCTCGAGCGCTGGATCGAGCGCACGGACCTCAAGGGACGGATCGCCCGCGAGGAGTCCTGGGTCGACGCCCGCGAACAGTTCGCGAGCGTCGAGCGCGTGCTCGAGATCGCCGGCTTCGTCGAGGAGACGGATCTGGTCGGCCCCGACTGGCGGGGGCTCCGGCGGATGCTCCGCCGGACGATCCGGTACGACGCCCCCTACGTCCACGCGGTCGAGACCCGTCCGCCGACCGGGGGCGTCGCCGTCTGTGCGGCCGACGACCTGAAGTACGACTCTCGTGAGGCCGTCTTCCTGCTCGACCTGCTCGACGACCACTACCCCGGCGACGGACACCTCACGCGGCTGTTCCCGCGGGCGTGGCTCGAGTCGATGCCGAACTACCCCGCGGTGACGGACCCCTCCCCGGAGACGGTCGCCGACACGTTCGCGCCCGTCGCGGATCCGAGCGAGGTGACCGACCCCTTCGACGCCTACCACGCCCAGCGCTCGCGGCGTCGGCTCGCGCTTGCCACCCGCGCGGCCCGGACGCGGCTGTACTGCTGTTCGTACGAACGCGGCTCGGGCGGACTTCGACGAACCCACGAGGAGTCGCGCTACCTGCAGCTCGTCGCCGATGCGCCGGGACTCACCCTCGCGGACGCCGACGCCGACACGGCGCGGATCCGCGGCGAGGCGGCCGCGACCGAGGCGCTGCTCGCACAGCCCCGCGGGGAGCTCGAGCGCGTCCTCCGGGAGGCGAGCACCGGGGGTCGGGCCGACCTCGGCGAGACCGAGGAGCTGTTCGAGGAGATCGCGCTGCTGCTCGCCGACGACGATCTCGACCCGGTGCTCGCGGAGGCGATCCGCTCGCAGTTCGAGTTCGCGGCTGGCGAGGTGGTCCGCGGTGAGTGACTCGCCGACGCTGACGGCCGACGGTCTCGAGACGTACCTGCACTGTCCCCGACGCTACGAGTTCGCACACGTCCATGGGCTCGAGGCCGAGGACGACGACGCCTCGCGCGATCGGGTCGCCCTCCTCCGGGAGGCGATCTGTGCGGCGCTACGGTCCGGCGCGACCGACCGGGAGCGACTCGAGGAGATCGCCGCGGAGCGGCTCTCGGAGCTGTGGGCCGGCCACGACGAGCCGTTCCACTCGCGGATCCAGCGGAACCACGAGCGGGCGGTTCTCGAGGCGGTCCTCGAGGCCTACCTCGAGGCGGTCGGCGTCGATCACGCGGCCGGAATCGAGCGGCTCGAGGGGTCCGCGAACGAACTCGTCGGACCCGCGCTTCCGCTCGCGAGCGCCCGTTCGCTGTCCGCAGAGGACGGCCCCAACCGCGTGCGGATCGACGCCAAGGTCGACTACGTCACCCGCACGGAGTCGAGCCTCGTCGGGGTCAGCTTCGTCCCGACGCTCGCCCCGCTCGGACTGCTGCGCTACCGCTCGGACTGGGAGGGAGACGTCGCCGCGCTGTTCGTCGACCACTTCGACGGCGGCTCCGACGTCTTCGAACCGCGGGCGGTCGGCGCCCTGTTCGAGACAAGCGTCGTCGTGGACGGGCTCCGCCGGTTGCAAGAGCGGCTCGACCTCGAGGCGAAGACCTGCCGGTACGTACAGGTCCCTCTCGCCGATCGGAACCGAACCGCGGTCAACTGGGTCCAAGACACCGTCGACGCGACCGTCGAACCCACCGACCTCACCGACGTCTACATCGACCACCACACCTACGCGATGACGCACGAACACCGAAACGAGACGGTCGACTCGCGGCTCGTCGACGTGGCCAGCGACGTCCTCGGGGGGTCGTTCGATCCGACGCCGCGGTGGGACGAGATCGCATCGGAGTCCTGTCCCGACTGCGAGTACGCGGTCGGCTGCCAGGACCGCCTCGCCGCGGAGGTGCGCTTCGATGGATAGCTCGCATCCGTTCGAGGACGACCCCGAGACGCTCGAGCCCCGCGGCAGCCAGCGAGCGGTCATCGAGAGCGACCGGGCCTGCACCTCCGTCGACGCGGGCGCCGGAACGGGGAAGACGACGACGATGCTCATGCGGATCGAACGGGCGATCGAGCGCGGCGACGTCGATCCCGAGGACGTGCTCGTCGTTACCTTCGCCAACGAGGCCGCCGCGAGCATCCGCGAGGCCGTCGCCGAGCGTCTCGAGCCCGACGTCGCGGCCCCGATCACCGTCTCGACGTACCACTCGCTGTGTCACCGGCTGGTCCGGGAGTACGCCTACTACCTCGGCTACTCCCCCGAGTTCGAGGTGGTGACCGAACGGAAGCGCCGCCGGATCGTCGGCCGGCTCCTCGCCGAACGGGAGTACGCGTTCGCGGCGACCAGCGTCGGCGACGGCTCGCCCGCCGACCTGGCCGACGCGGTCGACCGCTTCGTCGCGACGATGAGCCGGGAGGACGTCACCCCCGACGACCTCCGGGCGCGACTCCCCGAGACCCGAACCCTCGAGCTCTGCCAGGAGTTCGTCCACTGGCTCGAGCGACGAGCCGAGACGGAGCTCTCCTTCGACAACGAGGCGCTGCGGTACTTCAACCGGGAGGAACACCTCGAGGCGGCACGCGAGGGACTCGTCGAGTACGGGACGCTGATCAGCTACTGCCGGGAGAAGATCGCCGAGGCGCCTGCGGCGTTCCGCGAGGACGACGTCGTCCGGGATATCGACGCCTACCTGCGGATCCTCCAGCGGTGCGTGACCAACGCCTACGAGGCGCTCTCCCTCGAGGAGCCGACGACGAAACAGCTGCCGCGGGCGCTGTTCGGCAACCGGATCGGCGGCACGGGAACCGAACGGATCGAGCAGACCCCGTTCGGTCGGCTGAAACACTACGTCGAGTTCCTCCGGCTGGCCCGCCACTACACCGAGGTGTACGCCGACTACCACGCGACTCTCGAGCGCGAGCGCGCGTTCGACTTCGACGAACTGGTTCGCACCGCGACCGACCTGCTGACCGACGACGCGGTTGCCGACGAGATCACCGGCCAGTGGGAGCAGGTCTACTGCGACGAGTTCCAGGATACGGACGCGACGCAGTTCGAGCTCATCGCCGAACTCACCGACGGACCCGATCGGCCCGACCTGCTCGCGATCGGGGACAAGGACCAGGCGATCTACGGCTGGCGGGGCACCGACCGCCGGGGGCTCGACCGACTCGCCGAGCGCTACGACGACCACGCAGGGATCGAACTCGAGCTGAACTTCCGGTCGCGCCAGGAGATCCTCGAGCTGACGAATCGCTGTGCGTACGCCGACGGCTCGAAGACGCTTCGCGAGGACGGCCGCGAGCCCGGCACCTACGAGCGCGATGCCCCCCCGGACCGGGTCGTCAAAGTCGAGAGCGACGAGATAGACGACCCGACGGCCGAGCAGGTCGCGACCACCGTCTCACGGCTGCTCAACGGCGCTTGCGAGAACGTTCCCGAGCGCAGCCTCGAGGACATCGCCGTGATCGTCCGGACCAACCGCCACGCCCGCCTGGTCGCCGACGAGCTTCGGGACCGCCAGATCCCCCACGAGATCTCGGGCTCGCCCCGGGGCGAGATCTCTCCCGGGATCCGGACGCTGCTGTCGTACCTCCGGGTGCTGGTCGAGCCCGACGCCGACGTTCACCTTCGCCGAGTGTTGCTCTACCGCTACCGGCTCCCCGAGACGGATCTCGCGACCCTCCAGAAGCGGTCGGGGTCGCTGTACGACGCCGTCTTCGACGTCGACGCCGAGACGCTCGAGGCGACGACCGAACTCGAGCGGGCCCGCACTCACCTCGATCGCCTCGCGTCGCTTCGGGACGTCTACCCGCTGTCGGGACTGCTCGCCAGGCTCCGGGAGCTCACCCGTCTCGAGTGGTTCCTCACGAGCGAGGAGCGCCGTCAGCTCGAGCGGATCGACCGCTTCGTCGAGCGCTACGACGCCGAGAGCGTGGTCCGTACCCTCTCGACGGAGTTCGTCGACGCCCTCGAGGCGACGCTACGGGGCGGAAGCGCCGAACGCGACAGGGGAACCTCCTCGGACGATCGCGTCGACGTGATGACGGTCCACCAGGCGAAGGGCCTGGAGTTCGACACCGTCCTCGTCCCCTACCTCTCCGACGAGGAGTGGTGCGTCGAGCACGACTACGCCCGTCGCGCCCGTACCCGGCTGCTCGCGGCGACCCTCGAGGACGACGTTGCCTCGCCGTTGTGTGCCGATATCGCGGCCGAGACGGTCGGCGAGGAGTGGCGGGTGCTCCACGTCGCGCTCACGCGGGCGGCGAACCACCTGTTCGTCTTCGGGAGCGAGTACGACTACGACGGCGAGGAGGACGAGCTGGCGGTCTCCACCGCAGACGCCTGCCTCGATCCCGCCATCGAGTGGTCGGTCGCCGGCGAGCGCATGGAGCTGTGGTCGACCCTGACCGAGAGCTTCGAGTCCGTCCGGGGGACCTATCCCCGCACCGTGGTCGACCGCACCGACGAACTCGCCGTCGCGGCCGACGAGCGTCCGGGGACGATCACCTACTACGCCGGCTACGAGGACCGATCCGTCGAACCCCTCGAGACCCGGGAGGCGATCGAGACCGTTCACGAACTCGGTCGGCTGTTGCGGAACGGAACGCTGCTTCCGGCAGCCGACGCCTCGAACGGGGAGTCGTCGATCCGGACACCGGCGGGGCGACGGGCTGGGTCTCTGACGGCCGAGACCAGCCGGTTCCCGGTCGAGGCGCTCTCCGGCGACGGCCGACTCCCGATCGCGATGCGCCACAGCTACACGGCCATGGAGAGCTACGAGGCCTGCTCGCGGAAGCACTACCTCGAGCACGTCGTGCGGGCGGTCGACGACCCGACGGCCGGCGAGGACGGGACCGACGAGTCGGGCGCGGCCCCGCGGGTCGTCGGCTCGGTGTTCCACGACGTCGCCGAGGAGGCGTTCCACCGCGGGTACGAGACTCGAGCCGACTGGCGCGAGGCCGCCGTTCGCCAGCTGACCGCCCGGGGCCTGCTCGTGCACCGCGAGGCGGTGCTTGCCTGTATCGACCGCTACTTCGAGGCGACCGCGCCGGAGATCGACCCGCCGGTCGCCGACTGGGAGACGCTCGCGGCGGAGCTGCCGTTCGCCCTCGCGGACGTCGCCGGGATCGACGGCGACGTCGTCGGCTACGTCGATACGGTTCGGCGACTGCCCGACTCCGCGGGTGGCGGGCTCGTGGTCCTCGACTACAAGGCGACCGCGAGCCGGATCGACCCCGGAAAGGCGACCCAGCTCGCGCTGTACGCCCGCGCCTGCGACGACCGATTCGACGAGCCGATCGCGGCCGTCGGCTACGTCTACGTCGGCGGCGTCGAGGGGCCGCGGGTCGACCTGTTCGAGCCCGAGGCGCTGCCGTCCTGGGCGTCGGTCCGCGAGACCCTCGAGGGCGTCGACGACCCCTCCTACCACGAGACGACACCTGGAGAGCACTGTCGGCACTGTGCCCATCGGTCGCTGGGCTGTGCGCCCGCGGAGTACGTGCCCGACGTCGCCGCGGACGACGACTGACGCGATACCGAACGCGTTTATTCCGTGCCGGACGAATCCGCGACCATGATCGAGGCGACGCTGTGTTTTCCCCTTCGGGACGTCGGTGGGGCCGACGAGGTGCTCCTGATCGAGAAACGGCGCGGGCTCGGCGAGGGCTGGTACAACGGCCCGGGCGGTAAACTCGAGGGCGAGGAGACGCCTCGAGAGTGTGCGGTCAGAGAGACCCGCGAGGAGGTCGGTCTCGAGATCGATCCCGGCGACCTCGAGAAGGCGGGCGAACTCGACTTCCGCCTCGACGGCGGTCGTCACACCCTCTGTCACGTGTTTCGCACTCGCCAGTTTGCGGGCGAACCCCGCCCCTCAGAGGAGGCCCGTCCGGAGTGGTTCGCGGTCGAGGACGTCCCCTACGACCGGATGTGGGAGGACGACCGACTCTGGCTGCCCGCCGTCCTCGAGGGCGGGACGGTCGTCGGCGAGTTCCGGTTCGTCGGCGGCGAACCGCTCGACGAGGCCGAGTTCGAAGGGCACGACCTCGAGCGGGGCGTCGACTTCGACGCTCCCGACCGCTCCCGATAGGTGTCGGGTCGCTCGAGCCCTGGCATTGTATCGCAACGGCAACCCACTTTCGACGCCGACGGGTAGCACGTCCGATCACGATGATTGATGGAACCCGCCGCCAACTGCTCTCGGTCGCGGCTGCCGGAGCGGTCGGTGCGATCGCCGGTTGCGGAGACGACCAGGACCAGGAGGAGGGCGAAGGCGACGAAGACCTCGACGACGCACCGCCCGACGAGACCGAACAGGAAGACGACGACCCGATGGACGACGTCGACGAAGGGACCGAGAGCGACGAGAACGACGACGATACGGACGAAGACGACGAGTAACCCCCGAACCGAGCTCGCCGAGCGTGTTCCGCTCGGCGAACCCGGCCTTCTATCGCAACGTCAATATCCTTGACTTACTGGTCAGTATCATCGAACGTCGCAATGACTGATACAACACGCCGACGGATGCTGGCGATCACCGCTACCGGTGTAGTAGGTGCGGTAGCTGGCTGTGCCGACGACGACGAGAACGGCGACGACGCCGACGACGGACTCGACGACGAGAACGGTGCCGACGACGGCGTCGACGACACCGAAGACGACGAGATGGACGACGACGGGATGGATGACACCGAGGACGACGAGGACGACGGTTTCGACGACGAGGACGATACGGACGGGAACGAGACCGACGACGGCCTCGGCGACGAAGACGAGGACGACGGTCTCGAGGACGACAACGAGACCGACGGCGAGATGGACGACGCCGGCGAGGCCAGTGGCGAAGCCGTAGACGACGAGGACGGCAACGAGACGACCGACGAAGACGACGGTCTCGGCGACGACTGAGCCGGTTCGGTAGAGCTGCTGGCGACCGATAGCCGGCGCTCGTCGGTGCGGATTTTCGCGGTCGCTTACGGCTTCCCTCGAGCATCGCTACAGCGGAGCAACCGCCGACGGAGACGTCACCACTGACGGATCGGTGACTCTCGAAGAGGACGTCGAAGTCGACGGCGACGTGAGCGGCGAGACGGTCGAAACCGGGGACGAGGTGGAGATAGACGGCGAGATCGAAGAGACGGGCGAGTAAGAAGCGGTCGACGGGTTGCCAGTCGTACCCGTTCGGCGACTACGGTTTCAGCAGGACCTTCCCGGAACTCTTGCGATCCTCGATGTACCGGTGGGCGTCGGCGGCCTCCTCGAGCGGGAACGATTCGCCGACGATCACCTCGAGATCGCCGCTCGCGAGCCCCTCGGTGAGCTCGGGGACGGCCTGCATGATCCGGCTCGGGTCGTGCATCGCGGCCTGACCGAGGTGGAAACCGCGGACGCTCTTGTTCTCGAAGAGGAGCCGTCGGTTCTCCGCGCTCGCGGGCTCGCCGCTCGCCACGCCGAAGGTGACCATGCGACCGAAGTGTGCCATCGCGTCGAGGCTGCGCTCGAAGACGTCGCCGCCGACCGACTCGAGGACGAGGTCGACGCCCTCGCCGTCGGTCTCGGCCTCGACGGTCTCGCGGAAGTCCGTCTCGGTGTACTGGATCGGGTGGTCACAACCCAGCTCGGCCGCGAGCTCGAGTTTCTCCTCGCTGCTCGCCGTGCCGAACACCTCCGCGCCGGCGTTCGAGGCGAGTTGAACGGCCGCCGTGCCGACCCCGCCCGCGGCGGCCTGGATCAGCACCGATTCGCCCTCCTCGAGTTCGCCCCACTCGAACAGACAGGAGTGGGCGGTGAGAAACTGGACGGGGAAGCCGGCGGCCTCCTCGAAGCTCATCCCCTCGGGGATCGGGAACAGCATCTGGGCGTTCGCGGTGGCGTACTCCGCGTAGCCGCCCCGGTCGAGCATGGCGACGACGCGGTCGCCCTCGTCCAGATCGACGCCCTCGCCGGTCGCGTCGATCGTCCCTGCGGCCTCCATGCCGGGAACGTAGGGCGCCTCTGGACCGCCCGGGTAGACGCCGCGTCGCTGCATGACGTCAGCGAAGTTGATCCCCGCGGCCTCGATCTCGATGCGGACCTCGCCGGCGTCGGGCTCGGGCACGTCACGGTCGACGGTCTCGAGTTCGTCGCTGTCGCCGTACTCCGTTACCTCGATGGCCTTCATAGGTTACCACTCGTAACGCGTGCGTATAAACGTCCGAGAACAGGAAACCGAATGCTGAGCGTTTCTTTGTGACCTCGCGTCTTTAGCAGTCGTCGGACAGGGGCTCCGGATCGGCGGGCGGTGCCGGCTCGCCCGGTGGCTCCGGATCCGCGGGAACGCCGTCTCTGGGGCCGTACATGACCCACCCTTCGGCGGGGACGGTGAGCTCGACGGTACAGTCGGGACCGGTCGTGACGTTGGCGCCGTCGCCGGCGTGATCGATCAGCGGCTCGGTCCGCCAGTCGGTCTCGACGGTTACTGTACGAGCTTCGTCGGCGGTGTTGATCCCGGCCAGCAGGTTCCCCTCGCGCTCGAAGACGTAGACGTCCTCGTCGACGTGGCGGTCGATCACGTCGCCTCGAGCGAGGGTTCGGGAGACCTCGACGAGCGCCTGGAGGTCGTCGTCCTCGAGCTCAGGTCGGTCCTCGGCGCCGCCGCGGTAGAGCATCGGCATCCCGGCGTAGGCGAGGACGAACGCCTCGGCGAGCTCGACGGCCCGGCCCTCGGGCTCGTTGGGTTCGACCTCGGGCCCGGTCGTGTCGTGGTTCTGGACGAACGTGACGGCGACCTCGGGATCCTCGTGAACGACCCCTCGTGCTGCCTCCTGGGAGAGCGCTTCCATGCTGCCGCCCTCGAAGGCCTCCATGATCGCGTTGTACAGCGGGAAGTCGAAGACGGTCATCCCGGTGTCCGCGAACTCGAGTAAGTGATCGACGTCGTCGTCCCAGACCTCGCCAACCCGCCAGAGGCCGAGTTCGTCGGCCAGGGGATTGATGTGCTCCTGGAAGTACCACGGCCAGACGTGGGCTGCGGCGTCGATCCGCAGGCCGTCGGCGCCGAGGTCGGCGATTTTCCGGAGGTAGGCCTCGTGAGCCGCCTTCACCTCGGGATGCTCGACGTCCATCGACGGAAGGTCGAGCAGATCGCACTCGTACATCTCCGCCTCCTCGCCCTCGAGTTCGCAGTCCCCGAGCGTACCGTAGTCGTGGAAGTGTTCGTCGAGGTCGAACTGCGGGTACTCGACCTCGCCGTCGGGGCCGTCGGGGTTGGCCATATGGTTGAGGACGACGTCGACGATGACGTTGATATCGTGATCGTGGGCAGTCTCGATCAGCGAGGCGAGTTCGTCCTCCGTCCCGTGAGCAGAGTCGAAATCGCGGAGGTCGACGGGCTGGTACCCCAGCGGCGGGTGGGGATCCCGTTCGCGGCCGTAGACGGATTCCTCTCCTTCGTAGAACCCCTCTTGATCCTCGTAGGTCAGATTCTCCCAGCCGAGTTTCGAGACGGCGGGCTGGGGGATCCAGATCGCGCTGACGCCGAGGTCGGCGACCCGCTCGAGGTCGGCCTCGATCTCGGTCCACTCCCGGTGGAAGTACTGGTAGCCGACGCCGTCCTCGGGGGCCGTTGCTCCCTCGGAGCGGGCGGCCGCACTGGTCGAGCCGATCGTTACGCCGCCGAGTGCGACCGCGCCGAGCGCGGCGCTCGAGCGCAGCACGCTCCGTCGGTCGACACCCGCCGAATCGCTCCTGTGGCTGTGATTCCGTCGCATTCGTCCACGATTATAATCTATGGTGTGATAATACATAATGATTTTAATCCAGTTTCGGACGACAGTTATCAACGGTTGAAATACTTCATCGAACGAATACGCTCGATCGAACGAACACCGACGCGATCGGCGGCGGTCCCAAACGGGGCCCATTTATTGCTCCGGTCACGAAGGTGGCGGTATGAGCGACGAGAGTCAGGAGCTCGGGATCACCGAGACGAAATCGCACAAGCCCGGCGAGTGGTACGCCGAGGTCGTTCAGAAGGCGAACCTCGCCGACTACGCCCCGATGGGCGGGTTTATCGTCACGAAACCTCGCGGGTACGCGATCTGGGAGGGGATCCAGGACGCACTCGACAGTCGGTTCAAGGCGACCGGGGTCGACAACGTCTACTTCCCGATGTTCATCCCCGAGAGCTTCCTCGAGCGCGAGAAGGACGTCGTCGAGGGCTTCGACCCCGAGGTCGCCTGGGTCACCCAGGGCGGCCACGAGGAACTCGAGGAACGACTCGCGGTGCGACCGACCAGCGAGTCGATCATCGCCCCGTTCATGGCCGACTGGACCCGTAGCCACCGCGACCTACCGTTGCGGATCAACCAGTGGTGTTCGGTCGTTCGGTGGGAGGCCACCGAGACGAAGCCGTTCTTCCGGACGAAGGAGTTCATGTGGCAGGAGGGCCACACCGCTCACGCCGACGACGCGGGCGCCTGGGAGGAGGTCTGGACCCGTCTGGATCAGTACGAGGAAGTGTACGAGGACGTCCTGGCGATCCCGGTTCTGCGCGGCAAGAAGCCCGAACACGACAAGTTCCCCGGTGCCGATACGACGACGACCGTCGAGGCGCTGATGCCCGACGGAAAGTCGGTCCAGGGGGCGACGAGCCACAACCTCGGCCAGTCCTTTGCGGATGCGTTCGACATCACCTTCGCCGACGAGGACGAGGAAGAGCAGACGGCCTACACGACCTCGTGGGGGCTGTCCTGGCGCGCGATCGGCGCCCTGATCATGACCCACTCGGACGACCAGGGGCTCGTGCTCCCGCCGACGATCGCGCCGACCCAGGTCGCGATCGTCCCGATCTGGCAGGCCGACACCAAGGAGGACGTCCTCGAGTACTCGGAGGAGATCGCCGACGAGCTCGAGGACGCCGGAATCCGCGTCGAACTCGACGACCGCGACGAACGCAACCCCGGGTTCAAGTTCAACGAACACGAGCTGAACGGCGTCCCGCTGCGACTCGAGATCGGCCCCAACGAGGCCGACGACGGCGAGGTGACGCTGGTCCACCGCCCGGACAGCGAGAAGGCCGTCGCCGACCGCGAGGGGATCGTCGACACCGTCGAGGACCACCTCGATACCGTCTTCGACAAACTGTACGAGACGGCCGAGGAGAACCTCGCGGAGAACGTCCGCGAAGCCCACAGCCCCGAGGACATCCTCGGGACGATCGGCAAACACGGCGGCTACGTGAAGACGCCGTGGTGTGGCGACCAGGCCTGCGAGGAGGCGATCAAGGAGAAGATCGCAGCCGAAATCGTCATGCAGCCACTCGAGGACGAGGGCGGCCAATCTGCGGGTGAGGTCGTCGAACCCGGCAGCGACGAGTGTGGCGTCTGCGGGGAGTCCGCCGACGAGGTCGCGTACTTCGCGAAGAGCTACTGAGTCGGCCCGCTATCGCGGCCGATCGGCCGCTCGAGGCCGCAGACTGGGTCTTTCGTACGTGCGGATTCTACGTCTACCTAACTCTTTAACCAAATAGTGCTTACCACCCGGGAACGATGTACGAGTGTGGTGTTCACTCTGGTGGGTGAACACTACGTGCCTCTGACACCTTTCCGTACCGTTTCGCCGATCAGCCCCGGGTAGGGATCGGCGGACACCCGAACTCCTGCCGAAACCACAGTATAAATTATCCAATTAGACCTTATACCTCCTCATATGTGTATATAATACACTTAGCCATTATGGGGTAGCCTCTTATGGGAGATCTCCAAAGGAGGGGGTATGTCACAGCCACACACTTCGAACACCGATCGTTCTTCGGGGCTCGCCGATCCGGCGGACGAACGATCGAACTGCGGTGTCGGCGTCGTCATGGATCTCGACGGCGAGGGTGGACACGACGTCGTCGCGGACGGACTCGAACTGCTGGTCAACCTCGAGCACCGCGGAACGACCGGCGCCGAGAAGGACACCGGCGACGGCGCCGGCATCATGCTCCAGCGACCCGATGCCTTCTTCGCCGACGCTCTCGACGCCGATCTCCCGAACACCTACGCCGTCGGTTCGCTCTTCTTCCCGACCGACGACACGGCTCGCGAGGAACTCGCCGACATCGTCGAGGGCACTCTCGCCGACTACGACCTCGAGACCCTCGAGTGGCGCGACGTCCCCACCGACAACGCCGACCTCGGTGCGACCGCCCTCGACTCCGAACCCGACGTCTGGCAGGTTGCCGTCGCACCCGCGGACGACGTCTCCGGCGAGACGTTCGACCGCCGGCTCTACGTCGCCCGGCGAGCACTCGAGAACGCGGTTGCGAACGCCGACGTCGAGAACAAGGAACGGTTCTACGTCTGCTCGCTCGACTCGAAGACGATCGTCTACAAGGGCCTGCTCAAGGGCGAGCAGGTCGCTTCCTACTACGAGGATCTGACCGACGAGCGCATGGGGTCGACGTTCGCGATGGTTCACGAGCGGTTCTCGACGAACACGCTCGGGGCCTGGCATCTCGCCCATCCCTACCGCAACATCATCCACAACGGCGAGTTCAACACCATCAGAGGGAACATCAACTGGATGCGAGCCCGTGAGACGGACCTCGAGAGCGACGTGCTAGAAGACCTCGAGGCGGTCAAGCCGATCATCGACGACCCCGACCAGTCCGATACCGCGAGCGTCGACAACGCCCTCGAACTGCTGATGCAGGACGGTCGCGACCTCGAGCACGCGCTGCGGATGCTCGTCCCCGAGGCCTGGCGCGGCGACGACGCGATGGATCAGGGCCGCAAGGACTGGTACGACTTCCACGCCTCGCTGGTCGAGCCGTGGGACGGTCCCGCGCTGGTCGCCGCCACCGACGGCGAGCGCGTCGGCGCCGTCCTCGATCGCAACGGATTACGGCCGTGTCGGTACGACGTGACGACCGACAACCGGCTGATCATGGCCAGCGAGGCCGGCGCGCTCGAGACCGATCCCTCGGAGATCGCCGAGCGCGGTCGCCTCCAGCCCGGCCAGCTGTTTCTCGCCGATCCCGAGGAAGGCCGGGTCATCCCTGACGACGAGGTCTTCGAGGACCTGACCGACGACCGCTACGGCGAGTGGGTCGAGCGGGAACAGGTCGGCCTCGACGATATCGTCTCGACCGGCGACAGCTCGCCTCGAGATCCCGTTTCGGCGCTTCGCGACCAGCAGGCCGCCTTCGGCTACACGCACGACGAACTCGAGAACATGATCGAGCCGATGACCCAGAAGGGGAAAGACCCCGTCGGCTCGATGGGCGACGACACGCCGCTGTCCGTTCTGACGGAGTTCAACCGTCCCCTGTTCACGTACTTCAAACAGCTGTTCGCGCAGGTGACGAACCCGCCGCTTGACTACATCCGCGAGGAGCTGGTCACCTCAATGGAGAGCCGGCTGGGCTACCAGCGCAACCTCCTCGAGGAGTCGCCCGAACACGCCCGCCAGCTCGTGCTCGACTCGCCGATCCTCACGGACGCCGAACTCGAGTCGATCCGCGACTGCTCGGCCAACGACATCACGGCCGCGACGATCGACATCACCTACGAGCTCGAGAGCGACGAGCCGGGCGCGGATCTCGAAGCCGCGATCGAGCGCGTCCGCGAGGACGCCATCGAGGCCATCGAGGCCGGCCACGACGTGCTGATCCTCTCGGATCGGGGCGTCGACGCCGACCGCGCGGCGATCCCGAGCCTGCTGGCGACCGGTGGCGTCCACCACCACCTCGTTCGCAACGGGCTTCGCAACCACGTCGGCCTCGTCGTCGAGTCCGCCGACCCCCGAACCGTCCACCACTTCGCGACGCTGGTCGGGTACGGCGCGGGCGCGGTCAACCCGTACCTGGCCTACCAGACGATCGCGGACATCACCGCCGGCCCCGACGGCGCCGAGACCGAACTCGCGATCGACGCCTACGTCGACGCCGTCGAGGACGGGCTGTTGAAGATCATGGCCAAGATGGGGATCTCGACGGTCGAGAGCTACCAGGGCGCCCAGATCTTCGAGGCCGTCGGCCTCAACGGTGGTCTCGTCGAGGAGTACTTCGAGGGAACCGAGAACCGAACCGAGGGCGTCGGGCTCGCCGAACTCGAGGCCGACGTCCGCGAGCGACACGAGGCGGCGTTCGGCGCCGAGGACTCGAAGCTCGACCGCCACGGCGAGTTCGAACACCGCTCGAGCGGAATTCATCACCAGTGGAACCCCGACACCGTCGGCGCGCTCCAGCAGTCGGTCCGAGCGAATGACTACGAGCGCTACCAGGAGTTCGCCGCCCAGATCAACGACCAACAGCAGAACCTCCAGACGCTGCGGGGCCTGCTCGAGTTCGACTCCGATCGGGAGTCGATCCCGGTCGAGGACGTCGAGCCGATCGCCGACGTTGTCCAGCGGTTCTCGACGGCAGCGATGAGTCTCGGCTCGCTGTCGCCGGAGGCCCACGAGAACAACTCGATCGCGATGAACCGCATCGGCGCCAAGAGCAACTCGGGGGAGGGCGGCGAACCGCCCGAACGGTTCAACACCGAGCGCGAATGCAACGTCAAGCAGGTGGCCTCCGGCCGGTTCGGCGTCACCTCGACCTATCTCTCGAACGCCGACGAGCTCCAGATCAAGATGGCCCAGGGGAGCAAGCCCGGCGAGGGCGGCCACCTCCCGGGTGAGAAGGTAAACGAGATGATCGCCCACGTCCGCAAGTCCACGCCGGGCGTCGGACTGATCTCGCCCCCGCCGCTGCACGACATCTACTCGATCGAGGACCTCAAACAGCTGATCTTCGATCTCAAGGCCGCCAACGAGAACGCGGACATCAACGTCAAGCTCGTCTCGGAAGCGGGGATCGGAACCGTCGCAGCCGGCGTCGCGAAGGCCAACGCCGACGTGGTCCACATCTCGGGTCACTCCGGCGGCACCGGCGCCTCGCCCCGCACGTCGATCAAGAGCGCCGGCCTCCCCTGGGAGCTCGGTCTCGCCGAGGCAAATCAGATGCTCCGCCAGACGGGACTTCGCGATCGGATTCGGGTCTCGGCCGACGGCGGAATGAAGACCGGTCGGGACGTCGCCGTCGCCGCGCTCCTTGGTGCGGAGGAGTACGTCTTCGGGACCGCCCCGCTGGTCACCTCGGGCTGCGTGATGGCCCGACAGTGTCACAAGAACACCTGTCCCGTCGGCGTCGCGACCCAGCGCGAGGACCTCCGAAAGCGGTTCCCCGGCGAGCCCGAGCACGTCATCAACTACATGACGTTCATCGCCCAGGAGCTCCGGGAGATCATGGCCGAACTCGGCTTCGAGACCGTCGACGAGATGATCGGCCGCGTCGAGGTCTTAGAGCAGCGCACGGACGTCGATCACCCGAAGGCCCGCAACGTCGATCTCTCGGCCGTGCTGGCCGAGCCCGCAGGCGACGTCCGTCACAAGATCCGCGAGCAGGACCACGAGCTCGACGACCAGCTCGACCGCGAACTCATCGACGCCGCGAGCGACGCGATCGAGGACCAGTCACCGGTCACGCTCGCGGCCGACGTGACCAACGTCGACCGCGCGGTCGGCGCGATGCTCTCGAACCGCATCACCGACCGCTACGGCGAGCCCGGCCTGCCCGAGGACACTGTCACCGTCGACCTCGAGGGGACCGCCGGTCAGAGCTTCGGCGCGTTCCTCGCCAGCGGCGTCTCGATGCACCTCGAGGGGAGCTCCAACGACTACGTCGGCAAGGGGCTCTCGGGCGGGAAGCTCACCGTCCGGACGCCCGAAACCGCGAGCTACGATCCGACCGAGAACGTCGCGATCGGCAACGTCGCACTGTACGGCGCGACCGACGGCCAGCTGTACGTCAACGGGGTCGCCGGCGAGCGCTTCGCCGTCCGTAACTCCGGAGCGAAGGCCGTCGTCGAGGGTGTCGGCGACCACGGCTGCGAGTACATGACCGGGGGCGTCGTCGCCGTGCTCGGCGAGACGGGCAAGAACTTCGCGGCCGGCATGTCCGGCGGCGTCGCCTACGTCTACGACCCCGACACCGACTTCGCCGACCGCGCCAACACCGGCATGGTCTCGCTGCACGACGACCTCGAGGAGCGCGACGTCGAGATGCTGCGCCGACTCGTCGAGAACCACGTCGCCTACACCGGCTCCGAACGGGGCCGCGAGCTGCTCGCGAACTGGGAGCGCGCCCTCGAGTCGTTCGTGAAGGTGATGCCCGAGGCCTACCACGAGGCGATCACCGAGCAGGGCAGCGACGACGTCCGCAGCGAACTGCCGGGCGCGCCCGAGACGCCCGCCGACGCCGAGTCGACGGAGTTCGCCGCGAGCGACGACTAACGCCCGAGCTCTCGTTTTCAGTCGTCGGAGTCGGAGCCCACGTACGACGCCGCGTAGCCGATCAGCGCGGCGTTGAGGGCGACCAGGGCGACCAGCAACAGCCGCGGGTCGTCCACGGGTCCGACGGCGAGTGCCGCCAGCGCGCCGATCCCGAGAAGCGCCAGTCCGATCGCCAGCAGTCGATCGAGGTGCGGATCGTAGTCGAACGAAACTGCCTCCCGAATCCGGTCGTCCTCGCGCTCCCGGCGCTCGCGGTACCGTTCGGCGCGGGGGTCGTCCTCGGGAACCGATCGGAGCCCGAACGTCAGCAGGCCGTCGAGACCGGTACGTGCTCTCGCGACCGTTCCGCAGGTGAACGCGACGAACAGCAACACGACGACGGTGATCCCGGAACCGAGCGCTGCGGCGGGCACCAACAGTAGCGCGGCGAGGACCGCGACCACCGCCGCGATCCGCTCGAGTCGAGTCGGGACGAGGTCCACGTCGCCTTCGCCTTTCGTATCATTCTACAAGGGGGTTCCGATCGTGAGCCCGAGCGCTCGCCGTCTTGGCCCATCGTCGTGCGGCGAGACAGAGATCGGCAACCGACTGCTACCGCCCCAGCGTGTGGAACTCCTCGTTGGGACGCATTCCGGCGAACATCGCCAGCCGGTTGCTCAGGTTGTAGAAGGCCGTCACCGAGGCGATGTCCCACAGCGCCTCCTCGCTGAAACCGGCCTCGCGCAGCGCCTCGAGATCGGCCTCCTCGAGCTCGGTCGGGCGCTCGGTGAGTTTCACGGCGACGTCCAACATGGTTCGATGAGCGTCGTTGATGTCGGCAGTGCGGTAGTTCGCGACCAGCTGGTCGGCGAGCAACGGATCGTCGGCGTAGATCCGCACGAGCGCGCCGTGGGCGACGTTGCAGTAGTAGCAGTGGTTGACGCCGGAGACGGCGACCACGATCATCTCGATCTCCTCGCGCTCGAGGGCGGTGTCCTCGACTAAGGCGTCGTGGTAGTCGAAGAAGGCTCGGAAGTGCGACGGTTTGTACGCCAGTGCGGAGAACACGTTCGGCGTGAAGCCGGCTCGGTCGGTCTCCTCGTCGATCCGCTCTTGCAGGTCTCCGGGGAGCTCCTCGTAATCGGGTACCGGAAATCGGTCCATCGCATCGTCGCGTAGTTCGGGGTCGACGTCCGTCTCGGACATGCCCTCGGGTTCGCGGCCGATCCGTATAACGTCTAGTCGCCTTCGGGCCGGATCCCGAGGACCCCGCCAGCGTCGTCGGCCGCCTCGAGCAGCGTCTCGAGACCGGGCGTCTCGAGCAGGTGGGACCCGCAGTCACAGTCCGAGGATCCGAAGTCGGGAACCGCCTTCCCGGGGAGCGAGGCGGCGAGGTCGCACTCCCGGTCGGCGTCGGGGAATCTGACGGTCGCCTCGAGGCTCGCCGCCTCGCTGCCCAGCAGGTAGTCGACGTGCCAGTGGCGAACGTCGCGCTCCCCTCGGGCCAGTTCGCGGTGGCGGTCGAGCCGCGCGAACCCGCCGGGGCCGAAGGCGCTGCCGACGTAGGCGTACGTCTCGGCCGCGAACTCGCACTCGCCGAGCGCGCCGACCTCGAGCGAGAGCGGTCGTTCGACGTCGATCGCCAGGACGTAGGTTCCGCTCATACCGATCGCTACCCGGTGTGCCAGGAAAACGACGGCGATCCCTACCGCTCGCGGTCGCCGTCGTCCTCGTCCTCGGTCCAGCCGCCCGACTCGTCGCGGAGTCGGTCCTGGTCGTGCTCGAGTCCGCCGCCGGATCGGTCTCCCGTCTCGGCGTCGGGGACTGGATCCTCGTCTTCGTCCTCGTCCTCGTCGTCGGTCACCTCGGCTTCGCGGGTCGGCTCCTGGCCGGTCTCGTCGCCCGCAGCGCCGGGGGTCGCAGCGGTCTCCGTCGCGTCGGGAGTTCCGTCGTCGGTACCCTCGAGTCCCCCTTGCTCGGAGCGGTGCTGGCGTCCCGACTCGCTGCCCCCGGGTCGCTGACGGTTCGCGTCGCCCTTGGCGGGATCGCGGTCGGGTCGCTCGTCGCTCGCGGAATCGCGCTGGGCCGTGCGTTCCTGCCGTTCGGGCTCCCCGAGCTCGTCGTCGGCGTCGGTTTCGTCCTCTGTCCCTCGATCGCGGTCCTGTCCTCGGTCGTCGGTTCGGTCTGTCATAGTCGAATAGGGTGGCTCGCGGACGCTTGCTGACGGTCGCGCTTCGGACGGGGGTTGGCCGATGAGTCGGATAAGGCCGGGGCGCGCGCTCGCTTGCATGTGACTCACACGGTACCGACGACGACCGCGTCCGTCACCGTTTTCCCCCGAAGCGACGACCGTCGATCATGGACGACGCACTCGTTATCGGCGGCACGCGCTTCATCGGCCGCCACCTCGTCGAGGAACTGCTCGAGCACGGTTACGACGTAACGATCCTCAACCGTGGAAGTCACGAGAACCCCTTCGCCGACGACGACCGCGTCCGTCGGATCGAGGGCGATCGAACGAACGACTCGGCGCTCGAGGCGGCCGCACTCGAGGTCGATCCCGACGCCGTCTTCGACTGCGTCGCCTACTACCCGAAGGACGTCCAGGCGGCGACCCGGATCTTCGACGACTGCGAGGCGTACGTCTTCGTCTCGAGCGGCGCGGCCTACGGTCGCGAGGAGATCCCCAAGCGGGAGGACGAAACGCCGCTGGCGGACTGCAGTCCGGAGCAGGCCGTCGACGACTCCGGCGCGACCTACGGCCCGCGCAAGGCCGAGGGCGATCGAGCGGTGTTCGCCGCCGCAGAGCGCGGGGTCCGGGCCATGTCCGTCAGACCCTGTATCGTGTATGGCCCCCACGACTACACCGAACGACTCGATTTCTGGATCGACCGCGTCAACCGTTTCGACCGGGTCGTCGTCCCCGGCGACGGGACGAACGTCTGGCACCGCGCGTACGTCGAGGACGTGGCCAGCGCCCTGCGGATCGTCGCCGAGCGCGGCGAGGCGGGCGAAGCCTACAACGTCGGCGACCGACGGCTCGCCACGCTCGAGGAGATGGTCGAGTTGATCGCCGAGCAGTTGGACACTACGGTCGACGTCGTCACCGCCGGCCCCCGCGAACTCGAAGCGGGCTCCATCGAGCCCGACGACTACGTCCTCTACCGGGAGTACCCTCATATCCTCTCGACCGCCAAACTCGCGGCCCTGGGCTGGGAGCCGACGCCGATCGACGAGGCGATGGCCCGCTCGGTCGCGGACCACCTCGAGAGCGACCGCGACGGGAGCGAACACGAGCCCGACCGCGAGAGCGAGGAGCGCGTGCTGGGGATTCTCGACACCTTCTGACTGCCGACCGCTCCTCGAGCGCCCGTCGGCGGTCGTGTCGGCGAGCAACAACACGTATATCCCGGTGGTGACTCAGCTACCGTATGTTCGAGAAGTCGACGTGGATTCGCCTTCCGCGGAACGTCATCGTCGGCCACGACGTGCTGTCGGACGTCGTCGACGCCGTGGACGAACTCCACCTGCAGGGACGGCCGCTGTTCGTGACCAGCCCGACGCCGCGTCGGGTCGCGGCGGAACCGATCGTGGCCGACTTCGAGGCCATCGGAGTCGAACCGGCGGTCGTCACCGTCGAGTCCGCGTCGTTCGACGCCGTCGAGGACGTGATCGAGACCGCCGAGGCCGAGGAGGTCTCCTACCTCGTCGGCATCGGCGGCGGGAAGGCCATCGACATCGCGAAGATGGCCAGCGAACACCTCGAGATGGGGTTTCTCTCGGTGCCGACCGCGGCCAGCCACGACGGGATCGTCAGCAACCGCGGCTCGGTACCCGACGGCGACACCCGCCACAGCGTCGCCGCCGAGCCGCCGCTCGCCGTGATCGCCGACACGGGCGTCCTCGCGGAGGCCCCCTGGGAGCTGACGACCGCGGGCTGTGCCGACATCATCTCGAACTACACCGCCGTCATGGACTGGCGACTCGCCCGCCGGCTCCAGAACGTCGAGTACTCGGAGTACGCCGCCGCGCTCTCGGAGATGACCGCCGAGATCCTCGTCGACAACGCCGACCACGTCCGACCCGGCCTCGAGGAGTCGGCCTGGATCGTCACCAAGGCGCTGATGTCCTCGGGCGTCGCGATGAGCATCGCCGGCTCCTCGAGACCCGCAAGCGGCGCCGAACACCTCTTTTCCCACCAGCTCGATCGGCTCGAGCCCGGAACGGCCCTGCACGGCCACCAGGTCGGCGTCGGCTCGATCATGACGGCCTACCTCCACGGTGGCGAGCGCGGGATCTGGCAGGACATCCGTTCGGCGCTCGCGAGTATCGACGCGCCGACGACCGCGGCTGAACTCGGTATCGACGACGAGACGGTAGTGGAAGCGTTGACGACCTGCCACGCGATCCGGGACCGCTACACCATTCTTGGCAACGGAATAAACGAGCGGGCAGCCCGCGAGGTCGCGACGAAAACGGGCGTCATCGACTAGAGGCCGCGGTCGATCGGTAGCGCGGGCTTCGTCCCGAACACCGAGACCAGCACGGCCACGCAGCCGCTGATCGCAAAGTGTGCCCAGTAGGTCGTCAGCCGATAGAGGATCGCGGCGGCGGTCGCGACGTCGGCCGGAACGCCGGCGGTTGCGACGAGCAGGCTCGCCAGGACGACCTCGATCCCACCGCTACCGCCGGGGAGGGGAACGATTCCGCCGAAGGAGGCCAGCGGCGCACAGACGAGCACCAGCGCGAGCGGGACGTCGACGCCGAGCGCGAGCAGCCCGAAGTAGAGGGGTAAGGCGTTGAGAACCCAGCTCGCGACCGCGATCCCGAACGCTACGACGAGCGTTCGTCGGGAAGCCTGGATCGCCTCGAGGGTCCCGAAGAAACCGTCGATGCGACCCGTGAGACGCCCCTCGATGGACGGCAGCCGCGGGAGGGAGCCGACGGCGGTCTCGCAGCGGGCCGCGAAACCGAACGAGACCCGGCGTGCGACGCCGCGGTTGAACACGACGATCAGGGCGCCGGCGGTGAGCAATCCGCCGCCGCCAGCGACCGCGAGGCTGCCAATGACGGTATCGATCGACCCGCCGCCGACGGTGGCGAAGATCGCCACGCCGATCCCGGCGAGCACCAGGCTGCCGACGAGGTTGAACCCCTCCGCGGCGGCGACGACCGCGAGGTTGTCCTCGAACTCCGAGTCGGAGTCCCTCGCGAGCAGGTAGGCCATGACCGGGGTCCCGGTCGAGCGCCCCCACGGGAGGGCGCTGCGGGCGAAGTAACCCGAGAGGTACGCCGTCGCGAACGTCGTTCCGCCCGCCGCGCCGTCGATCGGCGCGAGCAGTCGTTTGACCAGCGCGCCGCGGAGCGCGAGCATCCCGAGGCCCGCGACGAGGGCGGCCGCGAGCGCGGCTGGATGCGCCGCTCGGACGTGTTCGAGCACCTCGTTCCAGCCGACCCCGGAGACGAACAGTCCCACGACGCCGACTGCAACGACGAGTCCGGCGACAGCTCGCCGCCACTGCATGGGCGCTCCTACAGATCGGACGCTAAAAACGTCGGTGGAATCGCAGTCCTGAATGTCACTCTCGAGTGTGTGTTCGGTGTCTCGAGAGGTCGACCGAGGTCAGTACCTCGGAGCCGAGGCCCACACCGATGTCCGGGTCACGTCGAGTTCGACCCGTTCGGAGCGGATGCCAACGGTCGCGCTCGAGGGGACCACGGCTGGCAGAACCGCGGCCGTCGGAACGGCGGGCGAGAGTGCTCCTCAGACGTGCTCGTCGAGAAAGTCGGCGATCGCCGAGTAGGCCTCGATGCGGTTCTCGAGCTTCGAGAAGCCGTGGCCCTCGTCCTCGAAGATCAACTTGCGGACCGGAACTCCCTGCGCTTCCGCCTGCTCGGCGATCTGTTCGGCTTCCCCGACCGGGACCCGGGGATCGTTCTCGCCGTGGAGGACGAACAGCGGCGCCGCGATGTGCTCGATGTTGTTGGTCGGCGAGATCTCCTCGAGGAACTCCCGGTCCTCGGCGAGGCTGCCGTACTCGGCCTCCCGTAGCTCGCGGCGCCAGTCGCCGGTATTCTCGAGGAACGTGACGAAGTTGGCGATGCCGACGATGTCGATCCCGGCGGCCCACAGCTCGGGGTACTCGGTCATCGACGCGAGCACCATGAACCCGCCGTAGGAGCCACCCTTGGCGACGATCCGATCGGGGTCGACCGCATCGTGGTCCTGTAGCCACTCGACGCAGGCCCGGATGTCGGCTACGGAGTCCATCCGCTTCTCGACGTCGTCGAGCGCGGCGTAGTCGGCGCCGTACCCCGCCGACCCGCGGACGTTGGGCTCGAAGTAAGCGTACCCTCGGTCGAGGAAGTACTGCTTGACGCTCGAGAAGGAGGGCCGGCGCTGGCCCTCGGGACCGCCGTGGATGTCGACGATGACGGGGACACCCTCGCCGGTTTCGGTCTCGCTCGCCTCGTCCTCGCCGGGGAGCGTGAGGAAGCCGGGCACCTCCAGCCCGTCGAAACTCTCGACGTGGACCAGCTCAGACGCATCGAACGTCTCGGGCGGGATCCCGCCGGTCGGCGCCGCGGTCCAGCGTTCGGTCTCGCCGGTCTCTACGTCGACCACGAAGGCGTTCGTGTTGACCGTATCACCGGTCGTCGACAGGGCAAAGCGCTCGGCATCGGGATCGAAACTCACGCCGCCGGCGACGCCGCCCGGTAGATCCGGTTCGGGAAAGGTCTCGAACGCGGTCGGCTCGTCGGCGTCGAACTCGCCGACGGTGAGGTCAGTGTACCCCTCGACGTTCTTCGAGTAGACGAACCGGCCCGTCTCGTCGTCCAGCGCGATCCCGTCGACGTTCCACTCCTCGTCGGCGACGACCGTTTCGAGCTCCGGGGCACTCCGCGCCCCGCCCCCGAGGTCGAGATAGGCCAGATACAGCGTGTCGGCGTCGCCCTCGTCGGTCACGAGGTAGATCCCCTCACCGTCTGGCGCCCAGCTGGCGCTCTGGTAGCGGACGTCGCCCTCGTGGGGCGTGAGATGCTCGAGCGCCTCGGTCTCGAGGTCGAGGGCGTACAGGTCCTGGTCGAAGTTGGAGTACGCCTGCGAGACGAGCAGTCGGGAGTCGTCGGGACTCCAGCCCGCCAGCGAGAGCCAGCCGTCGCCCTCGTAGACGAGCTCCGCTTCCTCGCCCGTTTCGTCGCGACCTTGCACGTAGATATCGAAGACGGACTCGTCGCGGCGGTTCGAGGCGAACGCGAAGCGGTCGCCGTCGTGACTCCAGCCGCCCCAGCGGTGTTTCGCGTCGGGCATCGCGGTCAGGTTCTCGATCTCGCCCGTCTCGGCGTCGAGCCGGTAGAGCTGGGCGCGCTCGTTGCCGCCCTCGTCCATCCCGAAGATCAGCTCGGGCCGTTCGGGCGACCAGGAGGCGAAGGTGATCCGCTCGTCGTAGAACGTGCGCTGCTCGGGCCACTCGCGGGGGCCCTCGAGCGTCCAGACCTGTGCGGTGCCGGTCGTGTCCATCAGGAAGGAGAGCCGCTCGCCGTCGGGACCGAAGGAGGCCCCGTAGGCGCTGCGAACGTTGAGGTAGCGTTCGATGTCGTAGCGTCCCATGGGTCGGTGGTACGAACGCGACCCGGTAGTCGTTTCGGTCCCGGAACCCGGCGACCGCCTCGGGTAGTCGCCGCCTACGACCGACGACGCGGGGCCGACCAATCGGCGCCATCGTTACGCCTCGGACGAGCGAGGGTTTGCGGTGCTTAACAATACCGATCAGGGTGCGTACGTCGAGGTACGATGTCGGGAACGCGCGGGCACGACCGGGAGCCGGACGGGGGATCCGTCGGAGCGCTGCTCGTTACGACGGTCGCCGTCCTCGTCGTCTTCGGGATGACGATCGCCGGAGTTACCCTCGGACTCGGGGTCAGCGGCGACACCTCGAGCGCCGAGACGGACGCGGAGACCGAGGACCTGCCGGGGCTCGAGGACGATCCCTCCGAGATGATCGACGCCACTGATTCGGACGACGAGGCGGACGATGAAGGGGGCGACGACGATGACGACGACGGAGGCGGTGACGACGACGAGACGGAGGAACTCGACTGGGACGACCTCGAGGACGACGACAACGAGACCGACGACGGAACCGACGGCAACGAGACGGCCGACAACGAAACCGACGGGAACGAATCGTCGACTGACGACGAAGACGACGATGATGAGGCGGACGACGATGGTGACGACGAGGAAGACGAGGAGGACGAAGCGGACGACGACGATGAGGACGATGACGACGATGATGACGATGATGAGGACGATGACGACGACGATGATGACGATGATGAGGACGATGACGACGACGATGACGATGACGACGACTGACGGCAGGGACTCGAGCACCCTCGCTGATCGCGTGAGCGAGACGACCGACGCGAGCCGGCGGGTGCAACTCTCGTCGGCGCCGCGTTAGTCGGACACGCAGCTACAAGTACGACCGCTCCGATGCTTCGGTATCGACATGGATCTTTCCGAGGCGCTGACCGCTCGCGGTAACGTCACCTGCGTCGTCGGCGCGGGCGGCAAGAAGTCGACGCTGTACGCGCTCGCGGCCCAACTCGAGCGCGCGGTCGTCACCGCCACCGTTCGTATCCCGCCGTTCGAGGAGCAGGTCGAGGACGTGATCGTCACGGATCGCCCGCTCGAGGCGATCGACTCGGCC
Organism: Natronococcus sp. A-GB7; assembly: GCF_029688865.1. Taxonomy (GTDB): domain Archaea; phylum Halobacteriota; class Halobacteria; order Halobacteriales; family Natrialbaceae; genus Natronococcus. The sequence continues at coordinate 159,550 of NZ_JARUKV010000009.1, forward strand.
GAGTCGTGGCCGATCGGGCTCGTCGCCGGCCGCGAGGGATCGGACCGCTACCTCGGCTACGATCCCGAAACGGTCGACGACTTCGTGGCCGACCTCGGGCCGGAGACGTCGGTGGTCGTCAAGGCCGACGGCGCCCGCACCCGCTGGTTCAAGGCGCCGAACGACGACGAGCCCCAGCTACCGACCGCGACCGACGTCGTCGTCCCGATCGCGAGCGCGAAGATCGTCGGCGAGCGACTCGACGAGGAGCACGTCCACCGCCCCGAGCGGGTCGCGGCGATCACCGATCTCGAGCCCGGCGACCGGATCACGGCGGGCGACGTCGCGACCGTCGTGGCGAGCGACCGAGGCGGATGCAAGGACGTTCCCCACGGCGCGACGGTGATCCCGCTCGCGAACATGGTCGACACGCCCGAACTCGAGGAGACGGCCCGCGAGATCGCCAGCGAGATCCACGAGCGACGGGACGTACCCCGGGTCGTTCTCGCGCAGTTGCTCGAGGATCGGGTCGTCGACGTCGTCTGAGTCCGAGCGGCGGCGTTCGCAGCCGAGAGCTTTAACTATCGCTCGGCGGTTACGATTACGGGACTGCATGGAAACGGGGGAGACTCTCGTCCGCGTCGATCTCGCGGCCGAGTCCGTCGCGTCCGAACCGGTACCGGAGTCGTGGCGCCGAAAGTACGTCGGCGGGAAGGGACTTGGCGCCCGCTACCTCTACGAGGAGCTCGAGCCGGGGACGGACCCGCTGGGCGACGACAACGTCCTGTTGTTTCTCACCGGTCCGCTGACCGGTCTCCTGCCCGGCGAGCAACGCTCCGTCGTCGTCACCAAATCGCCGCTGACCGGGGCCTTTCTCGACTCCTACGCGGGCGGCTCGATGGCCGGTCGGCTCGCGGGCTCGCTGGGCGACCACGTTGGGATCCTCGTCACCGGGCGGGCGGATCGTCCCGTCAGGCTCGAGATCGACGGCGGCGAGGTCTCGGTCACGTCGGCCGAGGACTGGTGGGGGCTCGACGCCCGCGAGACCGACGAGCGAGCGGGCGAGGCCGCGGTCGCCTGCATCGGCCCTGCGGGCGAGAACGGCGTCTCCTACGCGACGATCGCCTCCGACGGCGGCGACCACCACGCCGGCCGGGGCGGCGCGGGCGCGGTGATGGGTGCAAAGCGGCTGAAGGCGCTGGTCGCCCGCGGCGATCTGCCCGAACTCGACGCGGACCTCCGCGAGCTCCACCGGCGGTACGAGGAGGCGTTCGCGACCGACGACACCGGCCGCTGGCAGGCCGCCAGCGAGACCGTCGAGACGCTCGACTTCGCGAACGAGGTCGGCGTCCTGCCGACTCGCGGCTGGCAGGAGGGCCGGTTCGACGGCGCCGACGGGATCGGGATCGAAGCCGTCCGCGACGCCGCCCACGACCGCGAGCGAGCCGACGAGCCGGTTCCGGGCGGGTTCCAGGTCGAGAGCGACGACGGCGAGAGCGTCCCGCGGGGGTCAACCCCAATCTCGCTGGGCGCGGGTCTGGGGATCGACGACTTCGACGCCGTCGCCACCCTGGGATCAGTCTGCGATCGGCTCGCACTCGACGTCATCTCGGGGGGTAACGCCGTCGCCTGGGCGATCCGCGCGAGCCAGGAGGGGCTGATCGACCGCGACCTCGAGTTCGGCGACGAGGACGGCGCCCGCGAACTGATCGAGGAGATCGCCCACCGCTCGAGCCCGCTCGGCGAGACGCTGGCCGACGGCGTCGACGCGGCCGCGACCGAGTACGGCGGCGACGACCTGATCCCCTCGGTGAAGGGGATGGCGCTGCCCGCCTACGACCCCCGCGGCGCGTCCGCGATGGCGCTCGCCTACGCGACCAGCGATCGGGGCGCCTGTCACCGCCGCGCACGGCCGGTAGAGGTCGAGGCGCTGGGCGGCACCGACTGGAGCGACGTCGACCGCGTGAACAGAGTGATCGCCGAGCAGGACCGACGGGCCGTGCTCTGGAGTCTGATCGCCGACGACTTCTTCGGCGAGGCCCTCTCGGCGACGCTGGGTGCGGACTGGCTCGCAGCCGTCGATCGCGAGTACAGCCCCGAGGAGCTCCGTCTGGTGGGCGAGCGCGTCTGGACGCTGATCCGCCTTTTCAACTGCCGCGAGGGGTTTACCCGCGAGGACGACACGCTTCCCCAGCGGCTCACGGAGCCACTCGAGGGCGGGCCCAACGACGGCGCGGCGATCGACGCGGCCGGCTTCGAGGAGACTCTCGAGCGGTACTACGAGCGCCGGGGGTGGGACGACGGCGTCCCGACCGACCGAACCCTCGAGCGACTCGACCTCGAGGGACTGTAGCGTCGACTACTGTTCTGTGCGTCGCGGCGCGTGGTGTCGATCGGAAAAGAGCGGTGCTACTTGCCGTTCGTCGAGAGCTGCCCGTAGCCCGGCGAGAGGTCGTCGGGGTCGAGGCCGAGCAAGTAGGTGTCGGCCTGGAACACTCCCTCGAGCAGCCAGCCGACGCCCTCGTAGAAGGGGTTGTCGGTCATCTCCTGGATGTCGCGGGCCAGCTCCCGCAGCCACCAGCCGTGGGCCTGGAGGAACGCCCGTCGGTACTCGTCGTTGCCTCCGCGGGCCAGGATCTCGAGGGCGGCCAGCTCGACGGCGGCGTGATCGGCTTCCTCGCGGAGCTCCGTCGACGGCCGAATGCCGAGGTCGCGGTAGGAGCTTTTGACGGCCGCGAGCGGCTCGCCGAGGTAGTCGTCGGCGTACCAGGACTCGTGGATCTGCATCCGCGGGCGCGGCCCGACGAACAGTCGGGTGTGAACTCGATTCAGCTCGGCCGCCTCCTCTTCGGGGTCGTCGACCCTGGCCCGCCACTTGTCGAGCAGCTGGTAGCCGGTGTCGAGCGCCTGCGGTGACGCCTGTCGCGGAAGCTGCTCGGCACTGAGCCGTTCGACGGCCGTCTCGTCGGGTGGATCCGCGAGGACGCCGGAGAGAAACGCGTACAGATCCGCGAGCTCGTTCGTGGGATCGTTCGTCCGTGTCATACTGGGTACGAGGGTGTAGATCGGGTTAAAACAGTTGGCTCGATCCCGCCTACAGCGGGAGGATGAGCGGTTCGAACTCGGCGGCGAGCAGGTAACTCAGCGCCAGCGCGATCTTGCCGACGACCGCGAGGAGTGCAACAGTAGCGTACGTCGCCGTCGCCGCCGTCGGCGAGAGCGCGTCGCGTCGCTGGCCGACGACCGTGCCGACCGACAGCAGGATCGGCACGACCAGCCCGCCGATCACGGCGAGACCGACGAACGGTACGGCGTAGGTGGTGAGCAGGTTGTTGATCCCTGGCTCAGCTGCGGGGATCTGCCCGGGTAACAGGACGATCGTCGCGATGACCATCGCCAGCGTCGCCGCCAGCAGTCCGGCAACCGCAAGCGAGTACTGACGGATCGCGCGGCCAGGCTTTCGGCCAGCTACCGCCGCCAGGCCGACCGCTCCGGCCAGTCCCACGCCGAGGCCGCTGAAGATCTGGACCGGGAGCAGGAACGTCTTGTCCCACAGCGCGACCCGCTCGGTCATTCCGGAGCCGTAAGCCATCGCCGAGTAGACCAGGACGCCGGCCGCGGCGATCGAGAACACGCCGCCGATCGCGAGCCGAACCGTCTCCGAGGGGCGAGTGGTGTCGGCGATCGAGTCGACGAGGTCGAGCAGTCCGACGCGGTCGGCGACGCCGCGCAGTCCGTCGGTCCTGTCGGTTGTCGCGGCTCTGGCGGCGTCACGTTCGGTTCCACCGTCGGCCGCGACGGCGCCGGAGTCGGCTCGATCGGGCGCGTGTGGCCGGTTCCGGCCGAACGCGACCCAGGCGAACATCAGGAACGCTCCCAGCCCGAGTCCGCCGAGCAGGTACGCGCCGATGGTCATCCACGAGTCGAAGTTCGTCATCGTCAGCGGGATCAGCATCGCCCGGAACGGCGTCGCGAGGTGTGACAGCAGGATCGGCGGACCGATCACCAACCCGAGCAGTCCGACCAGGTAGCCGTACTTCGCGACCTGACCGTGTCCGTGGGCGTTCCGCCGCGAAGCCAGCAGGTCGGCGACGTACCCCATCAGGTACGCCCCGCTGGCGATCCCGATCATCGCGATGTAGACGCCGATCTGCCAGTTCCACTGGGTGTACGGAAGATCGAACGTGACTTCGGTTGCCATCGGCGGTCAGTCCCCCATGATTTCGTCCGCGTCCTCGCCGAAGACGATCTCGGCGGCCTCGTCGTTGAACGGCGTCGAAACGCCGTCCTCGTCGAGCTTCTCGGAGAGCTGCTCGGGCGTGCCAAACAGCAAGGCGTCGGTCGGACACTCCGAGGAGCAGGCGGGCTCGAGCCCCTCCTCCTGGCGCGGCTCGCAGGTCGTACACTTGTCCATCAGGCCACCGCTCCGGGAGCCCATCGGATTGGCCTCCTCGGCCTCGGGAACCTCGGCGTCCGGGTACTGGGGGGCGCCGAACGGACAGCCGACGCCGCAGTAGTGACAACCGATACACATGTCGGCTTTGACGCGGACGCTGCCGCTGTCGCGGATGCGCAACGCGTCGGTCGGACAGACTTCGACGCAGGGTGCCTCGACGCAGTTGTAACACTGCATCGGCTTGTTCGTCTCCTCCTCCGTCCCGTGACCGAGCGCGACGACCTGGATGCGGTCGCTCTCCGGCGGGAGGTCCCAGGTCCGCTGACAGGCGACCTCGCAGGCGCCACAGTCGATACAGGA